>JBKDKI010000081.1:0-121304 GCA_046345155.1 Sphingobacteriaceae bacterium
GTTTGGCACCTCGATGTCGGCTCGTCACATCCTGGGGCTGGAGAAGGTCCCAAGGGTTCGGCTGTTCGCCGATTAAAGTGGCACGCGAGCTGGGTTCAGAACGTCGTGAGACAGTTCGGTCCCTATCTGTTGTGGGCGTTAATGATTTGAGGGGCGCTGACTCTAGTACGAGAGGACCGAGTCGGACGAACCGCTGGTGTACCTGTTGTGGAGCCAATCTGCACCGCAGGGTAGCTATGTTCGGATGAGATAAGCGCTGAAAGCATCTAAGTGCGAAACTCACCTCAAGATAAGATCATTTTATAAGGATCGTAGTAGACTACTACGTTGATAGGTTATAGGTGTAAAGTCAGTAATGGCAAAGCCGAGTAATACTAATTATCCGTAAGCTTTCTATTGTGTAGCAACACTCCTCGTGTCTTTTTTCAATTTGTTTTTAACGATTACAAATTAGCAAATTACAGATTGCAAATTACCTTACAGTAATCTGCTCAATCTGAAATCTGCCAATCTGAAATCTAATCCCTTTATGGCGTCTATTGCGGTGGGGATCACCTCTTCCCATTCCGAACAGAGAAGTTAAGCCCACCAGCGCAGATGGTACTTGGCCTAAAGCCCGGGAGAGTATGTCGATGCCAATTTTAAAAAAAAGCCTCAGAGTAATCTGGGGCTTTTTGCATTTATGGAGGTTTTTAAATCATGTCTCCGGACAAGCGCCATCGCTAGGTAGGTATCAGTAGCTTTATACGTATATTTTGCTTTAGGCTCCTAACGCTAAAAGCTATCAGAGATGCCGATTTTAAATCCGCGGAGGCTGAGAAAACCTTATTCTTATTGAAAGAAATCACTGAACATCTTATAAGTCATGTTTCAGTTTTATTAAACGTATAAAATTGATCGTAAAGCTTTTTCAGAACGTAATTCTAGCTAAAATTATATTTATTTATAATGGATAATAAATACAAGAAAAAGGATCAGGTTTTATTTCTTTAAAAAATCTGACCAAGGCTTGAGTTGCGGGAAATGTTCGGCGAAAATTCTAAATACGGCAACAAAAGGTAGAAATAGAACCATACCAGAGACACCCCAAATAAGCGAACCAATAAACATTGCAAAAATTGAAGCAAGTGTATTAAGATTAACATGTTTTCCAACGATATATGGGAAAATTAAATTAGCCTCAAGGTACTGTACCACCGAAAACACACTTATTATTGCCAGCGGCTGCCATATTTCGCCAGTACTCAACCAGCTTAATGTTATTGGAAGAAGTGCGCTAGTTATAATTCCAAAGTATGGTATGATAGTCATAATGGCTGTTAACATACCATAAATTATTGGGTTTTCAATTCCAATAATAAAAAGCCCAATAGTATTTAAAACGCCTACTGTTAAATAAACGCTTACCATTCCCCTGATAAATTTTGAAAACATGGTTATCGTAGCGTTTATTATTAAAGGTATTTTTTCTTTGTGATCTGCAGGCGATAATGAGCTGAGTAACGCTACAATTTTTTGGCGATACAAAAGAATTAAAGAAATATAGATTGGTATAATAATAAGATTAAATATCGCTTCAAATGTTGCTTTAGACGCTTCTTGAATTAGTTTACCGGCATTTTGACCGAGTTTTTCTAAACTATCGCGAATCCAAATTATTTGATCCTGACTAGTCCAGCCGATTCGATCATAAAGGGTTTCTTGAATTTGATCAACTAATGGATAGATTTTTTCTTGGATCAAGGGCCACTTTCCGCTAAGCAGAGCCATTTCGTAACTTAAAAGAGTGATCAATCCGATAAACAAAAAACAAACCAATAACAAAGGCAATAGAACGGATAATATTTTAGGTATGCCTTTTTCCTCCAGGTATTTGCAAATAGGAAAAATAACTATTGCAATTAGTAAGGAGTAAGCCAAGGGAATAAGAAATGACTTAGCGAAAATTAAAATAAACCCAATGAGAATAATTAAAATAAGAGATTGCAGAGTTGTGTTTAGTTTCATGTTTTTATCCTTATAGTAAAGGTAATAAAACATGAACGACATTTGAAATGATAAAAATCAATACTGTAGTAAATCTATTTTTAAAGCTTTTAATTATTGAGTGAAAGAATTTTGATAGATCTTAATTAAAAGAAGATTTATTTATTTGTGTGACTCTTAATAAAGCATCCTGTTTAGATGTGGAAATCTATACACATTTCTGTTGCCAACTAGTCAATTTATCGGTAAAACTTTTGTGATTGGAATTATATTTACGAATTCGCTCATCAATATTATCGCTCGTAAACCCCACATAAAATTTGTCTTTATTAGGCCAATAAGTGATAAAAACTTGAAATGTCTTATAATAAAAAAGCCTTACAATTTGTAAGGCTTTTTTTGTGGGGAGTACTGGGTTCGTCGCGAGGCTTCGCGACAGTGACCCTCTGCATTAATCAGTTGAATTAAATTTATCAATAAGCCATTGGTTTTTTAATATGAGACTTTCAACAAATCGTCTGGAATTCATTTTTTTAATGAAAGCCTCTGCTTTTTTGCGGCTGAAGATGAGTTGAAACAGATGGATGATTTCAGGATCCAGTCATTAGTTATTGAGGTGTAACTTCCCTTGTAAAATGCGGTATTGTGTTGAATCAACCGTTTTTCAACATCATTGCTTTCACCAACATAGTATTTATTTAAAATAGGGCTGTAAAGTATGTAAACGTAATGCATCCAATAAAAAAGCCTTACAATTTGTAAGGCTTTTTTTGTGGAACTGACACGAGCAAGTTCGAACCGTATTTTGGAAGATTTACGTAAAGTTCAATTCTAATAAAAAAGGGTTATCTGATTTTTCAGAGAACCCAGCTGACCAAATGTCCAATAAAGAACTTAAAGAGCTGAAAGTTTTATCTGCTCTTAAAGCCTTGATTAGCAAATAATTTGAATAATTATAAGGTTGTTGAAATGAAGGTTAATGCAAGTAAAATGCAAAAATTAGGCTCTTTTCTATATTTCTCTCAATCTGTTTTTGAGTGCATATTTTAGTTTAATTTTTAATCTTAAATAAAAAATCTATAATCATACATTCTACCCTCAAATCGAGATAATAAATTACCAATTCTAGCTATTTCATTAGAAGAACTAATTGTAGCAGGTAATTTTGTATATAAATCAAAGGAGTTCCAATTCATTTTAGTCAAGCCCAATATTTCAGTAGCGATTGTATTTATATCACTATCTCCATAATGTTTAACGATTTTTAATGGACTTGGAATGCTCCTTCCTCCTAAATAAAATTTATAATTTGGATTTTTTACCGATGGAACAATGCCATGCGTCCATAATAAAGCGGTTGTTTCGCCTGTAACAATACAAGTTCCTCGTGATATTGGAAAACCGTCTATTTGTAAACTATTATTATAAACCTTAGTAGCAAAATATTTTACATCTTGCTCATGGTTTATTTCAATTAAGTCAATCTTTTCTATTCCAGCCTTAAACAAACTATCTGTTATTCCTTGAATTTCATCTTTTTTGAAAGGAGTACGTTTATGAACAACAACTCTTTGCGGTAAAGTATTCATTGATTGCATAAATAATTCTCTAATGGAAACTCCAAATTGAAAAGCATCTTCGTACGACAAAAATGGATTCGATTTTTTGTCGAGTACAAAATCTTCAACCTTTGACAATTTATATTTTAAGCCCTGTCCTTGTGAATCATAAATATGACTGCATCCGAGTACAACTTCTGTTTTATTTTTCTGTTTCTTAATACTATACCCAATTCCAGCGAAAGCTGTTGTAGTATCAGTATTCGATAATATCCAAGGGGTTCTTAATGATTTCACATAGAATGATAAAGAAAGCCACCAATATTTTTGACATTTTAATTCGTCAGCTAATGTTTTTTCTTGGATTAATTGAGTAGCTACATTTTTTTGAGCTGCAAAAGCTTTTATATAATCATGTAAATCAAATTTCTCTCCTTCCTCATCATAACTTTGATATGAGTCCCACTCTTTTGGGATAAAGATAGCGACGGAAATTTGAGTAAAATTGTCCGAAAGTTGTTCGATTTTAGATGTAATAGAACGAGCTAAACTTATGGCATTAGCCTTTATTGAACCGTTAGTATGTGAAAACTTGCTATCTACCCATCTATCACTGTCCACTGTTGGAATATCAATAGGGATATTATAAGCAGATAAGAAACCCGGATAATCAATTAAATAATCAACATTCTTATCTGCTTTTGATTGTTGTTGTAAACCATTTAAAAAGGAATTAAATACTTGAGCATATTTATCAGGGCAAATAACCCCAATCTTTACTTCATTAGAAAATACTTTGCCATTAAATAAAAAGTCATAAGGTCTATGTGTAACTAATCCTCGCATTGGATGAAAATCCTTTGACTGTCTATCATCAAATTTATTAGTAAATAATAATTGAGGTTCAAGAAATTGAACACCTTTATGCAAAACTAATTTCTGATTAAAATCATTGGGCTGATATGCTCGAAAGTTCTCATCAAGAACTTGAATTGCAGCGTACGCAGAATTATTAGCAATAATGAATTTCAAATCATTGCCAGAATTTATAGGATAATCAAACAATAATTTATTACCACCAAAAATTAATTTATTCCAATTTTCTAAATACTCGTCATATTTATTATTAAATAATTTTTCAAGATAAGGTTTACTAATACTTTGTTTTATTTCTTTTGATAATTCACTATCACATTTTAGATGTACTGAAGGATTGAAGACTAAATAGGAAAAACCTTTGTCAAAAAATAACGAGACTTTTAGCGCTTCGTGAACGCCAATTTGATTATCGTTAATTTTTGTATTATACATTTCTGTTTTATTCCAAATCCTTGACCTTCCATCTGTATCAAAATTTGATTTTTTTGCAATAGAGTTTGTTATTGCACTTAGAACAAGATTTTGAAATGCTGAAACTTTGCTAATGTCATGTTTTGAAATAGGTACACGTACAATCTCTGTTTTTATTTTATTCCCAAATGCGGTATTTAAGTTTGTTAAAGTAGAAATTGCAAATACTTTTCCCTTAAATGGAACTGCTACTATATCTAAAGTTCCTATTAAAGTTTTTAATGTATTCCATTGAGTTGTTCCTTCGGGATAATTAATTTCAAATTGAAACACCTCTTTAGGGAAACTAATCGGATGAATATTACTCTTAATATATTTATCATTACGACTTGAAGTTATTGTAAAAGGTGTTGTTAAAGTAGCCACTTCAGCAGATTTCAATATCTCATCTACTCTTTGTTGTTTTTCGGTCTCGTTTTCAAAACAAGCTCTGCAAATTGATTTTATTGTTTTGTCGAATCCTTCAGCTGCTATATAAAAAGCCTCCCTTCCATTTTGTCTTGCAACCTCGATTAATTCTTTCACAGAAGCATTTGGCTCGTGACCATGACCACACCAATAAAGTCGCCCTGACCCTCTCTGCGAAAAAGTTGCTTTCAGAGTGTCCATTAATGATTTATCTCTACCACTATAACCAGAAACAATTAAATTTTTATCATTAAAGTATCTTATAAGTGTAGAAGTAAAAATATCGCTTTGACTATCTAATTCCTTATTTGTATTTTTTAATGTAGAATATTTATAATCGCCGTGCAGCGCTACATAAAGTAATTCATTCCTACTTTCATTTCTAAATATCCTGTCTTGATTATCAAGATTAACAGCTATAGGAGTTAGGTTCATCTTGTGTGAAGCTCTTTCAACTAATCCATCGAAATTTGTCGACCAAACAGATTTTACAATTTCTGCATCATTCAATAAGCATAGTAACTTATAGCCAATGAAAGGTTCTTTCCCCTCAGATAATTTTTGAAAATATTTACGTCTATCGTCCGCAATTGGATAAGCTTTTTCAGCATAAAAGGTATATTCTTCTGGAGAATTCTCTTTAGGATATACGCCCTCTTTATCAAGCCAACTTTGAATACTTTTACGAACTGATTCTGATTTATAGTTATTAAATAATACAGTAGAATTAATGTTTTTTGAAGTATAAATATCTCTTTTCCATTCCCAAATGCAATCTGCTGCTGACTGGATGCCAGAACTTAAAGATGCACCCGCTCCCAACAAGAACGCATGAGAGATGTCTTTATTCTGTTTTATTGACCGAATAAACGCATCATATTCTAAAATTAAATCTTCTTGCATATACTTATTAAACTATTTCTTTTTACTTTTCTTCACTTTTTCAGTTGTAAACAAATCAGCGGTATATTTTTCGTACAAATCAAATAAAAACTCCATACGTTTTGCTTCACTTACAAATGGTTGCGGACGATAAGATAGGTCAACTGCTTTATCTAACTCATTATGAGCCTTTATTAATACTGGAGGCATAGTTAAAGAGTCGTATAAATCTGCTAATGAACTATCGGGGAATTCTGCCCTTATCTCTAAAACTTTTTGTGTTGCAATTTCAATTGCCTTTATTTGTTTTTCACTTGGATTGTCTGCCCAAGGGAAATTATTATATACTATGTCTTTTGAGTACCTGAATCGACTTTCTAATCTGCCACAAACAGTTTTTACCCAAGCCATGTGCATAGTTGACATTAAAACTCCTAAATGAAATAGTTCTGCATTAGGCATTATTAAGTTACCATTAGTTGAAATTGTATTTTTATCAATAAATCCCATGGGAATATATTTTCTTCTCTCAGAAGATACTACCGGAATTACTAGGCATTTTTCGGGATTATTTGTTTCTCGAAACCGAGTAGGTGCAAGGTTTTGCATACCTTTGTCGGTACTTTTAAGTCTGTCTTCTTTAACTTGATTTACTCGTTCCATTACCAATGGCATTTTTCTTAATTCATCTGGTGGACAATCAACTAACCAAAGACAATAACGTTTTCTATTATTTATAAATTCATCTGCGCCAATCAAAAGTTTTATCCATTTTTTTGCTTTAGGTTCGTTTGTTATCAAATAATCTAAATCTTCTTCCTCAACAATTAAACCTTCACTTTTTGCGTAATAATTTCCTTTAATAATGTCAGGAACATTGCAAATTGGTTTTTTCTTTTTTTCGACCAAAATGTCTTTAGCATCAATTAAATAAGCATTGATGTTTTTTGCTTTTATTTCGTGGGCTTCGCCTTTAATATCTTCATATTCATAAATACTTTTGTTCTGAGTGTCGTAGTTGGCGAAGCCAATTATCACACAATAAACGGCAGCATTGCCTTTAGCTTCGTTGTTCCACTTAAATGTTCTGTGAGCAAAATGAATTTTAATGCCGTATTTGATTTGCAAAAGACCCCAAAGCAAACTTGTTTGTTCGCCCTGCACAATAGAGTTTGTTGAAACGAAGGCAACTTTAATTTTTGTATTTTGTATGTATTTAGATGCCTTGATATACCAACCTGTAACATAGTCAAGAGTTCCGCCACCTGCTGCATTGTCAAATTGTTTTATAATTTGGTTGCGTTGGCTCTGTTTCATTATATTAGAACCAATGAAAGGCGGATTTCCAATTATATATGAAAGTTCATTTTTTGAAATTACATTTTCCCAGTCAGTTTCTAACGCATCGCCATGAATAATTTTAGCTGCTTTTTTTAATGGTAAACGAACAAAGTATTGCCCAAACTCATTACTTATTTGCATATTCATTTGATGGTCAATTAACCACATGGCTACTTCTGCAATTCGTGCAGGAAACTCCTCATATTCAATACCGCACATCATGTCAACGTCCAACCAAATAATATCTCGAACATCTAAAAAACCTTGTCCTGATTTGTTAAGAGAGCGTAATATCTCAATTTCTAATAAACGTAATTCACGATACGTAATAACTAGGAAATTACCACAACCACAGGCAGGGTCTAAAAATTTAAGTTCACTAATTTTTTTATGAAACTCAGGGAGTTTGTTTTTATTGTCTTTTATATTTTCAAATTCCTTCCAAAGTTCATCCAAGAAAAGAGGTTTAATTAGTTTTAAAATATTTGTTTCGCTTGTGTAATGTGCACCAAGGTTTCTTCGTTCCGTTGGGTTCATTACACTTTGGAACATAGAGCCAAAAATAGCTGGAGATATTTTACTCCAATCTAAGTAACAACATTCTAATAGAGCTTGTCGCATCTTTGTGTCAAAGCTTGCGGTAGGCAATTGTTCTTCAAATAATTTACCATTTACATACGGAAAATCATTTAGTTGTTCATCAAGATTTTTAAAACGCTTTTCTTTAGAAGTATTTAATACTTGAAATAACTCTTGTAATTTAGCTGCAAGGTCGCTGCCGTCTTCTGATGTTCTTTGTTCTAAATAGTCTTGAAATTGTTGTTTGTTAAATATCGTTGTGTCTTCAGCAAACAAACAAAATAATAAGCGAACTAGATAAACTTCTAATGGATGCCCATCATAACCAATTTCTTTAAGTCGGTCATGTAACTTACCCATCAATTCCGCTGCTTTAATATTTGCAGGGTCTTGTTCCTTAAAGGTCTTTTTTTGATAACCTAAAATATATCCGAAATGCTGAACATTACTTACAAGTTCATTTATTTTGAACTCAACTGTTTTTTCCTCTTCTTGGTCATAAAGTCTAAAAGTTTCAAAATCAGAAATAAGAATGTATTTTGGTAATTCGTGTTGTTTTAATCCATGTAAATAATCTTTGGCTTGTTGATATGCTTTGTTGAGATTTTTACCTCGACTTTTCATTTCAACTAAAATTGTACCTTTCCAAAGTAAGTCAATATAACCGTCAGCCTCATTTAGTTTTTTTACTTTATGCTCGAATGTTGCTACCTTTTTACTACTAATACCAAATACATTAAAAAACTCAACCAAAAATGGTTTAGCATCAGCTTCTTCATTAGTTGTATTTTCCCATTCTTTGGAAAACTTAACTGCTCTATCTTTTATTTCGTTCCAGCTTAAAGCCATAATAATTTTGTGAATTTTGAAATGTTCGGTAACACGTAAAAATACAAAAATCCATCGTTTTTTGATGGATTTCCGATATTAAATTAAGCTGCCACATTAAACCCCTCATCCTCAAATATCCTCATCTCGCCACCTTGATTAAACCTACCATTTTGCACCGCTAAACCTTTTTCGGGAACTTGGATAACCACATCCACATCATGCTGAAATTCATTAGCCCCTCTGAAATTGCCCTCTTTTGTAGTTTGGAAGATGTAAATAAATGATTTTCCAGGATTAGTGCGTTTAAGGGCTTCTAAATCAGTACTCGATAAACCTAATTTATTCACACTATCAAAAAAGATAAAATCATAGGGAGTTAAATCATCGGGGATGCTTCCAGTTACATCTAAATTAGGATGAGCAACATCTTTATTATTTAACTTTTCTTGTAAGGTAAAATCTAATCCTTCTTCACGAGCAATGTATAATACCTTACCATGATTACGAGCCAAATAACCAGCAAAATCAACACATAAAAAGGATTTACCCATTTTAGGTTTACCGTAAACCATAACTGAAAAGCCTTTGCTTGGGTCGCCAATTAACTTACGGTACTTGCCAACAAAACCAACTGTTTTAAATTGCACTTTGCTAAAATCCATGCTAGACATTACACCTTTTGGTAAGGATGGTTTGACCGGTATAGTATCATTTTCCAAACAACTTACTTCAGCGAGTTCCTCGTCTATTCCATTCATTTCGCAACCGCAACCTAACACACCATTTAAGCCATTTAATTCCGTTTGAGGAATAGATAAAATCTTTTGCGTTTTGCTACGGATATAGATTGATAAATTAGCGTGCATTTGGTCAAGCAATTTATTGTACTTATCGCTCTTAGTGATTTTCTTTAATTTGGCTGCTTTTTCCATTGCATTTAAAAGCAATTGTGCCTTATCCTTTACACCGTATCTTCCATTTAAACTAATGTATCGTTTAATCAACATTACAGAGGGCAACACACGTTCTTGTAAAATAAGGTTCTTAAAATCGTAGCGTGTTTTTTCGTTAATCTCAATAGTTTGCGGTTTAGTCATCTCATTAAAACGTAATACCAATTTTTCTTGGATGTATTCAATTTGTTTGGCATACGGTGATGCTTTACGAATTTTCTTTTCAACGATAGCTCTGTGCAAGGCATTGATAAAACGCAACAAATCTTCTTTTGTTTTTTTCTTACCATTTAAAGAAAGGAAGCGTTTGATGAATTTGATTTCTTCGGGAATACGCTCTACAAAAGAAAAATCCATTTCGTCATTCGCATCATCATTTTGTTGAGTAGTTGGAGCTACTTTTTTTATGTGCGTATGAGAGGTTTTTTCGCTTGTTGGTTTAATTATTTTCTCCTCACTAACTTTATGATTGCTGTTATTAGTAGAAGCATTTGCCTTGGTAGTTTCGTTTAACTCTGCTATGTACTTATCAATAATTCCTTTTATGGATGCACTAGAATTATAGGCGTTCCAATCAGTATAGTTTAAAGTTGATTTCTCAACAAAATTATGTCCCTTTAAAAATTTGGCTGGTAGTTGAGAAAAATCAACACTTGCTATTTGGTCTTTGTAATTGTTTATGTTTATCATGTTGGGTTGTATTTAATGGATTAAAAAATTAAGCTGCAAAATCAAATTCTAATAACAAGGCTTCTGCTTCCAACTCTAAAATGCGGATGCGTTCAGTTTCATTGTCATTTTGTTCGGGAGGCAGTTCTATTTTTTTGCGAGTGCTAATTTTTACGCTCACATCTTTTACTAAACTCAATTGATTAGGACTAATAGAAACACTTACACCAAACTTGCTTTGTAAAATGCTTGCAAAGGCTTCTACATTCTCTTTAGGTAAATAGGCAGCCATTTTATCGGAGGACTTCTCAAATAAGCCCTTATCAACCAAAGCCATCAAATCCTTGTCCGTATAAATATCCCCACCACGAGAACGAGCAAGTGGTACAATCACTCTGTATTTATCCGCTGTACTAAAAAAAGCAATTTCATTAGAGGCATATAAAGCAGAGCCATTGGAAAGTGATTTTAAAATTGGCAAGGCTTTGATAATTGGCACATCAATTTTGCGTTCGCTTTGTTCTTTAGGTTGCCATTCTTCGGGCATTAAAATTCCCTTCTTTGTTTGCCCTTCCATAGTGGTATAGCTTACCAATTTTCCACTCTCTGAACCAAAGGCTTGTAATAAATTACCGGTAATGATATAGCGGAAACTTCTATCCTTTGTACGTTGTTTAATTTCTTGTTCCCAAAGATTTAATAATTGCTCTTGTGATAAGTCATCATTATCAATACTTGCAGCCATGATTTTAGAAATGCCATCATTAAAACTTGCTGGCATGGCTATATACTTACTACTATTAGCAATAGCAACTCTCACTTTAATAGCACTTGGCGCATAAGGGTTTTTCTTTTTCTTGTCAATCATAATCCCCAAACTAACTGCCATGATTGTTTCTTGTCCGTTATCAAATGTGAATACTGGATAAGATAATTTTCTACCAATAGTAAAGAAGTTTAAAATGCGTTGTAAATACTCTTGTTTGTATTTGTAGCTTTTTTGCAGTGCTGTAACATTTAATTGATGTGTGGCTCTTAATTCTTTTTCACGCTCACGTATGGCATGGTCATAAGCACCCGAACCAGCTAACTTCATTATTTTCTTTTCAGTTGGAATTTCACTAATTAGTTTATTGTATTTTGATTCAGATGCTTTTATTTCATCTGTTAAACGCTGTTCCATTGCATTGGTAAAGTCATCTAATAATTCTCGTTTATGCTGTTCAGCGTATTTGCCATTTAAACTTTCATTTAACAAATTTTCTAATTCGTTTTTAGAAAATGGTTTTTTCAAAACATTGGCTTTTACTTTTTCTAAAATACTATCCTCTCCAAAAGCGGTTTCGCCACCTTTACCCATTTTCATAATACTGGTATCAATGGTTTCAGTTTTAAGGTCAAGGGCTTCTACCTCTAAATCATACTCGCCAATTTGTTTTAGATACTCTACATAGTCATTGTAGCGTTCAGATATATCCGAATAAAAATCGGCTTGTTGTTGAGTGGATAATACCGCTACACGCCCCGATACTTTATGAGCCGCATCTTCTAAATTCTCATCGCTCTCGCTGCCTTTTCCTTGTAAATTTAATGGGTCGTTTAAGAGTTCGTTTACTTCTAAGTTTTCCATTAAATATTCTTTTACCACTTTATCTCCGTACTTGTTTAAGAAATCGGGAACATCTAAAATCTTGGTGCTTTGTTTTTGATTAGAGGTTGTGTTTGCATCCAATGATTTTAATTTCTTTTGGAGCATCATCATTAAACGTTTTTCTGCTGGGATAGCGGAAATCACATAATCATAAATGGGTTTTAAGATTTGTCCAGTACGATTGATACGCCCACGTTTTTGAACTTCGGTATTAATATCTAACTCAGCTTGTAAAACAATCATTACACGTTGCTTTACTTGTTCCTTTGGTACTTTTGCAGTTGGTATAGCATGAGCCGATGCGCCTGTACTTCCCGATTGATTTATCATTAATACATCCGCTTCATTGTTATTAAACATACGAAAGGCATCATTGGTATTTAATCGCTTACGGCTTGTTACCATGCCTTTTGAGCCATCGGCATTTAATTGTATGCTGTATTTTCTGCCTGTTACTTCGGCAACCACATAACCAGCACTTTCCAGTTTTTTAATAATGACATCTATCGGGCTAATAGATAAACCAGTACTAATAGTGTTGATGGTTGTTATAATACGTTGGTAATCTATTCGTGCTTCCTCTGCTAAATCCGATAATTCAAAATGCTTGAATACCGATTTACCATTGATGTCTTTTTCGGTATAACGCATTACACCTTCTAAACCTTTTTTTAATACGGCTGAAAAATTAGTATCAATCAAATCTCCATCACCCACTAATAAACCTTGTTCGTTTTCTGTTTGCTCAATAAAACTTCCCATCGTTGAGGCAAATGCAATCACAGGCTTTTTACCTTCTTTTAATCGTTCTATGGCTCTTTCTGCAACCGCTTCGGCTTTTATGCTAAAGAGCATTTGATTAATCACATTAAATACTTTTGAGAAGTAAGGAATGTTATCTACTCCAGCTTGTGAAGTTCCTTCTCGCATTTCTACTTCTTTACCTTCCGCTACTGCAATCTCATCTAACTCATCTACTTTTTTATCAATGTGATTTTTCTGAAACAAAATAATATCACGCAATACTTGGGTAACAGAATCCGAAAAGCGTTTGTGTTTTTCTTCGTAACTATCTAATGAAATATAATTAACCTCTATACCTTCAAACGAACGCTCTCTGCGTATCATTTGCCCTTCGGCTACTAATTGACTGGCTAAGATTTCTTGTAAGGCTACACCGCCTTTTGTAATAGCTTCTACTAATTCATCACGAGTTAAGTTCGCTTCGCTAATAGATGTTTTCATGGCATAAATCGGCATATTGTCGGGACGTTTGGCAAAAGTTGCCGATAAGAATACAACCCCTTTAGTTCTGCTAACTACACGTTGCATAAATTCGCCAGTATTACTTGAACCGCTTGAATTATGCGCCTCGTCCATGATTAGCAAATTACCTTGAGCGATTTGCATTAAGAAGTTGGGCTTTTCGGGTTTTTTATCGGGAGAATTAAATTGTGTGTATGTTCCTACAACAAAATCGTAATTGGATGGTATTGCATTGCTTTCAAAAACGGTGTGTTGTTCACTTGGAGCAAGGGCTTGATAAATTACATTGCCGTCTTCATCTTTAATATCTGTTTTTGGTTCTCTGCCATTAATGATAAAGGGCTTTAAATGTGCTGAACCAATGGCTGCTAAATCACGATAAATGTCTGAAAATAAATTTGCCTTTTCAGTTATGAAAATCGGTTTCATACCTTGTTTACAAGCGTAACGTATCATGGCTGCTGCAATCCGTCCTTTACCAATGCCTGTTTGGTCGCCTATAATCATGCCTTGTCCTCTTGCCTCAATATTATAAATTGCCATAGCAACGGCATCTATTTGTTCGGCTGATAAAGCCTTGCATAAATCGGTATGCGAATAATAGCCTAATCGGTGTCTAACGAAATTATCCATACTACCGCCTACCTCTGCTTTCACTCTTGCTAAAGCTGCGTGTGTTTCAAATCCCATCGAATCTGGTACTTGGGTATCTAATACCACGCAAGCGTTTGAAGCTGGTGTGTATGGCATACCTAACTCGTTGCCTTCAAAATATTTGAGGAGTTCGTTTGCTTCGTTTTCTAATTGTTGTATATCTAACATTTTACTTTCTGTTGTTGTTTGTGTTTGTTCTGTTGTCGCTTCTTCTATATCGGTTACACTCATCACTCGTTCAAATAATTCGTCAAATGATTTTACGACTTTGCTGTTCTCTGCATTTTTCACAGGAGCAACTTCGCTTGGTTTTTCTTTTCTGCCTGTAATTAAAATGAGCCTTACTGGAAAGCCAGTACCTTGACGTGTGTATAAGCGGTTGCCATCAATTTGTATCACATCTTCTACAAAATAATGGTGGTACAAGTAGTTAAAGAAAATGCGGTTCTTACCTTTTTCAATTCTTCCTAGTTTATCCCATCGTGTATGTCCGCCAATAATAATGGCCGCTTTACCATTATCTGCCATCGTTTCTAAAGCACGTAAAGCCATTAAGTGGTCAAGCACCCGAATAGGAAAAGTGTTAAACTCAACGGCTTTATCTAAAACTCCAAAGGGAGGATTTGTAAGCACCGCTTGGAATTTTTGTCCTATTAAATTAAAGGGTTGTGAAGCATCTAAATTATTGACCTCTAAAAATCCTTGTGTTTGTAAATTACGGTTACGGATTATATCAATTTCATTCACAATAATTTTTTTAGGATTTCCAGCAATGGTTAAAAGTCCATTTCCAGCGCAAGGCTCAAAAGCCCAATCGTTAAAATCCAATTTTGGTAATCCGCAATACACGCCCATTAAATAACCAATAGGGGCTGGAGTGGAGTATTGTTGCAATAACACACTTTGCGAAGTGCGATGAGATAAAATCATTTGATTATTGTATAACTCTACAATACGGGTGTATTTATCTTCAACGGATCCTTTCCCTGTGGCAATCTCTCTTGCAATGTTTACAATAGCTAACTCCGTTAATTCTTTAATTTCTGTTTTATCTTCAATCTTTAAAGAAAGGGCAAGGGCTTCAACACTTCGTTTGTTGTGCTTATAACCCATGCGTAAATCTTTTTGCATAAAGGTTACAAACTCCAAAAGGTTTGGGGCTAAAAGAGTTTGCCCCAAACCTAATAATGTTGGTGTATGTGAGAATTGATGTGGCATTATGCAGCTAGTAATTTTAATGTGAGTGTCAAGGCTCTTAATGTTACAAACTTGGAAGCATTGCCTAACGACCTCCTTAATGCAATAGAATAGGCTTTTCCAGCTTCTACAAAAAACACATTGCTACTAATCGTTGAATAGGTGCTATTGGTAAAACTGACAGTGGAGTTAGGAACAACGGTATTGTTTGATAAATCCACTAAACAGATTTCGCCTGTTAAACCAGTATCAACAATAGTATTGGCGAATAACTGAGTTTTAATCGTATTACGTCTGTTCGGAAAAAAGTAACCATTGGCGGGGATAACCAATACATTAGAATTTACAACAAATAATGCGCTCTTTGTGGTAAATAATGATGGTAACACCGGCGGTATGCTGGTGTTACAAAATACATCACTTTGTTTTAAGGATTGTGGTGTTACAATTAATTTATCCGATGTTCCTAAATTAATATCCGCACCGTTTGCATTTCTGAAAGAATACAAATGCCCCGTTAATAAATCTAAAAATCGTCCCATACTATGAATAAAGTAAAGCAGCTCGGTTATTCCACACGTTATCGAAATTCTTATTGCCATCTGCCCATTGGTAAGAACAAATTTCATTGGCAATGCTCACTCGTTGAATCGCCCAAACTGCATCTTGTCCATTTGCTGCTGGTGAAGCAAAACCCTTGTAGATTAAATTCGGGTTACTTTCATCTACCATAACTGGCTCAAAAAAGATTTTACTATCTAATGCGTTTACAGCGTTTTTAATTGTGTCAGCGGTAGCGTTTAAAGTTGTTAGTTTGTCAATTTCTATTTGTTGATTTACCTCCGTAGCAGTTCCAGCTACAACTGTCGCACTTAACATCGTATTAATAGCATCTTTTAAGGCTTCGGGATTAGCTGTACTTGGAATGGTAACATCTGCATAAGGAATAAACACATTGTACAACGCTCCTTTGCCAATGTCAATTTTAATGATGTTTGTTTTTACCACTACAATTTCTTGTATTTGGCTTTTCATAATATTACGGATGGCAGTGGTATCGTTAATCTTGATACTTGCACCGTTGTTTGTTATTTCAATTGTCATAAATTTTTGTTTTAATTGTTTGTACTTGGTTTGTCGTTATCGTCCTTATTCTTAATAACCGCATTCGAGATTAATTCGCCCACCCATGCCCCTATGAAGCCTCCTATCATTACATAAGGAACAACATCTTTTCCTTGTGTTTTGCCATAGTAATAGGATGCTAAAGAACCAATGAGGGTAAAGGTTGATACCAATGTTTTTTCTTTCATGTTTGTTTCTCCTTTCTATTTTAATGTTTGATTAATTAATAAAGCACTTGCAAATCCTGTCATCATAAATAAAGCACCAGCTAAAAACTTATTCCTAAAAGCTATTTTTCGTTGCACTTTATAAGCGGTGTTTAATTGCTCTGTTAAATACCTTTCTCTTAGTTCATTTTGCAGTATCAAGTCTTTTAGGTTATCCTTTTCCTTGTTTTGAAAACCAATAATGCTATCTTGTTTAGATGCCACTATCTCTAGCGTATTGATACTTTCATTACAAAGGGAATCACGCTGGTTTACTAAGGCGATATAGTTTAAGGTGTTTGTTTTTAAACTATCATTTATCATAGTACTATCAGCCCTTTGTAAATCGCTCTTTATGCGTATTTCTAATTGTTTAGAATTAAGCCTTAAAACAGCAATTGTTTTTTTATTTCCTTTTACCAGTCTTTGCAAACTATCTTTTGAAGTTTTTAAAACATGGATTTGTTTTTCAAATTCAAATTGCAAGGCGTTTACTTTTTCTTTGTAGGAATTAAGTAAGGCGGTATCAAGTGGTATTTTTTCGGGTTTGTTTACATTGTTTACATGGCAAGTACCAATCATAAATACTAGGGCAAATAAGCCAAATGCGATTGCGAAATTTTTTACTGTGCTTCTCATAATTCTTTTTTTTAGTTTATTTTTAATTATTGTTTAGGTTTTTCAATGCTATATCCGAAGCATCCAGCGGCTATTAAACTCACGATAGAATAAAACATATACTCAGGTGTAGTGATGCCAAAAACTATTTGTGCTACCCAACTGATAATGATTAAGAGCAGACATATAGCTATCACAAACTCTCTCATGCTATAATTGCTTGTTTTATCTTTTAAGAGTTGTTTTAGAAAATTTAAAGGGTTCATGTGTTTTGTTTAAGTCTTTTTTTAGTTACTAATTCTTTGATTTCATTTTTTAAGGCAAAAGCAGTAGCAGCTAAAACCAGCGCACTTCCTAACACATACCACTTTGTAAAATCATCTTGTGGTTTTTTCTTATCCAGTTCTGTCAAGTGGTAAGCATTTATTAATGCTCTTAGTGCTTTGCTGTAATTTGGACTTTCTGAATACCCAGCTCTCTGTAATGCTTCCACTTGCATAAATGGATTGGTAGAAGTAAATACACCATGCGCTTTGTATCTTGAATTGACCAGTAAAAAATTTGTATGGTCTTTCATGCTATCTAAAGCGGTTGGATATACTCTGAAATAACTTACTGGCTTTCCATCTCTCGGAGTGGATAGGGCAATTTTTCTTCCTGTCCATCTTCTATCTGCTTTAATGCCGAAATAATTATTTGCTTTTCTAACTGCTAATCCTTTGCCTATTCCAAACTTTCCATTCGCATCTTTTCCGCTACTCTCAATAATCATTTGAGCCATTTTTACAGAAGGAAAGAGGCTGGTCTTTTGCACACTCCGAATCACATCGGCTGCATTTCTCTTAATAAAATCCTCTACTTCTTTGCTCATTTGATTTTGTTCTTAAATGTTAGGGTTAAGATTTGGTGTGTAATTCGCTAACCATGTTTTTACATCAAAACTCGGACAGGCCTTTGCTACGTTTGGAAAATCACGATGACCTAATACGCTCGCTCCTTTATATTTTTCAGTAAGGGAAACGATTAAATCAAACATGGCATCTTCTTGTCTGCGTGAACGTGTGTCTTTTGGTTTACCGTTTTTATCAATGCCACCGATGTAAGCAATGTTGATACATTCGCTATTGTGTTTGTAAACACCATTGCTGTTTTTAGCCTCGTCCAATAATTGCGTTACTTCTCCATCGGCTTCAATGATGTAATGATACCCTGCTGTATCTCCCCAGCCACGTTGCTCTTTCCAATAGCGTTTAACGCTTTCTATGGTGGTGTTTTGCGGTGTAGCGGTGCAATGAATGACAATGTATTTTATGTTTCTTTTGTTCATATTCTTTTTTGATTGCTGTTAGTTTTTAGTCTTGTATTTTGCTTTCTGTTTCCTTAGTCTATTTGCTTGACGTGTTGGGTTTCCACTAAAAAATAGTGTTGGTCGTTTTCAAATAAACTGTATTCGCCACGAGCTGTTATGTATCTGCCCAATACCATGTTCGCTGGAACTTTGATGGGTGTTTTAGGATTTTTCCAAACAGAGGTAGCTTGTAGGGTCATTAAGTATTTTTTTTCAATCCCACTTAAAGCCCATTTGTTACCATCGTATTTTAAACCCATGTTAGAGAAGGCTAAACGAATGGCATCCTTTTGTTTAGCATCTGCAAAACTGTTTAGCATTCCATTTACTAAGGTTTGTCTTACTGCTCCGATACGGTAGTTAACAAAGGTGTCGCTCACCGTTTTGTAGTCTTCTACATTGCGAAGTGTTTTTAATAATGTGAGTGCTTTATTAAAATTTTTGCTTACGGCTGCATTGTATAAGTCTTTTGCGGTTGCTTTGTGGTCGGGACTTGTACCTTTTACATATAAATTGTAAGTGGTTTCTGTTACAGATGTTCCAAGATTTAATTTGGTTAATGCTGCTAACATCTCTGAACCAAAATCACCATCCGCTCCGTACTTAGGTAAAATGGTTTTGCCGTGCTTTGTAATTAAAGCATCTTGAAACGCTTTCACATTTGCGCCTTTACTTCCTTTGGTTAAAGGAAAAGCATCTTTTACAATCGGTTCTTTTGGTGCTACATATTTTGGCTTGGGCGGTGCTTGGTATGTTATTGTATCATTACTGCTCTCAGTTGTATCGGGTAATTCTGTTTCCTTTTTCTTTTTAGATTTACTCCAATGTTTATAACCGAAGAAGGCTAATGAGCCTGTTGCTGCTACACCTAAACCGAGCAAAATCCATTTACCACCACCGCCTTTTTTCGCTTCAGCTTTTGTAGGAACAGTATTTTTTGCAATGCTTAATCCTTGCTTATTTATTTTCTTTTTCTTGTTCATTGTTTTACGCTTTGCGTTTTGAGATAATTAGTTTCATGTATTCGGGATATTCCCAGTATTCGAGTTCGCCTTTCAAGGCTGTGATTAAATCTTCTCCATATTCTTTTTTATAAGCCACACCCACTTGTATAAAAGCTCTTTGTGTTGGGATTTCATTAAACACCGCTTTGATAGCTGGTTCGTCTGTACCCGGAATAAAACTGTATGTTTTATCAAAGGCTGCTTTCAATCGTTTTGCCCATGCGATGTATTGATTACTCGTTGGTGCTTGTCCTACCTTTTCGGGTTTTGCAGCCATAATTTGTAACATTTCGTTGTACTCGCTGGATTGCAACTCATCACTCATGTCCTCATACATATTACGGTGGTATTCTTTTTTGTAAGCCTTAAACACAAGGTTTAATTGTTGCTTGCTGTTTATTTCGATTAATACATTGCGTAATTTTTGTATGTCTGTTCCCCAATACCCATCGTTTTCAAAAGACATTTTTATTTGTTTGGCAATGGTTTCGGGAGTGCCATCTTCAAAACTTTTAGAATGTGCTTTGTCTTCAACTTTGTTTTTTATGAAACGATTACCCAACCATATCAAACCACCTAATCCTGCTGCGGATAGGAGGGATAAGCCTATTTTTGTTTTAAGGCTCATCCCTTCATCGTTGCTTTGCTGCCTTTCGGTAACTAAAGCATCTATGTTGGTTTGTTGATTATGATTCGTTTTTTTCATTGTGATTGGTTTAAACGCCTAAAGCAGATTTTGCCATTGCAGTTTTAATCGGGTCGTTTTTTATGATGTCTGCTAACTTGTCAAGTTCCTTTTCATTTAACTTGGAAGCCAATACTGTTAAGGCTTTCATTTTTGTAATGGCTTCGCTTTCCGTCTTTGCTGCGATTTCCATTTTGTAATTAAATTTTGGCATACGTTTTTGTTTTTTAGTTTGTTTTTGTTTATTGTTCTTGGCGATGTGAAGTCGGTTAGTCTTGTGTCTTGCTTCCTGTATCTATTGTAAAACCTACTTTTCTTCTTCTTGATTTTTTAAAGACGATAGCGTTACTTCAATCAATTCTTTATCGACTGCAAACTCATCTAAGATTTCTAGGATAGTTCCAAACTCATCTTCGCTAAACTTGCTTTGGATTTCCTTGATAAGTTCTAGGTCGTGTGCATCTTCCTCGCTCAATGAAGTAGTGGCGTTTGTACTTTCTTCCATTTTCTGAAAATTCACTTCTGCATCGGCTTCTTTCTTTTCGGTGCTTGGTTCTGTTTCACGTTTGTTTAACCCAGCCAGCCCCGCTAAAATTGGAATGTTAGCCAGTTTACCTTTGTTACGAGATACTAAGCCCTCAACTGCTACTCCTAGAATATCGCCAATGTGATACCCACTTAAAAAGTTATTTCCCTTTTTTGTTTTTTCAACTAATTGTTCGAGTTGTAAAATGCACTCGTCTTTTTCTTCAATTAATCTTGCAAGGCGTGAGTTTTCTTTTTTCAGAAATTGTATTTCAATCTCTTGTTCCGATTTAATCGCTTTGTTTTCTCTCCATTCGCTAATGCTTGTTTTAGAAAACTTTTGAATAGGTGTACCAATTCCGTTTAAACCTAAGTTCAAAGCATCTTCTCTGTTTTTTGCTTTTAAGAGAAACACATACTGGTCGTTGCGTGGAGAAAGTGCGGTGTTATAAATAACGATTTTCACTTGCTCGGTATCAACATTGATATAATCCTCGTAAGCCTCAAAGTCGCTTATCTCATCGGTTTTGGGAACTGCTTTTAAATTGTCAACGAAAATCTCAAAGAACTTGGCTTTGTTTTTTTCTGCCATCACGTTTAAATGATTTTTTAAACGGTCGATTTTGTTTTGGTCGAAATTGTCAAACTGTATGGGCATAGTTATTTTATTAGTGATTTGTTTTTACTTTTTATTTCTTTGGTTTGTGTTTTGGAATGACTTGTATAAAGCGGATATGATTGATAGTTGATAAGCAGTTATGAATTGTAATTGAGCCTTGATGCTCATAACTCTGCTCGTTTATTTTATCTTCGGCTATATCATACAAACCAAACTCTGATTCTACTCTTACATCAGCTACTTCTTCTACCAGTATGAAAAATTGGTTATAAGCATCGAGTTCCATTTTTTCATTCGGCTGTAACACAAAGTGTTTAAAGCGTATGTAGTAATCCGAACCATAACCTAACTCTCGCATTCGGCGTGGGATATATTCTAAAGCAAGTGCTGTGTTCATTTTTTTGATTTTTTATCTGTTTATCCTCTGTCCTTTTTTACTTTCTGTACCACACATATACATTCACTTGATAGCTGATGTCTTTTTTACTTTGCTCTCCTAAACTGTCTTTGTAAAAACCTTGTATCATGGTGCTGTCAGCATCTACAATGACTGTATCTTCAAAGCATTGTTGTTGGTGTGTGAAGTTGTTGGCTCTCCAAAAACGATTTTGTGTAAAATCTCCGTAAGCCATATTGTTATCGACTTGCAAGTAACCAGCGTAAAAAATGTTTGCTTCTTCACAGCTTTGTAATTTTAATTCGCCAACTAGGGTGTTGCGTTTAAATAATCCTCTGCTGTTTTCATTTCCTACAATTACATCACGAACTGGATTTTGCGTTACACCATTTTCTTTTATAGGTTGTCCGTTTGTCGCTTCTATTGCTGGATTAGTTGTTGGAACTCCTTCAAGTCCTACTTTTACTTTTGTATCCGTTAAAAACTTTCCCCCGATTTCAATTCCAATAATGTGTTTGGCATTACTGGGTAGTTTTATCTGAAAATGTTTTACTTGTCCAGCCTTTGTAATTTTTAAAGGCGTAACGATTACTTGCTCTTGCATCATAACTCATCCTCCATTTCACAATCCACATACAAACTCACTCGGTAAGGCACAAAAGCAGTTCTTCCATCATCCGCATCGGTATAAGATAATTTCACAATGCCATTACCAATGTTTTCGGTATTGATAATGTAGTAGCGTTGGTTAGGAGAAACATTAATACCCGACATCAATAATTTGCTCTCATAGTTTTCGGGAAAAAACTCTTGGTTATTGATTTCGATTTTTTGTGTTCCTCTGTAATACAGTAAATCGTCTTTGTCCGAAGTAACCAATACACCATTTATTTTTTTGATGTTCTTATCCAACTCAAATGATTTATTTACACCCTTGTTGGCTTCAATCACTTGTATATCGTATCGTTTTTTTATTACTTTTAACATGATTTTTTCATTTTAAATTTTTAGGTTTTAAAAGTCCGCTGCTAGTTACAGCGGACTTTTTTTGTGAAGACAATTAACTAGGGTGTAGTAATTGTTCCATGTAAACCCACGAACAAATGGGTTTTAGCATCTAAGCCATCCATTGTTCCTAATTCAATGGTCATCTCCATTAAGATGTCATCGTGAATTAATCGTGGGTTCGCTAACTTGTAATAGCCCAATGGTACGTTGTGCATATTACTTGTCTTAAACACGTTGTTACTTGTTTCGGGAACGATTTGTTTTTTGTTGCTCTTTAAAGAGAACTCGCCATTTACAATTGGTGCAAAATCTTCTAATGCTCCAAAGCGTGTTGCCATTACTTTGTCTTTAGACATTTCGGCTGCGACACCAGCTAATAAAACTATTCCACTTACTAAGAAGGCTTGGTTCTTTGGCAACTTAGCGTTTGATACATTACGCAATCCGATTTCTTTATCGTCTTGTGTTTCAAACATCTTGATTGTTTTTGAACTCACAGGCTTGATACTGTATATTACTGTATCTGCTAATCGCAAATCGCCTTTGCTTAATGCTTCTTTGATGTGTGGAGGTAACTCTGCAAAATGTTTTTCCATTTCCGCACGAGAACCTTTACTAACTGCACCAGTACTGGCTAATTTGTTAATGGTTCTTAATCGCTTAATGGGATTCATTCGGCGTAAAGCTCCTAGTAACTCCTCGCTACCTTCTAAGCCTTCTAATCCTAACAACGCTCCTACGTTGTTGTATTCTTCTACTCCTTCTAATACTTCTAGCATAATTTTCTTTTTTTTGATTTGTTTGTTTTTACTTTTATTTACTCTTGTTCATTAAAAAAA
This sequence comes from Sphingobacteriaceae bacterium, assembly GCA_046345155.1. Classification (GTDB taxonomy): domain Bacteria; phylum Bacteroidota; class Bacteroidia; order B-17B0; family Aurantibacillaceae; genus Aurantibacillus. Next base: position 23,701 of record JBKDKI010000081.1, read on the forward strand.
GGGCGTAGCTTTCCTGTTCCGCTAATTTTCATCACTAGGGATTTTGCTTAACTGCAATAAGTTTATTAGGAACGGATGGGCTTACAGCCCCTTTTTAGTTTTGGATGACTAATAGATTTTTTCGTCATCCATGCCAGCCATTTCATCACTCATGCCTGACATTTGTTTGCGTTCATATTGTTCTCCTAATCGAGCAATCTCTTGTTCGATGTTATCCAGCGAACCCATATCGAGTTCTTGTGTTTCGTTTTTGGGGTATTTAAAATACTGAACGCTTCCCATTCCGTTTGTGGCTTCATCGGTGCTTGCCTTTTTCTTGATGATTTTATCAAGGTACAAGCGTTGTTTTAAGTTTTCAGTAAACGCTTTTACTCGTTCCTTTACACCATCTACTCCCGACAAACCATTTACCATTCCCGAACCGATTTGATAGCCTCCCGTTGCCATCATTCCCAATCCAAAGCTGGTAGCCATTGGCACTCCAACATAATGCCCTACAAGTGATGTTCCTAATCCAACCAGCAACGAAGGTTTTCCAATGGCTGCTCCCGCTAAACCGCCACCTACTGCACCTACTACCACATCTTTTGCTGTTTCAATAAATGTGTTTTTGATGTTACCTTTTGTTTCTAATCGTTGGGTCATACCTGATAGCAATTTTGAATGTTGTTTTGCCTTACTGGATTTCTTTTTGCTTTTTTTCTTACTCATCTTTTTTGTTTTTAAAGGGTTTGTGTTTCTACATCAAAGCAATGTTGCTTTGTTTTTTACTGTGGTTGTGTTTGCCCTTTGTTTTTGGTTTTCTTTTTCTTCGCACACCATTTAAAGCTGGTGTTGTTTTTTTGGATGCTCCACCTTTTTCACTTTGCTTTTTCTTCCACGCTTTAAATCCTAAATACAATACCGATACTACTCCTAAACCAATGCCTGTTGGCTTAATCCACTTTTTATTTTTATCCCAAAACTCTTTAAATCCTTTTTTGGGTGCATCGGTTGTTGTGTCTGTAGTATTGGCATCTTTTGCATTGGTGTTTGCGTTTCTTGCATTGGCATTGTTGTTTTCATTTTCGGTACTATTACCATTGGTACTTACTTCATCGTTGGTGTTTTGTGTTGCTGGAACATTGTTTGATTCATTACTTGTTTCACTACTTCCACTTGAACTACTTTCGTTGCTACTGTTGTTGCTTGTGTTTGAACTGGCATTGCTGCTCGTGTTCGTGTTTACATTTTCGTTAGCACTTGAGTTGTTGTTTGTGTTGTTCGAGTTGTTTGTGTTTTCTGTTTCACCTCCAGTATCACTTCCAGCGTCTTCACCTTCGCCTTTTTCTTCTTTAAAATCATTACCAGCTTTTTTGTTCGGGAATAAATTGCCAATTGATTTTAAGAGAGTAGCAATGGTTGCCATTACAGTAGTGGCTGCGGTAATGGCTGCTCCTGTTGCAACTGCCGACCCTAATCCTTCTGTGCCTTCCAATCCGCTTACAAATTCATCGTGATACATATTTGCTCCGAGTAGGCTGTTTAATTCGCTGTATTCGTTTATACCCGAAAAGTCATCTACTCCATGTATCATTCCTAATCCATTTACTTCTTTGTTTTTGTTGCCTTTACCAGTTAGGATGGCTTTTCGCAAGTTTTCGGGCTTACCTCCAGCGGTATAAAAGATTTGTTCGATTTTGTAGAGTACTTTTTTTAATCTATCGAACTTACTCATGTCTGCCCCTTTCTGCCTTGCTTCTGCCTCACTCAGATAAGCCCACTTTAAACGTTGTGGTACTTTCATTATGTTTAATTTCATGGAAGCGAGTATGCCTGCTCGTAACAAAGCGGTGGCGGGATTCGCTTTGTTGGCTACATTCAATACTCGTTTAGTAATGTTCTTAAACTTTTGGAAACCTTTTTTCTTTCCTTGTCCGCCCTGATTTCCTTCGGGCATGGCTGATGTGTTTTTGTTTTTACGAAATAGTTTAACTTTAGCTTTCCCTTTACCTAGTTCTCCCATTTCGTCATTCCAACCAAACAAGTCCTGTGCGTCCACATTTCCGCTTAGTTTTTCATCATCAATACCATCTAAAAATTGTAAATCCATGTTGTAGTCTTTTTTTTCTGTGTATGGTTCTTCGTAATTAAAACTATCTACTACACAATCCATCGTGATATAATCGCCATTCCCTAGTGGTACTATTGGATAGATGTGTTGAAAATAATTTTCCTTGTACTTTGTGATACGGTTAATAGTCGGGATATTTAACACACTCAAACACGTATCAATGAATGTGGTAAAACAGTCGCAATCGCCAGTTGCATCGTGTATCAATCTGCGAGGGCTTCTCACTTGTTCATAGCCTCGCTCATCTTTTTTATAAGCAATGTGTTGTTTCACAAAATACCATAGCTTCTCACAGGCTTCGTACTTACTCAATCCTCTTAGGTGTGCATCTACAAACTTCTCTACTTGCCAACTGCATTTTTTTACAACCATTGGTATAAAGGAAACTGTATCACTTACACCAGCACCTTTTTTAATAGTAGTATCTACTGCCATTGCTTGCGGAAACAAATGGCGATATGGCTCAAGGCTTTTTAGTTTTATGATTGTTGTTGATTCCATTATGCTTTTGATTTTAAAGTGATGTCGCTTATTTTTTCGTAGGGTAATTTTTTCCAACCTAAGTCCACCGTACTAATTGTTTTGACTGTTAATACCGCCCCTTCTTTATTAGATAGTGCTTTCAGCAATCCAGCTCCTACTGAGAATAGTCCTGTATAGGGTATGGTTATCATAATGCCTTCTACATTTACTTCGCCATGCTTTGGTATCATTATTACTTTATCAATGACTTGCGATGTGCCTACTACATTATCTTTATACTGAACTTTTACAAACGGATATTTTATTTTAAAGCCAACTCTACTTGGATTTTTGATTTGCACATCTATTCGTATCGTGATACCTTCTAGTTTTATGGAATGAAGATTTGCTTTTATGACTGTTTCTAAATTGTTACTGGCTTTGGTTAATCTACTGGCATAGGTTGCAATGCCAACCACACCAGCTCCGATGCCTGATATAATCCCTATTTTTTTCCAGTTAGCCATTTTTGTTTTTTAATTGTTTTCTTTTTGATTGTTTTTTCTGTTCTTTAGTTTGTTTGATAGATAATCTCCAGCTAGTTTAAACGTCATCCAAATTGCACCGCCTATAACTGCTTTTACTGCGTAATCGGTTAAGCCCGAATAATCCATATTTGCAAATAGTATTGCTCCTGTTAAAAATGTGTGCGATGTGCTATCACTTGCTGCTTCTGTTGATTTCATGTTCCTCCTTTCTTTATTTTTTTGTTAGTGTTTATGTTTCGGGTACAAAGATTAGTTGCTTGTTTTTGGAGTGGACTGGACTTTTGACGTTCGTTGCAATCATTTTACGCTCACAGAAAACTGTTTACGTTTTTATGCTGCTTGATTAACCACTTGACAAGGCACACCATAGGTTTCTATGATTAATAATACTTGTCGTGTACTGTACACCCCTGCAATGGGTTTGCCCAATTGTGGCTCTATTGCTTTTGTCCAGCGATTGAAAATATATTTTGATACTCTCATTTGCTCGTATAATTCTTTTTTGCTGTATGGTTTAACTTCAAAGGGTCTTTCCATTACGATTACTTTTGCTGAGTTACTCATGGTTTTATATTTTGTTTGTGATTGATAATTATTTTTAGTTATTGAAATACTGAATGTGCATAATGCAGTTCATATACAGTTGCAATAAGTCGTGTTGTTTTAATTGGATTAATTCTTTGCGGTAGTAAAACATTTCTAAAGTGCTTTTGCGCTGGGTGTAATTGTGCATCGCTTCGGCAAATAGTGCAATACCTTCGTTGTAATGTGGAACAAGTTTGCGTTGGTCTTCTACTACTTTATACCAATTTGCTGTACTTGCTAATCCATTGGCGTAATTAATATTTAACCAATCTACTGGCTTAGATATGTAACGTCTGTTTTTGCGAGCTAAATAACGCTTGGCTAAACACACACGTTCTACTAATTGCTCAAAGGTTACACGCAAGTTTTTTGAACCTTCAAAATGCGTTGTAATTAATGTTTTAAATTCTTGCTCTTGTTCTTCGGTAAATAATTGGGTATTCCAAAAGGCAGCTTTACACACCAACCAAAAATTCTCAATTGCCTTTTCTTTTTGTGTGCTTGGGTACAAGCCTCCTTTTATTACTCTTAGTTTTGGTGCAATGTTTTCTGAAGTTGTACTGCTTGCGTTCGCTTGTAAAATAGAATTACGTTTTTTTACATCAAACATTTTTGATTTACACGAGTTGCTACAATATTTTTTATCGCTTCTTGTGCGTGTAAATTCTGCTTGGCAATACAAACATCTTTTACCTTCTAAACTCTTTTTTAATTGTTTTAATGCGCTCATGTTTTCCTTTTTTTATGTTTTTACTTTTTTGTTTTAGCTGTTTCGATTTGACAAGACAAAGTAACGGCAACATAAAATAACCCAGACTGGATTTGACTGGAAACTGAACAACCATGCACTTTTTGACTGGTATTGACTGAAAGTGATTGGATTTGACTGGAAATTATTTACGCAATAATTGAGGTAATTATGGAAAAGAAGATAGAAATGGGCATTAAAAAACCGATAGTGTTTGCTATCGGCTTTAAATTGTTGGAATTACTTAGTTACTTGCCAAAACATATTATAAGTTCCCAATTTGTAGGAAATTTCTTTTCGTTCCAAATAGCTTTAATCTTAGCTTCAGTTGCTATTTTTTTGTCTGTAATATACAACACACCTACAAATCTTTTATATTTCAAATTGTTTTTATAGTTGTTTGCATCAGTCTTAATCTCATCAATAAAATCATCAATTTTCTTTGTTGTGTTATCAATGTATTTGTATTCAATTGCTAATTGAATTTCGGGAATTAAAATATCTGCATTGTATTTTTTTGTTGCAGCGGGAAAGCTATCCTTTCTACCGCCTCGTGTTGTTGGATAGTATAGTTCCAACACCCACTTAATTTCATTATAAACATCCTCTTCTCGTCCTGTTATTTTTTCGATGTGTGATATTATTGCCCCAGTATTATTAAGTAAATTAATTACTCTGCTATAATCTTCGTTTGCTTTACGAGTTCCTGTTAGCACGTCAAAAGGTTCTAAAAATCTCTTATACTCAAACAATAAAATAAGTTCTGCTTCTCCCTCAATGAAATATTGACTTTCAGCGATAATCTTTTCATCGTCTTCAATTAAATTATCAAACTTCTCCTTAAATGTTTTTAAAAACAAAGGCATTTGTTTTAATTCTAAATACACTTGAATTAGATAATGCAAGGTCTTAATTGATTCTCTAAACCATTGATTTAGGTGTTCCTTTGTTTCATACTCTTCGTAAACATAATCTCCTATTACTACATCAAAATGCTTCGCTTCAATCTTAGTATAGATTAGTTTTATCTTTAATTGTACGTTGTTTAATTCAGTATTTTCCATAGTCCTATTATTTTCATAAAGATAACAATAAAAATTGCCAGCTTATTTCAGACTGGCATTCCTAATTTTTTATGAAATAAATGTTATGTTGTTTCGTGTATGATTTCAAACGGTGTTCCAATATCAAGCAATGTCATTATTTGCTCTACTTGCTTCACATTCCAAAAATGACCATGTCTTTCTCCTAAGTGATGTCTAATTTTAGCCATCCTTCTGCGGTGGGTACTTTCACTCGCATTAAAAATTTTAGCCAACTCCTTGTTTGTGTATGGCTTAATCACAACCTTAATTACTGTTGTTTTCATTCTACCTCCTATATTCTAAATTATTATTCTCTTTACATAAAAATTAGGCATTGTATCGGTTTAAAAAATCTTCCGATGATAAGTGTAATAAAGCTGCCATTTTTGCTACACTCAGTTTTTGCTTGTTTCTGTAATTCGTTAATAAATCACGAACCATTTTATACTGTTCTGTTTTTATATCCAATTCCTTTGGCTCACGTCTGCGTATATTTAATTTATTAAATTGCTTTACGATGTAATGCTTTTGATTGTAGGATATAACTTCTAAATCACTTGCTCTGTATAGTAACGCTTGCATAGATACTTTCCATTTGCGTTTTAAATCGCCTAGTTTGGCTAGAGTTAAATCTTGCAAATCATTTTTAATTTCTTTTTCGGGCATTAAAAATTCGGCAGCAAATAAATTTGCTTCGTGCGATAAATCTCTATCATATTTAGGCTCTGTATGTAGGTGCATAATTAAATGTCCTAATTCATAGGCTAATGTAAAGCGTTGCCTATCGCCTAACAAGGCTTTGTTTGTTACGATAATGGGATAATGCTCGTTGCCTATTGTGCTTCGTCCATCAACACGCTCAGTATTAAAATCTAAACTCAATAACATTATTTTTTGATGTTCTAAAACTTCGCTTAAATTTTCAATCACGCCTTTATCCATTTTCCATAGTTTGCGTAATTGCTTTGCGCATTCTTGCGGTGTGCCATATTTATTAACGTCCAGCACAGGTAATTTAGGTTCACTAACACGCATGGTGTTTAGTATAATTTCTATGTTTAGGCGAGATATGTTTATGTTTGCTTCTATCTGCGAAATTATTTTTGCAGCAACTACATCACGTTTACGGTAGCTTAATGATAGGGGCATTACTTCTCCTTTTTGATAAAAAAAACTTTCGGGATAGTTTAAAATCAAAGTCAATTTTTTAATAATGTCATTTGATACTGCCATGCCCTCGTTCTCCCAGCGTGATACGCTTGAACTATTCACATCCAATTTTTCAGCAATTTCTTTATTTTCTAACCCTCTTGATTCTCTCGCAATCGAAAGCATTTTTTGATTTATTGTTTCTGTTTGGTTCATTTTTTGTTTTTAATGTTTTGCCTCGACAAATGTATATCATATTTCCAAATGCGCGTATTAAATTGCGTAAATAATTGTTTAAAATATTGTTATTTATTGATTTTCAACAAGATAAAATTTATTTGTTAAAGTATAACTTTACTTGAAATTTAAACTTTTACTTAAAGTTTTTGATTTTTATGGGAGGTAGGAAAATTATGTTTTAACACTTTATATCTTGTGATTTTTTGTGTTATATATTAACCCAAAAATTAGGATTTTTGGTATAAAAAAAGTTTAGGAGGTGTATAAAAGAATGTTTACTTATTTTTTTGAATTTTTATTAATTAACATTATTTAAAGCCTTTAAAAAGTTCTTCAAGTTCAATCCCCAATCCTACACTAAGTTTCTTTAAAATAAATAACGAAGGGTTAATTCGACCTGTTTCTAGCCTAGCAATGCTTGACCTTTCCATATAACAAAGCCTACCTAACTCGGCAGGGGTTAAACCCTTCGATTCCCTGAGTTTAACTAAATGAAGGCCGAAGTTTTTTTGCAGTTTTAGTTTATCTCTTTTATCACGCTCTTTTTCTTTCATCCCCTTTTCTGCTCAAATAGAGGTATTTTGTAAAAAAAATGTGCTAACAAATACGTTAGCGGACTGAATTATTTTTTATATTTGTGGCTTTAAATGGCGGAAAGGTTAAATATCATAACTCGCATAATCTCGAAGGGTGGTATAATCGGCACTGTCGCTAAGAAGTACCTTGTCAATGAAGATAATATCGACTTATTTATTTTTGAATGCTCGGAACAATGTCATAATAAAATGGCAAAAGACTTTTGGGGAGAGGGATTAACAAAAGATATAATTGATTATTGTAATCAAAATTTAACACAAACCTTAACACACAGTAAACATTTATAATTCAAAATCTTGTTAATTTTAAGTATCCTCATAGCAATTTATATATACTTTTAAATACAATTCGATGAGGACAAAAATCATTGCATATTTAAATCGTAATTGTTTTTTAGCAAAAAGCCATTTGACTTCTTTTTTTTCATGCGTTATCGGCTTTCCCTGAATTTACTTGTTTCTTATTGAAAATTCAATTAAATTTAATAAAAATTAAAAAAGCTAGATGAATATATTTACTAAAATAAAAAAATAAAATGAAAAAAAATGTTTACATATTAATTGCAGTATTACTGCTGCTTAACAAATCGTTTTCTCAAAAAAATAATGTTGATGAAAATGTCGTTAAGAAAGAAATTACCGAGCAAGATAAAAGGCTTTTAAAGGAAGCAAAAGAAAAATCGGAGATAATAATTGAAGGTACAGTAATTAAATGCGATGAATATTACAATAAAACTAAATCGGCTATTTATACTTTATACACTGTTAAGATAAATACTGGTATTAAAGGTAATTATAGTGATAGTATTATCGAAATAGTAAAATTTAAAGATTTTGGAGACGAAGTTCTTCCTATTGAAATGTATCCTGAGCCAATGAAAAATTTAAGCACTGGAAATAAGATTATTTTTTTTACAAATTTAAATAAGTTTGAGTTAAACGAAAATTCGGATTTAGCGAAAAAATACTATGGAGTTTATAAGCAAGTAATGATACCAATAATTCAGGAGAATAGTTATAATGCGCCAGTAGCGAAATTCAACAGTTTAACATTCATGTCTAAAAAGGACTTATATACCGAAATAGGTTTTTTTCAGCAAAGCCTTCAAAACGAAAAAGTATTGGAGGCAAAAAGTCCGATAACAAAAGAACTAAGTGATTTTATCCTTCATACTAAGTTGGCGAGTTCAACAAAAGCAAAAAATTCAGTTGTAGCTTCAGCAATTACATTTTCTTTTCAAAATGCAGTAACAACTGGCACTTCTGTTCAAAAATTTTATGAATTTGATGTTTCAGCATCGTCTTCATCTAACTAAGATTATCTCAATTTTGTACAAGTTGATATTGATTACTCTACTTCAGCTTTTAACTCAAGTGTTGTAGCTAATAGCAACGTTACCATAACCAATGTGCCTGCATACCCATCAACTAAATATCCAAATTTCTTCAAATTTGATAACGCTTCAAATATTTTGCGTGTTGTACTTTCAGCAGATTTTAGCACCCCTAATAGAAACTTAATGACTACAACAGTTACACCATTATTTCATGTTAAAATGAAAGTGAATTGTAATCAAAATGTAAACCTATCATTTACAGGAGCAACTGGAGGAGCTTATGCACCAACTGCCACTAGTGCATCTTTTACTAATTTCTCTCCTGTAATTGATAATGACTTTGATGGCACAACTGCTTGCGCTTTAAATGTTTTAAGTATTTCTCCTTCGCAAGTTACGGGTGGTAGAAATGAAATACTTACAATTAATGGTGTAAACTTTGGCGCAACTCAGGGGACTGGTTTCGTTAAATTGAAAAACGCAAACGATGGTGGAATTACTTTTTTAGATTTAGATGCTGATGACTATGTATCATGGTCAAATACGCAGATAAAAATTAGAGTTCCTGCGTATCAACGTGCTTCAAATCCAGTTGGCGCCCCTGTTGGTTCGGGCGTTGTTATAGTATCTAACGGTACAAGTTCCGTGACATCAACTGCTCAAGCAAATGTCTATTATAGCCAGTTAAGTTATCTTGACCTAAATACCCCCTTTCCAGCAGGATTTACATCAAGGAAAGAGAGAATTTATGCAACAGGAAATCCTTTAACTCAAAATTACTTTAGAAAATTTCCAATAAGAATTGACTCGGCTTCTTGCGCCCCATTCCCAAAAGCTTACGCTTGTATTAAAAAAGCAATTGCCTATTGGATATGTGAAACCAAAATGCCATTTGTTATTATTGGAACAACAACATTTACGAGCAATGTACCAACAGATAATTCTCCATCGCAAAATGTTTTAGATGGAGTTTCGACAATAAGATTTTCGGATTTTTCACTTGCTCCAAACAATGGTGCAATAGGTAAAACTTTTTTTCGTGCAAGAAGTTGCGATACAGCATTTGCTTCTAAACGAATTGGAACTTTACCTGAATTTGATATAGAATTTGACTTAAACCAAATTTGGTTTTGCGATACATCTACATTCGTTTCAAAGCCTGCGAATACTTATGATTTTTATGAGGTCGTTCTGCATGAACTTGGTCATGCAACTATGTTAAAACATAACAATGCTTTTAATTCTATTATGTGGTATGGCTCAGTGTTTACTCCTTCTGTTAACTCAGGTAGTAGAAGGATTTTCTTAAATATTATGGATTATTTTGGTGGCGCACAATTAGTAACAGATAGTAAAAACATTTCTTATCAAGCAAATTGTTCGTTTTTTGCTATAAATACTGAAAATTGTACAGGAGCTATTGGAATTAAAGAAAATGGCTTTGATTCTGATAATGTTACCGTTCAACCTAATCCATTTGGAGATGATCTAATAATTAAAATAAAAACAGATGTAAAATCTAACATTAATATTAAAATAAATGATTTGCTAGGTAAAACCATTAAAACATTTGAAAATTTACAGGGAGCTATTGGCGAGACAAGTGTTAGTTATGACGGAAAAGAACTTCCATCGGGAGTTTACTTTATGTCAATTCAAATTAATAATAGTTTAGTTGTGAAAAAAGTAATTAAACGCTAAGGTTGAATACAATTTCTTATAAAATTATAATTGGGCTATTCTTATTTTTGAGTAGCCCAATTTTAGTTTTTGCCTCCCACTTAATGGGAGGAAAAATTGGATATAAATATTTGGGTAATAACCAATACAAAATAACCTTAAACGTTTATAGGGATTGCAGTGGTGGTAATTCAACCACGTCTTTTGATAACCCTGCGTTTATATCAATTTTTAATAAAAGTAATAATAGCCTTGTTTATAATGCAGGACTTCTGATTAATAATATATCCTCGGTTCCTGCAAATATTACAAACCCGTGTTTTGTGCCACCTGCTGGTATTTGTATGGATGTTGCTACATACATAGACACAGTATCGCTACCTCCTATTAGTCAAGGTTATGTTATTTCCTACCAACGATGTTGTAGAAATGGTGCACTCATTAATTTAGTAGTACCGCAGAATGATGGGATTACGATTACGACCGATGTACCTAATCAAATTAATAACACTCCAAACTTTTTAAATACGCCTCCACTATATATCTGTCTCACGGATACATTTAAGTATTCATTTGCCGCTACGGATGCTGATGGAGATGTTTTAAAGTATAATTTATGCTCTCCATTAAAAGGTGCTTCAAATTTTACTCAAATGCCGAATCCTGCCAGCCCACCGCCTTATCTGCCTGTATCTTGGTCATCCACTTTTACAGCGACTAATCCAATTCCCAATTCAGGTGGAATTACTTTAAATACTAATACCGGTTTTTTAAAATTTAAACCAAGTTCATTAGGGCAATATGCCATTGGAGTTTGTATAGAAGAATATAGAAATAATCAATTAATAAATACTTATAGATTAGAATTACAATTTATTGTTGTTATGTGTTATCTAACATCAAGTATCCCAACTGCAACTAATCTTTGTGAGGGGCTAACAATACCATTTCAAAATAACAGTTCTAATGCGAATTATTATCATTGGAATTTCGGAGACTTGACAACGCAGGCAGATACCTCTAATCAATATACACCCACTTACACTTATCCAAACTATGGGACTTATACTGTGTCTTTAACGGTCTATAATACTGCGTATGGCTTTTGTAAGGACAGCTCAAAGAAAGTTATAAATGTGCATCCTCTATTGTCGCCAACTTTACAACCAACTTACTCAGGTTGCTTCAAAAATAATAATTTTAATTTTAATGTTGGTGGTAGTTTTGACCCATTGGCTAACTTTAATTGGAATTTTACTCCGAATAGTTCCTCTCCAAATCAAAACACTAATCCTACATCAGCACACTTTACAACCCCTAGCACAAAAACAGTTTCTGTAATAGTTAATCAATTCGGTTGTAAGGACACTCTCACTTCAGTATTGACATTTTCAAATCCAATAGCAAATATTGATGATTTTCAACTCAATTGCAACAATAAAAATTTAGTTTTTAATAATTTGAGTATTGGTTGTTCTGCGTTTTATTGGAATTTTGGAGACCCCAGTACAAGTAATGACACAAGTACTTTATCCGTCCCTTCATACACATATCCATCATTTGGGATTTTCACTATTTCATTAATTGCATATGAAGGTGTATGTTCTGATACTGCAAAAGTTACAATAAATGTATTTCCTAAATTACAGATTGACAACATTAATACAATAGAAGAGCAATGTTTAAAGAATAACTCTTTTAATTTTAATCCAACTGGAATTTGGGGCAACACAGCAACATTTAATTGGTTTTTTGGAAATAATGCAAATATTACCCATTCGAACTTACAATCTCCATCAAACGTTCATTTTAATACGCCAAATTATCATTTAATTACTTATTCTGTTTCAGAGAACGGCTGTGTAAAATCTGCACAAGCCGTTGTAAAGGTTAAACCTAGCCCAAATGTTTTAGTTTCAATTTCAGATACACTTGGATGCGAACCATTGCAAGTAAAATTTAAACAAATAAAAGATAGCTTGCAGGTTTTACAAAGTTTATGGACGATAAATACAAACACTTTTACTACTGATAGTTTAGAGTATAATTTTATAAATGCAGGGCTATATTCCTACAATTTATTATTAATAAATAATTTTAATTGTACTGATACTCTCTCAAAAATTAATTACATTAAAGTAAACCCAACCCCAAAAGTAAAATCATTTACAAATCCTTTTTATGCTTCTATTCTTGACCCTCGTGTAAATTTTATAGATTCAACAACGTTAACCCACAATACAAATTACTCTTTCGGCGATGGCGCTACTTCAACCCAAACAAATACAACTTATAGTTATAAATCTTCGGGAGAATTTAATTATTCATTAATTGTATCAACACAATATGGTTGTGCAGATACCGCAAGCGGAATTATTTATATAGACGATATACCAAGTAACTATGTGCCAAATATATTTACACCTAATAACGACGGCACAAACGATAACTTTTTTATCAAGGGCAAAAATATTACAGCTTCATCTATGCTTATTTTTAACCGATGGGGAACTAAAGTTTTTGAAACTGACAATGCTTTATTAGGTTGGAATGGGGTAAATCACTCTAACAACATAAAAGCTGATGATGGCGTTTATATGTATTTAATAGATATTACTTTAGGTAATAATCGCACTTATAAGTTTCATGGTAATGTTACATTAATGAGATAAAAGCGATTAGCGGTTTAAATATGAAAATTCGAATCTCAATCATCCTCATTATATTTGTTACAGTGTCAATCGGACAAGTAGTCTATCCATTCCATAAAAAAAATAAATGGTTTTTTGTAGATTCAGCATTCAAACGAGTTGACAAAAAAGCGTATAAAAATATTGTGCCTTGCGAAATTGGTTATTTTTATGTTTCCAAAAATTCAAAATTAGCAATTGTAGACGCCAAAGGTAAACAGTTAACTGATTTTAAATTTGACAAACTTTTTTTTGATTATGTGTTTGATATATTTCTAGGACATATAGATAAAGTTGTTTATAAAATAGATAGAAACGGTAAGGTTTTAATAAACGACTTGGGTGGGCATTGTGGCGAAAGCATAGTTGTTCCGTATTTTGAAACTTACATAAAAAATAATAAAATTGGTGTTTTAAAACGGACACAAACAAAAAACATTAACTATGCCGATACTTTTCCAGCAATTTATGATAAGGTATTAGAAAATTATAATGGCACAGCTATGGTTAAAATCGAAAACTGATGGGGTGTAATAAATGAAAATTGCGAATATATTTTACAGCCACAGTTTGATAGCATAGTGCAAGTAGATGAATATAATTTAGGAGTTTCGGGTGTAATTGTTGTTAAAAATAAATTATACGGTTGGTTAGATTATACAAATAAAATTAGTATCCTGCCAAAATATAAAAGCCTACAAGCCTTTAAAAATGGGTATGCTTTTGTAACAACTTCAAAAAATAAAAGTGGATATATAAATACAAAAGGCGTTGAATTTTTTAAATAACAGACAAAAGAAATAAAGTAAATTATGAATTTTAACCATATAATAAAATGTCTTTAACCCCCAAACCCAAATACTGCCATCAAAACTGGGATGCAATGACTCAGACAGAAAAGGGACGTATTTGCGGAGCGTGTGATAAATTAATTTTTGATTTTAGAAAAAATACTTGGAATGAAATCGAAAAGAAACAAAGAGAAAGCAACAATACTACCTGTGGACTATACTCTGATAAACAGTTAAAGTATTGGGGGCAAGAACCACCTGTTTTAGACATTGAAATAAAGAAATCCTTTATAATTACAAGCTTATTTTTATCTTTATTAGGATTAATACCAAAAAAATCAAAATCACAAATTAGCAGTGATACCTTAAAGTTAGTAACGGAAAGAGAGACATATACAAGTAGCTATTTTGTGTCTGAACCAAATGGAATATTTATAAAAGGAAAACTTTATGATTTAAATAGTAAAGAAGGATTACCTTTTGCATCACTTATTATTGTGGGCAGTAAAAAAGTAGTAAGCACTGATAAAGATGGAAATTATTTATTTGACATAACAGATATTGCCGACAGTTCCAAAAAATATACCGTTAAGGCACATTATGTTGGCTATTCTGACAACGAAGTGGTTTATAATCAAAGAACATCCCAAAATATAACCCTTGATATACCAATGCAGCAACAAGGAACAAATTTTGCTGTAGAAGTCCCTAAGAAAAAAAGATTTTGGAAAATTAGAGATTGGGTTAGAAAAAATTAAGCCCTATTTTGCAAAAAAATTACTTTTGATTGAAAAACGCACTTAAAAATAAAATTATTGAGTACTGCAATTATGTAAATCTAGCATAAAAAATTTCAAGGAACGAAATTACCCTGATTCGACACTAAATGCAGATTCAAATCTAAAATAACATATTCATCAACAGCATCAAGCATCTTAATTAAAATGATTTCATCATCATCTATTGAGATTTCTGCTATTCTAGTTGATATTTTGCGTGATGTAGGCAGTATTAATGTGTTTTATAATTCAAAAAATCAATTTTAAATATAAAAAGTGCTGTTATTATCTTAAAAAGTGCAATTAAAATCGAAAAAAAAATGAATTTTGTCGCTTTTATTTCCTTTTATCAATTTCCTTCAAATGCTCCCGAAATGCGCCACAATCCTAGCATTTTTTCCACAACCCGTGCTACAATTTCATCCCAATTTTCAAAGTTTTGTTTTCAACTCCATTATAACTCACTAAACTTTGTAATCAATCTTTCAATCTTTGAAAGTAACTACTGCAAGGATTGCAATAATCGCTCCCAAGATGCAAGCAATCCATAACACAATAGTTAATAGTTGCTGCCAACTAAAACAGTTTGTTACAATAATTGCTACGAGGTAACAAGCGTTAAATATCCAATAGTGGTTAAATAATTCCTTTCGACTTTTGTATCAAACAAAAAGTGAAATGAACAAAACCTGTTTATACTGTGGTAGTGAAATGGATTGTAAAAGACATTCAAAAAAGTACTGTAATGATAAATGCAAGCAACTTGCCTATTTAAAAAGAAGTAATGAATCGCTAACTTTTTCAGATAAAGCAATCACTATCAATATTCACAAATTAGATAACGATGAAAATGAAATTGAAAAACTACTAGATGAAATTTCCATCCGAGTTACAAAATTACAGGAACTACAAAGAAAGCAATCAGCTAAAAACGAAACACAAAAACTATGCGTGCCAGCAAGTTTTGGTATTCAGAAATTTATAAAAGTAAAAGAAGAAATATGATAAGTTTTGAAGAAGAAAAAGTAGTAAGTAAAGAACGAGCAAGAGAATTATTGCAAGGAACAGAATTGGAAAACGCAAGCGATGTGGACTTAAATTTATTTATAGAATCCATTAAACAGTTTTGTGAAATCAATTTTGAATTGTATCAATATCAACAAAATAAAATGCTTTCGCCAAAAGAAATGGAGATTGATACATTAGAAGAAAACACCGAACAAAATGAAATTAAACAAGCTGCCTAGTAAGGGGGTATATGTTTATAATTATATTGATTATCAATATGTTACGTTGAATAATTGATTAAATTTGTATAGATATTAAAAGCACTACTATGAAAAATACAAGTACACAAAGCAACAAATCAACAGTAATTAAATCTCAAGACGTTGAGTTTATGAATCAAGTAAAATTAGATGCTATAAATTTCAATAATCAATTTGGTAGAGGAACAAAATCTATAAAAAAACAATTGACAAATAATTGTGTCATCTACACTCGTGTATCTTCTAAAAGTCAAGAATCGGGATATAGTTTAGATACTCAGTTAAAAGATAATATTGAATTTGCTCGTAAAAATAATTACAACGTATTAAGTTATTTTGGTGGAACATACGAAAGTGCAACAACGGACGAGCGTAAAGAGTTTAACAGGATGCTATCCTTTTGTAAGAAAAGTAAAGAAAAGGTAAGTTACATCATTGTTCACATGGTAGATAGGTTTTCAAGGTCGGGGGCAAATTCTATCTACATTAAAGAGCAATTAAAAAACAATGGCATTTATATACAATCTGTAAGACAGCCAGTTGATGTTACAACCTCTAGTGGAGATTTTCAACAAAACATACAAATGATATTTTCACATTACGATAATCAAGTAAGGCGAGAAAAGTGCATGAGTGGGATTTTAGAGGCGTTGAATAGGGGCGAATGGTGTCATGGTTTAGCAAGGGGTTATACTTCCATTAAAGAAAACGGCAAACGAAGGATAATTATAAATGAAGATGGAAAATTAATTCGTAAAGCCTTTTATTGGAAAGCTAACGAATCAATAACCAATGAGGAAGTAAGACAGCGGTTAGCAAAATTAGGTTTAAAGCTAAGTTTTCAAGCCATTTCCAATATGTTCAAAAATCCATTTTATTGTGGTCTAATCTCACATCAATTACTGGAGGGAAAAGTAGTTGAGGGCAACCACGAAAAAATAGTATCGAAGGAATTGTTTATGAAAGTGAACGACATACTTAATAAACACTCTCATGGATATAAATGTCAAGAAGAGCAAATAAAAGTACCTATGAAAGTATTTTTAAAATGCGACAAATGTGGACATTCTTTAAGTGGCTATATCGTAAAGAAAAAGCAAATTTGGTATTACAAATGTAAAACGAAAGGATGCTGTGTAAATAAATCAGCAGCTAAAATGCACGATACTTTTGCAGAGCTTCTTAAATCTTTTACGTTAAACGATAAATATGTTCCGTTTATAAAAGAGCAGATGTATAAAACGATAAGTGGTTTAACTAAAGAAACAAATGAGAATATTAAACATCTGAAAACCAATTTAAAGGATTTGGAAGATAAGCTGAGTAGGTTGGAAGAAAGGTATGTAATTGAAGAAATTACACAAGAACTTTACGTAAAGTATGGAGAGAAATATAAGCAAGATAAGTACAAGGTTTTGGTAGAATTACAAAAATTGGAGGCTGATAGTTCGAACCACGAAAACATCGTTGAAATGGCATTAGAAAACGCTAAAAACTTCAATAAAATGTGGCATTCTGGAGGGTATGAGCAAAAAAGAAAAGTTCAAGATTGGGTGTTTCCTCAAGGAATGAGGTATAATAAGGAAAATGACACAGTTCGAACCGATAATTTTAATATGGCGTTTCTTTGGATGGCTTGTCAGCAGCAGACTTTAAGCAAAATAAAAAGCGGAATACCCATTTTAAATTTAGGATATTCCGCTTTGGTGGGGAGTACTGGGTTCGAACCAGTGACCCCCTGCTTGTAAGGCAGGTGCTCTGAACCAGCTGAGCTAACCCCCCATTTAATGATTGGGCGACAAATGTAAGAGCATTGTTTTAATTATGCAAATTTTTTTCAGATTTTTTTACGAAAGTTCAAATTGCATTTTGCTCAATTTGTAATACAAGCCCTCTTCATGCTTTATCAATTCGCTGTGTGTGCCGGTTTCTAATACTTCACCCTTTTGAAGCACAACTATTTTATCGGCATTTCTGATGGTTGCTAATCGATGCGCAATAACAATACTGGTTCGGCCTACCATTAGTTTTTCCAAAGCTTCCTGCACTAAATGCTCGCTTTCACTATCCAAGCTGCTGGTTGCTTCATCCAATATTAAAATACTCGGGTTTTTAAGCAACGCACGCGCTATGGCTATACGTTGTCTTTGTCCGCCTGATAATTGTATACCTCTTTCGCCTACTAGCGTATTGAATTTTTCAGGGAAAGATTCAATAAAATCATAAGCATTGGCCTTTTTAGCAGCTTCTTCTATTTCAGCTTCGGTTGCGTTTGGTTTTCCGTATGCGATATTATCTTTAATACTTCCTGCAAACAAGATCACATCCTGCGGCACCAGGGCAATCTTCTTTCTCAGATCTGTTAACGAATAATCTTTACTGTTTTTTCCGTCAATAATTATCTCTCCATTTATAGGGTCGTAAAAACGCGATATCAAGGAAGCAATGGTGCTTTTTCCGGAGCCGCTTGATCCAACAAGGGCAACGGTTTCGCCAATATTTGCTTTGAATGAGATATCCTTTAATACCGTAAAATCAGGACGTGTAGGGTAGTTGAACGACACATTCTTGAATTCGATCTCACCACTTTTTACTTTATCTGAAGTAAGGTTTGCCTGCAGATCAATGTGCTCAATATTTCCATCTATCAATTCAAATACGCGATCGGTAGCGCCCAATGCACGCTGTATAGAGGCTATTTGTTCCGGTAATCCTCCTAAGGAACCAGCCACAAATAAAGCAAGCATCATAAATCTTCCAAATTCCTCTGCAGAAATTTTGCCTTCTATTTTTAAGTTTACCATTAAAAATAAAATAAAGAATACTGCCCCAAATACACCGGTGATCACGAATGCAAAAAACGAACCTCTGAATATACCGTATTTGATGCCAAAGTTTTTTATTTCGGTTGCTTTTGAAACATATCTGTTTATCTCGTAAGCTTCGTTAGTAAAGGTTTTTACGTTGGTAATTCCTGTTAACGATTCACCCACGATCACATTGGCTTCAGCAATTTTATCTTGAAATGTTTTACTGTAACTTCTTATTTTCTTAGCGAAAACAATGGCTACAACCGTAAGTGGCGGAATGATCAATAAGAACCATTGTGCGATCTCCCACTTGGTATAAATGATCATCAAAATTAACCCGCCAACACCAACAATACTTTGGCGAATTAACTCAGCAATATTGATTGTAAACGCTTCAGAGATCACATTAATATCGGTGGCCATGCGGCTGCTCAATTCTGCAACCTGATTCTTTGAAAAGAATTGCATGGGCATTTGTATCAAACGGCTAAATGTATCGCTGCGAACACCTTTTAAAATGCTTTCGGTTACCTGTGTAAAAAAGTAAACTCTTCCAAAAGAGAAGACACCTTGAATAAGTAAGATCACTAGCAGTATGTATCCTACCTGGTAAAGATTTTCTTTTTGGGCCGCAATAGACCCTTCATTGGATCCGAAAAAGCCAAATAAAGAGCCCGATTTTAATGGGAATATTAAACCAATTGAGGCTGAACCTATCAAAAAAAGCATACCCAAGGCAAATTTCCATTTCTCTTTTTTTAAGTAGGTAAAAAGTCGTAATGATTTTTTAAGATTTGCAGCGCTTAATTTCGCTTTTGGTAACTCGTCGGTATCTGAATTGGTTGGTCCACCACCCCTGCGGCCTTTTGCCATAATAATCAAAAATAAAGCGCAAAATTAACATTTTAGGAGCTTCACTTGTCATGCAATTGTAATGAAATTGGTATTTTAGCTTATTTTAAGGCCAAAAATTAATTTGTGGATTAAAATAATTGTGTATATTTGCAGTCCATTTTAAAAAATACTAACAATTTAAACTGAATATAAAATGAAAAGGACTTTCCAACCATCGAGACGTAAAAGAACCAACAAACACGGTTTTAGATTACGTATGGCTAGTGCTAACGGACGTAGGGTATTGGCAGCACGCAGAGCACGTGGACGTAAGAAATTAACTGTAAGCAGCGAAAAAACGCATAAATAATCAGTTTTCTGAAGATAATTGAAATCCGCCCCCCAAAGGCGGATTTTTTATTTAATGGAAGTCCTGCACCTGATTCCAGGTATTGGAACTGAAATTCTTTCCGAAGGCAAAGGTAATGTAGGCCGTAACCCCCATATTAAATATTAAAATGTGAAAAAAGGCGCCTATACGGTAGGTTCCCCAATAATCGGAGTGCTCCGGTAACCAAATTAAACGGGTTGGTAAACTAACGGCTAAAATCAAGGAAATAAGGGCAACGGTGGCAAAAAGGGTCTCAAAGCGCTTCATAGGCCACGCGCTTAACTTTCTGTGCCATTTAAGGTCTGCCCCCCATTGATGGATCATGTAGTAGTTTCCGTGATTGGTTGGAGCAAATAAGATCAGGGCTTCATCTTTACCATTCGTTCTAAAATTCTCAACAGGCGCCAGTATTTTAAAATGTTTGATGTCTTTTCGGTAACGGGCATTCAGATCCTTGATCTTTAAAATGGCTTCATAAGGGATCTCTTTTTTATATTGCTGAGAATCCAAAAACTTTAAACGGTATTGCACGGCAATTTCTTTTATGGTTGATACACTGAACAGATCAAGGTCGTCTACTTCTTCTTCATCCAGCATCTCAAACGAACGGTTGTATAATTTTAGGTTCTGAAGGATCTTTTTTTCATGAAAGAGATCGCGATTCAAGATCTTATATGCTTCATTTAAAACATGATCTTCATGCTTAAAATTTTTGATCTTCTTTTTTAAAAGCGCGTTTGCAATTGAAACGGTTTTCATTTTTTAATACGGAATAATTGCTATACCAAATGAATAAGGTGTAATACCATTAACGCCTTTATTTTTAACAAACACATCGCTAAAATAATAACTGGCAGTAAAGCAAATTTGTTCTACACCTATTCTGAAAACAACTCCGTAGCGCAAATAGTTTAAATTTTTTGTGTCGTATATCTTAAATTTTCCTTTATCATCAAAAACCTTTCTAAAATCACTCACCACATAACCTACTTTACCGCCAAGCATTATTTTGAATTTAGAAATAGTTTTAGTCCTAAACCTTATTTCTAAAGGGGCTTCAATGATCTTTTGTGCAAAGCGATTGATGGTGTAATTGTTTGTTTTAGGCACCAAATCAGTAACCGTGTATTTCTTTAAACTATCATAACGGTAAACAAATTCGGCATTGCTGTGGTAATTATGACTAAAGATCCCGATACCGTAGCCAATACTGAAATTGGAATGTCCTAATGGTTTATCGAACATTAGCGCGAAGTTAACGCCAATACTTTTCCAATTTGTTATAATGTTATTTGGCTGATTTAACCAACCGGTATGATTGATTTCAAATATCAACCTGTCGTTAGGATCTGATTTATAATTTTTAAGATCGTATTCGTCCTCGGTTTGTGTTTTATCTTTTTTAGGTTGTTGTTTTGGTGCGTTATCCTTTGTTTGAGCAATCGATAAAAATTGCATGCACATTAGAATTACAATAATGATATGTTTATAACGCCACATAGAGTTACAAATTTAATTAAATGTTTGAAACAGTATTTTTTTTAATTAATTTTACTAATACATAAACTTTAAACGATGAAAAAAACTTTATTTATTGCAATTGCCGGTTTAGCTATTATGCTTTCAGGATCGGCATTTATTATTAAGAACGCTGGCGGTAAAGCCGGTCAGGCTGGTTCGCCAGGTGAAGGAACATGTGCTGATTGCCATTCCGGTGGATCGAGCATTGTATCAGGTGCAACAATTACTGCTATTCCTGGCTTTACAGCAGGGCAGTATGTACCGGGTAACACTTACACAGTAAACGTGTTAGTAGGGGCATTATCCTTTACAAGTTTTGGTTTTGGTTGCGAAATCTTAAATTCAAGTAACGCCAATGCCGGTACCATGCAAAATGCAGGTGCAGGTGTACAATTTGTGAACGCGGGTAATGGCAGAAAAAACGCTACACACACAGCTCCAAAAGCAGGAACAAGTTTAGCAACTTTCTCATTTGAGTGGGTAGCGCCTGCAAGCGGTGCGGTAACCATTTATGCAGCCGGAAATTGTGTTAATGGTACAGGTAGCACTTTAGGTGATCTTCCAGTTTCGGCAACATTATCGTTAACTGCTCAAACAGCAACAAATACAAGTGTTTCAGAAAATTCAAAAGAGGTTAATGGCTTCAAGTTTTTCCCTAACCCGGCAGTAGACAATATTTCGGTTTACTACAACTTAGTTGAATCAGGCGATGTAAATGTTGAGTTGGTAGGAATTAATGGTAAGTTGGTAAGTGTTTTGTTGAATGAGAAACAACAAGCAGGAGCAATTAACAAAAACTTGAACATACCTTCAAGTGTAGCATCTGGCGTGTATTTCCTTCGAGTTAATCACAACGGAAAAAACATCAGTCAAAAGCTGATCACCGTTAACTAATAATTTTAAATTGCAAGTAAGATCCGCCCCTAAAAAGGCGGATTTTTTATTTGATTATTTTAAGCAAACAATTAAAATTGTTGTTAGATTTGTTACAATTTACAACTATGCATTTATCAGATAAAGTAAACCAGATATCCGAATCGCAAACCATAGCCATGGCTCGAAAAAGTCGTGAGTTAAAAGCGCAAGGAATTGATGTGATCAGCTTAAGTTTAGGTGAGCCCGATTTTGCAACACCTGATGTGATCAAGCAAGCAGCAAAAGATGCGATCGATTCAAACTTCAGTTACTATACCCATGTATCGGGATATTTGGAACTACGTGAAGCCATTTGTAAAAAATTTAAACGCGATAACGGTTTGGATTATCAACCTGATGAGATCGTTGTATCAACAGGCGCCAAACAAAGTATTGCCAATGCTGTGTTGTGTTTGATCAACCCGGGTGATGAAGTGATCGTTCCTTCGCCATACTGGGTAAGTTATTTAGAGATCTTAAAATTAGCAGGCGGTGTTCCAAAGATCATTACTACCGAAATTGAAGCCGATTTTAAGATCACACCAAAACAACTGGAAGCAGCCATTACACCTAAAACACGTATGATCATGTTAAGCACACCATGTAATCCTACAGGAAGTGTTTATACAAAAGATGAGTTAAAAGCATTGGCTGACATCATTAAAAAACATGATGAATTATACATCATGAGTGATGAGATCTATGAGCATATTAATTTTATTGGTAAACACGAAAGCTTTGCGCAATTTGATTTTATAAAAGATCGCGTTATCACCATTAACGGTGTTTCTAAAGGATTTGCAATGACCGGATGGAGAGGTGGAATTTTAGCCGCACCAAAATGGATCGCGCAAGCTTGCGATAAAATGCAAGGTCAGTTTACTTCTGCTACATGCAGCATCACCCAAAAAGCTATGCATAAAGCCATGGAGTTGGATTTTGACACTTACATCAAACCCATGCAACAGGCCTTCTTTAAAAGAAGAGATCTGGTGTTAAGCTTAATGAAAGATATTCCGGGCTTAAAGACAAACACACCGCAAGGCGCATTTTACGTGTATCCGGAAGTAAGCTTTTATATAGGTAAAAAGTATAAAGATTTTCATATTCAAAACGCAACAGACCTTTCCTTATTCTTGCTTTCTGAAGCGCATGTAGCTTTAGTTCCTGGTGCGGCATTTGGCGATGATAAGTACATTCGTTTTTCATATGCAACCAGTGAAGATAATTTGAAGGAAGCTTTAAAACGCATGAAAGAAGCTTTAGCAAAATTGGTTTAACATTTCTATTTAAGAATGAAAAAGTTTTCAATTAAAAAAGAGCACGTTCGCGAATTATTCAGATCGTTTAATAATTTAAATGTGCTGATCATTGGCGATGTGATGATCGATAGTTATTTGTGGGGAAAGGTTAGTCGCATTTCACCGGAAGCACCTGTTCCAATTATTTCTGTTACCAATAAAGAGATCCGTTTGGGTGGCGCGGCCAATGTGGCTTTGAATATTCAAGCATTAGGCGCTAATCCTATTTTATGTTCGGTGATTGGTGTTGACTTGGAAGGTCAGAATTTTTTAGACCTGTTGAAGAAACAAAAATTATCTCAAAAAGGAATTTTAAAAAGCAGAGATCGTGTAACCACGGTAAAAACACGAGTGATAGGTAACAAAGCGCAGTTGTTACGTATTGATGAAGAAACCGAAGAGGATATCTCTCAATCGGAAACAAATCAATTGCTCACTTTGATCTCCTACATCATACAACATGAAAAAATTGATGTGATCATTTTCGAAGATTATAACAAAGGATTGATCACGCCTAAATTAATTTCGAAAGTTGTAGAATTATCACGATCAAAAGGCATTCCAACTTGTGTTGATCCAAAGAAAAAGAATTTCAATTCATACAAAGGTGTGAGTTTATTTAAACCAAATTTAAAGGAGTTGCGTGAAGGTTTGAAACTGGACATCACTTCCGATAATATCAATGAATTGCAACGTGCGATCAGCAGTTTCAGGGTAAAACAAAAATTCGATACGGCACTTGTTACCTTGGCAGAAAAAGGTGTGATCACCAATTCAAGAAAAGTTAAAGAACATATTCCTGCGCATATACGAAGTATTGCTGATGTGAGTGGAGCAGGTGATACCGTTATTAGTGTTGCATCATTATGCCGTGCATTAGAATGTCATGAAGTATTTACGGCAGCCGTGGCAAATTTATCAGGTGGATTGGTGTGTGAACAAATTGGTGTTGTACCTGTTGATAAAGAACTCCTTTTAGAAGAAACATTAAAACTCGACTTTGTAAAAGGTTAAACAAAAACGTTAAACAAAAACAGGGGAGATAGATGGCGGAAGTTACACCTTACAAAACAGAAGAATCAAAAAAAGAGCAGGTTGCTCAAATGTTTGATAACATTGCGTTTCGATACGATTTTTTAAATTCACTTTTATCATTAGGTATTCATAAAGGCTGGCGTAAAAAATGCGTAAAGCTTTTGGCGGAAAACAAACCAAAGACCATTTTAGATGTAGCTACAGGCACAGCAGATTTTGCCATTGAATGTGTGAAGATCGGTCCGCAACAAATAATTGGTGTGGATATCAGCGAAGGGATGATGAAGTTTGGTAGAGAAAAAATAAAAAAAGCGGGCTTGGATAAACTCATCACTTTGCAATATGGAGATGCTGAAACACTGGATTTTAAAGACGATACATTTGATGCCATTGTTGTTGGTTTTGGTGTGAGAAATTTTGAGAACCTTGAAAAAGGATTGGTGAATTTACGCCGTGTTTTAAAGCCGGGCGGTAAACTTGTTGTTTTGGAATTTTCTAATCCACGAAATGGTTTTATCAAATGGGGTTATAATTTTTATTTTAATAAGGTTACTCCTTTTATCGGGCGCATGTTCTCAAAAGACATAAGAGCATATACTTATTTACCTGAAAGTGTTAAAGCATTTCCGGATAACGAACGCTTTGTTGAGATATTAAATAAGTTAGGATACACACATACAAGTTTCAAAAGTGTGAGCTTCGGAATTGCTGCGATATACTCGGCTAGCAAGTAATGCACTATTAACAAAAATCCTAAATTATCAACAAGTCATTTTTTTAACCTCATTTTTTACAATATTTACCAAAACAAAAAAAGATCTTATGTCGGAAGAAGTAGAAAAAAACGAAAGAGGCGATTTGTTCTCAAAATCAGTTAGAGCAGGAAAGCGCACTTATTTTTTTGATGTTAAAAGTACCAAAGGAAGCGAGTATTATTTAACCATTACAGAAAGCAAAAAACGATTCGGAACAGACGGAAAGTTTTTTTATGAGAAACACAAAATCTTTTTATACAAGGAGGATTTCGAAAAATTCACTGATGGATTTAACGAAGCCATTGAGTATATAAAAGAGAACTCACCAGTTATTGAGAATCACGCAAGTGAGCATAGCTCGGGTTCAGATGTTAGTTTCGAAGATCTAGGAAATTAATTAATGATCATAACAAAAAAAGGCGAACCATTGGTTCGCCTTTTTTTATGCTTTGCCTTGTATGACTCTTACCATTTTACGTACAAAACTTCTTGGCGCAAACCTAACAGCGTTTACCATAATAGCATTCATAAATCCATGAATGGCCACAACCTTTCCTTTCATCATAGCTTGGTAACCATATTCAGCAACATCTTTGGAGCTTGGTATCTTTCGCTTGAACAGTTTACTATCTGCCAAGTTAGCCTTGTTTAAAAAATCACTTTCGGTAGGGCCCGGACATAAAGCCGTTACCGTAATTCCTTTGTCTTCCAACTCATTGCTCAATGCTTCCGAAAAACTTAACACATAAGCTTTTGTTGCATAATAAACACTCATTAGCGGTCCGGGTTGAAATGCAGCCATTGATGCAACATTTAAAACTTTGCCATGTTTATTTTTGATCATGTTCGGCAAGAACAAATGAGTTAAATAAGTGAGGGTGGTCATGTTCAAATTGATCATCTCTTCTTGTTTTAACCAACTGCTTTCATGAAAAAAACCATAATCGCCAAAGCCGGCATTGTTCACTAAATAATCAATTTGAATATTCTTATTTGTGCACTCCTCATAAATTTCTTTTGCAGTATGATAGTTACTTAGGTCTTTTGAAATAACGTGGCATGTTACGCCAAATTCTTTTGAAAGTTCTTGCGCCAGTTCTTTTAGCTTGTTCTCACTTCTAGAAACTAAAACCAAATTGATCTTGTTTTTGGCAAATTGTGTGGCAAGTTCGTATCCGATACCGCTGCTTGCTCCGGTTATTAAGGCTGTGATCATTTTTTATGAAATATTAAAAACTGTAAGATGTTAAAGGTCTGAACTTTTCGTTCACCTCATTGTTAAACAATCTAAAAACCAGGAAGTTCAAAAAATTAGGTCCGTGTTAAATTTTAGATTAATTTTGTTTTAGTGAAGCAAAAAAGAACATATTTTGTTTATCTCCTATTAATTGCGTTTGCATGGGTAATTACACCTGTTCACACCATTCACGATCTATTTGCTGATCACGAGGATACTGCTGATAATTATTGCTTAGTTAATCATTCGCACCTAGGTGTTCATGTTGAAAGCAAACATACACATTGCGAGGTATTGGAGTTTAACGCATCCGTTTATTTTAAAACCGACCTTGTAACCATTAAGGGCCCAGTTAACACGATTACAACTTTAGTTGATCAACTAAATCTACAACAGGTAATTTGTTTTCTGGGGAGTAATTTACCTTCGCGCGCTCCGCCTGCAATAGCTTAAAAGCAGGTCTTTTTATCTCAATTTATCATTTAACAACGTAACCATACCCAAATGAGGTATCTGTTATTGGCATTTATTTTAATGTCATCATATCCACTATTATCGCAATGTGAGCTTAAGATCACAGGGCAGGTTATTGATTTGGATGATGGAAAGGAATTGAATGATTGTATTGTTAGCATAAGCGGAAGAACTGTAAATATTTTTACGGATGCGCATGGTCGTTTTGCTTTTACCGATATGTGTGCCGGAAGCTATAGTGTTTTGATCCGGCATTTTGGGTGCAGAGATACCATAATTAAATTATCACTTACAAAAAGCACACACTTAAAAATTAAATTACCACATAGTGCGTTTGAATTAAGTGAAGTAAATATTATGGATAAGCGCGTTGAAATGAAGCAAACACAAATTCGTACAGACCTAACCGGGGAAGAATTAGATAAAACACGTGGACAAACATTAGGCGAAGCGCTCAAAAATATTTCTGGAGTAACAAGTTTAAATACTGGGGGAACCATTTCAAAACCTATGATACACGGAATGCAAGGATATCGTATTTTAATTATAAATAACGGTGTTAGGCACGAGGGGCAACAATGGGGTAATGAGCATGCACCGGAGGTAGACCCTTTCATTGCCACCCGATTATCTGTAATTAAAGGTGCAAACTCTGTAAGATATGGGAGTGATGCTATTGGAGGAGTTGTTTTGGTTGAACCAAATGATTTACCAGACACTAATGGTGTAACTGGACTTTTTAATATGATTGGTGCAAGTAATGGACGATCTGGTGTGGCCTCGGGAATCATTCAGGGAAAAATTGAAAAAATGAAACATTTTAGCTGGCGAGTTCAAGGAACTGTTAAAAAGGCTGGAGACCTAAAAACCCCTACTTATTATATGTTAAATACCGGTGTAGAAGAGTATAATTATTCTGGTGCAATAGCTTATCACCGCGAAAATTGGGGAACCGATATTTATTATTCACAATTTAATACGAAAGTAGGCATTTTTAGTAGCGCACATATTGGCAATTTAACGGATTTGAAAGCAGCAATGCAGCTTCAAAAACCTGTTGATAGTTTATCCCAATTTTCGTACAATATTGGAAGGCCCTTTCAACAAATAGCACATGAACTCGTTAAAAGTAAAACACATATTCATGTATCAAATAAATGGCGATTAAACTTGCAATATGCATACCAGTATAATAAACGCCAAGAGTTTGACAAACATAAGCCATTAAATGATTCACTTGCTGCTTTAAATTTACCCGAACTGGATTATAGAATTCAAAGTCAAACAGCAGAGGTTGTTATGGAGCATGATAACATTAGGTCCTTTAGAGGTCAATTTGGAGGGAGTTATGCTCATAATTTCAATAATTACTACGGGCGATTTTTTATTCCGAATTACATTAGCCAGTCATGGGGTTTATTTGCAACAGAGCGTTATGTGAAGCAGCATTTTGAAATAGAAGGAGGTATTCGATTTGATAAAAAGAATTTACAATCTTATTTCTACAAAAACAATCAATTATATACACCAGAATTGAATTTTGAAAATATAAGTTGGAGTTTAGGATCGATATACAAACCTACTAATGATTTTAATTTGTTTCTTAATGTAGGTTCAGCTTGGCGTGCTCCGGCTCCAAATGAATTATACAGTAATGGCATTCATCATGGCGTAGGTGCAATAGAGCGTGGAAAGGAAGATCTGAAAACCGAACAAGTATTAAATGCCAGTATCAGTGGAATTTATAACTCTTCGAATGTGCTTTTTGAAGCAACAGCCTATCATAATCATTTTGATAATTTCATTTATATGAACCCATCTCAATATCCCGAACTAACAATAAAAGGGGCATTTCCAGTATTTGAATATAAACAGGCTAAAGCACGAATTTCGGGTTTAGATGTAAAGGCAAGTATTAATGCATTAAAATATATTCATATTTCAGCTAAAGCAATGTTGTTACGTGCATGGAACTACACCATAAATGATTATTTAATTTATATGCCATCTGATCGATATCAATTGGATGTTAGGTATAATTATAAGATCGCAAATTCTAATATGTTTATCTCATGCAATTATCAATTTGTTACTAAGCAATGGCGTGTGCCTTCAAATACAGATTATATGTTGCCACCAAGTGAATACGGATTACTAGGGTTTGAATTAGGCGGAAACATAGTTTTTGGTAAACAAGAAGTACAATTAACTCTTTCCTCAACTAATGTGTTAAATGAAGTTTATCGTGATTATTTAGATCGTTTTCGTTATTACACTGATTCACCCGGACGAAATATTCTACTAAAATTAAAAATGCCTCTAGTTATTTATAAACCTAAAAATAAAAATCAATGAAAAAATCTATTATGTTATTGATCTTAACTGCATTGTTTATTGCAGTGTCATGTAAGAAAGATAAAGATCTGCAACCATTACCACCTCCGGTTACAAACTCTCCTGAGCTGATCACAAGTATGAAGTTAATTTTTACTGATTCGGCAAATACGGCAAGCTCAGTGTCTGCCTACTTTAATGATCCGGATGGGCCGGGAGGAAATTCTGCTATTCAGTTTGACACAATTAAACTGCAATCAAATAAAACTTATTTAGTTAATTTACTATTGTTCGATCAAACAAAAAATCCGGTTGACACGGTTTCACAAGAAATTTGGCAAGAGCGCGACGAGCATATTTTTTTCTTCCAACATTCGGGAGTAACTATTCAAACACTTTATTTGGATGCTGATTCAAAAAGTATTCCGGTGGGCCTAAGCACCAAGTGGCGCACAGGCTCAATTGCGAATGGCACAACAAAAATCACTTTAAAGCATCAGCCTGGAACAAAAAATGGTACAATAACTCCAGGCGAAACAGATGTAGAGGTTTTATTTCAAACTAAACTTTATTAAAAACATGAAAAATCGAGTAATTATATTTTGTTTAGCAACCATTGTTTTTTTATCAGGCTGCAATAAAACAAAAACAGTAAGTAATAGATTAGATGATCAAAAATGGACAGTAACTGAATTATCGGTTGATGGCGTTGGTCAAACGCAATTGCCAAAAATAAAATTCAAAGAATGTGAAATTTATAAAGAATCTTGCACTGGTTTGTGGTATTTGGGTGAAGAAGGGCATGCAGGTATTGCTTGGCAAATTAGAGATAAAGGTAAGACCTTGGAAATTAGTAATCAGGCTGATCATGCGCATGGAATAGAGGATGTTAAAGCGTCAGAGCAGTGTATAGCATTTGCAGGTGTTTATAAAGTTATTTCCAGCAAACGAAAAAAAATGGAATTTGAAACAACAGCTGCATTTGCTTACCCGGGAAAAAAGGTTGTTTTAAAAATGGAACGCCAAGACTAATGGAATAATTTACGAATTGGTTGTGGAGGGGAGATCACAGAAATATTTTCATGTGTGTTTGTAATTGCTTTTTGTATCAAACCTCCTAACCTTAATTTATTAATATGAAAAAATTACCAGTAACAGTTTTAAGTGGTTTCTTAGGGGCGGGAAAAACCACCCTATTGAACCATGTATTAAATAATAAAAAGGGCTTGAAAGTTGCATTAATAGTTAACGATATGAGTGAGTTAAATGTGGATGCGCGCATTGTTTCTGAAAATTCAAATTTATCACGTACTGAAGAAAAACTAGTTGAAATGAGTAATGGCTGTATTTGCTGCACTCTGAGGGAGGATTTAATGATAGAAGTAGAAAGATTGGCTAAAGAAAACCGATTTGATTATTTACTTATTGAAAGCACTGGAATAAGCGAACCCGTGCCCGTTGCACAAACATTTTCATTTGTAAGTGATGATGGAAAGTTTGATCTATCTAGGTACGCACAATTAGATACCATGGTAACTGTTGTTGATGGTTATAATTTTTTTAAAGATTTTAGTTCGTCAGAAACGATTATTGATAGAGAGTTAACTAAGGATAGCCATGATCACAGATCAATTGTAAATTTAATTACTGACCAAGTTGAATTTGCAAATGTTATTATAGTTAACAAAGTTGATTTAATAAGTAAAGATGATTTGGGCTTACTTAAATCTATGTTGCGGAAATTAAATAGCAAAGCAAAAATCATTGAATCTACCTTTGGAAAAGTTGATTTAACGGAATTGTTAAATACCGGTTCATTTAATTTTAACGAGGCTTCTGAAAGTGCCGGTTGGATCAATGAGCTGTCCAAAGGCATTCATACCCCTGAAACAGAAGAATACGGTATTACATCTTTTGTTTATCGATCAAGAAGACCTTTTCATCATCAAAAATTTTGGGATTATATTAATACTCGTTTCCCTTCGAATATCATCAGAAGTAAAGGCCTTTTTTGGATCAATTCGCGCCCAAGTTTTGCAATTAATTTTTCGCAGGCAGGTGGTAGCTTAAGAGCCGAGAGCGCTGGTGTGTGGTGGGCTAGTATGCCAGCCGAACAACGCCTAACATATGCATCTTTCAAGGATAATCAAAAAGTAATTGAATCACGATGGGATAGAACTTATGGCGATAGGATGAACGAGTTAGTTATAATTGGGCAGGATTTAGATCAAAAACATATTTATAAAGAACTAGATGAATGCTTATGTGAAACTAATGAAGTTCTCTCTTTAGTAGATAATATGAATGATAATTGGCCTATAAATTAAATATAATACATAAAACAAATAAAAATGAAAAGAACAATTAAAACAGTAGCCTTAATGGCTTTAGTTGTATCAATGAATACAGCTTGTAAAAAAACGTATGAATGTCACTGTGATAAATTTGCTGGTGGCGATGAACACTTTGATATTAAAGCAAAAGAAGATGATGCAAAAGTGGAATGTGAGAACAAAGCTAAAGGAAGCACAGTTTATTCAAAATGCGAGATCGAGTAATGTTATAATTTAAACCTAAAAACAAATAAAAATGAAAAGAACAATTAAAACAGTAGCCTTAATGGCTTTAGTTGTATCAATGAATACAGC
Organism: Sphingobacteriaceae bacterium; assembly: GCA_046345155.1. GTDB lineage: Bacteria > Bacteroidota > Bacteroidia > B-17B0 > Aurantibacillaceae > Aurantibacillus. The sequence goes on from JBKDKI010000081.1 coordinate 56,027, forward strand.
TTGTAAAAAAACCTATGAATGTCACTGTGATAAATTTGCAGGAGGTGATGAACACTTTGATATTAAAGCAAAGGAGGATGATGCAAAAGTGGAATGCGAGAACAAAGCTAAAGGAAGCACAGTTTATTCAAAATGTATGATTGAGTAATTAAAAAGGTCGGTTTAACCGACCTTTTTTTTATCCTTTTTCACATTCTTCTTTTGCTTTTTTAGTTACCGGAAGTAAAATGTTTAAATTAATTGAAAATGCGTATCTATCTTTTAATTGTATGCCATTATAGTATCTGTAAATAGGTTGCTCAAATATCACACCCATGTTATAAGTGTTTTTAATAGTATAGTTAAGTTGAGGCACTAATGTAAACCTAAAACCGCCGGAAGAAAATACCTCATTGCCGTATCTAATGGCTCTGTCTCTTATTTCGTTTCTAATTTGAATTATCCCGGTTAAATTATGCACTATCTGTTGGCCGTATAATAAGGTGCTTATGTATGTGTTTCCTTCTCTGTAATCCTTTTCATTTGTAGTATTTACAGAGATGGAATTAATTAAAAATATATTTGCATGAATGTCATCAAATTCTTTCGCAAGAAATGACCTGAATAAAAGACCATATGCGCCATTGTTAGGCTGCACGTCTTCAGATAGCTCAACACCATTTTCCATAAGTCTTTCTTTTGACACAGGGAGTCTAACGCCTAGGCCTGCGGTCCATTCAATTTCACTTTCTTTTAATTTAAAAATATTGAATCTTCCTGCAATCGTTAAATTGGTTAAGCCTTTACCCGTTTGAGAAAATTTATAGTTTCCAATTTCAAAATTTTGAGTTCGATTAATAAAATATCCTGTTTCAATATCTAAAGTAAAGCGTTTTGTTATGCCATATCCGGCCTGAAAACCAACATGGTTGCTATTTGCATTTTTAACAAATTGAAAATCAGATTCCCAATCATTTTCCATATAACCTTCAGAAACAGATTGCCTGCCATTTGCATTTAATTGTAAATAACCTTTTCCTAGGGTTCCTAAGAAAATATTACCGCCAACATGAGCGCCACCACCACAGCATTGACTGCACACCGTATTTGAAAGTAACAATATTGAAGCAAAAATAAGTTTAGCACCTTTCATTTGTTTCCAGTTTATTGTGTTACATTAATCGTAACACTTTTAGCTTCTGAATTATTGTTTTTGTCTTTTACAGTGCATGTAACTGTGTGGTCGCCTGTACAACAACTCCCAGCACCAAAAACAATTGAGTTGCCGCTCCCAAATAGCTCGCCTGAGGAGCAAGTCCAATAGAACGATCCTTCGCCTGTGATGTTAGCTGTAATACGTGTTACATTGCCTTGCTTAATAACAGTATTGTCAGATGCGATGCTGTTGTAGGTGAAAAGTTTTCGTGACTCATTTGTTGATTTATCCTCTTTTTTGCAAGAAATTACCATAATGCAACTAATTACAAGCAGTAGTAAAGTGTACTTTTTCATGTTAAAATTTTGTGTTTGAAAAAATTCTTTAATAAATTTAGTGTGAAAAAGTTGAAATGTCAAGGTATAAAACAATATTTATTTTTTTATTAGGTATTATTTTGAACATGCCCTTGTTTTCGCAGCTTCAAAAAACTAATTGTACGCCGCCTGCAGTAAATTTTGAACCTAACACCTTGTGCTTTGGTCAAACTACATTTTTTAAGAACCTTACATTATCAAGTGAAACTCCGGTTTATAATTGGCTAATTTTTAAGCCCAATTTAGCCACACCAATTTTCACCTCAAGTGCTATTGATTTATCTTATAAATTTCAGACTGTTGGAACTTATACAATTCATTTAACAGCAACAAATCCTGATGGGCATTTTACTACGCTTATACGTGAAGTTACTTGTGATTCAATTATTCAAACTGATTTTTTTTACGAGAATTGCCAAAACTATTTTGTTAATTTTAGTGGATGTGCCGATTCTTATTATTGGGATTTTGGCGATTCAACCTATTCAACAGAAAAGTCTCCAAAAAAGACCTACAAAAGTTACGGGTTGTACACTGTTAAATTAATTGCAAAAAGAGGGTCTAATTCTGATACGATCAAAAAGGTTATCATGGGAATTCCAAACATACTTACCGGTAAATTTTCATATTTAAAAAGCAATGATACTCTATTTTTTCAGGCACATGATACCATAAGTTATTTTAATAATGAGTATCATTGGCTATGGGGTGATGGTAATGTAACTTCTGCATTAAGTACTGACGGGCTTAAACAAAAGCACGTTTATAAAAAAATTGGAAGAGATACAGTTTATAATGTTATGCTGGTAGTAAGGAGCTTGTGTTATAATGCTTTTAGTCAAACGAGCATAAAAATTAAAGATAGTACAATGGTTAATAGCACCATGGTTTATCCGAACCCACTTATATCCAATAATTTATTGCGCATATTTGCTAACCATAAAGCAATTGTAAGTGATATAGAAATTATTGACTTTAAAGGAAAGAATACTAATGTTTATCAGGTTTTTATTAAGCAAAATGGCGTTGATATTGATTTTAGTGATCTTCCGCCAGGTATTTATTATGTAAGATTTAAGGTTGACAGCGAATCAAAGTCTTATAAGATCATTAAAAAGTAAATTGTGTTTTAATGATTAAAATAATCATAAACTAACTTTGCTTTAGCACTTCCAATTATTCTACTTAACTCATCAATGCCTGCTTCTTTTATCGCCTGCATCGATCGTAATTCGATCAGTAGTTTTTGTGCGGTTTTTTCGCTGATACCTTTTATCTCGCTTAACTCCGATTTAAAGGTTTCTCTGCTTCGCTTATTGCGGTGATGCGTTATTCCAAAACGATGCGCTTCATCGCGTATGTGTTGTATCACTTTTAATGTTTCGCTGCGTTTATCTAAATACAAAGGTAATGGATCGCCCGGAAAATAAATTTCTTCCAATCGTTTCGCAATTCCAATGATCGCTATCTTACCAAACAATTTTAATTTCTTTAAACTATTTACTGCCGCACCTAATTGTCCTTTTCCACCATCAATAACTATTAATTGCGGCAGTGGTTGTTTTTCTTCCACTAAACGCGAATATCGGCGATAGATCACTTCTTCCATGGTAGCAAAATCATCCGGACCTTCAACCGTTTTTACATTAAAATGGCGGTATTCTTTTTTAGCGGGTTTACCATCAATAAAAACCGGCATAGCACTTACGGCATAACTTCCTTGTATGTTACTGTTATCAAATCCTTCAATACGTCTTGGTTCTTCACGCATGCGCAGATCTTTCATCATTTGCTGCATGATACGGCTGGTGTGCCTTTCAGGATCAGTAAGTGCAATTTGTTTTTCCTGTTCGCGTTTGTATTCCATCGAATTTTTCAAACATAGATCCAGTAATTTTTTCTTATCGCCGATCTTAGGAACATAATAACTGCAATCAGGCAACTGAAGTTCAGGTGCAAATGGTAAAATGATCTCTTTGCTTTTTGATTGGTATCTGCTTCGTAATTCGATCATGGCAAAAACCAACAGATCTTCATCCGTTTCCTCTATCTTTTTGCGTAACTCAATTGTTTGACTTTGCACAATAGTTCCGTTCATGATCTTAAAATAAGTTACATACGCACTCTTTTCATCACTTAGTATATGAAACACATCTGTATCTGTAACAGTAGGATGCACAATGGTTGATTTGCTTTGAAACGCATCCAGCATATCAATTCGCTGTTTAATGGCTTCAGCCTCTTCAAACTTTAATTCCTCCGCTAATTGACGCATCTCTGTTTTTAGATCTCGGATCGCAAAATGTACATCGCCCTTTATGATCTCTTTGATCTCACGGATGTTCTTATTATAATCTTCTTCGTTTTGATAGGCAACACACGGCGCTTTGCATTTCCCAATGTGGTATTCCAAACAAGGTCTGAATTTTTTCTTTTGAATGTTTTCTTCCTTTAGATCGTAAGTGCAATTGCGCAAAGGATACAATTGTTTAATAAGATCCAGTAAATTGCGCATCACCTTTACATTGGCATACGGACCAAAATATTCTGAACCATCCTTTATTTTTTTGCGTGTATAAAATACTCTCGGGAAACGTTCGTTCTTAATAATGATCCATGGATACGTTTTGTCATCACGCAGGTTTACATTGTAGCGTGGCTTTAGGCTTTTTATCAAATTATTCTCCAATAAAAGAGCGTCAAATTCGGTTTCTACTTTAATGGTTTTAATGTCGTTTATCTTTCTTACCATTAAATGTAAACGCGCCGTATCATGATCCTTTGTGAAATAGCTGCTGACGCGTTTTTTAAGATTTTTGGCTTTGCCAACATATAATAAATTGCCTTCTTTATCAAAATACTGGTACACGCCGGGTGTTTCCGGTAATACTTTTAAGATGGTGGCAATATGCGCTGGAAAGTCTTCGATCACATGTTAAAGTTAATTATTTGTTTACATTTTGCATAGGTTTAACTTATCGGTTATTATTGATATATTTACTATATAAATAGATAACATGAAGAAAATATTGATCTTTTTAGTTTGTTTGACTTATGTAACGCAAGCGCAAACTACTTTAAAACCTGAAGATAAATTACCACTTAATCCTTCCGTTAAAACCGGTAAACTTAAAAATGGATTAACCTACTATATTCAACATAATACAAAACCTGAAAAACGCGCCGAACTTCGTTTAGCAGTTAATGCCGGAAGTACCATGGAAAATGACGACCAACAAGGTTTAGCGCATTTTGTGGAGCACATGGCCTTTAATGGATCAAAGAATTTCAAAAAGAATGATCTGGTAAATTATCTGGAAAGCATTGGTACAAAATTTGGTCCGGATCTGAACGCCTATACAAGTTTTGATGAAACGGTTTATATGTTACAAATCCCTACCGATAAAAAAGATATTGTAGAAAAGGGATTACTGATCTTGAAAGATTGGTCGCACAACCTAAGTTTTGATAGTTTGGAAATTGAAAAAGAGAGAGGTGTTGTTTTAGAAGAATGGCGTTTGGGGCAAGGTGCTATGGAGCGTATGAACCGTAAAACCTGGCCGGTTATGTTCAAGGATTCACGTTATGCTTCACGATTGCCAATTGGTGAACCTGAAGTGTTGAAGCATTGCAAGCAAAGTTTGTTAAAGCAGTTTTATAAAGACTGGTACCGTGCCGATCTTCAATCGATCATAGTTGTTGGAGATGTGGATGTAAATGAAATGGAAAAACAGATCATTGCTCTGTTCAGTGATATTCCGGCGCCGGTAAACCCAAAGCCTATCAAACAATGGCCGGTACCAGATCAAAAGGATTTCAGATTAGCAATTGCAAGTGATAAAGAATCGCCTTATAACATGGTGCAATTAATGTATAATCAAAAAGAACATCATGTAACACAAACTTACGCCGATTATAGAGAATCGATCTTACAAAATTTGTATAACGGCATGATCAACTCCCGCTTAAGTGAATTAACGAAACAAAGTAATCCACCATTTATGTATGGCTTTACCGGATATTTTTCAATGGTTCGCAGCAAATCGAGTTACGGTAGCTTTGCAGTAACATCTAATGGTAAAGAGCTAAATGCTTTAAAGGCTGTTATCACAGAGAATGAACGTGTAAAACGTTTTGGATTCACCGAAACTGAATTAGAGCGTCAGAAAAAGCAGATGTTAACGAACATGGAGAATCGCTATAATGAGCGCGATAAAACTGAATCGAAAGAACTGGTTATGCAATACGTGTATCACTTTTTAACCGGTGAAGCAGTGCCAGGTATTGAGAATGAGCAAAAATATTATAAGGAGTTAGTGAATCAGGTAAAGTTAACCGAGGTAAATGAGCTTGCAAAAAAATGGATAAGTAATGATGGGGAGAATGCAGTTGCTATAATGATGTTGTCTGAAAACAATACAACTAAACAACCTTCTGAAGAATCGGTAAAAGCGGCCTACATGGAGGCGCAGAATAATAAAGACATTAAGGCTTATGAAGATAAAATGATCAACGAGGCATTGATGACAAAAAAACCAACGCCACAAAAAGTATATAAAACTGTTGACAGAGGTTATGGTATTACAGAGTGGACATTAGGGAACGGTGTAAAAGTTTTAGTGAAGCCAACCAATTTTAAGAATGATGAGATCATTTTTAAAGCACAAAGTTTTGGAGGCACCTCTTTGTATGACGAAAAAGATCACCTGAGTGCAGACATGTCAAACATGGTTCAGCAAGAATCTGGCTTTGGAAAGTTTGATGCTACAGCCTTAGATAAATATTTACAGGATAAAACAGCACGTGTTTATTCAGGAGTTGGAACGTATGAGGAGAATTTACAAGGAAATTCAAATAAAAAGGATCTGGAGACATTGATGCAGTTGATCCATTTATCATTTACAAAACCACGTAAAGATTCGATTGCATTTGTATCTACCATAGAAAAACAAAAAGCATTCATACAAAACAGAGGCAGTGATCCTGATCAGGTATTTAATGATTCGATCTATTATTTTATGAGTGGTTATCATTATACCTCAAAACCAACTACAGAAGAAGATCTGAAGAAGATCGATCAGAAACGTTGTTATCAGATCTATAAAGAAAGGTATTCCGATCCAACAGATTTCACTTTCTTTTTTGTGGGTAGTTTTACTTTAGATGAATTGAAACCATTGGTGGAATCTTATATTGGCGGTATTTCGGCTAGCACGAATAATGAAAAACCAAAAGATCTTGGGATAAAAACGCCTAAAGGGAAAATCTCTAAAGTATATAAGAAAGGAAACGAACCTCGCAGTCGCGTTAATTTAACATGGACCAATACTTTTGATTACAAACGTAAGAACAGATTTGAAGTTCAGGCCTTAATGAAATTATTGAACATTAAATTAAGAGAGAATTTAAGAGAAGACAAAGGTGGTGTATATGGTGTTGGTATTTATCCGGGCATGATCAATTTCCCTAAACCGGCAATACAGATCACCTGCGTTTTTGCTTGTGCTCCTGATAATGTAAGTAAATTAGTTGCTGCCGCAATAGAAGAAATAAATGATGTGAAAAAGAATGGTTGCAGCGAGGAGAATTTAGTTAAAGTGAAAGAAGGCTTTTTAAAAGAGCGTGAATTGCAATTAAAGGAAAATGACTTTTGGATGGCTTATATTTCTGCAAATGAAATGAACAATGAGAATTTGAACGACCTTGATCAATTTGAGACCTGGGTGAAAGAATTGAAAAAGGAAGATTTTAAAAATCTGGCCAATAAATATTTATTGGATTCAGAATTGAAACAGTTTGTTTTAAATCCTGAGAAATAAGATCTGGAAATAGAATTTAAAAATAAAACAGTTTTTGTTGCTCCTTTAGATTGGGGATTGGGACACGCCACCAGGTGTGTTCCAATAATTAACGCGTTGCTCGAAAAGGGAAACAAAGTAATACTGGGTGTAACACCATTAACAGAATTGGTTTTAGGCCAAGCATTTCCTCAGCTTCAAAAGATCAGCTTGCCCTCATATGAAATACGATACAGTTTGGTTTTACCAATTTGGTTAAAATTAGTTTTTGATCTTCCAAGATTACGAGCAGTAATTAAAAAAGAACATCAGTTGCTCAATGAGATTGTATTGAAGAATAATATTGATGTTGTTGTTAGCGATAACCGATATGGCTTATATCATCCGAATACAAAAAACATTATTGTTTGCCACCAAATAAATTTGATCACGCCGTTTTTTTCAAAGCTTGCAAATATGATCCATAAAAAGTGGCTAAGTAAGTTCAATGAAGTTTGGGTTCCCGATCATCAAGATAGGTCAAAGGCCTTGGCAGGAAAATTAAGTGATAATAAATGGAATCTGAATTGCAGATACATTGGAGCATTAAGTAGATTAACGAAATTAAACAGCGAACAAAAATACGATCAATTGTTCTTGTTATCCGGCCCTGATCCGCAACATACCGATCTTTTGAATAAAATATTGATGTTAGCTAAAAATAATCATTCCAAAAGAATAGCGGTTGTAACTACAAAAAAAACGGAGGCAGTAATTGGAGTAGACGTATTTCATTTGCCGGATAATAAAAAGTTAAGTGAATTGATCGCTTCATCAAAACAGATCATTTGCAGAAGTGGTTATAGTACTTTAATGGATATGTATCTCCTAAATAAAACAGACCTGGTGCTTATACCAACAAAAGGACAGGCAGAGCAAGAGTATTTGGCAGTACATTGGAAAAATCAATTTAACGCGGTAATTTTAAATGAAGATAAGTTGAACGATCATAATTTATAACACATGGCAAAAAAGGTAATTAAAAAAGAAACGGCAAAAAAGGCTGCAAAAAAAGTAGTAAAGAAAGCAGTAAAAAAGGCACCGGTAAAAAAAGAGACAGTGAAAAAATCGGTTTTTAAAAAACCGGATGTGCCTAAGCTATTGGGTATATTCAATAAGATCAAAAAAGAAATGATGCCATATAGCCCGCCATTTAACGTGCGCATCAATATAGAAGGAAAGTATGATCTGTGGAGTGAAAAAGATATTGAGGCCTTTGGGAGAAAGTACGATTCCATGATGTTAGCAGCCATTATCATTCAATCAGGTTATGTTGGTTTTTATTTTTTACCAATTTACGAGAACCCGGCTTTAAAAGAGAAGTTCAGTCCGGCCTTTGTAAAATTATTAAAAGGTAAATCGTGTTTTCATGTGAAGGAATTAAATGATGAGATCTTAAGTGAAATTAAAAAAGCCTTGGAAATAGGTCATGATGCCTATAAGAAAAAAGGCTGGATCTGATCAGTTCTCGAAGCGGTAATGTGAATAATCTCTTAAGATGGTGTTTAAGAAATCGGCATCTTTTTCTGTACTATTCTCAATTCCCAGTTTGGTTTTTATTTTTGTAGCTAATTGTTTGATGTGTTGCGGCTGATTATTTTTAATACTGAATTCAAGTACTTCTTTGATCAAATTAGCTTCCTTGTCAGTTAAAAGCATCACCTGATCATAAACAATTTTGTAATCTGTAGTTTGTTTATAAAGTATGGTATCTGCCAAACTAACTTTTGTGTTCAGTTTAATTACGGTAGTTCCGGCAGCCATATCACCAAGTCGCTGACTTTTTTCGCTTGCGGCAATACTTACAATGGCAACAACCGGTGAAAAAACGGTCACATCTATCAAGCGCAGCATTGAACGGATAAGGTAAGAACCAAAGTTCGGTTGCGTGCCATCAATTTTAACCACCTTTATCCCTACTATTTTTTTACCAAAACTTTGGCCATTCATAAATGTTTCGCATAATAAATGGTATAAAAATGCAGGTAAAAGCAATAAGATCATAATACCATACATGATAGCGTTATAGGTTTCTGCTTTCTCGTATTCTTCAGAGTAATAATTGTGACTGATCACAAATTTCTGAAAAATGAAGATCACCAATATCACATACACATAAAAGAAAACCCTGTCTAACAAGCCGGCTAAAATGCGAAAACCAATACCAGCCGGTTCATATGAAAGTGCTACATTTTGTGTGGTATTTATGTGTATTTGTTCCAAGAAATAGGTTTGAATTTATTTGATAAATATATATATTTATATTTATTTAAATCCTACGGCCAGCATTAATTAACACGCATGAAAGAAATCACTTTTTTAAAGCAGAATGAGAAGAAGTGGCTTGGCTATGAAGAAAAATTAAACAGTAAAGAAAAAGTAAATCCGGCTGAACTTACCGAAATGTTCGTTGAGATCACTGATGATCTGGCCTATACCAATACAAATTATCCGCAAAGCCGCACGCAAACCTATGTAAATAGTCTTGCTTCTAAGGTACATCATTTAGTTTATAAGAACAGAAAAGAAAGCGGCAACCGATTTATTTCCTTTTATATTTATGAATTACCCATGTTCTTTGCCAACTATCATAAGCAATTCCTGATTTCTTTTTTGGTATTTGGATTGGCAACATTTTTAGGTGTTATTTCACAGATATATGATGATAGTTTTGTGAGAATGATCCTTGGCGACGGGTATGTTGATAGTACAATCGATCGGATAAAGAATGGTAACGCGCTTGGTATTTATGGCGAAGAAAATCAGTTCGTTATGTTTGTTACTATCACCACTAATAATATTAAAGTGTCTTTCATGGCGTTTGTATTTGGTTTGTTAACCGCATTCGGCACATCCTTCTTTTTGGTTTTCAATGGTATCATGCTGGGTAGTTTTTTTGCCATGTTCTATCAGTACAATGTGCTTAATGATGCATTAAAAGTTGTATGGATACATGGTACTTTAGAGATATCTGCAATTATTTTGGCAGGCTGTGCAGGTATTGTTTTAGGTAATAGTTTTATTTTTCCCGGAACCTATACACGCCTCGAGTCATTTAAACAAAAAGTTAAGGATGGATTAAAAATAATTCTTGGTTTGGTGCCTGTATTTATTTTAGCCGGTTTTTTGGAAAGTTTTGTAACACGATATACGCAAATGCATATCGCCTTATCATTAACAATTATTTTAGGCTCATTGGCCTTCATTATTTTTTATTTTATTGCATTGCCACTTTATTATAAACGTAAATATCCTCATAACTATGAAACCTAAAATATATTTTAAAAAAGTAAGAGATTTTGGAGAAGTGTTTGGCGCTTCTTTTGGTTACCTCACCCGAAACTTTCGCTCATTCTTTGGCGCTATTCTTGCATTAGCCGGTCCGTTCTTTTTATTGAACAGCATTGCCAGTTCATTTTTGCTTAAGTTTTCATTTGGCAACTTGGCTTACGGCGGTAATCCAATGCAAATGCTAAGCGATATGGCTCTGCCTTTTTTCTTTGTTATTATTTTCTCCATACTGGGTTCATCGGTATACAATACTGTAGTTAATGAACATCTGCTCGTAAATGAGGAGCTGCCTGAAAACGAAAAACCAAGTATTGGCATGATCGCTAGACGTTTTTTTGGATCTTACTGGCGTAATTTGGGTGTGATGTTCTTGTTAATGCTTTTCAGCATCATCACTTATGTGGTATTTGCATTGATCATTGGTGTTTTTATTGTTCTACTAAAATCAATTGGCTTTGTTGGGGTATTGTTGATGGTATTAATGTTCATGTTCTTAATAATGGTACTAATGCCCATTTATGTTTATATGTTAGTGGCTATCGTTTTTACGAGTCAACGACATAAGCTCGGGTTTTTTGCAGCAACCGGACAAGTTTTAAAATATTTGAAAGGTAATTTTTGGATGACATGGTTGATATCATTTGTTGGAGGTTTGTGCACCTATATCATGATCATCATCGCTTATTTACCTGTATATATTTTAATGATCGTTTCTATGATGTCGCGTATTAAAATGGATGATATCAATTCCATAAACAATATTCAAAACGATGTACCTATTTATGTTACAGTTATTACTTCAGTTGTTGGGATATTGATCATTTGTATCTCATCATTGTATGTGGTTATGATGAACTATCAATGTGCCAGCAATGAGGAGAAAATTGAGGGTACTTCCATCTTGCAGAAAATTGAGAGTATTTAGTGGCTAAATATTTTTCATACATATTCATCTTTATTTTTCTAATAGCTGGTTATCCTGTAACTGCTTCAACAGACAGTACATCTTCGTTTAAACTGGTAGATACAACTTTCCTAAAGCTAAAAGCACCAACCGAGTTGCAGGAAAAGAAAGCATTTGATGATAGTGAATTGCATTACAATGTAAAAACGAAGTATGATCCCGGATTTTTTGAACGTTTTTTAAATTGGTTATCTGACCTGATATTCGGCGATAACAACTTTGATAATTTGGTGTTAACGCGCAAGGTGATCATGTGGACCGTGATATTGATCTCAGTTGGCGTGATCATTTGGTTGCTTACCAAAACCGACCTAACCCGTTTGATAAAACCAGAAAGTAAAATGACAGCCTTTAACTTTAATGAGTTAACGGATGACCTAAGCACTATCAATTTTGATAAAATGATCAATGAATCACTTGCTAATAACGATCTTCGCTCAGCTATCCGGTGGCATTATTTAAGAAGTTTATTTCTTTTAGAAAAAGGGAAATACCTGGTATTTGAACCTTCAAAAACAAACATTGATTACAAGAATGATCTGAGGAAAACGCCATTTCAAAATGACTTTATAGCACTAAGTAGAATTTATGAATATGTGTGGTATGGAAAGTTTGAAATAGATCTAAAAAAGTACGACGATTTTAATAACGAATTCAAGCGATTTGATGCGCAACTTAATGTTCAAGGGTAATAAAAAATATATATGGATGTTTGTTGGCATTTTCCTGTTGATCGTGCTTGTACAGTATTTATTGCCAAAGCCGGTTAATTGGCAAAGAACGTATTCTTACAAAGATAAAAACCCATTTGGGGCATATGCCATACACCAATTGCTAAAACCAACTTATGGCGCGAGTTTAAAGGTCAATAAAAGCACATTGTATAATTTGCAGGAAGATTCTGTTAAGAAGAAAACTTTGGTGGCAATGAATGACAGGATCAATTTGAGTAAAACCGATCTGAAAACACTTTTTAATTTTATTTCATCAGGGCATACGGTTTTTTTATCGGCTAATAAATTTAACGGATCGTTGGCAGATACGTTTCATTTGAATACCAATTCAGAACAATATTCTTTTTATTTAAAACCCGATTCGCTGATCAAAACACCGGGTGTGAAATTAAAAATGACCGCATCGAATTTGAAAAGCAAAGAGTATACCTATCCGCTTTTGTGTTTTGATTCCTATTTTAGTAATTACGATAGTACGCGTTTCACAACGCATTCTTTAAATAATTCCGGTAAGTCTGTTTTAATAAGCACAACAATAGGTAAAGGTAAATTGTATCTAATGAGCATGCCGGATGTGTTCACTAATTTTTTTATAGTAGAGCATAACAACCGTTCTTATGCCTACAGTGTTTTAACTCTTGCAACTCAGCATGCCGATGAAGTGATATGGGATGAATATTATAAGAATTTCAATCCGCGAAATGAATCGATGTTTAAATTCATTTTTGACAGCGATGCTCTTTATACGGCTTATGTATTGACCATTCTATCGCTTATATTGTATATGATATTTGACGGACGTCGCAGACAAAGAGCCATACCAATTGTTGAACCAATTAAGAACACAACTTTAGAGTTCGTTAATGTTGTGAGCCATGTTTACTTTAACAGTGACAACCATCAATTTATTAGTGAGGAGCGCATAAGGTATTTTTACGAATCTATTCGAAAACGGTTTGCAATTTCCACTTCAGATATTAACGATGAGTTTTATCAACAAATAAGTGATCTAAGCGGGTACGATCAAAAACTGGTAAAACAACTTTTTGTTTATTGCGAAAAGTTAAAGCGTAGTAAGAATACAACTGAATATGATCTGATCGAACTAAGCCGACAAATAAATAATTTTAATAAACACAGTTTAAGATAATATGGAAAATCAATTTGAGAACAGACTAAACTTAACCGAACTAGCTCAGCATATTTCGGAAATAAAAACGGAGATCGGAAAATATATTCAAGGTCAGCAACAAATGATCGATCTGCTTGTGATCGCATTATTAGCGGATGGTCATGTTTTAATAGAAGGTGTTCCGGGTGTTGCAAAAACGCTTACAAGTAAATTGCTTGCCAAAACTATTCACGCTCACTTCAAACGTATTCAATTTACGCCCGATCTGATGCCAAGCGACATCATTGGCACATCTATGTTCAATGTAAAAACCAGTGACTTTGAATTTAAAAAAGGTCCGCTTTTTGCGAATATTGTATTAACGGATGAAATAAATCGTTCACCGGCCAAAACGCAGGCTGCATTGTTTGAAGCCATGGAAGAGCGTCAAATTACAGTTGATGGAACAACACATAAATTGGATGATCCGTTTATGGTATTGGCAACACAAAATCCAATTGAGCAAGAAGGAACATACAGATTGCCGGAAGCGCAACTCGATCGTTTTTTATTTAAGATCGCTGTAGGCTATCCAACAATTGAAGAAGAGACCAAGATGCTAATGAATTTTCAGGCTAACACACATGTGATCGATTTCTCAAAAGTGAAAACTTGTTTAACTAAAGAAGCATTACATAAATTAAAAGTATTGGTTTCAAAGATCTTAGTTGAGGAAAATTTAATTAAGTATATCACACAAGTTGTTTCTGCCACTCGTAAAAACCCTAATTTATATTTAGGAGCATCACCAAGAGCTTCCATTGCTATTTTAAACGCAGCAAAAGCTTGCGCAGCAATACAAAATCGCGATTTTGTAACACCGGATGATATAAAGTATGTGGCAATACCTGTATTGCGTCACCGTGTGGCTTTAACTCCCGAAAAGGAAATGGAAGGCATAAGTGTTGATGTGGTTATACAACAGTTGATCGATAAAGTGGAAGTGCCGAGATAATGTTTAAACAGATCTGGAACATATTCAAGCAAATTAGGCCAACAAAGCGATTTTATTGGGTCGTTTTTTTATTGATTCTGTTTTTTATACTTGCTTTTAGTGTGAAGGTTTTATACGAACCGGCATTTGTTGTTTTATGGCTTGTAGTTGTTTTGTGTGTTGTTGATGGATATTTACTCTTAAAGCACCGTCAGCCAATAAATGCCTGGCGTGTACCAAAGCATCAGCGTTTAAGTAACGGTGATCTTAATGATTTGTCCTTACACGTACAAAATCAATTTACGTTCAAGGTATTTATAAGTATTATCGATGAATTACCTTTTCAATTTCAGCAACGACGATTTAATATATCAACAGAACTAAATTCGGAGGAAGTAAAACAATTCCAATATCAATTGATCCCAAAAGTAAGAGGGGAGTATCATTTTGGTGTGATAAACATCTTCATTTCAACACCTTTAAAATTGATTGAACGTCATGCAAAAATTGATGCGCCTTTTATGATGCAGTGTTACCCATCATTTTTGCGATTAAGGCAGTTTGAGTTAATGGCAATAACTAACAGGCTAACAGATATAGGCATCAAACGTATAAGAAAGGTTGGTAATAGCACCGAATTTGAGCAGATCAAAGAGTATGTGAGTGGTGATGATATAAGAACAATTAATTGGAAAGCAACTGCCCGCCGAAATCAATTGATGGTTAATCATTATAGAGATGAAAGATCGCAACATGTTTATTGTTTGATCGATATGGGACGGATCATGAAAATGCCGTTCGATGGATTAACACTTCTCGATTATTCTATTAATGCATCATTGGTTATTGATCATGTGGCCTGGATCAAGCAAGATAAACCGGGGGTTATCGGGTTTTCAGATCAGATCAATTTTAAAGTGAAGGCAGATAATAGGGGAGATCAGTTGCTGCGCATACAGCAGGCTTTATATAATGCAGGCACGCAATTCAAAGAAAGTAGCTATGAGAATTTGTTTTCTCATGTTCGTCAAAAGATCACGCAGCGCAGTTTACTATTATTGTTCACTAACTTTGAAACCGTAGGTGCGTTAAAGCGTCAGATAAAATATTTACGGAAGATGGCAACACAGCACGTGTTGGTTGTTATTTTCTTTGAGAATACCGAGTTAAAAGATCTGTTGGATGCTAAACCGGCATCTACCTTTGAAATTTATGAGCAAACCATTGCACAAAAGTTTGATTATGAGAAAAGGCAAATAACGAAAGAATTACAGCAGTACGGTATTTTAAGTGTGTATACCACACCTGAAAAACTCACAATAAACGCCCTCAATAAATACCTGGAAATTAAAACCCGAGGATTGATCTAATAAAAAACCCCAATTGAAATTTCAATTGGGG
Organism: Sphingobacteriaceae bacterium; assembly: GCA_046345155.1. GTDB lineage: Bacteria > Bacteroidota > Bacteroidia > B-17B0 > Aurantibacillaceae > Aurantibacillus. The sequence goes on from JBKDKI010000081.1 coordinate 71,871, forward strand.
TTTTGTTTTAAATGTAATATAATTACTTCGTAATGATTAGTTTTTCTGAACGAATTGCATTACCTGATCTGTACTTAACAAAGTATGTACCTGTAGGTAAAACACCTAGGTCTAATTTAACTGTAGCGCTGGTTTGTTCTTCACGTGCAACTACATCACCTAAAATATTGATCACTTCAATTGACCCTTTTTCTGCATTTTTTGGCTCTACAAATACAACACCGTTGTTGCTTGGATTAGGATATAATTTGAACGAAGCGTTCAGGTCATGACTCACCTTGTTTAATCCTGAACCAACAGAGAATGTTGCGGTACCATAAACAACAACTGAATCAATACGATATGAGCCTGCGTTTGATGGCGCATTGTAGGCATAAAAACGAATGTTAACCGGTGCTGCAATGTTGGTAGCGTTAAAATTAACCTGACAATTGTTTCTCCAAGCTGATGAAGTTGTAGCTGAATTGGTTGGAGGTGTACCCCAAACGAATTCGTTATTTGTATTTACAGTGATGATGCTTCCTGTTGAAGTAGGGCTGATCAATGAAGTTGTTCCAACAACGTTTGCAGTATAGTTTGATAAGCTAGTTCTTACACACCAGTTTTGCGGACCAGAGTTTGATCGTGTGGTATAAAAACTCATGTGGCTTAAGGTGATAAAATAGTTTGATTGTGGTGTTAAAACCAATTCAAAGTATTTACTTAATTCCGGAGTTGTACCGGTTGTCCATGATGTAAATGCAAACACATTGGTTGTAGTAGGGTTGGCACTTAAATTATTTGCTGTAAATGAACCTGAATTTACTCCCGTTGCTGTTGGCGTAGGTGTTGGATCAACTGAGCCTGAAGTAGCTGTAATGCTGCTAAATTCATAAACCAAATTAAAAGCCTGCGCTTGTATTTTGGAGCCTAAAAATGTTATTAATCCTAATGTAAGTAATTTTTTAATCATGATAAATAGTTTTAATTTTATACAAATTTACAATTTACCTTCAAATAAGGCATTACTAAAATGTTAAGGATAAAATTAGTTTTCAGTTTTTTTGTACTATTTAGTCTGAATACCATGGCGCAAACTGAAGCCAATGGTTTAGTGAATTGGATAAGTTTAAAAGAAGCTCAGGAGCAGAATAAAAAGGTTCAGAAACCACTTTTAATAGATTTTTATACCGATTGGTGCGGTTGGTGTAAGCATATGATGCGCACTACCTATTCAGACCCGAACATTGCCGGTTATATCAATCAGTACTTTTATCCTGTTAAATTTAATGCTGAAGGCAAGGACACCTTTGAATTTAATGGCACTACTTATAGGCCAATATCTAAAGAACCTAAAACGCCCCATGAGTTTACGTTGAAAATGCTGGGCCAATCATTAAGTTACCCATCTACCATGTTCATGACCAACAATTATGAATATAAATTATTAAGTCAGGGTTACCTGGAAAACAAAAAGATAGAACCTATTTTGGTATTTATGGTTGAAAATGTTTGGCGTAATTGTACCTATGATGAATTTGGTGCGCAATTTGCAAAAACCTTTTACGACACCGCATTCAAAAAATCACCTGTTAAAATTTATAGCTTTAATGAAATTGAGAAATTGCAAAAAAAGAAACCTAAAAAGGTGCTTGTAAATATCACTTCCGGTTTTTGCAACTCTTGTAAGGTAATGGGTAAAACAACTTTTGTAGATACAAGTTTGTCAAAGATCATCAATGAAAAATATTATGTGGTAGAGTTTAATGCCGAGTCTAATGATACCATTATCTTTAAAAATGAAAAATTTGCCAAAGGGATGATCAACGGTTTTCCGCTTCATTCATTACCTTTAAAACTATCCAACAACAGATTCTCCTTGCCAATGGTTTGCGCCTTAGATGAGCAATTGAATACCATTGATGTATTGAATTTTTATTACTCACCAACACAAATTAAGCCGGCACTTATTTATTTTGGAGATAATCACTATAAAACAAAAAAGTGGCCTGATTTTATTTCGGAATATTCTAAACCAAAAGAAGCAAAATCAAAAAAATGAAAGGTTCAACCATCCATCATTTAAATTCAGGCTTAATTATTTTAAGTTGTTTGATCGCTTTTTATATTCCTTTCGAATTGTTCTTGTTTTCTTATGCTGTGCTAGGCCCACTTCATTACCTTACAGAAATTGGATGGCTTCATAAAAAGAATTATTTCACAAAAGGGAAATACGACTTTGTTGTGTTGGCAGTAATATGCACCATTATGGTGTATTTTAATTTTAATCCTTCAAAAAAAGGAAATGGTATCATTCCCGATCTCATTGTTTTTGGTTTGCTGATATCTGTTGCGTTTGTTTATATGAAAGACTGGCTTTACCGCGCTGTAGTAATTGTTTTAGCCGCTATTTCAGTTGGGTTCTTAAATAATGCACCAAGTTATTTTACCTGGGCAGCAATTTTCTTACCAACCATAATACATGTTTTTATTTTTACCTGGTTATTTATGTTGTATGGCGTTTTAAAAGAAAGATCAGTTCCGGGGATAATATCCATTGGCGTTTTAATTGCAAGTGTTGCTGCCATTTTTTTAATTCAACCGCAAAATTTGTTTTATGAAGTGAGCGCATTTTCGCAACGCAGCTACTCGTTATTTGCCGAGTTAAATTACCGCTTGATCACATTGTTTAATATGGACACAATCACTGATATGAAGCAGATCTATTCAACCAACGCGGGCTTTGTGATCATGCGATTTGTTGCCTTTGTATACACCTATCATTATCTGAATTGGTTCTCAAAAACATCTGTAATTAAATGGCATCAGGTGCCAAAAAAAGTTTTGATCGGCACTATTTTGGTTTGGATCATTGCCGTTACCCTTTATGTGGTTGATTACAATAAAGGACTGAAAGTTTTGTTCTTCCTGTCCTTTTTGCATGTGTTCCTCGAATTCCCTTTGAATGTAGTTTCTTTTACAGGGATAGGAAAAGAATTGGCAGGCCTTGGAAAACCAAGAGCCTAGCTTATCCTAATAGTTGTTTAACCAGTTGAGATACAACTTTGTTATCTGCCTTTCCGGCAAAATGTTTTGTAGCAGCCCCCATTACTTTTCCCATATCTGCGGCTCCTGTTGCACCTACCGAGGTGATGATGGTTTGTAATTGTGTTTTGATCTCATCTTCACTTAGTTGTTTCGGAAGATATTCTTCCATCACATTTGCTTGATAAGCTTCTACTTCAGCAAGATCTGCACGATTTTGTTGGTTATACAGATCAGCACTTTCCTTACGTTTTTTTACTTCCTTTTGAATTGCCTTCATGGCAGTTTCCTCCGATAAGCCTTCAGGTGAAGTTTTTAAAAGAAGTATCGCCGATTTGATCGCGCGTAATGCTTCTAGTTTTTTAGCATCTTTTGCAAGCATGGCAGTTTTTATATCGCCATTAATTTTCTCTTCTATGTTCATTGGTTGGATATGTAAATAAAAAAGCCACTCCTGAAAAAGAGTGGCTTTTTGAAGTTAATATGATTAGTGAGTTACGGTAAATTTACCACTCTTTAAGTTTTGGTTATTGTTACCAAGTACATTGTAAAAATACAAACCGGTGTTGTATTTAGATACATCTAACTTTAATTTACCATCATTAAATGTGATCTTTTCGATCACTTTTCCTGTAAGGTCAATAATTTCCATTGTTTTAGCTTCTGCGCTTTCAGTTGCAACATACAATGAAGTGTTAGCAGGGTTTGGATACGCTTTTAATTCAATGGTTTGAATGTTGTTTTCAGCAACACCTATAGTTGAAGCAGGATAGTTGAAATTATCAACCCAAATTGTACTTCCTTCTTTAGCACCTTTTCTGATACCTGTACCTGAAGTTGGGAACTTGTAGCTCGATCCAACGTAAATACACATACTATCAGGTGTTACAGTGCTTGAATAAGCAATGTTTAAAGTTGCGTTGGTCATTGATGTTACTGTATTCGTGTAAGCATTTTTACCACCTCCGATGTAAGTACGTGATGTTCCGTTCCATTTCCATAATAGAACACCTACACCTGATGTATCACCTGCCATTGGAGTTGTTTGATAACAATAAGTAATGTTTGTTGGACGCTGGTTGTATGGGAAACCATCAATTAAACGACCACCGGCAATGCTAATCGCTACTGTACCGGTAAATGCAAATCCGCAAGTGTCAGGCAAAAATCCGGTTAAAAAACCTAAAGTGAATTTTTTTGTTTCCACACGCATTGAAAAACCACCGTTACAGTTAACTGTTGATTGGGTAACGGATGTAGGGTTAGATGCACTTGCGAATGAGTTGGTCAATACGTTCGTAGTGATCCATCCTGCAGGTTCTTTTGCCGGGTAGTTCGTGTTTGTAACCCAAGGATTGTCAAAATTCTTATCTACACCTTGTGCAAACGCGCCAAATGTTAAAATTGCGCCTATTAAAAGTAAAAGTTTTTTCATTTTATTAAAGTTTAAACCCAAATCTACTAAAATTTAGCTTTTGTACCAAATTAATGATTCAGGCAATTTTTCATAACTTTATACGTTATATAACATGTTGAGAGTTGGGTACATAGCATTAATTATTTTAACCTTGAACATGGTTTTACCGGCGCAGGTTGCTCCTCCATCGTTGCGCTGTATATCCATAGGGGCTTCGGGCGATGCTACACTCAAGTGGGTGGCGCCGGCCGATCCGGGCGGACAGTTCTTTAGTTATGAGATCTTTCATTCGGCTTTAGCTACCGGTCCGTTTACCAATGTTGGCACCATTTCATCCATAGGCACTACCAGTTTTACGCATGCCGCAGCAGGTGGTAATACCCAAAGTCAATATTACTTCATGCGAACACGTTTTGGTACGTCCGGAGCCAATTTCTCTGCCAATTCCGACACCCTTCGTAGCATTTTTGTGAATACCCTGTTTAACAGCGGTATTGTAAGTGTAGTCTACAACCCTTTAAAATTCCCGCCATTAAGTTCTACCTCTCCAAATTTTAGTGTACTTCGCGAATTTCCTATTGGTACATGGAGTAATTTGGTGAACACCTCTTCTTTATCATTTAATGATACCATTACCATCTGTACCGTATTTCATAATTACCAGGTGATAATTGGTGATGCATCCGGTTGTACTTCTGTTTCAAACATCAAAGGAGGAACATTTAAAAATAAATTCAAGCCGCCGCAAATTGAGGTTGATTCGGTAAGTGTTTTGCCAAACGGACAAACCGTTGTTGGTTATCCGGTTTCATCGGCGGGCGATTGTGGCGGGTATATCATCTATCAGGTAATTAACAACATTAATACAAAAATGGATTCGGTACCCGGACGAACCAGTACACTTTATACTTTTACTTCAACGGCAGCAACAGCTTCATCAGTGGCTTTTCATGTGGCACCGGTTGATAGTTGCAATAATTTGGCGCCAATAAGTGATCCTAAACATGCAACCATGTTCTTAGATCATGTTTATGATAAATGCGGCTATCAAACCAATTTGTTTTGGAATGCCTACACGGGCTGGAAAAGTGGTGTTTCGGAATATCGTATTTATTATTCGGTAAATGGCGGAAATTATCAGTTAGCAGGAACAACTACGCAAAATAATTTCATTCATACCGGTGTTGATCCTTCTAAGAATGTTTCTTATTACGTGAGAGCGTTTAATGGCAACAAATCAATTTCTTCTTCATCTAACCGAATTTATTTTTTTACACAACAAACGGTTGCTCCTGATTTTATTTATGTAAGATCTGTTTCTGTTACATCCGATGAAAGTATTCAAGTACGTTTTTTAATTGATTCATTAAAAGTTGGAAATGGTTTTGACGTTTACAGAAGTGAGGAAGGATTTAATTTTTCGAAAGTTGGATTTATATCATTTACCGGCTCAGGAAATTACGCCTTTAATGATAACGGTTTAAAAACACGTGAGCGCAGTTATTATTACAAGGCTGTTGCAAAAGATAGTTGTAATAATAACAGAACCAGCAGTTTGGCCGTTGCATCGGTTCATTTGAAAGTGAATAATTTAAAGGACAATATGTTCGCCAAAAAATTAAGTTGGAATAATTATAACAGTTTTGCTGGGGGAATAGCAGGATATAGTATTTACCGAGTAGTTAATGATGTGATACCATCTTCGCCAAGCGCCTATACCAATGGAATGGTTAACGAGTATATAGATAATGTAGAAGATCTTGCACCCGAAGGTTCAAAGATCGAATATATGGTATCGGCCATTGAAGGATTAAGTAATCCGTATGGTATAACCGAAACTGCCAGATCAAACCTGGCCACCACGTATGTTGAAGCAGATGTGTTTGTACCCACAGCCTTCGCGCCAAGGGGCGTTAATAAGGTTTGGAAACCGGTTACACATTTTGTGGATAAAACAGATTATAATTTAAAAATATACAGCCGTTGGGGTAATTTAATATTTGAGACCAATGATGATACCGAAGGTTGGACTGGAAAAGACGCCACCAATGATGTGTATGTGTATTTGATCAGTTTTAAAAATGCACGCGGCGAGTATATTCAAATGAAAGGTACCTTTACCTTGTTGTAGTTTACATCCATTTTTTTCTTCGGAAGTAAATTATCTGCCCAATAATGATCGTTAACATCACAGCCCAAACGATCGCATAGCCATATGGTGAGCGCAACTCCGGCATTACATCAAAGTTCATACCGTAAACACCTGCAATAAATGTAACGGGAATAAAAATGCTCGACATAATGGTTAATACTTTCATTACCTCATTCATTCGGTTGGATGTGTTACTTAAGTATACATCCATAATACCACTTAACAGATCGCGATAGGTTTCTACGGTATCAATAATTCGTGTGCTATGGTCCAACAGATCTCGTAAAAATATTTGTGTGTTCTTGGTGATCATTTCACTTTCCGAACGTATCATGTTGCTGATCATATCGCGCATTGGCCAAACCTGTTTTCGCAAAAAGATCAATTCGCGTTTTAATTCATATAATTTGATCAACGATTTCTTATTCTCGTTGTTCATGATCTCCTCTTCTATATCTTCAACAGCATCGCCTATTTTTTCAATGATATTAAAATAGCAATCTACCACCGCATCTATCAATGCGTAAAATAAATAGTCGGCACCTAATTTCCGCACCCTGCCTTTTGATTGGCGTAATCTGTTCCGGATAATATCAAACGCATCGCCACCTGAAGGCTCCTGAAATGAGAGTACGGTATTGTCCAATAGGATCAGTGATAATTGTTCTGCATGAATTTCAGTATCAAATGATATCATTTTCATGATACCTAAGGCGTAATGCTCATACTCTTCAAATTTCGGACGCTGATCGATGTGAACAATATCTTCCAAAGTTAATGGGTGAATATTGTATTGTTTTCCTAACGACTCGATCAGTTCAGTGCGATGAACACCTTCTACATTAAACCATTTTGTCATATTAGGTTTAACATGACTCATGCATTCAGAAAGGTCATAAAATTCCTGTTCAAAAAATTCTGTTTCGTTGTATTCGATCAATGTGATCTTAACACGCTCATTAGTTGATGTACCATTGTACACCAAAGTTCCGGGAGGCAAGCCAATATTTGAATTGTTTCTATTCATTTTCCTCTTCCGTTAAATGTGTGGTTCCTTCTACAACAACAACTATTTCTCCTTTAACCGGCTTCGATGAAAAGTATGTTGCTAATTCATCAAGTGTGCCTCTTTTATTTTCTTCAAATAGTTTACTTATTTCGCGCGAAACGCATGCACGTCGTTCTTTCCCCAAGTATTCTTTAAATTCTTCAAGTAATTTAACCAACCGAAAAGGCGATTCGTAAACAATAAACGTTTTTGTTTCCTGTGCCAGTAATTTTAATTTGGATTGTCGTCCTTTTTTTTGAGGTAAGAATCCGTAAAAAGTAAAAGTATCACATGGGAAACCGCTGCTTACAAGGGCCGGAACAAATGCAGTTGGGCCGGGCAATGTTGTTACCTGAACATCGTTTTTAATGCATTCACGTATCAATAAAAATCCGGGATCACTTATACCCGGTGTGCCGGCATCTGAAACCAAAGCAACCGATTTTCCTGATGAAATAAGTTCAACCGTTTCTTCCAGTATCTTATGTTCGTTATGCATGTGATACGAACGCACCGGCTTTTCAATTTGAAAATGCTTGAGTAAAAACAAAGTAGTACGTGTGTCTTCAGCCAATATCAGATCAACCGACTTTAAAGTACTTAAAGCACGCAGTGTGATATCTTCTAAATTACCAATGGGTGTAGGTACTACAAATAATTTACCGCTCATGTGAAATGAAGGTAACTAGAAAACAAAATGAAATGAGACGGCTAATTTAATCTTATAAAAAGCAACCTGTTGATAGCTGATCAGATCAGTTCATCACCTGTTTGTAATGCTCTCTGGTTGAAGGATCGGCCCATTCGATCTCACCAACTTCATCTTTTTTAAGTTGTAAATTGGTGTCATAAAAATAAGTAACAGGTATTGAGTTTATACCAATTGTTGGAAAAGGCCTATCGAGTTTTAGGAATGTAAATGGATATGAGCGACCTTCCTTGAATTGAATAACCTCTTCTATTGGTTCATCATCGATAATAACGATCTCCACATCCGCCAGCTCAGTATCTTTTATTTTTTTTAAAGCGTTCATCTCTCTGATGCAATTTGGGCACCATGATGCGCTAAAGCATACAATGGTTTTTTTGCCTTTAAATTGATTGAAATCCACTTGTTTGCCGCTTAAATCAACTAAATTCAATTTAGTAATATCAATTGATGGCGGAACACGGTATTTGTTATATAAATAAAGGGCTCCAAGGCCAATTAATAAAACAATAAGTATGATCGAAAATTTTTTAGGCATGATATTAAGAATGCATGGTTAATTGATTAAGTGAGCAACCTGCATTAAAAACAAAATTACGAATTAGATTTGCTTTTTTACATGCTAATTTTAGCCAAAATAACAAAGTTTATCCTCAAAATGGTCTTGTGGTTCTTGATCACATCCATTGTGTCTGTTATTTTGTTTCGTTTTATTCCTATACCGGTAACGCCATTAATGCTCATACGTTGTGTTGAACAAAAAAGTGATGGGAAAGATATGCGCCTGAAGCATGATTGGGTACCATTGGAGGAAATAAATGAAAAGCTGCAATTGGCAGTTGTTTGCAGTGAAGATCAAAATTATTTGAAGCACAGTGGTTTTGATTGGGGTGCTATAAAAAAAGCCATGAAGCAAAACAAGAAAGGAAAACGCATCAGAGGTGGAAGCACGATCACACAGCAAACTGCTAAGAACGTATTCTTATGGCCGGGTAGAAGTTATGTACGTAAAGGCTTTGAAGCCTATTTTACATTTTTGATAGAATTATTTTGGAGTAAAGAGCGCATCATGGAAGTGTATTTGAATAGCATTGAAATGGGTGATGGTGTTTATGGGGCGGAGGCAGCGGCGCAGTTTTGGTTCAAGAAAAGCGCAAGTAAATTAACGAAGGATCAGGCTGCGGCAATTGCGGCAATATTGCCAAATCCAAGAAAGTACGTGGCAAATCCGCCAAGTGCTTATGTAACCGGAAGGAAAGTTTGGATCAAACAACAGATGAATTTCTGGGGTAATGATCTGGACTATGATAAAGAGGAAGAAGATGAGAAGTAGGATTTATGAATTTAGATTTAAGATTTTAAGAACTGTGAAAAAAATATCGTTTATTATTTTGTTTATCATTACTGTTATCAGCTGTGGAAGCGATACAGAACATGAGTTTGGTACTAAGATTGAGAAGCCTGAGATCAAATCTGTTCCTGAAGACAGAGATTCACGAACGAAAACCCGTCTCGATTCGATGTTCACACGCTGGAACAAGGATAATAATTTTAACGGTAGTGTTTTAATTGCCAGAGATGGAAAGATTCTATTGCAGAAAAGTTATGGTATTGCAGATAAAGATGGAAATGTACCACTTACCGATTCAACCATGTTTCAGCTAGCTTCTGTTTCAAAGGTTATAACGGCAACTGCAATTTTGATCTTACATGAGCGTCAGTTGATTGATGTTAATTTACCTTTTGAAACGTATTTCCCGGGATTTAGTTACAATGGCATTACCATTAAACAGTTGCTTTGTCACCGCTCGGGTTTACCAAACTACATTTATTTTTTAAATGAAAAAATTGGTAAAGGCGATGCGCGTTTAACCAATCAGGAAGTGTATGATGAAATGTGTTTTAAAGCACCGGCACCATATTTAAAGCCTAACAAACGTTTTAATTATTGCAATACCAATTATGCTTTGCTGGCCTTGTTGGTAGAAAAAGTAACTGGCAAACCCTTTGAAGATTTTTTAAAGGAAGAGTTATTTAACCCGCTTGGAATGCGCCATACCTGTACCATTAATGATATTGATTCAACTAAAATCGCAAAGGCATATAATCAACGATGGAAACAAGAGGAAATAGACGCCAGCGATTATGTATTAGGTGATAAAAGTGTTTTTTCAACGCCATATGATCTGTTTTTATTTAGTGAAGCCATGTATCAAAATAAGGTATTGTCTGCCGAAACTCAACAGATGGCATATACACCTTATAGTAAAGAGCAACGCGGAAACAATTATGGTTATGGCTGGCGCTTGAAAGATCATCAGGATTCTGTAAAGAAAGAAGTGTTCCATAACGGCTGGTGGCACGGCTACCGCACTGCCTTTCACCGTCGATTGAAGGATAAGGTGACCATAATTGTTTTAAGTAATCAATTGAACAAAACAGCTTATCAAACCTATAGGGTTTATGAGATATTGGATAATAAACTGGCAACAGATTCTCTTGCCATGGGCGAGGAATAAAGATGTTTGTAAGTATGTTTTAAATTAGTTTAAATTTTGATTTTGAAATAATTAATGTTTTAATTTTGCACTAGAATGTTAACCCTATACATTAAAGAAATACGCAGTTTTTTAAGCTCACTGATCGGCTATATTGCCATTGGTGTATTTATTTCTTTGATCGGAACTTTCTTATGGATCATTCCAACAGAGGCGGGTGGTGCCAATATATTAGACAACAATTTCGCAAACATCGATCCCTTGTTTTCCATAGCGCCGTGGGTATATCTCTTCCTAATTCCGGCAATTACCATGCGTAGTTTCTCTGAAGAACGTAAAACCGGTACCATTGAATTATTATTAACCCGCCCTTTAACCGACCTGCAAATTGTATTAGCAAAATATTTAGCAGGCTTTACATTGGTAGTTATTTCCTTATTACCAACTTTAATTTATTATTACTCGGTTCATGTTTTGGGTTATCCAAAAGGTAATATTGATACAGGCGGCATGTGGGGTTCTTATATTGGTTTACTTTATTTGGGAGCAGGCTTTGTGGCTATAGGTATTTTTGCATCAGCCATTTCAGAGAATCAGGTTATTGCTTTTATTATTGCCTTATTGCTTTGTTTCTTTTGTTATATCGGGTTTGACTTTATTTCTCAGAGTGGTTTATTCGCAAAGTCATCTGCTTTTGTAAAATCCTTAGGTCTTAACGATCATTACGTGAGTATGAGCAGAGGTGTGATTGATACGCGCGATGCCATTTATTTTATTAGTGTGATAACTATTTTTAATTTATTAACCCGTTTGGTTTTAGAAAGCAGAAAGTGGTAACATGAGCAAAACAACTTCTCGAAATAAACGGAAAGATATTTTAACCCTTGTGGCTTTGTTAGCCATAGTGGTAATGGTGAATTTTATTGGCTCATTTTATTTTAAGCGTTTCGATCTTACTTCTGAAAAACGTTACACACTTTCTGAATCAACTAAAAAATTATTGGGCGAGTTAGATGATGTGATCTTTTTAAAAGTGTATTTGCAGGGTGATTTTAAGCCCGGTTTTGCTCGATTGAAAAGTGAGGCCAAGGAGATGTTAGATGTATTCAGGGCTTATTCGAACAATAACATTGAATATGAATTTATAAATGTATATGATGGTGTTACTACTGAAGAAGCAACAAACATTGAACGCCAGTTGTATGAAAAAGGGTTAATACCTGAACAGATCACTTCCTCATCAAAAGAAAAAACGTCGCAGGGATGGATATGGCCGGGCGCTATTGTAACCTATAAGAATAAAGAAACACCTTGGCAAATTTATAAACGTCAGATAGGTATCAACGAAGAAGAAGCCATCAACAACAGCGTTCAGGATCTGGAGTACGGATTAACAAATGTTATCCGAAAACTAAAACAAAAACGCTCGCAGGAAGTATCATTTATTGAAGGTCATGGTGAATCGGATACCTTGCAACAATATGACCTTATGCGCTCTCTGGCAGAATATTATACTGTTAACCGTATTGAGATCAACGGAAAATTATCTGCTTTAAAGGATGCAGATGCTATCGTTATTACAAAACCCGATTCAGCATTTACCGATAAGGATAAATTCATTATCGATCAATACATCATGAATGGCGGAAAGGTATTGTGGATGATCGATCCGGTTTACATTAATATGGATACATTGATGATGAAAGGCTATTCACTTGGCTTTTCACAACAGTATAATATTGAGGATATGTTATTCAAATACGGGGTACGTTTAAATCCGGTATTAGTACAAGATTTCCAAAGCAGTGCCATTCCTATAAACACATCTGTTAAACGTGGTGATGCCAATTTTAAATTATTCCCTTGGTTTTATTCGGTGTTGGTTTTACCCGATGGCACACACCCGATCGTAAAAAATCTGGATCTAATTAAAATGGATTACTTAAGCACCATTGATACGGTTACCGCAAAAGGAATTAAAAAAACAGTTTTATTACACACATCCAAATATACCAAAACACAACCAACGCCTGCGCGTATATCTTTAGCATTAGCCATGCAAAAACCAAAGGAGCAGCAGTTCCGAAACAGTTATCAGCCGGTGGCGGTTTTATTAGAAGGTGAATTTAATAGTGTGGTTGAATACCGTTTACCAACCGTGTTGTTAAGCGATCCAACATTTAAGTATGTTGATCATGGCAAGAAAACAAAAATGATCGTTGTGGCTGATGGCGATGTAGCAAGCAATGATATTCAATTTAAAACCGGAAATATTATGCCTTTGGGTTATGATAAGTACACCCAACGCACCTTTGCCAACAAAACGTTTTTATTGAATTGCATCAACTATTTATTAGATGATGAAGGTTTGTTGCAATTACGCACGCGCGAAGTAAAATTACGTTTATTAGATAAAAAGAAAGTAGATACCCAACGCGCCAAATGGCAATTTACAAATGTGGCCATACCAGCCTTACTCATTTTCGGTTTTGGCATTGTGCAGTTTTATATGCGCAGAAAGAAGTACACCGGCAAGTAATTACCTGCTCGGTGCAATTTTTCCCATGATCATGATATCGCCTTTTAAATGCTCAACCTCTTTTTGCATTTTGGTTGTTACACTTAATTCGGTTTTTTGATAATCTAAACCTGATAGATAAAATGTTTCAAAACCCAAGGCACTGATCATTAATTCCAATGAAGCATTTTGAAATTCAGCAGGTACGTTAATGGTGTAATGTCCGTTTTTATCAGTTGCTACATTTATTTCTGAACCAACAATTGTAACATTCGCTCCAATAATGGCTTTTTTGGTTTTCGCATCAATTACGCGCCCTTTGATCACTAATTTTTTATTTGCCGGTACATTTGGGCGAACAGCAATTTCGCCAACTGTTTTATGAATTTCAGTAGGTGTTACCGGTGTTTGAGATTTAGCCGGATGATAAAAGCCTAGTGCCATTAAAAAGCCTGCAACATATTTATTAAAAAATGGGGTTTTATTTACCGCATAATTGCTAATAGGTGTGTTTAATTGATGTTTGGCAACTCGTCCGCACACCTTGTCTGTGGCGTTATTCAAGTAATCAATAATTTGTTCGTTGGTCATTTTCGAAAAATCAACCACAGTTTTTTGGCAAGCCAAACAAAACTTACCCCGTCCGACCGAGCCATCCGGGCGGGCTTTTTCTTCTTCTAACATGTTATCCCAGTTCTCATGACAAGGATCTTCGATGTTTATTTTAATGGTTTGCGGTTTCATAAACAATAGTTTTAGTGTTTATAATTGAGATGCAAGGAGTTTATGAATTCCATAAAGTTTTTTTATTTACTTTTCTTGCTTGATCAAGAAAAGTAACAAAAGAAATCAAGAAATCTGATTCTACACACAAGCCCTTCGCCTAGCACAGATTTCCAGGCCTGCGCACGCGTCTTCGTGGTAATGATTTTCGGGAGAAGATAGATTGTTGTAAGTACTATAACTCATAATCGATAAATACGGGAGGGAAGGTATTTATAAGCGCAAAGATTTTTGTAGGATGAGCGCCAGGGATGGAGCCATTGTTTGAGCTCGCCCGCTTTTTCAGCGGGAAGCGAGTGGCGAGAGCCCGCCCGGGCGCCCTCCTTCGACTACTCCCGATAGTTATCGGGACAGGATTACAATAAAAAACCCCAACCAATTGGTCGGGGTCTTAAATCATAAATCTAAATTCTTACTTCAGAAATCTAACTTCTTAATAACGGTAAGCATCCGATTTAAACGGACCTTCAACTTTTACACCAATATAATCTGCTTGTTCTTGGTTCAAGGTATCTAACTCAACACCAATTTTAGCTAAGTGTAAACGCGCTACTTTCTCATCAAGGATCTTAGGCAATACATATACTTTTTTCTCGTATCCTGCACTATTTGTCCACAATTCTAATTGCGCCAAAGTTTGGTTTGTAAATGAGTTACTCATTACAAAACTTGGGTGACCGGTAGCACAACCTAAGTTAACTAAACGGCCTTCAGCTAATACAATGATATCTTTTCCTTTGATGGTATATTTATCAACTTGTGGTTTTATGGTATCTTTTGTGTTACCATAATTTTTGTTTAACCAAGCCATGTCGATCTCAGTATCAAAGTGACCAATGTTACAAACAATTGCACCATGTTTCATAGATTCGAAATGACGACCAACAACGATATCTTTATTACCTGTAGTTGTTACAATGATATCTGCAATTTTAACTGCATTATCCATTTTTTGTACAGCGTAACCATCCATTGCAGCTTGTAAAGCACAAATTGGATCGATCTCGGTAACAATTACACGCACACCTTGCGATGATAATGATTGTGCTGAACCTTTTCCAACATCACCATAACCTGCAACAACAGCAACTTTACCTGCCATCATAATATCAGTTGCACGGCGGATAGCATCTACTAAAGATTCGCGGCAACCGTACTTGTTATCGAATTTCGATTTAGTAACCGAATCGTTGATGTTGATTGCCGGTAACAATAATGTACCGTTTTTCATACGCTCATATAAACGGTGTACACCTGTTGTAGTTTCTTCTGATAAACCTTTGATTCCGGCAGCTAACTCAGGGTATTTATCAAATACCATGTTAGTTAAGTCACCACCATCATCTAAGATCATATTCAATGGTTTTTGCTCTTCGCCAAACCATAATGTTTGTTCAATACACCAATCAAATTCTTCAGCATTCATACCTTTCCAGGCATAAACCGAAATACCTGCAGCAGCAATAGCAGCAGCAGCATGATCTTGTGTAGAGAAAATATTACATGAGCTCCAGGTAACTTCTGCACCTAACTCAACCAATGTTTCAATTAATACAGCGGTTTGAATGGTCATGTGTAAACAACCTGCAATACGCGCACCTTTTAATGGTTTACTCGCTCCGTATTCTTTACGAAGTGACATCAATCCAGGCATTTCTTCTTCTGCCAATTTAATTTCTTTACGACCCCATTCTGCTAATGAGATATCTTTTACTTTGTACTTCACAAAATTTTTAGTTGCAGTCCCCATTTTTATCTGTTTTTATAAATTTTTATTAATATACAAAGATAAGTTATAAGTTTGTAATACGCCAATGCGGGCGAATCAAAAAACCGGTAAATTGACCAAAATAGAGCAAATAAACCATCAGATAAGGCTTGGGATGCTGGATATGGACCAATTTTCGCAACAAAACCAAGGAAAAGAAAAGCGTGTTTTAGAAGGTTTAGGAAGCCGTTTTTTATTGGCAGAAATGTTAAATTCAACAAATTTAGAGATTGTTTACGATGCTTATAACAAGCCTTACCTAAGCGGGTCGCATTTCAAAATTTCAATATCACATTCACACCAATGGTTGGTCATAGCAATTTCAGATGACGAAGAAATTGGCGTGGATATTGAATTAGTGCGTGATAAAGTGGAGCGAATAAAACACAAATTTGCAACCGATGAGGAGTTAGTATGTGCGGGTTTAGATCATCAAAAATTAACTTACTTGTGGGCTGCGAAAGAAGCCATTTACAAAGCCTATGGAAAAAAGGCAGTTGATTTTAAGGATATACGAATTGATGCGTTTGATTTAAGTTTGAACGATAGAACAACAGGAGTTTTACATCTTCAAAACAAAACAAGAAAATACGAGTTGCTGTTGAAAGGATATAACGATTATGTATTAGCTTTAACCCTGCATGCGTATTAAGATCAATGAAATAATTAATACAGAAAAAAATGGATTGGCGGTTTTAGTTGACCCCGATAAGTTTGATGCTGAGTTGATCAAGTTACTTGATAGTTCGGTTTCATTGATACTTGTTGGTGGTAGTAAGTTAAAGAAAGGTAATGTAAAAGACACCGTAAAGAAAATTAAGAAACTTACGCAAATTCCTGTGATCATTTTCCCGGGAAACGAAGATCAGATATGCAAAGAAGCAGATGGCATTTTTATTTTGAGTTTGCTTTCGGGTAGAAATGTTGAATACCTGATAGAAAAGCAAGTGCGCGCTGCAAAGCACATAAAAAAACTGAAACTGCAAACATTTCCTGTAGCATATATTTTGGTAGAAAGCGGCAGCGTTAGCGAAACCCAAAAGGTATCAAAAACAAAACCCCTTAAACAAACTGCACACATCATTTCAACTGCACTCGCTGCCCAGCAACTCGGTTTTAAAGCTTTGTATTTAGAGGCAGGCAGTGGTTCAAAAAAGCAAGTGAACAAAGCGTTGATAAAGAAAGTAAAGAAGGAAATAGAAATTCCGTTGATCGTTGGAGGAGGTATTGATTCGGACTTAAAGGCTAAACAAGCAAAGGAATCCGGAGCTAATTTGGTGGTTGTTGGTAATGCACTCGAAAAAAACAGAACATTAATTCATCAACTTTCAAAAGTTTTTGTATACTAGCAAACGCAATCGATGAAATTAATTGTAATTACAGGATCAAAAACCTTAGCCGATGAGCCAAGCATGGTTACAAAAATGTTTGAGGATGGATTAATGACCTTGCATTTGCGTAAACCGCGATTTACTACTCAGGAAATGCGTGATTATATTGAAGCTATTCCGGATTATTATCACAATCGCATCATCATTCATTCGCATCATATTTTAGCAGCTAAATTCAATTTAAAAGGCATACATTTTACAAATACACATCTTTCAAAAAGGTGGAAATATTTTTTTACGCGATTACGATTAAGAATAAAGTTTGGAAAATTATTTAAAACACGTTCATACAAGCGCCTTGCCAGTATTCATAACAAAGAAGAACATGATTTTGATTATTATTTAATGGGCACTGTTTTTAATAATTTAACCGGAGAACTTTACGGAGGGTTTTATGAGGAAGCATTAGTTTCGGCTTTAAAGAACACCCCTAAAAAAATTGTAGCACGCGGCGGCGTTTCAGATAAAGTGATCGAGAAAAGTTTGAAGTATGGTTTTTATGGCATAGCTTTCAGTTCTTACATTTGGGAATCAGAAAATCCTTGTGCGCAATTCTTAAAACTTATTCGTTTATTTAACGAGTTAAAAATCGAGATCGAATAATGACCTTGCTCGGGTTAATAGCATTAATTACCGGTGTACTTGGCGTTTTATTAACTATTAAACAAAGTGTTTGGTGTTGGCCGGCAGCTTTGATAAGTGTTATCACTTCTTCAATTGAATTTTACGATCAACGTTTATTCGGCGATATGGCTTTGCAGGTATTTTATTTTATTTCCGGATTATATGGCTGGTACTATTGGGGTAAAAACAAAGCGGATACTTTTTCAGTAACAAAAACCCCATCTCCAATGTGGCTAATTTTAATTGGATCAACCGCATTACAGTATATTGTTTACTATTTTTTATTACATAAATTCAAAGGAGATAAAGTTATAATTGATGCACTTTTAACGGCAGCAAGTATTACCGCAACATTTATGATGACCAAAAAGTGGCTTGAAAATTGGCTTGCCTGGGTTTTGATCGACTTAACATATGTGTTTTTATATGGCGTAAAAAACATGTGGTTGTTTGCTGTACTTTATTTAGTGTTTACTATTATGGCCGCTTATGGTTATTTGCAATGGAAAAAGAAAGAATCATAAAAATAGCTGTAATAGGCCCTGAAAGCACCGGTAAAACAAAATTGTGCGAGCAATTGGCCATTCATTATCAAACTAAATTTGTTCCTGAATTTGCACGTACTTATTTTGAAGTAAACAGTATTGAGAATTACACGCTTGATCAGATCCAGGAGATATATGTAAAGCAGTTGCAATTAGAAAAAGAAATTGCCGCTCAGGTGAAAACCATTCTGTTTGCTGATACGAATTTAATAAGCGGAAAAGTATGGGCGCAAAAAGTTTTTGGAAAGATTCCGGATGTCATAAATGATAATTTGTTGAAACTAGACTTTGATTTTTATTTGTTGTGCGATATTGATCTTCCCTGGGTTGCTGATGATCAAAGAAGAAATGAAGCCGATAGAAAGGAATTAATGGAAGCGCACTTAACAGAATTACTCGAGCTGTCGTTACCTTATACAATTATTAAAGGAAAGAATGACGAGCGTTTTGCAAATGCAACTCAGGCAATAGAAAACTTTATTAAAACCAATAGCTTAAACCGAGATTAAAAAAAACAGTTTGATAGTGTTGCTTGATATCTCTTTTAGTAAGTGATATTTTTTTATTGAATGGGGTAGCGGGTTCTTCACCTTGTACTAATATTTCGTTGTATTTTACTAAAGCCTGTAAGTAATTCATTTCCAAATTCACGTTCAGTCCTTCCAATATTTTATAGCCAAATCCAACTCCGCCACCGAATGAAACTGCATCTGATGTGACAGACTGAAATTGCAAAAAGTTTGATGAGGAAACAGATAGTTTAACATCAGGGTAAATTAACGACATATAACCTGCGTTTAATTTTGCATTAAACGACAGATCTTTGATCAATTCTTTGTGATAGATCACTCCGAAGTTAACGCCATAGGAACGCCAGTATGCTTTTGAGGCATTCCAAACCGAATCGGTATAACTATTATACTTTGATGTGATTGGAGCGGCATTTAATTCGTTATTCGCAAAAAATCCATTTAAAGTGATCCCAAAATTTGGTTTAATAAGATGTGTGAAGCCAATACCAATTACCTGACCATTTTTAGCGGGTCCAATTTCATTCGTATCTAATTGTTCACTTTTAAATTTTCCAATTGGATTACTCATTCCAATAAAAAGCGAAAGGTTATTTAATTTAGGTTTTGCCGGTATAATACTGGCGGTAGGTATGGTACTGCTGGTGGGCGCAACATAATCGTCGTGCACAACCTGATCTGGATTAACCGTTAAAGTTGGCACTTGCTGTTTTTTGGCATATTGTATAGATTCTATTTCTGAACGCAAAATGGAAGCTTCAACCGAACTTAAATTGCCGCCGATCTTAAAATAAACCTTTATGCTGTCTTCTTTGGAGATCACACAGTTTATTTTTTCGCCTTTAATGGTTGTGATCACATCATTTTGAGAAATAATTTTATTGCCCATCAATAAAATTAAAAACAAAATAAAAAGTTTAACTCCCGGTTTCATATGTTCTTCAATTGCTTATCTAAAGTTAAAACAAAATTAATTGCCGTTTGGTTCACAAAGCATATTTTTTTACCTGAATTATTATTTGTAACATTGTGCGGTCTTAAGGGGTGCTTTTTGTTTACAAAAGGCTGAGATTATACCCATTAACAGGTTAGCTTCCAAAAGCGCTTGTTAAGCACCTGAACAGGGTAATGCCTGCGTAGGGAGAGAATTAAAAAACCTTTGCAACCCCTTTGCATTGGTATGTTTAATTAAAAAAGAAATAAAAAATGAAAAATTTGAAAAAAGCATCAATTGTGCTTTTGTTAATGGTATGGTTTGGTTATACCATTGCTCAAAACAAATTTACCGGCACTGTGAAAAATGAAAAGAACGAACCCGTCTCGTTCGCTCTGGTGAAATTAAAAAGTGGTTATGCAACTGCTGTAACTTCTGCCGGTGGCAATTTTGTAATTAATAATTGTCCGAATGGCAAGCAAGTTTTAGAAATAAAATGTGTTGGCTATAAAACATTCATTGATTCAATTGACATTTCCGGAAGTATTCAAAAAGACTATGTTTTAGTTATCGATAACAAATACCTGGATGAGGTTGTTGTGCAATCTACACGAGTGGGTAAGTTCTCGGGAATGGCCTATAGTGATCTGGGGAAGGAAGAGTTGTCGAAAATGAATTTTGGAAAAGATGCACCAATGGTGCTTGATCAGATGGCTTCTGTTGTTGTGAATACCGATGCGGGTAATGGAGTAGGTTACACCGGATTACGAATTCGTGGTACGGATGGTACGCGAATTAACGTAACCATTAATGGCGTGCCTGTAAATGATGCCGAAAGTCAGGGTACATTTTTTGTGAACATGCCCGATCTTTTATCGAGTGTTAACAGCATTCAGGTTCAAAGGGGTGTTGGCGCTTCTTCAAATGGTGCTGGTGCTTTTGGTGCGAGTGTTAATTTTCAAACAAATCAACTAAATGAACGCTCGTATAGTGAGTTTGTTACAACCGCCGGATCTTTCAATACATTTAGAAACACATTATCATTTGGCACTGGTTTACTAAACAATAAATTCACTTTAGATGCAAGAGCTTCACGAATTTCAAGCGATGGATATATTGACAGAGCAAGAAGTGAATTAGGGTCATTGTATGTATCTGCCGGTTATTACGGAAAGAAAGATGTTTTAAAATTCATAGCATTTACCGGTAAAGAAAAAACCTATCAAGCATGGTATTATGTTCCTGAAGATTCATTGAAACGTGGCAACAGAACATTTAATCCGGCTGGAATGTATTATGATGCAGATGGTAAGTTGCAATACTATAGGAACGAAACGGATAATTACCAGCAGGATAATTATCAATTGCATTATATCAGAAGTATTGGTTCAAAAATCTCTTTCAACGTAACCGGACATTACACCAAAGGTAAAGGCTATTATGAGCAATATCGCCAAGGTGAAAGTTTAAGTGCTTATAATTTGCAAAATGTAGTAACGCCAAAAGGAGATACCATTACTCAAACCGATCTTGTTCGTCGTTTATGGTTAGATAATGATTTCGTAGGAGTGGTATCTAATTTTAATTACAAAGCAACAAATAAACTAGCATTGGTTTTGGGTGGTGGATATAATGATTATTACGGAAGACATTTCAATAGAGTTATTTGGGCGCAGTATGCTTCAAATTCCATGATCGAATATGAATACGGAAAAAATATTGGTACTAAAAAAGATGCCAATGTTTATTTGAAAGTGAATTATGATCCTATTGAAAAATTACATGTGTTTGTTGATCTTCAGAACCGCATGGTTAATTATTCGTTTTTTGGGTTTGACCAAAACATGGTAAACACGCAGCAAAGTGCAGCCCTATCATTCTTTAACCCAAAGGCCGGTATTAACTATCAAATAAATGATGAGATTGGGGTTTATACATCTTTCGCTGTAGGAAATAAGGAGCCAAACCGCAATGATTATGTGAACTCCACTCCTAAAAGTCGTCCGCGTTCCGAGCAATTGAAAGATCTAGAATTAGGCGCTCGTTATATGGGAAATAAATTGAGCATACAGATCAATGCTTTTAATATGGATTATAAAGATCAATTGGTATTAAGCGGCAAGGTAAATGATGTTGGGGCTTATACCCGTGTGAACGTAGATAAGAGTTACAGAAGAGGTGTTGAATTTGAATTCGCCTACAAGCCAATTGAACTGATCACTTTGTCAGGTAACATCACCTTATCACAAAATAAGATCGCTGAATTTAAAGAATATACTGATGATTATGATAATGGCGGACAAGTAGAAATTGTTTATAAGAATACAGATATTTCGTTTTCGCCAAACACGATCTCTTCTGCTTGTTTAGCTTTTCATCCTGTAAAAGGGTTAGAGATCGCTTTGGTCAATAAGTATGTTGACAGACAATATCTTGATAACACAGCAAAGAAGGAACGTTCCATTAATCCTTATAACTACAATGATCTGCGAATTAATTATTCAATTAAACTAAAAGCGCTTGAAGAATTAAGTTTTATGTTCACCTTAAGTAATATATTTAATACCGTATACGAGACCAATGGTTATACTTACGGTTATTATTTAGGTAATCAGCTGAATACGTATAATTATCTGGCGCCGGCTGCTCCAACGCATTTCATGGGTGGTATATCACTGAAGTTTTAATAAAAAAGAAAGAGAGATAATTATCTCTCTTTCTTTAAATTTCCGAATGCTAGCGGATTGGTATTAACTTCATCATAAAGCATCCTGTTCTTTTTAATATCAATTGCCATGTATAAGGCATTTTTGAATGATTGTTCATCTGCAATGTTTTTTCCGGCTATCTCAAAGGCTGTTCCGTGATCAGGACTTGTACGAACATGACTTAACCCGGCAGTGAAATTTACACCATCACTAAAGGCAATTGTTTTAAAAGGAATTAAACCTTGGTCGTGATACATGGCTAGTACACCATCAAACTGTTTGTAAGTGCCGCTTCCAAAAAATCCATCTGCACTATAAGGACCATAGATCAAGCGATCATTCTTAACCTTATCGATTGCAGGTTTTACAATGGTTTGATCTTCGTTACCAATAGTGCCGTTATCACTCGCATGCGGATTAATTCCTAACACAGCAATTTTTGGTTTACGAATATTAAAGTCGCGAACTAATGACGTATAAAGCATATTGATCTTTTCGCCAATTGAATCTACTGTAAGTTTTGATGCAACATCTTTTAAAGGAACATGATCGGTAGCTAATGCAACTCTTAAACCGTTATTGCTGCACATCAGCATTAATGGTTTTCCGTTTAATTTATGTGCCAAATAATCAGTATGACCAACAAAGTTAAAGCCCGGGTTTTTAATGGTGTGCTTATTAATTGGCGCAGTTACCAATACATCTATATTATTGGCAAGTAAAGCCTCTGTGGCTTTTTCAAGTGATATGGCCGCGTATTTTCCACCTACATCACTTGGTTTGCCCATTTCAATATTTACTTCTTCTTCATAGCAAATAAATACATTTACTTTTTTTGTATTGATCTGACTGAAGTCGCGTATCGGATTAAAATTAAATTCTTCCAATCCTAAAACTTTGCGGTAATAAGCCACCGTTTTTTGAGAACTGAAAAGTATTGGTGTGCATACATCATTAATACCACTTTCTAATAATGTTTTTAATACTACCTCAAGGCCAATGCCGTTGATGTCGCCTTGTGAAATGCCAACTACTAATTTTGATTCGCTCATGATCTTATTTTATTCCGTATTTGGTTTTATATTTTAAATACAACTCGGTTTGTTGATTCATTAAATTAACCGGTTTTCCTGAAATGTATGCAGAAGTGATGATACTTGTTTTCATATCCAATATGTCGCCTTCGCTAACAACCAAACTCGCTAATTTACCTGCTTCTAAACTTCCTATCCATTTATCAACGCCTAAGATTTTTGCTGTATTTAATGTTACACTTGTTAATGCTTCTTCTTTTGTTAAACCATAAGTAACAGCGCTACCTGCTAAAAATGGTAAGTTACGACTGTTCATGGCTTCCATCTCCGAATCGCCTGCTGTTTGTAAGGTGAACAAGATGCCTTCCTTTTGAAGTATTGAAGGTAATTTATAAACGGCATCAATATCATCATCTGCCTTATCCGGCAGGTCATGCACACGAACCAACATTACAGGGATATTATTTTTTTTGATCTCTTTTGTAACCTTGTAACATTCTTTTGCGCCAACCAACACCGGTTTTTTAATATTATGCTTTTTACTAAAGGCCATTGCTGTTAAAATGTCTTTTGCTTTATCCGTATGGATGTATAAATTTTTTGTTCCATCCAAAACTCCCTTCATGGCATCAAAGCGAATATTCTTTTCTGTATGCGTTGCTTCATTGTTGTATGCTTTGGCATCATCAAAAAATTTAGAAAGGTTGTTCATATCCTCATTGTAACGCTTACTATTTTTTTCATCCGATCCATCATCACCCGAGCGTTCTGATAGTTCAGGGAAATTAATGTGTACGCCGTCGTCTTCTTTTAATACAGCATCTTCCCAGTTCCATCCTTCCAATGCCAAAATGGATGAATTACCACTGATCAATCCGCCTCGAGGTGTAACCTGCGTATATAAGATTCCATTTGTTTTAATGGTTGGTACAATTTTATTATCGGTATTATAAGCTATTAAACTTCTGATATGCGGGTTCAAATAACCAACATCTGCTAGGTCGCGTGTAGCTCTTACCGAGAAAGCGTCATGCAAACCTAATACATTGTTGCAATTGATCAATGCCGGGTAAATGTGTTTGCCACTCAGATCAATAATGGTATCAAACGATCTCGGATCTAATCTTACACCTTTAACCGATTGAACCGATTCGATCTTATCGTTCTTAATAGTTATTAGGCAACTTTCAATGGTCTCGCCATTACCAATGTGTGCAACGGCATTAATTAATGCGATCGCATTCTTTTTTGTTTGTGCATTTGAAACAATGCTTATTAGAAATAAGCCAAACGCAAAAGCAACTGATCTGTTTATATAATGTGTTCTCATTTTCTGATTTAATTTCAATTAACGTTTACCTGTTTCTTCTTCACTTACACCTTCAATGGTATTGCAATGGTATAGCTGACGCTTTTTAGAACGGTGTTTTACCACAGGTGCGCCTTTTTGTTTTTCTGCAAGTAACTTGGCAATTAAACGCGCTCTTTCATCTTTAATATAGGCGATAAGTTTTTCATTCTCTTCTCTGTCGAAATAGATCTTTCCTTCGATCATTGTTTTTTCTGCCTTAGCATAAATACTTAATGGATTATCTGACCAAAGAACAAGATCCGCGTCTTTTCCTGCTTTAATGCTTCCAACTTTATCATCTAAATGCAACATCTTTGCCGGATTTAAGGTCACTAATTTCAATGCTTGTACTTCTGTTAATCCGCCATATTTAATTGATTTGGCAGCCTCTTGATTTAAACGACGAGCCATTTCTGCATCATCAGAATTAATAGAAGTGTTAACGCCCATTTTGGTTAAGATGGCTGCGTTATATGGAATTGCTTCCATTACCTCATTCTTGTAAGCCCACCAATCTGCAAAGGTTGATGCACTTACACCATGCGCTTTCATTTTATCTGCAACTTTGTAACCTTCTAAAATATGCGTGAATGTGTTTACTTTAAATCCAAACGAATCTGCTACATGCATCAACATGTTGATCTCGCTTTGCACATAACTATGACAAGTAATAAAACGTTTTTTATTGATGATCTCCGCAAGGGCTTCTAATTCTAGATCTCGGCGAGGTGCTGCCGATTTAGGATTTGTTTTTGATGCCTTCCATTGTACGTCGTATTCTTTTGCTCTTGTAAAAAAATCGTTATACACTTGTTCAACACCCATACGTGATTGAGGAAAACGAACGGAATTAAAATCGCCCCAATTACTTTGTTTTACATTTTCTCCTAGAGCAAATTTGATGAAGCCATCTGCATTTTGAAATTTCATATTCTCCGCATTTTGTCCCCATTTCAATTTAATGATGCCGCTTTGCCCGCCAATTGGGTTAGCAGAGCCATGCAGTAACTGTGCACAAGTAACACCACCCGCTAACTGCCGGTAAATGTTCACGTCTTCTGGATTGATCACATCTCCCATTCGCACTTCGGCACTGCTGGCTTGTGCACCTTCGTTAACGCCGGCGGTTAAAGCAATGTGTGAATGTTCATCAATGATACCCGGCGTTAAATGTTTTCCTTTTGCTTCAATGATCTTTAAGTCAGGAGTTTTTGGCGCATCAATATTATGTCCGATCTTTATGATCTTTCCATCTGTAACCAATACATCGCAATTCTCCATTACACTGTCTTTTTCGTTGGTCCAAACCGTTGCGCCCTTAATTAAAATACTTCCTTTATTTTTAAATGAAAGATCTTTATAGGTAGTAACATTATCAGGTAAAATAGTGCCGTATGAATTAAAAGGATAAATTATTTTGCCGAGGGTTAAATTGGTATTGGTTTTAGCGGCAGCTGGTTTTGTTTTGGTTGTGTCTACTGAAACAAAATTTAGTTCGGCGCTAAAACGATCGCCGTTAGCCCACTGTCCGGTGCCTGAAAAGCTCTTTGATTGTGGATCGTAATTTAAAACAAAGCGAACGAGTTGAGTACTATCGTAAGAAAAGTTCAAGGAAGCTAAATTGCCTTGTAAATTAAAATTGGCGTTTACTTTATTGGTATCAATTTTTACCGTTACTTTTGGTTTGTATTGATCGCCTGTTAAAGAAACATTGTATTTGCTCTTATCGGTTACAAGCTCATAAGTTCCGCGTATTTCAGGCGCATTTAAATTCACGTAGGTGTTTTGTTCGCCATTTACCCAATGTTCCATAATGGTGGCGTCATCTTCAAAAATATTCTTTGAGCTAATGAAAAAGTTAGCGTACATATCTTTCTTTAATGAACCAACTTTGCTTTGCGCATTAATGAATTGTGCCGGGTTTGTTGTCAATGCCTTTAATGCCATTTTTTCGCTTAATCCATATTTAATGGCCTTGCGAATGTTTGGTAAAAATTGTTTTTTATCTTTCAGGTCGGCTGTGGTAAAACAAAAAGCAACATTGTTCTTTTCAAAGCTTGCCGCGTTTGTTGGAGCCAGTTCCCAATGTTTCAGATCTGCCAATGAAATGTTATCGGCGTCAAAGGGATCTTCCACATCGTAATTCTCAGGATAGTTAACCGGAACAATGTATTTTAAACCGGTTGCTTTGATATCTTCTATACGCTGATAATCGTTATTACCGGTTTTGATAATGTAATTTACATTGAACTCTTTACCAATTTGTGCAACACGCAGATCGTTGTATTTATCGTTACTTTCAAAAATGCTTGGTAAACTTTGTAATTGATTGAAGTGTTCAAGCGTGATGTTGTATTCTGTTTTGTTTACATTAGCCTTATACCATTGCGCATCGTAATAGGTTTGGCGTAATAAGGCAATTCCTCCTGTAAGTGAACTCGGATAATCTTGTGTACTCGATCCTTTGTTAAACGAATAAAATGCAGCACTCTTATCTTGTATGATACTTTCATTTTCCTTCGTTTTGTTCAAATTCACCAGTGCGCCGCTTCCTCTAACAATTCCATCTTTTTTTGATGTAAGCACCACCCCAATTCCGTTTTTTCTGTAATTATCTTCTTGGTCGTACTGATGTGTAAAAACATTACTGGCGCTGTAATCTGATCTGATCGCTTGGTTCCAGCCGTAGGCACCTTTTACGTTGCTTTCCATTTGCGGACCAAAACCTCTGCGTTCGTTTTTAACCTCAGGTAATCCATATTCGGTATATATATCAATGAAAGAGGCGTAAATGTGTTTTCCCTTAAGGTCATATACAACCGCGTTCTTCGGCGCTGCGCCATTAGCTATGGCATCAATGATCTTGCCGTCCTTTATCAATAAAGTGCCATTGTTTATGGTTGTTTCTTCATTCACATGAATAACAGCATTAATAAAGGCATAAGTGGTGTGAACAGGATTTGGCGCACCATTTGTTGGAAAAGTTGTTTGGGGGTAAAGCAGTTTAAAACTCAAACAGGCTAAACCAAATATCAATTTCTTCATTTAAAAAACTATGAACATCAAAATTAACTACATAAAGCTTAATTCCTAATTATTTTATGTGTTATTATTCCATGTATTTTTGTTAAATTAGCTGTCTAAAATTAACATCATGTACAAAGGAATTTTACATACACACACATTAGTTGTAACCCTGTTTTTATTGATCTACGTGATCAAAACAATTTTACTATTAGGTAACCGTGCCGATCTTTTACAAAAGTTCACCAAATTGGTAAAGGTACCCGAGATGATCATCAGTGCTTTGTTTTTAATAACAGGTATTTATTTAGCAACACAACAGCCTTTTGGTGGTAAATTCGATTATTTATTTTGGATCAAATTAGTAATGGTATTTACTTCTATTCCATTGGCAGTTATTGGATTTAAAAAATCAAACAAGATATTAGCTGCATTAAGTTTATTATTGATCACAGGAAGCTATGGTTTAGCTGAAGTTTATCATAAGAAAAAAGCCATTACCGATACGATTGTAGCCGGAAATGACGGTAAAGCTTTATATGAGGCAAATTGTAATGTTTGCCATGGTGCAGATGGAAAATTAGGTATGGCAGGTGCAAAAGACCTTTCGGCTTCGGCATTGGATCTTGCTGCTATGAAAGAGATCATTTTACACGGTAAAGGCGCAATGCCGGCATCAACATTAAATGAGGAACAAGCACAAGCAGTTGCAGAATATGTGAATGCTTCTATCAAAGGAAAGTAATACTGAATGAAGGAAAAACTTGTTAGCACCGCAAAGCCTCAACTTACTTGTGTTTTAATTGGTGTTATATTAAAACTTCAGGATGATACACAAGCATTTGAGTTTTTAGATGAGCTCGAATTTTTAGCACGTACTTATAGTTTAGAAACTGTTCGTGTTTTCACGCAACGTCTCGAAAAGCCCGATAAAGCTACCTTTATAGGAAAGGGGAAATTGGAAGAGGTTGCCGCTTATGTGAAAGAACATAATGTGGATGTTGTGATATTTGATGACGAATTATCTCCTTCGCAACAACGTAATCTCGAAAAAGTATTAGGTAAAAAGATTCTTGATCGTACAACGCTTATCCTTGAGATATTTGAACAACGTGCTCATACAGCCCATGCGAAAACCCAGGTTCAATTAGCGCAGTATCAATACATGTTACCACGCCTTACCGGTATGTGGACCCACCTCGAACGTCAGCGTGGCGGAACAGGTACTCGCGGTGGTGCCGGTGAAAAAGAAATTGAAACGGACAGACGTATTGTACGTGATAAGATATCGTTACTCAAAGAACGCTTGCGTGAGATCGATAAACAAATGGCAACCCAACGAAAGAACAGAGGTGAGTTGATACGTGTGGCTTTGGTTGGATATACCAACGTGGGAAAAAGCACCATTATGAATTTGTTGAGTAAAAGCGAAGTGCTTGCCGAAAATAAATTGTTTGCAACCCTTGATACCACTGTTCGAAAAGTAACTATCGATAATATTTTTTTCTTATTAAGTGATACGGTTGGTTTTATCAGAAAGTTACCTACCCAATTAGTGGAGAGTTTTAAAAGTACTTTGGATGAAGTTCGAGAAGCCGATCTTTTAGTGCATGTAGTTGATATTTCGCATAAGAATTTTGAGGATCATTATAATGTAGTGAACCAAACCTTACATGATATAGGTGCCGGGGATAAACCTGTTTTACTGGTATTCAATAAAATTGATGCATTTAAGTATACACCAAAAGATGAGGATGATCTCACACCATCAACGCGTGAAAATTTATCGTTAGAGGAGATCAAACGCACCTGGATGAAGAACATGAATAACAATTGTATTTTCATCAGCGCCGGTAAAAAACAAAACATGGATGAATTAAAAAACACCTTGTACGAATTGGTGAAAGACATGCATATCAAACGTTATCCATACAATAACTTTTTATATTAATGGCTGTTGAATTTATATATGCTACCGGTGAAGATCTGCCAAAGATCGTTGCAACCTATAATTCAACTGTTCCATCACGCCTTGTAACGGCAGATCTGGAGCCTGTTTCGGTAGAAAGTAAATTGCCCTGGTTCAATGCACACAACAAAACCGATCGTCCGCTTTGGATCGTAAAATTCAATAATGAGTATGCCGGATGGATGAGCTTTAATAGTTTTTATGGCCGACCTGCCTATAACATGACTGCAGAAGTGAGTATATACCTGGAAGAGAAATTCAGAGGGAATGGTTTAGGAAATGTTTGTTTGCAAAAAGCAATTGATGAATCAAAACCTCGGGGCATAAAGAATTTATTAGGTTTTATATTCGGACACAATGAACCAAGCTTAAAATTATTTTATAAATTTAAGTTTGAGAAATGGGCACATTTACCTTGTGTGGCCAATATGGATGGGATAGAAAGAGACCTGTTGATTTTAGGATTAAGAACAGATAAATGAAACCGGAGAACATAAGCATCAATACTAGTTTTGAAGTTTATCAAAACGAGAGTGATCTACCAAAAGAGGACCACGAGCTTTTAGAAAAAGCAAAAGAAGCTTGTAAAAAAGCATACGCGCCGTATTCGAATTTTTATGTAGGCGCTGCTTTGCTGTTAGATAACGGCGTTATTGTTACCGGCAATAACCAAGAGAATGCTGCCTATCCAAGTGGTTTGTGTGCCGAACGTACTGCAGTATTTTACGCATCTTCGCAATACCCCAAAGCAAAAGTTAAAACAATTGCAATTGCCTATCAGTCTTCTGATTCAAAATTTCAGGAACCAATTACACCGTGTGGCGCCTGCCGTCAGGTTTTGGCTGAGTATGAAGTAAGGGCCGAATCGCCAATTCGAATGATCATGGCCAGCAGAGGCGGAAAAACATATGTTTCAAAAAGTATTGAGAATTTATTGCCGGTAATGTTCAACAGGCAATATTTGAAATAAGATCACAGGTCAATTACTCCTTTTTTGGGATTGGCTCCAATTCCGGGCAGATCAGCAAGAACAACTTCCCCATTTTTATAGCTTACACCATTGAACGGATCGTTCTTCAACAGATAGGGTGCATCCAGATCGATGTGATCTGCACATCCAATGAACTGCGCCATAGCTGACGTAGCGCACGAACTTTCAGCCATACAACCTAAGAAAACTTTTAAGTTCAATTCCTTGGCAAGTTCTATCATTTCATACGCTTCTTTAATACCGGTACATTTCATTAATTTGATATTAATGCCATTGAAAGCGCCATTTAAATTTTGCAGATCGCTCAAACGTTTTACACTTTCATCAGCAATTATTGGTAAAATAGTTTGCTGCGTTAAATAGGCCATCTCATCGATCTGCTCAACCGGCATGGGTTGTTCAATTAAAACTACATTCTTTTCTTTAAAAAAATGCATCAACTCCAATGCCTGCTCTTTATTTTTCCAGCCTTGGTTCACATCCACATAAAGCGGCTTGTTAGTGTATTTTCTTATTAATTCAATTAAAGCTTTATCGTCGTTTGTTCCTGCTTTTATTTTTAGAATATCAAACGCAGCGGCATCTTCAATTTTTTGTTTTAAAACTTCTTCCTTATCAATGCCAATGGTGCAAGCGGTTTTGGCCGATCGTACAGGGTTCAAGCGATACAGTTGTTGTATCGATTTTTTTTCGATCTTGCCTTTAAGATCATGTAAAGCTATGTCAATTGCGGCTTTTGCAGCGTTTGCATGATCATCTAACTCGTCTATCTCTAATATGATCTCGGCAATGGAACAAGGATACGTTTGTTGTTTTAATATTCGTTTTGCCTTATCAAATAATTCGGTAGTTTTTTCCAGCGTTTCTCCTAAGTAGGGTGGTAAGCAGGCTTCACCATATCCCGTAAAGCCATCCCACTCAATTTTTACAAAAACAGTTTGTGTATGTGTACGTGTATTTGATGAAACACCAAACGGAAATTTATATTCCAAAAGGTGGGGATGATAGCTGAATTCCATAGGTTATAAATGTGAGAATTTATAAGGCATTAAGGCTTGTTACTTTAAAAACTTGTAAACAAAAGCATGGTACTATGGGGCTGTAAATCTCTTCATCGTTTTAAATAATAATAAAGTATTGAATTAGAGTAAGTTAAGCCATTATTAAACTCCCTTGTAAATTGCCATTTTATCAGATTTTCTATTAAATTTGTTGCTTACATAAAACCCTTAGCTCATGGCTAAAACATTAACTGAAAAAAAACTAAAGTTCACTAAAGAACAATATTTAAAATGGTACGAATCAATGTTATTGATGCGCCGTTTTGAAGAAAAGACCGGACAAGTATACGTGCAACAAAAGATCAAAGGTTTCTGCCATTTGTATATTGGTCAGGAAGCAATTGTTGCCGGAACGGTTAGTGCAACAAAAAAAGAAGATAAACACATTACTGCCTATCGCGATCATGCACATCCAATTGGATTGGGCTTACATCCAAAATATGTAATGGCTGAAATGTATGCGAAGATCACCGGATGCAGCAAAGGTAAAGGTGGCTCTATGCACATTTTTAGTAAAGAACATAACTTTTTGGGTGGTCACGGTATTGTAGGCGGACAAATTCCATTAGGTGCAGGTATTGCTTTCGCAGAAAAATATATGGGAACAGATAATGTTTGTATCTGTTCGGCCGGTGATGGCGCTATTCGTCAGGGTGCATTGCACGAGGCGTTTAATATGGCCATGACATGGAAATTGCCTGTGATATTTATTGTGGAGAATAACATGTATGCCATGGGTACTTCTGTTGAGCGTACCAGTAACGTGCATGATCTTTGGAAATTAGGATTAGCTTATGATATGCCAAGTAAACCGGTTGACGGATTAACTGTTGAAGCGGTGCATGAAGCCATTGAAGAGGCTGTTGCCAGAGCACGCAGAGGTGATGGACCAACATTCCTTGAAATGAAAACGTATCGTTACAAAGGTCACAGTATGAGTGATGCGCAAACGTATCGTACCAAGGATGAGGTTAAAGAATATCAAAAACAAGATCCGATCGAAAAGGTTATTGATACATTGAAAGCAAATAAATGGATAGATGATGCCGGTATTGAAGCAATGGAAGCAAAGGTTAAAGCATTGGTTGATGAATCAGTTCAGTTTGCTGAAGAATCGCCGTATCCAACGCCTGATGAGCTTTATAAGGATGTTTATCATGATGCGAACTATCCATACATTATGGATGGATTTTAATTTTAATTGACACGTAACGTAAATAAAAAATTGTAAATCAAAATTATGGCTGAAATTGTAAGAATGCCCAAACTAAGCGATACCATGACAGAAGGTACGGTAGCAAAGTGGCATAAAAAGGTTGGAGATAAAGTGAAGAGCGGAGATCTTT
This sequence comes from Sphingobacteriaceae bacterium, assembly GCA_046345155.1. GTDB lineage: Bacteria > Bacteroidota > Bacteroidia > B-17B0 > Aurantibacillaceae > Aurantibacillus. The sequence continues at coordinate 105,296 of JBKDKI010000081.1, forward strand.
TAGCGGATATTGAAACCGATAAAGCTACAATGGAGTTTGAATCTTTTCAGGATGGTGTATTGCTTCATATTGGTGTGCAAGAAAAACAGGCAGCCGGTGTTGATGCCATATTAGCTATACTTGGAAAAGAAGGTGAAGATATATCATCTTTATTGAATGGTTCTTCTAATGCAGCACCTGCAAAGGTTGCCGAGGTTAGCCAGGCTCCTGCAACAACAACCGCTGCTACAAGTTCAGCAACCTTACCTGCAGGAGTTGAAGTGGTACGTATGCCAAAATTAAGTGATACCATGACTGAAGGAACCATTGAAAAATGGCATAAGAAAGTTGGAGATAAAGTGAAGAGTGGCGAATTGTTGGCTGATATAGCAACCGATAAAGCTACCATGGAGTTTGAGTCGTTTCAGGATGGTGTATTGATCTATCAGGGAATTGCAGAAGGACAAGCTGTGCCCGTTGATGCGATCATTGGGATCTTAGGAAAAGGTGGAGAAGATGTAAATGCAATTTTAGCAATAGCAAACAGCAGTGGCGCAAAACAAGCAACAGCTGCAACGCCTGCTGCACAAGCAACACCGGCGGTTACCACAACAACTGCATCAAATGGTGTTTCACATGCGAATACTTCAGGCGGACGAATCAAAGCATCGCCGTTAGCAAAAGCATTAGCAAAAGAAAAAGGAATTGATCTGAGTAAAGTAAACGGCACCGGAGATGGTGGCCGAATTACAAAAACAGATATTGAGAATTATAAAGGAGCACCTGCAACGTCAAATGGTAAGTCTACTTCATCATTTGCATTAGGTGTTGAGAGTTATACCGATGAGCCGGCTTCGCAAATGCGCAAGACCATTGCTCGTCGTTTATTAGAGAGTTACAACAATGCACCACACTTCGTATTGAATATAGAAGTGGATATGGATAACGCGATCAAGAGTCGCGAAGCCATGAATGCAGTTAGCGATGTTAAAACATCATTTAACGATCTTGTGATCAAAGCCAGTGCAATGGCATTACGCAAGCATCCGCGCGTGAACAGCAGTTGGTTGGGCGATCGTGTTCGTGTTAATCATCACATTCATATAGGTGTGGCTGTTGCCATTGAAGATGGATTATTGGTTCCTGTAGTTCGTTTTGCTGATCAGTTATCGATGTCGCAAATATCAAGTGAGGTTAAATCATTAGGTAAGCGTGCGAAAGAAAAGAAATTACAGCCTGCAGACTGGGAGGGAAATACATTCACTATTTCTAATTTAGGAATGTTTGGTATTGAGTCATTCACTTCTATCATCAATTCACCGGAGTCATGTATCTTATCAGTTGGCGCAATTCGTCAGGTTCCGGTTGTGAAAAACGGAGCAGTTGTTCCGGGTAATGTAATGAAAGTGACATTGGCTTGCGATCACAGAACAGTTGATGGTGCAACAGGCGCAGCATTTTTACAAACATTAAAATCATTTATTGAGAATCCTGTAACCATGTTGGTTTAAAATTTGAACTATGGAAGCATTTGTAAGATCAGAAATAAAAAACGGAATTGGTTACATCACTTTTTTTCATCCGCAGAGTAACTCAATGCCGGGGCAGCAATTACGCAATTTGGCAGCTGAAGTTGAGAAATTAGGAAAAGATGCGAATGCAAAAGTAATTGTTATTCAAAGTGAAGGTGATAAAGCATTTTGCGCCGGCGCTAGTTTTGATGAATTGATTTCAATAAAAGATATTGATACCGGATTAAAATTCTTTTCGGGTTTTGCAGCCGTAATAAATGCGATGCGTAAAGCACCAAAGTTTGTAATTGCGCGTGTGCAGGGTAAAGCTGTTGGTGGTGGTGTTGGCATCGCTTCTGCAGCTGATTATACATTTGCTGTAAATAGCGCTTCAATTAAATTAAGCGAATTAGCTGTAGGTATTGGTCCGTTTGTTGTTGGCCCAGCTGTTGAACGTAAAGTAGGTACATCTGCATTTTGTCAGTTAACCATCAATGCAACTGAATGGCAAAGTGCACAATGGGCCAAAGAAAAAGGATTATATGCAGAGTTGTTTGAAACAACTTCAGAGATGGATAAAAGTATTGATGCTTTAGCCGGTAAATTGGCAACAAGTAATCCGGAAGCAATGGCTATGCTTAAAAAAGTGATGTGGGAAGGTACTGAGAATTGGGATCAGTTATTGATCGAACGTGCCGGCATGAGTGGCACATTGGTGTTATCTGAATTCACCATTAATGCGATCAATAAATTTAAAGCAAAAGCGTAATTGGATTGTAGTTTGTGACTAAATTATAGACGTCATGCTGCCCCGATAGTTATCGGGGTTGTTTCAGCATCTCAGCTCTAAAAAATTATTAGTGAGACCCTGAATCAAGTTCAGGGTGACAACACGGTTCTGAAGTTTGCGTTCGATTCAATGAATAGAAACAGTCACTAAAAACTTTTAATTTATGAATTCAATCATTCTTCTTCATGGGGCTATTGGCGCCGCTGATCAATTACAACCTTTGGCATCAGAACTAGCGAAATTAAATTACAATGTTTTTACATTTTCATTTTCGGGGCATGGTCAAATGCCATTTGAGAATGAAATGAGCATACATCAATTTGCGAATGAATTAAAAGCATTCATTGTTTCAAATAAACTCAATCAACCACATATATTTGGTTACAGCATGGGTGGCTATGTGGCATTGTATTTAGCTGCCATTGATAAAGATCTGTTAGGTCATATCATAACCTTAGGAACCAAGTTTAAATGGGATCCGGAAATTGCTCAGCGCGAAATAAAACAGCTTGATCCTGAAACGATTCAATTAAAAGTTCCGAAGTTTGCAGAAGCCTTACAAACCAGACATGGCAATGATTGGAAAAAATTATTGGCTCAAACCGCGCAAATGATGATTGGCTTGGGTGAGAAGAATGAATTAACACCTGAACTGTTTTCAAAAGTTGAGAATAAAGTAATGATCGGACTTGCAGATAAAGATGCGATGGTGAGCATTGAGGAAACAACATCTGTATACAAACAATTAAAGAATAGTTGTATGTATATGTTGCCTCAAACCAAACATCCAATTGAAACCGTTGATATGATTGCACTGGCAGCAATTACTCATAATTTTTTCAAATAAATCTCAATTTGTTCATTTTAATTATTTTTAGATTCAGCTTTCCATCTAAAATAAACTACTTTAGCGCCATTATAATAGTATAACTGAATCACCCTCCTGAAATATCTTTTAGAGAAATTGTTGTGCACAATCGTTGGCGTGTTTTTAATACGGCCATTTCCTTATTGCAAAACAAAGAAGATGCGGAAGATATTACTCAAGATGTATTTATAGAGGTATATCAATCATTGGATAAATTCAGGCAGCAGGCTAATATTTCTACCTGGATCTATCGCATAACGGTAAACAAATGTCTTGACTTATTAAGAAAGAAAAAGCGCAAAAAGAGATTCGGTTTTATGACTGAATTATTTCATAAAGATACCGGCGAGATATCTGTTGATAAGGCTCATTTTGACCATCCGGGTATTTTAATGGAAAAGAAGGAAAATGCACGATTATTGTTTGCTGCAATTGATCTTCTGTCAGAGAACCAGAAAACAGCTTTTATATTATTTCATATTGAGGAATTGCCGCAAAAGGAAATTGCCGTAATTATGGATCTAAGTCCAAAAGCGGTTGAGTCGCTCATTCAGAGAGCCAAAGCGGTTTTGAGGGAAAAATTAGGAAATTTTTATGATAAGCGAGGGATTTAATAATTAATAACGTCTAACTAATTAATAATGGAAAAGGATAAGTGGATAAACGACATAATTGACAGTACAAAAGGGATGCAACGGGCTGAACCTTCGCCATTTGTTTTTGAACAAATAACTGCTAAGTTGAATAATAAAGTTAAACCTGTTTATTCTTCTGAATCAAATTCGGCAGTGCGTTGGGGATTAGCGTTTTTGGTTTCGGTGATCATTTCGGTTAACATGATCTCCTTAATTAAAGGGAATATGAAATCTAAAACTAGCATTGATACCAATTTGAGTGAAAGTGTAAATGAATTAAATAACGCCACAATATATAGTTATTAAAATGGAGAACAGAAACATGACCATATTGAAATGGTGCGTCGGGATTTTAGTGATATTGAATATTGTATTACTTGTAAATTCATGGCGTAAGCCCGGCATGATGCATCCGCCACCACACCCGCCGCGTCACGCTGAAGGGGGCGGACCTGCAAAAATGATAATTGAAGAATTGAAATTTTCTGCAGAGCAGGTTAAACAGTTTGAAGAACTGAAGCGATCACATCAGAGTTCTATACGTGAATTAAATGATAAAGGTCGTGAGATAAGACATGCGTATTTTGAATTATTAAAGAGCGATGAGGTTGATCAAAAGCATGCGGATGAATTATCGAGCGCTATTGCTTCGAATCAAAAAGAAATAGAAAAGGTAACCTTTGATCATTTTAAGGATGTAAGAAAATTATGCAATACCGATCAAAAAAAGCATTTTGATGAGATCATAGGAGATATACTTAGACATATGGCAGGAGGAGGTAGAGGACCAATGCCGCCACCGCATCCAAACGGACCGGAAGGACCGCCAATGCCTCCGGGAGATGGGCCACCGCATCCACCACAATCACATTAATAATATAAATACTACGATCATGAAAAAAACACTACTTATAGCAATTACCCTGTTCTTCGGGCAAACGAAAGCGCAACTTGGTCCGGTTGTTACTTCATGGATCTTAAATCCAACCAATGCAACCGGTTACGGAGGTATTGTAACCAACGTCCAACAAGTTCAGTATTCAACCAACAATGTATACGTAAGTGCAAGTTGCATTCCAAGTTATACTATTGGTCCATGGAATTCAAATCCGAACACACCGGTAAACCAAAATTTCGTATACAAGTTCACGCGTAATCCACAACAAAACACAGGTAGCCCTACTGCTGTTGGAATGGGGCATACAGGCGTTTGGACAAATGGCGTTAGTAGATTTAATGTGTCGGATGGAATGTCATACAACAATGCAGGTGTATGGAATCGCAATGCGTACTTCTTTGAAGGAATTAGCTTTGATAATTGTTTAGGGCATCCGGCACCAAATGGTGAATATCATCATCATGTGAGTCCGCGTTGTTTATATAATATTACAGATAGTACACATCACTCACCAATTATTGGATATGCTTTTGATGGTTATCCAGTATATGGCGCTTGGGCATACGCAAATACGAATGGTACCGGTGGATTTAAAAGGATGAGAAGTAGTTACACAACTACTACAACTTCTACCCGCGCAAATGGTCCTGCTGTTAGCAGTTCATATCCGGTAGGTTGTTTTATGGAAGATTATGTTTTTAATGCCAGTGCCGGAGATCTTGATTTTAGAAATGGTAGATTTTGCATCACACCCGAATACCCTTCAGGTACTTATGCCTATTTTGTTACATTGGATGGTAATTTAGATCCGCAGTTCCCATATACTATGTATAAATCGTATTATGGAATTGTACAAGCAGGTAATACCGGACCTTCAGGGGGACATAATACAGTAACTGAATCTGTAACATCATACACCGGAACAACAGGAGTGATCGAGTCTACCGAAGAAGTGATCGAATATAAAGTATATCCTAACCCTGCAAATGATCAATTAAATGTAATTATGGCTGGTGATGCAAATGATACGATCACTTTAATGATTCAGGATCTTACCGGTAAAACTGTGATGCTAGTAAATGATCTTGAGATGAATAAGGAAAATAAAATAAATGTTGGCGAATTAAGCAAAGGTGTTTATTTGATGAGAATAAATACCGGAGCAGGAAATCGAACTGAAAAGTTAATTATACAATAAAAAAAAGCCGCTTAATTTTAAGCGGCTTTTTTAATGTTATTTTTTATAGATGAGCGCAACGGCATAAGCGTTTACTCCTTCCTCTTTGCCCACATAACCAAGCTTTTCATTGGTTGTAGCTTTTATGGAAACACAATCTTCATCCACTTCCAAGATCGGTGCCAAAACTTTTTGCATGGCAGTAATATGCGGATTGATCTTAGGTGCTTCCATAGCGAGTGTAGCATCAATGTTGCCAACGAAATAATTCTTTTCTTTCAATAAACGAATCACTTCTTTTAATAAGACTTTACTATCGGCATTTTTAAATTCAGCATTTGTATTTGGAAAATGAAAACCAATATCACGCAAATTAGCAGCGCCTAGCAAGGCATCACAGATTGCGTGTAACAGAACATCCGCATCACTATGTCCGTCGCAACCTGAATGGTGTTCAAGTTTTATGCCGCCAATCCAAAGATCTCTTCCTTTTTTCAAAGGATGAACATCGTATCCAAAACCAATTCTAAAATTCATTTATTTAATTTTTATTTTAATTCACATTTGGTGTCATTCGTATTCAATCCCTCACACGTTTTTTTAGCCTTTCGTTTTGTTTCATCATATTCAAAGGCAATATATTTTCCATTTGAATTGCTACACTCACATGTTCGGGTTTTACTGCAGGATGCTAATACAACTAAACAACTAAAAACTATAATTGTTCTTTTGATCATTAAGCTTCAACTGCTTTTACACCAGGCAAACTGCCCTGCTCAATGTATTCAAGTAAAGCGCCACCACCGGTACTTACATAACTTACCTTATCTGCTAAATTATATTTATTGATGGCTGCTACGCTATCACCACCGCCAATCAGAGTGAATGCACCATTTTTAGTTGCTTCAACAATTGCTAATGCAGCTTGCTTGGTGCCATTCTCAAAATTGCTCATTTCAAAAACACCCATTGGTCCGTTCCATAAAATGGTCTTTGAATTTTTGATAACTTCACTATTCATCTTAACGGTTTCCGGTCCGGCATCTAATCCCATCCATCCATCAGGTATCTCATTTATCTTGCATTGTTTGATGTTGGCATCGTTCGCAAAATTATCAGCAATAACTGAGTCGGTTGGTATATAAATATTCACACCTTTTTCTTTTGCTTTTGCCAATAAATTTTTTGCTGTTTCCAAACGATCATCTTCGCATAAAGATTTGCCGATATTGCCACCGGATGCTTTCACAAATGTAAAGGCCATACCTCCGCCAATTAAAATATTATCGGCTTTATTCATTAATTGCTCAATGATCAAAATTTTATCTGATACTTTTGCTCCTCCAATGATGGCGGTAAACGGCTTTTCAGCTTTATTCAATACCTTATCAATACTTGCAACTTCGCCTGCCATCACATAACCAAAACATTTATTTTCCGGCTTAAAGAATTTTGCAATTACAGCGGTTGAAGCATGCGCACGGTGTGCCGTTCCAAATGCATCGTTCACATACACATCACCATGCTTACTTAATTTTTCAGCAAAAGCCTCATCTCCTTTTTCTTCTTCTTTATAAAAACGTAAGTTCTCTAGCAAAAGTACTTCACCTGATCTTAATGCGGCCGACTTTGCAAATGCATCTGCACTAATACAATCATCTGCAAATGAAACGGAAACACCTAGCAAAGCAGAAACGTTTGGAATAATGTGCTTTAATGAATATTTATTGGTTGGCCCTTCTTTTGGTCGGCCTAAATGTGACATTAATACAATGCTTCCGCCATCTTTTAATATTTTCTTTAATGTTGGAATGGCTGCTTTAATACGCGTTTCATCTGTTACCTGAAAAGTATCATTTAATGGAACGTTAAAATCAACGCGAATAACTGCACGTTTGTTCGAGAAATTTATAGAATCTACTGTTTTCATATTTTATCGTAATGAGGTGATGAAGATAATGATTTTAAAGAAAAGGAAAAGATCGGTTAATCAACAAAAAAGAGTCGTTATTCACCATTAGACTCCAAAAAAATCCGCGCATCTTCAGAGCCTAATTCTCTTGCAATTTTCATATCTGGAAATGCGTCTGTAACCTTGTTAGAAACGTAAAATCTATACAAACCTCTTAAGTAATATGCTCTGTTTACTTTATTATTAATTGAAAGTGTTGTGTCAATATATTTGAACGCGGTATTAAAATCAAATTTATCTCCATAGGCTTTGGCAAGGTTTAATGTAATGATCTCATTATCTCTTTGGAGGTTTCTGAATTCTTTGAAATAATAAATAAACTTATTTGTATCACCATCACTGGCGGCTTCCTGCCCTAAAACGCTTAATGCATCAAGGTATAGTGAGTCGTATTTTGGGACTTTTTTGCAAACGTATTTTATACTATCATGCCTTTTTAATTTTAAGAGCCTATTCATAGTTTCATAAAAAACAATCTTTTTATTATTATATAATTGCATGTTTGGTTGACCGTAAACAATCATGTGGTATTTCAAGATTTTCTTAGATTTACCAGCAAACATATTACCTTCTTCTTGAGAAAATGAAACTGCTGTTTTTTTGTATATAAGATGGTATTTGAATTGATCGTTTAAAATATGAATAATTGAATCGATCACAGTTGATATCATTTCACAGGTAGCAGAATCCTCTAAATTATACATCGCATTTACAAATGAAATGTGGATACTGTTTTTAACGATTGTATCAAACTCTTCCAGCTCAGTGATTCTTAACTCTTGTGCTCTATATTTTTTTTGGATCGATCGTAATGCCGCCTCCTCATTTTGCATTATTTTTATGGGTTGAGGCTGTTGTTTGCAAGAAATGATTAGAAGTATTAATAGTATACAATAAAGTGGGATTAGTTTAATTGTTTTCAAACACTTCATTACTGTTTTCCTGTACTTCCAAATCCTCCGGCGCCACGGGTTGTTTCTTCAATTTTCGCAACCGAATACCATTCAACTGTTTCGTGTTTAGCAATTACCATTTGTGCAACGCGCTCCCCATCATTGATCGTGAAATTGTCATTCGATAAATTAACTAATAATACTTTTATTTCGCCACGGTAATCGGCATCAATAGTGCCCGGAGAATTCAATACAGTTAAACCGTGTTTAAATGCCAATCCGCTACGTGGACGAATTTGAGCTTCAAAACCAACAGGTAACTCCATAAATAATCCGGTTGAGATCAAAGCTCTCTCCAAAGGTTTTAAAATCACAGGTTCGGTTAAATTGGCTCTGAGATCCATCCCAGCGGCATGCTCAGTGGCATACTCAGGAAGCGGGTGGTTTGATTGGTTGATGATCTTGATCGTTAGCACTTGATGAGGTTTTAAATTTTTTGAGATTAGAAAATTCCAATTTATAAAACAAGAAAACAAATAATACTACTAACAAATTATTCAATATTAAGCGGATATAACGCGATTCTAACTGCTGCCAGGTGAACGATAAAAAGTAAAAACCAATGGCTAAAATAAAAAATACACTCATTGCCCTCACATTGTATTTAATAGGGTAGTGCTTTTGCCCGAGAAAATAGGAGATAACAGCCATACTGCCATAAGCAGCTAAAGTTGCCCATGCCGAGGCATTATAACTGAATTGCGGAACAAAAATAAAGTTGATCACCAGCGTAATGATTGCACCAATAATGGTAATAGAAGCGCCGTATTTGGTTTGTCCGGTGAGTTTATACCAAATACTGAGGTTGAAATACACTCCTAAGAACAAGTTGGCAATAAGTAGAACAGGCACAACGCTTAGGCCCTCCCAATAGGGTTCACTCACAAAATATTTAATGATGGGTAAATTCATCATGGTAATTAAAAACAAAAAGGAACAAAATATCACAAACACTTTCATAACGAAGGCATATGTTTTTTTCGAATCTTTATCCTTTGCATTATTAAAAAAGAAAGGCTCTGCGGCGTATCTGAAGGCCTGAATAAAAACTGTCATGAGGATTGAGATCTTATAACAGGCTCCATAAATGCCCTGTGCATGTTTACCAATTTCATCGGGCAGTAATTTTTTAATGATAATGCGATCAAAGGTTTCGTTTACCATACCGGCTAACCCAAGCACTAACAAAGGCCAGGCATAACCTAGCATTTGCAACCATAAATCTTTATCAATAGAGAAACGGAAGTATTTGAATTGTGGTGCAAGCAATAAAAGGGAGAATAAATTAGCGAGTAAATTAGACAAGAACGCATAGCCGATACCAATTTGAGGATCATAAAAACTAGCCAGCGATGAGCCATCATTTGCTTCGTATGCATTTTTGCAGATCACGAAAAAGAAAATGTGTAAACCAATATTCACGAATACATTGGCTGCTTTGATCAATGCGAATTTCATGGCTTGGTTGCTCAATCTTAATTTCGCAAACGGTATGGCCATGATGGCATCTGTTGCTAAAATTAAAATGGTCCAATACACATAATTGAGCTTATCCGGATATTCCAGCCAATTGGCAATGGAGCCGGAAAAGATAAATAACAACAAGCTGAAAACAACACTAGACAATAAAATAGAGGTTAATGCAGTTTGAAACACATTGTCTTTATCTTCTCGTTTACTTGAGAAATTAAAGAATGCCGTTTCCATGCCATATGTAAAAACAACATTTAAAAATGCAATGTAAGCGTACATCTCTGAGTTAACGCCATAATCAACCGGTTTTTGAAAAATGTAAGTAAGTAGTGGTGTTAACAGGTAATTCAAAAAACGCGGCAAAATGGTGCCTAGTCCGTATATAACGGTTTGCCCTGCAAGTTTTTTAATGGGGTTCGACACCTGTTTAGTTTTTACTGAATCTTAAAATTAAAACTTAAGTAGATAGAGGTGCTATTCAAATGGCTAAGATATTAACTAATCAAAGGTAATAAATCAGTGTTTGCTGAATTGGTAAATAGTGCAAAAATTAACGCGTGATAGCCAATTATTCACATTAAAATGGAACAGCCAATCGGGGTAATTGCTGTAGATCTGTTTTTTGGCAAAACCTTGATGTTCGTAAGGATAGGTGATGTTTTTTTCAAAAAGAAAAACAGTATTTCCCTTACAGGTGCGCATTATTGAATCAACCTCCGATTGTTTTTGGTAGATGATCACATTTACATGTGGATGGCGATAAAAATGGTTTTTTAATTCAAACTCGCTGTAAATACTGCTTTCCTTGCAAAGAAGTGTTATTTCTTGTTTTACGGCTGCCTTATAAATTGCCTTGTAATATGAACTATTTTCGCTGGCCGGTTTAAACAAGATGAAAAGTAAGAGTGGCACATTGGCAAACGAAAAAATGGTAACGCCTCTTTGAAGCCATTTGCTGTTAAAGTTAGGATGTGTGAACAGATGATCTAATCCTAAAAAAGCTAAATAGATAAACGGTAACCACATTGGAAATAAAAAACGAAATTCTTTATGACCAACAGCTATATGTCCGAAGAAAAAAAGAATGAAGATCCAAAAGAAAACGGTTTTGAATTTTGATCTTAGACCAACAAAAAGTAAAATGATAAGGAGGATGCCATACACATGCATTATTCTTAAACACTCCGTGAAATAATAGTACCAAGGTTCAACACCAAAAGTGGAAACTTTATCCTGAACTAAATTCTTAATAAAATATTCATATGGCGAGAACACCCATTTACCATATAACCATCTATCGGCAACATGACATATAACTACACCAATTAAAAAACCAAAACCCATCACAAAGATGCTGCTCCATTTTTCTTTTTTAAATAGTATAAGCCAAATAAAAACTCCAACTAATGCAAATGCTATTTGATAGCGTGCATAAAAACTTAAAGCAAATAAAAAACCCATTAGCAGTATCTTTGAGGAGCGTTTGCTGTCTTGTAAAAGAAGTAACAAGCCATTTAAAAATAAAATAGTACTTAGGTTTTCTGCAGAAAAATGAACATTTATATAAGGAAGGAACCAGAGTAATAAGGAAGAAAGCACAAATAATTTTTGTGTTTGCTCGTCATTGAATTGAGGAAGGAGAATTAATACAAGCTGACAAACAACAAGCCAGATAAAGAAGGCAGAGATCAATCGTAATAAAAAGGAAATAATAAATGGATCGGAAATGCCCAACAGATGATTAAACTTTATGAAAACATATGCCATAAATGGTTGTAAACCGGGGCGCATGCTTTCATTGAATTCCCATGCCAGATCAGATGCCGGTGTTTGCCCTAATTTGTAATTGGCAAATTCAATGATCTGATAATGTTCATCCGGGTGATGTGAGCCAACGCTGAACCAAGATGTAAGCGCATAAATAAAAAGAGAGAAAAGAAATATCGGTCGGTATGGCGAGTTTAAAATGCGAAGCATTAAATTTCTCCTAATACCGATTGTGAGCCTTTTACCACATCACCAATTTTTACATTTAATTTAGTGCCTATTGGTAAGAACAGATCAACACGTGAACCAAATTTAATGAAGCCCATTTCCTGACATTGCGCAGCGGTATCGCCTTCTTTACAATACCATACAATGCGGCGGGCCAAAGCACCTGCAATTTGACGGAATAAGATCTTTTTGCCATTCTTATGCTCAACCACCACGGTGGTGCGCTCGTTATCAGTACTGCTCTTTGGTTCCCAAGCGGCTAAAAATTTACCCGGGTGGTATTTAAAAAATGCCACTTTTCCTGCAATGGGATAGCGGTTGATGTGCACGTTAATTGGCGACATAAAAATGGATACTTGAAGGCGCTTGTCTTTAAAATATTCGCCTTCTTCAGTTTCTTCGATCACCACCACTTTTCCATCAGCAGGCGCAATGATCTGGTTTTCGTTAATGGTAAAAACACGTTTAGGATCGCGAAAGAACTGCAATATGGTAATGATCAAAAAGCCGCTTAATAAATAAGCAAACCAATGGGCAATGGCAAATTCAGGAAAAAAGTAGCGCGCAATAAATATAATTATAGCGCTGAATACCAGTACAATAAATAAACTTGGCCAGCCTTCTTTGTGAAATTTCATGAGTAATTTAAATTTTTGTTCAAATATAAGGGTTTATAATCAATAAAAATGTGGCTAAAATCCTTGCTTAATAACAAGGCTTTTTTACATTTGTAACGCATTAAAAACAAAATACTTAAAACACAATAATTATGAGCAAAATTAAAGTAGCCAACCCTGTGGTTGAATTAGATGGTGATGAAATGACCCGCATCATTTGGAAATTCATTAAAGATAAATTGATCCTTCCTTACCTTGACCTTGATATTAAATATTATGATCTGGGTGTTGAGTATCGTGATCAAACAAATGATCAAGTTACGATTGATGCAGCAGAGGCTATTAAAAAATATAATGTTGGTATCAAGTGTGCAACCATCACACCGGATGAGCAACGTGTAGAAGAATTCAAATTAAAGCAAATGTGGAAATCACCGAACGGAACCATCCGTAATATTTTAGATGGTACTGTTTTCCGTGAGCCAATTGTTTGTAAGAATGTACCGCGTTTGGTTCCAAACTGGACAGCCCCAATTTGTATTGGTCGTCATGCGTTTGGTGATCAATACCGTGCTACTGATTTTGTAACAAAAGGAAAAGGTAAGTTAACTGTAACATTTACTCCTGAAGGAGGTGGTGAACCGCAATCATTTGAAGTATTCAATTTTAAAGGTGATGGTGTTGCATTAACGATGTATAATACAGATGAGTCGATCAGAGGATTTGCATACTCTTGCTTTAACACAGCGTTAGCAAAAGGCTGGCCATTATATTTATCTACAAAAAACACTATCTTAAAAAAATACGATGGTCGTTTTAAAGATATTTTTGAAGAGATCTATCAAAAAGAATTTAAAGCAAAATTTGAAGCAAAAGGAATTGTTTATGAGCACCGTTTAATTGACGACATGGTTGCATCTGCATTAAAGTGGAATGGTAACTTTGTTTGGGCTTGTAAGAATTATGATGGCGACGTTCAATCAGATACTGTTGCGCAAGGTTTTGGTTCATTAGGTTTAATGACATCGGTATTAGTTACACCGGATGGAAAAACAATGGAAGCAGAAGCAGCTCATGGTACTGTAACTCGTCACTACCGCGATCATCAAGCAGGTAAGAGAACATCTACAAACCCAATTGCAAGTATCTTCGCATGGACTCGTGGATTGGAGTTCCGTGGTAAATTGGATAACAACCAGGAGTTGATCAACTTCTGCCATGCTTTGGAAAAAGTATGTGTTGAAACTGTTGAGAGTGGTAAAATGACCAAAGACTTAGCGGTTTGTATCCATGGAAATAAAGTTGAACATGGTAAACACTATTTATATACTGAAGAATTTTTAACTGCCTTAGATGAAAATTTAAAGAAAGCTTTAGGTAAATAATAAATAAACTTCCCCCACTTATAAATTGAAAAGCCCTAACGAAAAGTTAGGGCTTTTTTATTTTAAATTGTTTTAGTGCTGATAAAATCATCCAATAGGTTTTTTATTTAACTCTTTGGAATGTGAATTAGCTTTACTTTTGCATTCAATCACTAAACAACTAATCATGAGAAAATTTTTACTATTTGCAGCGGTATTTTTATCGTTGAAAAATGGACAGGCACAATGCCCCACACCTACAAGTGTTACAGCAACCCCAAGCGTTATTTGTGCGGGTGCTACTACAAGTTTAAATGCTTTCGCTGGCACTAATTCAATTTTTTGGTATACTGTTCCAACTAGTGGAACTCCTATTGGTTCTAGTGCAAGCGCCGCTAATTTTACAGTAAATCCAAATTCAACAATTACCTATTACGCTGAATCGTATTCGACAGCAGTGAGCAGTAGTACATTTAATTACACAGGCGCATTACAAAATTACACAGTGCCAGTGGGTGTAACAAGTATTACAGTTGATGTAAAAGGTGCTCGTGGTGGTAATAATTCAAGTTATTTAGGTGGATTTGGTGGAAGAGTTGTAGGTGTTTTATCTGTTAGTCCTGGTCAAGTTTTACAATTAAATGTTGGTGGTAGTGGATTAACGAGTATAACCGCGACTGCACTTGGTGGATGGAATGGCGGAGGAAACATTGTGCATCACACTGGGAATGGGATAGCTGGAACAGGCGGGGGCGCTAGTGATATTCGAATTACTCCATACGCTATTGCAGATCGTGTTGTTGTTGCCGGAGGAGGTGGAGGAGGTGCTTACCAAACTAATGGTGGGCATGGTGGCGCCTTAATTGCACAAGATGGTTTTCCTTACCCAACATTTCCAAATTCCGGTGGGAAAGCGGGAACACAATCTATCGGTGGAGCTGCCGGTGTTAGTGGTAGTTTTTGCACAGGATGGAATTCCCCTGGTGCATTATTTCAAGGTGGTACAGGTGATGGTGATGGTGCAGGCGGCGGCGGCGGCGGCGGTGGTTATTATGGCGGTGGTGGCGGTTGTTTTGGCGGCGGCGGAGGCGGTAGCAGTTTCACATCTACTCTTGTTTCAACTGTTACTCACACACAAGGAGCTCAAAATGGAGATGGACAAATTATAATAACCGCTAATTTACCATCATGTACATCAGCATCTCGCACAGCAGTAACTGTTTCGGTAAATCCAAATCCTACAGTTGCTGTGAACAGTGGCTCGATCTGTTCAGGTAATTCATTTACCATTTCTCCGTCAGGTGCAAATACGTATACAATACAAGGAGGTAACACAGTAGTTTCACCAACAGTTAATTCAACTTATACAGTAGCAGGAACAAGCACTGCAGGTTGTATCTCACAAGCGGTAACATCAACTGTAACAGTAAATGCAATTCCTTTACCAACAGTTGCTGTAAACAGTGGTTCAATTTGTTCAGGTAGTTCATTCACAATGGTTCCAACAGGAGCAAGTACATATACTTTCCAGGGTGGTAACGCAGTGGTGAGCCCAACAGCAAATGCAAGTTATACAGTAGTTGGAACAAACTCAGCAGGATGTGTATCAAATACATTTGCAACATCAAGCATCACCGTACAGGCATTGCCATCTGTTTCAGTAACCGGTGCAGGAACAATTTGTATTGGTCAGGCAACAGTATTAACAGCAAGCGGTGCTAATACGTATTCATGGAATACAGGTGCAACAACATCAAGTATTTTAGTTTCGCCATCA
>JBKDKI010000082.1:0-1619 GCA_046345155.1 Sphingobacteriaceae bacterium
TGATACTACCGTATTTGGCGCTGTGCCGCCATTGGGGCTCCACATAAAATTATAAGGCGCTGTGCCGCCACTCACATTCGATGTAAGTGAAGCTGAACTTCCCGCACACAGCGAACTGTTGCCCGCTACCAACACATTTAATGGCGATGGCTGACTGATGGATGAGTATAAAATTTGTTTACATCCGCTTGCATCAGTTATTTGTATGGAATAATTACCTGCGCTTAAGTTGTTAAAGGTAAGCGGGAAGGTACTGATGTTGGTTAAAGTATTATTGTTATTAAGATTAGTAATAGTAAAGGGCAT
Source organism: Sphingobacteriaceae bacterium (assembly GCA_046345155.1). Classification (GTDB taxonomy): domain Bacteria; phylum Bacteroidota; class Bacteroidia; order B-17B0; family Aurantibacillaceae; genus Aurantibacillus. The sequence continues at coordinate 307 of JBKDKI010000082.1, forward strand.
ACTGCCACCGTTTACATTTAACTGCAACGCGCCTGTATTAGCTCCAAAACAATTGATCTGACTCAATACGGTAATATTGGCCGTAAACATAGGTGAGGATGTTACACTTACTATGGCTGTGTTGTTACAACCATTGATTGGGTTAGTAACACTTACGGTGTAAGTGCCTGCTTGATTCACCGTATAGGTTGGTTGCGATGGTCCTGCTGTCCATTGATAATTTAATCCACCTGTAGTAGATGTTGCTGTTAGTACCGCTGAGGTATTATTACAATTGAGTTGGTTACTTGTACTTACACTTATAGTCGGCGTTGTGGTGTTTTGTATTACTGTTACTAAACTTGTGCTTGTACAACCATTTATGGGATCGGTGGCTGTAACGCTGTAATTTGCCGGTACATTAACCAAAACCGGGTTTGCAGCGTTACTTAAATTGCCGCCGTTCCACACAAAAACAACTGATGTATTGGAAGAACTCGCTGTTAAAGTTGATGTATTTAGTAAACAATTTAATGAGTTAGAACTTATTGCTGTTAAGTTTGGTTGCAAGGTGTTTTGTATTACTGTTAATACACTTGTGCTTGTACAACCATTGAGTGGATTAGTAACCGTTAAGGTATAATTACCAGCCGTGTTAACTATAGTTGTTGCTGTGTTTACATTTTGTGGTAACCAGTTGTAGTTTACACCCGCTGTGGTAGATGTACCTTGCAACACCGCGCTTGTATTTATACACGTTAAGGTTGGTTGGTTGGTTATAGAGATATTAGGGAAAGCTCCATTTTGAATAACACTTACCGTTGCGCTATTTGTACAGCCATTGGTTGGATCTGTTACTGTTAAAGTATAATTACCCGCTGTGTTAACTGTTGCGGTGGCTGTGTTTACGTTTTGCGGAAGCCAGTTGTAAGTGGCGCCGCTTGTGGTAGATGTACCCTGCAATACTGCACTTGTATTTATACACGTTAAGGTTGGTTGGTTAGCGATGCTGATGTTGGGAATGTTGTTGTTTGGCAACACAGTTACAACTGCTGTATTTGTACAAGCGCCTTGTGCTATGGTTACCGTATAATTACCGGCTTGATTAACCGTGGCAGTGGCGGTATTTGCTCCACTTATAACTGAAGGGCCACTCCAGGTATAGGTTACTAAATTTGCTGCAAGTGTTGTGCTGGCTGTTACTAATGTTGTTGTTGGTATACAATTTAAGGTAACCGGACTAATAACCGATAGGTTAGGTTGTGATCCTCCCGGTAATATCTGTGCTGTAAAAGTAGTGCTGCAACCATTAGAGTTTGTTAGCACATAGGTAT
>JBKDKI010000083.1:0-6339 GCA_046345155.1 Sphingobacteriaceae bacterium
TATGAATGGGATGTTGTTGTGTCTTGAACGTGACCAAAGATTGGTATTCATACTTGGCGAATTATTCAATGTTAATCATGATTTAGGAGCAAATCTGTTGAATATTTCAAAAGATAATTTTAGGCAGAAGTTGTCAAGGGCTCGAAAAGACCTTTATAACTTTATGAATAATAAATGTGGGCTAATCAGAAAGGAAAACCCTTGCCGATGCGCAGGTAAGACAAAGGGATTTATTAAAGCTGGGAAAGTGAATCCTGACAATTTACAATTTAACAAAGACTATCTTAAAACCATACAGGAAGTAATCGGACAAAAAAAGGATGAATATGATGATTTTGTAACTGAGAATTATGCCGTCATTTTCACTAAACATCCTTTTCAAGAAAAAGAACACAAACAAATCATATTTAACCGATTAATCAATAATGAATCACTAAATAATCTTTTTGGACTGAAAAAAATTGACGACTTATCTAAAAAAAATTGAATCAACTTTGAGACAAACTTAATAATCAAAGGTTGACTATTGAAAAACATTGAATTCAAATAGTTTTGACGCTAATTCAATCTCATTGTCTTCAAGAACACCAAGTGTCGGGATTATTTTTAAGTATTCTGTTTTCATTTTTTTACAATGTTCGTTAATGTTTGTAAGCTTTACATTCGATTGGGCTTTATAGCGCTCACTTTCTTTATATTCCAGAGGATATACAAAATCGCTGTTAGTAATTCATTGGTTATCTTGTATTAATCCTTCAAGGTTTTGCTTAAAAGTTGAAGAAATCGGAATTGTGTTTTTTTGAATAGTGAGTATATTTCCTTCAATTTTTTGAATATGAGAAACGTTTACTATAAATGATTTATGTATTCTGATAAATTGTTTTTGAGGTAGTTTGTTTTGTAAATCTGTCAGTTTATCAAGAACCATCAATGGCTTTTCATTTAGCGTGTGGATTTTAACATAATTACCACTCCCTTCAACAAATAAGATCTCCGAGAAATAAAACTTGTGAATCTTTTTATCAGCTTTAAAAAAAATAAATGTGGGTTCTACTACTTTATTCTCGGGTTGAGAAAGGCTTAATTTTGAATTTTGAGGAATTACTAGCTTATTGACTGCCTTCAAAAAACGCTCAAACGAAATGGGTTTAAGTAAATAATCAGCAATGCCATATTCGTAGCTTTCAACACCGAATTCTGAAAATGCAGTGGTTAAAATTACGTTAGGCGGATTTTGTATGGTTTTTAGCATGTCTAATCCCGAAAGGGAAGGCATTTTAATATCCAGAAATAAAATATCAATAGGTTCTTTGTGTAATACGTTCAATGCTTCAAAAGCATTGCTGCACTTCCCAACCAACTGCAAAGCGTCCATTTGGTTGATGTATTTTTCCAAAATCTGCTGAGCGATAGGCTCATCATCTACGATTAAACAATTGAATTTCATAGCTGAATATGTAAAATGACCTTAAACTGATTTGCTGTTTGCTCTATATCAAGTTGATGTTTCTGGCGATAAATAAGTTGAAGTCTTTTCTTTAAATTTTCCAGACCAGTACCGCTTTTTTCTGTTATTTCCAATGACTTGCCCACTGAATTTATAGCTTCAAAAAAGAGTTCGTTGCCTTGAACTGATAAAGAAAAGTGTGCAAAACTGTCAGTTGAAATCGTATTTAATCCGTGTTTAAACGCATTTTCAACCAAGGGAATAAATAGCAGGGGTGCAAGAAAAAGCTCCTTATTATTACCGGAAACCGTGAATATTATATCTGTTTTTGGGCTTAACCTTATCTTTTCTAAGCTTAAATAATCCTCTATAAACAGTATTTCTTTGTTCAAACTAACTTTATCAGCTTTACTGCTCTCCAACAAATATCGCATGAGATCAGCAAGTTTTAAAGTGATTTCTGCCGCTTTCTGATTTTGATTTTGGGTGATAAGACCATAGATGTTGTTTAGGGTGTTGAATAGGAAATGTGGATTTACTTGCGATTTGAGCAATGCCAGTTCTGTTTTAAGTTGTTCGTTTTCTACTTTTATTAAAAGTTCTTGTTTTCGTAAATACTCTCTGAAAAACTTGAAAGAGCTTGTAATTACAACAATGAAAAATAAATTGATAAAATGCTGGAATAGTGGAAGAGTAAAATTTGCATTTGCTGATGGCAATATGAATCTTAATATTAAAGCACCAAAACCAATAGTTGAAACAATAAATAAAGAATAAACAAGATATTTTCTTTTGAAAAAATACTTTGGGAAAAGTAAATATAGATTTACATAAACTACTGATGCAGCAACTCCGAGCACTATGTACCACGAAACATACTCTTGCCTGGTTGCATCTTGGTTTTGTTGCCAAAATAGCAAAATGAAGAAGCTCCAAAATGCAAGATGATATAATACTCTTAACCTCATTACTATTTTCTAAAAAATTTGTACACCAACCCGACAAGTATCAGTAAAGCAATAATATGAAAACTAAAATAACCCCAATTAATTTCCCAACTAAACGCCTCATTAGTAGCTTCGGATAAATCAACAAACATAAGTGACAAAACTAAATTATTTGCATTATGTGCTCCCGACACAAACTCTATTCTGTTTTGTAGAGTTACTATTATTGCAAAGGCAACCCCAAATGCCCAAGATGATAGAAAACTTTCTATTCCATACCCAAAATGTAACACCCCAAAAATAAGGCTATTCAGTATAACTAAGGTTACTAATTTTTTGATAAGCAAGTGCATACCTTGAAGCAAATAACCTCTTAATACTAATTCTTCAAAAAAGGATTGGACTCCAATAGCCACAAAGCCTACAAGAAGTAAAGAAGCGAATTGATAGAGGTTAAAATTAGTAACAAAATCTTCTAATTTTTGGTAATCAAATATTGAAGAGCCAATGAACAATAAACTTCCCCACGCCAAAAAACCAATGAAATATTGCCTCCAACTGAAAGTACCTTTATTTGAGATAAATGATATTTTGGGTCTTTGATGGAGTTTGCTCACCACGAATAGAAAAGCTAATAGTGCTAAACCAAATATTACCAAAACAAGGCTATATGTAAAAAGACCTTTTCCAAAGTCGTTGTCGGGATACAGCTGTTTAATATTTGGAAGAACAATACGAATTAATATATTCACTAAAGCAATAACTACAGCTAATGAGAATATACTTAAAGCATAATGCCACCACTTGTTTTTTCCTAATGAAGCATTTTCTATAAAACTACCTTTCATTGCCTTGGGATTTTACCGGTTGATTATTCTTTTTCTTTTCAGTCCATTGGATTGCACCCCAAAGAATGCTTTTTTGCTCATGCCTTGTAGTATCAATGGCAGGTACTGAAAGCAAAGTTGGGTATTCAGGTTTTTCCACTTCAAAAACAATCGATTTGCTTTTTGGATAATCTTTGGATTTGAAAATTCCCCATAGAAATGAGTATTCCTTTATCTCATGTTTAGGTGGGCTTTGGACAGTGTTTTGTGCATTTGCCGCAAGTGAAGTCAAAACGACTCCAATAATTAAAATTACTCTTTTTATTTTTTAAATGTTTAAATGTTAATGAACAGTGCAAAATTCAATAAATTGAATTTGCCACTAAAATTAGATTGACCACCTCTTTTATAAATCGTTTGAAATGGGGTATCTTTTATGTAAGTCGGACTTGACTATTCAGAATTTTATGAATCTTTTTCCCAAAATCAACGCCTTAGCGGTTGCATGGTTTTGATAAAGTACACGGCATCCAAAACCTTATGCCAATTTTTGGATGTTACGTAAGAGCTATGGTCAAACAGACGTAAATTAGTGCCATTGGAGAAGAACGCTTCATTCGTAGATTCTCTTAGTGAAACAAACGCTTGCTTTATGCCTCTATTGGCCAACTGATGCTCTAAACTATTCGCCTCAGGTTTTATAACAGCGACACCCTTTTTACCATCTCTAAGCAAACCGTACTCACCATCGTAAGAAGTAAAGCCAATGGTATAAATTTCGTTGGCGAATTGCTCATAAATTAATTTCCCTGCTATTACCGCCTCATGAACCGGTAAAAACTTAATCTTAATTGGGTCAATCATTTGGTTATTGCGAATAAAGTGATACGTTGCTCCAATTACGATAACTTTTTTGTTAGAGTATGCATTGCTTAGCAGGTGTCTTAAATTATCAGCCATCAATTCATCACGCCTGTTGTTAATCGGGAGGAAGGCTTTTTTGTTTAGCATTAATTTCCACAGACGCGTTTCAGAATAAGCAATAATACCTTCATCATTGCTTCTGAGCAGTTGAGCCAATTTGTTTTCGCCCATTTTCTTAAGTTCATCAGCCATCCAAATGCTCAAATTTCGAAACGATTGCTTTTCTTTTTTACTCATTTTATAGCGCATTTTTGCCAATCCACCTTTCATACCACTTTTTTGATAGCCCGATTCAATATCCTTCCAAACAGCCATGTAGTTGATGAAATTTTCATTCTTCAGGATTGCCGTATTTTTCTCCTGAAAAATAGTTTCCCAAAAACGACTATAATTGTTATTATCAAACCCGTAAGACGAGCTAAACTTGCAATCAAAACCTGCAAATTCAATGTTTTTACCGGCAGCTTTTCGCTGCTCAATAAATGAATAAAAAGTTTGCCATTGTTGGGTTTTCCAAAATCCCCAGAGTGCATTTTTTATGCTTTCTGACTTGCCTTCTCTCTGAAATTCTTTGTTGGCTTGCATCAGGTCAAACATACCCGCTTCAAAAAGGACAACATCAAAATCCATTTCCTCCATTAAAAACCCCACTATCTTCGTCCGAACCTCGAAGGTAGCGCCATCTTCATGGGTAGCCTCTCCCAAAAACACGATGCGTTTGTCACCGATTTCTTTTTTCAAAAGTTGTAGGTCTTCTTTGCCCGGTAACTCAGAATTGATTACTTGTGCATTTTTTGATAGCCACTCATCAGATAACTGAGGAGATTGAGCGAATAAAGATTGTGCAGCAATTGAAGCCAGTAATACTGCAATTAAAATTACTCTTTTCATTTTTCAAAAGTTTAAATTAGTTTACACGACAAACTTCCGATAAAATAAACGAGCAGTATAATAAGATTGACCACTAGTCTTTGAAATCGTGTGAAATGGTTTTTTTCTTATTTAAGTTGGGTACTTATCATTATTGATGCCATCGGTTAACCTGCTTGGCGAAGTGATGGATTTTTTGCACAAATGTTTAGTCAAAGCACAATTTAACATATAGCAAAATGTTTTTTGGAAGTTTCGATTTCTAATAGATAATAAGACTTTGGATAATTTTAATTACGGAACGTGTCTAATTTAGTTAATTATTCTATTAATCAATTTTAAGACTTCTTTCGGGTTTTCAATAGTACTTATATGCCCACCTCCTACAACAATCGTTTCTATCCTTGGCGGGGTTAGAACATAATCTTCTTCTCCTTTAAGAGCAATAGTTTTAACTTTTAAATTTTGGATTAAATCGGTTGCATCTTCTGCGTTCAAAATAACGGCTTTGTCTATTTGCTTAATTTGTTTGTTTGATAAAACACTCATGGTTTTTTTTAACTGTTCAATCAGTGAAGGATTTTCATTTAGTGATGTTTTACCAAATAAGGCTTTTGCGGCTTGTTTGGTATAAAAATTCCTGAACACTAACATGGAATGTTGAAGCCCAAAGGTGGCCTTTTGTTTTTTTGACGCTGCTTGAAAAGGCATATTGCACAACCCAATTGACGAAAAGCGTTCCGGATATTTGTGCGCAGCTCTTAAAATAGTCATACTACCCCACGAATGACCCACCGCAATAATCTTGGGTATCTTTAAGCTATCTAAAATTTCGATAAGCATCTCTGAGCAATCAGTTAAAGTCCAGTTTGCTTTTATGTTATCCCTGCTGCTTCCGTGCATTGGCATATCAAGCGTAATTACTGTGTGGTTTTTTATTTCTTTAATTTGATTATCCCATAAGTGATGATCGAAATAAACACCATGTAAAAAAATAATTGGATATTCACTTGTTTGAACTTCTTTGATGTAAATTGCAATTTTCCCTATTTTGGTATTTATTAACTGATGCTTTTCTTGTGCTGAATTACTCATGGTAAGCAATAATAATATAATTAAGATAATTATTTGTTTCATATTAATTACTAATTGAAGGTGCTTGTTTTAAAAATGTATTATCTAAAATTTGCTTCACCATAAAGGTTGCCATATCTCCTAATGTTATTGATAGCTTTAAGCCTTTTCCATCAAGAGTTGCCTTGCAGTTTCCTTTAGCAGGTTTATCAACAATGTTTGGACAGCGAACAATGGTCCAGTTCAATTG
>JBKDKI010000084.1:0-22912 GCA_046345155.1 Sphingobacteriaceae bacterium
GAAATCATTGGATGCCAATACAACTTCTAATCAAAAGCAAAGCACTAAGATTTTGGACGTGCCAGACTTCTTAAACAAATACGGTGATAAGGTGGTAAAGGAATATCTTTTGGAGAACAAGAATATCAATGAATTGTTAGGCGATCCATTGCACTTGAAATCATCAAAGGGTGAAGACAATAATAACGATGAGCAAATGGAAGATGCAGCGCATCGCGTTTCGGGACGTGTAGCGGTTTTATCTACTCAAATGCAAGCGGACTTTTATACTGAAATCACCGAGCGATATAACGACTATGTTGAATACCTGAAACAAATTAGTGAATACGATTTGGAAGTAGAGGCTTTAAACCTGCAAACCGAAACTATTGAAACAAGCATTATCAAAGTTGGAAAAGGTGGCGAGAGTTCGTTTGGAGATGATAGCATTCTGGAAAAGGTACGCGCCAATATTCTTAAAAAGCCATTTAAGAAAGTTGAGATTGAGAACCTATTAAATGAAACTCTTGCTGGTAAATATCCAGAAGAACACAAACGCATTTTACTCGATGACTTCACTAATTCTATGGAAAAGCGTAGAGAAGATGAAATGAAGGAAACCAATGTAAAATATGATGATCTGATTAAGGAAATTCCAAATGAGAAGAAAATAAAAAAGGTACTTGAAAAACAAGGCGAAGCAGCATACAGAAAGGCAATTGAAGATCGTGAAAACGAATTGACTTCTGCGCGAATGATGTCTCTGGAACAAGTAAATAAATCCTATAAAAACAAGCAGGATTATTTACAGCGTATTTTAAACTTCTTTACCATTGGAAGAAAACTGGCTTATCCGATTGTGTCATTTGATAATGGCAATGAAACAGTATTAGCGGTGAGTTTGGGTGTTATGATCGACAAGAAAAAGAAAAACCCATTTGCTCCAAGTGCTATAAAGGTTCGTTTGGCGATTGCAAATAGTTCTAAGTTCATTGCTATGCCAGCCAGTTTCAATGAGGGCTTGTCAAAGATCATTGCGGCAAGTCACGACATTCGTCAGCCTGAATTGGAAGACCTATTGAATGAATGGGACGAGGAAATCAAGCAGAAAACTAAAGACAGAGGTATTCGTTTTATCATTACAGGAAACCTTTTACAAGCTTTTGGTACTGAAGGAAGTGGTAAGTTGGTTAGCTATACTACAATGGACGGACAAAAAAAGAAATGTATTTTGTTACCAGAGGAATTGCAAGCAAAGGAAGCTGGACAGAGACGAGTAACCGTTCCTATAATCAAAGCTTTACCAATCCTTAAATCTTTAACTAATGGCGGTATGTTAAGTGCTTCAAACGGTATTGCATTTTTTGATGCTGGGGAAAAATTCCGTGTGATTGTACCTGCGGCCAGAAGTAAAGCTGGGGATATTTATTTGGATAGGGATTTATTGGAGCTATTGGAAAAGGGCATGTTTGAGAAGACCGCAGATAAAATGCAAGCATACTTACCAAAAGAAAATATAGATGCCTTTGCGGTGATCCTTCAAAACAAATTTGGAGTAAGTGTACAAATCGCACCAACTATGCTTTCACTCATAAAAGGTAATACAGAGCGTATATCAACGCGAAAGAAAATAGATGTACCGCCAGATGAAGATGAAGCAGAGCTTGAGCGTATTCGTATTCTGGAACTTGAATCGGAAGCCATTTTATTAGCATTAGAATTAGCAGCATAACCATTAAAACTTAGTAACCATGATAACCAAAGAGAATTATATCGAGAAAACAAAACACTTAAACATTGCGGAGTTGCCAGACAATTTGCAAAAGGCACATGCTTATGTTTTAAAGGCTACCGAAAACGGTAGTAACTGGAACGCTTATGAGAACCCTCAGATCCGCAATGTGATTGACACAACAATTAATAAGCTAAACGCGCATTTAAGTGAACATAGTGTGGTTAAAAATGAAGCGCCTGTTAAACATGCAACAGTACATAAACCTGCTAAAAAAGTAATCAGCAAAGAAGCGGTACACAAACCAGCTCCAGTAGTAAATGATGAAATTGATTTAGAGTTTGTAGAGCGTATTCCAGAAGAAATCCGCTTTATGCGCCGTTTTATTTCAATGAACGGCAAGAAGAAAACTAAGGATGATTTGCTTCGTTTTATAAATGCTTTACACAGAGCCATTGTAGAAAAGCGTGTTCGCAAAACGTCTCCGTATGCAAAGCAAATTAGCTACATACAGGACAAGTTGGTAAAGCGTTACAATGAAATGACGAAACCACTTGTAGTTGAAATAAACGAAAAGACAATTGCAGAGTTTAAAAGTCTAATAGCTGAACAAAAGGTAATGCCTTCTGTAATGCTGATTAAACGCTATATCAGCTTGAACGGAAAGTTTGGCGTAAAAGAGAAAGCGAAACTATTAATGGATGCAATGACCAGAGCATTTAATAAAGGTAAGATTACAAAGAGCGATAAGTACTACAAAATCTTTGACCAGATGCACTACAACTTGAATCAGTATGTGAAAAATAAATCACAAAAGGTTTTGAGCATTCAAGAGCCAGAGTTGAATGGTTTGAATGGTTTTCTTTCTGGTTGCGGTTGTTCTGTTATGAATGGGGATGATGAGTTAAATGGTTTGGAAGAAATGCAAGGAAATGAACAAATAGAAGAAACTACAACGCAGTCAGGTGTTATGAATAGCATGGACTTTAGAAATATGCAGTTCCGTACATTAGGTTTCGTTGGTAAATACAGAAAGTTGATCGGAGATCCCGCGAGGGGATTTACAGCAATGGTGTACGGTAAACCTAAAATGGGTAAATCTTTTTTGTGCGTTGACTTCGCAGGTTATCTTGCGCGTAATCATGGAAAGGTGCTTTATGTTGCCAGAGAAGAAGGATTAGATATGACCTTACAAGAAAAATTAAAAGCAAAAGATGTGGCACACCCAAATCTTTTTGTAGCTGAATCTATACCCCAAGATTTAACGCCTTATGATTTCATTTTCTTTGATAGTGTCAATAAACTTGGCTTATCGGCTGGTGATTTGGAAGCACTTAAACAAGCTAATCCGGGTAAATCGTTCATCTACATTTTCCAGACTACTAAGGAGGGAAATTTTAGAGGGGCTAACGAGTTCCAACATGATGTAGACATCGTAGTAGAAGTTCCAGAGAAGGGTTTGGCTGTTCAGAATGGACGGTATAATCAAGGAGGTCAAATGAAGATCTTTGACGAAATTGATTATCAACAAGCAGCATAATAAACGAAGAAAATCCATCGAAAAACGATGGATTTTCTTATTTTTACATGTTAAGGTTATCTTAAATTATACGCTGGGAATTAATATGAAAAACATAAAGTTAAACTTTCTTCCTTTCATTAATCAAAATATAAATGTTGTTATTTATATCAAAGAAAATGCAGAGGAAAAGAAGGAAGATTCAAATAAGTACTTTAAAAATATAAAGGTTGGGGATAAACACTTGCAACATGAAATCGCATTTGAAGAAAAAGAAGGATTTAAAGAATACACAGTAAACATATTAAAGGAACACGATCTTGTATCACAATACTATTTTGAAAAACTAAACAAAGGACTTCCAAGTGAAATTAAGCTGATAAAGAATGAGTCATTTAGAAACAAAAAAATTCATATCATACTTGGTAATCACGCTAAAGGCAAGAACTGTGTATGGATCGAACCATATTTTCATAAGCAAAAAAATATTTGGGGAATCCTATTAGATTATTCGTTTGTAACAAATACTGATGAGGACGGAGATCATTATAAATTGGATAGAGATATTTTAATTCAAACTGGTACATTAAATCAAAGAGGCGATAGTAATCTTGATTTTTATATTTTTAAAAACAATTACTATAAAAAGTTTTTATCTACTGAATTTAGCAAGGTTAATGCTGTTCTCGACAATAATCTTTCCAATGAATTATTTAATTGCGAGGCAAATTTGCTTGACGCAAAAACTTACATCTTTCAAAATAACAACATTAGTAATTCGCCATATCTCGGTTTGGCAAAATATGCGCCACTTGAAGAAATAAAAGAAAACGTGTTGTTTTATTTTATCTATAAAAAAACAGATCGGGATATTGCAGTAGCTCTATTGAAAGGATTAAGAGGAGAATCAAGCCCTAACACTTTCGGAGGCATGGAAAAACTGTTCAGATTGAACTTTCAAAATGATAGAATTAAGGGGGCTTCAATTGAAGAATTTAGTGATGGAGAGATAGATACCCAAATACAGAACATAAAAGCTCTTAATTCAAAGGTGATTCCAATCATAATCACTAATTCAAAGAAAACGGTTGAAGATGAAGAACTTTATTTTAGATTGAAACATAAGTTTACCAACGCAGGAATTCCATGCCAAGTTGTAACCAAAGATTTAGTAAATAATGAGTATTCAATAAAATATTCTTTGAGTAATATTGGTTTACAAATATTCGCCAAAGCTGGTGGTAAGCCTTGGAAGATGAAACCTGCAACAAACGAGTATTTGATTATTGGCATTGGGCAATCATATACGCATGAAAAAACAGAAAATGGGGTTATAGTCGAAAAAAATCTAACCTATTCTGTTTTGACAGATTCAAGTGGACTTTTCAAGGATATTAAGGTATTAGGAGAAGCCATGTTTGGGAATGACGACTATTACCAACAATTAATATCGAACTTAACCAACATTATAAATAACTCTGGGCATAAGAAAATATCTATACATTCTCCATTTAGAATTAGCGAGGAAAAAATATTAAATAAAGTGCTTCAGGGAGTTAAGGAAGACATTGAATTGAATGTTATTATTATTAATCATAAGAATGATTTTTTCGGATTTGACTATGAGAACAATGGTTTAGTTCCATTTGAAAGCACATTTATTCAACTTGGTTCAAAAGAATATTTGGTGTGGTTTGAAGGACTGCAATTTTCTAATCCAAAAATCACCAAGCGATACGGAAATCCTCTATTGATAAAATTCTGGTATTCAAATAAGCCGGACAATTTCAAAGACACTAACTACAAGAATAAACTTTTGCAAGATTGTATCAATCTGTCAGGTGCTAATTGGCGTGGTTTCAAAGCTAAGCAATTACCTGTGTCTGTATTCTATTGCCAAAGAATAGCTGACTTTATTTCTAAATTTCAAAAATACAATTTGCAGCATATAGATATAGACAACTTAAATCCTTGGTTTTTATAATATGAAAAAACAATTCGGTCAAAATAAAATTATTTTATTACTTGGAGCTGGTGCAAGTTGCGATGCCAAGATTAAAAATTCGTTTCAAATGATTTCTGAGATAGAAAGTACATTGGAAACAGAGTGGAGTGAGTATAAAGATTTGTACAATTATATTGAAAGTTCACATTTTCATTTAGAGAGGATAAAAAATATAAAATTTGACGAAATTAATTTCAATATAGAGAACTTAGTTGGGTTATTAGATACCATTATCAGGATTGCGAAGAAGGAAGTAGAAGGATATAATTTTGTTGGTGCGTGGGAAAAGGAATTGACCAATGTTGCTGGGATTGATTTTGCAAAGGCGCAAAAGTTCAAGAATGAAATTCTTAAAAAACTAAAAGAAAAGTGGCTTTCACCCCCAGATTTTAAACAGTCTTCTGCATATTACAAGAAACTTACTGAAATAGGCTATAATTTTCCACTAAAAATATTCTCCTTGAACTATGATATGTGTGTTGAACAAAATGTTGAGGCAGACGGAAAGAAACTTGAACGAGGATTTAGAGATGACCGTCTATGGGATTATAGAAGGTATGATTCTAATAGAGATGAGAATGTAGATTTTTATCTGTATAAGCTACATGGATCACTTGATTGGAAAAGGGATGAAGAAGAAAGACTAACTTATGTAGATGGTGTTCAAACTATTGATCCTCTCGATATGCAAATTATTTTTGGAGTACAAAATAAATTGCAGTCTTATGACCCTTTCAATTTTTATTTTTATGAATTCAGACAAGCATGTTTTGAGGCAGAATTAATATTAGTAAGTGGATATGGATTTATGGACAAGCACATAAACGATAATCTGATAAATGCTTTCAAGATTAACCCAGACAGGAAACTACTTATAAATAATTTAGTACCTGAAAGCGAAGGGGTAGAAAATTATAAAAACAAGCTTTCAAGTAGATTAGGTGTAAAACCTGAGAATATCATAATTCAGGATAAAAAGGCAAAGGAATTCTTTGAAAATGACCTAAACATTGACTATTTCTCAAGCCTATTTACCGATGAACAAGAAGAACAAGGTGTATTGCCTTAAATTACAGTTTACCCATTTTTTTTAAAACAGAATGAAAATCAATCACTTGCACCAAATCGGTTATAAATTGGTTCGAAACGTAAATCTTCTTGCCCGCCAGATGACCAAAACAATGGTTCAACGAACAAAGCGAGCAAACAAAAATAGCTCGCTTTTTTGTTTGTAAGCGAAGTGAGTTTAAAGCCCTTTTTCAGGGCTTTCATTGTTTTGGTTCCATTCTTGGAAGTAAAGGGATCATAACAATAATCCCTCTTACTCTAAATAATTGTTTGGATTAATCACCAAATTATATTTTAATAAGCTTTATAACTAAGCAATTGGTTCTTTTGGGAAACATATCTTTAGAATTTTTACTAATGACAACCCTATTTTCAAAACCTTTAAAATCCTTTAAAAAATTAACTAAATAGATTTTAGAATCATTATTATTAAATTGATCATAACAAATTAGTTGAAATTTATAAGTTGGATTTTTTCTCAAAAACTCTTTGTACGTATTTAAAGCGATTTCAGATTTTTTTAAATTTAAAGTTAAATCTTCATTAAAGTAAATTTCCTTTAACAGGTAATAATCATTTTTTACCAATGGTTGCATTTCTACTATGTAATTATCATTTTCACAATTCATAAATGATTTAGTAATAAAATCAGAAAAAAAACCTTTCTTTTCTATTCTGACAAATTCAAATTCGTTGTTTAAGTCATAATCGATGTTGTCTTTAAAATTTTCAGCTTTAAATTTATATTTGATTTCGCTAGCAAGTGCATATTCTGCGCGCAATATTTTACCTTTTTTATTGCAAAACTGATTATCACATTTTATCGGTTTTTTCGAAACAGCATCTATTGTTTTGGCTTTATATTGACCTGGTGCTGTTAAATTAAAATAGCAAGTAAATCCTTTACCATTATCATAAACATTATCAAAAACAATTAGGAGTTTACTTCCTGTTTTTACATTTATTGATTTGGAAAATGATGGATTTATTCCTTTTTGTGTAAAATTAAGCTTTGAATCCAGATTTAATCCCGTTATCCCATTTATAGATTTATCTACTCTTGAAATATTTGATCGAATGAGTGTTAACTTACCTTCATTTAATAGTTTTTCGATATTGCCGGTATCAGCTTGGAATATCATAAAGTCAAAATCGTCGTTATTGTTTTTAGGCATTAAGGTAAAACTTAAAGTCCCGCAGTTATTCGATTCTAACAAATAAAAAATAGTGTGGTGTTCCTCTTCAAAACTATAAAAACTTTTATAGTTAAATAATCGTTGATGTGTTGTCTCTTTAGGACTAGAATTTTTAATTAAGGTCAAAGTATCCCTTAATAAAATCTCATTATAAAATGATTTCGTTAATTTTAGCTTATTTGAATTTTGTGCAAAACAATTTACAGCGCTATATGAAATAAAAATCAAAAAGAAGTAATATTTAAAATTAATTCTAATCATTTCTTCAAATACTTATTAAAATTATCAAATATTCTAGTTAAAAGTGTTTTGCTTGTCGTTATAATTTCCGCTTTACCTTTCATTTCTTCTTTACGTACTAAAGTTTTGTTGTAAGAAGTTGTTAATCCATTTATTAGTTTTACATCAATTAAAAGGTTGTCTTTATTTGGAACTTCCGCAATATTGGTAACAATTCCATTTAACATTCCATTTTCATTGTAGGGGTAAATATCCAACTTTATATTTACTTTTTGTCCAATTGCTAATTTACCTGTATTAAGAACTGGTAGTGCGCATTTACCAATAAATTCTTGTTTCGCATTAGGGATTATAGCAAATAATTCATCACCTTGTTTTACATTCTGATTAACAGTCCAAACATTAAAAAAAGATAATTTACCACTCACTGGACTTTCAACAACATAGATCTCTTTCCATTTTTTTATTTCAGCAATAAGTGTTTTTAATTGCTGATTGAATTCATTTCTTAATTTCGTTTTTTCTTGATAGTCTTGTATTGCTAGTTGCAGTATATTCTTTTCTATATTGTTAATTTGAATTAATGCATTTGAAACTGTAATTTTTGATTGTTCGTTGCTGTTTTGCGCATACAAATAATTTTTCTTTTGAGTTTCAAATTCTCTTGCCGATATAGCCTTTTCTTCAAATAATTTTTTATCACGATTAAAATCATTTTCAAATAATTTTAGTTGCTCATTATTAATTTTTTGTTGTAGTGTATATTTATTTAACAATGTATTATAATTAACTAGATCTTTTTTAAGTAAATCAATTTGTTTATTGTAAGAATTAATTTTTAAATACAAATTAATATCCTTTAAGGCTTTTAAAAACTGCAAGTAATATGGGGTAATTTCACCTGTCTTTAAACTATCATTAAACTCAATTGAAATAATACTGTCACTATACTTATATTTTTCTTCTAATAAATTGGCTTTCTGTAATAGTTCAAAAACATCATTATAATTTGCCGTATTTTCAATAATGCCAATTGCCTCGTTTATATTTACCTGCTGTTTATCTTTTACAAATAAGTGAGTTAACTTACCATTACTTTTTGCAACTAAGGTTATCGGAGGATTTAAAGTTGTTAAGTTTATATCAGCAGTTAAAATATCAGGATATTTAATAAAATATGTTAATGAAACACCTACTATAATTAAAATAAACATAATTGAAATACCCCACCGCAATATCCATTTCGGCGTGTCAGAAAGTATTTCATTAACCTCTTCACTTCTTATTACAACTTCCTTCTCTTCCATTTAATTTAGTTACCTAATTCTAATTGATTTTTAACAAGTTCGTAATAAGCCCCTTTATTGGTTGTTAATTCAATATGGTTACCTATTTCAATAATCTTTCCTTTATCGAGCACAATTATTTGATCGGCATTTTTAACAGTACTTAAACGATGAGCAATAACCACTACAGTTTTACCTTTAAAAAACTCATTAAGGTTTTCCATAATAACTTTTTCATTATTAGCATCTAATGCACTTGTAGCTTCATCAAAAAATAAATACTCTGGATCTTTATAAACTGCTCTTGCAATTAATATTCTTTGTTTTTGCCCCGTACTTATACCAACACCCTCCATCCCTATTTTAGTATTAAACCCCAGTGGTAATGATTCTATAAATTCACTTATGTTTGCTACATGAACGGCATGCTTTAATTTTTTCTTGTCAACAGAATCAGCACCTACTGCAATATTATTTGCAATGGTATCATTAAAAATATAGCCTTCTTGCATTACAACCCCGCACTTATCACGCCATGTAGTAGCGGATATATTGCTTAAGTTATTACCTCCAATTTTTATTTCACCATTTGCAGGCTCGTAAAATTTGAGTAAAAGCTTCATTAATGTAGTTTTACCGCTTCCACTAGATCCTACTATTGCCGTTATTTTATTCGCTGGTAATTGAATAGAAAGATCACGCAATACCAAATCATTACCTACCCCTTCATATTTAAAGGATAAATTATTCAAATTTAAACTCGCATTAAACTCTATTTCGTTTGATTTTTCATCCCCAATGGTTTCCTCATCTTTTCTATTATGAATTTCGCCTAATCTTTCCAAACTTAACTTTGCATCCTGCCAATGTTGAATAAAATTTACCATTTCCATAACAGGGGCGTTCAATTGACCTGTTATATAACTTATAGAAAGCATCATTCCCAGTGTGACTTGACCATCAAGAACTAATTTGGCAGAAAGAAATGTTATAACAATATTTTTTAATTCGTTAATTAATTGGGAACCGCTATTTTGAGCAGTTGATAAGGATAAACCTTTCAAATTAATTTTAAAAAGTTTGGCTTGCAAATTTTCCCACTGCCATCTTTTTTGTCTTTCAGCATTATGTAATTTAATTTCTTGCATTCCATTAATAAGCTCTATTACTTTACTTTGATTTTGACTACTTTGTTGAAAGCGTTTAAAATCTAATGTGGCACGGCGCTTTAAGAAAAATGTTATCCAAACGAAATAGAGGACAGAACCAGTAATAAAAACAATAAATATTTTTATACTATACCAAGCCAATACACCACTGAAAATAATAAAATTAAATAGTGAAAATAACGTGTTAAGAGAAGATCCTGTTAAAAAACTTTCAATTCTATGATTATCATTAATACGTTGCATAATATCCCCAGTCATTTTTGTGTCAAAATAACTTATTGGCAATTTCATTAGTTTTACAAAAAAATCACTAGCTAAGGAAATATTTATTCGACTGCTAACATGCATTAAAATATAGTTACGAATTATTTCAATGGTTGTTCTTCCAAAAAACACCATTAACTGCGCTAGTAAAATTAAATAGATAAAATTTATATCTTTATTCTGAACGCCTATATCTACTATACTTTGAGTTAAAAAAGGAAATATTAATTGTAATAAGCTACCAGCTAATAGGCCAATAATTAATTGTATTATTGCTTTTTTATGTTTGAATAAATAGGAATAAATAAATATAAAATTTTGCTTATTATTTTCTTCTTTTTCAAAATTAGCTTCTTCCTTATAAAATTCAGGTGTTGTTTCTAATAATAAAAGAATTCCCTCATCTTCATTATCACTTACCCAATGCTTTTTAAATTCCTGAATGGAATATTTTAATAAACCATGCGCAGGATCAGCTACAAATACTTTTTCTTTTTCTATTCTATATATAACAGTGAAATGATGTTGATTCCAATGTGCAATACAAGGCAATGGTGCTTCTTCAATGAGCTTTTTTATTGGAACCTTTACACCTAGAGTTCTAAAGCCTAACTTTTCAGCAGCTTCACTAATACCCTGTAAATTCGCACCTTCTCTTGTTGTACCGCTTAGTTGAATAACATTAGGAAGATTTAATGATCTACCATAATATTTTGCAATTATACGCAAGCAAGTAGCGCCACAAGCCATTTCATCGGGTTGAAGATAAAAGGGAAATTTCATCGACTTTTTTTCTGTAAAGTCCCAAAAAACTTAGTGTTCATTTTTTTAATGTATTCTTCTATAGGTGTTAAACCCATTTCGGCTCTTCTTTTATTAAGATTTTTTTTATCTTTTACTGGTTCAGGCTCATATGTGTCTCCCTTTCTATTTAATCTCACCTGAGTACCGTAAATTTGTTTCTTATTTTTATTAACTAATAATCTGTCAACCAAATAAGCATAATTACTTTTAGAAGCTTTATTATTATCGACTTCTTTTTTTAATAGTTTAAGTACACTATCTTGAAAACTAATATGTCTGTCTTGATGTTGGACCAATGCCCAAAAATTATTACTTGATTCTTCTCCAACTAAATCAAAATTCGGATAACCAAATTTTTCTATTATTTTAACTAGCTCGAAATAATTTAAACTATCAGTCAATTTCATTTTCCTGGCAATTAAATTCCTTTCTAATTCATTTGAATTTTCTTTTGAATGCGTGTTATCATAATGCCTAATTAAACTCCTATATTTTTGGTCCTCTATTATTAAGCTATCGATAATTTGAATGAGATTAACATTATACATTTTCAGTTCATCATATCTATTCAGTTTAGCCTTTGAAATAACTGAACTCCATCTGTTATCAGAATGTAAATTAACAAAATCACTTTCAGTTAAAAGTTGATACACATTTGAAAATCTTGCTTTATCAACAAGTTTAAATAAATTCAAAAATGAACTATCTGGTTTATTGCAAAGGGCATATGAACAAGCCGCGTTGTATCTATCGACAGGATACCCAGCTTTTAAAAATGCGAATGCTTTAGAATATTCTTCACTTGACTCACAAAATTTGTTTGAACTATATAAATTCTCGGCCCTTTTAATTAATTCAATGTAAACCTGAGGTTTTTCTTGTGAGAAAAATACTTCTGAAAATAAACTACAAATAAAAATTATAAAAGTCTTGTTAACTCCAAACTCCGCTATATGGGTTATAATTGCATTTAATCGGTTTTTCATAAATATTATTATTAATTGTGTAAACGCGACAATCAGTGCACAAATATCTGTATTCACAGTCTTTACATACATTAACATTATCCTTGTTTATTTCCCAAACAAAATTGAAATCTTTTTTACTTAAAATTGTTTGTAGATCCTGAACTTCCGCAACATTTCCAAAATGTTTCTTAAAACTAGGGCAATTTTTAATATTTCCTTTACTGTCTATTGAAAGTTTTTTGTTTAAACAACTATTAAAATTTAAAGCTTCACTAAAAGATTCAATATTACCTGTAAACATTTCTTGTGAAATCAAGCCACATTTATCAGGTGTAGGTAAATTACCAGTAAATGTATATATCGCTCCTAGATCAGAAATTTTATTTGAAAACTTCACAACGCCAGATTCACGATTATTGAAAATAAATATTTTTCTAATTCGACAGATATCTTCTATCAATTTTGACAAAACAGCTATTTCAATATTAATTAATTTATTAAACATTAGCTCAAAAGAACTAATTCCTGTATCTTCTAATACTAGAATTAATTGGTTTAAAAATTCAGCATCTGTATCTTTATAAATTCTTATTTGAATTGCCTGACAACCTAATTTATCTAGCAATTTAATTGCTTTTTTAAAGTCATATACATGTTTCTCATCGATATCTAAAATTGAATTATTTATTAGGTTTGGAGTCTCAAATTTAAAATCAATCTTAGGGAAATATTCTGGATTTTGTGTATAAAATCCGAAATCATTTAGTATCAAAAAATCTAAATAGCTTCTCACTTCTTCATATACTAATTGTTTAGATAAAGTAAAATCGATTATTTTTACGTCAGAAGAATCAAAATATTCATAAAACATAGGGGGGGTCTCAATAAATCTATTTAAATGCAAATCACAAATGATAGTGTTTTTTGCCCCTTTAACACAAACGCAATTTGCATACAACTTAAAATAATCCATTCATTCCTTGTAAATAGTAATTAAACTTATTGGTTTATAATAATTTATTGGAACTTTTCTTCCAAAGTGAATTTTACTTTCAAAATATTTCAATTGTTTTACATCTTTTCTAGAAGTTAATAGTTTCAAAAATTGAGATTGACTCAAAGAATCTTGAGGAGCTAATATCTTTTGTATTTCATTTTCCATAGCTTAATTTAATTAATTCTTCAGCAATTTTTTTTTCAAGTTTATAATTACAAGGATAAGAAACCATACCAAATTGCCCTACTGGGTTAACCTCAAGAAAGTAAAATTTACTATCTGTTCCATATAGAATATCAATTGAACCTGAATTTAATTCAAGTTCTCGCATTAGATTAGCCAATTTGCGCTCTAGATCATAGGGTAAGGTAAAGGGCACTCTTCTTGTCGGTTGCTTAGTATTATTTACTCTAAAGTCGATTGTTGTTTCTGGGTCTTTTTGAGTAAACATAGCCATGCAATAAAATTTATCATTTAAATAAAAACATCTTACTTCAAAATTTTTTTTAATGTTTCGCTGAAATAACATTGGGAAAAAGTCATTAGGTAACTTATTAATAAAGTTAGTGTCTATTTCTTTAGTAAATGGTGTATATACTTTATCTTCAATGGTATATGACGGATAAGATTCAATAGGTTTACTAATTATGCTCCCGTTCTCATTCAAAAAATCTTGTACTAGTTTTTTTGAGGTAGTAATTAACGTCTCTGGCACTAAAATATCATGTTTTGCTGCAATTTCTAGTTGTAATAACTTACTTAATTTCACATTAGAGAAATAGTTTAACCATTTATTTTTAGGAAGAAGATTTCTGCAAAAAGACTCCCAAACAGATCTTTTTTCACTAGAAATGCTCTCCATCATCTGAATCACTAAATTCAAATCGGTATTTTCACTGATTCCAATTTCTGAAGAATAATTGTACCGTCTGAGCCAAATAGATTTGATTTCGCCCAATTGGTTTAAAAATATTTCGGAAAAATTATATGAATTATTATTCTTTAATTGAATATTTAGATTTACTTGATTTCCAAACTCAAATTCATTTATTCTAATCCATTTTTCTTTGTAAAAATTTAGCCAGTCAATAACTGCATTTGTACTGCTATCACTTTCAATGGAGAAAATTAAAATCATAAAATTAAAGGTTTAAAAAAGGGGAGCGTTTTACCCCCCTTTTAAAATTATACTGGAATAACTGGCTTAATTATAACCTTAATTGTGTCTTGAGTTTCTTCACAATCGTCAGCTACATTTTTCTTACCATCCTTGTCACTTGTCGTGTCAGGAGTGTTACCTCCATTTAATGTTCCACCATAAACTTTGTTCAGAGATTTAGATTCAACCTTATAAGTCTCCAGATTCAAAACTGTTTTTTTCATTTTAATTATTTTAGTTATTACTACTCATTGCAATATGCAGGCTTTTCGTTTACCGCCTTGCTTTCAAATTAAAAGTTCGCGTACCTTTAAAAAGAAAACTTTGTTCTGATAATTAAGGAAATCAGATAACCTTTTTGTAGCTACAATTTTTTGTTCGATTGTACACTCGAACAATGCAATATTAACGCATAAATTTCCAAATGATACAGTAGTGCTAAATATTTTTAGACTCATTAACATATATTAACAATAACTTTTAAAGTATTGATATATAGTATTTTATCAATTTTTTCTCGTTAAATACTGCCTAGGTAGTATTTTTTATTCATTCATATCTAAAATGATTTAAATTACAAATAAATATCATTTCATGCCATAATTTTAGCATTTTGAATAAAACAAAAAACTTATTGTATTCCTAAAAAAATCAAATTATTCTTTGCCAAAACTTTAGTTAAATAGAAACAATTAGAGATTTGGATTTAAAATTCTTAAATATTTAAGTAATGATTTTAAATTTTCATCATTGATTTTTGGCAACTTACCCCATTTATGATTTGTCAATTTTCCTTCGCCATATGGTGTATCAAAGAATTGTTTTTCATATTTAAATTTCAAATATATATCAATAAGCAGTCTCAGATTTTCATATTGCACAAAGTCATTATTATACCCTTGTGAATAGATAAAGAAATTTTCCTCGAAAAAACATGATTCATTAATTGCCAAAGAATGAATTAATAATAAGTCAAATGTCATTTGGTAAAATGACTCACTAAAAAGGCCATATTTTTGAAAATTAAGTACTTGTTCTGTGAATATATCCTGAATTATAACATCATTCTGTTTAACAGCATTGTAATTAATTAACCCATATTTGTAGCATTTAATGCGATAAAATTGATCTTCAAAATATAGGTATCGCAATAAAATGTCTGTTTCACCTTTAACTAATGAATGATTAATACGGTAATTCTAATTTAATAAACTAAAAATAATCCTCAATCTTTCTTCTCTTAATAGGTTTATTTCGTTTAAATAGTTGAGTAAATCACCTATCTCATCATTGCCTGATTTAATAGAATTCAATAGAACTTGATAAGAATCGGGGTCTTTATCATCTATCATTTTATTGTATTTGCTTCTGATGTCAACCAAGGAATTAATTGATAAAACAGAATCAATATTTCTCATTTCAGAAATAGAAATTAATTGATCATAATATAATTCATTTAAATAATGATTAAATCTAATTGGGTCAATTCTTTCACAATACAAATAAGACTCTATCAGTTTTGATTGTTTATTTTGTTTTAGTTCAAAAGTAGATTGAGAGTACCATAAAAAGGGGTAAATAATAAGTGATATTGAATTTATGCAATGATTCATAAATAAATAATCTCGCTGCCATTCCTTTATAACTTATAATTGGTAGAAAGTAACACCAAATCTTACAAATTTGCTTTTTATACCTAGTAATACTTCAATTAATTTGTAATTTACTTATTTGAAACTTTATCTAAAGATTGCCAAAATCTATGCTATTTATGATAACCTGAGAAATTAACGAATAATTATTTATTTAATTGATATTCAAATTTTTAGTTAAATTTAACAAATAATGAAACTTTTAGTGATATTTTACATCAGGCAGAGCATTTGCAAAAAAACGATTGATCTCTGAAAACATATAATCCATTCTCAAAAACAAAAAAGGCGCCATTAGCGCCTTTTACAATTCTTTTTATCCTGATCAATTCTTCTTTACAAACTTGCAAAGGATCACGATGGTTTGCTCGTTAACCTTACCTTCTATTTGCTCCGGATTATCTGCTACCAGTTTAATTCGTTTTACCACAGTTCCTTTTGATGCGGTAAAGTTTGTTCCTTTTACATTGAGCGCTTGAGTCAATACAATATTATCACCATTCTCTAAAATATTACCAAATGCATCCTTATGCACATCAGCTACATCAAATGCACTCATTGCCCATTGCACGGTGTTCTCATCCAGATCAACTGAATTGATCACATCGTTTGCCCAATTCTCTTCTTTATGCATATTTAAAATACGGTAACTCAATGCTTGTACACTTGGTTCGGTGCTCCAAATACTTCCTTCTAAAAAACGCCAGTTGTATCCTGAATTCTTATCATCAATGGCTTGTAAACATGCGTCACACAATGCTACCTGATTTGCAACATCATCATCTTTTTTAGGTGTAACCGTGTATTCATGAACGGCAACACTTTCGTTACATAATTCACATGTATTATTACTTCTATCCTTTAATTTTTCATTAAGTGCCATTGATTAAAATTTTAATAATTAATTGCTTATCACGGCATAAAGGTAGAAGTTTATTTATTATAACTAATTTATGTTTTAAACATAAGGCATTCAATCAAATTAAACACAAACAATAAAAGTTGCATTGATAAAACCTATTTCTCAATGATCAATTTTTCTGCGCTTTGCAAATCATTAATGATCAAACTAATTGTATAAACGCCATTTGGCAAATTAGTTCCATCAAACGGAATATGATAGATGCCGGTGTGCTGGTTTGCCTGATTCACAAGTGTTTTCATGTGTTTACCGCTTATATCAAAAACATCTAAACGCACTGTTGCCTGCTTTTGTAAGTAATACTGTATTGTGCTTAAGCCATTACTTGGGTTTGGAAATACTTTCCAATTGGTAACAAGTTTTAAATTTTGATCACTGAAAGAGGTGTTTTTATTCTCTATACTATCTTTTACATTATCCTTTTCAAAATAATCCTCTACATATAAACCGCCTAAAACCAGAGGGCTTTCCAATGTTGAATCATTATTAATTAGTGGCGGCGAGAAGCCTACTATCTCAACCCCATCAAAACTACAGGAATCTATTGGGTTAATATTCGGCTCCTCAACCATTACCACATCTCCGGTTAAAGTATCATCATCAATTTCATATTCATAGGCAACAGCGCCCATCATTTCACCTTCCTCATAACCTATCATCACAGGAGGCGGTGGAGGTATTTCATTTTTATCTATTGTATCTGCCACAAATTCAGGAGGTGGAGGCATCACCATCATTCCCATCACATAACTTTTCTCCTCATTATCCTCGATCTTTATTTCCTTCACTCTATTCCCGTTCAAATCGGTACAACTGAATAATAAAGAACCAAACACAATAAATAAAGCCATCGCAAATTTGTTAGTAGCATTCATGTTGCTTGGCATTTTTTGAAGATCAATAGTTATGCTAATTGGTCTGTTCAATTGCGTTCGCTTAAAATGTCCACAGGTTTTTTGTCCTTTATTGTTTATCAAAAAAACCTTGAGCTCTTCGTCGCTCATTTTACTAAAATCAACTACCGATGTAGCACACGAGGCGCAAAATCTTCCCTTTTCATCAGGGTTCATTTTGTTCCAGTCTTCATTACAAGGTTCCGGAACCCGAATAATTACTTGCTTATCTTTCATAAGATGTGGCTTTGTAATTCAGACGTGCGTAT
Organism: Sphingobacteriaceae bacterium; assembly: GCA_046345155.1. Lineage (GTDB taxonomy): Bacteria > Bacteroidota > Bacteroidia > B-17B0 > Aurantibacillaceae > Aurantibacillus. The sequence continues at coordinate 18,123 of JBKDKI010000084.1, forward strand.
GAGTTATTTTCCACAAAACACTTAATGTACTCACGTCCTTAATTAAAGGTATGAACGTTATAAAAGATAAAAAGTAACACTTGTTAAGTGATGAGATTTTATTTACAAGTGGTAGATACTAATAAAAATTTAGTTATTAATTTTAAATCAAAGAATGTCTCTTTTTTACGAAAATAGATCGATGTACACATAATAACAATTAAAAAATAACGTTAAAGTAATCATGGCAAAACCAATTTTAATTTTATCATTATTCTTTTTACAATTTGTTTCTTTTGGTCAAACAAAATATACCATTAGTGGTTATGTAACTGAAAAAGGCAGTAAAGAGAATTTACCGGGTGTAATTATCTATTGCCCTAAACTAAAGTTAAGTACCACTTCAAATAATTATGGTTTTTATTCCATTACCTTGCCAAATGACTCAGTTGAACTGTTTTACAGTTATGTGGGTTTTAAAACTAAAAAAACAACTTGCTTACTTAACAAAAATCTTTCATATAATATTGAACTTACTCCCGAAGAACTCCAAGAAGTAGTTGTAACTGCAGAACAAAACAAAAAGATCAGTGATGAAGTTCAGATGAGTACAGTAGATATACCTATTGAACAAATAAAGCAAATCCCAGCGCTTTTAGGAGAAAAGGATGTTTTAAAAGTTATTCAATTGATGCCCGGTGTTCAAAAAGGTAGTGAAGGAAGCGCAGGGATTTATGTACGCGGCGGTGGGCCTGATCAAAATCTCATTATTTTAGATGAAGCAACTGTATATAATGCCAATCATTTGTTTGGCTTTTTCTCTGTTTTTAATGGTGATGCATTAAAAAGTGTTGAGTTAGTTAAAGGCGGTTTTCCTGCGAGATATGGTGGAAGACTGTCATCTGTAATTGACCTTCAAATGAAAGATGGTAATAAAGAAAAAATTCATGGAGAAGCCGGGATTGGACTTATTTCATCAAGACTAACTTTAGAAGGACCGATTTTAAAAGATAAATGCTCTTTTTTAGTATCGGCACGTCGTACGTACATTGATGCCTTAATTTATCCGTTCCTTAAACCTGAGGCAAAAGGCGGGTATTACTTTTACGATTTAAACGCAAAAGTTAATTATGTATTTAATGATAAGGATAGATTATTTTTAAGTGGTTATTTTGGAAAAGATAAATTTTATTTCAGATCGAAATATGAGAATACCGAAAGCAAAGCAGGCTTAGATTGGGGTAATGCCACATCAACCTTACGATGGAATCATTTATTCAATAGTAGATTATTCTCAAACGCATCGCTTATATATACAAACTATAAATTAGGAATTACCAATACCGAAAAATATGGGTCTGATTATTTCACACTTAACTATAAATCAAACATTCGTGATGTAGGCGTAAAATACAATTTTGATTTTATCCCAAATCCGAATCATTATATAAAATTTGGTGTCAATAGTATATGGCACAACTTTATTCCTCAAGCTTTGGTAATAAAATCATCTGACCCTTCTAGCAATCTTAATAATAAATCAAAACCAATAGACACCTTTGAAAGTGGTGTATTTATTGAAGATGATTGGAAGGCATCAGAAAAACTAAGGATGAATTTGGGAATTAGGGTCTCTGCCTTTTCCAGCAATGGCGATAATTTTTTCAATCCGGAACCCAGAGCTTCTTTAAGATACTTACTGGGTAATGACTTTTCCCTAAAAACCTCATATGCTTTAATGAATCAGTATTTGCATCTATTATCAAATACAGGAATTGGATTACCAACCGATCTATGGGTTCCGGCAACAAACAAAACAAAACCTCAACAATCGCAACAAATCGCATTAGGATTAGCAAAGGACCTCACAGAAAATAATTTAACCATAACGGTAGAAGGCTATTACAAATGGATGAAAAATGTGTTAAACTACAAAGAAGGTGCAAGTTTTTTTGCAATCAACGACAACTCAAGCACCAATTCAAATGTTGATTGGCAAAATAATGTTGTTTCAGGAAAAGGTTGGAGTTATGGTGGAGAATTACTCATTCAAAAAAAGGCAGGAAAATTCACCGGTTGGATAGGATATACATTATCATGGACCTGGTTACAATTTGATTCACTTAATTTCGGTGAAAAATTTCACCCTCGATTTGATAGGCGACACGATATTTCACTGGTTGGTATGTATAAAATAAATGATCGGATCAATCTTGCGGGTACTTGGGTATACGGAACAGGTAATGCCATTACGTTACCACTTTCATCATATGCAGTTGAACAAAACACACCTTTTCAAACAAATAATGTCGGTTTTTACACTTGGCCAAACTCTGTAAATGATTATGGAAAAAAAAATTCGTTTCGCATGGCGCCATATCATCGACTCGACTTTGGAATTCAATTTCATAAACAATATAAAAAATTTGAAAAAATATTTGAGTTCAGTATATACAATGTTTATAGCAGGCAAAATCCATTCTTTTACTATAGTGAATACAGCACAAGCGCTAAAAAAAATAAATTAATGCAAGTATCTCTTTTCCCAATTTTACCAAGTGTATCTTGGACATTTAAATTTTAAACTATGAAAAATTATTTAATACTCACATTACTTTCCTTTTTACTTTTCTCATGTCGTAAAGAGGCAAATGTAAAACTACCGGTTACTAAATCATTACCAGTAATTAATTGTTTTATTTGTCCGGAAGATACTATTTACCGAGTTAAGGTAACTTTGAGTCAACCATTGTATGCAAATACCGGAACCGACATATACACTCCAGTGAACAATGCAATTGTTGAAATAAAAGGAAACCAAGGTAACGCTCAATTCATCTATAATTTGAATTCAGAATATTATGAACTAAAAGCAAGCTCATACGCTTTGGTGCCGGGCGAAAAATACAAACTCACAGTAACTACAACCAACGGCGATATTGCAAGCGCAGAAACACAAATACCTTTGAATTTAATTTCAATAGATAATGTTTCATTTGAAAATGTAAAAGATCAATATTCGCTTATAAAGAATTTTAAAGTTTCATTTACGGATGATCCGGTTAACAAGAATTACTACAACCTATCAATTGCTGCCTTATTTAAGTATAGTAATGGCGACACGCTTTATAATGATAGTGGGATCAGAACTTTGTTTGACGATATTAATAACAACGGCAAAAACACAACACTAAGTGGGAGGTTCTATTTCAATGAAGGTGATACTATTCCTGCATTTGATGTTTACCTCCTAAATTGCACACCTGAATATTATAAATACCATTTATCTTTACAAAACTATTCCGGTGATAATCCTTTTGCCGAACCCACTTTGGTATTTAGTAATATAAAAGGAGGATATGGCATTTTTGCATCCTATCGAAAATTCAGAAAAAGGATAACGATATAAATTTTATAAATTATCTTCATATCCTATAATAGGAGACTTGTCAGAGTGGTCGAACGAGCAAGCCTGGAAAGTTTGTATACGCGTAAGTGTATCGAGGGTTCGAATCCCTCAGTCTCCGCCAGTAAAACCGAATGCCCCGTGAGGGGCAATTTTTATTTGCGGGATAAGCCAAGCAGGCTTGAGCGAAATCTCGCAAATAAAAATTGATAGGCACACAGTGCCTTCATTCGGTTGTACTGATGCCTCCCCCCGTCAGGGATCACTCACCGGAGTAATCCCTCAGTCTCCGCATTAAAAATGCACGTGTGATTTATAATCAAGTGCTTGCGTTTTTTATTTTTAGTGATTAATCTGTATTTAGTCCGCGCTCGCTTGCCATAGTAAAATCGAAGTTGTGCTTCGGTTTATTTCAATTTAGCAAGTTGCACTTGCGTGGAAGTGGTTTGAAAGCTATTTTAGAATATCGTGTGCTGAATTAATTGCCTCAAAATTAATATTGTAGTTGTTATTAATTTGATTTGGTATTAACATTTAACTTCCATGTAATGAAGTCGAGCGTGCCGAAGCATCGGCACTCTAATAATTAAAAAACACGAAGTGCAACTTCGTGTTTACCAGGGGTCGAGGTTTTCTCTTAATCTAATAATTTATTATACTATTTTCACCTTACCAACAGAGACAATATTTAATTCTAATCTTGCCAAATCCATTTTTCCTTTACATTTCGGGCATTTGCACATTTCGCTGTTCCAAACTATTGTATCATTTTTTCCGCATAACATACACAAAGGGACATTTTCTTTATAAAATATTTCACTACCTGTAAGATAACTTTCCCCGAGACACACTTCAATTACACACCTGCAATTTAAACAAACGTGTGTTTCAAAAATACCTTCAATTGTTCTTCTCTTTTCTCCTGAAACATCTGCAGAGTATGAACATTTTGAACACTTGTAAGTTTTGTATTCCTCTACTTTATTACTATCAAATTCGTGCATTAGAATTAATCGAATTAAATTATTACTGTTTCTCCTCTATATTGCAAATGTCATCAATAAATTTTACACAGGCTATAATTCTTTTAGTTGCTGTGGTTAATCCTGAGCAAAGCGCTAACAATTAAAAAACACGAAGGGCAACTTTGCGTTTACAGTGTGTAAATAATCAAACATTTATTCCGAAATTGAAAAAAAGCGCTTTTGCCATTGTTTTTTATCCTGATTGTAGAATTTAACAGCGCTCCCCTTCAAAATGTCTCCATTTTTAATATTGTACTTTTTAATAAGCTGTGCAGGTAAATAAATATCATTGATAAAGCCAAAGGACTTCATGGGATGCATTTTAACTGATCCTTCGAAATTTGTGATATATGAAGCTTTTAATTTTTCATCATTTACTT
>JBKDKI010000085.1:0-261481 GCA_046345155.1 Sphingobacteriaceae bacterium
AGTTTACTCAAAATAATCCTTCATTCTCTCAAAAAAACTTTTTTGATTTTTGGGAGGATTAGGTTTAAAGTTTTTAGAGTCGCGCAATTGCTCCATCATTTTCTTTTCATCGTTAGATAAGCTGGTTGGTGTATATACACTCACTTCAACCATTAGGTCGCCTTTATAGTAAGAATTCACATCGGGTAAGCCCTTACCTTTTAAACGTAATACTTTACCGCTTTGTGTACCGGGCTCTATTTTAATTTTTGCTTTTCCTTCTACTAAAGGCACATCAACCGATGTTCCTAAAATAGCATCAGGCATACTAATGTGTAAATTGTAAACCAAATGCTGACCTTCTCGCTTTAATTCCGGATGTTCTTCTTCTTCGATCAACACGATCAAATCGCCATTAATGCCGCCTCTTACTGCTGCGTTACCTTTTCCGCTTACATTCAACTGCATGCCATCTGCAACACCTGCAGGTATATTAATTGAAATAGTTTCTTCGCCTCTTACAACTCCTTCGCCATGGCAACTGCCGCATTTATCTTTAATGATCTTTCCTTCACCCTGGCACGAACCACAGGTAGTTTGTGTTTGCATCGCACCCAGCATGGTTTGTTGCACACGAGTTACAACACCCGAACCATTACACATGCGGCACGTATCGTAATTATTATTTTTTGCACCGGTACCTTTACAAGTGTTACATGATACCTGCTTATTCACTTTAATTTTTTTCTCAACACCATTGGCAATTTCCGAAAGATTTAATTTTACCTTCACACGTAAATTGCTGCCTCTGTTCACTCGTCTTCCACCACGCGAGCCACCACCACCAAATCCAAATGAGCCACCGAATATATCACCAAACTGACTGAAGATATCATCCATATTCATGCCACCGCCAAAGCCGCCGCCGCCGCCACTTGCAGCACCACCAACACCGGCATGGCCAAACTGATCGTAACGTTGACGCTTTTCGGCATTGCTTAATACTTCATAAGCTTCTGCTGCTTCTTTAAATTTATCTTCAGCGCTTTTATCGTTCGGGTTCTTATCAGGATGGTATTTAATAGCAAGTTTACGGTATGCTTTTTTTATATCATCTTCACTCGCGTTTTTTGCTACTCCTAATATTTCGTAAAAATCTCTTTTAGACATGAACTGTGTGTTTTAAAATTATAGACCAACAACTACTTTCGCAAAACGAATAACTTTATCGCCCAGCTTATAACCTTTTTCTATTTCATCAATTACCTTTCCTTTCATATCATCACTTGGGGCAGGTATATGTGTAATAGCTTCCATCAGATCTGCATCAAAGGTTTCGCCTTTACTATCAAATGGGGTTAAGCCTTTGTGTTGCGCTGTGCTTTTTAATTTGTTATATATCAAATGCACGCCCTCTTTAATGGCATTTACATCGGTAACATTTTCATTGGCTTTAATGGCACGCTCAAAATCATCAATAACCGGTAAAATAGCCTTTAAAACATCCTCATTAGCTGTTTTTAAAACATCGGCCTTTTCTTTAATGGTACGTTTACGGTAATTGTCAAATTCCGAATACAAACGCAGGTATTTATCGTTCAATTCATTGATCTTGGCACTAAGATCTTCCGAACCATTTTCGGTAGTTTCGGTACTTGCCGAAGTGTCAGTTTTTTGCTCGTTTTGATCCAAATTGTCAGTTTGATCCAATCCGTTTTCGCCATTAACCTCTTGGTTAGTGTTCAAATTATCGTTGTTTTGCATGTTATAGAGCTTTGTTCAATTAAGGGTATCAATTATTTTGCCATAGTGTAAAAGTGGCTAAAATGTCAGTCTTTATAGATCCTGAACTCCACCCTTTGGTTCTTCAGATGTTGGTCTTCAGGGCAGTTTTGAGGTGATTTGCAGTCAACCAAAGGTTCGGTATTTCCCTTGGCAAAAACTTTAATATGGTTTTGTGAGATTCCTTTTTTAATGAGGTAATTTTTAACCGTGTTGGCGTGTTTTTGGGAAACCGATTGGGCTAATTTTGCATCTAATTTAGTGCTGGCATGTCCGGTAACTTCAACAGTAATATCGTTGTTTTTCTTGCACATGTCTAAAATGCTTTTGAGTTCAATTTCATCTTTAGGGGAAAGTTCGGCACCATTATTCTTAAACATCAAATGTTTGTTCACATCAATTTGCGATATCTTACCTTCTTCCATTGGCACATCATCACCATGATCAACAATTTTATTACTTAAGTTGGAAGGAATATAAAACACAAAACCATTTTCAGCTGTTTTTGATTCCATTACCCTTTCCCCTCTGTTATTAAAAATGGCAATAGGATCAGATAACACAAAATCAGCCTGGTTATCTACCTTTAAAATAAAATCCTGATTTAATTTAATATCACTGAATATAAATTTCCCATTCTCATCGGTAATGGTTCGTGCAATAGAATCGCCGTAGGCATTGAACAAATACATCTTCGCGTATTTAAAAAAATCGCTGCTGTTAGACGAGTAGGCAAGGGTTCCAACAACATCGTTCCTAACCGGTTGAAAGTTTTTCTTTGAATCAAGTATCTCCTCAATAATGGTGATCTTCGGATTCATGGCAACAATGTACCCATTCTCATCTATTAAAATATCAGTAGGGATAGAGTTAACGCCATATTTTTTACAGATATCATCATTGTATCCGCGTACAGCAATTCCATTGATCACATCCGTTAAACTGTCTTTATTGATGGCTTCTGTCCAAGCCGATTTATCACTTTGAACGGCAATTTCTATCACTTCAAATCCTTCAGCACCTTTATAGATCGAATTTTTATAGCGTTTAGCCAATCGGTTAAAAGGCTTATTGTAAAAGGTTGAGCGGGGAACGGATGTGCTGTAAAAATGGAGCAGTAACAAGCGACCAACATAAGGCATAGAAAAACCTTGTGTTGCATTTTTAGGCAAATTTAAAACAAAGGATTGTGCCTTATCACCAATTTTTACTGTTGGCACTTGCGAAAAGCCTAAGCCAAAAGCGAAACAAAAAATAAGTATGTAGAATTTATTTTTCAGTTTACAATATAATTTTCAAGTGTTTGCGCTAAAGCCTCACCTCTTAAATTTACAGCAACAATAACGCCTTCGCCATTAATTAAAAAGTTGTATGGTATACTGGTAACATTGTACTTTTGAGCGTATTCACTGTTCCAGCCTTTTAAGTCGCTAACATGATTGCGCCAGCTTAAATTATCTTTTTTAATGGCGTTCAACCAAGGATCTTTCGTATAATCAAGTGAAACACCAAACACGGTAAATCCTTTTCCTTTTTTAAAGTTTTTGTCTTTGTAGGCCGTATAGGTTTTTACAACGTGTGGGTTTTCCATGCGACAAGGCGCACACCAGCTTGCCCAAAAATCTATTAAAACCATTTGCCCTCTTAGCGAAGAAAGTTTAATAATGGAATCGTTTTGGTTTTTACCAGTAATTTCAGGCGCTGTATTTCCTAAATTTAAACCAACAATACCGTTTGAAGCAGGCGCTTCTGTTACAGTGGTTGTTTGTTTGTTTTCCTTTTTGCTTTTACACGAAAAAAGAGTTAAACAAACAAATAAAAGTATAGATAACGATCGCATTATTGTTGTTTTCTGATAATGTTAGCACCAATGGCATTCAAACGTGTATCAATATTTTGATAACCTCTGTCAATTTGGTTGATATTAAAAATGGTACTCTTACCTTTTGCACTCATGGCTGCTATCAATAAAGCCACACCTGCTCTGATATCAGGACTAGCCATTTGAATACCACGCAACTGAACCTTTCTATCTAAGCCCATAACCGTTGCTCTGTGCGGATCACAAAGAATGATCTTGGCACCCATATCAATTAATTTATCTACAAAAAATAAACGGCTCTCGAACATTTTTTGATGGATCAATACATTACCGCGTGCCTGAATGGCTGTAACTAGCGCGATACTGATCAGATCAGGAGTAAAGCCCGGCCAGATAGCATCGCTAATGGTCATAATAGAACCATCAATAAATGTATCCAATTCGTAATGCTCTTGCTCCGGAATAAAAATATCATCACCACGGCGCTCCATTTGTATACCAAGGCGACCAAATATAGTAGGGATGATACCTAAGTTATCATAGCTTACATCCTTAATGGTGATCTCCGATTGTGTTAAAGCGGCCATTCCAATAAAGGAGCCGATCTCGATCATATCCGGTAATAAACGATGTGTGGTACCTTTTAATTCTTTAACACCTTCAATGGTGAGTAAGTTAGAGCCAATGCCGCTGATCTTAGCGCCCATGCGGTTTAGCATCTTACATAATTGTTGTAAGTATGGTTCGCAAGCGGCGTTATAAATGGTTGTAATACCTTCAGCCATAGATGCAGCCATCACAATGTTAGCTGTTCCGGTAACTGAAGCTTCATCCAACAACATGTAGGTTCCTCTCAGATCTTTTCCTTCAACCTGAAATAATTCGTTATCTGAATCGTAATTGAATTTTGCCCCTAAAGCTTCAAAACCCAGGAAGTGCGTATCTACACGTCTACGACCAATTTTATCACCACCCGGTTTTGGCATGTAAGCCTTTCCAAAGCGCGTTAACATTGGGCCTACGATCATCATACTTCCGCGTAAGCTGCCGCCTTTTTTCTTGAATTCAGGCGAAACCAAGTAGTCTACATTTACATTATCTGCCTGAAACGTGAATTCTTCATGACCTGTTTTCTCGATCTTTACACCAAGGTCGCCTAAAAGTTCAATGAGTTTATTAATGTCTACAATGTTTGGTACATTGCTTATCACCACTTTTTCTTTGGTTAACAGTACAGCGCATAAAATTTGCAAAGCTTCGTTTTTAGCGCCTTGAGGTATAATATCCCCTTTTAATTTGTTTCCTCCGTGAACTTCGAATAGAGCCATATTTAGTATTTACGGTTATTGTTTTTATGTTTATGATGGCCTTGGTGACCACCTTTGTGTTTGTTGTTCTTATGAAAATGTTTTTTGTTGCCGCCGCGTAACTCTTGGTGTGAGCTTAAAACGGTGTTCTCATCCATTTTTAATTCGCCATCCGATAATTCTTTCAAATTCTTAAAAACAACATCATCGGTAATGGAATCTTTATTCCAGTTCAGATATGATTTTTTAAGATGGTTGGCAATTTGGCGGGTTAACTCATTACGCTCAGGGCCCTCAGGCATTTCCTTCGCTTTTTTAATGATCTCTTCAATGGTTTTACCGTAATGTTTGTATCTGATCTTACCCGATGGGTACCTTAACATTTTTGGTTTGGTAATGAATGTTTCGGCATTTGGCTTAGGGTAGGGGCTATCAACATCTAATTTAAACTTCGATATAATGAACAAATGATCCCATAATTTATGGTTAAAATCGGCTATATCTCTTAAATGCGGGTTTAACTGACCCATAACCTGAATAATGGCTTTCGCACAAATATTTCTTTCTGCTCTATCCTCAATGGCAACACAATAATTGATCATGTTTTGTATGTTTCTGCCATACTCCGGGATAATAAGTTTTTCTTGCTGTGTATTGTAATCCATGGTGTGCTTATGAGCATTAAAGATAGTGAAAAACTTTGTGACTATCGGGCTAATAAATATTTTAATTAAAAGTGAATTGTTAGTACAGAAAATGGATTATATTTAACTAAAATTTAAAGCAAAACAGTATGTCATTTGATCTTAAAACCGCAGTATCGAATATTGCTAACCGTTGGAATTACAAGTTAGATGAAGTAAGTCCGGGTATATTCAGAATAGATGTAGCCATTAAAATGAAAGATGGCAGTTACCGTTACCAATTCGTGTGGGCTTGGGTAATTGCTGGGCGCCATTTTGGTAAAGATGTGGTTTATATGAACAGCCGTTGCGGTGAGTATAACACCAACTTGAACCATTACAAATTATTGAAAGAAAGTGGTTACGGCACCTATGCACAAGTAACCATTACAACCGATAAACGCGCGGATGGCAGCCCATGTGAGAGTATTATTGTTCAATCGGTTCAGCCGGTGGCCTTAACCAATGAGGATATTTTGAACGAGGCAATTTATGATGTGGCTTATAATGCCGATATTATTGAGGAAACCTATTTTGGAGGGGATAATAATTAGAAGGTAGAAGGCAGATTAAAGAAGTTAGAAGTAAGATTTAGGTTAAATTGTTAATGTTAACCCGAATTGATCTGATTTTTGGCTTATTCGTCTAAATTCGCCTGAACACAAGGTTTTTAACAGCATTATTTAATTTGCTGAACTCTTTAAAAGTATTTATATTCGTATTCTTAAAAATTAATAGATATGGCAGTTTTAGTAAATAAAAACTCAAAAGTAATTGTACAAGGTTTTACCGGTGGTGAAGGAACTTTCCATGCCACTCAAATGATCGAATATGGTACCAATGTTGTTGGTGGTGTTACGCCCGGAAAAGGTGGAACAAAGCATTTAGACAGACCGGTATTTAACACTGTGGCTGATGCTGTAAAAGTAGCAGGTGCAGATGTATCTATTATTTTCGTACCGGCGGCATTTGCTGCTGATGCTATTATGGAAGCTGCTGATGCAGGTATCAAAGTTATCGTTTGTATCACTGAAGGTATTCCTGTTAAAGATATGATCTACGCTAAAGAATACATTAAAGCAAAAGGTTGCCGTTTAATTGGCCCTAACTGCCCGGGTGTTATTAGCGCTGGTGAAGCAAAAGTTGGTATCATGCCTGGTTTTGTTTTCAAAAAAGGTAAAATTGGTATCGTATCAAAAAGTGGTACATTAACTTATGAAGCGGCTGATCAAATTGCAAAGGCAGGTTTAGGTGTTAGCACTGCAATTGGTATTGGTGGAGATCCGATCATTGGAACACCAACTAAAGACGCAGTTGAGTTATTAATGAACGATCCTGAAACAGAAGCTATTGTTATGATCGGTGAGATCGGTGGAAGCTACGAAGCGGATGCTGCTCGTTGGATAAAAGCTAACGGTAACAAAAAGCCGGTTGTAGGTTTTATTGCCGGACAAACTGCTCCTAAAGGACGTACAATGGGTCATGCCGGTGCAATTGTTGGTGGTAAAGATGATACAGCACAAGCTAAAATGGCTATTATGCGCGAGTGCGGAATCACCGTTTGCGAGAGTCCTGCTGAAATTGGCAAGACCATGGCAAAGGTTTTAAAAGGCGAAAAAGTAGCTTAATTTTTAAGCCACTAATTTCACTAATTTTCACAAACATAATTTTGATTGAAAAATTAATATTAAAAAGCTGTTCGAGAGGACAGCTTTTTTTGTTCTTATCAATATCTCTTTTGAATTTCTTAATTGCACAAAAAACTCATATCATTGATCAATCAAATTTTAAACATAATAGTGTTTTAGAAAGGGCGGCATATTTAGAAGAATTACAAGATACTGTAAACTGTAAATATATTGCTACTTTAAATCTTGAATCTATTGATCATCCAGGGCATATTGAATTAGCGATGAATTTGCTAGGAATCAAAACTAAAGAACTTGGTGCAAATGTATTTTACATTTCTTCTTACTCTCGAGTTGGTGATAAAGTTGTGATGACGTTTAAGATTTACTATGCCTTTAAAAAAGCTTATGAACTCAATAAAAGTAAAAATATCAAGAATAAAATAGTAGTGTTCAGTTTTATGAATAAACCTGGAAAAAACATGTATTTTTACTTGAATGATTCGTTGAAAAATGTTCGTGCAGAAAATTTTTTGGCAATAGATGCCAAGATCGACGAGGACTATATTATTAAATCCTGCAATACTGAAGGGATCACTATTAATAAATTGGTTATTGCAAATGGCATTGAAGTATTGCTAAAAGGCCGCTTTAAGTATCGATCTAATTTAGATAAACAAATGGAGGGTGTGATGTTGTATAGCAACGAATTTATTGACAATGATGATAAAACAACCAAGCCTAAACAGAAGGTGTTTAGGTGCGGACTAACAGAGATAGAATATAGGGTGACGAAAGTGCTGATGGAAGTGTATAAACCTGAAAAATAAAAAATATGAAACTATACAGTGTAAACGCAGGACATTTTAAATTAGATGGCGGTGCCATGTTTGGCGTGGTGCCTAAAAGTATGTGGAATAAATTGAACCCTGCAGATGAAAATAACATGTGCAACTGGGCCATGCGTTGTTGGTTAATTGAAGATGGTAAGCGTTTGATTTTAGTTGACAATGGAATGGGGGATAAGCAGGATGCGAAATTCTTCGGGTTTTATTATTTGAATGGCGATGACACCTTACAAAGATCTTTAGCCAAGCATGGATTTAGTTTTGATGATGTAACGGATGTGGTGCTTACTCATTTACATTTCGATCACTGTGGCGGTAGCATTAAATTCAATGACGATAAAAGTAAATTGATACCAACATTTAAAAATGCTACGTATCACGTGAATGAAAAACACTGGAACTGGGCTGTTAATCCGAATGCACGCGAAAAGGCTAGCTTTTTAAAGGAGAATATTTTACCTATTAAGGAAAGCGGACAATTGAATTTTATAACAACTGAAACCAAATTAATAGAAGGTTTAAGTTTTGTTGAGGTAAACGGACATACAGAAGCAATGATGTTGCCGAAGTTGAATTACAATGGAAATACCTTGTTATACATGGCTGATCTTATTCCAAGTGCCGCACATTTGCCTTTACCTTATATTATGAGTTATGATGTTCGTCCTTTAGAAACTTTAAAAGAAAAGACGATGCTATTGAATGAAGCTGCAAAAAACAATTGGTTATTGTTCTTTGAACATGATAAAAGTGTGGAGTGCATTAGTTTAGAGCAGACGGAAAAGGGTGTGCGAATGAAGAATGAGTTAAAGATTTCAGATCTTTAATTAGATCGTTATCCCAATCACCAACAGATCATCCAGCTGTTCATTCTGGCCTTTCCAATCGTTAAAGAAATGTTCGAGATTATTTTTTTGATCGCTTGAGGCTTTGGCTTGAATTGAAACTAACAACTCTTTAAAGCGTTTCGTTGTTAATTTTTTATTTTTATCGCTTCCAAACTGATCGGCATAGCCATCCGTTGTGATCACCAAGGTGTCGCCTTTATTAGCAGTAATTTGATGTTGTTCAAACAGCTGATCAACACTGGTGAATCCGCCAACTGCCTGTTTGGTAGCTTTAACTTCTTCAATGGTTTGTGTGTTTTGGCGCAAAATATAAAGCGGACGATTAGCACCAGCGAAGGTAATAGTAGCGCTGCCATCCGGATTTTTTTGAACACGTAAAACAGCAGCATCCATTCCGTCTCTGCTTTTCGATGTTTCGTTTTGATTTAATGAACGTTTTACATTTATGTTCAGTTCGTGTAAGATCTCACCAGGGTTAACTGTTTTTGAAACAGCCTTATCTAAATTCTCTTTTCCGATCAAACTCATGAATGCGCCCGGTACACCGTGTCCTGTGCAATCCACACAGGCAATCAAAAAACCTTTATCGGTTTCAGAGGCCCAATAAAAATCACCACTTACAATATCTTTTGGTTTATAAAGAATAAAATAGCTTTCTAAATTTTTATCCAACATTTCTTTTGATGCCAGTAAACTCTGCTGAATAAGTTTTGCATAATTGATACTGTCGGTGATTTCTCTGTTCTTTTCTTCGATCAGATGATTTTTAGCGGCAAGTACAATAGCGTTTTTCTTGTTTTGTCGGTAACTTCTGTAAACAAAAAATATTGCGATTAAAGCCATAACCAATGCAATGGTTGATACAAGTGTGATTATTTTTTGTTTCGAGTTTACAGCTTCCTGTGTTTTTAATTGCTCTTGTTGCAGGGCTATTTCAGAATCTTTCTTTTCTGTTTCATATTGTGAAGTTAATTCTGCAATGGCTTTGTTTGTTTCTTCATCTTTTAGTGAATCTGTTACTTCTTTACTTCTTACATAATATATTGCAGAGTTTTTAAAATCGCCCATTTTAAAATACATATTGGCTAAATTAAACGTACCGATGCGGAAAAAACTACCAGCCTTAGCTTCTATTGCTAACTGCCTTCCTTCATCGTATAGTTTTTTAGCTTCTTTGTAGTTATTTTTAAAGGTCATTATATCACCTAAATTAATTAACGATCCGGCAGTTCCTTTTTTGTCTTTTAGGCTTCTTTTAATTTCAAGTGATTTAATTAAAAAGGGTTCTGCTTTATCGTAATCTTTTGCACGCATGTATGTTACGGCTAGGTTATTATAGCTATATGCGATACCTTTTTGACTGTTAGTTTTTATTCTGATGGCTAAACATTTCTCATGATACTTTAAGGCTGAATCTATCTTGTCTTGATTTTTATAGTTTGTACCTAGTAAATTATAAACATCAGCCATATATGAAATACTATCGGTTTTTTCGAAATAACCTAAAGCGTAGTAAAAATGTTTTTGAGCAAATACTTTGTTGTTCAATAATTGATAATCTTCAGCAATATGATCATGCGCATCTCCTGTATAAAAAAAATGCTTGGCCTCTTCAGCAATTTTTAAGGCTTTAAAATGTTCGGTTAATGCCTCATTGCCTTTATTTTGCTCGTAGTAAATGTTACCAATTGTTTTTTGTGTTTGAAATAGAATATCTATTTCTTTTTTCCCCGAAATAAAACTATTTGCCTTTTCAACGATTTTATTTATTTCTTTATTACTTAATCTGTTTTTGCGTGCAAACCCCTCCAGTTTCCATAGTTTACGTTGAATGGTTGGGATCGTATCTACAACCTGAAAAACACTATCCAGCTTAACCTGCGCATGGCAGGTTAAACCAAATATTAACATCAAAATATATAAGCTAATTTTTTTCAAATCAATCTGCTTGTAAAAATGGATATCTGTAATCTGTTGGCGGTACCATTGTTTCTTTAATGGTACGAGGGCTTACCCAACGCAATAAATTTATTTTAGCACCGGCCTTATCATTTGTGCCGCTTCCTCTGGCTCCGCCAAATGGTTGCTGACCAACAACTGCACCGGTACATTTATCGTTAATGTAAAAGTTGCCGGCTGCGTTATTTAATTTTTTAGTAGCTAATTCAATCGCATAACGATCTTGCGCTAAAATGGCACCGGTTAATGCATAAATAGATGTTGAATCAACTAATTCTAATGTTTCTTCAAACTTATCGGCATCGTAAACAAAAATGGTTAAAACAGGACCAAACAACTCTTCGCACATAGTTACATATTTCGGATCTTTAGCTACAATAATGGTTGGCTCAATAAAATAACCTTTGCTCTTATCGTAATTTCCGCCGGCAATCACTTCAACATTGCTATCTTTTTTAGCAGCGTCAATGTATTTAGCTAATTTATCAAAACTCTTCTCATCAATAACAGCATTAATAAAGTTGGTGAAATCTTCAGTGCCGCCCATTTTCATGGTCTTAAGATCTGCTAATATCAATTTCTTTGTTTCTTCCCATAAGTTTGATGGGATGTATGCACGAGATGCAGCCGAACATTTTTGTCCCTGATATTCAAATGCACCACGCGAAATGGCTACTGATAGTGAAGCCGGCTCTGCCGATCTGTGCGCCATGATAAAATCTTTACCACCTGTTTCGCCAACAATGCGTGGATACGAGCGATACTTGTGGATGTTGTTACCAATAGTTTGCCAAATGTTTTGGAATACCTCTGTGCTTCCTGTAAAGTGTATTCCTGCAAAATCTTTGTGATTAAAAATAACTTCAGCTGCATCAGGTCCGCTCGGATAGATCAAATTGATCACACCATCCGGTACGCCTGCTTTATTGAATACTTCCATCAATACGTTTGCGCTGTATACCTGAGTGTTACTTGGTTTCCAAACAACCACATTTCCCATCATGGCACAGCTGGTTGGTAAGTTACCTGCAATAGCTGTAAAATTAAATGGGGTTAATGCATAAATAAATCCTTCTAACGGTCTCCACTCCATGCGATTCCAAACACCCGGCGATGATATTGGTTGATCGGCATAGATCTCGGTCATGTATTGTACATTGAATCTTAAAAAGTCGATGATCTCACAAGCACTATCGATCTCTGCCTGAAATGCATTTTTACTTTGTCCTAGCATGGTTGCAGCGTTCAGTTTAGCACGATACGGACCTGCAATTAATTCTGCTGCTTTTAAAAAGATGCTGGCACGGTGTTCCCAACTTAAATTAGCCCATTTCTCCTTTGCTGCTAAAGCTGCTTCAATAGCTTGTGTTACATGTATCTTTTCACTTTTATGGAAATGACCTAATGTATGTTTGTGATCGTGTGGTGGCGCCAAACGAACCTTGTTGCCACTGTGAACTTCTTTACCGCCAATATACATTGGAATATCAATTTCTTTACTGCGAAGCTCCTTTAACATAGCTTGCAACTCTTTGCGTTCAGCACTTCCGGCTGCGTATGATTTAATTGGCTCATTGGCCGCTACTGGCACTTTAAAAATTCCTTTTGGCATGATCTATAGTGTTTAATTCGTGAATAAAAATATCTGAATTTTGCTGAACAAATATAATTAGAATATGTCTTTTATTATGTAATATAAGTCACTAATTTTGTTAGTACCATCGCAAATCAACGCCTAAATAATACCCTCATAATCGCATTTGTAGTGCTTTTTTCGGTTTTTTGTGCCTTTCAGGTCAAAAATCTGAGATTTGACTACGATTTTGAGGCATTTTTCCCAAATGAAGACCGGGAATTAGAGCTTTACAATACCTATCGTAAAACATTTGGATATGATAATGAGTTCGTATTAATTGCGCTTGAAAATAATAAGGGCATTTTTCAGAAAGATTATTTAAGTAAGATCGATCAATTAACCCATGATCTGGCAGAATTGAATGATGTGGTAAAAGTTACATCACCCACCAATATTAAAAGTTTGAATTTGGGTGGATTGATGCCCGTTCAAAAACGTGTTTTGCATTTTGAAGATCCGGAATTGTATAAAGAGGATAGTATTGAAATTTATAATACACCACATTTGGTTGGTTCGTTCTTTCCGCCGGATGCCAGATCGTTAAGCATATTTATAAAAACAAAAGATGTACTTACCAAAAAACAAAGTGATAGTTTGGCTAAAGCCATTGAACAAACTATATACAAATACAAATTTGATGAGGTGCATTATGTTGGAAGGATCTTCGCACAAAAAGTTTATCTCGAGAATTTGCAAAGTGAATTTGTTGTTTTTTTATCCCTATCCTTTGCGGTGATCATCATTTTTTTATGGTTCTCATTTAGAAGTTTATATGGTGTAATTGTTCCGGTAGTAATTGTGTTGGTGTCTATTTTATGGACCATGGGAATCATGCAATTAATGAACAAACCAATAGATATTATGAGTGTGATGTTGCCAACCATGATGTTTGTGGCTGGGATGAGTGATGTGGTGCATTTTTTCTCGAAGTATTTTGAAGAATTAGCAAAAGGAACCGAAAGAGAAAAGATCTACCCGCTGATATTGAAAGAAGTTGGTTTTCCTACATTTTTAACCCTCATTACTACTATCGTTGGTTTCTTATCCTTGTTATTCTCTAGTATTAAACCGGTGCGTGATTTTGGTATTTACACATCCATTGGTGTAGCAATTGCATTTATTTTAAGCTATACCTTTTTACCGGCCTTATTATATTTTTTTACACCCAAAAAGTTGATCACCGTTCATGGAACTAACAACAGAACAACCAATGCCATGCGCAGTGGTTTATTCTGGATCTTCAGAAATCAAAAACTCATTTTGGTTATAACCGCTGTTTTGCTTGTGTTGTCGGTTATTGGTATGTATAAAGTAAAGGTTAATAATATTTTGTTAGAAGACCTTACAGATAAAGTGAAGATCAAACAGGATTTTAATTTTTTTGACAAACATTACAGCGGTGTTCGTCCGCTTGAAATACAAATCACCTTAAAGAATAAAAATAAATTGATATGGGATTACGATGTGATCACGGAGATCAATAAAGTAGAGGAATTTATAAAGAAAGAATACGGCGCAGGCTTTGTGTTATCGGCTCCACAATTAATAAAAAGTTTAAATAAAAGTTCAGGGGCAGATGATTATGTGTTGCCAAATGAACAGGATTACGAAGCTTTAAAACAAGCCTTAGTTGATAACAGAAAAAATAAAGAGATCAAGCAGGTAATTACCAGCGATGGCATGCAAACCAAGATCAGCGCCAAGATACAGGATGTGGGCAGTTTGGCCATTGGTGAACATAACAAAAAGTTAAAAGCATTTATTGATGCTCATGTAAATAAAGATCTGTTGCAATTTGATATTACAGGTGCTGCCCATTTGGTTGACAGAAATAATGAATACATGGTAGATAATATGACACAAGGTTTTGCCTTTTCTGTTATTGTAATAGCCATACTTACTTTTTTCTTACATCGCAGTTGGCGCATGGTATTGGTATTTGTGTTGCCCAATTTAATTCCATTGGTGATCATTGCCGGTTTAATGGGCTATATGGGTATTGAGCTAAAAGCCGCTACATCATTGGTATTTAGTATTGCCTTTGGTATTGCAACGGATGATACCATACATTTTATTTCGCGTTTAAAAATTGAGTTGGCTTATGGTAAAAGTTTAATTTATGCTTTTAAGCGCACTTATTTTGAAACCGGTAAGCCAATAATTTTAACCACGTTTATTTTGCTAGGTGGTTTTATGAGTTTAATGACCAGTAATTTTCAAAGCACTTATTACTTTGGATTTTTAATTTGTATTACGGTGTTAGTGGCTGTTTTAGCCGATATATTTTTATTGCCTGTTTTATTATTTTTGATCTATAAAAAGAAAAAAGAATAGTTTAAAGCATTATGGATCTGGAGATCGTTCATACAAAAGACGGTTCTAATACCATTTACAGTAAGCAATTCGATGCCACCTATCATTCACGTCACGGGGCTTTGGCAGAAAGCGAACATGTTTTTATCAAGCAAGGATTGCACTACAAACATCAAACCGGATCAAATTCAATAAACGTTTTGGAAGTAGGGTATGGTACCGGATTAAACGCCATGTTATCCTTAAAATATGCAATGGATAATGCGATCACTGTTTCCTATACCGGAATTGAAAAGCATGAATTCCCAAAGGAGTTGATCAATACTTTGGGCTATTTGAATTATTTTGAACCTAAATATCAGTTGCCTTTAAATGATCTGATCAATGCATCCTATAATTCAGAAAAATTAATTGTGCCGGAATTTAGAATTACTAACTATTTACTCGATTTTAAGGATATGGTTTGGGATAAAACCTACGATGTGATCTATTTTGATGCATTTTCACCACGGCATGTGCCGCATATGTGGACCATAGAAATATTTCAAACTTTATATAACGTTTTAAACCCGGGTGGTGTATTAGTCACATTTTGTGCGCAAGGGCAATTTAAACGCGATCTGAAAGCAGCCGGTTTTACGGTTGAACGATTGCCCGGAGCACCCGGAAAACGGGAAATGACAAGAGGAAGGAAGAGTTAAAAAATACGAATTACGAATATGAAGAATTGAAGTGCGATTTACGAAGTACGACTTACGAATGTGGGGTGGAAATTACGAGTTACGAAGTACGATTGTGGAAGTTTGAATGTGCGTAATATTTCGGGTTTGTAGTTTGGGGTTTGTGGTTTGTTCTAAAATGTTCTAACTTCTTCTGTCTCCTTATACTTTATCCTTATACTAATTCCATTCAACTTCTAACTTCTAAAATCTAACTTTCAAATTCCTCCCCCGCCCTAAGGGCACCCCCTCCAAAGGGGGATTTTTTTCATGGAATTCAAAATCATCTTACTTCTAATCGCTTTGAATCAATCAGTTTTTATTTCAACTTCGTACTTCTAAAATCTAACTTCTAAAATCTCACCTCTAACTTCCCCAATTTTTCCTATCTTGGCTCTCAAATGCATCGGTTTAATGTTCGCGTATATGGTATTTTGATCAAAGACGGAAAGGTTTTGGTGAGTGATGAGTACATTAAAGGCAATAAGATCACCAAATTTCCGGGCGGAGGATTAGAATTTGGCGAGGGAACTATTGAATGCATTAAACGAGAGTTTATTGAAGAGATGCAATTACCCGTTGAGGTGATCTCCCATTTTTATACAACCGATTTTTTTGTATCATCGGCCTTCTCGCCAAATAATCAGGTTATAAGTATTTACTATTTAGTTAGACCGGAAGAAGAGATCAATACTGTTATTAGTCAAACCCCTCATGATTACAGCCTCACTGAAGGCGCTCAATCATTCCGTTGGATACACCTAGATCATATTAAAGATGAGGATCTGACCCTGATCATCGACAAAAAAGTGGCGGAATTGATCCGCTCATCCCAAAAAGGACTGTAATTACCTTATTAACAATTGCCAATTAACAATTTAGGGTTGCCACTTGCTTAAGATCATTTATTTAATGGATCAGATGACGTAAATTTAAGGTATGAAAAGACTTTTAACAATTGTAGCCATTATAATTGCTTTATGTTCTTTTGCGCATTATGACCAAGGCTTGATCTATAAAGAAAATAAAAATCAATGGCCTTCAAAAGTTCAGTTTTGCAGTGAACTTTCAAACGGACAAGTTTATATTGAAAAAAGCGGTTTTACCTGGCAGTTGTTTGATGCTGCTGATATCAAAAGATCACATGATGATAGATTGAATAAAGATCCGAAGTTAAGCGATCAAAAAGACCCCATCATTCATGGGCATGTTTACAAAATGGAATTTGAAGGTGGAAATTTATCATCACCAAAAAAATTGTTACAACAACCGGAGTACTATAATTATTTTTTGGATAACGATCCTGCTCATTGGGCAAGCAATGTAAAAGCATTTGGTGAAATTAATTACAGATCAATTTATAAAGGTATTGATCTTAAATTATACAGTTCAAAAGGAAATTTAAAATATGATCTGATCATTCAACCAAATGCAAAAATAGAGCAGATAAAACTAAGGTATGATTTTACGAATGGAGTAGAAGTAGTAAATAATAAATTAATTATTCGGACTTCAATAGGTGAAATTGTTGAGAATATTCCGGAAGCATATCAGATCATAGATGGTAAGAAAGTTTTTGTGGAGTGTAAATATGTAATCGTTGGTAAAGACAAAGTATCATTTAAGATCGAAGGCAAATATGATCCGTCAAAGGAGCTGATCATCGATCCGGTTGTTTTGGTCTCATCTTTCAGTGGATCGCCTTCCGTAAGTTTTGGTTTGGGTGTAGCGCCTGATTTAAAGGGGAATATGTATTTGTATAGCATGAACATGACCAAACATTATCCGGCAACGTTTGGGGCAGTTCAAACAAGTTATTACGGAGGGTTTTATGATAATGCGTTATCAAAATTTAATTTAACCGGCACAGCAAAACGCTTTTCAACCTACATCGGCGGAAATTTAGAAGAGATCATTATTAATTGTGTGATACAAAATGATGAAGTAGCAATTTTCGGAACTACCAATTCGGATACATTTCCAATTATAAAAAATGGATTTCAAACACAATTAAAAGGTAAGACCGATTATTTTTTAATAAAGATAGATACATCAGGAACTGTTTTAAAAAGCTCAACTTATTTGGGCGGACAGCGTGCAGAAGGATTTTCAACAGTTGGTAATGCAAGTTGGTATTACCCCAGCACCAATACGTTTGGCGAATTGATCATGGATGAATGGAATAACTGTTATGTAATTGGAAGTTCGTTATCTATTGATTACCCAACTACACCGGGTAGTTTCCGTGAGTTTTCAGATTCAAATGGATTCAGTGATATCGTGATCACAAAAATAAATTCCGATCTCGCATCATTGAAATGGAGTATGTATTATGGTGGTTCGTCTAATAATAGTCCGGCTGGTATTAAATTATCAAAGGCCGGAACGCTTTATGGAGTAGGTACAACGAATAGTAAGAATTTTCCTACAACACCAGGTGTGGTTCATTCAACCAGCGTAAGTACTTTAGATATGTTTGCGTTTAATATAGATACATTGAGTGGTTTTCCAATTTCATCAACATACATTGGCGCAAAGGTTACTGAAGCTATTCGCTTTGATCTTGATCTGAATGATAATGTTTACATTGCGAGTAATGCCTTATCATTATCTGGTACTACAGTAA
The DNA here is from genome assembly GCA_046345155.1 of Sphingobacteriaceae bacterium. GTDB lineage: Bacteria > Bacteroidota > Bacteroidia > B-17B0 > Aurantibacillaceae > Aurantibacillus. The sequence goes on from JBKDKI010000085.1 coordinate 18,151, forward strand.
CACCAGGAGCTTTTAATATTAGCACAGGCAGCGTTTTCTTTTACAAACTCGATCCTGCTTTAACCACCATTAATGTGATCGCGCGATTTGGATATCCAACAACTGGACAAAGTAAAATTGAAATTGATGCATTTAATATTGATAGTTGTGGATATATTTATTTTGGAGGTTTTGGCCATCCAGGTCTGCCGGTTACGCCTGATGCTTTTAAATCGGTTTCAAGTGCAAAAGGTAATTTGTATTTAGGTGTTTTCAATCCGAATTTCACTTCGCTTAAGTTTGGGTCTTATTATGGAGGAACCTCACCAAAATTTGAAGATCATGATGATGGGGGCTTGAATTATTTTGATGATCGTGGCTATTTTTACCACGCACTTTGTGTTAATGATGACTGGCCGGTAACACCGGGATCCTATAGTGGTTATAGTGTTATTGATAGTATGGGCACCGGAATTAATGCTGTTGTTAATTCAGATGCATTTGTAAAGATCGATCTTCAAACGTTTGTGAATGCTAACTCATCGTTAGGTGGATTATTAAAAAGCTGTAGTCCAATTACAGCAACATTTTCAACCAATCCCAATTTAGGCTCAGTTTCAATTATTCCGGGAGATGGCTCTCCGGCCGTAAACACAAACTCTCTCATACATTCGTATAATTCATTTGGAACCTACACAGCTTTAGTTGTGGCCGGAGCCGATTCAAGTACGTGTAATATTATTGATTCTATTAAAATACTTGTTAAATATGGAGCAGCGCCAATTCCTAATTTAGATGATCAAAGTATCAATTGCGCCGGTAGTGATCTGTTCTTAGATGCAGGCAATCCGAGTTCAATTTATACCTGGAGCACGGGAGAAACCGAGCAAATAATTAAACCCGCAGCAAGCGGTATGTATAAAGTAAAGGTTGAAAATGACTATTGTTATATTCGAGATTCGTCGCAAGTTACTATTGAAGAGGGACATGATTACTCGATGCCTAATGCCTTTACGCCAAATGGTGATGGCGATAACGATGCCTTTTGTTTGAAAGGATGGAAACATTGCAATCAAACATTTAAGATCATGATCTTTAGCAGATGGGGCGAAAAAGTGTTTGAATCTGAAGATCCTAATTTTTGTTGGAATGGTTATTACAATGAGAAGTTGTTGAGCGCTGATGTATACATCTATCATTTAACAGCCTTTTTTGTTGGTGATAAACAAATTAATAGAAAAGGAAATATAACGTTGATCAGGTGAGGACACGTGCCAACATATTAACTCTGTTTTTTGTATCATGCTTTGGCTGCTGTATTTTTGCATTTGAAAAATCTCAAACAAATAATGTGTCTTTTAAAGAAAATAAAGGACAAATTAGTGATCAGCACTCAAAACCCAGGCCGGACATATTGTTCAGCGGAGAATACGATGGGTTAAATTTCTTTTTACGGAAAAACGGGATCAGTTATCAGATAAATAGAGTTGATGAATGGAAGGAACTTTCAGGATCATTTAAGTCTAAAGATATAAAGAATAAATTCGCATCTAAACAAACCATCCAACGAATAGATGTTAATTGGTTGAATGTGAACTCTAGTGCGAATATCGAAAGACAAGAGCAATTACCCGGAGTTGAAAATTATTATTCAGCGGTTTGTCCTAAAGGAGCTATTGGAGTAAAAAGTTATCGCAAAATAAAATATAAGGATATTTATAACGGAATAGATCTTGTTTGGTATTCTTCTGAAAATCAATTGAAGTATGATTATAAAGTAGCGCCCGGAGTTGATCATCAAAAAATTCAAATTGAAATTTCAGGAGCTGATACCATTCTTGTAAATAAAAACGGAGATTTGCTGATAAGAACGGCATTGGGAGATCTTATCGAGAAATCACCGGTTGTATATCAGGATAAAAAAAGATTGAAAGCTAATTGGAAAGTGAAGAGGAATGTTATTTCAATACAGGTTTTTAATGTAAACCCAGCTAAAGAACTCGTGATCGATCCTTTGGTTCGATTATGGGCAACTTATTTTGGCGATTCAAAAACAGATTGGTTTTATGGAAGTTGTACCGATGCTTCAGGTAATTTGTATGTAACAGGCGGTACAGATTCGCCATCAAACATTGCAACTACAGGTGCACACCAAGTTTCGTATGGTGGTTTCGCGCCAGGATCAAATTGGTTCACGGGCGATGCAATATTAGCTAAATACAGTGCTAATGGAAATAAAATTTGGTGTACGTATTATGGAGGCGATCATGGTGATTTTGGAGCAGCTTGTGCAGTAAATTCAAACAACAATTATGTAGCTATGGTTGGCGTTACAGCTTCATCATTAGCTGGTGTTATTGCCACTCCGGGTTGTCATCAATCAGTATGGTATGGAGGTCAAAGTCCGGATGTGTATGATGGATTTTGCACTTTGTTTGATAGCAGTGGCGTACGTCAATGGGGAACATATTATGGAGGAGCAGGTGGAGATCAAGTTACAAATTGTTGTTTCGATCTAAATGATAATATTTATTTCTGTGGCGGAACGTATTCATCTAATAATTCAAATGTAATTGCAACCAACGGTGCGCATCAGTCGGTATTTGGTGGTAACACAGATGCCTTTCTTGCGAAGTTCAATATTAATGGTAATCGCTTATGGTCAACTTATTATGGTTCCACCGGATTTGAATTTGTTGAAGGTTGTGTGTTTGATAAAAATGGTTTCGTTTACATGGTAGGTGTAACAAATTCTACCGTTAATATTTCTACGCCTGGTTGTCAGCAACCAAATTATGGAGGAGGTGTAAATTCTTTCACAAATGGTGGATTTAAACAAGAGGGTGATGCAATGATCGTAAAATTTGATCAAAATGGTAATCGCATTTGGGCAACTTATTATGGTCATGGTAATAATGATTGGGCAAACTCTTGCGTCTTAGATTCCAAAAACGATCTGATCGTATCAGGTGCGAGTGCTTATGGTATCTCTGGCGTTATATCAACTCCAGGAAGTTTTCAAAGTACTTATGGCGGAGGTGCAAGAGATGCTTTTTTGTTGAAATTGAATTCAAATGGTCTTAGACAATGGTGCACATTTTATGGAGGATCAGGTATTGAGCCAGGAAATTATTGCGCGGTTGACGCAAATGATAATATTTATTTGTGTGGATATACCAGTTCAACGTCTTCAATAACCACACCCTGTTCTTATCAACCTAATTACGGAGGTGGAACATACGATATTTATTTGGCAAAATTTTCAAACTCGGGAATGAGACAATGGGCAACCTATTATGGAAGTACAAGTGCTGAAGATTGGGCCTTTTGCAAAACAGATCTGAGTGGAAATGTTTTTATTGTTGGAGAAACATATGGTAGTGGAGGAAATTATTTTGGAAGTGCAAATGGTTTTCAGCCTACTTTTGGTGGTGGTGGTTATGATGGCATTATTGCCAAGTTCAATGGGTGTGCTGCGCCTGAGGTAGCAAGTCCAATAAGTGAATTGTCAATTTGCGCGGGTAGGTCTGCAACCATACAAACGCATCACCATTGCGGTATTAAGTGGTTAAATTCATTTAATGAAACGATAGCAACCGGAAGCTTGGCAGTAGTTACGCCAAGTGTGGATCAAACGTATGTTATTAGCGACAGCACTTGCGGAAAACAATTTTCTACTGAGGTAACTGTAACAGTTAGCCCTTTTCCGAATTTAGTAGTTAGTTCAAATACCATTTTATGTGTAAATGCCGATCTGCAATTGAAAGCATCTGGCGCTAATACTTATTCATGGGAGCCAAATAGCGCCATCAGTTGTACAGATTGTGCAGAACCTGTCGTCTCCCCTAAAGAAGACATCCAGTATTGTGTAACAGCTGCAATTAATTCCTGTGAAACAAAATCATGCACCAATGTTTCTGTTAATTTGGTCTCGTCAAAAGTATTCACACTCCCCAACGCATTTACACCGAACAATGATGGCAATAATGATGCTTTTTGTTTGCAAGGTTGGGATAAGTGTAATGACTCCTTTAGTATTAAAATATTCAGTCGTTGGGGTGAAAAAGTTTTTGAGTCAACCGATCCTAACCTTTGTTGGAATGGTTTTTTTAATGGTCAGCTACTGAGTGGTGATGTTTACATTTATACTTTAACATCAAAATATAAAGATGGTACAAGTGTAGAGAAAAAAGGAAATATAACTTTAATTAGATGATAAGAATACGTTACATATTTTATTTATTGTTAAGTGTGGTTTGTTTAAACGCACAAGACCTGCATTTCTCACAATTCAATGAAACCCCTGCCATTGTGAATCCTGCGCTTATTGGTGTAACAGGTCCCGTGCGTGTTTCGGTAATTAATAAGGATCAATGGAAAAGTGTAACAACTGCCTATAAAACATATGGTGCCGATTTTGAGATGCGTTTTAAACCTGAGAGATGGAGAAAGACCAAACACCGTTCATTAGTTACCAAAAGCAAAGGATTAAGTTTGTTCAATGCCGGTTTATCTTTTTATTCAGATCAAAGTGGTGATGGCAGATTAAAAGTTACTAAGATCAACTTGTCTTTATCCTCTTTTATAAAAATTGCCAAACATCATTTTGTTTCTGCCGGATTGCAGGCCAGTTACAAGCAACGCCAGGTTGATGCAAATAAATTATTATTCCCTGATCAATACAACGGATCTGTTTACGATCCTAACCAGCCAACACGTGAAAATTTTCTGGTACAGAAATTCACCAATTACGATGCTGCTGCAGGTGTTTTATATTCGTTTGTAAGTGATGAAAGTAATTTTGATGCTAAAAAACAATTCAATGCACGAGCAGGTTTTGCTTTGTACAATTTAACCCGTCCGCGTGATCAATTTATAAACGCGCTTGATTATGGCGGTTACATGCGTTTTGTGGCGCATGGTGATATGATCAAAAGTTTGGGAACTACAAAAATGGCCATTGCTCCATCGTATCTGTTTCAAATGCAAGGACCAAATAAAGAATTTTTAATAGGCACCGTTGTGAAGCATTATTTTCAAGGAACTTCAAAAATAACGGGATTGAATAAACGTAATTCATTTGGTTACGGTTTGTATTACAGAACCAAGGATGCGTTAGTTGTTTCGGCAGTTGTTGAATTAATGGAGCAGTATTATATATTTTTCGGATACGATGTAAATGTATCATCTCTAAAAACGGCATCTAACAGACGAGGTGGTTTTGAGGTTGGCTTGAGGTATACAGCGCCCGGTACTTATTTATATAAGCATAAATAAGTTTCTGGTTTTAGGAGGCTTATATTTTATATTTTGAATAAAAAAGCCCAAATTCCATAATTAAGTTGTAAAGCGCCATTTTGACCAAAAAAGGGTGATTATTGAAGGGAATAACTCTTGGGAATATAGGAAAATTCTAACGAAAAGCATTAAAATCTTACATTGGTTAGTGTTTTAGCAAGCATGCTAACAATTATTTATTATTTAATGTGAATTTTAAATCGTGTAACTCTATTAAAAAAAATACGTAGAACATTAAACTAAATCCATTTATGAAAGCTTTTTCTTATAAATTAAACAATGGTGTTAAAGAAATGGAAGTGAATCCGGAAGGACTTCAGTTGCAAGATAGTGAACTTGTTATTTGTTTTGGAAACAAGGAGCAATTTATAAAGCATGATGTTTATGAATTGTTACGAAAAACACATATCAATTCTAATATAGTTTTATGTTCAACTGCTGGTGAAATTTATAATGATGAAGTTTGTGATAATACTATCATCGTAAATGGGCTACATTTTGAGCGTACATCAATTAAATTTTCTTCTCTTAATATTGCTGAGGCCCAAAATAGTTTTGAAGCCGGTTTAATGCTAATAAAGAAGTTTGATTGTGAGAATTTAAAGTATGTGTTTGTACTTTCTGATGGGAATTTAGTAAACGGAAGCGAATTGGTTAATGGTATGCAGAGTTGTTGTGATGGCAAAATATTAATTACCGGAGGTCTTGCAGGAGATGGTGCTAATTTTGTTTCAACCTTAGTTGGTTTGAACCAAAAACCAAAAGAGGGCATGTTAGTTGCTATTGGTTTTTATGGCGATTCATTAGAGATAGGGCATGGGTCAAATGGCGGCTGGGAATCATTTGGAATTGAAAGAAATGTAACAAAATCATTAGATAATGTGTTGTATGAAATTGATGGAAAAAATGCGCTTGAACTATATAAAAACTATTTAGGTAAGTACGCTGATGAATTACCGGGTTCAGCCTTATTGTTCCCATTATCTGTAAAATTACTTGGCACCAACGAAGAAATGGTGCGTACAATTTTATCGGTTGATGAGAAAAGTTCGAGTATGACTTTTGCTGGCGATATTCCTCAAGGATCGAGTGTGCGTTTCATGAAAGCAAATTTGGATAGATTGGTAGATGCTTCATGTCAGGCTGCAGAAAACTCGAAAATATCTTTAAGTAGTCATGAACCAACCTTTGCTGTTTTAATAAGTTGTGTTGGAAGAAAATTGATATTTGGTAACCGCATTGATGAAGAAGTTGAAGCAGTTAAAAATGTATTTGGTAAAAACACGGTTATTAGCGGATTTTATTCCTATGGTGAAGTTTGCCCAAATAATGGATTTCATCATTGTCAGCTTCATAACCAAACCATGACAATAACAACCTTTTTTGAGAAGTAACATGAGTGAAGTTTTATTAAATAGGCAAATAAAAAAGTATTTAAGCCCTGAGCAGTTGAATGATCCAAAAATTCAGGGATTTATAAACGCGATCAAAGCTTCCTATTTATCTTTTGAGCGTGATCGTGAACTAATGAATCATGCTTTTTTAATAAGTGAAGAAGAATTTAAAGGAGTAAATAGGAATTTACAATATGAGTACGAATTAAAAAAATTATCAATACAAAAATTAAAGCAAACATTAAGAGATTTAGATCCTGAATTGAATGTAAATAGCAGAGTTGATGATGAGTTAGTAGAGATCTCGAACTATTTGAACACACAAATAAAGAAAAGAATTGACCTTGAAACAAATTTATCGAATACCTTAAGTTTATTAAAAACTTTACTTTCTAACCTTAATTCTGGTATTGTTGTAGAGGATGAGAATAGGAAATTATTGTATGCCAATGAGAGTTTTTGTAAGTTATTTAATTTGAGCAATGCACCCGAAGAACTTGAAGGCAATGATTGCTGTGCAATGGCTAATTCGTGTGCGGTTTATTTTGTTGAAGAAGTTGAATTTTTAACCAGGTTAGAAGTAATTATAAAAAACAGAAAAAGAATAAGTAAGGAGAAGCTGTTTCTTAAGGATGGAAGAACAATTGAAAGAGATTTTATTCCTATTTGGATTGGCAAGACATATATGGGTAACTTATGGAGTTATACAGATATTTCGGAGCAAATAAAAGCGCAAACGGCACTCGAAGAGAGTGAGGAACAATATAGAACCATTATTGAAAGATCGTCTGATATAATTTATAGAACCAATAGTAAAGGCTATTTTAATTACTTGAATAAAGTTGCTGAAAGGGTAACGGGTTATTCAACTGAAGAATTATTGAATATGCGTTTTTCAGACTTAATTAAACCTTCGCATAAAAGGGATGTTCTAAAATTTTATAGAGATCAGGTAGTAAATAGAAAACAACAAACTTATAATGAATTCCCTATTATTACAAAAAATGGAATTGAGAAATGGATCGGTCAAACTGTTCAATTATCTGAATTAAGTGCATATAGTTATGAATTTACATCGTTTGCAGTTGATATAACTGAACGCAGAAGTTATGAACGGAAGATCTTATTGCAAGAAGAGAAATACAGAAATATTATTGCCAACATGCATTTGGGGTTAATGGAAGTAGATAATAATGATGTGATAAAATTTGTGAATAATGGTTTTTGCAATATATCGGGTTTTAGTGAAGATGAATTGCTTGGAAAAAAAGCGGCTGAAACATTACTTGTAGGCCCAAGTAAAGCATTGATTGAAGAAAAAACTAAGGCGCGTGTACTTGGTGTTTCGGATATGTATGAGGTGCCGGTGAAAGATAGGTTTGGTGAAAATAAATGGTGGCTTGTAAGTGGCGGACCAAATTATAATGATGAGGGAGAATTGATTGGTTCAATAGGTATTCATTTGGATATAACAGAGAAGAAAAAGCTCGAGGAGGAATTAAATATTCAGCGAAAAAAAGCAGAAGATTCTTCAAAAGCCAAAGAAGTTTTTTTAGCAAATATGAGTCACGAAATAAGAACACCACTTAATGGAATTATAGGGATGATCAGAGAATTATCGCTGGAAGAATTAAATAGTAAGCAACAGAAATATGTTAACAATACATCTGTTGCTTCTCAGCATCTTTTATCTGTATTAAATAACATATTGGATATTTCTAAGATAGAAGCCGGTGAATTAAAGCTTGAGTCAAATCCATTTAATTTAAGAGAAACTATTAAGGATGTAAAATCAATTATGTCTATTAAAGCAAGGGAGAAAGGAGTGTTTTTTGGTATAAATGTACGCGATATAAAGAATAATTATTACCTAGGTGATTCGGCACGCTTAAGGCAGATCTTATTAAATTTAATTGGCAACTCAATTAAGTTTACAGATAAAGGAGGAGTTTTCTTGGAGTGTATGATTCTTGAAACAAATGAGAATAGTCAGAAATTGCTACTAACAATTGAAGATACTGGTATTGGAATGGATAAAAAGTATTTGGACAATTTGTTTACTAAATTTTCGCAAGAAGATTTATCAATTAGCAGAAAATACGGTGGTACGGGACTTGGAATGGCAATAACCAGAGAGTTAGTTAGTTTAATGCAAGGAACAATAAAAGTTAGGAGCGTTAGAAATGAAGGAACAACTATAGAAATTACATTAGTTTTACCTTTTGCCAAGGATTTTAAGATAATCAATGCAGACGAGCCATACTTAAACATAGATATAAGCAATACACGTGTTTTGATCGTAGAAGATAATGAATTTAACCGGGCGGTTGCATATAATACTTTAAAAAGAAATGGTTGTGTAATTACAGAAGCAAAGGATGGTCAGGAAGCTATAAATATTATAAAACAAGGAAATGCTTTTGACATTGTTTTAATGGATTTGCAAATGCCTTTAATGGATGGTTTTGCAGCTACAAAAGTTTTAATTAATGAAATGAACATACAAATGCCCATAGTTGCTTTGAGTGCTAATGCTTTTAGAAGTGAAATAGACGCATGTATGCAAATAGGTATGAAAGATTATGTTACCAAACCCTTTGATGAGAAAACGTTAATATCAACAATTGCTAAAAATGTTATGAAAAGAGGAGCAGAAAACGGCATTATTCAACTTAAGCAAATTACTGTTGAAGATAAAGTTGAAAAATCATATGACCTTAAAGTTTTAATTGATATTAGTGGAGGGGATAAAGAATTTATGAGAAGAATGATCGAAATCTTTATGACTGACTCACAAGTTGCACTAAAGGAAATTAAAGCGGCATTAGAGGTAAAGGATCTGGAAACCATTTATAGGATAAGTCATAAAATTAAATCTATGATTGATAGTTTAGGAATTAGAAGTTTGAAGAATGAAGTTAGGGAATTGGAGAAGCTATCAAAAAATGGCATATTCTCTTCTTATATGGAACAATTGATTGTGATCTTGCAGGATAGAATAAATAAAGTTATAAGTGAAATGAAGTTGATTGAAATTTAAATAAAAGTGGAAAAATTAAACTGGGTAGTTTTGCGAATTAAGGTCATACTTAATTTGTTCGTTAATTTTGCTTAAACGATTAACAGTTGTGTAAATTTTTGTTCTCAGATTATCATCTATTGTCGTATAATTCTCAATTTCTTTAATTAGTGGCACTAAGCTATTAACTTCCATTATCATGAGTGATGGTTTAATTTTGTGAGCTAATTCATTTATTTTGATCAGATCTTCATTGTTTAATGCGAATTTTAGGTCGTTGCTAAATTCAGTAGTAGTTTTTACTAATAATTCCAGCATTAACCGGGTGTAGTCTGGATTTTCTGGACTTTGAATATTTTTTACGCTATACATGGATAATGGTTTAATGTTTTATTGGTATTGAATTGTAATTGTTCAGTGTTTGAAATAGGTTTTTTGCGAACATGTTATCTTTTACTATGTATTCTATATTTCTGTATTTGCTATATTCTTCAAGTAACCCAAGGTTTGACTCACCTGAGATTAAGATCACCGGAATAGATTTCGAAAAAGCATCTATTTGATTTAGTACTTTATGAGCGGTTTGATGAAAATGGTTTTGATAACCAAGGTTATAATCAATTATCAATAAGTTCGGTAAAATGCTATTATTAAGGTCCTCTAAGAATTGAGAATTGTTGGTGTATAGTTTTTGCAATATACGTTTATCATATTTATGAATTAATTTATTTACTAATTGTAGAAAATATCTGTCATCATCTAGTACATGTATCTTATTTAAATTTATTTTGTCTTGCTTTTTCATATAATTTAGTATTAAATGGTTATGTTCATATACGTTGAATGAAATGCAGTAGCAGTTTCTAAAGAAGTTATAGGTGTTACTGAGCAAAGTCCTTGAGCGGATTTAACTTCCATTTTAATAGAATGCTTGGCATTAGTTTGTAACTTCTTTTTCTTCTTATTGCGGTAGGCATAAGCATTTTCTTCTAGAGAAGGTACTGCGTATTGTATATGAGTTGTATCTTTTTGGATCGAGTCTTCAAAAGTAATGGCTTTTTGGTTGCATTCTGTTGAGAAGCAAGTGATGTATAAAACTAGCGGGGTTATAAGTATTTGTTTCATGGCTTTAGTGTTTGTTGACTAGATTAATCCAACATACGTGCCAAAGCTTCAAAACCCTTGATAGTAAAGGCTTTTGTGATTAGTGGGGAGTTAAGAATTGTTTCAAAATGGGAAAATCCAATAATAAATTGGGAATTGACTTTAACCCTGTTTTTCCTTGATCATTCTATAGATAGTGGATTTGCCAATATTTAATTTTTTGGCAACTAGTAAAACGTTATTATCGTATTTATCAAGGTAACTTCTAATAATTTGAAAAATGTAATCATCAAGGCTCATTTCTTTTAGTAACATATCCTGATTATTTATCTTTTTTACAAATTTTATATGCTCTGGTTTAATTTCTGGTTCATCGCACATAACGCAGGCCAGATCAATAATTGATTTTAATTCCCTTATATTGCCGGGATAGTGATAATCCATTAACTTATTTTGTGCATCATTATTCAGTTTCAAAAGATTTATCTTATTGTCTTTACAATAGCTTTTTATAAAATGCTTTGCCAATAAAATTATGTCAGATCCTCTTTCTCTTAAAGGTGGTAAATTAATAGTTAATCCCATAATTCGGTAATATAGGTCTTCTCTGAAATTACCATTTTGAACTTCCGCAGCAAGGTCTTTGTGCGTTGCTACAATTAATCGGATGTCAAATTTAACAAGATCATTACCACCAACTCTGTTTAGCTCTCTTTCTTGCAGAACCCTCAATAATTTCACCTGCATATTCATATCCATTTCGGCAATTTCATCTAAAAAGAGAGTGCCATTATTTGCTTCTTCGAATTTACCAATTCGCCTGGCAAGCGCTCCCGTAAATGACCCTTTTTCGTGTCCAAACAATTCACTCTCTATAAGATCTTTTGGAATAGAAGCAACATTAACCGCTATGAATTTCCCTTTTTTCCTATTTGAATTATAATGTATGGTTTTTGCAACTACTTCTTTTCCGGTTCCTGTTTCACCGTTAATAGAAACATTTATGTTTGAGTTGCACGCTTTTTCAATTATTGAATAAGTACTTTTCATTGCCTGGCTATTACCAATCATCGAATCAGAAAAGTCATAGTGAGTTTTTAACTCGTTTTTTAATTCAACTATCTCTTCTTTTAATGATATTTTGTCTCGTATATTCGAGATGGAGGCCCATAAGCGTTCTTTTGTTTCTTCATTTTTAATAATATAGTCAGACGCTCCTTGTTTTAATAATTGAACGGCTGTTGCAATGTCTTCCTGACCCGAAACCATTATCACATCAAGTGATGGATTGAATTCTTTGATTTTTTTTAATACATTTTCGCCATTATCGTCAGGTAACGAGTAATCCAATATTACCAAGGATGGGTTTTTATATAAACTCTTTAAAAGCTCAGAGGCAGTAAAAAAACTCTCAACAATGTTATCCGGATTTAAAGAAATGTGGTGAGACAAAAACTTATTATACCACTTATCATCTTCCAATAAAAAGATCTTTAAAGCACTGTTTTTTGCGTTTGTATTCATATGGGTTTTGCTAATTTAGCAAATAATATTGCAAAAAAAAATACAATATTGAGAAATTACTTACCAATAAACATGTTTTAAAACATAAAACAATTTCCTAAGCCAATGGTATATATAATTATATGATAAGGGCTAGTTTTTGTTGAAGGGCAATTTGTGATATATCAATTTTTAATTTTATTTTAATATAACGTGATAAAACATCTGTGCTTTTTTTGCCGATCTTATGCTTAAAGCGCTCAAGGGTTTTTATTATTATGCAATTCATATTTTTGTTGTTAAATTAACTCGCTAAATTTTTTTGTTTATTGGCATATGGTTGAATCTCAAAGCGATCATTTGCTTCTGAATAACTTATTAATGGAATTGGCTTTGGTTTATGCATTTCACTTTCATCCATTCTATGAAGCATTACACCAAACTCAAAATGCCTGTTTGTTTTATTGTTTTGTAAAACATGAGTATGTATCATAACAGATTTTGATTCGAAATTTTCTTTGTTGATCTCAATAGTGTATCGTTTGTTATAATCAAGTAGGAAGTAAAAATAGCCGTTAGCGCAACAAATGTATTTGCTTTTTAAAATGCCATTTTCAAATAAGCATACTTCAGTACCGAATAATGAGCAGCCACTCATAAACAATTCACCGCTTATTTGAAGTCCTTTTTCTAAGTTTTCTTTTTCGGGGAACAATTGTATTAATTTAGTTTCCATAATTATGTAGTTTAATTTATGTTGGTAATATAAAAACCATGCCAAAACTATTTTATGGCTTGTATTTTAGTTGTATCAAGGGTTTTAGCGATTCGGTCTTCATTTTTGGTTTTGCTTTATTTCCTGAATTGGGAAAATATTTCTTGAAATTGAATTTTGAGAAGTTTTGAATTGATAGATTCAGGGTGATTGTTTATTTTTAATTAATGTTTTTTGTTGTTTCAAAGCTGCTAGCATTTCTTTCATCACCTATTATTTGGGTTTTTATAATATTGATATGTAGTTATTTTGCCAAAAATGACCAGAAGCGTAAGCGATTGATGTTGGTAGCAATTTTATCATTTTATTTTTTTAGCAACGAGTTCTTATTCGATGTAACCTTTGGAAAATGGGAGCCAAGGGAAAACAAGAGTGTTACTATAAAAAATAGTGTAGTATACGAAGCTGGAATTGTATTAGGCGGAATGACATGGTATGACGAACAAATTGGTCAACCTCAATTTTTAAGATCAGCAGATAGAATTTATCAGGCAGTATGGTTATTGAAAAATGGAAAGATTAAAAAGTTGATCATATCTGGTGGTGCAGGCAGTTTATCAACCCCGCATATTAAGGAAGCATCAAATTTAAAAAGGTGGTTGTGCCAAATAGGTATAAGTGATTCACTAATTATAATTGAGAACAAGTCTGATAATACACATGAGAACGCAGTTTATACAAAAGGTATTTTAGATTCATTAAGAATAACTAACAAGCCCAATTTGCTTATAACTTCTGCTTCTCATTTGCGAAGGGCAAATGCTTGTTTTGTTAAGCAAGGTGTTGTTCATTTAACTATGTATCCAACCGATTATTATTCAAGTAAATTTAGGATCGAGTTCGATCATTGTTTAATTCCTAATACTGATACCTTTCATGCCTATACTGTAATTATGCATGAATTAATTGGTTATTTTGTATATAAACTGATGGGATTTTGTTGATCAAATATTTTGTTTTTTTAATTCACTAATGGCATAATCACAAGCTCTTGCGGTTAATGCCATGTATGTGAGTGATGGGTTTTGGCTGCCACCAGACGTCATACAACTTCCATCAGTAATAAACACATTTTTCACTTCATGCATTTGATTGAATTTATTTAGTACTGATGTTTTTGGATCATTTCCCATTCTGGCGGTACCCATTTCATGAACGGTTGTTCCACCAGGTGGCTCATAGTCAAATGTTTTAATTTCTTTGAACCCTGCAACTTCCAACATTAAACTGGCATTTTTTATGGCATCTTTCCTCATTTCTAATTCGTTTTCACCAAACTCAAAATCAATTTCAATAAGGGGTAGGCCCCATTTATCTTTTTTAGTTTTTGATAATGTAACTTTATTGTTGTAATTGGGTAAGCACTCTCCCCATGCACCCATCCATAAGGTCCACTTACCAGGTGTTGTTAGTTTTGCCTTGTAATCTGCTCCAAATCCATCAGTGGTTTTCATTAGATCTTGCCATTCACTTCTTTCGCCATCTGCTTGGTAGCCATATCCTCTTAAAAAATTCACATCATTAGAATTACCATTTAAATTTCTAAACCTCGGAATATAAATTCCTGTTGGTCGTCGCCCTTCGTAATAATAGTGTTCATAGCCATCATGTGTTCCATATGCTCCACAAGATTTATGATGGTCCATTAAGTTATGTCCAATTTGACCACTGCCATTTCCTAAACCATTTGGAAAGGTTGATGAAATTGATTGTAATAAAATGGAAGTTGTAGCAATTGTTGATGCGTTAAGAAAAATTATTTTGGCATAATAATCATATGTTTTTTTAGTTACTTCATCAATTATTCTTACACCTTTTGCAACACCTTTATTAGGATCATAAATTACTTCGTAAACGATTGAATGTGGTCTGACGGTTAAATTGCCCGTATTTAATGCGGCAGGTATTGTTGATGAATTACTGCTAAAATAGCCACCAAAAGGACAGCCTCTACTGCATAAGTTACGATATTGGCATGGGCCTCTATTTGTATATCCTTTGGTTAAATTAGCCACGCGGCCATGAATTACCTTTCTGTCATTAAAATTTTTGTTTATTGCTTCTTTAAAATGTGTTTCAATACAATTCATTTCCATTGGTGGTAAAAATTCACCATCAGGTAAATGCGCAATATTATCCTTGTTGCCACTAATACCAATAAATCTTTCAACGTGATCGTACCACTCTTTCAGCTCCGCATATCTTAACGGCCAATCAACACCATGGCCATCCAAATTATTTGCATTAAAATCAAGATCGCTCAATCTATAAACTTGTCTTCCCCAGGTGAGAGATCTGCCACCCATTTGGTATCCTCTGATCCAATTGAATGGTTTAGTTTGAACATACGGATGATCCTGATCATTTACAAAAAAATGCTTATTTGATTCGTCATAAATTGTACTTTGAATTGGATTGGTTATTTTGTCTTCGTTAGTTAACATCAATCTATTTTCGAATTCCCATGGGTTTTTTAATGCAGTAGGATAATCTTTAACATGTTCAACATTTCTGCCGCGCTCAAGTAGTAGTGTTTTTAATCCTTTTTCTGTTAATTCTTTTGCTGCCCATCCGCCGCTTATACCACTTCCTACTACAATTGCGTCAAAAGATTGATTAATGTTATTTTCCATAGTAGCCATATTATTTCGTTGCCCAAGATCTTTGCCCTGATTGATAATTTGTTATTGCTAAATATTTACCAGGTATTGCAGTGTAATTTAAACCCATAGTAGAACCCTTTAAAGAGGTGCAATAACCAATTGTAGTTAGCTCCTTTAAGGTAGTAAAAAATGGCTTACCAAACAATTTATTTCTGATCTTGGACATTTTCCCCTTTAAGTTACTTGCTTCGCTTTCAAAGGGTTTTAATAAATTGTATTTTTCGGTTTGGCTGAGATCGATAAATTGTTTATTGTATTTTATGGTACTTGTTTTAATTATTTCTTGAATTCCTTCAATAAAGTTATTAGTATCTTTATTTGATAAGTGATGATTAATTTGGTAAATAATGTATTGATCTACTGAGCAATCTTTAGCTCCTGGTGTTTCGGTACGAGGTATTATTAAATCGGCTAATTCAGCAATTATTAGTTTGTGGTGATTGATATAGTCAAGGTTGGGAGCGCCATCGGCCTTTATGTATTTGTTGCCATAATAAGCTGCAATGGCACCCCCACCTAGGATCATTGAAAGAGATATAAATTTTCTTCTATTCATTATTTAAATGATAAAATAAAATGAATCATCTCTTCAGCATCTTCTTTTGTTACGTTTGGATGGGCTTGCATAGGAGTATTGCCCCAATTCCCACTTCCGCCTTCAATTATTTTACTTGCTAATAAATTAACATTGGCCTTTCCCTCAGGGTATTTTTTACTTATGGCTGAAAATGAAGGCCCAATGATTTGATTTGTTTGATCATGACAAACCAGGCAGTCGCTTGAACGAATTAACCTTTCTCCCGGAAGCATTGCTATTTCAGGTTTTTTAGTTGGTGTGGTAGTTGTATCTGAACTAACAGTAATATTAACTAGTTCTGGTGTTATCATTGCTTCATCATCTGTTAACTTAATAGCTGAGTTGGTTTGGCAGGATATAAATGCTATTGCAAGGAGCGATGTAATTTTTAAGATTTTCATTTTTCTGAATTTTAAGTATGAATAATTTTTTTAATTGTTGTTTGTTTTCTGAATTTAGATTTAAGCGAAAGAAATTTTTTCTCAAGATATTCGTAAGAAATGTGCGCAAATAGTACAGAAATACCTATAGTTGATAGATTATAGAATATAATACTTCCAATTTGACCTAAAGCATTTACAATATTTAGTTTGGAGCCAATAAAGATGGTGATATATAAAGCGATCATATGATACATGTATATGCCATACGAGATATTGCCCATGTGATTTAAAAATTTATTCTTAATTATAAATTTATCTTCGGTTGAAATAAATAAAATGAATAAGGAGAAAATAATTAAACTTGAGAAGTGTTTTAAAGCTTCGTTACTGAATTCAAAAACGTTTGTGAAGAAGTAAAGGGTAAATAGGATATAGCTAATGTATCGTAGTGGTTTATTTGTGGTTAACCATTCGATCTTTCCTTTAAAATTTAAGATTGATACAAGACCACCAAATGAGAAATAAAAATACATTAACCTAAATTTTCTTAAAAATTCGAATTCCGGAATAAAGTAAATGATAAAGTACATTATTGTAAATATTGCAAGTGAAATTGTAAAGAATTTGGTTTTTATAAATCTTGAAATTGGAGCAATAAACAAATAGAACTGCTCTTCAATACCTATCGACCATAATACCGAAAGTATACCTCCTGGATCATACATGCTAAAGAAAACGTTTGGCATTAATGCAACACACCAAATTAAAGCTTCAGCAATGGTGTAGTTTGTGTCAAATTTTATGTGTAACAATGGTAAAATATAATGATAAAAGATCAAACCAATTAACAGAACCAGATAATATACAGGATATATCCGAAGTATTCTTCTGGTATAAAAGCTTTTTACATTTATGGTTGATGTGTTGTTTTTTTCAATAAACAATAATCGGATAATAAGAAATCCACTAAGGATAAAAAATCCCCAAACTGCATGGTAGCCTCTGTTTAAAATTGGCCATTCGTTGAATGATGGTAAGTTTAAATTTTTGGTCATAAGTGGTATATGTAAAAGCACCACTGTTATTGCTAAAAAGGCCCTAAGTATACCTAAATTAGGTAGGGTTGTTGGTTTTGTTATTACTTTATTTTCCATTGAATAGTAATTTAAATAACTGCTCTTTCAGCTCTTTGCCAAATATGCTCTTGTTTATTATTTATAAATTTTGAAAATCCTATTATAACTGAGTAATTCATTAAATAGAAGTAGTAGGGGATAAAGAAAAATTTAAGTCGAGTTTTATTTTCTTCAAGAATCCATCCTATTATTGTAAATACATAAAATAGAGAGTGCATTACAAATAGTATATTAATGATTGAGTCGTTAGTTTGTAATAGGATTAAATGTATTGGAATAAGCAAGATCAAAGCCAGTGGTGCAAGTGTCCATCTCAACACGCGGTGTGAAACGTATTGGAATGCAAATACCGGATGTTTCACGAAATTTAAAAGTGATGTTAAACGTGTAATAGCTTGAAATCCACCGGCACAAATGCGTGTTTTTCTTTTTAATTCTTCTTTAATATTTGATGAAGAGTTTTCAAGTGCAAAAGCGTTTGGTTCATATGCAATTCTATACCCTCTTTCTACTATTCGCAATGATACAACAAAGTCATCAAGTATTGTATCTTCTTCAATTGGTGTGTAAAGCTGTGTGCGTATTGCAAATAGTTCACCTGCTGCACCAGCTGTTGAGTACAATTCGTAATCCCATTGTTTTAGCTTTGATTCATATTTCCAGTATATACCTTCTCCCGCAGATGAGGCTTTGGCCATTTCAGGAACAAATACTCTTTTTTCACCGGCAACGCAACCAATTTGTAAATTATCAAAATGTTTAATAATGTTTAAAACTGCATCTTCATTTAAAGCGGTATTCGCATCAGTGAATATTGTTATAGATGTATCAACGTATTCCATTGCTCTGTTGATCGCTGCAGTTTTACCTCTTCTTTCATTTTTATAAAGTAATTTAACATTTGGGAATTGTTTAACAAGGTTAGCTGTATCATCGGTAGATCCGTCAGCAACAACAAGTATTTTCAATTTGTTTTTAGGATAATTTAAATTTAAAGTATTTGTAATTTTATTCTCAATAAATTTTTCTTCATTATATGCAGCCATTACAATTGTAACCTCTGGAAGTTCTGAATTGAATTGAGTTACTTTTTTTTGAATGAAAAGTTTTTTGGCTTTTACAGTTATAAATAAAATTACGCCATAACCTACATAGCTATAAATTACCGTAATGAGTAATAAGTAAAATATGATCTTAAGTGTTTCCATTTTGATTTTTAGTGTTTATTGCATACATCAGTTCATTTACGCTTGCTTCCCATGTATGGTTTAATGCAAAATTTATACGTTCAGTTTTTTTATATTCATTATCATTTGTTATGGCTTCTGCTATCATTTGATTAAATTCATACGAATCTCGTGCCAAAAAAACATGATCTTTAAAAATTTCCATTGTTGGTGTAAATGTGGCAACAACATTTTTGCCTAATGCCATGTATTCATCGATTTTACGGGGATAATTGGAAATTGTAAGTTCGTTTACTGATTGTGGATTTATGCAAATATCAAAAAATGAAATGTATCTTGGGAGTTCTTCTGGTGTTTTATTTCCCAAAAAGAGAATATTTTCCAATTTATGGAGTTCACTTGATTTAAAACAATCTTCTTCCTGACCTATTAGAACTATAGTTTTATCAGGATGATTAATGGCAATTTCTTTAATAAGGTGAATGTCTAGCCTTCTAGAAGAGAGCAAGCCTGTATATCCAATAATTTTACCCTTTACATTTTCAAGATCATTTGGCTTTGTATAAATTGTATTAGCGTTAAATAATGAAAAATCGCAACCTTGGCCAATATAGAATGCGTTTTTGTTGTAAGCTTTAAATTTGTTTATTAAATGAGGTGAATTGCCAACAACTACATCTGACTTTTTTATTAATTCAGGTTCAAAGTATGTTCCATGCTTTTTCCAATAAGGCACAGTCATTAAATTATCACGTGTATAGTAAACATATGTGTCGGCGTTTAATAGTTCTTTTAGATGAAAGCTTCTGAACATATCACTATCATTAAAAATAATGGGATCTATGAAATTAAGTTTTACTAAAGCTTTTTTGATCTCTGAAGCGATGAGTTTGTTATTGATCTTGTTTATGAATTTGAATAGGCGAGAAGGTAGCCAATTAATTGAGAATATTGTTGTTTGAGGATCGAGTACAAATAGATTATCATTTATTTTTTGTAAGGAATTATTTTTATTTTTAAGTATTTCCTTTCTTCGTTTAACTTGTTCACTTTTTCTATTTCTAATTTTTGTAATATGATCAAGTGGTGAATTAACATACAAAACTCTGTTGGTTTTTGATAGTTCGAGAGCAATATTTTTACAATTACTTCCTATTTGAATATCCCAGGGTTGAATACCAACTATTATAATATCATGCTGATTTTTCATGTGTTGATTGATTATTAGTTGTGATGGGTTTTTCCCACTGAGAGGTGGCAAAGTTGTAAAATTTAATGATTTTAGCAGGATTGCCTGCAACAACGCAATATGGAGGAACCGATTTTGTAACAATACTGCCAGCTGCAATAACACAATGCTTTCCTATTTTAACACCAGCTGTAATAACTACATTTGCGCCAATCCAACAATCATTATCTACTTCTATGGTTGCAGTTGAACATTTTTGTGAACGTGGCGGTATATGTATGTCTTCAAAGCCATGGTTTAATCCGCTTATTACTACATTTTGAGCTATATTAACGTTGTTGCCAATTTTTACAGGCCCAATAATGGTGTTGCTTAAACCAATTCTAACATTATCTCCGATCATTACAGGTCCCATTGCATTGTTCACGCATGAGAAATTTTCTATTGTAGACCAATTACCAAGTTGAAATGTGTTAAACGGAAAAACGTCAATTCTTGTATTATAACTTATTAAGGCTTGTTTGCCTTTTTTATGAAATAACGGATTAACTAACAATCTAATCCACAGTCTTGGTCGTGGTCTCATTGGTGGCTGCAACAACCATAAAGCTATTTTTTTAAGCGCTTTGTTTTCTTTTATGAATTCTTTGATACTCATAGGATATGATTTACGAGATAATTTTTATTTGCAGTCATAAATTGAAAATAGACATCTTCGATTTTATGAACCATATTTGTGATATTAAAGTGTTCATTTATTGTTTTTCTTGCATTTTCGCCAATTATCATTTTTATTTTACTGTTATTGTGAATTTTCAGGATGGTATTGGCTAATTGTAGTGGATCATTTACAGGAATGTTAAATCCATTGTAATTATTGGTTATTAATTCTTTTGTGCCATCAACGGAGGTTGAAATAGTTGTTTTGCCCATTGCCATGGCTTCAATTAATCCTATTGGCATTCCTTCCCAAAGAGATGGTAAACAATAAATATCAATTGCATTTAAAACTGCCGGAATATCTTCTCTAAAGTTGCTGAAAATCACATTGTTTTTAATTTCTGATTCGTTCACCATTTTTTTAATAGTAGCTTCCAAGTTCCCGTTTCCAACAATTAATAATTTAATGCCTTTATTTACTTTATAAACTTGTTGCATTGCTTTGATCATCGTGATAGGATCTTTTTGTTCTGTTAGCCTAACCATATACCCAAGTAATGTTTCATTTGGCTTAACATTAAACTCTTTTCTTATATCATTATGTTTTGATTTGGGGTTGAATTTATTTAGATCGATACCATTATATATTACCTTAATATTATTTAAACCAAAGTTTAATTTGCCTTCGTTTTTGTTGTTTTCTGAAACTGCAATATTTAAGTTGGACATATGAGTTATGAAATTTTCGCTCATTTCTCGCACAATACTCGTTAATTTACTTTGTGATTGATGAAATGACCATCCATGAATTGTGTAAATTAATGGCAATCTTAGTTTTTTTGCAGAATAAAAAACATTAGAGGCAGCACGTGTTCCATGGGCATGAATGATATCATATTTATTCGTTTTGATCAATTGTGTAACTTTTTTCCAAACTTTAATATCAAATGGTTTGGTTGAATGAATAACATGAGTAGTTATACCAATATCGTTAAGTTTATTGATCATTAAGCCGTTCGTAAACGATAGAACTTCAACATCAAAATGTTGTTTGTTTAAGTTTTTAGCTAGTTCGTAAACATGAGTTTCGCCCCCACCAACTTGCCCTTGCCTTATGGCTAATAGTATTTTAGTTTTTGTATTCATATATTTATTTTAATTTCCAGGCGCTCATAAAACCGCTTGCCATTTGATGTGGCAACTTATCTGCAATCCAACAATCTGCTTTTTGTAGTAATATTGACTTTTTTGTTAAAATTGATAATGGAAAAACGCTTTCCATAAAGTTTGATGATCTGAAATTGGTAAGTTTTAGGTTGTTGCTACTTACTAAGTTTATTAAACTCCTTTTTGTGAAGAATTGTATGTGTTTCAGATCTTCAGCATCTGACTGAACTGTTGTACCCTTAAAGCCAAGAAGTAATTTGAATTTATTTAGTACATTAAAAGCTTGTGGCATATATTGCATTAAAAACTGTACTGGTTTAGTAATTAGTACTTCGCGTGGACCATAACCATTAGGCACAGTAATTATTAAAACACCGTCTTCTTTTAATTTTTTTCTTAATGTATTAACTACCATCGATGGCACATGTAAATGCTCTATTACTTCACTGCATATGATCAGGTCATACTTAAACTCAGGTTCAATTTGTTCTGCTGCAATATTTTTAAATGATACATTGTTTAAGCTGTTTAACGATTTTGCTTTTTCAATGCTGGGCTTCGAAATGTCAATTCCAAGAACAGAGTGGCCAAAAGAGCCAATATACCTGCTTATATTACCATTTCCGCATCCAACATCCAGAACATTAAGTTGTTTTTTACCTAAGTCTTCAATTGTGCTTTTAATGAATTCAAGTCTTTTTAAGTCTTCAATTCTGTTGTAATTGATGTTTAAATTATTCATGTTTTTGTTTTTAAGATGAGTGTGGTGTATGTATAAATTCTTTATTCGCATTTGCTAATTGCGGTATAGAAAATGTCATTTTAATTATTGTTTTTGGTATGTAAATGATTGAACGAAATAGTTTTTTGCTAATGAATTTAATGGGAAAAGCTATGATGAATACCAACATGTAGGCTATTAGCATTGTTAACCAGGTGTATGCTATGGTGTATTGGTTTAGAAGAATTGATGCGGTTAAGCCAAATACTAGTAATATGAACATGAAAGCACGAGGTAATAAAAGTAATTGTAGCGCTTTATTGAAGTAATCGAAATTTTTATTAAATAGTAATTCTTTAAATCCCGAAAGTGCATATTTTTTCATATAATGGATTTGAGATGATATCCATCTTTTTCTTTGGTTGATGAGTACATCACCGGTACTTACTTTTTCGTCTAAAACGATTGCATTATCAACATAATGTATTTTTACTTCATTTGATAATAGTTTTATTTCAAGTTCTTTATCAAAACCGCCTACAGCATTAATTTCAGACATTAGGCTCTTAAATAGGTTGTATTCAAAGGCCATACCTGAACCGGTTAACCTTGATGATAAACCAATGTATTGTGGGCCTTTGCAGAAAATATGATTATTGATTTCTTCACTTATCGCATCTAGTAATGAGTGATTTGTGTTGTGATTTTTAGCTGTTCGGTGACCCTGTATAGCTTTATGACCGTTATTAAATGCAACAGCCATTTTTGTAAGAAAGTCGTTTTCAATAATATTGTCGGCATCCAAAATTACTATAAGATCAAAATTATTATTGGAGTGTTCAATCGCATAGTTTAAAGCTTTGGCCTTTGTGCTTTTTTCGAAATTAACTTCATGAAGTTGAATAGGTAATTTTCTGAGTTTATATAATGTTGAGGAAAGTAAATGATCGCCAACAACAACTATCTGAAATTTACCGATCTGGTAGTTTTGTTTTAAAGCATTTTCAACAGTGCGTAAAATCACATTATCTTCTTTATAGGCCGGAATTATTACTGCTATCCTTGGTAAAGAAGTATTATTTGATTTTGAATAGTTTTTTTTGGTTTTATAAATTCTACCCATAATTGAGTAAAAAAGCATATATATTGTAGTTAGCCCTACCCAAATGAGCAACATAAATTGTATGATCGCAGTTGTGTTTTTAAATGTTTCCATATTTAATTGATTTATTGGTTAAATTCCATATGATACCTTTGTAGTATGCAGTTAAATTATTTTTGTTGTTAAAGTTTTCTAATGTGTTCTTTGGAATTGAAATAAGAATGAGATACAAGTAAGAGATAAATAAATTTAGAGTTGATAGATTTTTTCTTGCAAATAATATTCTGTTTCGGGATAAGTAATATGTTTTTAGTGTGCTATTTTTACCTGTTGTTATTGATTCTTTATGGTAAACTTGAGAATTAGGTACCATATAATTCACATAGCCATATTTATTCATTCTTTCGCACCAATCTTGTTCTTCATAATATAAAAAGAACTGTTCATCCATAACGCCAATATGATCTATAACCATTTTAGCAACCATCATACATGCCCCATGTGCATATGCTGTTTTTTTTATCGTGTCATATTGCCCATTATCAACATAGCCTGAACCAATATGCTTATTGCGGAGTGTAAAAGGGTTTACTGGCTGTGTGCCTGCATATTGAATAATGCTTTTATTTTCGAAGTATTTGATTTTAGGACTAACAGCCCCAATATTAATTGACGAGGCAGAGAATGCTAAGAGTGGCTCAATAAAGTTTGGTTCAACTTCTACATCATTATTTATAAATATTATGTACTCTCCGTGTGCATATTTTAATCCTAAATTATTACCCCCAGCATAGCCAAGGTTGGTGTCGCTTTTTATGAGTTTTATAAATGGATACTTTTCTTTAATAATAACAGGATCTGTATTTGAATTATTATCAACTACAATAACCTCAATGTTTTTGTAAGTAGTATTTTTAAGAGATTCTAAAAGTTCACATGTAACCTTATTTTGATTGTAGTTAATGGTAATGATAGATACCATTATTTTTTGTTTTTCTAATTTTTCTTTTAGGGTGTACATTTGATAAAATATTAGTTATGGTATACTTAACTAGTATTATGCCAAAAATGTAAAGGCTCTGAAAGTGCTGTAAATATTGAGGTTTGTTTAAATAGGCAATGTAGTTTATTCCCAAAATTGGAAAAGTGAGTTTTTATTTGGGAAAGGAATTTTAGGTATTTAACCAACGTTTTTCTGAAGTAAGTATAATACACATGCTTGTATAGCAGATCATGTTAGTTGGAAATTGGCTAAAAACACTGTTGCCATAACTGGCGGCCATAATGCCAATAATACCGCTATATAAAGCAAGTAGTTTAGTTCTGGTTATCGATTCTTGCATTTTCCAAATTATTAGGCCACCTTTTATTATAAAATAGAAAAAGAAAAATAGAAAAAGTACAAGGCCTATAATACCAGTTTCAGACCATATACGAACATAAAAACTGTCTGTAGCTATATTTGCAAGAATAGAATCTGGTCTAAAACGTTTACCCCAGTCACCCGCGGAAGCTACACCTCCACCAAATGGTTTATTTTCCAGGAAAGCTCTTAATTTCTTTTTATTTTCAGTTCTAACAACCATTGAAGCGTCTTGAGAGCCTTCTGTGAATGCTGTTCTTAGTCGTCTTATTTCATAAGTTCCTTGACCAATTTGTGTAAATGCCATAAAGTAGTAGAAGCTACCTGCCAAAATGCTTCCTACAATTAAGAATTTAAAATTTTTGCTCAACATTAAATACGTTATCATTCCGGCAGCTGTTACGGCAATGGCACCTCTTGTACCAGAAATGAGATAACCCCAAAAAAAGAAGATAAAAAGTATAAAGTAAATAGCACGCCATTTCCCACTAAATTTTCCAGTAAATAATACAAAACTTGAAATGGAGGCGTGAGCCATAGCGCCACCAAACTGACCTGCATCACTATAAAATGAAAAGGCGCGTAATTGACCAAACAGCACGTGTGTTATTGCACCACCTTTTGCTAACCAAATTTTTTCAAAAGGGTCGCAATCAATGTATTTTTGAACGAAGCCTTTTATTGCAGCAATAATTGAGATTATGAACCAGGTTTTAAACAGCCAATTCATATCTTCTGGTTTATTAAATAAAATTAGTATGAGTGGTATGAGTAACATTGGATAAAGAGCCATTCCTCTCATTGCATAGAACCAAGGTTCAACACCAATAGATTCAGGATTTAGAAGTTCAAGAACGATGTATAGGAACCAAACCACACTAAAAAAAACCACAAAAGTATTTGCATTAGCCCAATTTACAGTATTTCGTTTTTGAAAAAAAAGGGCGATCCAAGTTAATACTAAAAGTGCATCAATCATTGTTCCAAATGGTCCTTCAATATAACGAGTTATACCTATTACAAAAAACCCCAGTATAAGAATGGTTTTTAAAGGTAACTTGGGGTTTATGAAGGAGAGGTAGATGTAATATATAGCGCCAATGCCACCAATTAAACCGAATGCACCAACATAGCCCCATTTTTTAATAACAAACCCCAGTGCCGCACCAATAAGTACTAAAACAGAAGTTTTAAATATGTTAGATATAATTTCTGTTTTATTATTATCTGGATTTATCATTAATGAAACTCTGCTTTATATGCACGAATTGTTTTTATTCCACTGTATAAAATAACTTTAATATTCGTATGAATTGTTTTATTAAGGTAAATAATTCCGGTTGCAATTCCTAATGCAGCTGTTAAAACAGTGCCTAAAGCAATAAATTTTAGATCATTGGTGAATTGTAGAACAATAAGATCAAAAGTTATATTAAATGTTACCATTATAAATACCTTATAAAAATTATATCTGGGTAAGTTAATCACATCAAGAGTAACCCCAGTGAATCTGTCAATAGGAAGCAGCAAACCATAAAAACAAAAGATCCTAAAAACATCAGCTATGCCAGAGTAGTTGTTTCCTCCAAATAGTTGTACAATAAATTCTGCTAATGAAAAACAAATGATCATTATTGGAATGTATAATATGCTTAACAAACCGCTATATTCTTGAAAAGTGTTTTGCGTTTCTTTTATTTTATTATTACTAAAAGAGGCAGACATTTTTGGGAGTGCAACTGAAACAAAGCTCCTAAGTAAAATTTCAAAAACTTCGGTAAGTTTAAGTGGTATAGCATAGAGGGCTGCTTTATCACTTCCAAGTGTTGCACCTATAATGAATGTATCTGAGCTTTTTAGCAAATTTGTTCCAATTAAAGTGCCGAATGTATATTTCCCAAAATGGCTTATCTCCTTTATTTTATTTGTACTTACATGTTTAATATACTCAACACCCGACCACTTGAGAGATATACTAATTATTGAGGTTATAGCATTACTCATAATGTGT
This sequence comes from Sphingobacteriaceae bacterium, assembly GCA_046345155.1. Classification (GTDB taxonomy): domain Bacteria; phylum Bacteroidota; class Bacteroidia; order B-17B0; family Aurantibacillaceae; genus Aurantibacillus. Next base: position 45,382 of record JBKDKI010000085.1, read on the forward strand.
AAGGTTATTAGTTGCTCGGTATTTATTTTTATAAAAAAAGTGCTTGCAAAAACAATTAATGTGAGTATCATATTCATTGTTTTTAAAAGAACCATTTTACCGAATTGCATTTTAAATTGAAGTAAAGAAGTGGATATTGAAAATGGTAAGCTAGCAAGAGATAAGAGTGGATATAGTTTTAAGAATAATGCATAAGGTGTATTATTTATATTGAAAATTAGATTTAGCCCTAAAAGCAACAATGAAATTATTAATGTGAAGGAAATTCCAAGAAGCCAACCGGAGGCAATATATTTTTTTTGCTCTGATAATGAATTTCCGGAGCAAAATTTTATTAATGCAGTATGAAGAAATCCGCTCCTCATCATTTCAATTAGTGTAGCGGCAGTTAAGTATATTGTCCATGAGCCAAAATCGGTGATCGAAAGAGATCTGGCTAAAATGGCTATACTGATAAAGCCAAGTATTGAGAAGAGTAAATTCCCAATAAGTGCAATGGATGCATTTTTATTGTCTTTTCTTGCAAATAAACTTATAATGCCTTTAATTTTTGATTGTATTGCCATATTAATTTCTAAAATCAAGTTTTATCCATTTTTTAATAAGTTTTCTGAACTTACCACCTTTTAGATCCAATTCACCTATATATTGTTCAAGTATATGCCAATCAACATGATTTAATGTAACAAGTGTTTGTGATTTGGCTTCAGAGAATATGTGTTTAAAGGAATGATCATCTGCTTGTTCCCATAAACGATCAGCTTTTAAAATAAATAAGTTCAAATCAATTGAATTGATTAAATCTTGAGATGGTTTGTAATTGAAAAATGGAGGAAGTTCTATAATAATGTACTGATAATCGTTACTATTAATATGGTTTGTAAGTAATTGCTCATAGTGCTCTTTATCATAGAAATCACCATTAATAGGGAAAGTTATTTTGTTTTCAATTGTTAAATTCGATTCAGTTTGAATATCAGGACTTAAAACAACAAACCTTTTATTAAGTGTTTTTAATTGTTCGGTAATTTGCGATATAATAAATGATTTACCATCCTTTTCCCTGTTGCTGCAAACGCTTATAACGTATGTGTTTTTATTATGAAAACGTTGTTTAAGATTTTGATTTATTTGGAAAAGTATATCATTGGTCATTTTAACTAAATGGCCATCATTTTGAATTTTGATTGTTTTTTTATTTATCAATGGGTATGCACCTAAAATTGATTTATTAGTTATTTTTTCTGCTCGTTGAGGAGTTTTTACAGTTTGATCTAATACTTCAAAAGCGAACAAGCTTGCAACAGTAACAATTAAGCTGCTTACAACTGAAATAATAATCAAAAGAAATCGATCGTTAGGCAGTGGTTTGAGAGGGTAAAACGCCATATCTACAACCTGAAGATTAGAGCTCATTTGTAAATTATTCTCACGCAATCTGGCAGCATTCAAACTTGCAAGGTGATTGAGGTATTCTTTCTCTGCTATACCTATTTCGCGTTCCATTTTATTTAAATTACTACCTAAAGGAGCAAATTGATCATAAGTATTTTCTATTTCTTGTAATCGGTTTTCATAAATCGGAATTCGAGCATTGCTTTCATCAGTAGTGATTGTGTTTTCAATCCATATTTTGGCAATTTCTTTATGATTAATACCTTCTTTGGATATGTTAGAACTAAACAATGAGGTTACTTTTTGATCAAGGTCATTTTTTAGATCTTGCAATGTGTTTTTTAGTTTGTTAATGTCTTGTATGTTTGTAGTTGTTTTATCTACCTCTAGAAGTAGTATTTTTGAATTTAGTTCTGAGATTTTATTTCTCAAGTTAAGTATATCTGAACTTGTATTTAATATTTTTTTAGATGCTCCTAATTTCTCTTCCGAATTTTTAACTGCTGCTTGTGCACTAGTCAGTATCATTTTTTCTTTATTCATTTCATCTATCAGATCTTCTCTTTTTTCTGAAATAAATTTGGTTTGTTCATAATAGTTAATTACACGGTTTTCTGATCTGAATTCTTTTAATTTTTCTTCAGCTGCATTTAATCGGTCATAGGCTTGTTTAGTTTGTATCTCAAAAAATTCTGAAACATTAGTTGTTTCGCCTTGTTTAATTCCTCTGAATTTTCTGATAAATACATCCGACATGATGTTTAAAACATCTTGACAAATTCCAGGATCTGTTGTTTCAAATTCAAGCTTTACCATGTCACTGCTTTCAACGCGCGTTACCCTAATTTCTTTAATTGAGTTTGTACTGTAGTATGGTTCAGTTTCATCATTTACAATTGTGTATACTGCATTTTTCTCATCTCGTTGTTTGATTTTTAATAAATTCAGAAAGGTTCTTTCGGGAGAATCTTTCACATAAACTTTCTTTAGAATACTATCGGGTAAAATTTCTTTTATTCTATCTAAATTCCCTTGTGAAACCGTTTTGTCGGCTTTACCGTTTAGAGTAATGTGTTTTGCCAGTAACCTTAATGCAACTTCTTCTTTAGTTTCTCGGGCTTTTACAACATTAATTACATTGTCAAAAGCAACATTTATTGCGTGAAAGTCAATTTTATTTTTTTCACCATTTTCAACGCTATACCCCGAAGCAAATCCGGTATATACTGTTGTGTAGCTTTTGTACTTCATTGGTTTTTTTGAGGTACTAAGGAATACTATTAGCATTACTGTTAATGGAATGATTATAACAGCTTTTTTATTGCGAAGTATTAAACGTATTAATTCTAGTAATGTCATATTAGTTAAATCCAGTCATTTCTAATAATATTGATAAAGAAGTTGTTAATTGCATCTTAGCTTCTTCCATTAATTGCAATTGCGAATAATAAACTTCTGATACGCGTGCATACTGATCGATTGTTATAGTACCTCCTTTGAATTCTTTTTCCGCTAACCGATTATTTACATATGCAAATTCCATTGATTCTGAGCGAAGTTTTAATAGTTCTTTTCTGTATTTTGTTTCATTATATTGTTTTATTATTGATTTCGTTAATTCTTCAATGATTATCTCTTTTTGATAATTCGATTCATCAATTTTTAATTTTGCAATGTTTTTTCTTTGTTTATTACCAAACAATGCCGATAGAGGTACCTTAACAACTGCTCCTGTTCCATAACCAAGAGCTAGTTGGTCTGCCGGTTGAGCATTCCCATATCTTCCATATTTACTATCAGCTGAAATATAAATTTCTTTAAGCCAATTATATTTTTGGAGTTGATATTCTGATTTACTTTGATCTATAGTAGTTTGATACATTTTAACTGCTGGAGAGTTTACAATACCTGAGTCAATAAAGAATTGTAATGTTGGCAATGAATCAATTTTAATTTGATATGGTGTTTGAGATGATAATGTATTTGTAATTAATAATACTATTATCATTTTAACGGTTTGGTAATGTATGTTATGGAATGGTTTCATTGATTATACATTTTCTTTTTGTGTTAATGCCGGAAAAGTTCTTAAGATCAAAATAAGATCACCAAAGAATGAATTTGTTTGAGCATAAGTATTATCAAGTTGTTTGCGCTCAAGTTCGCTCATTTCTGACTTCCCTCTTTTTGAAACTTGCCACAAACCAGTGAGTCCTGCGGGCGCGTTAAATCGTTGTATGAACTCGTCGGTTGTCAATTGTTCGGCTTCGTATAATGGCAATGGTCTGTTACCTACAAAACTCATATCTCCTTTTAAGATGTTTAATAATTGGGGAAGTTCATCAATACTTGACGATCTTAAAAATTGTCCTAGTTTTGTTATGCGTGGATCGTTTTTAAATTTTACGAAACTTATCTCATTGTTTCGTTTCATCTTCTGATAATGATTTTCGCAAATAGTTTTTCCATCTACAATTAATTCAGGTGAACAAGGCTTACCATTCGTATGGCAATCCATACAGCTGTCTTCAACTATAGTGTTTTTGTTTTCTTTGTACTGGTTTAGATCTTTCATTTTATCAACAAGTTGATCTGCATCAGTTCGCATCGTTCTGAATTTATAGAAATTGAAAATGTGATAACCTCTTCCAACGCGCTTACTTGTGTAAAATACTGGTCCCTTAGAGTCAACTTTGATCATAATAGCAATTACTATTAAAATTGGACTAATTAGCAATAAAGCTATTAATGAAAAAGTAAAATCAAATAAGCGTTTGGTAATGTGTTTTTTGTTATTAATATTTAATGATTGCGAAATTTTGTTTTCACTAGATTCTGAATCTGTAAGGAATTTCAGGTTTTCAGAGAATTCATTTTTGTCAAATGGGTATTTAATAATGTCATTTATTTTTAATTTTTCCGATTCTTTGATAAGTTGTGGAGTAATTGTTGATTTTGTAAGTATAATTTTGCAAGTGTTTAGTGGTAGATTATCATTAAGTAAAGCGTAAATATTTAAAGCATCGGTTCCATTTTGTTCTAGATCACAAATTATGCAGTCTGGGTAGAATTTATTGTATTTTATATCATCCAATGCTTTAATGTAATTGTTATGATGTTTTAATGAAACATTAAAGTTGTTTAATGTTGCTAATTCATATACAGCTTCAGTTGTATTGCCAATATACATTAAAGCAATATTTTGCTTTTTGTAATTGATGTTTTGTGTGATTTTATCAGTTGATGTTTTCATGATTCATGTGTTTAAAGATGTTTTTAATGCGAAGTTGGAGTTCAAGAGGATTAAATGGTTTAATTATATAGTCGTCTGCTCCTTTTTGAAGAAATTTAATTTTTTCTTCAGTTTTTTCGATTCCACTTAATACTAAAATGGGAATATTCATATAAAAGACATTGTCTTTTAAGTATTCTATTAATTTGTGGCCGTCAATATGTGGCATTTTAATGTCTGAAATAATAAGGTCAGGTAAGTTGCCAATCTTTAACCAACTTACAATTCCTTTGCCATCTTCAAATGTATAAACATCATATTCATGTCTTAAAAATTCGTGCAGTAGTAATCTGATATTGGCGTTATCATCTGCTATTACAATTTTCTTTTTCATAGTTTTTTTTTTCATATTAAATACCAATTTAAATGCCATAAAAAACTTTGGTTTTATTTAAGTACTAATTAATCCCTGAATTCATTGCTATAACTAGGTTTCTTGTACTTTGAAGGTTTATTTTAGGGTGTTTTTAAGTGTTTTTTCATTCCCAATTTGAAACTGATTGATTCTAAATTGGGAAAACATTTTTTGGTGTTTTAATTATCTATTTAGCTATGTGGCCTTATAACCCTTGTTATTTAAAGGGTTTAGATGGATGTTAAGTTAGTAGCTAAAAGTTGGAGTGTAATTTGTTATGGTATTTATAAAACAATTAATATGAATTCAGATAAAAAATTTATTTTGATAACTGGCGGGGCCGGTTATATTGGTTCACATACCAATAAATTATTAAATCAATTAGGCTACCATACCATTATTTTGGATAATCTTTCCAATGGAAGAAGAGAAATGGTAAAATGGGGAACGTTTATTGAAGGGGATCTTTCCGATGGTTATTCATTGGATTCAATCTTTAGCAATTATCAGGTAGATACAGTTGTTCATTTTGCCGCATATGCATATGTTGGTGAATCAGTTTATAATCCTGATATGTATTATAAGAATAATGTTGTAAATACTTTAAACTTGTTAGATGCAATGCGAAAGTATGATGTAAAGAAAATCGTTTTTTCTTCTACATGTGCAACTTTCGGAAATCCCTTTGAATTACCTGTAAAGGAAGATCATTCTCAATTGCCATTAAGTCCATACGGAAGAACTAAATTAATGATGGAGCATATACTTAAGGATTTTGATGTTGCTTACGGAATAAAGCATGTTATACTTCGGTATTTTAACGCTTCAGGAGCCGATCCTGATTTGGAGGTTGGCGAGTATCATCAACCAGAAACTCATTTGATACCATTAGTTATTGAATCAGCCTTATACCAAAATAGCCCTATAAAAATATTCGGTAACGATTACCCAACGCCTGATGGAACATGTATACGTGATTATATTCACGTAAATGATTTAGCAGATGCCCATGAAAAAGCAATATCATTTCTTGAGAAAAATAATTATTCAAATGATTTTAATTTAGGCAATGGGAAAGGATTTTCAGTAATGGATGTAATTAAAATGGTAGAAAAATTAGCTGGTAAACCAGTAATAAAACAATTTGTTGATAGACGCGCCGGAGATCCATCGGTTATTGTAGGTTCATCAGAAAAGGCGTTTAAAGAGTTGAATTGGAAACCTAAGTTCAATAGTCTTGAATCTATTATTTCTACAGCATTGAATTGGCATATTGCAAGAGCTAAAAATGAGCAGGATGAAATTGGTTTGAAGTGTGGATAGGAATTAGGATTTGCTGATCGCCAATAAAAAAGCCCTCTTTTTAAAGAGGGCTTTTTTCTTAACCTAAGTATTGTTGCAGTAATTTACTTCTACTGCTGTGTCTTAATCTGCGAATGGCTTTTTCTTTGATCTGGCGAACGCGTTCGCGTGTCAGGTCAAATTTATCACCAATTTCTTCAAGTGTTAATCCATGGTTCAATCCAATTCCGAAGAATAATTTTACCACATCTCTTTCTCTTTCAGTTAAAGTACTTAATGCACGGTCGATCTCTTTACTTAATGATTCGTTCATCAAACCGATATCAGCTTTTGGTGAATCATGGTTGATCAATACGTCCAATAAACTGCTTTCCTCACCATTAGCAAAAGGCGCATCCATACTTACATGACGTCCGCTTACTTTCATAGTGTCGCTAACCTTGTCGATCGGAAGATCCAAAATATCAGCTAATTCTTCGGCACTTGGCTCACGCTCAAATTCCTGCTCTAATTTACTGTATGCTTTGTTGATCTTGTTCAATGAACCAACCTGGTTCAAAGGTAAACGCACAATACGGCTTTGTTCAGCTAAAGCTTGTAAAATACTCTGACGGATCCACCATACTGCATACGAAATGAATTTGAAACCACGTGTTTCATCAAATCGTTTCGCTGCTTTAATTAAACCTAAATTTCCTTCGTTGATCAAATCAGGTAGGCTTAAACCCTGGTTTTGATACTGTTTTGCCACCGATACCACGAAACGAAGATTGGCACGGGTTAATTTTTCTAGCGCGCGTTGGTCACCATCTTTGATCTTTTTTGCTAAAATTACTTCTTCCTCGGCGGTGATCAATTCTTCACGGCCTATTTCTTGAAGGTATTTGTCTAAAGAGGCACTTTCACGGTTAGTGATTGATTTGGTAATTTTGAGTTGTCTCATTCTTACGTGTTGTGTTTTAAGATAACAAAGTTAATAAAAAATTCAGGTTGGCATAATCTAAAATAGACCTAAACCACATTTATAACGAGGAATACCCTAAAAAGTTTCAGGAAAAGTGATGATAAATATCAATTTATACGAATTTTTCGCCTTTGTTAACTTTTACGTCGTTCACAAAGTTTCTTATCTGTTGCTCATCTTGTTTTTTGCAGATCATTAAAATATTGTCGCTTTCAACCACAATATAATCTTCTAAACCCTGCAAAACCACCAATTTATCTTTTGGTAAATGAACAATGCAGTTTTTACTATCGTAGGTCATTACATTTTTCCCTACTATGGCATTATGTTTTTTATCTTTTGGAATGTGGCCGTAAATACTTCCCCAGGTGCCCAGATCACTCCAACCAATAATGCTTGAACGCACATACACATTTGAAGCTTTTTCCATGATACTATAATCAATAGAAATATTCTTACAGGTGGTGTATGCTTTTTGAATGAATTCGTTTTCTTTTGGGGTGTTGTAAAATTTCACACCTTCTTTAAATACATTTGCCAATTCAGGATCCAATGATTCTGCAGCTTTTAATAAGCTTTTTGTACTCCAAATAAATATTCCTGAATTCCATAAAAAATCACCACTTTCCACAAAAAACTTCGCCATATCATGGTCTGGTTTTTCGGTAAACGTTTTTACTTTATAAATGCGCTTATCTTTCTCTTGCTTATCACTCTCTAAAAACTGAATATAACCGTAGCCGGTATCAGGTCGTGTAGGTTTAATTCCTAAAGTAACCAAACAATCCTCTTTAGAGGCTTTATCGATACATGAATTAATAGCCTTTACAAATGTATCTTCCTTTTTAATCAGATGATCGCTTGGCGCTACAATGGTAACGGCATTTGGATTTAGTTTGTGTATCTTATAAGAAGCGTAAACAATGCACGGGGCTGTATTCTTCCTAAAGGGCTCGCTTAAAATATTTTCTTTTGGTAATAAAGGCAGTTGTTTTTTAACAAGATCCTCATAAATAACGCTGGTTACCACAAAAATGTTCTCTTTTGGGCAAATTTGCATCATTCGGTCAAATGTTTGCTGAATAAGGGTTTTACCACTTCCTAAAACATCTAAGAACTGCTTTGGGTGCTTGGTGGTGCTCATTGGCCAAAAACGCGTACCAACTCCACCGGCCATAATTATTGCGTATTTATTGCTCATAACAGACTGCAAAAGTATGAAATTTGTGCATAACTAATAATAAATTATCATTATTAAAATTAAAAGCCTATCTTTGTGGTCTGTTCAATAAAAGTTTGTTCGCGTTTTTTGTCGGCCATTGTGCATTAACTGCGGAGAATTTTTTGGTAAGCAGTTAATAATAAACTAAAATCAGTAAAATGACATTTAAAGAGCTAGGGCTAAATGATGCCCTTATGAAAGCTATTGAGGATATGGGATTTGAAAATCCTACCCCAATACAACAACAAACCATTCCATTATTAAAGGAAAAAAGTACCGATCTGGTTGCTTTAGCGCAAACAGGAACCGGTAAAACGGCGGCATTTGGTTTACCAATTTTAAACACCTTAGATACAAATACCAAGGATACCCAAGCTTTAATTTTATCGCCAACACGTGAATTGTGTGTTCAAATCACAAACGATCTTAAAAAATACGCCAAGTATTATAAAGGATTAATGATCACTTCAGTTTACGGTGGAGCAAGTATTGTAAATCAAATGCGCGATATCAAACAAGGATCACAGATCATTGTTGCTACTCCCGGTCGTTTGGTTGACTTGATCGAACGCAGAGCTGTAAAATTAAGTACTGTAAAAACCATTGTGTTAGATGAAGCAGATGAAATGCTGAACATGGGTTTTAAAGATAGTTTGGATGCTATTTTAGAACAAACACCGGATGGAAAGAATACTTGGTTATTTAGTGCAACCATGCCTCGTGAAGTGGAGCGTATTGCAAAAAATTACATGACCAACCCGGCTGAGATCAGCGCCGGCAAAAAGAATGAAGGTGCCGCTAACATCACTCACATTTATTACATGGTGAATTCACGTGAGCGTTATGCTGCATTAAAACGTGTAGTTGATTTTTATCCTGAAATATTTGGTGTGGTATTTTGCCGTACCAAAGCAGAAACACAAGAAGTGGCTGATGCTTTGATAAAGGATGGATACAGCGCAGATGCATTGCATGGTGACTTGTCGCAAGGTCAGCGTGATTTTGTAATGAAGCGTTTCCGTAATAAAACATTGCAAATGTTGGTAGCTACCGATGTAGCTGCCCGTGGTATTGATGTGCAAGGTATTACTCACGTAATTAATTATAATTTACCTGAAGATATTGAGAGTTACACGCATCGCAGTGGTCGTACTGCTCGTGCAGGTAAATCAGGTTTGGCTATTTCAATTATAACAAGTCGTGATAACGGTAAGATCAAAGATATTGAGCGCATCATCAACAAAAAGTTTGAGCGCGGTGTTTTACCAAACGGATTTGATGTAACGGAGAAACAATTATTCCATTTAGTGAAGAAATTGCATGATGTAGAAGTGAACGATGAGGAAATTGAAAAATATTTACCTAAGGTTTATGAAGAATTAAAAGATCTATCAAAAGAGGAGATCATCAAGCGTTTTATAAGTGAAGAGTTCAATCGTTTCTTTGCGTATTATGAAAATGCAGCTGATCTAAATGCAGGTTCTGAAGGATCAGGAAATAATAAAACATCACGTTTCTTCATTAATTTAGGTTCGTTAGATGGTTTCAACAGAAACAGTTTAAAGGATTTCTTGGCGGAGATATCAAAAGTACATCCACGTATGTTATTTAATATCGATGTAAAAGGAAGTTTCTCTTTCTTTGAAACAGAAAGTAAATATGTAGATACATTTTTAGGTGTAAATAAAGAAGAATTAGAATTCAATAACCGTAAGGTTTCTATTGAAGCAAGTGCTAAACGTATGCGTGATGGTGGTGGAGAAGAGAGAAGAGGCGGCGGTGGCTTTAACAAAGGTGGCCGTGGCGGATTTGACAAAGGTCGTAGAGATGGCGGATCATCAGACAGAGGCGGATTTAGCGGATCAAAAGGTAAATTTGGTGGTCACAGAGAGCGTAAAAATTCTGGTGGCGACAGATCTGATTCAGGAAGACGTTCATTTGGTAAACGTGATGGTGAAAAACCGGCGTTTGGCAAAAGCGAATTCAAAAAGAAGAGATATTAATTTGAATTAATAATTAAAAGCCCTGCATCCCGATAACTTTCGGGAGCAGGGCTTTTTTGTTTTTATCCTTTTCGTTTTATGATCACATCGGGTGCGGTGGTCATTTGTCCGTTTAAACTTACTTTTATTCCTTCAATAAAAACACGCTTTCCAACGCCTGTTCCTCTTATAATGCTTTTTGCTTTATCCGTTAAGATCGGACTTTTAATAACCTCCGTTTGAAGTTCCCCATTTCTGTTATAACCTGTAATGGTTGCTTCTTTTATTACCGCATTTATTGGAAATTCAAAACCAATACAAGCTGCACCTAACGAATTCAATGTGTTTAATTCATTTAATTTATATTCCAAGGTTGATAGCACCGGTTTGCCATTTATTTTTGCAACAGGTGGTGGTATGGCTTTCACCCGAAACGCTTTTGGTGGACCTTGTTGCTTTAATCCTTCTTTGGTTTTTACCGAAACAGTTAAGTAACATGTTCCGGTTGAGGTTGCATTGATAATATATTTACCGGAAGCACTTTGTTTGATACTTGCGCCACATCCACTCACTTTCACCGAAAGATCTGTTGGCGAAAAACCTGCGGCTGAAGCGGTGATGGGGTTATCTACACCAACATACATCACATTCATATTGTCGGCACCAACAGCACTAAACGGCGCAGCTACCATGTACGAATAATCAAAAGGATAATAATCCATTGTGCCTTTTGGGTTTCGGTATTCAATAACTCCTTTTAAATTTTGTTGCCCCTGCGTGTTTGTGTTTACTTCATATTTGCCAATACCATCACTAATTGGAACCGTAGCGCCCGGAGAAATTATTTTTTGTGAAGCACTATCATAAACCGCTCCAATCATAACTTTCATGCGATCTGCACTCATGGCGTTACTTGATGTTGATAATAATATATCTGCTTTAAATGGTTCGCCGGCCAAAACATAAGCGCTAGGAGCAAGAACCTTGGCCTGTAACTTTGTTGTTTTAAAAATGTATTTGTTTGAAGATGCCGCCAATACTCTGAATAATTCCGATTCAACATTCTTCAGATCGGTTTGCATTTTATCAAAATTGGTTATTACTGCGGCTGTAGGTATGTTGTAAAAATTTTCAAGTTCCCAATTCATTTTCATGCCATCGTTCATTAAATTTCTATCAATAGGCCTAATGGTTTTGGCAGTTTCGGTTAGGCTCCTTCCATCTTCCTCATCTAATTGTTTCTTAGTATGCAGTTCATGTATCATGTCGTTAATTTGATCATATAAATTATTTAAGTTTTGTTTAAGATCGTATGCACTGTATTTAGTTGTTATTGGATTTGTTTCATCGCTACCTATGAAAATTTGAGTTGGTGTGTCAAAATCATCCAGTTTTTTCATGAATCGTAATTGAGCAGTATCCGGTTTAGTTGTTTTTTCGGTTTTACTGATGAGCATGTATTTCATTGTGTCTATATAACAAACCATTCGTTCAATTTTTGTTTTGGCATCAATACATTTCTCATAATAAGGCTTTGCCTCTACATTGCCTTGTGCAATATAAGCCGCAAAGGCAGCCTCAATATTCTTGTTGTTGTCGGAAATGATCTGTTTTGATTTATCAATACTTTCATCTACTGTTATGAAACCTTTTAAAACCTGATCAGATACATTTAACGCTAATAAAGCTGTCAGCACGAGATACATCATGCCGATCATTTTTTGTCTGGGTGATTCTTTGTGTGAAGCCATAATGTTGTGTTTTTATTATGACTCATAACTGCACGGATAAAAAATAGATACGTGATAAGAATAAAATACTTTTAAAAAATGCGTTTAAAACTTTTTATCAGAAAAAAGTGTAACCAAATTTTAATAAAGAATTATAGGATCAAAATTCGGTCAACTCCAGGTAAGTGAATTCTTTTTCTGCCTCAGGTGTGTTGCCACTTGCTCCTTTACCTTTCAATTTTCTTACAGTGTGCGCTTTTAGCAGATCAGTTTCGTATGGTTTTAAAAGTGGAAGTAGATCTTTTTCATCTTTTTCTTCAAGCCATTTGTTTTGATCTTCACGAGATAAGATAACCGGCATACGTGCCTCTGTTTGTTTTGGATTGTTGTGAATTTTTTTTAATAAGGAGTTGGCTTTTGTAGTTACTATACTTACTGTTGGAATTAGTTCACCTGTATCAGGATCTGCCCATTCTTCCCAAATTCCGGCGATGGCCAATGTTTCATCATGTATGTGCGAAATATGAAATGGAAAGGTATTGCCATTGTGATGATGGTATTCGTAAAATGCATCTAAATAAATTACACAACGTTTGTTTTTAGCTGATTGTTTAAATGCAGGTTTTTCAAAAATAGTTTCTGAGCGGGCATTTAAAGTTTGATTGGCAATTTTTAAAGCATCCGGTTTTGTTTTTATCCAATTCGGGATCAAACCCCAATAGAACAGTTGTGGCTTATAAGGTTCTTTATTCGTAAAAACTAATAAGCGTGGATGTGCATACGCATCGGCAAAATAAAATTTGTGTTGTGAGGTGACGATGAGCTCCAATTGTTTTTGAAGTTCTTCAACCTTTGCTTTATCATCACTGCGATGTTTCGCGTACTTTACTAATTGCCTTGTAATGCTTACGGCAGAGTAACACATGTTTATCCGATCAATTTAAGATCAATTCCGGTAAGCCAACAGGAGCCGAATCATAAAAGGCCAATTCATGAATTCGGATGGTTACAAATTTTATGATGGGGAATTTTTTAATGATCGAGTTTACTTCATTGATGTCGCTTGCCTCCATAAATATCCATAAGTTACGACGATCCATGTCCAGCGAATAATTCAATATCACACGTTTTTCCATTAATTGATTTACCATGTTACGTTGAGCAGGAATAACATCCCACATTTCGCTATTGAAATGTTCAGGCAACGAGAGGTGAACCATAAAAACGTCTTTCATTGTATAAAATTTTTGGTACACCAAAGGTATGAAAAAAAAGGTCTACTTTTTTTACTTAATATATGCTCCGGCAAAATAAGGACTATTTCTTGGTAAGCCTTTGATATCTAAAGGAAATTTAGCTGCATCTGTTGCCGAATTGGTGCCGGTTACAGGGCCAGCCTGGGTGTTAGGGCCTAAAGTGAAATCGTACCCCGAACTTTTTGTAAAATCACATGGCACATTCATTTTATTACCATCAAATTTTGTAGCATCAGAGGTGCTTAATGGTGATTTGATCACACAGCTGCTGAAAAAGAATTTTGGAGGAAATGTTTGATCAGATTTAATATCTAAACTTACTTCATTTGTTAATGATCCATCAATGATACAGTTTCCAAAATAACAGGTATCTAAAGGCAATACCTGAGCCTCGGTATAATTATTAATGTTCAGCGCTGCTAATGTTCGGGTTTCTTCTTTATCCCAAAAGTTTGCAATGGTGTTGTGTATAAATGTGTAATTACCACCGAGTGCTAAATTCACACAATGTTCCTGACAATTTACGATCACATTATTACCACAATACATATTAAATGCAAAGCCATAAATACCCCACTTGCTCATGTTCTGAATTTTAGTATTGGTTATTTTTACCCGTTTAGGGTCACTAAAATTAGTTCCCAATAATTCAGCCTGTACACCAATGTATCCATTTTTAATGATGGCATAATTTATCTCGTTATTCAAACTACCTTCGTTTATCCAAATACGATCCCACTGTCCGGGTTCATCCAAGTATTCTTTCTCTCGTCGTGCGCCGGTAAATAAAACTTCATTCCCCAAGGTACCTTTAACTTTTAAAGTGCCGTAACGGTAAACCCATAAGCCGGCTTTGTTATTAAAATATAAGCGCGTACCTGCATTTATGGTTAGTTTTTGCGCACTATCCACTACCAGCCATCCGTAGATCACATGCGGTTTATCGTTATTCCAGGTGGTATCAACATTTGGGTTGCTGCTAATAATGGAGTAAGGTAGGTAGCTGCCATCTTTAAATTTAATGGCAAATTTCGGGTAATGATAATAGGCATCTTGTCCCCACGCTTCTAAATAAACTGCTTGCGAATTGCCATTCACGCTAAAATTGATGGCATCGGAAATGATTAGAGGAGAATTGGAGTTGGTTGGATTTACATTAACCTGAATAAAAATATATAAACTATCATTTGCAGCAATTTCCACATCGTTAAAGCTTATTCCTTTAGCCCCATCAACATTAATAATAAATTGAGAAGAATTGCCTTTAGCCAATGAAATGTTACTGATCTTTACACGTTGTTTGTTCTTATTGATCACTCGTATGTTTCTGGTACTTGAACCTATGGTTGTAAAAACAGTATCAAAAAGAACCGAATCTGCCGAGAAATCAAGTTTGGCAGAAGGATCGGTGATCAACTTATCTTTTTTACATGAGCTTAATTCAAATGCAAAAGACAAAGCTATAAGTGATACAATGAAATATGATGCGAATTTTTTCAAGTTTTATATAGCGGTCATACTGAGCGGAGTCGAAGTATGACACGAAAATGTCTGCAAATGAACGCCCTTCGACTCCGCTCAGGGTGACTATTAGTTTAATTGAGCAAATTTAGGATAAAAACGTAAAACTGCTTGAAATAGTGTGTGCCTTACGATCAAAGTTGTTCTTTGATCTTTAATAATTGCGCCTTAATAGCCAATAATTTTTCAATAACCTGTTGTTTTACTTCTTCCTGGCTGCTCTTGTCAAATTTCTTCAATTGATCTTTGGCGCCTTGTAAGGTATATCCTTTGCTTTTAACAAGATCAACGATCTTATATAAACTCTCAATATCCTTACGGGTAAATAAGCGGTTACCTTTTTTGTTTTTGGTAGGCTTTAGGTTGAACTCTTTTTCGTAAAAACGAATGGTACTAGCGTTAATATCGAATAGCTGTGAAACTTCACTAATTGTATAGTAAAGCTTTTCGGTTTCTTCTTGTTGCTGTACTGCTGACATGAGAACTAAAATATAGTATTAAGAGAAAAGCCATATAAATAGTTATTAACAATTTACACCCATTTAATTAAACCCTTGGCCAGGGTACAATAAATGACCAAAAGCAGGATTTTATACCATTAACTCTTTATATTTGTGCCATGATTTCGTTCAATAACACAGAAATAGCCTTTAAAGCCAAATCTGACGGCGAATTAAAGCGCTCTTATTGGTTGTTTAAATTAATAGGCAACCCCGCATTGGTTAAATTTGGCGCAAAAGTTACCCCTTTGGCTTTAAATATTGGTTTTAAAGGGTTGATCAAGAATACCATATTCAAACAATTTGTTGGAGGTGAAGACATTAATGATTGCGAACACACCATTCAGCAATTAGGCAAATTTAATATCGGAACCATTTTAGATTATAGTGTTGAGGGGAAAGAAAGCGAAACAGATTTTGACCATTGTGTTACTGAAACATTGGATACCATTAAAAAAGCAAAAGATCATAAATACATCCCGTTCTGCGTATTTAAAGTTACCGGTTTGGCACGTTTTGAACTGCTTAGAAAAGTAACAGCAAAAGAAAACTTAACCGAGGCAGAAAAACAGGAATGGGAAAAGGTAAGAAGCAGGGTTAATACAATTTGTAAAGCCGCTTTTGAAGCCGATCAGCCTTTGTTTATTGATGCCGAGGAAAGTTGGATACAACAAGCCATTGATGATTTAGCTAATGAGAACATGGCTTTATATAATAAAACAAAAGTTATTGTTTACAATACATTTCAATTATACCGCCACGATCGTTTACAGTATTTAAAAGAGTCGATGGAGATGGGTAATAAAGGCGGATATAAGGTTGGTGCTAAATTGGTACGAGGTGCTTATATGGAAAAAGAGCGCGAGCGCGCCGCACAAATGAATTACCCTTCACCAATTCAAAAAGATAAGCAATCAAGTGATGTTGATTACGATAAAGCGTTGGCATTTTGTGTAGATAATATTCAAAACATGGCGCTTTGCGCCGGTACACATAATGAAGCCAGCAGTTTAAAATTGGTTGAGTTAATGGCCACTAAACAAATTGCAAATGATGATAAGCGTATTTTCTTTTCGCAGTTGTTAGGAATGAGTGATCATATCAGTTACAACTTGTCGCAAGGCAAATACAACGTTGCTAAGTATGTGCCTTACGGACCGGTAAAAGAGGTGTTACCTTATTTGATACGCAGAGCACAGGAAAACACAAGTGTAAAAGGACAAACAGGTCGTGAGCTTGGTTTGATCATGAAAGAAAAACAACGTCGTGCCGGTTTGAAATGATTTTTGTTTTTAGCAATTAAATAGTCGATGGTTCATGTCATGCTGAACTTGATTCAGCATCTCAGTTCTTAAAAAAGTGAGATACTGAGACCCTGAAACGATTTCAGGGTGACGTGTAAAAAGAACGCTAATTCCTATTTCCTTTTATCAACCTATCCTTATTTTTCTTAATTTAATTCCATGAATTTTATTGCCGTTTTTATAGGTGGTGGATTAGGAAGTTTATTTAGATATGTTTTGGGATTGATGTTTCAAAAAAGCACTTTGTTGTTACCACTATCAACTTTAATTTCTAATGTAACTGCCTGTATTATTTTTGCCGTTTCATTTAAACTATTTGCCGATAAGTTTGAAACATCTACATCTTTTAAGCTGCTTGTTTTAACGGGCATTTGCGGCGGATTGAGCACCTTTTCAACCTTTAGTTACGAAACTTTTCTGTTATTGAAACAAGGAAACGTTTTATGGGCCGGATTGAACATTGTTTTGAATTTACTGTTATGCTTAGGTATGTTTTATTTGTTGTATCCTAAGGTTGAGCAATAATGAATTTATCAAACAGAAAAGATATTGTATTTGTAATCCTCGCCGGATTTTTTGTGACCAATGCCATTGTTGCCGAATTAATAGGAGGTAAGCTTGTACAGTTTTTTGGATTGTTCACACAAAGTTTAGGAATTATTTTATGGCCGGTTGTTTTTGTTATGACCGATCTGATCAATGAATATTATGGCAAGAGCGGTGTAAGAAAACTCACTTTCATAACCATTGGATTGATCATTTATACCTACTTTTTAATAACGATTGGAATTAACATGCCGGCAACTTCGTTTAGTCCGGTTAATGATACAGTATTTAAAACGGTATTTGGTCAAAGTCAGTGGATCATCATTGGTAGCATTGTTGCTTTCTTATGTTCTCAGTTGGTTGATGTGTATTTCTTTTGGGTTTTCAGGGGCATGACCAACGGAAAGATGATCTGGTTCAGAGCAACGGCAAGTACCGTTATCAGTCAGTTATTTGACACGTTCATTGTGCAGTTCATTGCCTTTGTATTGCCGGGTAATTGGTCGTTTGGTGAGTTCCTACATAACGCAGCCATTGGTTATGTATTCAAGTTAATAGTAGCCGTTGCATTGATCCCAATGATCTATTTGCTACATCGTGTGATCAGCAATTACATCAAGCCTGCAGATGAAGATCCGGAATTAACTAGTTGACCTTATAAATTGAAAGGTTATCCTCTTCGTAAATTTTGTTTTTAAGTAGAGATTGAAGCAGGCTGTCTTTTTTCAACGTGTGATTAATTAATAATACAAACTTAATATCACTATGCTCATTAATAAATAATGGAGTTTTTTCAATAGATACATTGAAATTTGAGTAACCCCTTCTATTTATTAAATAAAGAGATCTGTTGATAGTAAAATCTCCCAAACAAAAAACTTTTTGATTTTTATCTATCCCTAATTTATCCATTGGAATATTCATATTTTCCAATTTTTTAAATTGTTCTCGATCTAGCCAATAGATCCAAAAGTTGTTTTTTCTTTGAAACTCATTAAAGACCATGAAATCGGTAGAATCATTCACGTTATCGTTTATTTTTTTCCAGGTTTTTATTCCAGTTAAATAACTATTGACCAAAAGGATCAATATTAAACTGAAAAGCAGGATAGGGTAATAATTTAATTTGATTTTTTCAAACCAATTTTTTGAAATAAATAAAAGTGAAATAATCAATAGTATAAAAGGCGAAATGAAATAGTAATCATGAACGTCCATTGCACCAAAGAACAAAGCAATAAATCCACAAAAATTTAAAATACATAAGGATATTGTTAGCTTATGATCTTTTCTGTCAGAATAAATCAAGGTGTAAAACAGGCCAATTAAAAGCAAAATGAATACCGCCGGATTAAGTAACTCTGGTAATAAATTATTAAATAATTTCTCGAAATTAGACTTTATATATGCAATGTCGTAATCCCAAATTGGTAAAATTCCCACCAAAAAGAATTCAGAATTATTTTCAAGATTATAATTTCTTGCGTACAAAAACCAACTGATCCAGATGAAAAAAGGAGATATAAGTAAAAGGGCAATTTGAAGTTTAAATTTTGAATTAAATAGTTCTATTACATTTCTGTATTCATGAATTAAGTATATAATTATATAGGTTGTGAATAATATTATAGATGAAGCTTTAATTAAACCTGCCATCAGAAAAAGTAATACGGATATTTTATGTGAATTGGATTTCTTGTTCTTTAGCCAGGAGGAGAAATGATAAAACCCTGCTATTGAGAATGAAAAGGCTTGAATATCACTAATAGTTGAAACCCCATAATAAGAAAGAATTGGCGAAGTAAAAATGATCCCTGTAAGTAAGGTTGAAACGATCTTATCATTGAGTTCTAATATGAAAAGTTTGTAGAGATAGAATAATCCTAGGAAAAGAAAAATTAAATTAGCTAGTTTATAAATCCACGAATGGATTCCTGTAATTTTCCAAATATTGCCAATTATCATTGGTACTATGGGGAATTCACTTACAGATTTACCATTTCCTGTATGACCCAAATTATTTAATGCGGGAGAAAGTAAAGTTGCATTATTATTATAAAAATTCTGGGCAAAAGATAGACAATCAAATTGTCGCCATGCATGAATTGTTCTGGGTTCTAATTTAAGGATGTAGGGATAATTGTATATTAACATCTGCCCGATGATCACAAAAACAAAGAACCAATGGCTTTTATTGAGAAGTTTCAGCATGTCATGGAAAGTAAACGGTAGAATTATTTAAATAATTTCTCCGTTAATTCAACCAATCTGTTACTGTATCCCCATTCGTTGTCATACCAGGCAATTACTTTTACAAGGTTGTTCACAACACTTGTAAACTCCGCGTCAAATAAAGTGCTGTGAGGATTACCAATAACATCAACGCCAACAATAGGGTCTTCGGTATATTGTAAAATACCTTTTAAATATGTTTCAGAAGCATCTTTAAATGCCTTATTGATCTGTTCTGCAGTTGGGATTTTTTCGAGCACGCAAGTGATATCTGTTAATGAACCATCCGGCACAGGTACGCGCATACCGCATCCACCGATCTTCCCATCTAATTCAGGGAATATTTTTGTGATGGCTTTTGCCGCGCCTGTAGAAGTTGGTATGATGCTCATGGCCGCTGCGCGCGCTCTTCTCAGATCTTTATGCGGTGCATCGTGTATGCGTTGATCATTTGTGTAAGAGTGTACCGTGGTAATAAACGCATCTTCAATTCCAAACTGTTCCAACACCTTTAACATGGGCGCTGCGCAATTGGTTGTACAACTGGCATTTGAAATGATAATATCATCTTTGGTAAGTATATGATCATTCACACCTAAAACAATCGATTTAATAGAATCATCTTTTGCAGGTGCTGATAAGATCACTTTTTTTGCGCCTGCCTTAACATGTTTCATGGCGCTTTCTTCATCGGTGAAATGTCCGGTTGATTCGATCACCACGTCAATGTTCAATTCTTTCCAGGGCAGGGTAGATGGGTCTTTTGAAGATGTGATCTTGATCACTTTCCCGTTTACTTCAATTGAATCTTTCCCTGCTTTTACAGTCCCATCAAATGCGCGATGAACCGAATCATACTTCAATAGATGCGCCAAGGTTTCTGCATCAGTAATATCATTAATGGCAATAATATCAATATTGGGATTGTTGATGGCATTGCGTAAATAAACACGACCAATGCGTCCGAATCCATTAATTGCAATTCTAATTTTATTCATGATTCAAAAATTTATAAGTGTCTAACTCAAACAAATTACATTTATTGTATTTACCGTTTATCTTGATATTCACCATATCATTTCCAAGGTAGGTAATATCTTCGGCATAAATATTCTTTTCTTTATTGGTCTTTAGGTCAAGTATAATGTAGTGTTCACTTGGTTCAAAAACTTTTTGTATGATAAAATTCTTAGTGGCATTATCTACATGTCGGTTATAGGTGTGAATTTTTTTTCCGTTCAGGTCGTAAACATCATCTTGTCCGTTTAGACGTATTTGCGCCGTACAGGTTATAAAAAGGGTGTCGAACGGATTTGATTTAATATGTGTATATTCCATTGGTATGAGCATTTTTTCATTCTTGTCAACTACACCATTTAAATAAGATGCGCCTGTAGTTTTATTCTCAACCATGTAATGATCTTTGATAGAAAGTGGGATCACTTCATCATACCCTGTAAATGTGATCTGCTTTAATTGATTATCCACCACATATTTTTTTCCGTCTTTTGATGATGTTACAATGATGCAATTTCTGTGACTTCCGTAATTAGCCACGGCAGATCTTGTGAAATTGAAATAGCCGCTTGTGTCGTTTTTTACTTTTATAATGAGCGGCTCGTTGCGGTCGTTAATGTATTTGCAAACAGTAACAGTAGTATTCATTTTAATGAATTTGTTTGGTGATGGTTTTTGCGTTTTAATACAAGCCATGCAAACTTTTTTTACTGAATCAAATCCAATAACGGTATCGTATTTTGCCGGAATAAATTCAGCCCCATCCTTTGTAAAGCCCCATTTGCCATTCACTTTCAAAGGAGAAATTTGTCCAACTGCTACAAGTGAAGCAAAAAACGTAATGATTATGTTTACTATTCTTTTCAAATTAATTTATTGGTTAAATAAATAAACTGCTCCGCCAATACTGTTTTGTTTTGCGCCGGTCACACTGCTTAAGGTGTTTGTTTGTTCGTTCAAACGTAAATACCCTAAAAACGCAAAGATCAACGCTTCTTTAAAATTTATTACCGTTGCATCGGGTATGATCAAATGCGCTGTGCTTTTATTTTTAATATTAGCGATGAGTTTTTTATTATACGCCCCGCCACCGGTGATCAATATGTTTTTAAGATGGTTCTCATTCAACACATTTGCAATGGCAATGGAAGAATGTTCATTAAAAGTGGCCATCAGATCTTCTGTGGAATGATCCTTGTATTTATTTAAAAGCTGTAAAATGTATTTTTCAAACCATTCAAATCCTAGTGAGCGAGCGCCTTTTTGCTTGTAATAGTCGAGTTCATTCAATTCGCTTAGCAAAGCCTGGATCGTGTTTCCACTTAGAGCAATAAGGCCGTCTTTGTCATAAGGCATGTTCATTTTTTCGGCCAAATAATTAAATACCATATTTGCCACACAAATATCATAGGCTTTTCTTTCGCCACTTTCATTATCATAAGAAATATTCGCAATACCCCCAATATTAAGGCATGCAGCATATTCGTGAAAAAGTAATTTGTCGCCAATAGGTACTAAAGGTGCCCCTTGTCCGCCCAAAGCAACATCCAAACTTCTAAAATCACATACGGTTGTTAAGCCGCTAAATGCTGCAATGGCTGAACCACTGCCTATTTGTGTTGAAAATCCAAGTTGTGGTTGGTGAAAAATGGTATGACCATGGCTGGCTAAAGCATCGGCACTTAGTTTGTTTGTTTTTAAAAATTTAGATGCCTCTTCACCAATGAATTTGCCATAGGTAAAATTCAATTCAGCAAAGGCTTCCGCTGTGTATTGATGAACAGACCGGAGCTTGTTTTTCCAATCTGTTGAGTATTCAATAGTTACGGCTTTCACAAGTTCGTAGCCAGTTCCGTTTGCATTAAAGTTGCATAGGGCTAAATCCAAACCATCAAGCGATGTGCCGCTCATTATCCCTAAAACAGACTTTATTTTTTGTTGATTATGCAATGAAATAGTCGATAAATTATGTTGTAAAATGCCTCAGTACTGTTATATTTGTGCACAAGTAAAATTAGTCAAAAACTTTAAAATAAATACTATGCATTTTGATTTAACTGAAGAGCACTTAATGATCCAAAAGGCAGCAAGAGAATTTGCACAAAACGAATTAAAGCCGGGAGTGATCGAGCGTGATGAGCACCAAAAATTTCCTACTGAGCAAGTAAAGAAAATGGGTGAGTTAGGATTTTTAGGAATGATGGTAGATACGAAGTACGGCGGAGGCGGTATGGATGCTGTTTCTTATGTATTGGCAATGGAAGAGATCAGTAAAGTTGATGCAAGCTGCAGCGTAATTATGAGTGTGAATAATTCATTAGTATGCTGGGGATTAGAGCAATTTGGAACAGAAGAGCAAAAACAAAAATATTTAGTGCCTTTAGCAAAAGGTGAGATCATTGGGGCATTTTGTTTAAGTGAGCCTGAAGCAGGAAGTGATGCAACATCACAACGTACTACAGGTATTGATGCAGGTGATCATTACGTTGTTAATGGTACAAAAAACTGGATCACTAACGGTGGAAGTGCTTCAGTTTATTTGGTAATGGTTCAAACAAACAAAGAGGCAGGTCATAAAGGAATTAACTGTTTGATCATTGAAAAAGGAACTCCGGGCTTTACAGTTGGACCAAAAGAAAATAAAATGGGTATCCGCGCCAGCGATACACATTCATTGATGTTTGAGAACGTTAAAGTGCCTAAGGCAAACCGTATTGGTGAAGAAGGATTTGGATTTAAGTTTGCAATGAAAGTATTAAGCGGTGGCCGTATTGGTATTGCTGCGCAAGCTTTAGGAATTGCAAGTGGTGCTTACGAATTGGCATTACAATATTCAAAAGAAAGAAAAGCATTTGGTAAAGAGATCAGCAAACATCAGGCAATTCAATTTAAGTTAGCCGATATGGCAACACGTATTGAAGCAGCTCGTTTATTGATATTCCGTTCAGCTTGGTTAAAAGACCAGCATTTACCTTTTGATAAAGAAAGCGCAATGGCAAAAGTTTTTGCATCTGAAACCGCAATGTGGGTAACAACTGAAGCAGTTCAGGTTCATGGTGGTTACGGTTATGTAAAAGAATACCATGTTGAGCGTTTGATGCGTGATGCAAAGATTACTCAGATCTACGAAGGAACCAGTGAGGTTCAACGTATCGTAATTTCAAGAAGTGTATTAGCTTAATGATAAGTATTAAAATTAAAAAGCTCCATCAATTTTGATGGAGCTTTTTTTATAATGTGAATTTTTGTTTTTTATTTCGAGAAATTACTTCTTCAATTTATTCTTAAAGATCTTCTCGAACTTTTCCACCTTAGGTTGTATCACATATCGGCAATAACCTTCCTGTCCGTTTTGATTGAAATAATTCTGGTGGTAATCTTCGGCTTTGAAGTAGTTAATAAGCGGACTAATTTCTGTTACAATAGGGTTAGGGTATGCGCCACTTTTATTGATCTCTTCCTTATATTTTTCAGCCAATTTTTTTTGTTCATCATTGTGGTAAAAAACAACAGAGCGGTATTGGGTGCCAATGTCATTTCCTTGTTGGTTAAGCGTTGTAGGGTCATGCGTTTTCCAAAACACTTCCAGTAATTCATCAAAACTAACCTTTGTTTTATCAAACAATATGCGGCATACTTCGGCATGTCCAGTTGTTCCCATACAAACCTCACGATAGGCCGGATTTTTGATCGAGCCTCCGCTATAACCGCTTTCAATACTAATTACACCATTTAAACGCTGAAAAACTGCCTCCACGCACCAAAAGCATCCGGCGCCAAAAGTAGCGGTATCAATATTAGTAGCTGTAGTGTTGTTGGTTGAGGCTTTATCTTCCATTTTGTTTTTTGTTTGATCGTTTTGCGCACAAGCGCTTGCAAAAAAAATAGCTGCAACTAATGTAACAGCTATTTTAAATTTTTGTTTGAATCTATTCATGTATTAACAACAATCTATTCCTTCTTTGGTTCAGTGGCCTCACCTTCCATTTTCATTTTTTCAGGAGGATTTTTCTTGTTCTTCTTAGGTTTACCGCCTTTTTCGCGGCCTGTTACCTCAAAATGCTTTTTTATTTTGTCGTTTTTTGTGATCTTATAGGTTCCTTCAATATCCCACTCCAAAGTAGTTAAAGAGATCATTACTGTTTGATTGCTTTCGTCGGTTGAAGTTGCTTCAATTGCTAAAAAGCGAACTTCAGTATCTGTAGAATCGGTATAAATTGAGTCTTTTTCAATTCGGTATTTGATCCATTTGTAACCAAATTTTTCATTTAAAATATCGCTGAACAATTTACCGCCTTTGAACTCTAATTTGTCTTGTAGTAGTTTTTTTTGCGGAACACCATCTTTTACCTCGTTTAAACTCATGTTAAATAAACGCTTGTTCAATGGATCTTTTTCGGCAGTTTGTGCGAAGGAATTTAAAGTATAAAAGCTAAGTAAAATAAGCAATGAAACTTTATGAAGGGCTTTAATTTTCATAATATAATGTTATTAAGTATTGCTAATATAGTAATATATTTACAATAAACTTACACCTAATTAGTTAAAATAAATTAACATGCAACCATTGGCAGAAAGGTTACGGCCGCAGGGTTTGAGCGATTACGTTGGTCAGAAAAAGATCATCGGAGAGGGGAGTGCCTTGCGCAACGCCATCAAAAACAAGTTGCTGCCATCCATTATTTTTTGGGGACCGCCAGGCGTTGGGAAAACAAGCCTGGCCTTAATTATTGCCAATGAGTTAAAACGTCCGTTTTATATTTTAAGTGCCATTAACAGTGGGGTGAAAGATGTGCGTGAAGTAATTGAAAAGGCTTCGGATAAGAATATGTTCAATGCCGAAAAGCCAATTTTGTTCATTGATGAGATCCATCGTTTCAGTAAATCTCAGCAAGATTCGTTATTAGCCGCAGTTGAAAAAGGAGTAGTTACATTGATCGGTGCTACAACCGAAAATCCATCCTTTGAAGTTATACCCGCTTTACTTTCTCGAAGTCAGATCTATGTTTTAGAACATTTAAGTGAGGAGGAGTTGATAGGAATTTTAAAACATGCCATTGAAAAAGATGAGGTTTTAAAAAAGAAAAAAATTGAATTGAAGGAAACGGATGCATTGATCAGGGTGAGTGGAGGAGATGCCCGCAAATTATTGAATGCATTGGAGATCGTAGTGAATGCTTCAACTTCAGATGAGATAGACATTACTAACGAATTGGTATTGCAAACCATTCAGCAGAATTTAGCTTTATACGATAAAAATGGAGAACAGCATTATGATATCATTTCTGCATTTATCAAATCAATAAGAGGAAGTGATCCGAATGCGGCCTTGTATTATTTGGCGCGTATGCTAAAAGGCGGAGAAGATATTTCTTTTATTGCACGACGCATGCTGATCTTAGCAAGTGAAGATATTGGTAATGCCAATCCGAATGCTTTGTTAATGGCTAAGACGTGTTTCGACTCTGTCAATATCATTGGTATGCCTGAAGCGCGAATCATATTGAGTCAGTGTGTGGTATATTTAGCTACATCCGCAAAAAGTAATTCGAGTTACATGGCCATTGCCAATGCTTATGAAATAGTTGATAAAACGGGTGATCTGCCGGTACCTTTGCATTTGCGAAATGCGCCAACCAAGTTGATGAAGGAAATGAACTATGGGAAGGAATACAAGTACGCCCATAGTTACGAGAATAATTTTGTTGATCAGGAATTTTTGCCGGAAGAGATCAAAGGCAGTAAATTGTATGAACCCGGAAACAACGCCAGAGAAGCCGAACAGAGAAAATTGCTTCAGCAGATCTGGAAAGAGAAGTATGGGTACTAAGTTTTTAGTTTGAAGTTTCTAGTTTCTTGTTCAGTGACCAGAAACCTCAAACAATAAACCCGTAATTTTTTTTACCATCCCAATATCCAAGCGAAGATCAATGGTGCCACAATGGTAGCATCACTTTCAACAATGAATTTAGGCGTTGTGATATCTAATTTACCCCATGTGATTTTTTCGTTAGGAACAGCACCTGAATACGAACCGTATGATGTAGTTGAATCAGAGATCTGGCAGAAATAGCTCCAGAATGGAACGTCATGCATTTCCATGTCCTGGTACAACATTGGAACTACGCAAATAGGAAAATCACCTGCAATACCGCCACCAATTTGGAAAAAGCCAACGCCTTTGCCACCACAATTTTTTGTGTACCAATCTGCCAACCAAGCCATGTATTCAATACCACTCTTCATAGTACTTGCTTTGATCTCACCTTTGATCACGTATGATGCAAAAATGTTACCCATGGTACTATCTTCCCAACCCGGTACCACAATTGGTAAATTGCGTTCTGCAGCAGCTAACATCCAGCTGTCTTTAGGGTCGATCTCATAATATTGTTTTAACTCTCCACTTAATAAGATCTTGTACATGTATTCATGCGGAAAATAACGCTCGCCTGCAGTATCTGCATCTTTCCATATTTTGTGAATGTGTTTTTGTAAACGACGAAAAGCTTCTTCTTCAGGAATACAAGTATCTGTTACGCGGTTGTAGTGGTTCTCTAATAGATCCCACTCATCCTGTGGCGAAAGATCACGGTAGTGAGGCACACGCTTATAATGACTGTGTGCCACTAAATTCATGATGTCTTCCTCTAAATTGGCACCTGTACATGAAATGATATCAATTTTACCCTGACGGATCATTTCCGCTAATGATTTTCCTAACTCGGCTGTACTCATGGCACCGGCAAGGGTTACCATCATTTTACCGCCTTCAGTTAAATGTGTTTCGTATCCTTTTGCAGCATCAACTAATGCGGCTGCGTTAAAATGTTTATAATGGTGATTAACAAAGTTTGAAATCGGACCTTTGTTGCTGATTGAATTTGCTGACATATCGTTAAAAATTAAAGGCCAAAAATACATTTTTTTAGCCATGCATGCACGAGGTAGGTAAGAAAAAGTGCGTTTATTGCTAAAACTTATATTTTACTTAACAAAACGACATCATAAGTGTTTTTTATATTTAAATGGCTTTGTGAAAATTCGTGAAATAAGTGGCCAAATCAAGCAATAACCCTAAATTTGTAACAAACATGATCCAAAAGGTTAATCATTATTTATCCCTCATTAAATTCAGTCATACTGTATTTGCATTACCTTTTGCTATTATTGGCTTTTTTCTGGCCATACACAGTGGTGAGGCAGTTTTCTCGTTACAAAAACTAATTATGGTGGTTTTGTGTATGGTTTTTGCGCGTAGTGCTGCTATGGGCTTTAACCGTTATATCGATCGTAAGTTCGATGAAAAAAATCCACGCACTGCCATTCGCGAAATACCGGCGGGCATCATAAGCGCAAATGCCGCATTAACGTTTGTAATTGTTTGCAGTGTTGCTTTCGTTATTTGTACTTATTTCATTAATCCTTTGTGTTTGTATTTGAGTCCGGTTGCATTGTTTGTAGTGCTTGGATACAGCTACACCAAGCGCTTTACGCCACTATGCCATTTGGTTTTAGGATTAGGATTAAGTTTGGCTCCAATTGGCGCTTATTTAGCCTTAACCGAACAGTTTGCTGTTGCTCCAATTTTATTTAGCGCCATTGTTTTTTTATGGGTTGGAGGTTTTGATATTATATACGCCTTGCAGGATGAAGCGTTTGATAGAAGTCAGGGTTTGAATTCAATACCTGTTCTTTTAGGAACTGCAAAGGCATTGCGATTATCGGAGATCATGCATGTGGTAGTGGCATTAATTGTTGTTGCAAGTTACTTTGTAGGTGGTTTTCACTGGTTGTATATGATCGGCGCCATTATTTTTATTTCACTTTTATGGTACCAGCACAGTATTGTAAAACCAAACGATCTGAGCAGAGTTAATTTAGCCTTTGGCACCACTAACGGTATAGCCAGTGTGGTCTTCTCCCTTTTTGTTTGTGCAGATATGTATTTCATTAAATGAAAACATTTTTAAAAACCATCCGATCAAAATTTACAAGAAAACGTATTTTTATTTTTCTGCTTTTCGTATTTTGTATTGTTTGGTATTGTAACTATTTTCTTGAAAAAGAAGCCGCTCCTTATTTGTATCACGATATCAATAAGCTTCCAAAAGTAAGAGTGGCCTTGGTACTGGGTACATCCAATAAGCGAGCCAATGGCGATTCAAATTCCTATTTCACCAATCGAATGAAGGCTGCGTATGATCTGTATCATTATGGTAAAGTAAAAAAGTTCATTTTAAGCGGAGATAACAGTAAGGATTATTATAATGAACCCAAGATGATGCGAAAAGCATTGATGAATATGGGAGTGCCGGATTCTGTTTTAGTATTGGATTACGCGGGTTTGCGAACATTTGACAGCATGATCAGAGCCAAAGATGTTTTTGGTTTAGATTCAGTTATGGTTGTGTCGCAACGATTTCATAACGATCGCGCTGTTTTTATTGCACGAAAAAATGGTGTGGCGGCATTTGGTTATAATGCCAGTAATGTGATGTATCAAAACCAATTGAAAGTGAAGTTCAGAGAAGTTTTCGCGAAGGTTAAATGTATATTGGATGTGTATGTGCTAAACACAAAACCAAAATTTTTAGGCGAAAAGATAAAAGTGTAATTAAATGAATTTACATTTTCTACTCGCAAATGCACACATGCGCAATAATATCAAGCCATGCTTAAAGCGTGAAATGTTTGTTTCGCCATAGGTACGCTCGCGATAACGAATAGGCACTTCAACAATTTTTAAATTTAGTTTGTGTGCGCCAAATAAAAGATCAAAATCACCAAATGGATCAAATTCACCAAAGTACTTTCTGTTCTTGGTCAGTTTAATGTAATCTGTTCTGAACATCACTTTAGTACCACAAAGTGTATCCTTAAATCGTTGTTCCAATAACCAGGTAAAGGCCCAGCTAAAGAAATGATTTCCCAAGTAATTCAAGAAACGCATGGCTTCTTTATCCATCGGATAAACCAAACGGGTACCATTAATAAAATCACCTTTACCACTGGCAATGGCGTTGTAAAATTTAGGAATATCTTCAGGTGGTACTGTTAAGTCGGCATCCAATATCATTAAAATATCACCGGTAGCAATTTTGTAACCTTCACGAACGGCATCGGCTTTTCCTTTACCTTTTTGCTGACCAATTTTTATATCATGCGTAGCGGCGTATTTCTTCTGTATCTCCTGGATCTTTGCCCATGTATCATCGGTACTATTACCTTCTATAAAAATGATCTCAACATGTTTGCCAAATTTTGGTAAGCGCAAGATTGCATTCTCAATATTGCCACTTTCATTACGTGCCGGAATTACAACTGTAGTGGAATATTTATTCTCGTAGGCTTCGTTATGTGTTTCAGGTAATAGTTTAGCAAAACTGTAAATATTAAAACTGAAAAAGCGGAAAAACGGAAATTTAGCGAAGTACTTATTTAAAATAAATGAAAGAAGTGGAATGTAAAGTGGAAAGATCAAACGTTTGGTGTTGCGGAACACATCAAATCCTGACACAAATAATAAATTATTAATGTCGCGGGTACTTAACCAGTTTTGCCAAGGTGTACGTTGTTTTAAACCAATAGCTTCGGCAAATTTTATAACAGGTTCCCAAAACGAATTGTAATATTGAACAATGATCTTGGTGTTGGGATGGCAGCATTTTTTAATTTGCTCAAACACATTTTGAATATCGTCAACAAATCCAATTAAATTACTTACTAAAATGAGATCAAAGGTTTGATTCAATTCAATATTGTTGGCATCCATCAGTACAAAATCAATGTTTTTTGTACCGTGTTTTTCCTTGGCCCAGGCAATGTATTCTTCACTAAAATCGATGCCTACTTTTTTTGAAGCCGGTATATTAGCCAATAGGTCGCCACTGCCGCAACCAACTTCTAACACCGAACTATCTTCATGCGCGTAATAATGGCAATAGTCGGTTATCTCTTGCCAATAATACTTGCTAACCACGCGTTTCTTGCGCTTTTTGGCAATTGAATTAAAGTAGTCTTTAAATTTATTTTTGGTAATTGGCTCCATTATGGTGCCGTAAAAATAAGGAATTAAAAATTAATATATATTTGTAATCTCATATTTCGTTATAATGTTTAAAAGCTGGCTACCTATTACACGTATCAAGATCTTTGGCGCAAAGATCCTGTATAAACTCACTACTTTGTTTGTAGGGAAGGAAAGACGCGTGATAGACAGAGATGGTGTTAAATACGAGGTTGATCTGGCAGAAGGGATCGAATTATCCTTGTTTCTTTTCGGCAAGTTTCAAAGCCATATTACCAGTAATTCATTCCTTAAAATAAAGGAAGATTTTACCATCATTGATATTGGCGCAAATGTGGGGTTAATGACCATGCAATTCGCGAAATTGGTTCCCAAAGGCAATGTGTATTCTTTTGAGCCTACTTTTTATGCTTTAGAGCGCTTAAAGCGTAATTTGGAATTGAATCCTGAATTGGCAAAACATGTAACGGTTATCAATTCATTTGTTTCTGAAAGATCAGATGCTAATCCGAATATTGTTGCTTATAGCAGTTGGAAAGTGAATGGGGAAAGAGGAGATAGCGATCATCCCGTACATTTAGGTACACCAAAAAATTCAGAGGGCGTTCCTTCGATCAGTTTAAATGATTTTGTGGAGAAGCAAGGAATTCAAAAGATCGATTTTATAAAGATCGATACAGATGGTCATGAGTATGAGGTTTTCAAAGGCGCAGATAAGGCCATTGCTAAATATAAACCGGTGATCATTTTTGAAATTGGATTATACGTAATGGATGAGAAAAAGATTTCGTTTGATTTCTATTATAACTATTTCAAGAATTTAAATTACCGATTGGTAGATACTAAAACCGAGAAAGAGGTTGATCTTACCAATTACACCAAGTATATTCCAAAGAATGGCAGTACCGATCTGATCGCCTTACCAAAGTAATTACTTTTTTTCGATCAACACATTAAAGCTAAATTCAAAAGGCTTGTCGTTGTTGTCAACAATGTATTCGCGTGTGATCAATTGTGTTTTGCCTTCGTCAATCAATGTGAATTTGTAATTCAACCGATCAAAAAAATCAAAGAATTCAATTGCAGAAGTTCCCGCGCGCTTAAAGCCATGCGGCCAGTATTCTGCTATGATCTTGAGGTGTTTGTTGGAGGTCAATAGCTGCTTCATCCCTTTAAAAGCAGTCAATTCAAATCCTTGTATATCTATTTTAATGAAATCAACTTTTTCAATTTTCTTTAATTCCAATAATCCATCAATGCTGTTCGCGTTTATTTCTTCAACCGAATCGTAATTGTTTACAGGATAGGTACGATGATCTACATTCAATAATTTTGATTTGTAAACCTTTATCACTTCTGCTTTATCGGAAACAGCCAAATTGAATAAAGAGATATTGTTGATCCCTTTTGTGTTTTTTACTAAATAATTAAAATTGGGTTTATCGGGTTCAAAGCAATATACCTTTCCGTTTTGCCCAACAATGTTTGAAATGATCTTGGCGTAAAAGCCAATGTTGGCGCCAATATCCAGCACATGGTCACCGGGTTTTATAAGCTTTTTAAGCAGCTCAATTTCATGATGATCGTTCTTGTTCTTAAAACGTGTATAGGTAAAATTATAAAGCGGAAAGCAATTCTTATAAAGCCAATTGCCAATTTTTATTTTCGTGTAATTAAAATCCATATCAGTACTTGATCTCGTATAACGATGCTTCTTCAACTTCACCGATTGTTTTTACCAAACGCAATTTATCAGGGTATTTTTGGGCGATAGGGTAGGCAATGTTGTGTAAGGTATTTATGATCTCTCCGGTGTTTTTGGTTGGATCGATACGTAAACTAGCCAAAAGTATGTGCGTTACATGATTTCGCTTTAAAATCGCTAAAGCACTATCAGGGTTAGATTGATTAGTGTTTGGATCACGGCCAAAAACTGAATACACCGGAAAGAAATGCTTGCCTTTTCCGTAAACAAAACTCATTGGTGCTTTTCGGCAGGCAATTAAACTTGATTGCGGCAAACTATCGGCACACCAGGCACTGATCTTTAAATAATTTTGCCAATCAGGTGTATAACCGTAATAAATATCGCCTTTTAAATTTTTGGTTACGATCGGAATATTCTTTACACCCCTCGAAAAGCTGGAGATGAACATGGAGCCGGTAACTAATAATAAAACACCTATGAATAAACGTTGGTTAAAATTATCTTTCTTTAAAAGCTCATATAAACCATAAGTAATACCTAACAATAAGGCCGGCATGTGTACCATAATAAAACGTGGCTGATCCCATCTTGCCTGTAAAACAAAAAATGTACCGAATGAAATGGTGCCTGCAAATAAAACTAAAAAAGTAATAATGGTTTGTTTATTCTTTATTGCTTTATACAATCCAAAAAAAGTAAGTGCTAAAACAATTAGGGATAAGAATACTAAAGCCGGACTCATCTTTGCAACCATTTCTCCATTTTGTTCGATCATTTCTCTTCCCGCGTATTGCTCATCCATAAAGCCTAAGATCTGATAAAAGCGCTTTCCTAAATACAAACCAATGTTATCGGTAAAACGACCAATGAATCCTGCAAGGTCTTCCTGACCTTGAGATGCATCGTAAGGATCTTTATTCAAGAGTATACCCATTTGTGATTTGTACTGAATGGCCGAATCGCCCCAAACCAAACCTTTGATGAACTCGTATAAGAATTTGAAAATACCGAATGATACCATTGATATGGCCAGTTTTCTGTATTCTTTATTAAAGAAGTAATAGGCAGCAATGGCGGCAATACCAAATATCAAGATGTTCTTAGCCAAGGTAAGAAGCATCATTAAAAAGCCTAAGAATAACCATCTTTTATAATCAATTTTAATGTTATCACTAATTGGGTTATCTCCAAAGTTGTAATTGCAAAAGAAGTAAAAGAAGGTTGCCTGAACAACCATGTAAAATGCTTCAGAAAAAGTTTGACTCGAATAATACAAGATCAAATGATTGATGCATATGAAAGTAAAAACAAAGTATTTTAAAATTTCAGGTACTTTTTTATCAATGGCCTTGTAATACAGAACTGAACCAATCACAAAGAATAACAGAGAGAAAATTTTAAAAACGATCAAATTCGTGCCAAACATCAACGTTAATAACGCCAAAAACATAGGGTACATGGGCGCATTGGCCGTGTAATAATAATTCGGGAATTCATGTACATATTTATAACCAGCTTCAATGTATAACGAATCGTCGTGCGCTTCACTCACACGTGCGTTGAAATTTATTAATGCTAAAACAATACCTGAAAATAAAATGATATAAAATGTACGTTTTTCAGATAAGGTTTTACTTAATCGATCGTAAACAGATGTTGATGCTGAGCTTTTTTTAACTACTATTTTTTGTGCCTTAGCCATGTGCTATGTATTCAATTTTTTGAAATGTAAAAATACTATTAATTCTCGTCGCCGCTTTCCTCTTTTGTTTCCTTTTCAGTCATGTTATTTCTCACGAAATTGTTTTTAGCAGCCTCACTACCAATGGTAAATTGGAAAGATGGTCCTTTTTCAACTTCTTGTTTTCTGCTTTTCGGCTTCAATTCTTTAATGATGTTATTGAATTCTTGATTAGAACTTACAGCCTTCATGGTACCATTTACAAATTCAAAGAAGTACCAGGTGTTTGGATCGGGCGATAGATAAATATAGATCCTGTCTTTTTTGTTCCTGGTTTTCTCTATCTTGATCATACCCGGAAACTCACGGTTTATCTCGTTCTTTAAAATATTCCCTAATCCAATATTGCCATCCGTTATAAACGCTTTTTTACTAGGATTATAACGCATGTTTAACTTATTAAAGAAAAATGTTTTTTCAATTTCGTCAGGAAAACGACGTATGCTTCCATCTAAATTTAATTCGGTGATTAAGTTATCTGCTCTGTCTTTTCCTACAAATTCAGCTAAACCTTTAGTAAAGAATTCTGATCCGAAATCTGTTGCAGGCGCACTGTTGGCATATATCTGCAGATCTTTTGCCATTGCTTTTAATGCCTTGCTTTCAAAAAAGAAATTACAGGTCATCATTAAATTGATATCAACCGAATCATTTAAAAAGTGAGTGGCATTACCAACTGTTTTCACTTCAACCTGACCAAGATCGGCACCAAGTTCAAATTTACCTTCGCCGTATACATTACAATTTTCGGTATTTAAACTTAAGTAATTACCCGGTAAATTTTGTTCAACCAATTTTTCTTTATTGGAAATTCGGTATTCTTTTGCTTCGGTTTCAAAAGTTAAATAACCATCAGCATTTACTAATTCTCGGTCACTTCTCGCATTTCGTAAGGATAAGAATCCTGAATAAACAGCAGTTGTATCAAGTGAATACATGATGGCATTCACAACCGGTCTGCCATTCATATCTACGGCATCTTTTGGAATTGGGATCATGATATCTTTAGGATTGATCTCGCCGTTGAATTTCAAATAAGCTTTTTTGATTCGTTTACAACCGTGTACAATTTGAGTACCACCGTCAAAAAATAAATATTGATTACTTGCTTCTAATCGCACATTTCCAGCAAAGCTAAAGTAATCGTTGAACTTGAATTTATCTTTCTCGGCAATTTTACCTGTTGCAATGGTTTGAAATTGTGTATCTGGTTGAATAGTATTGAATTTAATTAAAAAGGCATTATCATTCTCATCGAGGTATTGGTATTCGCCATTTGCAATATAAGATCTGCGCGCAAAAATATTCGCTGTTACGTTTCTGATTGTATGATAACGTGTAACAGTATTAGCAAGGATTTTTGCTTTCTCTAAGGTATCCATCACCGCATTTTTAAAAATGGTTACCTCTCCGTTATCAGGGAAAATACGTGCATCGGCAACATTTATAAATGGTACATTCTTACAATTGATGATGTATTTACGTGTGTTGTATTTAGCGGCTGGTGCAAAAAAGCGTAATGAATCCTGTTTTGGATGGATACTGATAAATTGTGGACCTTCCAAATCGAGGGCATTCTCAACATTAGCATCCAGTTTCTTTTGATCATCACCCAATTCAATATCCTCACTATCCATGAACCATTTGAAACGATCCATATAGGCAATGTATTGGTTCTTGTCAAAGCGCACATACGAGCCCTCCCCATTTGTAATAAATTGTCCTTCGCGTTTATCAAAGTCAATAGTAGAATTTACGTTTACAGTTGAGAAGGTAAATCCATCTTCATTAAAGGCTTTTAAGTGAAAGTCTGCTGTATCGGCAAAAAACTTTCGTTTAATAAATAGGATCTTCCCCGAAACCAGATCGGCTTTTTCAAAATCCACTCGGCCATTCCCTGTTAATTCTTTTTTGGTTAGATCAAAGCGTCCTGTAAAATCCGATTTTTCTTTATAGATCTTGAATGGTTTTTTAATGTTGGTTGTTTGTAAAATATCCTTGTAAGGTTTGAAATGAAGTTTAACTGTATCACCATGTGTTACCGGAAACTCAGGCGAATCCTGTTCTTTTACATCAAATGTTTGAGCCACCGCGTTGGTTGAATCAGGGAAGAAAAGAAAATCGTTTGAATGTGAAGTTGACGGACCAAATTTCAGATCACCCGTTCCTCTTAAACCTCTGTCACTTAATCTGATCTCTGCGTCGTAATTTGCTTTACCGCCATAAATTGGAAAGCCACCTTCTGGTGTTTTGCGTATAAAACCTAGTGAATAATCTTTTTGAAGTGTTAGTTTCTCTCTGAAATTCGGAAAGATACCCGCCGAAGAAAAATCACCATCTAATTGTAAACTTTCATTTCTGAAATTATCTAAACTATCTAGTGTAAATGGATCTACCTTAAAATAAAATTTGTCGCGATCATAAACGCCTTTAAAGGTTGATCGTTTATCGTAATAGGTATAACTTTCTTTAAAACTTTGGAATTGAGGGAATGTTGGCGCTTTTGCCCAACCACTTTTGTTTCTTGGTCCATCTATGCGTAATTCACCATTAGCATTTTCAATAACCGTTTTTACGCGTTTATAGGCATAATTCCCATTAATATCCGGTTCGTTCGAAACCACAAAGATCCGGATGGAATCAATGGTATTCATTTTGATCTTGAATTTTTCGTAATCAAATAAAAAATCTTTTCCATAAAATTCAAGTTTACCGGAAGAGGTTAATCCGCTATATTCAAAATTTCTATTCTTTTTTACGTTTACCTCCTGGTTCAATGGGAATACAAAAACCTTTTGTGTATCACTTAAAAGTATTTCCTTAACGCCTCTGATCTTTAGATCGTAATTGTTGTTCACTAAATTTAAAGTGGCGTTATCTTTACCCGGTAATACCGAGTGAAAGGTGATAATGTCATAATCTTTTTTGTGTTTGTTGTATAAGATATAATCTTTTAAACGCGTTTTAATTTTTACGATATCAGTTTCAGGATTATAATCAACTAAACCATTTATTGCTACTTTAAATAAGATTGGACGAAGATCTACAGCTAAGTATTTCATGTATTTGGCCAGATCAACAGCTGTAAAAACAGAATCGCCTGTGGTGGTGTAATATTCATTTATCTTTTGAACAATACTAGCGTTATCGTTCCCGCGAATATTCTCGTATCTGCTTTTGCTAAAAAAGTTTGCCGATTCAAAATAGGCCTCGCCTTGGAAGTTAATTGGTAAGAAATTAAAGTTAACGGAAGGTTGATCTATATCCCAGGTTAATTGCTCAAAATACATATCAAGCATATGAAAAGTATTGCTAAATGGTGTTTTTTGTAAACCATCATCTAAACGTAACATGGTGATCCTTCTTTTATCAACCTGATACGTAAAACTTAAACCTGGATGTGTAATCGAATCTTTATCTAAGATGAATTTAATGTAAGCAGGGTTGGTCACAATTTTTTCTTTACTCATACCAAATGAACGTGCGCTAACTTCAAGGAATTTTGCACCATTACGTTTGAAAATGATCTTAGCCGGACTACCAGGAGTTCCTGATCCTACAAATTTAGGACCACGCATACCAAAACCACCATCATAATCAACATCCGGATAAATATTTTTTACAACTAATCGTTTACTGTATGAATCAAAACGAGGATAGGTAGCTTCTCCGTTTTCAGTCATGATACGATCAGTTAATTTACCTAATTGTGGTTTTTCAAAAAATTGC
The DNA here is from genome assembly GCA_046345155.1 of Sphingobacteriaceae bacterium. Lineage (GTDB taxonomy): Bacteria > Bacteroidota > Bacteroidia > B-17B0 > Aurantibacillaceae > Aurantibacillus. The sequence continues at coordinate 83,208 of JBKDKI010000085.1, forward strand.
TTTCCAACAAAAGTTGCTGAGTCGCTTGTATAATTACCGGCCTTGCAATCAATATCAAATCGCTTTAAAGTAGCAAATACACCGGCATCCAAGCCGCATCTTGCCCAACTTACTTTACCGCCTTTGCAATAAAACCTTCCTGTGTTTGGATAATAAACACCATTTGTGTTTTCAACAGCAATACTATCTCCGCGCGGATTCAGGCCAATCAAAGTAACATTTTTCATTGTAACTTTTGGTACCGAATCGTATTCAAAAGAATAGGTGTGCTCTGCTAAGTAATAAATGTATGATGGCGATTTGTAAAGGATGTTATCTTTAAATGCATTTTCGCCAAGCGTTAAAAAGTCCTGAATATTCTTATTCACTTTACTATTCATCATTTTCTCGGCACACTTTTGATATTTTTCAAAATTCTCAAATGGCTGTTTACTTTCGATGTAATTGTAAATGATATTAAAGTAACTTAAAAAGAATGGATTTGGCTTTAAACGTTTTGCAGCCATTAAATTAGATGTTTTAATGATGATCTCTTTAAAATAACCGGCTACATAGTTTTGTTCCCATTTGGTGATAAAATCTTTCATATAACCCTCTGCTTCAATACGGCTTCCGGTATTATCAATGAAATACAAATTAAGATCGTTAATGAACTTTATAGTGTCGTTCGATAATTGTTCTTTTTTTTGAGCATTACCTGATAGGAACATCAAGCATAAAAGGGAGAATAGTAGTTTGCGCATATAAGCGTTGTTTAATTTAATTCGTATTCTAAATTTGGAAACTTATTTAACTCGTTGATCAATTCTTCTGAAATGGCGATCTTACTTTTCTTTGAGAATAACTTCACATTCATGTTCTCTTTTTTATCCTCAACATAAAACTCAACATTGCATTTTCCTTGATACGATCCTAATACCTGATCAAGTTGATTGATGAATTGTTCAGTAATGCTTTCCAATTCCATTTTTAATTTAAGATTAGAGAATGCACTTTCTTTTACGTTCTCTAGCAACTCCATTTTCTGGATCTTTAATTCCAAGCTGCCTGGTTGATTGTAGCGTTCCTGAATTCGGGCTTTTACGTAAACAAATAAATTTTGCACCATGAATTTATTGAACTCCACGTAATCTTTAGAGAACAACATCAACTCCACACTGCCGTTATAATCTTCGATCATGATCTTGCCAAAGGCATTTCCTGTTTTACTGGTGCGGTGTTCAAAGCCTGTAACAATTCCGCCAAAGGTCACTTCTTTATTTTTAAATGGCTCTAAGCCCGCTTTTAATTGCGCACAATTGGCGTTGCACTGATGTTTTAAGATCAGTTGATACGGATCAAGTGGGTGACCGGAAATAAAGAAACCTACTACTTCTTTTTCCTTACTTAATTTGGTTAAGATATCCCAAGGTTCAACTTTTGGTAATTGCGGTTCGCTTATTGCAACTTCTTCATCACCTCCAAATAATGAAGCTTGCGATGTATCGTTTCCTGTTTTTGTTTGATTGCAATATTTGATCATTAATTCGGTTAACGATGCATTCATGTCGTTTTCCTCTTTAAAGAACATGGCTCTATGAATACCTTCGAAATTATCGAATGCACCCGCTAGGGCTAAGTTTTCAATTGATTTTTTATTGATGGTCTTGCTATCCAAGCGTTGCGCCAGATCAAATACGCTGGTGAATTTCCCGTTCGTATCTCTCTCTTCAACCATTGCTGTGATCACATTCTCACCTACTCCTTTGATACTGGCCATTCCAAAACGGATATCGCCATTTGGCATTACACTGAATTTACCGTAACCTTCATTCACATCGGGCCCAAGAACTTTAATACCCATGCGTTTACACTCTTCCATAAAGAAGGTGATCTTTTCAATGGCACCCGAATGATTTAATACCGAAGCCATGAATTCGCTTGGGTAATGAGCTTTTAAGAATCCTGTTTGAAATGCTAAATACGCATAACACGTTGAGTGTGATTTATTGAACGCATAACTTGCAAATGCTTCCCAGTCTTTCCAAACTTTTTCAGCTACTGTAGTATCATGTCCGTTTGATTTACATCCTTCCAAAAATTTGCTCTTCATTTTATCAAGAACATCTTTTTGTTTTTTACCCATTGCCTTACGTAAGGTATCGGCATCACCTTTGGTAAAGTTGGCCAGCTTTTGCGATAAACGCATTACCTGCTCTTGATAAACCGTAATACCGTATGTTTCCTTTAAGAACTCATCCATCCCTTGCAGGTCATAAGTGATCTGCTCACGGCCATGTTTACGATTGATGTAATTTGGGATGTATGCTAAAGGACCCGGACGATAAAGCGCGTTCATGGCAATAAGATCAGAGAAGGCATCGGGTTTTAATTCCTTCAAATATTTTTGCATACCAACACTTTCAAACTGAAAGATACCGTTGGTTTCGCCGCGTTGAAATAATTCTAAAGTTTGAAGATCAGCAAAGTCTATCGCATCAATATCAATTTCAATATTGTTACGAAGCTTAATGAATTTTAAAGCATCTTTAATGATGGTCAATGTACGTAAACCAAGGAAGTCCATTTTTAATAACCCGGCATTTTCCGCAACAGAGTTATCAAATTGGGTCAATAACATGTTACTGTCTTTTGGTTTTGTTACCGGCACAAACTTGCGCATATCATCCGGTGTAATGATCACACCGCAGGCATGCACACCTGTGTTGCGCACCGATCCTTCAAGTTCGTATGCTTGCTTTAAAACAGTAGATTCTAAATTATTTCCTTCAGCTAATTTTCTGAAGTTATTTGATTGCTCAACGATCTCTCGTCGGTCTTTTATCTTCTCTAAATATTTTTCATCAATACCATTTGGTTTTAAAAGCGATTTCAAATCAGCTTCTAAACTATCCGGAAATGATTTCGCTAATTTATCTGCATCAGGTAATGGCAAATTCATTACACGTGCTGTATCTCTGATGGCCGATTTTCCACCCATTGTACCGTAGGTAATGATCTGCGCTACCTGATTAAAACCATATTTGTTGATCACATAGTCAATTACTTTATCACGACCTTCATCATCAAAGTCAATATCTATATCGGGCATGCTGATACGATCGGGATTCAAGAAACGCTCAAAGAGGAGATCGAATGCAATGGGGTCAACATTGGTAATTCCTAAACAATAGGCAACGGCGCTACCGGCGGCACTACCACGGCCCGGACCAACACTCACACCCATTTCGCGCGCTTTGGTTGTAAAGTCGGAAACGATCAAGAAGTAACCGGGAAAGCCCATGCGCTCCATGGTTGCCAATTCAAAATCCAAGCGCTCTTTTATTTCAGGCGTTAGATCCGGATAACGTTTTTTAGCGCCTTCGTATGTTAAATGTTTTAAATATGCATTCTCACCACGCTTGCCTTTTCCTTCGTCATTAGGGTCTTCATCACGAGGATCTTTAAATTCTTCAGGAATATCAAATTTCGGAAGTAGTACATCTCGCCCCAATTTAAATGCTTCGATCTTATCTACAATTTCATTAGTGCATTCGATCGCTTCAGGCATATCTGCAAATAGTTTTTGCATTTCCTGAGGTGCTTTCAAATAGAACTCGTTGTTAGGCATGCCGTATCTAAAACCTCTACCGCGACCTACCGGAGTTTCTTTCAATTCACCATCTTTCACGCAAAGTAAAATATCGTGCGCCTCTGATCCTTTCTTATCAATGTAATAATTGTTGTTTGCAGCAAAATATTTTACGTTGTGTTTTTTAGCAAAACGAAGCAATACTTCATTTACGTGATCTTCATCCGGTAAATTGTGTCGGTTCAACTCCACATAAAAGTCATCACCAAAATTTTCTTTATACCATAAAAAAGCTTGCTCGGCTGCCTCTTCACCAACGTTCAATATCAAATTCGGAACTTCACCTTGCAGCGAACCAGTTGTTACGATCAGATCGGATTTGTATTGCAATAAAAATTCTTTATCAATACGAGGTACATAGTAATAACCTTCGGTAAAACCTTCACTGCTTAAGCGCGATAGATTCTCATATCCCTTTTTATTCTTTGCTAAAAACGGAATGGCATAACCGTTATCTTGTTTTGATTTGTCATAATGATTTTTACAAACGTAAAGCTCGCAACCAATGATACATTTTAACTCGTTCTTCTTATCACCTTGTTTCTCGCCTTTATCAATGGCCTCGTTATGCGCTTTAATACTTTTGTTTTGCTTATCTACCGATTGCCAAAAAATAAATGCACCATACATGTTCCCATGATCGGTAATGGCAATTCCTTTACTGTTGAATTCGGCAGCTTTTTTTACAAGGTCGCCAATATCGCTGGTAGATTGTAGAACCGAGTATTGCGTGTGATTGTGAAGATGGGAAAAAGTAAGATTTGAGATATTAGATTGTAGATTTGTTGGATCCTGTTCTAACTTATGACTTCTAACTTCTGACTTCTCTCCCTTTCTTTCTTTCCACTTTTTTTCGTGTGCTAAAAGTTCAGTTAGATCGGGAGCAATGTATTTAAGTTGTTGTAATTTTTCGCCGGTTATTTCTTTTACTTTAGTGATCTCACGTTTAATGATCTCAAAGAAAACTTTAGCAGTTGCAGCTACGTCAAACGCCGCGTTGTGTGCTTCGGCAAATGAATCGTTAAATAACTTGGTATATAATTCGGTTAATGTTGGCCATTTGAATTTTCCGCCTTTGCCACCAGGAATAGCACAGTATTCGGTTGTTTGATCGTTCTTGGTATCAATTACCTGTTTGCCTTCAAAAATATTTGGCAAACCGCATCGTAAAAATTCAGAACCAATGATGTTGATATCAAACTCAATGTTATGTCCGCATAAATAACTGGTCTTATTGATCACTTCAGCGAACTGAAGTAAGATCGTTTTTAGATCTTCACCTTCTTCAATTGCGCGTTCATTTGTAATACCATGTATTTGCACCGCATTAAAGGGGATGGTATATCCTTCGGGTTTAATGATGATCGAACGGTGATCCAATAATGCACCGCTATCATCATGCAATTGCCAAGCAATTTGTACCATGCGGGGCCAATTATCAAAATCAGATAATGGAGCATTGTAATTACGTGGTAATCCTGTTGTTTCGGTGTCAAATATTAAGAACATGGTTTGGTTTTTATATCTTTTAAATTTAATAAACGAATGCCAATTTTTTTGGTTTGTTGATAACAATTAAAAATGGTTGAAAAACAAGTGGGTTAAGGCTAAAGCCCCTAATTAAATTTAAAGAATTTGCTTAAAACTTATTCAATTGTCAATCAAAAATTAACCTTATTTTTGATAAACTTTTTTAAATATGCCTTCATTTGATATAGCGAGTAAGATCGACGGACAATTGTTAGACAATGCCATTAACGTGGCACGAAAAGATATTTTAAACCGTTGGGATTTTAAAGACAGTAAAAGTACCATTGAGTTAAATAAAAAAGACCTGATAATTAATATCTCAACCGAAAATGATATGCGTTTGGATGCCATCATTGATGCTATACATTCGCGCATGATCAAGCAGGGATTGGATCCCAGAGGATTAGATGAGAGTAAGGAACATTACCCAAGCGGACCATTGATCAAAAAAGATATTAAGGTTCGTCAGGGAATTGATAAAGAAGTATCAAAGAAAATTTTAAAGGATATTAAGGATAGTAAATTAAAAGTTACTTCTCAAATTATGGATGACATCATTCGTGTGAGCAGTAAAAGCATTAACGATCTGCAAGCTGTAATTGCACTTTGCAGAAAAGGCGATTACGAAGTTCCTTTGCAATTCATAAATATGAAGTAACACATGATCATTAGAAGCAAAGCACCTTTACGTATTGGATTAGCTGGCGGAGGAACAGATGTGAGTCCGTACTCTGAATTATTTGGCGGCGCCATTTTAAATGCAACCATTAATTTATACGCCTATTCAACCATTGAACCATTGAATAATGGTAAAATTGAGTTCGTTATTGATGGTACCAACGAACGTATGACATTTGATTCTGCAACTGAATTACCAATTGTAAAAGAGTTTGAATTATTCATAGGTGTATACAACCGTGTAGTAAAACAATTTAAAACCGGTGCCTTATCTTTTCGATTAACAACATTTATTGAAGCGCCTCAAGGCAGTGGATTAGGAACATCGTCAACCCTTGTGGTATCAATGCTTGGCGCCTTTGTGGAGTGGTTCAAATTGCCATTAGGGCAATATGATATTGCTCATCTGGCTTATGAAATTGAACGTGTAGATTTGAAAATGTCGGGTGGAAAACAAGATCAGTATGCTGCAACTTTTGGTGGATTTAATTACATGGAGTTTTTAGGGAATGATAAAGTGATCGTTAATCCATTGCAATTGAAGCCCGAGATCATTAATGAACTGGAAATGAATTTGCTGTTGTACTTTACCGATACACAGCGTCTTTCAGCCAAGATCATTAATGAGCAGGTAAAAAATGTGAACGAAAAAAATGAGAAAAGTGTAGAAGCCATGCATAATTTAAAAGAGCAAGCACACCAAATGAAAGATGGTTTGTTGCGTGGTGAGCTCAATAAAATTGGCGAGATATTACACTTTGGTTGGCAAAATAAAAAGAACATGGCAACCAGCATTTCAAATGAATTAATAGATAAAATATACAGCACTGCTATTGATAATGGCGCTTCGGGTGGCAAGATATCAGGAGCGGGTGGAGGAGGATTTATGTTCTTCTATTGCCCGGGTACCACCAAAATAAAGGTTGCAAAAGCCATTGAAGCTTTAGGCGGAAAAATGCAATCGTTTCATTTTACAAATCATGGTTTAACTACATGGACCATCAACTAAATTAAGTATGAGCACAAACGTTATAACAAAAACAGATTTTAATTTCAAAGGGCAAACCAAAGTATACAAAGGTAAAGTGCGTGATGTGTACACCATTAACGATAAATATTTGGTAATGGTTGCAAGTGATCGTATTAGTGCATTTGATGTGGTTTTACCTAAGGGAATTCCGTATAAAGGACAAGTATTAAATCAATTGGCTGAATATTTTTTGAATGCCACACGTGATGTAGTGCCTAATTGGTTATTGGCAACGCCGCATCCATCGGTGAGTATTGGTAAAATGTGCCAGCCATTTAAAGTGGAAATGGTTATTCGCGGTTATTTAGCCGGACATGCTGCGCGTACATACAATAGCGGCTTACGTACATTGTGTGGTGTGAGTTTGCCTGAAGGTTTAAAAGAAAATGATCAATTACCTGAACCGATCATAACACCAACAACAAAGGCAAGTGAAGGACATGATGAAGATATCAGTAAAGAAGAAATTATTAAGCAAGGAATTGTAAGTAAAGAACATTACGAACAATTAGAAAAATATACCCGTGCCTTGTATCAACGCGGTCAGGAGATGGCTAAAAAAATGGGTTTGATATTAGTAGATACCAAATATGAATTTGGTTTATACGATGGCAAGATCTGTTTGATGGATGAAATTCATACACCTGATTCGTCGCGTTATTTTTATTTGGAAGGATATGAAGATCGTCAGAAAAAAGGTGAAGAGCAAAAGCAATTAAGTAAAGAATTCGTTCGTCGTTGGTTAATTGATAATGGCTTTCAAGGCAAGGATGGACAAGTAATTCCGGAGATGAGTGATGCCTGGATCAATGAGATCAGTGAGCGTTATATTGAGTTATTTGAAAAAGTAACCGGACAAAAATTTGTTAGACATAACACAGGAAATAATTTATCTGAAATTGAAGAAAAAGTAAATGCTGCTTTAGAAAAATTGAACTAGAGTTTGAATATTAGAAACAAAAAAGCGAAGAATTTTTCTTCGCTTTTTTTATGATCATCTTTTTGATTTTTTAGCAGCTTTCTTAGGAGCGGCCTTTTTTGGTGCCGGTTTTTTAGCGGCTACTTTTTTTGCAGGAGCCTTTTTAACGGCTGCTTTTTTAACTATCGCTTTTTTTGCAGGTTTAGCCTTGGTTTCAGCACTTGCAGTTTTTTTAGCACTTGCTTTTTTTGCACCTTTTTTATCAAATGCATTTGGTACTTGCGCTACGATCATAGCCTTAACCTGATCTAAACTTAATGTTGCCAATTCTTCCGGAGCAAATTTACCACCTTCACCTTTTATTAATTTCAACATTAATTTGCCGAATTTAATAAATGGTCCCCAACGTCCGTTTTCAATGGAAATTTTTTCTTCAGGCCAGTTTTGAATATAACGGTTGGCTTCCTTATCCAGTTTTTTATCGATCAACTCTTCAATATCACTTTGTGATAAGTTGTCAAAGTTGTAGGCACGAGGTACATTAATAAATAACCCTTCGTATTTAATGAACGGACCAAATCGTCCTTTTCCTTTAGTTACCGGTTTGCCTTTGTATTTTGCTACAGGTGCATCCGCTTCTTCCTTTTCTTTTATCAATTCAATGGCCTTATCCATATCAACCGTTAATGGGTCAATAGTACGAGGTATTGAAATAAATGCTTCACCTAATTTTATATACGGACCAAATCTTCCAACATTTACCGATACATCTTTTCCATCATAAGTACCTAAATGCATAGGTAATTTAAACAGATCCAATGCTTCCTCTAATGTGATGGTCTCAATACTTTGATCTCTTCTTAAACTTGCAAAACGTGGTTTTTCTTCAGAGCCTTCAATTGTTTCACCAATTTGAGCTAAAGGTCCAAATCGTCCAACACGAACGCTTACCGGCTTACCTGTTGCAGGATCTTTTCCTAACACACGCTCACCACTTGCACGCTCGCTGTTTTCAATGGTTGATTCAACTGTTTTATGAAAAGGTTTATAAAATTCCTTCAGCATTTTTTGCCAGTTCAGGTTACCTTCTGCTATCTCATCAAACTCCTCTTCAACCTTTGCTGTGAAATGAAAATCAAGAATGGTAGGGAAATACTTCAATAAAAAATCATTTACGACCATACCAATATCGGTAGGGAATAATTTTGATTTTTCTGCACCGGTATTTTCTGTTTTGGTTTGTTTGCTGATATTGTTTTTCGATAAACTTAACACCACGTAATTTCTTGGCGTGCCTTCCTTATCTGTTTTTACAACGTAGTTACGTTTTTGCACCGTACTAATAGTTGGTGCGTATGTAGAAGGACGACCAATTCCTAATTCTTCTAATTTTTTTACCAAACTCGCCTCTGTGTATCGAGCCGGATGATGCGTAAATCGTTGGGTTGCGGTAATTTCTTCACTCGCTAATTTTTCTCCAACTTTTAATGGAGGTAAAATTGATGAGCTTTCTTCATCGGTTTCTTCATCATCTGTTCCTTCTAAATATACCTTTAAAAAACCATCAAATTTCAATACTTCACCCTGTGCAACAAATAATTCAGATGTGTTACTGATCTTAACTTTTGCAGTTGTTTTTTCCAATTCAGCATCACTCATTTGAGAAGCAATTGTACGTTTCCAAATTAGGTCGTACAAGCGTTGCTCATTGCGTTCGCCTTCAATTACAGTTCTATCTATATAAGTAGGGCGTATGGCTTCGTGAGCCTCTTGCGCACCTTTACTCTTGGTTTTATATTTACGAGGGTTGTAATATTTTGCGCCGTAATTTTGGTTAATGGCTTTATTAGCCTGCTCCATGGCGGTATCCGATAAATTTACCGAATCTGTTCTCATGTAGGTGATCTTACCGGCTTCATATAAACGTTGCGCCACTTGCATGGTTTGCGCTACCGAAAAACCTAATTTACGGGCAGCTTCCTGTTGTAAGGTTGATGTTGTAAAAGGCGCAGCCGGTGAGCGTTTCGCGGGTTTGGTCTCTAAACTTTCAATGGTAAAGTTTGCAGCTTTGCATTTCTCTAAAAAAGCTTGCGCTTCAGGTTCTGTAGCAAAACGCTTATCTAATTCAGCTTTTAAAATACCCGATCCTACTTTAAAAATAGCAGATACTTTATAAGCAGATGTTGAGTTGAATTTTTGGATCTCGCGTTCTCTTTCTACTATTAATCTAACGGCAACTGATTGAACACGACCGGCCGATAAACTCGGACGAACTTTACGCCATAATATAGGTGAAAGTTCAAAACCAACTAATCTATCTAATATACGGCGTGCTTGTTGAGCGTTTACTAAATTCTCATCAATTTCACGCGGATTTTTAATGGCTTTTTCAATGGCCGGCTTAGTAATTTCATGAAAAACAATGCGCTTGGTACGTTTTTTATCTAAACCTAATGATTCAAATAAATGCCAGCTGATGGCTTCTCCCTCACGGTCCTCATCGGACGCTAACCAAACCATCTCGGCACTTTTACTTAATTTCTTTAATTCGGCAATTACTTTTTCTTTTTCGGGTTGAACCTCATAAGTGGGCTCAAAATTATTATCAATATCTACTCCGTACCCCTTCTTAACCAGGTCTCTCACGTGGCCAAAACTCGATTTTACTGTAAAATCTTTCCCTAAAAATCCTTCAATTGTTTTTGCTTTTGCCGGTGACTCTACGATAACTAAATTCTTACTCATTGGAATAGTGGTGCTCTAAAAAAATTTTCGCAAAGGAATAAAAATTAAAAGACAAATTCCAAAAAATTAGGTCAAACCTAAATTTAGATGTACAAAAACCTCAAAAAAGAGTTAAATTATGCCATTTTGTCATAAAAATGAGTAAATTTACATCCCCATATATTTTTTAAATGAGTTTAGAGAACAAAATAATTGACGAGTCGAAACAAGGTGAAGCGCTTTTAACAAAAAAGCCCGAAAATCCTTCGGGAAAAAAGATGTTTTTGGAGAGCTATGGTTGCCAAATGAACTTTAGCGATAGCGAGATCGTTGCATCTATATTAGTAGATAAAGGATATTCTACAACCGATAATTTTGAAGAAGCAGATATCATATTTGTAAATACCTGTTCAATTCGTGAAGGAGCAGAAGCCCGTGTGCGTAACCGTTTGAATGATTTTAAGCGTGTGAAACAACGCAATCCAAAAGCCTTGGTAGGTGTTTTAGGATGTATGGCTGAGCGTTTAAAATCACAATTTTTAGAGGAAGAGAAACTGGTTGATATTGTTGTTGGTCCGGATGCTTACCGCGATCTACCTAACCTAATTGAGGAAGCGGAAGATGGAAGAAGAGCCATTAACGTTATATTAAGTAAGGAAGAAACGTATGCCGACCTAACCCCTGTACGTCTTGGTAGCAATGGTGTTTCGGCCTTTGTGAGTATTACGCGTGGATGCGATAATATGTGCAGTTTTTGCGTGGTGCCTTTTACCAGAGGAAGAGAGAGAAGCAGAGACCCTGAAAGCATTGTAAAAGAAGCAAAAGAAGCATTTGATGCAGGATTCAGAGAGGTTACCTTATTGGGACAGAATGTGGATTCATACATTTGGGCCGGCGGCGGATTAAAAAAGGAGATATTAACGGAGGAGCAAAAAGCAGCATCGGTAAACTTTGCTCAATTATTGGAAAAAGTTGCATTGATCCATCCTGATCTACGCGTACGTTTTTCTACATCGCATCCGAAAGACCTTACAGATGAAGTGATCCACATGATCGCGAAATATGAGAACATTTGTAAATACATTCATTTACCGGTTCAAAGTGGTAGTTCGCGAATATTAGAGATGATGAACAGAGGTTATACGCGCGAATGGTATTTAGAACGCATGGCTGCTATCAGACGTATTATTCCTAACTGTGGAATTAGTACAGATATTATTACCGGTTTTTGCTCGGAAACAGAAGAAGAGCATAAGGAAACCTTATCATTAATGGAAGCAGTTAAGTATGATTTTGCTTATATGTTCATGTACAGCGAGCGACCAAAAACGTTGGCAGAACGTAAGTATAAAGATGACGTACCTGAAGATGTAAAGAAAAGAAGATTACAGGAGATAGTTGATCTGCAACGCCTGCATAGCGGAATGCGTACGGCAGAAGGAGTAGGGAAGGTACACCGCGTTTTAATAGAAGGATTCTCAAAAAAATCGGATGAGATGTTGATGGGAAGAAATTCACAAAATTCAGTGGTTGTGTTCCCGAAAGGAGATCATAAAAAAGGTGAGTATGTAAATGTGTTTGCTGATCAATGCACCAGCAGCACGCTTATAGGAAAGGTGGTATAAAATGAGTAACATCAGTGAAATAAAAAACAAGTACGGCATCATTGGCCATAATCCAATTTTGGAAAGAGCCATTGAAATTGCCATACAGGCTGCACCAACCGATCTGAATGTATTGATCAATGGTGAAAGCGGAACGGGTAAAGAAGTGTTTCCTCAAATAATTCATCAATACAGTTCACGAAAACATGGTCCGTATATAGCAGTTAACTGTGGTGCCATCCCCGAAGGCACAATAGACAGTGAATTATTCGGACATGAAAAAGGAGCGTTTACCGGTGCGCACGAAGCCCGCAAAGGTTATTTTGAAGTTGCCAATGGCGGAACAATTTTTTTGGATGAAGTAGGTGAGTTACCGCTTTCAACACAAGCGCGTTTGTTACGTGTATTAGAAACAGGCGAATTTATTAAAGTAGGTAGCAGTAAAATTCAAAAAACAGATGTACGTGTTGTAGCTGCAACAAATATTGATTTTTACCAGGCTATTGAGCGCGAGAAATTCAGGGTTGATCTGTATTATCGATTAAATACATTGCCAATTTATTTGCCACCATTACGTGAGCGTAAAGAAGATATTCATTTATTATTCAGAAAATTCGCGAACGATTGTTCAGCAAAATACCGCATGCCGGTTGTAAAATTATTGCCTGATGCCGAGCAGGTTTTAGTAAATTATTTTTGGCCCGGAAATATTCGTCAGTTAAAGAATATCACGGAGCAAATTTGTATCATCGAAAAAAGCAGAGAGATAAACGCGGAAACCTTATTGAAATATTTACCTCAATATAGTTCCTCAAACGTACCAGTGTTATTGCGATCAGATGCAGCTTCCGGAGGATCATCATTAGGCGGGGATTTTAAAGAACGCGATCTGTTTTACAAAGTAGTGGTTGATCTGAAAAAAGAATTGAACGATCTGAAGAAAGTGGTTCACGATATCATTATGGCTTCAAACGGAACAGTTAATGTGTTACCAAAAGAAGATGTTCAAATTTTTAATGATAGCAATTTACCGGATGTTGGAACGGGAGCGATCACCATTCATAAACCGGTTATTCAAAATGTGAATACACCACAAACCATTGAGGTGGAAGAAACATTATCATTACAGGATAAGGAAATTGATATGATCAAAAAGGCATTACGCAAACACAAAGGTAAACGTAAGTATGCCGCTAAAGAGCTTGGTATAAGCGAACGCACGCTGTATCGAAAAATAAATGAGTATAACATTGCAGAATAAATGAAGGCAAGCAATTTCATATTAAGAACAGGTTTTGCAATTGTTTTGCTATTGATAACGTTTGTTTTCAGTTCTTGTAAAACGCGTGTTTCTTTAAGTGGGGCAACTATTCCGGTAGAAGCGAAAACCATTTCGGTTGCTTTTTTCACGAACAATGCTTCTTTAGCACCTCCATCTTTATCGCAGGTGTTTACTGAAAAATTACGTGATGTTGTTTCGCAACAAACCAGTTTGGCTTTGGTGAAACAAAATGGTGATCTGCAGTTTGAAGGCTATATTTCTGATTACAATGTGGCACCGGTTTCAATTCAGGCAACTGATAAGGCAGGAAGTAATCGTTTAACAATTGCTGTGGTTGTAAAATATTATAATAAATTTGATGAAGCCAAAAACTTTGAGCAAACCTTTTCGCGCTTTGCTGATTATGCGAGTGATAAAAGTTTGAGCTCAATGGAAAGTGAATTGATCACGGAAATAAACAGACAATTAACTGAAGATATTTTTAATAAAGCATTCAATAATTGGTAATAGTTGAATTCAGATAAATTATATTCGCTTTTAACAGATCGTTCCCTTTTGGCAAATGGTAATTTGGCGGAGTTAGAGCAATTAACTGCTCAATTCCCTTATTTTCAAACCGCCCATGTTTTGTACAGCATGGCATCCAAAAAAAATGATGCGGGTTTATTCCAAAGGTCTATAAAAAAGGCTGCAATTGTTGCCGTTAGCCGAAAACAACTGTATAATTTGCTTTATCATGAGCCTGTTTCTGCAATAACTGAAGTGGAAAAGGTTGTAGAACCAAAAATTGAACAGCCTGAAATTGTTACTAAAGCAGAGGAAACCAAAACAATTGTTGAACCAACCATTCAAAAACCTGAACTTTTAAAACAAGTTGAAGAGATCGTTGAGATCAAAGAGCCTGAGAACATTATTGAAAAAGTTGAAGAGCAAAAACAACTTGACCTTCAGGAGCAGGTAGAGCGTGAGATACAAAAGGATATTATTGAGGCGTTTGTTGAGAAAGAGATCCTTAAAACGAACGAAGCACATATTAAAGAAGAGCCGGTACCGCAGGATGCGAGCTTTGGTCAGTGGCTACATTTCCTGAAAAAGAATAATGGCATTCCGTTGAACGAAATTGAGGTTAAAGATAAAACGGTTGAGCAAAAGAAGGAATCTGTTAAAACGGAGGAAATAGAAGAAACCGAGATCAAAAATAAGAAGGAACAACGTAAAGAATTGATCGACAAGATCATTGAACTGAATCCGGGATCGATAAAACTGAAGCAGGATACCAAGTTTTTTGCGGCCGACCAAAAGGCCAAGGAAAGTTTACAGGAAAATGAGCATTTGGTAACCGAAACTTTGGCCAAGATCTATGCCCTTCAGGGCAATACCAGCAAGGCAATAAGGGCTTATCAAATTTTAAGTTTGAAATATCCAAATAAAAGTGTTTACTTTGCATCCCTAATTGAAAATTTAAAAAAAGGAAATTAAAATTTTAAGTCATGATTTTTTCAATATTATTAATGTTAGTTTGTGTACTATTGATCTTAGTAGTACTTGTACAAAATTCTAAAGGTGGTGGAATCCAAAGTCAGTTTGGTGCTGCTAACCAAATTATGGGCGTTAAACGTGGTACCGAGGTTATTGAAAAGTTAACCTGGGGATTAGCAATTGGTTTATTCTTTTTAAGTATTGTGTTAGCTCCAAAAAGTGGAACTGCTAAAGTTACTGATGAAGAGTCTGGTTCAAAATTAAAGCAACGTGCTACAACAGCTGCTCCATTACCACAGCAACAACAGCAAGCTGCACCTCCGCAACAAATGCCTAACGGTCAGCCTGGTAATTAAGATCTTTAATATCACAAAAGCCTCAACAAATTGTTGGGGCTTTTTTATTTACCTGAAGTTGTGAATAAAAGAACATCACCAAACGCGTTTCACCGCAACAAAGCACTACTTTTACTGTAATTACACGACCATGCAAGTTTTTAAATTCGGTGGCGCATCTGTAAAAGATGCCGATTCTGTTGTAAATGTGGGTAATATTTTACTCACCAATGCTAAGCAACCAACTGTTGTGGTTGTTTCTGCCATGGGCAAAACCACCAATAAATTAGAGGAAGTAGTAAAGGCCTATTTTTTTAAAACGCCCGATCTGAATGAGAAATTTGATGATGTAAAAAATTATCATTTCGAAATATTAAAAAATTTAATTCCCAATACGGCAGACCCGATCTATAATGATCTGGAGAATGTGTTTGTTGAGATGCTTTGGTCAATAGAAGAGGAGCCGTCGTTCACATTCAATCATCATTACGATCAAATCGTTTCCTTGGGAGAGGTGCTGTCAACTAAAATTGTTTCTGCCTATTTGAATAGTATCAATATTTCAAATGAGTGGATAGATGCGCGTGGTATCATTCAAACAGATAATACGTATCGCGAAGGAAAAGTGGATTATGAGTTAAGTGAGTTCCTTGTGAAAACGCAACTTATTCCGGCATTGCAAAAGCATGGTTTGGTTATTACACAGGGGTTTATTGGCGGTACATCCGAAAACTTCACAACCACATTAGGGCGGGAGGGAAGTGATTATACCGCATCTTTGTTGGCATATTTCTTAAATGCTCAAAAAGTTGTTATTTGGAAAGACGTGCCGGGTGTATTGAATGCCGATCCGAAATATTTTAAGAACACGCAAAAAATAAAGGAGTTAACCTATCATGATGCGATCGAATTAACGTATTACGGTGCCACCATCATTCATCCCAAAACCATTAAACCTTTGCAAAATAAAGGGATTCCGTTGTATGTAAAATCGTTTATTGATCCAGCTGAAGAAGGCACCATTATTCGTGAATCAGATCAACGCTACAATGTAACCAGTTATATTTTTAAAGTTGATCAGATCCTGATATCCATATTGCCAAAGGACTTCAGCTTTATAGCCGAAGATAATCTAAGCACCATATTTTCCATTTTATCAAAGCATGGCGTAAAGGTTCATTTAATGCAAAACTCTGCTATCAGTTTTAGTATTTGTGTTGATAATGATCCATTCAAGATAAAACCACTCTTGGAAGAATTAACCACCCAATTCAAAGTTTTGTACAACGAAAAAGTTGAATTGATGACGGTTAGAAATTACGATAATGAGATCGTAAACAAATTAGCCGAAAACCGGTTAATTTTAATGGAAAATAGAAGTCGAAGTACATGCCAGGTTGTACTTAAGTCGGAATAAAATCTAAATCCGTCTAATTCCCGCATTTTTAAATGTTAAAATTTTAACAAAATATTCACCTGATTATTTGTTTTTTAAAATTGTTTAACTAATTTAGCACCCTAGGTACATTGAGTAAAAGTGTACCCACAATTATTTAATTAAAAAATATGAGAAAATTAATTACCAAAGTTAGTCTTGCTTTAGCAGGTTTTTCAGGTGTTTTAATGGCACAACAAGACCCTCAATTTACTCAGTTTATGAACAATAAATTGATGTACAATGCCGGATACGCAGGTACTTCAGGCAATATTTGTGGTGTGTTGCATTTCCGTCAGCAATGGGCAAGCTTTCCAGGAGCTCCTCAGTCATTCGCTTTAACTGCGGATATGAAGATTCCTAATATGCCACTAGGCGTTGGTTTAAATGTGATGCAGGATAAGATCGGTCCTATGCAAACTTTATTTTTGCGTATTCCGGTATCCTATAATATGCCGTTAGCCGGCGGTACATTAGGCTTAGGCTTAGATCTAGGTATGCTTCAAAAGCAGATCAACAACACATGGATCACTCCTGATGTTGGTGCAATTGATAACTCAATCCCTGGTGATTATGTTTATGGTAATAATCCTGCTTTAAATAAAACTACTTATGATGTTGGTTTTGGTGCTTTCTTCCAGATCCCTCGTAAAATGTATGTAGGTTTATCATCAACTCACTTACCGGCTCAATTATTATCTGGTAGTGGTGATATTGCTTTCAAAATGACACGTCACTATTATTTAATGGCTGGTTACCATTTTGCATTAGACCCTCGTAATGAGATCATTCCTAATATTATGGTTCGTTCAGACGTTAATGCTACTGTAATTGATGCTAACGTATCTTATATGTGGAATCAACAAGCTATTGCAGGTATCACTTACCGTCACACGGATGCTATTGCTCCTATGATCGGATGGCAACAAGCATTAAAGAACGGAATGACCGTTAAAGGTGTTTATTCATACGACTATACCTTATCTAAGATCAAAGGTTATTCAAATGGATCACATGAAATTACTTTAAGTGTGTGCAAATCACTTAAAGTTAAGAAAATGGCTAGTTACGGCGATGAAAGATTTTTAAATTAAATTGTAACCTTTTTAATTTTTTATCGTTAAAGCCACTTACTGCTAACAATAATTGTTAATAACTTTTTAACAGCAAACATTTGTAACCATTGTTGTTAGCGGTGTTATAAAAAAAAAGAATATGAAAAAACTACTAATATTAGCTTCGTTTATCGCCGTTGTAGTCGGTTGTAATAAACATAGTGCTGAATTGGTTGGCGTTACTGGACGCGAAAAATGGTATCAGCCTGATCCATTTGGAACGCTTTACATCCCTATGGGTTCTTACCACATGGGTCCGGATGATGAAGAGGCTCCTATGGCTCATACCACCAAATCAAAAATGGTTTCGGTTCAGGCGTTCTATATTGATGACTCTGAGATCTCGAACAACGAGTACCGCCAGTTCGTATACTGGGTGCGTGACTCTATTGCTCGTAAATTATTAGCATTCGGTTCAAACGGAGATGCAGAAGAGTATCAGATCTCACAAGATGACTTCTTATCTGTATGGCCTGTTTATAAAGGCGATAATAATTTACAAGATCCATACATTAACTGGGAAAAGAAAATTAACTGGGAGAGTGCTGATGATGATTATCGTGCAGATCTTCAGCCAATGTATTTACCGGAGGGTGAGCGTTTCTATAACAGAAAAGAAATTGATACGCGTAAGTTAAATTACGAGTACTACCGTATCGATATCAAATTAGCAGCTTCAAAATCTAACCGTTTCCGTGGTAATAAGTCGGCTGACGTTCAAGATGCTGCTCATGATTATAAAAAAGCTGAATACATTAATGGTGTTAACTTAAATGATGGTCAAAATGGTGCGCCGGGTGGAGTTTCTACTGCCGTTGGCGATCCTGCAAGAGACAGCAAAACTTTAGGTACATATAATGTAAAAGACCAAGAATCAATTGGTGCAGGTAATTACAGAGAGCGTGTAAGAAATGGTGTTGACCGTTCGGTATTCATCATTAAAGACGTGATCAACGTTTACCCTGATACTTTAGCTTGGGTGCATGATTATACTTATTCATTCAATGAGCCTTTAACCAATATGTATTTCTGGCATCCGGCTTATGATGATTATCCTGTAGTAGGTGTAACTTGGAAACAAGCACGCGCTTTCTCGATCTGGAGATCATTATTGTTGAACAACTTCTTAATGGGTACCGGTCAATCTATTGTTAACGATTTCCGTTTACCAACAGAATCTGAGTGGGAATATGCTGCTCGTGGTGGTCTGGATAAATCTCCTTACCCTTGGGGTGGTCCTTACATCCGCAACTCACGTGGTTGTTTCTTAGGTAACTTTAAACCAATGCGTGGTTCGTATATTGATGATGGTGGATTCCACTCTGTATACATCTATTCATATAACCCTAACGATTACGGTTTATATTGTATGGCTGGTAACGTTTCTGAGTGGACAAGCAATGCATATGATGAGTCGGCTTACGATTTCCAACATGATTTGAACCCGGATTATGTTTACGAAGCACAAGAGAAAGATGCTAATGTATTGAAGCGTAAGGTTATTCGTGGTGGTAGCTGGAAAGATGTTGGTTATTATTTACAAACCAGTGCCAGAACTTACGAATATCAAGATACAGCAAAATGTTATATCGGTTTCCGTAACGTAATGACTTATTTAGGTCGTGCAAAAGGAGATGATATTTAATCTAGAAAAAAAAACACAAACACAAAATAAAATAAAACAAATCACTAACAAACACAAAACACATCACTATGAGCAAATTAGGAAAAGTAACAGGTTTTAAGAAATGGTTACACTTAGCATCTTGTTTCGGTGCATCTATCGTAATTATCGGAGCTTTATTTAAGATCATGCACTGGCCGGGAGCATCTGCGGCGTTAATTGGAGGTCTTGGTACTGAAGCAGTTCTATTTATTTTATTTGGTATTGATATTCCACATGAGGAGGTTGATTGGACTTTAGCTTATCCTGAATTGGCTGGTATGGGGCACGAAGAGATCCCTGAAGGTCACTCAAATTTACCTATTTCTCAACAGTTAGATAGTATGTTAGCTGAAGCTAAGATCGGTCCTGAGTTGATCGAGAGCTTAGGTACAGGTATGAAAACATTAAGCGATTCAGCTAATAAAATTGGTGATATTTCTGCTGCACACTCAGCTACAAGCGAGTATGTAAGTAATGTAAAAGCTGCTTCTGACAGCGTATCAACTTTAGCTGATACTTATAAGAGCGCTGCTAAATCAATGGAAGATCTTGCAAATTCAAATGATGCAGGTTATTCAATTGGTGAGTCTTTAAATAAAGTTTCTAAAAATTTATCTGCTTTAAATGCAACTTACGAATTGCAATTACAAGGTAGCAGAGATCATTTAGATGCAACTAATAAATTCTATGATGGCTTAGCTGACATGATGAAGAACTTACATGATTCAGTTGAAGATACTCGTAAGTACCGTCAAGAAATGTCTTCGTTATCAACTAACTTGAATGCCTTAAATACTATTTATGGCAACATGTTAAGTGCAATGAATTACAATAAGTAATTTATAGCGAAACGTTGCTGAAATTGAATTAAGATATTTATTTATAATCTAAAAGAAATTATACAAAATGGGCGGAGGCAAAGAAACCCCTAGACAGAAGATGATCGGTATGATGTACCTCGTACTTACCGCACTTCTGGCTATGAACGTATCAAAACAAATTTTGAAGGGATATATTACCGTGAACGAGAGTATGGAGAAAAGTAAGGCAAACCTTACTGCCAACAACAAACGTATCACTGAAGCTTTTCAAAACACAATTAACGGTAACCCTGCTGCAAAACCTTATTACGATAAGGCTGTAGAAGCACAGGCTAAGATCAACGAAGTTGTTAAGTATATTGATAACTTAAAGAAGATCGTTTACGAAGAGACTGAGAAAATTGGAAACGGTGACACTGTTCAATTAAAGTATGCACAAAAGATCGACGATTACGATATGCCAACACATATCTTAATTGGTAGTGATGCTGCAGCTCCAGAGAACAAACCAAATTCAGCGTTAGAATTACGTAGTAAAATGGATAATTTAATGAATGGTTTAATTACCATGTTAAATACCATGCAACAGGATAAAAAGACCAAATTTTTACCTGAGATCTACGAGAACTTAAAGAAGAAGTTCGAAAGTATGAAACCAAAGGATAGTGGTGCAGAAGAAGATGGTATCAAAATGACTTGGCATGTGGAGAATTTCTACCACTTACCTGAGGCTGCTGTTATTACGAACTTGAACAAAATGCAAGCTGACTTAAAGAACTTAGAAGCTGAGATCTTAGGTGAGTTTAGTGCTGCTAGTGGTAAATTAGCTATCAAATTTGATAAGTTAACTGCAAAAGTTATTGCTCCTTCATCTTATATCCAAGCTGGTCAACCATATAAAGCTGATATCTTCTTAGCTGCATCTTCAAGCGCTATGACTGATGATATGATGCAAGTATTGATCGGTGCTGACTCTGCAAGCGGAGCAGGAGGAACTCCTGTGAAGATCGAAGGCGGTATGGGTAAATACGAAGTAGGTACTGGTGGTCAAGGTGAACAAACTTACAAAGGTATCATCAAGTTCAAAAAACCCGATGGATCATTTGATAAATATCCTTTCCAAGCTACTTACATGGTTGCAGCTCCATCTGCAGCGGTTGCGTTAGATAAAATGAATGTATTTTATATTGGTGTACCAAACCCAATCAGTGTTTCTGCTGGCGGTGTTGCTCCAACTGACTTACAAGTATCTGCAACCGGTGTGAAGTTAACTCCAAAAGGCGCTGGTAAATATGAAGTTACTGCTACTTCTCCTGGTACTATCACAATCAACGTTTCCGCTAAAACAAAAGATGGTACAAAACCACAAGGTTCATTCAAATTCCGTGTTAAGAAAATTCCAGATCCTGTTACTAAGGTTGGTGGTCAATCAGGTAACGTAGATATGAAGAAGATTCAATTATCTCAAATTGGTGGTGTAATTGCAGATCTTCCTGGATTCGACTTCGATGCGAAATTCGTTGTAACGTCATTTGAATTAAGTGCTGTTGTAAAAGGTGCTTTAAAATCAGTTCCTTGTTCTGGTAACCAGTTAAGTGGTGAGGCTCGCTCAATATTAGCAGCTGCCGGAGTTGGAAGTAAGATCTTTTTTGAAAACGTAAAGGCTAAAGGACCGGATGGTTCTGTTAGAAATATCCCTGGCGTTACCATTAAAGTTAAATAAAAACAAACATGACAAGAAAAGTTTTAATATTATTAGCCATTCTTGCTTTTGGGAAAGTATTCTCACAAGGACCTACTATCTTTAATCCCGGAGATTACAAAGATGGTATCTACGACAAG
Organism: Sphingobacteriaceae bacterium; assembly: GCA_046345155.1. GTDB lineage: Bacteria > Bacteroidota > Bacteroidia > B-17B0 > Aurantibacillaceae > Aurantibacillus. Next base: position 105,299 of record JBKDKI010000085.1, read on the forward strand.
GAAAATGCTGTGAACAGACGTTTTATTCCTTATACTCATCTTCGTGAAGGTGATGTTACCTGGGAAAAACGCGTTTGGAGAGATGTTGATATGCGTGAAAAAGTAAATCAACCTTTGTATTATCCGATCGAGAATATTACAGGAAGAATGTCTTTATTCCAGGTATTGGCAAAGTATATATTAAATGGTACTTTATTATCTTTTGGAACAGAAGAATTCATTGTGCCTTTAGAATTATCTGCAATTCGTGATAAGATCAAAAAGTGTGACTCTTTGGACGAATCAGGTGTAGATGCTGAAGGTAATGAGATCGTTACAAAAGTGTTTCAATGCGACTCTGTTTCTATCTATAGAAATATCCGTGCTTATCGTTTAAAAGAAGACTGGTTCTTTGATAAACAAAAATCGGTATTAGAAGTTCGTATCATTGGAATGGGTATTTTTACTTATGACGAAGATAAAGAAGCGATGAGAGAGCAATTCTGGGTTTATTTCCCTGCATGTCGTCCTTTGTTTGCTAAACACGAAGTTTATAACACCAAGAATGACAGTGAAAGAAGAACTTTTGAAGATATCTTCTGGAAACGTCAGTTTGCTAGCACTATTACAAAGGAAACCAACGTTTATGATAGAGCTATTATGCAATATGCAAAAGGTATAGATGCCTTATTGGAAAGTGACCGAATTAAAGGTGATATTTTCAGATGGGAACATAACCTATGGCAATTCTAATTGAAATTTAATTTAAAAAGCCCTGGCGTTTGTTAGGGCTTTTTTTATTTACCAAATAATGATTCTTTTGCCTTGAGAATAGCTATTGTAATAACGTAGCAAAAACCCCACAATAATATTAAAGGGTGCTTAAAAGCTGTTTCATAGGCTTTATTCAAGGTGAAAGTATACAGGTTACAACACAGTTTGCTGCTGTGGGTAATATGCGCTTATCTTCAACATTTAAATCAATTGAGCAACGTTATAAAACAACAAGGCCCGAATTATTTCGGGCCTTGTTTAATGGAAATTTGCTTTTTATTATTTGGTCAACTTAGTTCTTAATGCAAATATCTTTTCGCTGATCGATTTGAATTTAGCAGCATCAATATCTTCTGCCTTTTTAATGGCATTAATTTCATCATGGATTGATCTGAAGTCTTTATTTAACTCAACTGCTTCCTTTTTATCTTTATAATCATCCATAACGGTGATCAAGTTATTTAAATGGAAACGTTGCTCCCATAAATGCTTATGCGCTTTAGCTTTGATGGCCTCGTCCGTTGTGTTTTCCCCAATTTTACAAGTAATGTATAAGCTTTCTACCCATGAACCAGCAAATACAGTTGTAGCTGTATATAAGCGCTCATTGGTGCGCAAATAACTATCACTCTTAATTAAGATCTCATCAAGAATATTTAATAATGAATCTTTATTAGCTAAGTTTTGTTCAGCTCTTTTTCCGATCATTTGATCAACTGCGCCTTTTAAACCCAAAGCATCAGAAGATATTAAAACAGTTTTCATGTATTTTAATACATCTTCGCCACGCTCACTCACAATGGCATAACACATATCAATGTTGTAAATACCTAAGTTAATTGAGCGTGCAAATTCAGAAGTATAGTTTTTCGAATTTTTAGTATCATTCAAAATTGAGTTATCATAACTCTGACCCCAGCTTGAAAGCTCATTAATGCTCGATGCAGGCGAAGGTATATTAGCTAATGCAAAATCAAACTTGAACTTTGTTCCGTCATCAACAGTAACTGGTGTTGTATCTTTTACAACCGTGGCTGTACTGTCGGTTAATGATTTATCGTCATGAGATGTTTCTCCACCACCACATGAGGTTAAAATAATGGCACTTAATGATAATGCCAGAAGTCGCGTTGATTTTTCCATTTTATTGACAAAGTTTATGTTCAACAAATATATTACTTTTGTTCATATACCAAGCGCACATTATATGAAATTTACAACCATTCAATCCAAAGAAATTCATTCACTAATACGATACAGAAAGGGTGAGGACCGAATTGGAAGTAAAGTAAAGGTTTTGGATGAGGGTAAAGATCTTTCAGAACAATTGCTTAATAGCGACTCGCTGTTTGTGGTATTGGGTATTCCGGAAGATATTGGTGTTAGAGCTAATTTTGGTAGAGGAGGGGCAAACACGGCTTTTATACCTGCTATCGACAGTTTTTTGAACCAGCAAAGTAATGCGTTTTTTAATGGAGAAAATGTTGCAATTGCCGGAGCCCTTCATGTAGCTGATCTCATGAAACGATCAGAACATCTTAACCCGAAAATTGATTCAGATCTGCATACTTTACGTGAACTCACTGCAGAACTAGATGAGCGCGTTATTGAATTAGTGAATTTGATCATCACGCATAATAAAATACCGGTAATTATTGGAGGCGGGCACAATAATGCTTATGGCAATATTGTTGGCGCATCAAAGGCCATACAACAAAAAATAAATGTGATCAATTGCGATCCTCATGCCGATCTGCGCGCGCTTGAAGGAAGACACAGTGGCAACGGTTTTAGTTATGCATTTAAAAACGAAAGTTTGAATAAATATGCTGTGTTAGGCTTGCACGAACAATATAATAATGCCGATGCATTGATCTATTTTACAAAACTCCCTCAAAATTTCATGCATCAAACTTTTGAGGATATTTTTGTTCGCGAAACTACTGATCTTAAAATAGCATTTGAACGTTGTAAGAAGTTTTTAAATGATGGCGCTTGTGGTATTGAATTAGATTTGGATGCTATTACCAACGTACCATCGAGTGCAAAAACAAGCAGTGGTATCACAAGTTTAAATGCCCGACAATATGTGTATTCTTGCGGAAAAGAACTAAATGCATTGTATTTGCATATTGCTGAAGGCGCCCCTGTTTTAGCGCATCGTAAAGCAGATAATAAAACGGGGAAGTTGATCGCTTATCTGATCACCGATTTTATGAAAGGCGTAATGGCAAAACGATCATAGTTTGATCTAACTCCAGATCCCATTTTCAAGTGTGAGAATTATTGGCTCATTATCAGTTACTAAAATGGTGTGCTCGTGTTGAGCCACAAATCCACCTTTATCGCCCTTTAACGACCAGCCATCTGAATCATTATTTACATAGGATGAATGCGTAGAAATAAAAGTTTCAATGGCTACTACTTGTCCTTTTTTAAATTGACGCAGATCAAACAATGTTGGATAATTTGCGATCTCTTTTGGCTCCTCATGTAACGATCTTCCAACCCCATGTCCCGTAAGATTTTTAATGACCTTAAAGCCTTTTAAATGCGCTTGCGTTTGAATGTGTTTTCCTACTTGCGCAATTCGAACTCCATCACTTATAAGATCGATCGCTTCTCGCAAAATATTTTTTGAAGTTTCGATCAAAAGAGAATGATGATGTATATCCTCACCAATAATAAATGAACATCCGTTGTCAGACCAATAGCCATCGTGTTCAACCGACACATCAATATTGATAAGATCCCCATTTTTTAATAAGATATCTTTTGATGGTATGCCATGTGCTGCAATATCATTCACACTTATACAGGTATTGCCCGGAAATTGATAAGCTTTTTTTGGTGCAGAACTGGCCTTGTATTGTTTTAATAATTCGCCGCCAAGTTGATCTATCTCTAAAGTACTCATGCCTGCCTTAGCATGCGCACATAACGCTTTTAGGATTTGCGCTGCAATGGAACTTGCATTTGAAATACCTTCAATATCTGTTTTTGATTGGGCGATCATTTAAAAGTAAATATAGTATAAATAAAAAATCCCGGCACTCACCGGGATCCTTTTATCATTTCTTTAATCAATTAAAGTTGCGCGTCAAGCTTAGCAGCTAATGATGCTTTAGGGGCAACACCTACTTGCTTATCTACTACTTGTCCGTTTTTAAAGTACAATAAAGTTGGGATATTTCTGATTCCAAATTTTGCACTGATCTCTGAGTTATGGTCAACGTTAACTTTACCAATAACTGCTTTACCATCGTATTCTTTTGCTAATTCTTCAACAACCGGACCAACCATGCGGCAAGGACCACACCATTCTGCCCAAAAATCAATTAATACGGGTTTGTCACTCTTTAATACTAACTGTTCGAAGTTAGCGTCTGTAATTTCTAATGCCATGATACTTTTTTTTAATTTAAACTGTTTGTTTCAAAAATTATTCCAATCAAAATTAAAGTCTTTCTGTCATAAAAAGTATGACAAATACGGTACTTTTTGATATTTAATTAACAACCTTTTTGCCTTTTAGTTCTAAATAAATTCCTAAACCTACACTTAAGAATAGTAATGCAGAGCCGATCATAGCAATACTATTGCCGGTTTGATATGTTTTAGGTTCAAATTTAAATTCAACGGTATGTTTTCCTGCTGGAATTAATAAGCTTCTTAATACATAATTAGCAGCAGCATGAGGCTTCAATTGACCATCAACATAGGCATTCCATCCATAAGGATAATAGATCTCCGAAAACACTGCCAATTCTTCTGACGCGGTTTCACTTTGATACACTAAATGGTTTGGTTCATAAGCAGTTAATTTAATGCTACCGGCACCATCATACGATTCTTTAAAATTCACATCTTTTTTGAATTTGTCTTGTATCACAACTTCCGACTTTGTATTCACCTTGTATAATTCAACAATTTCATCATCTGAACTGCTCACCGTTTTTACTTTTTTAACGAACCAAGCATTCCCATTTGATTGTTTGTTCTCAAAAGGCATCGCAGCTTTTCCGCCTTCACCACCTGGTAAAATAAAGTATTTTGTATTGAGCATGTTTATCACGTTTAACTTCGAAAGTAAAACATCCATTAAACTATCGTTGCCCAATGCTTTATTGGCACCACTGTAAAATGTATTGATCTCTTTAGTGATATGAAAATCGATCAACTCTTGATACTTTTTTAATTTTGCACCATGATAACCGCCAATTGATTGATGATAGTAAGATGTAGAAGCATCATTGAATGTATTCACCGTTAAATTCAATACGCGTTTATTCAAACTTTTATCTGCTAAGATTGCATCATCGGCAGATGTTTTTTGTGTAAGATCTTGTATGTTTTGTGATTTTGGAACAAACGATTTTTCATCTAAATAACGTGTGTCAACTGTCCACAGATCAATTAAAATGAACACGCCAAGTGCAGCTAATAATATTTCTTTTTTTATTTTGTTGGTGTAGTACAAATAAATAAAACCAACAGCTAATAAAATGAATATGAAAGAACGGATAGCATCTGCCTTAAATATGGCTTCGCGTGCTTTCTCTAACTCAGGCATCATTTGCGCAACAAAAGGTTTTACCTGTGCTTCCGGATTACCGCCTTTTACAAATTCATTTACTAAGATCGCTTCTTCATTACTTGCCGTAAAGGTGTTGAACATACCAGGTGCGATGTAACACAACAAACAAAATCCACCGACCACAATGAACGAAATGGTTAAGATCTTTTTTAATTCTAATCCTTTCGGATAAATACGCATCACTATTTTTTCTGACCAGTTCTTGTGCTTGATCAATTCATTAACAGCCATAATAGCTAATAAAGGAATGGTTAACTCTGCAACCACTAATATCATACTCACCGCGCGGAACTTATTATAACCGGGTACATGATCCATAAAGAAATCAGTCAAGCCTTTGTAATTGCTTCCCCAGCTTAACGCGATGGTTAATACGGTAGCAGCAAATAGCGACCACTTTAATTTATCCTTCACAATAAACATTCCTAAAAAAGCAAGGAACATGATAATGGCACCAATGTATACCGGTCCGCTTGTGAATGGCTGATCGCCAAAGTATGAACTCATGGAAGCAACTTGTTCTTTGAATTCAGGATTTACTTTTTTCAAAGCATTGGCATCCGCACGTTGTATGGAATTACTCGGACCACCTTTAAAATCAGGAATTAAAAAAGTAAACGTTTCGCCAATACCATAACTCCATTGCGTGGCATAATCTTTATCTAAACCCGATGTAACGTTATTCGAATTTTTCTCTAATTTTTCATTGATGGTAAGATCGGTTTTACCACGTGTACTCATTTTAACATATTCGTTGGTACACATAAGATTTCCTGCATTTGGCAATACACCTAATACAGTTGAAACAATGAATAATGCTAATGCTAAACCAAATGTTTTGAAATTTTTTGAAGTAATAGCATTAATGAAATAACCTAAAACAACAAAACCAATTAAAATATAACCGTAATATGAAATTTGAACGTGGTTAGCGTTTAACTCCATTGCTGTAAACAGCGCTGTTAAAGCAAAACCAAGCCAGGTGCGCCCATTGAATAATAAAATTATACCACCCAATAAAGCGGGCAAGTAGCCTAATGCATTGGCTTTTGAATTGTGACCGGCTTCAATAATAATTAAAAAATAACTACTTAATCCATAGGCAATGGCTCCCACAACGGCTAGCCAGGGTTCAATTTTCAGACAAAGTAATAAGATAAAGAAACCTAAGAAATACAAAAATAAATAACCTGATGGATGTGGCATGAACAATTTAAATGCAGCATCTAAATGCGTTAACCAGTTACCCGGATATAAGGTTGATATCTGGTAAGCCGGCATTCCACCAAACATCGAGTTGGTCCATAATGGTTCATCATTATGTTTCTCTCTGAAGTCAGCAATTTCTTTACTCATGCCTTTGTGTCGGTCAATATCACCTTGCTTTAACTCTTTACCGCTTAATAAAGGTCTGAAAAATGCTAAGGTTAAAACCGAGAACAGAACAATTCCTAAAATGTATGGCGCTAATTTTTTTAAATCAAAATTCATTTTATTTTTTTGTGTTTAAATTATTGATCAACTCTGGTAAACCTTATATGGATCAAAATATTGTTAAGCTATTTAGTTGTTTGGTGTTAAAGATAGTTAATGTTATTTAGCAAACACCTTCTTTAAAAGGTCTGTAACCCTTGCCGCCGGATCTTTTCTGATCTTTGCTTCTTCATCCGATATCAATAGCATTAATCCATTGATCGCTTTAATGGTTACGTATTCATCCAGATCGGGATTTTGTTTTTTTACACCCGGTAGTTTGTTATACTTTGTTACCAAAGGATTCCAATAACTAGTAACTTTCACTTTAGTGATCGCTTCTTTCACAATCGGTTTAAATTTTTCTTTTAAAGGCGCATAAGTGTTTTGGCGAAGATAATGTGTAGCAGCAGTATCATCACCTTTTAAAATAGCAAAACCATCTATTAAACTCATATTGGTGATCGCATCAATAAAAACAGGTGCTGCACTTTTTGCAGCTTCTTCTGCTGCTCTGTTTAAACTGGTTTCAAATTCGGTTATCTTTTTAGACATGCCCATGCTGGTTAGCTTTGTTTTCATATCTTTTGCTTCATCGGGCCATGGAATAAAAATGCGTGGATTTTTATAATAACCATCAACCTTACTCGCAATGGTTGACGAACTGTTGGTGCCTATGGTTAGCGCTTCTTTTAAACCTTTGATAACCTCTTCATTAGTTAAGGCAGGTGCAGAGGTGGGTGTAATGATGCTATTTGCTTTTTCTTTAGCAGCTTTTTCAATCGAATCTTTTTTAGCTTTTAATTTATCTTTAAGAGATTGCGCGTTCAAAAAATTTCCAAGGGCAAGCAATATGGCCACAGCAATTATTTTTCTCATATTTAATATTTTATACAAAAATAAACTGTTTTTTATAACATAATTGATTTATACTTGTTTTTTATAAATAAGGAATTAACCATGCGAGCAGAGATATTAACTATAGGCGATGAGATCTTGATCGGACAAATTACAAATACCAACTCGGTTTGGATAGCTCAGCAATTGAATTTGATCGGAATTAAGGTGGTACACATGGCTTCCGTGAGTGATGAGGCGGCTGATATTGTTAATGCTTTGAATGATGCGGCAAAAAGAGCCGATTTTATATTTATTACCGGTGGTTTGGGGCCTACCAAAGATGATATTACCAAAAAAACATTTTCGCAGTTCTTTAATGTGAATTTGATTTTGGATGAGGAGGTATTAAAAGATGTAAGTTCATTTTTTATCAAACGCAGAAGGGAAGTTTCGCAATTAAATAAAGATCAGGCCTTGATACCGGAAGGTTGCCGCGTGATCAGAAATAAGAATGGCACGGCGCCCGGTATGTGGATGGTTAAGGATAAGAAACATTTTATTTCGATGCCTGGCGTACCTTATGAAATGAAGGGGATGGTAACTGATTATATTATTCCGGCCATTCAAAAGGAATTTGATCTGCCGCATATCTATCACAAAACGGTTCTTACGCAAGGCATTGGCGAAAGTAATTTAGCTGAACTTATTGAACAATGGGAAGATGGATTAGCAGCAAGTAATATCAAACTTGCTTATTTGCCGCAGCCCGGCATGGTGCGCTTACGCCTATCTACTTTTGGGAAGGATCTGAATGTATTGAAAGCCACCATAGAAAGCGAAATCCAGAAATTGATCCCGCAAATAAGCGAGTACATTTTTGGATATGAGAATTATGGTGAAGAAACACCTTCTGTTGAACGCATCACCTCTGAATTGTTACGCGAACGCAAGCAAACACTCGCTATTGCTGAAAGTTGTACGGGTGGTTATGTTTCATCGTTATTTACAGCCATTGCCGGAAGCTCCGAAATATTTAAAGGTGGTGTTGTGCCATATAATAACGATGCAAAGCATGAGCTTTTAAAAGTTGATAAAACCATTTTTGAAAAACATGGCGCAGTAAGTAAAGAATGTGTGATTGCCATGGCTGAAAATGTTTGTTCAAAATTCCATTCACATTTTTCTATTGCCATAAGTGGCGTTGCAGGCCCCGGAGGTGGTTCACCCGATAAACCGGTTGGTTTTGTTTGGATAGCGGTAAGTGATGGTAAAAAAACACTTGCCAAATCTTTTCAGTTTGGCGATGACCGCCAGCGCAACATCATTATGACAGCGAGTGCAGCAATTAACTTTTTGAGAAAGTTTATTTTGAAAGATTAAGGTTAAGCCACGAATTCAGCGAATTTACACTAATCATTTTTTGTGATAATTAGTGTAATTCGTGGCTAAATCAGAACTACACACCATGCTCCACATGAATAGTTTCGCCTTCAATGGATAGTTTGCAATTATCAAAAACTTCGCTGGCTTCAGTTACAAATTGCTCTAAATGGCCGTAACGCGCCGAATAATGACCCAATAATAATTTTTTTACATTAGCTTGCTTGGCAATACTAGCTGCCTGTTTAGCAGTGGAATGAAATGTTTGTTTGGCTCTATCGATCTTATCATCTAAAAAAGTACTTTCATGATAAAGCAGGTCAACATCTGATATATACTTAACCAGTGTTTCGTCATAAATGGTATCGCTGCAATAAGCATATGAACGTGCTTTTGGCGGATCAATGGTCACTAAATTATTTTTTATCAATTCACCTTTTTCATTGGTCACATCCAAGCCTGCACGAAGTAAATGTACATCTGCGGTAGATACACTATGCTTTTCCATCAGGTACTTATCTACTTTGCGCGGATAAGATTTCTCTTTGAACAAAAAACCGGTGCAATAAATTCGGTGTTTTAACGGAAAGGAATACACTTCCACTTTATCATCCTCAAACAGTAAATTTTGTTTGGAGTTATCGGTAAAGTACCAATTGATCTGATAATTTAATTTTGTTTCTGAAATGTGATGTATGGCATCAATGATATCCTTTAATTCTTTCGGACAGTAAATATTTATTTCCTGCTGACGGCCCAAAAGGTGCATGCTGCTTAAGTATCCGGGCAAACCAAAAAAATGATCGCCATGTAAATGACTGATAAAAATATGATCGATCTTTTGAAATTTGGCTTTGAATTTGCGTAATTGAATTTGCGTTGCCTCGCCGCAATCAATTAAAAAAAAGCGCTCAGCTATATTTAATAACTGAGCACTTTGATTTCTTTCTGCAGTTGGCGAAGCAGAGCTGCTTCCTAAGATCAATAATTCAAAAGCCTGAGAACCCATTAATTAGAAGAGATGATCATGCGTTTTGTTTCTGAAAAATTCTTATACGCGATCGTGTAAAAATAAATACCACTGTTAAGCTTCGATCCATCAAATTCATACGCATTCTCACCATATTTGGTTTTGAATGAATCAGTATGAATTGTTTTGCCTAACACATCAAAAACCTTTAATGTAACTGAACTTTCATCTTTCACATTAAATTTAATTGTTGTTTTACCGGTGAACGGATTTGGTGCATTTTGCAGATCAAATGATTTTGAATTCACCTGTTCGTTAATGCCGGCTGGCCCATTAATGGTAATAATGTAATATTTTAAAACCTGTGAATTTAAATTTGTACCACCACTTACGTTCGGTGAAGTTGGACAATTACCAATTGCCTGTAAAGTTGCATAAGTATCAACTTTTAACTGCAATGTGTAAGTACCTGCTGTAGTTGGTGTACCAAAAATACTCGCACAATTATTAGCATTTCCAGGGAATTTAAGTGATTGAGCACCATTAACTGTACCGTTTAAAACAGCAGAGGTTGATGAACCAAATTGTAATCCCGGAGGTAAATTGTAATTTGCAACATTGGTAGGAGTAGATAAAGTTACGCGATTAAAACAAAACTTCAATGCTTGAATGGTATCCAAAGGTACTTTTACCGTAATGTTTTGGATATACGGCACACCAACTGTTCCAGACATAAAATTGGTAACACTATCAGGATAAACACCGTTTTTTGGTCCGGCAATAAATGTTGGATTTAACGAGCATGTTGGCACCTGTGCATTTGTTATAAAAACGCTAAGCGCTAATAAAATTGTAAAGTAAAGTTTTTTCATGTGTTAAGATTTAGTTACGCTAAATGTAATTTAAAAAGAGATATTTTCAAAATCAAAGCAATTGGGTTTATGATATTAAACTGAACACTTACTAACAGTATTAAAACAAAAAAAGCCATGTACTAACATGGCTTTTGATGAATTATTTGTGTTTGTTACTTTGCGTAACTGGTAGCTCGTGTTTCTCTGATCACCGTAACCTTAACCTGACCAGGGTAGGTCATTTCGGTTTGGATCTTTTGTGAGATCTCAAATGCCAACTGCTCTGCACGTGCATCTGTTACTTTTTCGCTCGCAACAATTACACGTAACTCTCTACCTGCTTGTATAGCGTATGTTTTATCTACACCTTCATAACTTAAAGCAGTAGCTTCCAGATCTTTTAAACGCTTAATGTATTGTTCAGCAATTTCACGGCGTGCACCAGGGCGAGCACCGCTAATAGCATCACACACCTGAATGATTGGTGCATATAAGGTTGTCATTTCAATTTCATCGTGATGAGCTCCAATGGCGTTGCACACTTCTGGTTTTTCTTTGAACTTCTCGGCTAACTTCATACCAAGGATTGCGTGTGGTAATTCAGGCTCCTCGTCAGGTACTTTTCCAATATCGTGTAATAAACCGGCACGTTTTGCAACTTTAGGATTTAAGCCCATTTCACTCGCCATTATCGCACAAAGGTTTGCAACCTCTCGGCTATGTTGTAATAAATTCTGACCGTAAGACGAACGGTATTTCATACGTCCAACCATACGGATCAATTCAGGATGTAAACCATGAATACCAAGATCGATACACGTACGTTTACCGGTTTCAATGATCTCTTCTTCCAACATCTTTTTGGTCTTCTCAACCACTTCCTCAATACGCGCAGGGTGAATACGTCCATCAGAAACTAATTGATGTAAAGCTAAACGGCATATCTCACGACGGATCGAATCAAAACAACTTAATGTGATCGCATCCGGGGTGTCATCTACAATGATCTCAACTCCTGTAGCAGCTTCTAATGCACGAATATTACGTCCTTCGCGACCAATGATACGGCCTTTGGTTTCATCACCTTCAATATGAAATACCGAAATTGAATTTTCAATAGCTGTTTCGGTAGCTACACGTTGTATCGTTTGAATGATAATACGTTTTGCTTCTTTATTAGCATTGATCTTAGCCTCATCCATGGTATCTTTGATATACGACATGGCAGCAGTTTTTGCTTCAGCTTTAATGCTTTCAACTAATTGTGTTTTTGCTTCTTCAGCTTTTAAACCACTCACTTTTTCAAGCATTTCAACTTGTTTGCGGTGACCTTTTTCAACTTCTTCTAATTTACTTTTGTAAATTTCAATTTGTTGATTTGCCTGGTTCTTCGCATTCTCTAATTCTTTTTCTTTTCGGTTAGCATCTTCTATTTTTTTAGATAGATCTGTTTCCTTTTGTTTAATGCGATTTTCGGCAACAGAAATTTGATTGTTCCTTTCCTGAACTGCCTTATCGTGTTCCGATTTCAGTTGAAGGAATTTTTCTTTTGCCTGAAGGATCTTTTCTTGTTTGGTGGCTTCAGCTTTAACTTCGGCTTCCTTTATAAGGTTTTCTTTCTCTTTTTTAGCGCTTGCATTTAATTTACTTCCTGCTATCAGAAAACCGGCAACCACTCCCAATATTAGGGCCCCGGCGATAAATATGATGGTTAGTACATCCATTTTACTTTTATTTTAGGTTAAAAAAAAACGCACAAAAAATAAGTCAAAACTCATTTTTGTGCGTGTATATAATTAAAAATATAAAAATTACTCTTCTATATTCCTGATGTTTTGTTTATGCTCTTTCAGCATTTGCTCTACATCAGCTAGCATGGTTCTTAAATGGCTTAATTCTTCCTCAGAGGATTTGGCATTTTTATAGTATTCTGAAACCAGTTGCAGAGCAACCATCGCCAACACATCCTTCTTATCCTTGATCGCATAGTTCCGTTCAAACTCTCCGATCTTTGTATTTATTATAGTAACAACCTCTCTTAACTTCCCCTCGTCAGCAGAACTTACTTTTACCGGGTAAATGCTACCCGCTATTTCTACATTTATACTAACTTCACTCATTAAAAGAGGGCGTTAAATTAAGCACTTAACAACGCAATGCATTTATCAATTTCACGCACCAATTCGTTTATTTGTTTTTTCATTTGAGCATTTTCATTTGTTGAACCTTGCCCATCTGAATATTTCGCTAAGATAACATTTTTTCGGTGATTATTCAAATCACTTACGTCAATTGACTGACTATCAATATTTTGAGAAATACCAGAGATCACCTCGTTCATTTTTAACAATTGTGAGGCCATTTCTTCTTTTTCGGTCAATAACACCAAGCGCTCATCATTTAAAGCATCAATTTGCTTGAATAACTTATCAATAAAGGCATCTTCTTCTACTGAACTCTTTTTAGATTGTAGGTCGTTTAGTTGATTTTGATACTCTTCTACTTTTTTGTTTAACGATGAAGTGGTTTCGTTTAATTCAGAAATAGTTGATTGCAAGAAATTGATCTCTGACAATAATTGATTTTTTTCTGAACTGATCGATTCTAAATTGTCTTGTAAGCTGTGAACCAATTCTGAATTTTGTGACGATTCAGCTAACTGGCTGCTTAATGAAGCGATCTCAGATCTTAAATTAGAGATCTCAGCATTTAATGCAGAATTATTTGCAGAAATATTTGTGATCTCAAAGTTTTTGTTGTTCAATGTTTCTTTAAGGTCTTCAACTTTTCCGGCACTTATTGTTTTTGTTTCTTCTAATTCAGCTTTGATCAATGCTAATTCTTCTTCAAGTGTTTCTACTCTTGTTTGAGTGGCATCAATTTCAGTGATCAGATTTGAATTCTCAGCCAATAATTTCTCGAACTCAATATTATTGGCTTGCGAACGCTCTTCGAATTCAGAATTTAAGTTTGATTTTAATGATTCTAATTCAGAAGAAAATGACGATCGTGCTTCATCCAGCTCATTTTCCTTAGCTGCCAGTAAGCTGGTCAGATCCGAAATTTGTGAAGAAAGATCGCCATTTGATAATAATAAACGTGCTGCCTCTTCTGATTTTGAATTTAATAATTGTTCGGTTTCGCTTTGCTGGTTGCTGGCTTTTTCAATTACAGATACAAGGTTGTTGATCTCCGCATTCAATACTTCTATTTGCGCATTGAGTTGGTTAACCTGCTCTGATTGTGATAAAGATTGTGTTTGCTTATAAGATTCAAATTCATTGGTTAACTCTGAATATGAATTTTTAGAAGCTTCAACTTGTTCGTTAAATGATCTTAACTCGCTATTTAAGTTGGCAATGGTTGTGTTTTGTTCTTCAACCTGACCTAACAAAATACGGATGTTCTCTCTGTTCGCATCACCCTCTAATTGCGACTTAGTTAGCTCTTCACTTAATTTAGCGTTTTGAGTGTTCGAATGAATAACGGTATTAGAAAGTTTATCTTCATAAGATGCTTTCATACTTTCGATCTCACTATTGAACTGAGCTTGTAGTTCGGCAATATGTGATTCGTGACCTGAAATTAAACTTTGCTCTTTTTCAGTGAATTCAGATTTTAAAGCAGAGATCTTATTCTCATATGAAGAGGTAAGATCACTTACATTTGAACTTAACTGACCTTTTAATTCTTCTATAGTGCTTTCGTAACTGGTTCTTAAGTTGGTTTCGTTTTGGATCAATTGCGATTGTAACTCTTCAATACGCATGTTATAAGAAGTTACCAATTGCGAACGCTCTTCTTCAAACTCTAATTTTAATGAATTGATCTGGTTTTTGTAACCATATTCAATTGATTCGATCTTTTGAGTATAGCTTTCTTCTAATTTAGCCAGGTTTGATTCGTATGTGTATTTTAAACCGTTAACTGTGATCTCGTTCTCTGATGCAGTGTTTGAAATTTGAGTTTCATAAGAGTTCTTTAATTCACTGATCTGATTTTCGTATGAGTTTCTGATACTGTTCAAAGTTTCTTCGTGAGCGCTGATCATACCCATCTCTTTATCGGCAAATGATGAGGTGATCTCGTTAATGCGGTTCTCGAATTCGTCCTTTAAACCTATTTCTTTATAATGTGAGCCACTTCTTAGGTCGTTGATCTGACTCTCGTAGCTTTGCTTTACTTGCGAAAGTTCGTTGTAAGCATCTTGCTTCACGCCTTCAATTTGCGCTTCGTATTTGCTCGCAATGGTTTCTAACTCGGCTTTTAAAGCATTGATCTCTTCAAAACGCGCATCAATTTCACTTTGCTTTTCCTGCAACTGATCTTTGATGTTGGTGCGTAATTCTTTAAAAGAGGTGATCTCGCTTTTGTACAAGGTGTTATCACGTTCCATAACGGTTAACTTTGTGTTAAGCACGTCAATGGTCACTTGTAAACGCTTGCAATCTTCATCACGAAGAATCAATTGATTTCTGTAGTCACTCAAAGAGCGCTTCAGGTCATTAAATTCTTTGCGTAAAGCTACGTCACTGTCAAGTACTTGTTGTAATTCCGATTTGATGTCGTTGAAACTCATTATTTCACGTTTTATATTTCGATAAAAATAGAAATACAATTCGCTGTAAATGAATGGTTAAGCGAATATGATTACACACTGTTGTGTTAATTACTCAAAACGTTATGAGCTATGAATTGTTAATAGCGAAATGCTATTTAAAAAACAAATTTTGTGCTTTTATCAGGATAGTTGAGTTTGTTGTTTTGCTCGCTGCCATTGGCTTCCACACGTATGATGTTAGTTTGTTGTTTAAAGTGATCATACAATAACGAGTTCTCAATTTCAACTGTTTTTATTGTTTTTACCTGTTTGTATTCAACATATATCCAGGCAACATCTTTCTCAATTTCAAAACCAATGAAGTTGAACTTCATTTCTTTTCCGTTTAACTTTAATTTAAAGTGCGAGTTCAAATAGCTTTCGAGTAACTTATTCAATTCCACCTTATTTGTGCCATTTATCAGATCAATTGGTTTATTATTGAGTTTGCGCAAGGTTTCTTCTAGGTCGTTCACAAACAGTTTAACCGATGTTTCAAGGGTTTGTGTTTTGTTGTTTTGCTTTAAATGGGTAATGCCCAAATAAAAAGGATGCAATGGTTTAAAACCAAACAGCAAAATAGTTGTTAGTAATGCAATAATTAATTTAATTCGTACAAACAATTGCGTTGGCATAGTTCAAAGATAAGGAAAAATGAAGGATTTTTGGTTGTGGTTTAGTACCGGAGTTGAACATATTACTGATTGGGGAGGTTACGATCACATTTTGTTTGTTGCATTAATAACCTTAGCTTATTGTTTTGATACCTGGAAAAAACTGGCCTTAATGATCACGGCCTTTACAGTTGGCCACTCTATTTCTCTTGCAGTAAGTGTTGTTTCACATGTTGAGATAAATTCTGAGCTGGTTGAGTTTTTAATTGCCTTTAGTATTTTAATAACGGCAATTTATCATTTATGGAATATTAAAAAGAAGCAAAAGCACCAATCGAATTTCCTGTATTTTGTGGTGATATTTTTTGGTTTGATACATGGTTTGGGCTTTTCGTTTCTTTTAAAAGCCATGCTGGGTAAGGAAGAAAGTGTGGTTATGCCACTTCTTTATTTTAATTTAGGTTTAGAAGTTGGGCAATTGTTGATCGTGTTTGCAGTAGTTATTTTAAACATGATCATGGCATTTTTATTTAAAGTACCGTTTCAACTATATAAATTGATACTGGTTTCTGTTATTGGAATAATTGCATTAAAGGTTTCTATTGAGCGCCTTATCCATTTGTATCATGCTACATAAACGGTAAATTTTTTATTTCCAAAATTCGATATAGTGTTAAATTTAAAGGATTAAATTCCCTCAAAATTTGTTACTTTTAAGGCTTTAATTGAAACAAATGAAGTTAACTAAACTAAGTCTGTTTTTTGCATTCATCGCATCAACAACAGCTTTCTCACAAAATATCCAAAATAACCCTCAATCTCAACACGGTAATAAGTTTGAGCAACTAGGAACAATATTGCCTACGCCAAACGAGTACCGTTCGGCTTCAGGCGCACCCGGACCAAAATACTGGCAACAAAAAGCCGATTATGATATTGATGTTACATTGGATGAAAAAAATCGTAAGATTATTGGTACCGAATGGATCACCTATACCAACAACTCACCTGATGTGTTAACTTATTTATGGTTGCAGCTGGATGAGAACCAACACGACCCAACAAACGACATGAATTACATGGACGAAAGCAGAGTTGGGGAGAATGGCACTGAACAATACATCAATGGGTTAAAAACTAAGGAAAATTTAGCCGGATATGGCGATAGGATAGAAGAGGTTACTGATGAATTGGGTAAGCCTTTAAAATATACCATCAACCAAACAATGATGCGTGTTGATCTTTTGAAGCCATTGCCATCAAAAGGTAAGGTTAAGTTCAAAGTTAAATGGAATTATAAAATGGTTAACCGGATCACTTCAGGTGGAAGAGGCGGTTACGAATATTTTCCGGAGGATGGAAATTGTTTGTTCACCATGACGCAATGGTACCCGCGCATGTGCGTGTACAGCGATTTTCACGGATGGCAAAACAAGCAATTTACCGGACGTGGTGAGTTTGCATTGGCCTTTGGTAACTTTAAAGTAAAAATGACCGTGCCTTCAGATCACTTGGTTTGCGGTACTGGCGAATGCCAAAATTATCAGCAGGTGTTATCTCCTGCACAATTTGCGCGTTGGCAAAAAGCACAAACAGCAACCGAGCCGGTTGAAATTGGATTATTGGAAGATGCGAAGGCTGCTGAATTAAAAGCCATGTCTGCTGAAGCGGCTGCTGCAAAACCAACAACAAAAACCTGGGTATTTAAAGCGGATAGTGTTCGCGATTTTGCCTGGGGCAGTTCACGTAAATACATTTGGGATGCCATGCCTATAAAGCAAGATGGTAAAAAAGTAATGTGTATGAGTTTTTATCCGAAAGAAGCTTATGGTTTGTATCGCAAATACTCAACCAAAGTAGTGGCACACACAATTAAAACTTATTCAAAATTTACGATCCCTTATCCGTACCCGGTTGCGCAGAGTGTTGAGGCAGCTAATGGAATGGAGTATCCGATGATCTGTTTTAATTTTGGAAGAACTGAAAAGGATGGAACCTATTCAGAAGGAACAAAGAACGGAATGATCTTGGTAATTATTCACGAGGTTGGGCATAACTTTTTTCCAATGATCATTAATAGTGATGAACGCCAATGGAGTTGGATGGATGAAGGCTTAAATACCTTTGTTCAGTTCTTAACCGAGCAGGAGTTCGATCTAAATTACCCATCACAGCGTGGTCCTGCTCATAAGATAGTTGATTACATGCGCTTGCCTAAAACTGCTTTGGAACCAATTATGACCAATAGTGAGAACATTCACAACTTCGGCGCAAATGCATACGGTAAGCCGGCAACAGCATTAAATATATTGCGTGAAACGATCATGGGTCGCGAATTGTTTGATTATTCTTTCAAAGAATATTGTCGCCGCTGGGCATTTAAACATCCTGAGCCTGCCGATCTTTTCCGTACCATGGAAGATGCAAGTGCAGTTGACCTGGATTGGTTTTGGAGAGGCTGGTTCTTTGATACCGATCCGTGTGATATAAGTATTGATACCGTTCGCGCATTCAAAGTTACGCAAGGAAAAGCAGTGGCAGTAAAAATGGATACCATTTATTCGTACCCGGCTAAAAAAGATTTTGAATCAATTTCAAGTATTCGCAACAAAGAGCAAGGTTTAAAATCGTTAGTGGATGTTGATACAACGCTTCGTGATTTTTATTACCATTACAAACCATCACCTGAGATAGTAAAAGAAGTAAAAGACCGCAATGAGAATATTGATCTGGTAAGTGATACCGCGTTTAAAAGAATAGATGGTACCTATTTATATGAGATCAAATTCTCAAATAAGGGCGGATTGGTAATGCCAATTATTATTCAATGGATCTATGAAGATGGAAGCAAAGAGATCGAACGCATGAATGTGAATTTGTGGCGCAAGAATGAAAAACAGGTATTTAAAACCTATATGAAAACAAAAAAAGTTATTGCAATTCAGCTTGATCCATATAAAGAAACTGCAGATATAAATGAAAAGAATAATACCTGGAACATAAAAGCGGAACCAAGTAAGTTTGATATTTTTAAAACGAAAGCGGCGCCTGTGCGTGGACAAAGCAAAGGAAATAACCCAATGCAAAAAGTAAAAGAAAAGAAATAGGATATGAATTTTTGGAGAAGATTACGTTTTTACGGCATTGGATTTGGTATAGGCATTTTAATAGTTTATGCTTTGTTTGGTAACAGAAGTTGTGCCACTCCGGGTGAGGTAAAAATGCGCGAGTTAGCTTTTCAGTACATGCGTTTTAGTGATAAAGCCAAATGTAAAATGGAGTGTTTGAAATTAAATGAACAGGTTTTAAAAATATATCTTCGTCATTTTGAGATCAACTACGACCAAAGTGATGTGCATAAAGAGCCTTGTGGCAGTTACTTTGTACAGGCACAAAAAGACCATGCAGCAGAATATAATTTTAACTTAGTGATATATGATTGTGATAGCGTTTCACAGATCGACGATATCAATATCTTAAAAGCAATGCCAACTTGCACATGTCAATAGCCCCATTGTATACCCACGAACATTTTATGCGCGAAGCCTTAAAAGAGGCGCAAAAAGCATTTGATGCCGATGAGGTACCGGTTGGAGCAGTTATTGTTGCAAATAATAAGATCATAGGGCGGGCACATAACTTAACCGAGCTTTTGAATGATGTTACGGCTCATGCCGAAATGCAAGCCATAACGAGCGCTGCCAATTCATTAGGTGGTAAATATTTAATTGATTGTGCCATTTACGTTACACTTGAACCTTGTGTAATGTGCGCCGGAGCCTTGTTTTGGTCGCAAGTAAGCAAAATTGTTTACGGTGCAAGTGATACAAAGAGAGGCTACAGTTTAATGGGCCAAACAGTTTTGCATCCAAAAACTGAAATTATCAGCGGAATACTGGAGAAAGAGTGTAGTGAATTGTTAAAAGACTTCTTCAAAAAAAAGCGTTAAACAACTTTGGTATTGTTTTTGCTTAAAATTATGTAACTTTAGTAAAAGAAATTGTATGAAAAATATTACCCTTTATAGTCTTTTTGCTTTAATGAGCTTATCGCTCGTTACAAAAGCATCTGTATATCCGGTTATTGAAAAGGTAACTTTTAAAGAAACCCCGGCTAAAACAATTTGTATAAAAAATGCCATGGCAGCGGATGCCAATAAATATTTTAGTACAACAACCAGTTTTTATTTTGAAATATACAAACCGGGTTCAAAAGCAGATCTTGTAGCGATCATTGATAAATTAAAAGCAACAGAAGGTGTTGAGAATTGCACGCCGGGTAATGTTACCGGCGATTATTACGCTATCACATTAACTTTAAAATCAACAAAGGATAAAGCCTGGTTTGCTAAAACAGTAAAATCGGCCGGACTTGAACATATTAAACTTAACAACAACGAAGTGGTTGAGGTTGAGAAAATGTAAAATTGTAAATTCATTAATAAGCCGCTTTATGCGGCTTTTTTTATGTAATGGAAAGAAAACTGATATTATACTTACATTCTAAATACTCTCTATAATTTCCTAATTGATAAGAATAAATTCCCGCGTAAGCACTTCCATGTTTTGCAGTTAGAAATGCTAAATAAGGGCTATTCGTGCCATAATAATAAGGCACGTTCATGGTTGAAGAACACGCGCTAAAATAATCTGAACTATTATTTGCTTGCCCCTTCCAAGGTACAGCAAAATTAATTTGTCCATCAATAAATGGACAATTCGTATAGGTTTCAAAACTTCCGTTCGGAACCAAGTTTTGAAAGGTTTGCGCATGTAATAAATCAAAAAAAACAAAAAGGAGCAAAAAGCTCAATTTTACGACATAGTTTATTTTATAGAGTTTATACACCTATTTTTGAACTATAATTTTTTTGGTGGTGGTTGCACCGTTAGCATTTGTGAGTGTTAGTAAATAAACACCATTATTAAATTCATGTAAATGTACGATCTGTTTGTGAGATGTTAAACTAACCGTTATTACTGTTCTTCCAAGCACATCCTTTATATGTAATTCCATTGGTTTTAAAAAGTACTGCTTATCCATTTCAATTTCTATTAGATCGGTTGCAGGATTTGGAAACAATTTAAAATCCGGTTTATTTAACTCATTTTCTTTTACTTTAATATCTGTTACAACCTTTACCTCAAGAGTATCTGACCTCGGTGTGCCGCACACGGTGTAGTTTACCACATAGCTGCTTGTTGTTGCGGGCTTCACATATATTCCGGCATTGGCAGCTATATAACTACCACCAATAGTAAACCACTGTGGGTTAAAATTACCACCCATAGTATTTCCTATATAAACGCTATCACCTTGCACAATTGTTGTATCTCTGTATTGCCATGGCAAATTACCTGATGGGTTGATGCTGAAGACGGAGACAGCGTCTATGAAAACGTATGCATTTGGGATTGTATAATATGGTGTACTTCCAGGAGGATAAAGATTCAAAGTATCTAATTGACTATCGGGCAAAAAATTTCCGATCGCCAAATACGATTCTATGCCATTGGATTTATATATACCTGAAATTTTAGTCCACTTCACTGTATCTTTGATAATTGGATTTCCATACTGTGTTATACTAGGTAATAAATTCATTAGGGTGCAACTAGAAGAACTACTAACAGATTGCTGAGTTGAACTAAAACTTAAAGCTAAATTATTGGAACAATATTTATTAAATTGAATATTAGCAGCGTAAAATTCTATGTAATAACAAAACCCGTTAAGTAAAGTGTTGCTTAAATTAACTTGAATATACTCTCGGTATTCTGATTGTTGATATAAAGCAATTCCTGCGTAAGCTTGACCCTGTTTTGCATTCAAAAAGTATGGATATGATGCTGCAATACCAGCATAGTGGGGCACGTTAAGAGAGCTGGAACATGCATTGAAATAATCAGAGCTATTACAATTTGGTCCAGTCCACGGTGAAGCGTAAAATATCTGTCCTGCGTTAGTTGGGCAATTCGTATAGGTTTCAAAACTACCGTTTGGTACTAAATTTTGGAAAGTTTGCGCTTTTAATAAACCAAAAAAAACAAAAAGGAGCATGATGCTCAATTTCAGGATATAGTTTATATTAGATAGTTTATACACCTATTTTTGAACTATAATTTTTTTTGTAGTTGCTTCTCCTTTAGCATTTGTAAGCGTAAGCAAATAAACACCACTTTCAAATTCGTTTAAGCTTACTGTTTGTTTGTGAGAGTTTAAACCTATTGTTTTTACTGTTCTTCCAAGCAGATCCTTTATACTTAACTCCATTTGTTTTAAAAAGTATTGTTTATCCATTTCAATTTCTACTTGATCCTTTGCAGGATTTGGGAACAGTTTAAACTCCAATTTATTTAACTCATTTTCTCTTACTTTAATATCTGTTACAACTTTCACCTCAAGAGTATCTGAACGCGGTGTTCCGCAAACAGTATAATTTACAACATAGCTTGTTGTAGCCGCCGGTTTCACATATATGCCTGCATTGGTTGCAATATAATTTCCACCAATAGTATACCACTGTGGGTTAAAATCTCCACCCATAGTATTTCCTATATAAACACTATCACCTTGCACAATTGTTGTATCTCTATATTGCCATGGCAAATTACCTGTTGGATTTATGCTAAAAACTGAAACAGCGTCTATTAATACGTAAGCGTCCCAATTATAATAAGCACCTTGGCCTGGAAGATAATTATTAATAGTATCAGTAATTGTATTATCCTTAAAATTTCCAATAATAATATATTTCATATTTGCGTTCGGAATAAATAATCCTGATATTTTTTCCCATTTTACCGTATCTTTTAATACTTTATTACCATAGTTTGTTATATATGAGTTCAATGGAATAGGTATGGCAGAAAAAGACATATTTGAATTATACGAAAAACCAGCAGCTATATTATTTGTTCTGTACTTCACAAACTGAGCACTCGTTGAGTAAAATTCTACATAATAACAACTCCCAACCAAAAGTGAATCCATCAACTTAGCCTCTAAATACTCTCGATAGCCGTTACTTTGAAATGTGTATAAACCAGCATAAGCTTGGCCGTGTTTTGCATATAGGTTGTAATAATTTGAGCCGCCAGCATAATGTGGAACATTGAGAACAGGAGAACATGCATTAAAATAATCTGTACTATTATTTATAGGGCCATTCCAAGGCGGCGAGAAATTTATCTGCCCATCTGTAGTTGGGCAATTCGTATATGATTCAAAACTTCCGTTTGGAACTAAATTTTGAAAGGTTTGTGCTTTTAATAAACCAAAAAAAACAAAAAGGAGCATGAAGCTCCTTTTTGGTATTGAATATTTAAAAACTAATTGCATTATTTAGTAACCACTAATTTTTTAGTAACAGTTTCATTTTGTGCATTTTTAATAGTTACAAAATACACACCACTATTTAAATTTGCCTCCACTAAAAATACAAAATTTTCAGTTATACATGTGCTATTTAACAGTTGTTTACCACTTACATCAAAAATTGTAATTTGCAGGTTTTCTTTTTCGGTTTTACTTACAATTGAAAAATTGCCATTACTTGGGTTAGGGTAAATACCTACACTCCATAAATTAGGAATAAAACCATTACTTAAATTAGTTGTTGCGGCTTCACGTGAGGCAAATAAGGCACTGCAATCGTTCGTGTAATGGTGTATACCACCGGTTACATAACGCCTTAAAGCACGGGCCTGGTAAACCACAGCCCCATCTTTACTTGGGCATAAATTAGCCAGGCTTGTAAGTAACACATCGTCTGCTGAAGTAAATACATTATTTTGGTATTTATAAAACAAACTGTAGTAATCTTTATAATTTTGTTCAACAGCGTTGGTGCAGGTAATTGCCGCATTTATAGCATTTGCGCCTGTTAAATCGCCCGATAGCAACTTATTTTCAATTTGCATAAATTTACCATGGCTGCTATTTTTTAAATTGGTGTAATAAACCTGATCGGTACTATTTAAACCTGCTCCATTACCACCTTCAGCAATTAATCTAAACCGGGCCTCATCACGAATGTATTTGGCTTCTTCACTGTAATTAGTTAAAGTATTAAAGTATGTTGGTGAACTGATTAGCGAACTCATTTGGGCTGAATTTCCTCCGCCGCCACCTCCTCCACCGCTTGTACAGGTAAACGTACCTGAAGTGGTATTAATATTTCCAGTATTGGAATATCTAAAACTAAATAATGCAGATCCATTGTTACTCAATGGTTGCCATGGTGACCCAGCTTTAACATATAACTTTGAATTAGCTGCATCGCTACCAGACTCAACCCAAGTATCATTGGTAATTGTACTCCAACTATTGTTTATGGCATTACCTAAGCTGCCTTGCTGGCTAATAACGGCTGCGCCGGTTAAGGCAAGCCCTTGGTTATGCGTGGTCATGCTATTACCTTTCCAATTGGTGCTATCACATCCGCTATTAAATTCAAAAGCTCTAAAACTATTATTTAAAATATTACAGGCCACACTTACGGTTTTGGCGCTTCCGCTATAATATAAACTTACTAAAGTATTTGTTGTATTAAAGCCGGTTAAATTGTTTCCAATAACACTTCCGGCACGGCCATTGGTATATCTTATGGCATATTGGTTAGCATTAAATACATTGTCGTTTACCAAAACAATGGTGTTAGTTAAGGTATTTGCCGCATAATTATTACGGCTCATGCCATTCACATCAATACCTCTGTAAACACGGTTAATGGTATTTGTTTGTATGGCAAATGCAGATGAAGCAACCGTAAACGCTGTGCCGCTTGGGGCAGATAGTGCAATAGCCTGATTAACATATTGCGTTGTAATACCAGCCGCAGTTGTAGTTTGTGAACCAATATAATTATTTTGTAATTGTAATTGATTAGCATAAATACCATAACCACTGTTGCCATTATACGAATAGGTATTAGGAGATAAAACAATGTTAATACAGGTATTTATGTTTGCCATACTATTATTACTAATTACATGGTTAAATCGGTTTGTTCGCGAAATAACACCTACACTACCGGTTGTTGCTGACGTGTTAGTGCTGGTTTGCGTACTTCTGAAAGTGCAATACCTAATATTTAAAGCAAAAGTTTTATCGCAATTCACTGCAAAAGATGTGTTATAAAACCGGTTACCTAAACTCATGTTGGTACTGCCTGAAAACAAGTCAACTTTGGAGTTAAAATCGCCGGTAACTGCATTTCTGATACCGTTACCCCCAAAAGTGTACGCTGGTGCTGGTCCCGGAGGATCATAAGTATACTGTTGTGAATTTTGAAATACGTTATTTACACTAAATATACTACTATTAGTAGCCTCAATACCCTGTCCTAAATTATCAAAAATGTTCATATGGGTAAAGCTTTCAGTACTACCAAGTTGTATTGCATATTGCACCGTACCTGTTGATGAACCAACTGATACTAACTCAATGCCTTTATGACTTGGTTGTGCATTGTAAGGGTTTTTTAAATTTGCTAAAGCAAAACTATTTAGCAAATAAGGTACTTGCAAACCGGCTGTATTATTTGTGGCTGCTCTTAAGCCCGGGGAAGTCATACTTCCGTTAGGCCAGCTGGTTGGCGTAAATGTTAAAGTACGGCTTGTAAACACACACTCTTGCAATCTGAAGGGATATGGCGTAAAATTTCGCGAGTAATTATTAATGCTAATAGCTACAAAATTTTTATTAAAAATTGTTTTCTCAACATATAAAATTCCATTTAAGCCATACGTTGTATAACTAGAGGTAGCATGATTAGTTATATTAATTGCGTTATAGGCATCTTCAATTAAATTATAATTACCTCCGGCTAAAGCGTTAATTCGTGAACCATCCTCAAGGTATATACCTTGCCAAAGATCGGTACCGCAACTATACAAGTGTACGCTTTCTAAATTTAATTGTCCACCGCCTTTTACAGTTATTTGAACGCCCGGAGCAAAAACAAACTCTGCGTTTTGTAAACTTAATACAGATCCTGCAGGAATTACAAGATTTGTGTTAAAAACAAAAGGCGTGTTAATTGTTGTTGTTGTTGGGATACTTGATGCACTATAAGCAGTAAGTGTTGAAGTACAGCAATTTGTTTTAGTGCTAACACTTACTGTTCGTGTAATTAAACACGTGTTTAAGATTGTATTAACCGTATAAACAGTTGGTACAGCAGGTGTTACTACAACTTGTGAACCTGTTAATGCTACAGGCTGCCAGGTATAGGTTAAGCCCGTGGTATTGCTAGTTGCTGTTAATGAAGTTGTTTGTGCTAAATTACTACATACTGTATAAATAGAAGCAGTGGCCGCCATAGTAAAATTAGATGGCACTAATGATTGCACTTGAATGGTTGCCGTTTTGGTACAATTAACACTATTGGTATACATGGCCGTGTAGGTTGTAGTTCCTGTAAAAGTTACAACCACATTTGAACCTGTTAAGTTGCCCGGCATCCAGGTATAATTATATGCGGCAATACTTGCGCCCAAACCAACAGTTGAATTTGGACAAGCGGATAAGGTTGTTGCCGTGAGTGTTGGTGGTGTAATTGGAGCGGCATAAACTGTAATCGTATTATTGATAATTGGACATGATCCACCAGCAGTAAACGAAGGCGTAATTGCTAAATTATAAGCAGTGGTTATAGTATTGCTCGCGATAGGATTTAAAATTGAAGAATTTGACAAGCCAGTAGATGGTGACCATGTATAAGTTAAATTAACGTCGTTAGGCACACAAGATTGTGTGTTTGCAATTTGAATGGTGTTGGTGTTGCAAATTGAGTAACTTAAAGGAATGTTTAAATTAACTTCTAAAAGACTTACCTCATCAATATACATATAACCTAATTGACTAAAAGGGTCTAAACCATAAACAGTATTCGGTGTTGAGGTACATGTTGTGGTATTAACTACAGAGTTTGTTATTGCGATACCACCAATAACTAAAAATTGCTCACCTCCATTTGCTTTGTAGCAATAACTAACTTTTTGCCAGTTAACTTTGCTTGGTGTTGGATCAATTGTAGGTGCTATGGATCCTGTAGGAGTAAATGAACTTGTGGTTGCATAATTAACTTGTGAATTAAATAACCAAATATTAGGATTAGTTACATTAAAATAAGGGTTTTCTGCCTGACTCACATACATACTAATGATATATGTTTTATTAGCAACTAATGGTGCATTTAATTTTGTTTGAATATATTCTTTATATCCTCCATCGCTGCACATTATCCCCACATATGCTCTGTTTGGGAAATAATTTGGGTTAGGATAGGGGTCCTGATATCCAAAATAATTGCAAGGATTTACCCAATCTGCATTTCCCTGATTATGAAAATAATCTGGGGAGTTATCATACGCCACAGTTGACCAATTTGAAACCAAATCGATATTACCTGGTCCAAATGGAAAAATTGCATTAACCCTACATTCAAAACTACCGTTACAAACATACTCACAAATTGTACTAGTAGGTGCAATATTGCAACTACCGGTAGCACTGCATCCTGGGAGCGCAGGTAAAAGAGTATTTAAGTTTTGTAATTTAATATTATAAACTTCATAATTAGGTGTAGCGGAATTTCCGAAGGATATAAAATAATTATTGGTAGCAGTTAATCCACTTAAATAAAAATCAACAGTATCACCATTAATATTAAACGAAGGTGTTATATCGGAAAGACTACCACAATTTCCTTCAAAAACACGAATATCTGAATACAAGCCGCTGGAAAAATCTTTAATATAAATCTACACATAATAATCTGTACTTCCGGCATTAAAAAAATGCCACCTTTCACTAACATCAAAAGAATCAACACCCCGCCATCCGGTGTTCTCAGTTAGAGTTAAAGATGTTGCACATTTATTTTGTGACTTAATTTGAAAATTTGCTAATAAAATAAGAAGCCATATAACCCTTTTTGCCTTTTTCATTGGTTTTGATTTTAGTTATTTTCTTTAAAAGTATATTTAGTTTATTGTTGTATTTTTTGTTGTAATTTATAAGATCATTAAATAAGTTTTCTCCAAGCATGTTTTGAAAACCGTCCGTATGGCATTGTTCGTAACATTCAAGAATAAAATCCTCTTCAAGTTTTTCGTTACCAAGAACTAATTTTGCCGCTTTAACATATGCTGTTTTTTTCTTACTTAAACTTTCTAGAATGTTTTTCCTAATTATGTTTTGTTTATTTCCATTTATATAAAAAAAATCGGGCGTAAAAGCTATACTGCATTACCTCTGGAACCGCGAAGCTCCATAGCTAAAACAGTAAGTGTAAGCCCTTTCGGTCGTTTCCTCCCTAACTGTCTTGCTTAACAAAATTCGCGGTTTTAGGGTAAGCAAGATCAGTTAAAAACGCTTTGTTTTGTATGCATTTTCCTTAGGTTATTCTATAGATTATTTTTTGCTACTATTCTGATATACACAAAATTATTTAAAGAACGAGTATCCATTGCAAAAGTAATCCTCACAAATAATGTAATCAATTCTGGAAAACCGCAATTATTTAATGCGGTAAATACCTAATTTCATGAGTGATTTCTGCAATTAATTTGGAGCAAATTTAAAGCGCTATTATGAGATTAAATAGAGTAAAAACACCTGTTTTTTCATAGGTGTTTTTACGGTGGTGCAACTTCCTTGTTTAAAAAAGAATGATTTTAAAAGCAACAAATAAAACAGTTTTGAGATTTTATGTATACAAATTTAGTTTTATTTGATGGGGGTATAGCAATCAACAAATAGGAATATGATTAAATGTTTAAAATCCGGAACAAATGTTAGAATTACTAGAGAGCAAGAGTTTTAAAAAAGGCTTGGTGCAAATACATTACAAGGTAAACAACAATTAAGATTCATTTAAAGCGATCTTCCAGATCTCCATTGTTTTACCAATTTTTTTATTGAACAACAAGGTTTTTTCATCTTGTGAAACAAAAACGCGTGCATGCTC
This sequence comes from Sphingobacteriaceae bacterium, assembly GCA_046345155.1. Taxonomy (GTDB): domain Bacteria; phylum Bacteroidota; class Bacteroidia; order B-17B0; family Aurantibacillaceae; genus Aurantibacillus. The sequence continues at coordinate 134,356 of JBKDKI010000085.1, forward strand.
TTCATTGTCTTCAGTTGGGTAGGTTACTTGAGTAACTTCTGATCCGTCGGGTTTCATTTTAAAAATGCAACGCGAACCGTTTTTTGTACTCGAGTAATAGATCCAATTACCATTTTTATTATACATTGGCCATCCATCCAAAACATCAGGTGTGTTTGTTAAGTTTTCGCTAACATGCGTATTTAAATTTAATACAAACACATCATCCGAGCGGTCATCCATTTTAGAATAAACGATCTTTTTCATGTCAGGTGAATAACGGGCAAACAATTCTTCCTCCTTGGTATAAGTAATTCGTTCAATGGAATTTGTTTTTATGGTGTATTTATAAATATCCAAAGAGCCATTTCCACGTGTTGAACTAAATAAGATCTGTTTACCATCCGGACTAAAGTGCGGGTGAATGTCTCTGCCTTTATCGGTTGTTATTCTTTTCAAATCTTTACCATTCGTTCGCATTAAATAGATCTCCTCATTGCCATCTCTGTCACTTACAAAAGTTATCCATTCGTTATCAGAACTCCAGTCGGCAAAATTATTATTGAATTTATCTTTTGTAACTTCTTTATGGATGTTGTTGGTTATATCAAATATCAAGAGTTGCCATTTACCAGTAGCATTTGACTGATAAAGAATGCGCTTGCTATCAGATGATAGGCGAGGGTAGGCATTTTCAACTCCTTCCATTCTAAAAAGGATCTTACAAAACTCCATATTTGATTGAAATATGGTGTTCAGAAAAAATAATCCAGTAATAATTTTAACCATTTTGTTTAATTTAAGGTTTGATCATTAATAAGATTTATTCCTTTGTTGCGTATTTACAATTCTCGCTGATCTGTTTTAATATCACTTCTGTTTGCTTCAGCTGATCTAAATTAATATTTTTTAGCGCATGTTTACGGTTTTCTTTTACAAGCGGTAAAATTTGCCCAATAACCTCATGACCTTTCGCCGTAATTGTTAATTTAAATCTCCTTCTGCTGGTATCGTGGGCGGTTCGTTGAATGTATTTCTTTAAAACCAAAAGTTCTATTAAACGTGTCATGGAGGCTTTGTCTTTAAACACCAATTCAGCCAGGTCAGATTGGGTAATTTCTTCGTTCTCGTTCAATGCATTTAAAACCAGCCATTGATCGATCGTAATATCAATGCCGTTTTCTCTAAAACGACTTTGCGCATATCTTCTGTATGATTTAATGGATTTTTCTAATTGATAGAAAAACACCTCATTCATTTTTTGCATGATCAAATTTATACAAAAAATGTTGATATGTCAACTATTGATATTTATATTATTTAGCTAATGATCCTGAAGTTGAAGGCACCGTTCTTGGTTACGCCCCAAACCCGCAACCAAATTGGTAATACAGCTTCTGTTGCGCGTGAATTACTAATATCTCCCAGATCAAGAACATTCTCTTTTTTCCAACCAAACTCTTCAAGCAAACTAATCACCTTTTGCTTCGCTGTTGCATCATTTCCGCAAATGTAATTCACGTGGTTACCTTCGCCTATCATTTTTGGATTTACCATTAAGCCGCACCACATGGTGTTCAATGTTTTAACCACTTTTGCCTCCGGAAAGTTCTTTTGTATTTCTTCACCTAAGGACCAGGTGTTACTTAGTGCAGGAATTAAACAAGGTGGCATGCCGTTGCTAAAATCCAAAGGATTAGCAATATCAATAACTATCTTATTAGTTAAAGAGTTTTTACCGTTACTTAAAACTGCCACTGCCGAATCGCCTTTCGTGCAATTTATAACTATCTCACCGATCTTGATGGCGTCTGCAAAGGTTGCAGCACTTGCTTTACCCTGGTGTTTTTCAGCAAAGGCCAATGCTTTTTCATTATTAGCTGTTCGTGAACCCATGATCACTTCATGCCCTAATTCAATTAATCGTGCGCCAATGGTATTACCAACGCCACCGGTTCCTAAAACTGCTATTTTCATATGTATTGATTTGATGTATATTAAAGTTAAACGATATTATTAAAACAAAAAAGGGAAATGAGTGAACATTTCCCTTCTTATTTTATTTTAAGGTTAAATTATTTGTTACTGAAAACAAATTTGTTCTCAAACATATCTATCACTATTTCTTTATCCTTATTTATTGTACCGGCCAATAATTGTTTTGATAGTTCATTTAAAATTTGTTTTTGCATCACACGTTTTACCGGCCTTGCTCCAAACTGCGGGTCAAAACCAAGTTCCGATAACCATTCGATCGCTTCTTCCGTTGCTGATATTTTCACATGTTGCTCTTCTAAACGTTTAACTATCTGCTGGAACTGAATTCTTACGATCTCCTTCACATCATCTCTGTTCAACGGTTCAAACATGATCACTTCATCTATACGATTTAAAAACTCGGGACGGATTGTTTTCTTTAATAACTCAAACACCTGTGATTTTGTTTTTGCTAAAACTTCATCTTTGTTGGTGATGTCCATTTTCTCAAAACTTTCCTGAATGATATGTGAACCCATGTTACTTGTCATGATAATGATCGTATTCTTAAAGTTCACTGTTCTGCCTTTACTATCCGTTAAACGACCATCATCCAATACCTGTAATAAAATATTAAATACATCCGGGTGAGCTTTTTCGATCTCATCCAACAATACAACTGAATATGGTCTTCTTCTTACCGCTTCAGTTAATTGTCCGCCTTCATCATATCCTACATATCCCGGAGGCGCACCAATCAATCTGCTTACGGCATGTCTTTCCTGAAACTCACTCATATCAATTCTGGTCATCGCATTCTCGTTATTGAACAAGAACTCCGCTAATGCTTTTGCCAATTCTGTTTTACCAACACCGGTTGTACCAAGGAAAATAAATGAACCAATAGGTTTTTTGTTATCCTGCAAACCGGCCCTGCTTCTGCGAACTGCATCGGCAATACTTTCAATAGCATCATGCTGACCAACCACACGTTTGTGCAACTCTTCTTCCAAGTGTAATAATTTCTCTTTCTCGCTTTGCAACATTCTGTTCACTGGAATGCCTGTCCAAGCGCTTATCACAGCAGCTATATCTTCACTATCAACTTCCTCTTTTACTAATTGCGATCCGCTTTCTTTAGCTTCAGTTAATTTACGCTCCACTTCTTCTAATTTCGCTTCAGCTTCTTTTATCTTACCGTAGCGGATCTCCGCAACCTTTCCGTAATCGCCTTGCTTTTCAAAATTGGTGGCTTGTACTTTTAAGTCTTCAATTTGTAATTTTATCTTTTGTACGTTTTCGATCACCTCTTTTTCACTTTGCCATTTTGCTCTCAAGGCCGTACGCTTATCCTGAAACTCAGCGATCTCCTTATTTAATAATTCTACTTTTTTAGTTTCATTCTCACGTTTCATTGCTTCACGCTCGATCTCTAACTGCATGATCTTACGTTCCACTTCATCTAATTCAAAAGGCATAGAGTTAATTTGCATACGCAATTTACTGGCAGCTTCATCCATTAAATCGATGGCTTTATCCGGTAAAAAGCGATCACTGATGTAGCGTTGACTCAATTCAACTGCAGCAATAATAGCTTCGTCTTTAATACGCACTTTGTGATGCGTTTCGTATTTTTCTTTGATACCACGTAAGATGGAGATCGCATCTTCACCACTTGGTTCATCAACCATTACTTTTTGAAAGCGACGTTCTAATGCCTTATCTTTTTCAAAGTATTTTTGAAATTCGGCAAGTGTTGTAGCACCTATGGCTCTCAATTCACCACGAGCCAATGCCGGTTTTAATATATTCGCCGCATCCATTGCACCTTCGCCACCGCCACCGGCACCAACCAAGGTATGTATCTCATCAATGAATAAAATAATATCACCATCGCTGCTGATCACTTCTTTCACCACTGATTTTAAACGCTCTTCAAATTCACCTTTGTATTTAGCACCGGCAATAAGAGCGCCCATATCCAAGGAGTATACTTGCTTGTTCTTTAAATTTTCAGGTACATCACCACTTATGATACGATGTGCCAAACCTTCGGCAATAGCAGTTTTACCAACACCCGGTTCACCAACTAAAATCGGATTGTTCTTTGAACGACGTGATAATATTTGTAATACACGTCTGATCTCTTCATCACGTCCGATAACCGGATCTAACTTTCCTTTTTGCGCTTGTTGATTTAAATTGATGGCGAATTTGTTCAATGAGTTGTAGGTTTCTTCTTGCGACTGACTGGTTACACGTTCACCTTTTCTCAGATCAGCAATTGCTGCTTTCAAATTCTTTTCAGTTAAACCTGAATCTTTCATCAAATTTGAAATGGCATCACCTGCATTTACTAAACCCAATAGTAAATGTTCGATGGAAACATATTCGTCCTTGTATTCTGTTATACTTGCTGTAGCCTTTACTATGGCTTGGTTTGCAGCAATTGATAAATAAGTATTTCCACCCGAAACTTTAGGGTAAGATTTTATGATCGAATCAACCGTTTTTTCAAATGTTTGTTGGTTGATGTTCAGTTTTTTTAGAATGAATGGCGTAACATTTTCATCAACTGCCAGTATGCCTTTTAAAAGGTGACCGGTTTCAATGGCTTGCTGTCCGTTCAATGTCGCTAATTGCATAGCTTGTTGCACTGCTTCCTGCGATTTAATTGTAAAATTATTCAAGTTCATAGGTTAAGGGTTTTTAGGTTTTCTCTATTTGAAAGGTTTAGTTGAATGTTGCCGGTTTAGTGATTCCACTCAACTAAAACCCATCAAATGAAAAAAACAACACTATGGAGGTATCAAATGTTATTCCTTACTACAAAATCGGAAAATTCGACTTAAGCAAATGAATTTTAGTGACTTATTGACTTGAAAAACGTTAAAAAAATGACGTAATGGCAAGGTTATTTTGATAGGATCTTGAACTCTACACGGCGGTTAATGGCATGTTCAATATCACTGCATTCAATTCCGTTTTTACAACGGTTAATGATCTTGGTTTCGCCTAATCCAATTGATCTTAAACGGCTTGCCTGAATTCCATTTTTAACAAGGTGATCATATACGGCTTTGGCACGAGCTTCGCTTAATTTTAAGTTGTCCTGATCACTGCCTTTGCTATCAGTATGTGCTGTGATCTCAATTTTTATAGAAGTGTTGTTTTTTAAAGCAATTACAATTTTATCAAGAGTTTCAATAGCTGCAGGCAATAGTTCGGCTTTATTTGTTTCAAATAATATAGGTTCAATAATAATTTGATCATAAAAAGTAGCAACATCTTTTTTTCCAAAACTTAGGTCAAGCCAAGGGTCTTCCATATCAATATCCCTTATTTTATTTATTTCGGAGTTAATTGGCTTGTAAATAAATTTTGATCCTTTAACGTGAGTAAGAACCTTCACCAGATTATCATCACTACTATACATTAAAATATTACTAAAAACATCTAACTGATTATGGTCATTCTCCGCACTTAAGTAAAAACGTTTTAAGTAGGGAAGGTATTTGAATTTAAAAAAGCCAAGGTCATTAGTAACTGTACTATCAATAACCTCGTATGCATCATTAAGTAACAAGATCTTTATTTTACTTAATGGATTTGACACATTATCTCCATACAACTTCGCATTTACATTCATGCGCATTTCAGATTCACTAATATTTAACGCGTTGAATTTTTGATTGTTTGATGTTACAAGTTTTGTAGAGATCCTGCCTGCCGAAATGGTATCCAAACTCGAAACAAATTGATCATCTTTATTAAGCATATCAACCTTGTCGCCTTTGTTTATTTCATTTGCATCAAGTCCAATAAAATAAAGTTGATCAGGTTTTATCTCGTCAAAAGCATACGCACCCAGTTCATTGGTTTTTGTTTTTTTAATGATGGTATTTCGTTTATTTGAAAGGTAAACAGTTCGATTAGCTAAAAAAGTTTTTTTGCCTTTTGAAACATGTATCATTTTACCACCAATGTTGCTGGTGTAGCCATTGTTAATGAGTTTGGCCTTATCGGTATTGCTCAGTACCCATTCAGTTTTGTTTGTTTGACTAAGTGCTTTTACCGTATGTTTTTGCGCAGAATTGTTTAAACAGATCTCCTGGCCTGGTGGAATTAGTTCGTTAGTTGTAAGGAGTTGTATTTTTGTGACTGAAGCAGCATTTACTTGAGTAAAAACAAAGTTTCCAAAACGATCTGTTTGAGAGGTTTTTAAAATTTTTCCATCCGGGCCGTAAATAGAAACAGTTTGGTTTTTTACACTTAAACGGGGATCGTTTCTTAATAATACCTGTGCAGCAATTGTACTTGGTAAACTGATATTGCTGGTCTCGTTTAAAATAGGTTGTTCCGCTTTTTGTGATCGAACAATTTTATTGTAGAAACGAGTTAAGTAAGCTGTATCACTTATCATTTTACTAACACCATCAAAATATATTTTCTGACAAGGTTGCGAAAACACACTTGTATCAATATCCTCATCCTGTTTCAAATAAAACGGAATGTCTAATTCATGAAACATTTTAATGCTTTGTTTTTCGATCGGGATCTTTGTAGCATCAACTTCAAAATACATTACAGGGCATTCGCTGTGGTGCACATAGATGGCGTATTTTTTATCGAATGCTAAATTTATATTGAATGTTGCTTTTTTGCCTGAATTTAAGGTTTGAATTATTTTATCATTTTCCTTAACAGTTACTTTGATGCCGCTAATAGGATAGGTGTTCGTTTCCGCATGCGCAATAATGGTAATTTGCGATCTGCAGATGTGGATAAAACAAACTGCTAAAATGATAAAAAGGTAACGTTTGAACATTAACACTAATTTACAAAATTAATTCAAGTGTTCTATCACCTGTTTTAGTAACTTATTATTAGTGTTTTTCACATATTGGTTTAATTTGATGTGAAGTTGTGGGATATGTTTTAATTTTTTTAAGCCTTTCGCATATTCCTTATCAACTTTTGAAAGATAGGTTGATGTGATGGTTTTTTCGTATGACCTACCTCGTTTTGCAATGTTGTTTTGCAAATTTGACGTACTTGTATTGAGGTATACAATAAGATGAGGAACCGGTAATTTTTTTTCTATTGTTTCGTATAGGTTTTTAAAATATTTAAGATCGGTACGATTTAAATTTGCTTTAGCAAACCATAAACATTTATAAATAGAGTGGTCGCAAACAATTGTGTTTTTTCGATCAATAAGGGCTGTGGCCAGTTGATTAAAACGTTCCATTAAAAAACTTGTTTCTAAGGGCAATGCATAGGTTTTGGCGTTCTTATAAAACAATGGAAGTAAAGCATTTTCTTCAAAGCGCTCTCCTACAAATGTTGCGTTCAGTTTTTTTGCAAGTGCTTTTGCCAATGTTGTTTTTCCACTTCCAATATTTCCTTCAACGCATATGATCCTGTGTTTTTTATCTTTAAAGGCTTTAACCTGTAAAGGATCTTTACAATCTTTTAATAGTTTGGAAATACGTGTGCCCAATTCCGGATGTTTTAAATTGGGCCCTATATCGTTAAGAGGCTTAAGAACAAATTTGCGAAGGTGAAGTCGCGGATGCGGTATCTGCAGATCGTTCGTATGAATTACATCACTATTATAAAACAAAATATCTATGTCAATTGTCCTGTCTGCATTTCGGTCATCAGTCCTTTTTCTGCCTAGTTTTTTTTCAATGCTCAACAATTTTTGCATGAGGGCTTTTGCAGAAAGTGTAGTCTCAATTTGAACGCAAAGATTCAGGTATTTTTTAGCCGATTTACTGCCCCACGCTTCGGTTTCGTATAGAGGAGATGTTTTTGCTATTGGGCCAGCCTGTTTTTCTATAAAAAGTAAGGCTTTTTCGATGTTTTCCAATCGATTGCCCAAATTTCCGCCCAAACATAAAAAAGCCCTATTCATACTAATTAAGGTGTGAAAATAAGTATATCCTTTAACTTTGCATAAGTATTTAATAGAATTAACATGAAGCAATTTTTTGGAGCATTTTTCGGATCAATTTTAGGTATATTAATTTCAACAATTGTAGCTGTTTTAATAATTGCAGCAATTATTACTTCAAGTTTTAAAGAAGCATTTAAAGATGCTGATAATGCTGTTTATAAGCAAAAAGGTAAATCGGTATTAAATATGGTTTTTGCAGGTCCGGTTATTGACCGTGAGAAAGTAAATCCGTTTGAGAATATAGACTTTGGTCCGTTAGGTGGTGATAAAGGAATGGGCTTAAATGCCATCTTGAAAAATTTGGAGAAAGCTAAAAGCGATACTGCAGTAAAGGGCTTGTACTTGAATTTTAATGGCATGATGGCAGGTAAAAGTTCAGCGCAAGACATTCGTAAAGGTATTTTGGATTTTAAAAAGTCAGGAAAATTTGTTTATGCCTATGCTGAAAATTATTCTCAAAGTGAATATTATGTAGCCTCTGCTGCCGATAAGGTGTTTTTAAATCCGCAAGGAGGAATGGAGTGGAAAGGTTTAAATATGAGTTTGATGTTCTATAAGAAAACCCTTGAAAAGTTAGGGGTTGATGTGCAAATTTATCGTCACGGTAAATTTAAAAGCGCCATTGAGCCTTTTATGCTTGACAAAATGAGTGAAGCAAATAGATTGCAGGCCGAAACATTTTTGAATAGTATATGGAATAACATGGTAACAGAAATAGCAGCGAGCAGAAAGACCAGTGTTGAAGTATTGAATAAGTTGGCAAATGAATTGGCAATTAATTTTCCTGAAGATGCTGTGAGTTATAAATTGATAGATGAATTGATGTATGAAGATGAAGTAATGAATTTATTGAAAAAACGTGTTGGTATTAAAGAAGGTGATAAATTGAATTTAATTGCGCACACTACTTATAACAAATTTAAACCATCGGGCCAGTATGTTGGAAAAGATAAGATAGCGGTGATCTATGCGATAGGTTCAATAAGCAGTGGCGAAGGTAATGATGATGAAATTGGAAGCGACCGAATTGCTAAGGCTATAAAAGATGCCCGACTTGATGAGAATATTAAAGCAATTGTATTGCGTGTGAATTCGCCGGGTGGAAGTGCATTAGCAAGCGATGTTATTTGGCGTGAAGTTAATTTGGCAAAAAAGGCTAAACCATTTGTAGTAAGTATGGGAGATGTAGCTGCAAGTGGCGGTTACTATATCAGTTGTGCTGCCGATCGAATTTTTGCAGAACCAAATACTATAACTGGTTCCATTGGCGTATTTGGTATTGTGCCGAATATGAAAAAAGCATTGGAAGAAAAATTAGGTATTACAATTGATACAGTTAATACAAATTCTCATAGTGATGTGATGAGCACCTTGCGCGCCGCTACACCAACTGAATCGGTATATATTCAAAAGAGTGTTGAGAAAGTTTATGATGTGTTTATTACGAAGGTTGCCGAAGGAAGAAAAATAACAAAAGATGAAGTTGATAGCATAGGGCAAGGCAGAGTATGGAGTGGCACCGATGCTTTGCGCATTAAGTTGGTGGATGAGTTAGGCGGTTTGCCTGAAGCCATTGCATATGCTGCTAAACAAGCGAAGTTAAAGGAATACAAAGTTACTGATCTGCCTACACAAAAGAATCCATTGGATGAATTATTAGGTAAAGTGGAAGCGGATGCTGAAACACGCTTGATCAAAAAACATTTGGGAGAAAATTATATGTACCTAAAGCATGTGCAAAATGTGATCAAAGCAAAAGGTGTGCAAGTGCGAATGCCATATGAAGTGATCATACACTAATTAAAAAAAACCGTATAGGATCCTTCCCATCAGGAAGTAAATTGAAATACCTATAATATCATTAAGGGTTGTGACAAATGGACCGGTAGCCAAGGCCGGATTTATTTTAAATTTATTCATTGTTAATGGAACAAATGTGCCCAAAAAAGAAGCGCATAAAATAACGGTGAATAATGCCAAACTTACTGTTAGAGAAAGTTTCCAATCTTCTATTAAAAACGCGTAGGCTAAAATTAATACGGAGCAGATTAAACCATTCACCATTCCTACACCTAATTCCTTAATTAACTTAGGTGCAATGCGATCGTTCAATAAAGAATTGTTTGCTAATGCTTGTACAATGATTGAACTGCTTTGTACACCAACGTTTCCGCCCATAGCTCCGATCAGAGGAATAAAATAAGCCATTTCAGGATGAATCATGATCTGATCTTCATAGGTGCCAATGATGCGTGAACCAACAATACCACCACACATACCTACCAAAAGCCAAGGAATACGCGCGCGTGATAATCTCCAAATTTTGTCATTACTATCAACGTCGTCGGAGATACCACTCATCCGCTGAATGCTTTCTTCAGCTGCTTCAGTGATCACGTCAACCACATCGTCAATGGTTATACGTCCCACCAATCGTCCTAATTGATCAACAACCGGTAACACAACCAAGTCGTATTTACGCATGATCTCTGCAACTTCTTCACTGCTGGTATTGGTACGAACATATTGCACATCGGCGTCGTATATTTCTTCAACACGCGCCAATGGATGCGATACGATCAATTTTTTTAAGGAGAGCATTCCGATCAGTTTCTGATTATTGTCTACCACATAAATGGCATACATCACTTCCACATTTTCGGTTTGTCTTCTGATTTCATCAATACAAGCTGTTACCGTTTCAAATGAATAAACGCTCACTAATTCCTTTGCCATTAAGGAACCCGCAGTACCTTCCTCGTAATTGATCAATTCAGCAATATCGCTAGCTTGATCAATATCCTCAATTTGTGATAATACCTGATCCTGAATATCCTCGGGCAACTCAGCAATAACATCGGCAGCATCATCACTATCCATGTTATCGATCTGTTCGGCAATTTCTTTGGCACTAAAATTTGCTAGGAGGTCTTCACGTTTATCTTCATCCAGCTCCAATAAAACTTCCGGTGATGTTTCATCATCCAGCAATTCATAAACATAAGCTGCTTCATCATCATTTAACTGATTTAAAATTTGAGCAATATCAGCCGGATACAGATCATGCATCTGATCCTTAATTAGGCTATTGTCTTTTTGCTCAATAGCTTCTTTTAAGTTGTTGATGAATATGGATGTTAGTTCAAATTGCATGATCGTGAGCCCTGCAAAAGTAAACAAATATGTTATATGTTGGTATTAAAAAAGGCCGCTCAAATTGGCGGCCTTTTAAATGTGATGTAAATATTAAAACTATAATGTTTCTTCTTTATCAAGTTTATTTAAGTTACTATTTGGTTTACCGTAAACAAAATAAACGATCACGCCAATAACACCCCAAATGATAAAGAATTTCCAGGTTGCAGCTCTTACTTGTGTCATTAAGAAAATATTAAATGCAACACCTAATGTTCCTACCAAATATACAGCAGGTGTTCTGTATGGTCTTTCTAACTCAGGTTTTTTCTTACGTAAGATCATTACGGCAACACACACCATTGCAAATGCCAATAATGTTCCCATGCTGCACATTTCACTTACCTTATCTATAGGAGTAAATGCTGCAACTAATGAAATTAATCCACCAACTAATATTGTACTCTTGTGAGGTGTTTTAAAATTCGGATGCAGATCTTTAAAGAAACGTGGCATTAAACCATCTTTTGCCATACCCAAGAAAATACGAGTTTGTCCTAACATCATCACCAGCATAACAGAAGTTAAACCGGCAGTTGCGGCAATAGTAATGATAAATACGGCCCAGTTGATTCCAATACCGGAAAAGGCAGATGCAACAGGTGCAGCTTTATCTAACTGATCGTATTTAACCATACCCGTTAATACTAATGAAACTAAAATATATAGTAGCGTACAAATAACTAATGATGCAACAATGGCAAATGGCACATCCTTTTTAGGGTTAATAGCTTCACCTGCCTGTGTAGATACGGCATCAAAACCAATATATGCGAAGAAAACAATTGTTGCTGCGGTTAATACGCCACCAAATCCAAAATTCATTTTGCCTGTTGGATTGCCTGTTTCATCTAAGGCAGGTACTTCTGCAGGAATAAAAGGTGTCCAGTTCTCAGTATTAATATAAAAAGCACCAACTATGATCACAAATAATACAACTGCAATTTTAATGATCACAATAATGTTGTTTGTTTTTGCAGCTTCTTTAATACCTTTTACTAAAATTGCAGTAACTATCCAGGTGATCAAAAATGCAGGTAAGTTAAAGGCAAAACTTGGCGGCACTAATCCTAAGGCATGCGACTTTTCGGTAGCTGTAGCCAGATCATTACAAAGCCAAATTGGGAATTCAATACCAAATAAATGCAATAGCTTAACAAAATAGCCGCTCCATGCAACGGCAACTGTTGTGGCACCCATCATGTATTCTAATATAAGATTCCAACCAATGAACCAAGCGAATAATTCACCTACAGTTCCATATGCATAAGCATATGCTGATCCTTCAACAGGTAATACCGAAGCAAATTCGGCGTAACATAATGATGCAAATAAACAACCAATACCCGCGATAACAAATGATAAGGCTAGGGCAGGGCCTGCGTAATCATGTGCCGCAATACCGGTTAGGGTAAAAATACCTCCTCCAATAATGGCGCCAATACCTAATGAAGTTAAACCCCATTTTGTTAAAACACGTTTTAAGTCACTTTTTTTCATATCTGCTTCAAATGCAGATACAGGCTTAATTCTCCAAACAGACATAATTAGTTAATTAGTTTATAATTAGCCAAATTAATCACTTATAATTAGATATGCAAGAGAGCTTTGGAACTAATGAAATCAAAAGTATCTTATTTGAAAGTAGTATGAACTATTTTTTAGAATCAATAAGCTCCAACATTTCATAGAATACGCCATCATTGGTGTAATATGTTGTTTCTAATTGAATTTTATTTGGTCCGCGATGCTTCATGGCATAAGTTACCCTAAATCTTGTCGGGTCTTTTTTTTCGCTCCAAAAAGTTAAAGTTTTATCTGATTCATAATCTGAATACCAACCTAATGGTAAGCGTGTTATTCCTTGAATGCCAACATTTGCATATTTCCAACCTGCAGGAAACACAGTGCCAACATAGGTTGCGTTATTAATAACTTCGTCAGCATTATCCCATAAGATAATATCTGCAAGATTTGTTGTGTCGTGAATAACAATGCTAAATGAACCGTCTGCTGCTTGTTTTTTCCATTGATAATGTGAAATAGTTTTCGGACCGGCTAATCTCTGTCTATATCTTTCAGATTTGCGACAGCCACTAAATAAACTGGCAGTAATTAATATAAATATCAAACAGCCTGATCTCATTTGGATTTTTCTGAATTAAAGATTTTTATTTGATATTGAATTCCAATAGAAATATTTGTCCATCTTGCTTTTGCGGCATGATCAAATGTATAATCATACGACCTTCCATTATCGGTAGTTTGATGGTAAAGTGTATAGTCTTTTGGAAAAAAAACATTTTCAAAAGTGTTGTTTCTATCTATTCCTTTCATAAAATTCTTATCCGTATATTCTGAACCTGAAAGTTTGAAGTAAGATAAAAAAACAGAAAAATTCTTATATATTTTCACATGCAGATCAGCACCATATGTGAAGCCAAAGGAAGAATATACACCGTTGATCCCAGAATTGTAATTCATATCAATTTCACCATCTTTGAAATACTTTGCACTACTAAAAACTGAATTACCAACACCAAATCTGAACTTTGTCCATATTTTAGAATTACCAATTAAAAATCCGAAATCCCATTGATTACGTAGTTTGTGATCAAATTCACGTTTTGAGCCATCTTTAAATTGTACCGATTCTTTATACCTTGATCTGGAAGAGCCAATGAAAAAAGCTAATTTATTTAATGAATAATAGGTTGCTTCAAACGAATAGCCAAATGGGATACCGGTTTTAGACCATTTCTTTTCAATGTCATTTGCCCAAACTACATTATACTAATCTTTAAATTGTTTTAAATCACGTTCTTTATTGAATGCAGAATATGCCCCTTTTATCCCAATAAAAAAATCACCTTTTTTTTGACCAAATAAGTTACAGCACATAACTAGAAAGCTTGCAATAAAAAGGAGATATTTACTAGTTGTGTTAGTTCTCATTTGTTAAATAGAAAATTAAAGACAAATTGAAGCGATTAGCGTTATAGTAATATTGTATTGTAGGATCTTTTTTGTTAAAGTAGGTGGTTCCGTTGTAGTTCTTTATGTAACTCAACCTAAGTTTAAATTTTTCTTTTATGAAAACATCTGCACCAAAGGAAAAATTTGCAAATGCAATTGTTCTTATGAAACCATCACTTGAGCCTTTGTTGTAATAGTTCGTGTATCTTTTCAGATCAGTTGAATTCTTTTCAAGTACTTTAACATTGCCAATTTCAACAGGACTGTAAAAAACACCTAACCACTTGTTTACCTTATATCCAAAGCCCCTAAATTCAAGGAGTAATGTCTGTTTTTAATTTATATTTTATATCAGTGTTAGTTAAAGTATCTAATCCAGAGCCTTTAGCTACAATACTATTTGTTCTCCAGTTCCAGAATACGTAAAAAGATTTTGGTTTTAGATCACCAATACAAATTTCAAAATCCCAACCTTTACTCAAATGAAAATATTTAATTGGCTCACTAAATTTTTGATAGCGGTAGTGATTTAAGTAGTAAACTTCGTTTTTATAAGAATTAACCCCATTACCCATGTTGCCAATGTGATATCCAAAGCCAAAGTGGGTATCAGCATAATTAATTACAGGTGCAAATAAGAATGTAAATAGTAAAATTTGCTTATAAAATGTAGGCATCTTAATTACAAATATATAAAAATAGGTAATATTCTAATTTATAAATTAAGTGCAAAAACAACTAGAGGTAAAACAATGGCGGTGATATATACCAATAGCACAAGTAATTGCTTTAACACATTCAGATCATATTTCATGTTGATCTGTAAAATGCTGTTCACATGTTGCATGAGTAATGATTCGATAGGGCTGTATTGATATACGCCCGGTTCAATGCCCGGGTACTTTTTGCCAAATGAGAATAAGATGCAATCTCTTATCACCCAATATTCTTTATTACTTAAAGTTTGGTATTCTTGCTGATAATTGATCTGTTCACCTTTTAAATAGGTTCTTATTTTTTCGTTCTTGTTCTCGTTGAACAATTCGAATGCCATCATAATAGGAACCAAAACCATAATGGGAGATGATAGCAAAAATAGAACACCTAAAAGCATGATTGAAATAATACCAAACACTAAGCGTATGATGTGGTTTTGTTTGAAGAACAATGCTTCAAGCAGCCTGCCACCGTCTAACGGAAATATTGGTAGTAAATTGAACAGGTTGATGAACAGGAAGGAATTAGCTAACATTTTAATGGTGCTGTGATTCAGATCGGCATTAATGAAATATAAAGCACATGCTATTAAAATACCTGGTAACGGACCAGCCAAAATAATGATACTTAATTGTAATTGTGATACATTTTGTTTTTTTCCACTGGTAAAAGCGCCAATAAGCGGAATGAAAAATATTTTCACATTGCTGTAATTAAATAATTTCATGGCGAGTAAATGACCCATTTCATGAATGATGATCACTACTAATATTGCAGCAATGTAGGCGATGTTGCGTTCGAATAGAAAATAGAACAACAGAAAATAGATCAATAAACTCATTACCGATCTGATCCATGAATTCTCGGTTTTTTCGATCATTAAAGGTTTAGCCGGATAATCACTGCCTGAAGTATAAAAAGAAGCCGTTTCATCTTCTTGACCATTATCAAAAAAATCGTTCACGTTTTATACTTTTTTGGTTAAATGATAAATTAAGAAAATGCTTACAGCAAATAAAAAGAACGCGCCAGTTTGATGCAAGGCGCCCATTATTACAGGCACTTGATAAATTAAGGTAAGTACACCCAAAATAAATTGAATTGTTAGGCCGTAAATTAAAAAAGTAATACCGTTATACTGCCATTTACTTAAGTTTAATTTATTGGAACGGTTCCAAATGTAAAGTACCAGTAAAACCAATATCAAAGCAATGGTTCGGTGTGTGAATTGAATTCCGCTGGCGTTCTCAAAAAAGTTCTCAAAAAGCGAATCCTTCATATAAACTTGTTCAGGCATCCAATCCTCTCCCATTTTTGGCCATGTATTAAAAATATGTCCTGGTCTGACTTTAGAGGCATTGCCTTCTACATAACCTGCCGTAAACGCACCAAATATGATCTGAATAATTAAAACTGCAAAGAAAATGATAACAGGCCACTTTAATTTTTTACCGTCATTACTTGCTTCTTCTTCGTTTTTAGGATAGATCAAGCTAAGCGCAAACCAAAATGTAAAAGCAAACAAAGTAAAGGCGCTAATTAAATGTGTGGCCAGGCGATAATGACTCACAGCCGGTTTGTTTTGTAAGCCACTATATACCATCCACCAACCAATTACGGCTTGCATGGCTCCCATAAAAAACAACAAAGCCATTTTGGGCCACATGTTTTTTGTGATCTTCTTTTTAATTAAAAAATAAATAAAACCAATAGCAAAAACATACATCATGGTTCTTCCGATCATGCGGTGAATATATTCCCACAAGAAAATAGGTTTAAATTCCTGCATGGTCATTGTAAAATTCACTTTCTGAAATTCGGGTGATTCCTGGTATTTATCAAATCGCTCAAGCCACTGCGCATCAGTTAATGGTGGAAACGAGCCCATGAAACTCCAATCGGTGATCGAAAGTCCGGAATGCGTTAAACGGGTTAAACATCCTACAACCACCATAGCATAAATAAACAAGCAGCCGGTAAGCAACCATATTATAACACCTTTGTGTGCCGGAGGGAAATTTAACTTCATAATGGTGCCAAAGTTAAGCAACAGTTGGGGTTTAAAAAAACCGAATACCAACTAAAATTGGCATATTTTATACTTTAAGGCAGAAAATTTATTTATAAATTAGTGCCTCAAAGTGATAAAAAGACTATCATATTTTGTATTAAAATATAGGCTTGTTTTCCTTATCGCCATATTAGGAATAACAGCCACAATGGCTTATTATGCCTCAAAGGTTGAGATCCTTTACAATTTTGCCAAGCTTTTACCCGAAGATGATCCGGCGAGTAAAGATTATGATTATTACCGCTCCAAATTTGGGCAAGATGGAACTATTTTGTTAATAGGTATACAAAAGGATAAGATCCATGACCTTAAGAGTTATAAGGAATGGGCCAGATTGACAGATAGATTAAAGAATTTACCGGGCATTAAAAATGTTGCTTCCATTACTAATATTAAAGAATTGGTTTTAAATGATTCGTTAGGAAAATTTGAGTTTAAGACCATGAATGGAGTAAATCCATCCACACAGGATGAGTTGGATGATTTTATGGTGCGATTGGCTAAATTAAAATTTTACGATGGTATGTTTTATAATAGTAAGACCAACTCTACCATTATTGCCATAACTTTTTTTGAGAAGGATCTGAATTCAAAGCGTCGTCTTGAGATAGTAGATAATATTAAGCGTGAAATGAATTCGTTCAACAGAATTACCTCTATTGAAACACATGCATCCGGTTTACCATTTATTCGTTCAACGGTAATGATGAAGATAAGAAACGAAATGAGTTTCTTTTTGGGTGTTGCCTTACTTGTAACTGCCGTTTTGTTATTCATATTTTTCAGATCTATTTTCCCGGTTTTGTTTTCACTTTTGGTGATCATTTGTGGCGTAATTACAACCCTTGGTACCATTGTTTTGTTTGGATACAAACTATCGGTGTTAGCAGGATTGATACCGCCATTGATCATTGTAATTGGTGTTCCAAATTGTATTTTGATACTCAATAAATACCATACCGAATTGGCGAGCGGAAAAGGTAAGATCGCATCTTTGCATTTAGCTATACAGCGTGCCGGCGTATCGTTGTTCTTCGCAAATATTACTACTTCCATTGGATTTGCCGTTTTTTGCGCCATCGAAAATAGTTTGTTGTTCGAATTCGGATTGATCGCGTCGATAAATGTGATGGCAACATTCATTTATTCATTGGTTTTAGTTCCAGTTATTTTCAGTTATTTACCTACACCAAATCAAAAGCATTTGTATCATTTGGATGCGAAACGTTTGCGTCTGATACTGGATAAAGTTGCATTAATAACAACAAACAATCGTAAAACAATTTACAGTGTTTTAATAATACTTTGCGTAGTTAGTTTAATTGGATTGATGAAGATACGCGCCTTCGGTTATGTGGTGGATGATATTCCTAAAAGCGATAAGCTGATACAGGATATGACTTATTTTGAAAAAAGTTACGGCGGTGTTTTACCATTTGAAATTGTTATTGATACAAAAAAGGAAAAAGGTGTTTTTGCGAACAATGCACGTGTTATATATAAGATCAACAGAGCACAAAAGATCATTGCCGAATATCCTGATTTTTCGAAGCCGCTTTCTATTGCAGAAGGTGTTAAGTTCATGTATCAATCTTATAAGGGCGGTGATGAAAAATATTACAGGTTACCAAGCGTAACCGATCTTAAAACTATTTCGGAATATGTTAAGTCGGAAAATGACAAAAAAGGGCAATTAGCTTCGTTTATTGATAGCACTCAACAAAATACACATATTTCTGTTTTGGTTGCAGATGCGGGCTCAACGCGCATTAAACAATTAACGAGCGAATTGAAGTTGAGATTGGATACCATTTTCAATTACGATGAGGATGCAAAGAATTGGCTTCCTGATTCTGCAAAGGTAGATGTAAAGATCACGGGTAACAGTGTGGTGTTTTTAAAAGGGAATGATTTTTTAGTAAATAATTTAATTGAAAGTGTAGTATTGGCAATTATACTCATCATGGTATTTATGTTAACACTGTTTACTTCGTTCCGAATGATCATCATTTCTACTGTACCTAGTTTGGTGGCTTTATTGATCACCGCCGGTTTAATGGGGTATTTGAATATACCGCTTAAGCCAAGTACAATTTTAGTGTTTAGTATTGCTTTTGGTATCAGTAGTGATGGTACATTGTATTTTTTAACCAAGTACCGCCATGAGATCAGAAAGAACAAACGTACAATTCGAGAAGCCGTTTTGATAACTATTTCAGAAACCGGTGTAAGTATGGTTTATACGGCTATTGTATTGTTCTTTGGTTTTGGCATGTTTGCACTTTCAGGTTTTGGCGGCACGCAAGCGTTGGGCATTCTTATTTCATTTACGTTGATTGTGGCTTATTGCGCTAACCTTATTCTTTTGCCGGCCTTTTTGTTATCTCTTGAAAAGAAGCTCACTAATAAAGATTTTGTGGAGGACAAGAGTATTATGACCGATGAAATGGACGAATCAATTGAAGAGTCTGTTTAACAACAATTCACATATAAATATTACAGGAACGGCAATAAAATCAAATTAGTTTAGTTTAATTTTATTGTGATGAAATTCAACTTTTCTACTTATCTGCTTTTTTTCTTACTTATTTTGTGCTTTACAGGTAAATCGCAAGACACATCTGTGATAAGAAAAGATCTCCCGAGCTATTTTTTTGATTGTGATTTTTGCGATCAGGCATTTTATCGCCAGCAGATCAACTATGTAAATTTTGTGAGAGACCGACATTTAGCAGATATTTATTCGATGCTTACGGTAAACCGAAATGGTGGCGGAGGAAATGAGTTCAAGTTGTTTTTTATGGGACAGAATAAATTCACAGGACAAAATGACACATTGATCTTTAAATCCGAACCTAATGCACCGGAGGCCGATCTGCGTGAAGGAATTTTAGGTATTATGAAAAAAGGGTTGTTAAAATATCTGATACAAACAGATCTGATAAATAAAATAACCTATGATGTTCAAATGGATCAAAAAGAATTGACGCCCGATAAAGTAAAAGATAAATGGAATTTTTGGACGTTTAATATCAATGCAAATTTAAACGGAGGAGGCAATTCGTATCAAAGTAATTTGAATATGAATAATAATGTAAGCGCCAACAGAACAACTCAAAAGATGCGCACAGAAACAGGAGGGTGGTATAGTTTAAATAAGCAAAAATTTATTATTAATGATTCAACTACGGTTAACGGTTTACAAAGTAATATTGGTGGTTATCATTTTTTGGCATTTTCGGTTGGTAAGCATTTTGCTTTAGGGCAGTACGCCACTTATTTTCAATCAACCCAACAGAACTTAAAGAATAGCACGAGTTATTATCCGGCAATTGAATACAATGTGTTTGATTATGAGGAAGCCTCTCGCCGCCAATTGCGATTTATTTACCGGGCTGGTGTGCGATATCAGGATTATTTTGAAACAACCATTTACGATCGAAAAAGTGAAATGTATTATTTGCATTCATTTGTAGTGCAATGGTCGCAAATAGAAAAGTGGGGTAGTATGAATTTATCAGCCGGAACATGGCATTATTTTAATTATCCAAAAAGTTATAATGCCTCTATTTATCCAAGCATCAATTTCAATCCGCTTAAAGGTTTACGTATTGGTTTATGGTGCGGTTTTAGTATGGTGAACGATCAATTCTTTATACGTAAATCAGATGCTTCTGAAAGTGAGATCTTACTGAATCAAATACAACTAAAAACCGATTACAATTATAACTATGGTTTTAATGTAAATTACACCTTTGGTTCGAAATACAATAATGTGATCAACGTTCGTTTCGATCTGAGCGACAATTATTGGTGATGCTATAATCCCAACCAATCTATAGCAGCACCGCTAAAAACCATTTCTTTATCATGGTCACTTAGTGGTGTGGCATGCACCAATTCGCCAGGTATTGCTTCTCCTAATGGAAACGGATAATCGCTGCCTTGCATCACTTTATTGGCACCACATTTTTTAACGGTGTATTCCAGCATTTCGGTATCGCACACATGGCTGTCAACCCAAAACTTACCAAGGTATTCCTTTGGGTTTCGTTTATTATCAATAGCAACCAGGTCTGGTCGGCATTCCCAGCCATGTTCAATTCTTCCTAAGGTTGGTAATAACGATCCGCCACCATGAGCAAAACATACTTTTAAATTCTTGAATCTTTCAAATACACCACCAAATATCATGCTGCATGCAGCTCTGCTTATTTCAGCAGGCATACCCACTAACCAAGGCAACCAATATTTTGTCATGTGTTCCTGGCCCATCATTTGCCAAGGGTGAATTAAAATAGCAGCGCTCAATTGTTCGCAAGCCTCATAAAAATCAAAGAACTGAAGATCGTTCAAATTAATATTATTAACGTTACTTCCAATTTGAACACCTTTAAAACCAAGCTTCATGCTTCGTTCCAATTCTTTAACCGCTAATTTTGTGTCTTGCATCGGAACGGTTGCCAATCCAATAAACTTATCGGGGTATTGGTTAACAGTTGTAGCAATATCATCATTTAAAAATTCACTAACCAAAAGCCCATGTTCAGGTTTGGCCCAGTAGCTGAACATCACCGGAATAGTGCAAATAACTTGTTTGTCAATACCATGTTGCGCCATTTCTTTAATGCGAATATCAGCATCCCAGCAATTCGCTAAAATTTCGCGAAAGCGTTTGTTGCCTTGCATCATCCATGCTTTACCGGGTTCATGATGTTCGAGTTGAATAAATTCACCATAACCAAATTGATTGGTAAAATCGGGTAAATGTTTAGGGATGATGTGTGTGTGAACGTCGATGATCATGGTTAAATATTAGTTGTTAGTTGAATGCGAAAATATACTGAAGTTAACGTTACCGTATTTACGGTGTTGTTTAAAATGAGGAAGATGTTCAAGTTTGGTACGTGGACCATGTTCAATGATCAGCCATCCGTTTTCCTTTAAAAGATCTTTTTCAAAAACCAATTGATGTATCTCTTCAATATTTGGCAGATCGTATGGCGGATCGGCAAAGATCAGATCGCTTTTTTGCGATTGCTCTTTTAAGAATTTAAAAACATCGCCTTTCATAGCGGTGATCGGTAAATCAAATTTTGAGGCTGTTTGCTTTATGAATTGTATGCATTGATTATTACTGTCAATTGCGGTGATCTCTTTACCGCCACGTGATGCAAATTCAAAAGCAATATGCCCTGTTCCTGAAAACAGATCAAGAATAGTGCAGGTTTCCAGATCGAAATAATTATTGAGAATATTAAAAATGCCTTCGGTAGCAAATGATGTGGTTGGCCTTACCGGCAAACCGTTAGGAACAGTAATGGTTCTGCCTTTTAATATGCCGCCTATAATTCGCACAAGTGATAATTTAAAATATTAAAGTAATAATGATTCGGTAAATTTTCCGCCGGCACATCAATGGCTTTGCTTGAAACAAATTGAATATGTCGGATATACTTTTTCATTAACTCAAAAAGCGTATGGCTAGTTGGTAAATTTGCTGCAATACTTAGTAAAAGTGTACTTTGATCTAATTGAAATTGTTCAATAGAGAATAGTAAAAAATATAAAATATCCTCGTTTGAATCCCATTTAAAAATATTATAGAATAAAAGATCTTTATCTCTTTTAACCATCAATTCGATCACATGATCATGAATATTTAAAAACACATCAGACTTTTTTAATAAAGCTGATTTTAGGAACAGATCCGCAGATACAGCACCGGCATGTTCGATCTTAGCAGTATTAAAGGTTTTTTCTAAGAACAAGTGCAGGTCATGGTCGTAAGTGTATACAAAATCAATACTATTATTGATCAAGCTATGTTGCACCTTGTTAATGTTGGTTATCCCTAAATTAAATTCAAGTATCTCTTTTAAATTACCGTTTGAAAATGCATTCGGAACCAATGTAAATAATCTATTTAAAACCTGAATTTGTACATGTGCATAATGGTGCTTAAGAATATCAAAATCTTTTAAAAAGAAACTGAGTTCATTAATACTATTTTGGGTCATTTGCTTTGGTTCATTAAATGTTAAGCTACAAATTTCATGGAGTTGAGTATTATCAATATTAAAAATAGCAGCGCTAATTCGCCCATCTTCTAACATGAGGTTAAGGTTCATTGATCCTTTTTGATAAGGATGAATAAGAAAGTGTTGTTTATGCTTAACCTCTGATACTTGCATGGAAATGTAAAAGTATATCTTTTAATGCTTTAATAAAACAAAAATAAGCATACCTTTGTAGCCTGTTAATATTTTATGGAAGTAAAAGAATTATCTAAGATGGATCTGGCTAAAGATCCGGTGATCGCTCAAATGATGTTAAATAATCATGAGCAAGTAG
Source organism: Sphingobacteriaceae bacterium (assembly GCA_046345155.1). Lineage (GTDB taxonomy): Bacteria > Bacteroidota > Bacteroidia > B-17B0 > Aurantibacillaceae > Aurantibacillus. The sequence goes on from JBKDKI010000085.1 coordinate 157,587, forward strand.
TTTTTTGTAATGATAATGCTACCGGCTTAAAGGCCATTATAGCAATTCATAATACAGTATTAGGCCCTTCGTTGGGTGGTACACGTTTGTGGAATTACAACAACGAAATGGAAGCACTTAACGATGTATTGCGTTTGTCGCGTGGTATGACCTACAAGTCTTCTGTTGCCGGATTGAATTTAGGTGGCGGAAAGGCCGTAATTATTGGCGATGCCAAAAAAGTGAAATCTGAGGCTTTGTTGCGTCGCTTTGGTAAGTTTGTTAACAGCTTAGGTGGTAAATACATAACCGCTGAAGATGTGGCCATGAGCAGTCGTGATATGGAGATCATTCATATGGAAACAGATCATGTAAGTGGTTTGCCTGAAAATATGGGTGGAAGTGGAGATCCTAGTCCGGTTACCGCATACGGTGTTTACGTGAGCATGAAAGCGAGCGCTAAGGAAACCTGGGGTTCGGATAGCTTAAGCGGCAAGAAAGTGTTGGTTCAAGGAATTGGGCATGTTGGCGAGGTTTTAGTGAATTACCTTACAAAAGAAGGTGCCAAAGTGTATATCAATGATATTAGTGAAGAGCGCATTAAAGCAGTTTCAGATAAATACAAAGCTGATTTTATTGCAGCAGATAAAATGTTTGATCTGGATATGGATATTTACGCGCCATGTGCATTAGGAGCTACTGTAAATAATGAAACTTTGGGCAAATTAAAATGCAAGATCATTTGCGGTGCAGCAAATAATCAGTTGGCAGACGAAACTATTCAAGGTGTTGAAGTTGGAAAGAAAGGCATTTTATATGCACCAGATTTTGTAGTGAATGCAGGGGGTATTATTAATGTGTGTTACGAATTAGAAGGTTATAATCGCGAAAGAGCTTTAGCTCACGCCGAAAAAATTTACGACACCACATTCAATTTATTTCAATTAGCAAAAAAAGAAGGTATACCAACTTATTTGGCTGCAAATCGTTTAGGCGAGCAGCGAATAGAGGCCATTGCCCGAATTAACGCCGTACTTTAAAATTAATAAACTAGTTCTTTAAACAATGTTGAGCAGAAGATTTTTACGAATTAAAACCATGCAAGCCCTGTATTCTTATTTTAAGAATGAGAAACCGGATATGGCAGCATTTGAGAAAGAATTGTTTAAAAGCATTGATCAGGTTTATGATCTGTATTTATTGATACTTAATTTATTCTCAGGCATCCATCAAAATGCTTTAATGATCATTGATGAGAATAAGAATAAGCGTTTGCCATCGGAACAAGATCTTAATCCGAATTTATTATTGGTGAATAACACCTTGCTTATTGCCATAAATGAGAGTGCCGAATTAAAGCAGCATTCTGAAAAAAGAAAGATCGGCAGCATTGTAGATAATGATATCATCAGAAGGGTATTAGTGGAAATTAAAAAACTGAAAGAGTTTGATGAGTACATGAATGCCAGTGCCAATAACCCTAAGATCGACCGTCAGTTTTTAACAATAGTAGTGATAAAGGTTTTAAATGAGCACGAGGTACTAAACACCATTTTTGAAGATAAGAATATGTATTGGGCAGATGATCTGCATATGGCGTATAACATGGTGTTAAAGAATTTTGAATCGTTTGATGGTAAGTTTAAATTATTGCCTTTGTATAAGGATGAGAAGGATGATCAGGAGTTTGTAAGTACCTTATTTAAGAAAACGATCGTTTATAAAGAATCAAACATTGAATTGATCCAAACCCATGTGAAAAATTGGGAATTGGATAGAATTGCCGAAATGGATATGTTGTTGATGCAGATGTGTATTACCGAGTTTTTATATTTGGATAGTGTACCGGTTAAAGCATCATTAAACGAATATATTGACATTAGTAAAGAATACAGCACCCCTAGCAGCAAAGTATTTATTAATGGTATCTTAGATAAGATCATTTTTCAATTAAAAGGAGAAAACCGAATTCAAAAGCAAGGCAGGGGATTAAAAGAAAACTAGTCATTTTCTTGCTTTTTTAACTAAAAATTCATTAATTTTACTTGAAATTAAAGGAAATTGATCAAAAAGATCGGTTTTTTTTAATTTGTTGAATGTGACTTTTTTTACCAACCAAAAGTTGTTTTAAAACGTATGGTAAAATATGCTTGTTCAAAAAAATCTATGAAATGAAAAAAACACTTTTACTTTTAATTCTTTTAGCGAGTCAATTCGCTCATTCCCAATCTGCTAATTTCCCTAATTTTATTAATTATCAAGCTGTTTTACGCGATGTGAACGGTAATGCCCTGCCTGCAGGAACAACTGGCACATTAAATTTTAAATTGTTTGATAGTTTAAATGCAAGTTCGGCTGCATATGAGGAAGTGCATAATTACACTACCAATATTGCGGGTGTTGTTGCTTTACAAATTGGAAAAGGTACTCAAGTTAGTCCAAATAATTTAAACGGAGTTAATTGGAATCGTGGCAAGGTTTCTTATGAAATTTATTTAAATGGTTCTTCAACGCCACTATTTCCGCGCCAGGCATTTGCTACCGTGCCTTATGCGGTTTATGCACTTAATTCAGGGAATGGTTTACCTGCAGGCACTACGGGCCAAACATTGTATTATGATGGTTCAAAGTGGGTGCCTAATTCAACATTAAATAATAATGGCACAAGCGTTGGTATTGGTATAACCGCTGGTGGTGGTGGAAACAGGTTACATGTTAATTCGTTTAATGCATCTGATTCGTCAACAATTTATACTGTTAAAGGAAATGCGAATGGAAGAGATGCTTCAATTAGAGGATTAACTAATGGTAATACCATTAATAATGTATCCAATCCGTCATTAACAGCAATTTACGGAGGCGATTTTTATGGTTTAAATAATGGTACTGGATATGGTATAGGTGTTTCCGGAGTAGGTTCTTCTTCTGGAACAGCTGCAGGGGTTATTGGTGTAGCAACAGGTGGGCCAACTTCAACACTTGTTGGTGTATATGGAAGTGCTGAGAGATCAACGTACAGTCCGCATAACTTTGCAGCAGTTTTTAATAAAGGAAAAGTTTCAATTGGCGATACATTGATATTTCCTTATACAACAGCAACTGTTGGTTCGGTTTTGACATTAAATGCGCAAAAAAAAGGCGTTTGGACAACATTAAACAGCAGTTCACCAATTAGTATTGCACAAGGAGGTATTGTTAATGTTAACCCTTTAGTGCCATCAACCAGTTTTACAATATCAGCAGCACAACCCGTTTTTAGTAATATTGGTATAGGAACAATAACGCCTGCCGCTTATCCGAATTATGCCTTAAATATACCGGCTCCAACATTTTCAAGTGTTGGTTTAGCAAATGTTAACGGGGTTTATCCAAACTATACAGTTGGGGTAGCAACACCTACTTTAAATTTTAATATGACAAATGGTAATTTGAATTTGTTACAAGGCCCTTTTAGCACATCCGTAAATATTTCACCGAGTTTGGCTTTAATTGGTAATACGTTAAACGTAATGAATAGCTCAATTGCTTTACCTGGCTTGAATTTATGGTCGAGAGTAACCAATACCGCAACAAATTTATTTAACACCACAGATAATGTAGGTATAGGTACAACCAATCCTTTGCAAAAATTAGATGTGAATGGCTATTTAAGAATTGCAGCGGGTATCACCACTGCAGATGAAGCTTGGTTAGTGTATTCACCTGCTGTTGGTTTATCTATTTTACGCGCCGGCGGAAGAGCAACTTCAGAAATGCGATTAGATCAATCAAATAACGCACCAATTACATTATGGACTGCCGGTTCAGAAAAGATGCGCATCACACAAACAGGTGAAGTAGGTATTGGTATAGCCAATCCAACTGAAAAACTAAGTGTATCCGGCAATGTTCTTATTCCGGGAACTAGTGAATATTTATATTCTGCTCCTAAAACAAAGTACGTTAATATGGCAACATCATCTTTTGTGAAGGCCGGCACTGCCACTGGAAATCCTGTATACAGTACAAGTGATATTGAGGTTTACTTAGATGGTAATGGCGCATCAGTTATTGGTTATTTTAGCGCACCGTTAAATTTACCTAACAATGCAACAATTACGGCAATGTCAGCTTATATAACAGACCCATTGACTGGTTCAAATGATGAAGCTCTTATTTATTTAAGGTTTGTTCCAAATTTAAGTGGTACTCCTTCAACCATAGCATCTACAGGATCTACCGGGCCGGGCACAACCACCGGATATCAGCAATTCACTACAACAGCTAATCACGTTGTAGATAATAACAATAATGTGTACACTATTAATATGACCTTAGGAAACAATACTCAAATCAGGGTTAGAAACGTAAAGGTTACATATCAAGTTAACAAATCCGACTAATGAGAAAAAGTTTAATAAGTTTTTTAGTGATTGTTGCAAACGCAGTGTTTGCCCAGTCAATTACACCTTCAGTTATTAATGCAGGTGGAAAAACTACAACTACGACCATTAATTCGCAGCAAGTAATTTACACCGATAATATTGGCGAAGTTGCTATTAGCACAGGAAGTAACGGCTCAAATATTTTAACGCAGGGTTTTTTGCAACCGCAAATGTCGGTTATTGCTAATACCTCCATTTCCATTGTAAAAAGTGACGTGTCTTGTTCAGACAAACAGGATGGATACATTAAAGTAGTGATCGATAATCTTCCCAATGGCGCTAATGTTAAGTATTTCTGGACGCCAAGCTCGCTTTGTCCGAATTTAGATTGCAGTAAAATAGACAGTTTATCTGCCGGTAACTTTACCGTAAAAGTTAGTTATTCCTACTTTTCAGGTTCTTCATTTAAAACGGATAGCGTAACACACGTTCTTCAAATCAAAGATGAGAACGGTCCGTGTAAGATCAAATATTATACAGGAATTCAAATTAATGGAACTAACCCAATATTCAGAATTGATAATATAGAGGAGTTTCCTGATGCGAATGTTAACATTTTTAACCGTTGGGGTGTGCAATTGTTTGGTTCAAAAAACTACAATAATGCAGAAAATTATTGGCCAAAAAAGGGTGAAAATGTGGTTCCGGGCACCTATTTCTTTATAATTGATCTTGGTAATGGAAATAAACCTATAAAAGGGTGGGTTGAAGTTTTAAATTAATGATTAAATTTGATTTCAAATGAGGTTATTAAAGATACATATTCTTTTCTTCATGCTTTCAGTTTTTGCCGCTAAATCACAAACGGTAAATCTTGTTGCAGAAAGTAAAAACAATTTGTGCCTTTTAAATCATGAAGTAATTCAAACACCTACCTACACCGCGTTTAAAACAGAAAAGATCTCAAAAGCCTTATTTACCTTTGATGCCTATCCGGAAGCTGTGTTTGTGGCAAATAACCATAATAAGTTATTTATAGCGAATAATATCAATGCATTTAACACACCACAATACAACAATTTAACCCCTTTGTACGCAAGTCCTAAATTTATTTTTGGGAATGCTGTTGTTGGCGATATGAATGGGGATGGCCAGGATGACGTTGCCGCAAGTAATGCCTTAGGTGATATCATTACATTTAAACGAATTAGTTTATTGATCTTTAATCGTGATTCAATTTCACAAACGTTAGGAATGGGCGGTCATAATGCCCGTTTGCTAATGGCTAATTTAAATGGTGATGCAACTCCTGATCTTGTAACCATTGGAGCGCATACGGCTACACCTTATGGTTATAAATTTCGCCCGTATTTAAATACAAGTACAATATCTAATACGGTGTTAACTTTTAACGCACAATCTGCCGGTTACGCGGCAACATTAACTGTTCCACCTAATGATAGTTTTTCTGCAAATGCATTTGACTTGAATGGTGATAATAAAGATGAGGTGTTGTTTGTTTCGGAAGCAACTACTACTTCTTTAACCATTTTATACAGTTTTTTAGGTACCCTCGATCAGAAATTAACTTTTGATCTGGGTATCCCAAATATCACCATCAACAAGATCATGGGTGCTGATATAAACAATGATGGACAAAAGGAGATCGTTTTATCTGGAAAGCTTACAACTAATTTGAGTTATATTTATATTTACTCATCAACTTTTTCAGGTAATATTCCAAACGCACCGGTATTGCAAAAAACCATTTTAATGCCGGGTGATGTTGGCGATTTTGGTTTTGCCGATATGAATAAAGATTCTTTACCTGATCTGGTTACGAATACCATGGGTTCAGGCAATGTACATGTGTATATTCAAAAGAATCCTGCATTTAATTTTGTAACCCCACCGATCTCCTTCAATCAGGGTTTACACACTACGGGAGGTTTAGCTTTTTTTGATGCTGATGATAATAAGAGTACCGATATTATATCTTTTGCCACCAATACCCTTTCATCTATTTCAATCTTAAAAAACTATACCTATCGTGATACGCTTTATGCCGTCCCATCTAAAACTCTCCTCTGTCCCGGCGATTCGGTTAAGCTCATCAGTAATTTAAAAAATTATTCCGGCATTGGTTATTATAGCACGTTTAGTCCTTCTGTAAGTGTTCAGGCGCCATCACATACTTTAATGGTCACACAAAACAACGCGGGCTCTTTTACAACTGCAGTAACCTATTCAACATTGATCATTTTTCCTACAACCGCCAGTACGTGCAGCGTTATATCCAATCCGGTTTTTATAGCAGTGGGTGCCAATCCTACCATTAGTTTAAATGCGCCCCCTGGTGTTTGTAATGGAAGTTCTGTTTCTATTTCTGCATCCGGTGCCAATTCGTATACTTGGTCAACCGGCCAAACAAATACACCTGTAATAGCTTTATCACCAACTGCCGCCTTGTCTTTTACAGTAAATGGAAAAAGTTTAGATGGTTGTTTTGGTTCAAAGACCGGTAGTTTGATAGTTTATCCGAATTTTACTGCCAGTGTGGTTTACGACAAGAATTTCTTATGTAAAAATCAAAATACAATTTTCACGGCTGCCGGAGGTAATACGTATACATGGAGTACCGGAGCACAAACAGCAAGTTTAGCAGTTACGCAAACAGCAACCACCTTGCAAAGCTATACTGTAACAGTAAATGATGGCAATGGCTGTTTACGCACCGCAACTGTTCAAACCATTTTTGACAGTTCTTGTGCCGATTCGGTAATTACCATAAAAAATGGGATTAGATTAGGTAGTGGCATTAATAATCATTTCTTTGTTGAGAATATTGATCGCTACCCAAGTAATCATGTAAGTATATTTAATAGATGGGGTGCAGAGTTGTACCACACACAAGGATATGATAATTCAACAAAGTTTTGGCCAAACCCTGATACCGGAGATCTTACACCTGGAACTTATTTTTATGTGATAGACCTTGGTAACGGAGACCCATTGAGAAAAGGTTGGATTGAAATTTTAAGTTATTAAAAATATTAATGAAACGTTTTATAACGATATTGTTCTTGTTGGTTTATGCTTCTTTAATTAAGGCGCAGCAAGATCCCCAATATAACTTGTACCAATTCAATCCATTGGTAATTAACCCTGCCTATGCAGGTGCTCGTGATGGATTATCAGGTGCAGCAAACGTTCGTAACCAATGGGTAGGATTTGATGGCGCGCCAAAAACTTCGGTATTAAGCGTTCATAGCCCAATACTTAATAAAAATATTGGTTTAGGTTTAACCGTTCTAAGCGATAAAATTGGTCCACGCAATATGATCGGTGTGGCTGGTAACTTTGCTTACATTTTAAAATTGAATGAAAAGTGGAAATTATCATTTGGCTTAAGTGCAGGATACAACCGTTTTCAATTCAATTACAATCAGCTTACTTTTAAAACCATGGACAACACCAGTGTTGGTGTAAACGATCTTAGCAGAGGCGCATTGGATTTTAATTCCGGTATTTACTTACGAACCAATACGTTCTTCTTTGGTTTTTCGGCAACACACATGTATGCCAAACAATTATTTAAGATCGACCTGAAAGATACTTCTTCTGTAGCAAACCAATTATCTTATCGCTTGCATACACATAACTTCATGTATATAGGCAAATCGTTCATGTTAAACGAAAATGTTATTTTTTCACCTACAATATTATTCAGAACGGTGCGAAAAGGAAGTGCCAACATGGACGTGAATTTCAATTTTTTCCTTTATAAAAAAGTTTGGTTAGGTGTTTTCTTAAGAGGTCCTTATGGTCCGGGGTTTTTAGTGAATTATTACGTGAATAATAAATTCAAAGTAGGTTATAGCTACGATACAGGTTTTAAAAATGCAAAGATGCTTGGTGCGTCTCATGAGGTCTCAATAGGTTTCGATCTATCGGGAAATAAATCAAAGATCATTTCACCACGTTTCTTGTAATTTGTTTATGCGCATTAGAATATTACTTATATATATTGTACTTCTGTTGGGAATTAAACTGATCGGTCAAACTGAAAAGGCCGATAGGTATTTTACGCAAAACAGATTCATGAAAGCCATTCCATATTACAATAAGGCTTCAAAAAAACAAACTAAGAAACCGGATGCATACGTAAAATTAGCTGAGTGCTACCGTCATTTAAATGAATCCGAAAAAGCCGAAGCAGCCTATCGCAGCGCATTAGCAATTTCTACTAAAGTTGAGGCGGAAACAAATTATAACTACGCTTCTGTTTTAAAAGTTAATGGTAAATACACCGAGGCTTTAGAACAATACAACATTTTTTTAAAGAAGAAACCGAACGACGAGAATACAAAAAAGGTACAAAAGTTTTGCGCCGAAATAAAGTATTGGCAAAATCGACCTAAGGAATATGATGTTAAAGCGATCGAAAAGATCAACACTAAAAATTCTGAATTTAGCCCAGTTTATCACAATGGAAAATTGATTTTTGTGGCAGAGCGTGAATCCTTTGATTTTGTGGAGTATTCAAAGAATGAGATCAATGGTCAGCCGTTTTTAAATGTTTATACCGCTGATATAAATATGACCAATGTAACCAAAACAAAAGCATTTTCTAAAAGCGTAAATTCTGAAGCCCATGATGGTCCGGTAAGTGTTTCGGCAGATGGAAAAGCATTGTACTTTACACGTATTGGTAATGTTGGGAAAAGTGATTATGTGAACACAGCAAAAATATACGTTGCTACCGGCTCTGATCGCAAATGGGGACATATAGAAGAGTTTGCCTACAATAGTGATGATTATTCTGTTGCGCATCCAAGTATCAGTTACGATGGTAAATTGTTGTTCTTTACCAGTGATATGAAGGGTGGTTTTGGTGGTAAGGATATTTGGGTTTGCAGAAAAAGTGGCGATTACTGGAGTAAACCTGTAAATCTTGGTCCGGATATTAATACATCAGGTGATGAAATGTTTCCTACCATCAACAAAAATGGCATGTTGTATTTTGCTTCAAATGGTTTACCCGGTTACGGTGGATTAGATATTTATTCTGCCAAAATGATCGATGGTAAATGGATTTTGAATCGAAACGAAGGATTGAACTTGAATAGCAGTTATGATGACTTTGGGATCACATTCATGAATGATACCCTTGGTTATTTCTCATCAAACCGAATTGGCGGAAAAGGTAAAGATGATATTTACTTTTTTGAATTCACTGATAAGGCGCTAGTTATTTCAGGAACGATCTTATTGACCGAAAATACAAGTGATCCGGCAAAAGGCGTTAATGTAACTTTAAAGGAAGAGAATGGCACAGCGGTTGAAACTGCAAAAACAAATGATAAGGGTTTCTTTGAATTTAAGAACCTTGATGCCGATAAAAAGTACATTGCCGTAGTAGATGAATCTGATCCGCAATTCAGTGGTAAAGCACGTTTTTATATGGCCGATGGTGATGGAATTATCCAACGTGTAACCAACAAGAATGGTAATGATAAATTCTCTTTCAAAAATTTACCATTTGATAAAAATGGATTACCCGATCTGTATACAGATGATAACTTAACGTTGGCCGGTAATTTATTATTTGGCGAAAGTCCGAGTAAACCATTAAAGAACACCAAACTAAGAATTAAGAATGAATATGGTGATGTGGTAGAAGAAACAACAACCAATGAGTTTGGTGCATTTACATTCAGAAATATTCCTTCCGATCAAAATTACATCATTTCAATGGAGGATAGCGATATCTCATTACCAGATAAAACAAAGATCACCTTAACCAACAAAAGTGGTAAAGAGATCAAAACATTTTACACAGGCAATGGCGGCTTTAACTTTAAAGTGTTAGCTGCTGATAAGAACACCATCAAAGAAATGAATGCCGATGATGATAATTTGGTGATGGATATTTTTGGTTATGTGTATGATGAGAACAAAAAACCAATTGGAAATGCCAAATTAAAATTAAAGGATGAAGCAACCGGTACCGTTAATGAAATCACTACGTCTGCTAATGGTAAGTTTAACTTTAAGAATTTAAGAGCCGATAAAAATTACATTTTTGAAGCGGATGAAAAAGATCCAATGTTTAGCAGTACTAAAAAATTATATGTTGCCGATTCAAAAGGGCGTATTTATAAAGTGATCAGCAAGAACGGAGAGGGTAAGTTTAGTTTTAAAGTTATTGATGCAGATAAGTCTTTATTAGGGGAGTTTGTGGTTGATGATCCTTGGTTAGCGGTGTTGGATATGAAAAACAAAAAGGATAAAGAGGAGCTTACCATTGTAGAGAATATTTATTACGAGTTTGGCGATCATAAATTTGATGCAGCCGGACAAAAAGTTTTGGATAAGGTAATTACTGTTCTCCTTTCTAATCCTAAATTAAATATTGAATTAAGTTCACACACCGATTCGCGTTCAAGTGATCAGTTCAATTTAGCACTTTCTAAAAAACGCGCGCAGTTTGCAGTAGATTATATGATATCGAAGGGTATTGACAAGAAACGATTAAAAGCTGTAGGTTACGGTGAAACCAAGTTGTTGAACAAATGTGCGAATAACATTGAATGTACCGAGGATGAGCATAAGATAAATCGTCGTTCGGAGTTCAAGATTTCAGAGGCACCTTCAATGTAAGTTATGAATTTAGTTTTAGTTGATGCGGTTAATGTTTGGCAAAATTTATTGCCATTAACCTTTACCAAACCCATTTCAAAATTAAGAGTAGGTATTTTAACCATCGACGAAAAATGGAAAAATTATTTTCCGGAGGCTTCGCTCAGTTATATTTGCCAAGACCATTTAAATACCAAATTCCCGTTTAAAGCAACAAACCAAGCTGTTTTTATTAATAGTTGTGTTTTACCAAATGAACAATTAGTGAGTGCGATAGGATCGCTTCAGGAAAACGAAGTGCTAAAAGCAGGTGAAAGTTTTATTGCGTTTAAGGGAACAAAGCAACAATTTGACGTTATTCAAAAAGCTATCATCAAAATTTATAATGATCCGATCATTACCATCAAACATGTTTATGATCTGTTCAAAAAGAACGGCGAGGCTATTGCAAGTGATTTTGAAAGAATAACAAAAGGCAGGAGATCTAAACCATTAAGCGAGAGTGTTACCGTAATTGGCAACAAAGATCTTGTTTTTTTAGAAGAAGGTGCAAAAGCAGAGGCTTGCATTTTAAATACAACATCAGGGCCTGTTTATTTGGGAATTGATTCGGAGGTAATGGAAGGTTCTGTGGTACGCGGACCTTTTGCATTATGCGAGCACAGTGCCTTAAAATTAAGCGCGAAGGTTTACGGACCAACAACTATTGGTCCGCACAGCAAAGTAGGCGGGGAGGTAAATAATTCGGTCATTATTGGTTTTAGCAATAAGGCGCACGATGGCTTTTTAGGCAATAGTGTAATTGGCGAGTGGTGTAATTTGGGTGCAGATACCAATAACAGTAATTTAAAGAATAATTATGCCAACGTAAAGGTATACAACTATGCGCAATCAAAAATGGTTGATACCGGTTTGCAATTTTGTGGATTGATCATGGGTGATTATTCAAAGTCAGGTATTAACACCATGTTCAATACAGGTACAGTTGTTGGAGTTGGTGCAAATATTTATGGCGGCGGATTTCCTGCAACCCATATTCCAAGCTTTAGTTGGGGTGGTGCTGAAGGATTTGAGACCTATAAGCTCGATAAGTTGTTTGAAACATCAGAGAAAGTTTTTGAAAGAAGAGGACTTGTTTTTGATGAGCAAGAAAAAGATATTTTAAAAGCAGTTTTCGATCAAACCAAAAAGGACAGAGTTTTTTAAATTCTGATACCGATCATACACACATCATCTACTTGTTCCATGCTTCCTTTCCAATCTTCAAAATTGGTATCCAATAATTCTTTTTGCTTTTCCATTTGAAGGGATGATATCGAAAGCAAAAGGTCATTCAATTGTTTGTACTTGAATTTCTTTCCTCTTGGTCCGCCAAACTGATCGGCGTAACCATCGGTGTAAATATGTATGATATCGTTCGGTTTCAGGTCAACTTCATAAAGTTTAAATTGCTCATCGCGTTCGCCAAAGCCTACAGGCATCTTATCAGATCCCATTTCAGTTAATTCGTTATCGCGAATTAGGATCGGAGCATTATATGCAGCAGAGTAAGCGAGTTTAAATTTGGTTTCAACAAGCTGTTTATTCTCAAAGTACAATTGTTTGTCAAAACGCATTAATACGCCATCAAAGCCATCTTTTTGATCGTTCTTACTAATGGTGTTAATGAGTCTTTCTCGCACATATTCAAATATCTTATTAGGTTCTAAAATGTTTTTTTCATTAATGGCCTCACTTAAATAAGCCATGTTCAATAAGCTCATAAATCCACCCGGTACACCATGTCCGGTGCTGTCGCATACGGCAATAAAAAATTGTTCAGTTACAACGCTTCGGGTATTACCTTCTTTTGATTCGGAAATGAACTTTTTAGAAAGCCAGTAAAAGTCGCCACTTACAATGTCTTTAGGATTATTAAGAACATAAGCATCATTAAAGAATTTTTTTATGGCATCCACATTATCCAATAACGAGTCTTGTATACGCTTTGCGTAGTTAATGCTATCTACAATTTCTTTTTGTTTTTCTTCAATAATGAGTTTTTGTTCCTCTGTTTGCTTGTTCTTTGCTTCAATGATCACCTTTTGGCGTTGTGTAAGTCGGAAACGATTATAGATCACAAAGGCCACAATAACCAGCATCACCACCACCACAATAATGGCAATCAATTGGATTTTAGCCTGAGCTAACTTTGCATCACGCGCCTGTAAGGTAGCTAAGTTAACCGCTCGTTCAGTGGCCATTTTAACACTATCAGCTTCAACTTTTTTCTGGTACTCGTATTCAAATTGAATTTTGCTAATATCACGTTGGCGCGATTCCTGATCAAGGCTATCCTTTAAGTTTCTATACTTTTCAAAGGCTTCAAGTGTTTCAGCAGGTTTGTTCTTTTTCTTAAAGTACTGGTACAAGTTGTTGTAAACATCCGATTGAGTATCTATATCTTCTGTTTCAAGCGAGAGTTTTTCGGCTTTTTTTAAGTTTTCATACGATTGTTCGTAATCACCTTTAACAAAGTAAATATGACCAATTTCGGAATAGGTACGAGCGATCTCATTACTGTTTTCTGTTTCAATGGCGTATTTTAAAGCGGTTTTATAATTTTCTAATGCCAGATCATTGAACTTTTTTTCTTCGTAGATATTCGCCAGGTTGTTATAGGCATAGGTTAAATTAAACTTATCGTCTAACTCCTTATAAATAGAGATACTCTGGTTCACGTAATTTAAACTCAGATCGTAGTTTTTTTGAGCCAAATAAATAATACAAAGGTTGTTGTATACACTTGCTTCATTGGCTCTATCTTTCAATCGTTTTAAAACCCCTAAACATTTTTTAAAGAAATTCAGTGAAAGGTCGTATTGCTTGATCTTAATGTAAACACCACCAATGTTCCCTAACATAATGGCCTGGCCTCGCAGGTCGTTATTACCTTCACAAAGCCTTAAACCCTGCTGGTAATAATTGATCGCATTCAGGTAATTGCCTTTTATTTGCCAAATGGTAGCATAAGCATTGTAAAACTTGTATTTGTATTTTGGATGGTTTGCGGTTAGTTCGCTATTTAATCCGGTATTGGTTAAAACCTCTGCCGAATCTAAATTGGCATACAGCTTTTCCCAAATAAGATCATATAGTGCTAGTAATCTAACTGTATCATTTTGCGATGCATCATTGTATGTTTTTAAGAATACATCAGCCTGTGCAACCGATCTTATAGGTTGAATGAACAGGATCAGATAGAGTAAATATTTAAAATACGAATTAATAAAAATATACTATCACAAGTAAGCAATAAATTGCAATCAAAGCAAATGTCTTCCCATTAAATTGATTGAAATATGCCTATAATTTAGGCAATTTTTTCGTAACACTGTTTGCAAAAAATAAAGGATATTTTGTGCCTATTAATCGGTTTTATCAAAGCAGGCTTGGCGTTTGATTGCCGTTAAATTACTGGTTTTAGGATGGAATAAGTTGGATTTATTAACAATTTTTTTTATTATTTTAGTACATTTACGGCCCAAATTGGTTAAATTTAAAGTTTGTAACCGTTGGTTTATTTGTTTAATGATGATGAAGTTTAAAACCTTATTGGTATTGTTCTTGTCGGGTTTCTTTTTAAAGGGACAAGATCTATCCAGTTCATACAAAACCATGACTCATGAGTTGGGTAAAATGTATGATGGTACGGTTATCACTGTAAAATCATTTAGCTTCAATTTCTCGGCATATGATAAGTTAATTGATACGGTTAACAATGTTGTATACTTTACGGTTCGCGAAAAAGATGCCAGCGGAAAATTTCACAAGAATAATGGTTATCAATACGCTTTAAAAGTAAGTAGTGATAGCATTATGTGGGTTAACGATGTGCGAAAGTTTGAAATTGCTGATGTACATGATCACTTGCTGATGTCGAGCGAAACCAATACAAGTAAATTCAATAAAACTACCGGCTTAGAGCAATATCAACATACCGGTAAACTAATCTATTTTGATGAAAAGAATAAATTAGGTTTGATGTATGCAACTCCGGCAAAAGGCGAGGAGCGAAATAGTATTAAGGCTGTAAATATTGAAGATGGTTCTGTTTTATTCAATACAAAAATTCCGGTTGAGTTTGATTGGGTAGAGGCTATTAAGCCTAACGATACAACTTTGCTTATTTCTTCATCCGGTTTATATGGTGTTAATATGCGTTCAGGAAATACCTGGTCGTTAACGGATGTAACCGGCGAGAAAAATAAGCAAAAGCTCATCCAGTCGATCATGAACCCCAATGCTTTTCGCGTTAACCAGCGTTCTTATTTAGAAAGCGGCAATCAGGATGGTTTAACTCAAATTTGTTCGAATATTCTAGTGGATGGAGAATCTATCTATTTTGCTGCAAAAACCAATTTGTACAGCGTAAAAATGGATGGTACTCTTAACTGGAAAGTTGATCTTAGCAAATATCCAACCAGTAAATCGGCTTTATTTATCAGAGGCGGAAAACTATTCATGTTGAATTTAGGCGTAGCCAGTTTCTTAGACAATCAGATCGTTTATGGCGCACCTTATTTGTTACAGGTTGATGCAACAACAGGAACTCTAAATTTCCAAAATCCTTTACCAATGTTTGCTTATCCGGTGGATTTTCAAATTGCAAATGATCTGATATTGGCAGGAAAGAACAATTTGTACTTCATTAATTTAGGCGATGGTAAGTTTTTTAATGAGATTGACGTGAATGAATTACGTTATGGAAATTTTCAGGAGTTTGTAAGCGGTAATGAGTATTATGTTGAAAAGGAAGGTTATTTTGTACCATTGAATTTTATTAATGATAATGTGATCTATTTCCGATCGAGCCATGGAAAGGTTTATGGTGTTGAAGGCGGAAGAATTCAATACGAATACCACGAATCAGAATTATATAAACTCGACAAGAGCTTTGCCGGATTTAAACTGATCAAACAGAAATTTAAAACCTATGTTTTAAATAATAACTTCGAATTAGTTGCTGTATTGGATATTGAAGATCCGGCAACTGTTTTTGGAAACAGTCTTTATTATTTTAGTGGACGAAGATTATACGTGGTTCACGCAAGTGATCTTCGTAAATGAAAAAGGTCTATTACCTCTCTACTTGCGATACTTGCAAGCGTATCATAAAAGAATTACAATTAAAAGAGAAAGGTTTTTTGTTTCAGGATATTAAAACAGAAAAAATAACACCTGTACAATTGGATGAATTGAAGAAGATTGCAGGCTCCTACGAAGCTTTATTCAGCAGAGTTTCCAGGCAATACAAAGAACGAAAGTTAGCTGATGTTAGTTTAACTGAGCTTGATTACAAAAAGTTGATCCTTGAAGAATATACGTTTTTAAAACGACCGGTAATTGTTTATAAAAACAATTTGTTCATTGGTAATTCAAAGGAAGCCATTTCAAAGGCAAAAGTACAGATCAATTAGGCGTGTTTATTGGTAACAAACATCTGCTAACATCCGTCTCGTTTTTTAATATCGCCTGATAGATAGCATTCTTTAAATTCATGTTTGCCAGCTCAATTGTTTGATAGCCTTCTTTAAGCTCAATAGATTGATCGTAGATGATCTTACCGGCCATATCAACGATCTTTAATTTATACGTATCGGTTTTGTTTGTGGTAACTGCCAAATAATTGCTTCCGGCATTAGCAACAGCCCAGATTTTAAAGTTGTTATTGTTTTGCGAATTCTTTTTTATTGCAACTTCCGATGGTCTGAAAGCCATTTTCATGATCACCGGTAAATGATCGCTCACATTAAATAATGCTTGTGTAACAATAGCGGGAACAACTGAATTTGTTGGTGCCTCTGTAATGGCCTTATTCATGTGTTGGCCGTCATTTCCAAATGCTTTATAACTGCCCGGTACATAAGTTACTTTATTGTTTCCGTTCATCAAAGGACTGGTAACCAGCATAAAATCAAAACGGTCGTCCATACCGCCGGTAGCACCGCCGCAACATCCGGGAAAAGATGATGTTCTTGTAGATTGCGTATGAATATGCTTAAAGGTTGAGGTGTTGTTCCATAAACCCGGCATGTTTATAGGGTCTGAGAATACGTGTGAACAGTTGGCTGAAGTTAAAGTAGTATACGAAGCTTCAATACTCGATTTAAAGTTAAGATCACCTGCAAAAATTATATTGGCTCCTTGAGGAATTGTTGCAATGTCGGTACAAAAGGCTGTAACCTCGCTCAATCGTTGAAATTCATCGGCTGTGAGAGAACCTGCCTTTAAATGCGACATGTGCAAATAAATAAAAGCTGTATCATTAGGAGCAACAACTTTATATACTAAATACTGACTGATATCTCTTAACGACGTTGTGATTTGTTTTTGTGAACGAAGTTTTATTTTATTTGTTTTATAAAACAACATATTATCAGTATCGGTTCCATCATAAAATGCTGCACGGGTAAAGGTTCCTATACCTGCTGCGTTAAAAGCACTATCCAGCAAAAATTGAGGTGCGCCGGCATTAGAAAGTTCACATAGCATAACAACATCCGGATCGGCGTTTTGCAGAATTGTTTTAATATCGAGGTATCTGCTTTTCGTTGGTTCACTTGAGTTAAAATTCAAAACATTGTAGCTCATGAATTTTAAAGTATCCTGCGCTAATAGAAATTGAAAAGTGAATAAAAGGGAAAGAAATAAATTGATCTTTTTGAAGGAATTCATACTTAAAAATAATTAATTTTAATGGTTTTTTATAATTTTTGTTGGCATCCGTTAAATGTTTAACATACAAAAAATACCTTTTTTGAGACTACTAGTTCCTTATGTTCTAGGAATTGCGACATGCTTCTTACTCGACCTAAATAATCTAAATTCATTTTGTTTAATAAGTGTATTATCTATTTCTTACGGATTATTTTACATTGGGTTTAAGTTGGTGAATAAGAAAGTGGTTTTAATGTTAATGGCAGACCTTTTGTTATTTAATTTAGGCTTCGTTTTTACTTATAACTCGCAATTTAAAAATGATACAGCTTTTTTTAAAAATTATTTGGAGAAAGATACTCTTTTTTATTTAGCTGAATTGAGTGACCTACCAGTTCAAAAAGAACGATCCGTTAAATTGAGCTTGAATGTATTGATGGTAAAGAACGATACGGGCTATGTGCCGGTTAAAGGTGCCGTGATCACTTATTTACAAAAGAACAATGCAGTTAAACAGCCGCGTATTGGACAGGTATTTTTGATAAAAAGCGCATTACAGGAAGTTCGGGAACCAATGAATCCCAATGAATTTAATTTTAAAAACTACTTAGCAAACAAAAACATTTATCATACAACTTTTATTGATAGTAACGCCATTAAAGTATTGCACGTGAATAAGGCGTTTAGTTTACAAAGATTTGGTTTAAGTATAAAACAAAGTATTGTTGATCGTTTAAAGGAAAGCGGACTCAGTCGTGATGCTTATACCATTTGTTCGGCGTTAATTACAGGCTTTGATGATGAGATCGATAAAAAAGTGATAGAAGAATTTTCACATTCAGGAACCTTGCATGTTTTATCGGTTTCGGGCTTGCATGTTGGATTGATCTACCTCGTGTTAAATTTTTTGTTCTTACAGATCGATCGAAATAAAAGACATCCGCTATTACATTTTATTTTTATAACACTTTGTTTGTGGTTTTTTGCAACCATCACCGGATTTTCGGCACCAGTATTAAGATCGGTGATTATGTTCAATTTGTTGGGTATTGGTAAATTATTCTTTCGCAACAAGCCCGATAATCAATTGAATATTTTATTTGTTTCAGCTTTTATTTTACTGTTGGCAGATCCATTACTGATAAGAGATGTGGGGTTTTTGTTAAGTTATACGGCCATGTTTGGTGTTTTATACTTTTATCCGAAATGGGTTGGTCTAGTAGAAACGAAAAATAAAATTGTGTCATACATCTGGCAAAGTATTGTTGTGTCGTTTGCAGCCA
This sequence comes from Sphingobacteriaceae bacterium, assembly GCA_046345155.1. Lineage (GTDB taxonomy): Bacteria > Bacteroidota > Bacteroidia > B-17B0 > Aurantibacillaceae > Aurantibacillus. Next base: position 176,554 of record JBKDKI010000085.1, read on the forward strand.
CTCTAACAACTTTACCGATCACACTTTTTGTATTTCATCAGTTTCCCATTTGGTTTGCTCTGGCCAATTTAATTATTGTGCCACTTAGTTTTGTTTTGTTGATCTTATCATTTATTTCACTTTTTAAGATCGGATTTATATCTATTTTGATCAATGTACTCACCTCACTGTTATTGCTACTGATGCGATCATTTAATGCAGAAGGCTTTGCGTTCATAGATCATATTGATTTCTCTCAAATAGATGCCCTCGCATTAACTTTATTAATTTGCATGGTAAGTTTAACACTAATAAAACGCCGATTTGTTTATGCCCAACTTACTTTGGCGTTATTGATAATTTGGCAATTATATGGGCTATTTACCTCCTATCAAGTAAAAAACAAAAATGAACTGGTGATCTATCATTTACCTAAAGGTTCAACAAAATCAATAAAATTGGGCAACAGGGTGTTTGTTGATTTTAAAGATTCAGCCAAATATAGCATGCATGTTAAGCCAAATATTACAGGTTACAATTATCCGGTCAAGCATTTTCAATCGTTTAACTATACCGGGCAGCAAGGCATTCAATTACTTGCATTAAGTGATAAAAAGAAAGTACCGGTTAACACACATTTAAAATTCACGCATTTGTTGATCAGTAATAATGCAGTCCCTCAAGAACAATTCTTTGGGCAGTATCGTTTCAAGGTGTTGATTGCAGATGGCTCAAATAGTCGCTATAGCTGCAGGGCACTTAAAGCTAAATGTGAGAAACATGGCATCGATTTTTATTCAACAGCCGAACAAGGTGCTTTTATTTTGCCCCTTGCACTTAAATAAGTGTTAATTTTACGGTATGAAATTACGTATTGGCGATAAAGTAAGATTTTTGAATGAAAAGGGAGAGGGTGTTGTTTCACGCATTCAGGATAGTAAAACCGTTTTTGTTGAAATGCCGGATGGATTTGAGATCCCTTATTTAGCATCGCAATTGGTGCCAATTCATACCGAATTGATCATTGATAAGAACACCGATAATATTGAAATGGATCCGGATGCGAATGTAGCTGATGCCATTTATTTTGTTGTGGAGCCCGATCATGAATTACCAATGTTAATGAATGAGTATAATTTGTATTTGTTCAATGCTTCTGCTTTTCACTTATTGTATACGTATTCAATAAAAGATGATGCCTATTTTCAAACCTTAAAGAACGGAAGTGTAGGTTCTTATCAGAAAGTGCTTTTAAAACAAGTTAAAATGCAGTTCTTTGCCGATTTTAATCAGCATAAGATCGAGGCCATACTCTTTAAGAATACGCATTTTCGACCTCAGGTTCCTATTTCTGAAAGTATTTACATCAATCCAAAGAATCTTAACGCGGCTCAAACAATTAAGCATCCTGAATTTAAACACCCGGTTTACGCTTTTTTATTGAAGGATGAATTTATAACTACACACACCGTTGAGGCAATTTTGAATGAGGAGGATGTTAAAAAGTTACGTTCAATTAAGGAGTTTAAATCAAAAGAAAAAATATCACGTTCGCATAAAGAATATTTAAAGTCATTGGAGAAAGAAGTTGATCTGCATATTGAAGAATTGATCGATAATACCAAAGGAATGAGCAATCATGAGATCTTATCTATACAAATGGAACGTTTTGAGAAAGAATTGGACGAGGCGATTGCTAAAGGTATGAAGAAAATAATTTTCATACATGGCGTTGGTAACGGCCGCTTAAAGCAGGAGATAAGCTCGGTTCTTAAATCCATAAAGGGAATAACTTATCAGGATGCAAGTTATAAGGAGTATGGGTTTGGAGCCACACAAGTGAATATTAAATGATTTTTGTAATTTAGTGTACTATTATGACAATGATCCCGTTTTCTCCGCCCCGAATTGATGATAAAATAATCAATGAAGTGGTGTCTGCCTTAAAAAGTGGATGGATAACTACCGGTCCGAGAACAAAAAATTTCGAAAAAAAGATCACTGCTTATTGCGGCTGCAGATCAACCTTATGTTTAAATTCGGCTACTGCCGGTTTAGAGATCATCCTGCGATGGTTTGGTGTTAAAGAAGGCGATGAGGTAATATTACCTGCCTATACCTATTCTGCAACCGCTAATGTGATCATTCATTGTGGCGCAAAGCCTGTTTTTGTGGATGTAAATGGAGATGATTTTAACATCAGCGTTTCAGCGATCGAAAAAGCAATTACAGAGCGTACAAAAGTTATTATGCCCGTTGATTTCGCAGGTTTCCCTTGCGATTATGATGAGATAAATGCATTGGCTGAAAAGCATAGATCGAAATTTAAAGCCGAAAGTACTGCTCAGCAGAAGTTGGGGAGAATTCTTGTTTTAAGCGACTCGGCACATTCATTTGGCGCTAGCTATAAAGGCAAGAAAGCAGGTTCATTAACCGATGTGAGTGTGTTTTCATTTCATGCGGTAAAAAATTTAACTACAGCCGAAGGTGGTGCAATTGCATTAAATTTACCTGAACCTTTTGATAATAATAAGATATATCAGCAGCTATGTGTAAAAACATTACATGGTCAGAATAAAGATGCGCTTGCTAAAACACAAAAAGGCAACTGGCGATATGATATAGTTGAAGCAGGTTATAAATGCAACATGACCGACCTTAGCGCGGCAATAGGCTTAATTGAAATTGAGCGTTATGATAATGATACCTTGGTAAGAAGAAAGCAAATAGCAGATAAGTATATTTCTATTTTATCAAAAGATGATCGTTTGCAGTTGCCTGTTTTTGAAACAGCAAATAAATCGAGTTGTTACCATTTATTTCCATTACGTATAAAAAACATAACTGAAGAGCAGCGCGATCGATTGATCCAATTAATTTCCGATCAAAATGTTGGTGTTAATGTGCATTTTATACCGGTACCCATGATGAGTTTTTACAAAGCCTTAGGTTATGACGTAAAAAACTATCCTGTAACCCTTGATAATTATTCGCGTGAAATAACACTGCCTTTGTATTATGATCTCACCGATGATAAGGTTGAAACTGTATGCAGGGTATTTATGCATGCTTTAAACGTTATATGAAACGATCTTTTGATATCGTCTTCTCATTTGTTGGATTGATCATTCTTTTGCCATTATTTATTGTTGTTGGCTTACTAATAAAACTTACATCAAGCGGTCCTGTATTTTACCATCAAACCAGAGTAGGTTATAAGGGGAAGGATTTCAGACTTTTTAAATTTCGTACAATGAAAGTTGATGCCGATAAGAACGGTTTATTAACGGTTGGTGGTCGCGATCCCAGGGTAACTTCAGTTGGTTATTACTTGCGTAAATTTAAAATTGATGAATTGCCGCAATTGATCAATGTATTGAACGGAACCATGAGTTTTGTTGGCCCGCGACCTGAAGTTAGAAAATATGTGGACCTGTATACAGAAGAGCAAAGAAAAGTATTGTTGCTAAAACCCGGAATAACCGATTATGCTTCGCTGGAATATTTCAGTGAAAACGATCTTTTAGCACGATCTTCTGATCCGGAAGCTACATACATTAACGAAGTAATGCCGGCCAAATTAAAATTGAATTTAAAATATATGAATGAAGTTGGACTTTATACCGATGTAAAACTTATTTTAAGAACTATCGGTAAAATTTTATTTTAAACCTCTTCGTAATAATCGATCACAAGTCCGTCATAAGGACTCATCCCAACAGTACGTTTTTCGTCACCAAAATCAAGTAACACCGAATCGGCTTTATAATTATCGTCTTCTTTAGTTAGTTGTATGGCAATTAAAGCTTTACCACCAATATCTTCCCACATCTTTGTTTTTCCTGCATCCAGTGCGTGTATCTTTATTTTTCCTTTGAACTCCTCTTCTAAATGTTGTTTCACATCTTTGAATTTGTAGTTCAAAATATCTAACCCTTCACTTGTTTCGTTGCAGCCAATGGTTATGTTCGTGCCATCGGTAAATCGTAATTGTAAGCCATCAATGATCTCCACCGAATTGTTGGCATCAACCATATTTTGCCATAGGAAGATCACTATTTTATCAACGATCTTTCCTTGTACCGAGATCATTTCCTGTAATGCTTCCTTTGAAAAATAAATTGCGCTCTTGTTTTCCATATCTATCCTTTGCCTGATTTTGGTCCGAGTTCTATAACATTTAAATTTTTGATCTCAGCATTTTCAATTTCAAACTTTAAAGCTGTTTTTACTTGATGAAAACCACTCATGCCACAAGACCCCGGATTCATGTGCAGCAAATTTAAGGATTTATCGTACATCACCTTTAAAATATGTGAATGCCCACAAATAAACAGCTGTGGTTTTTCCTCTAATAATATTGGTTTGATGGCAGGATTGTATTTACCGGGGTAACCGCCAATGTGAGTAATGTATACTTTTACCTCTTCAAAATTAAATATCAAATGTTCTTTAAAATCTTGCCGCGCTCTTTGCCCATCAATATTACCCCAAACGGCTTTAACAGGTTTTAATTTTTGAAGTTCATCTATCACGATCATATCGCCAATATCTCCTGCGTGCCATACTTCATCAGCCTGGTTAATGTGTTTAATGAGTTTTGGATCCAGATGGCCGTGCGTGTCGGATATAAGTAAGATCTTCTTCAAACTAATGTTTTAATTCCTTAGCCAATTCAGCAAAATCAATCCCGTCAAAATTTCCACTGCTCATCATTAAAAGCACTTTGTTGTTGTAATTAATGGTTTTTAAATAGTCAACCATGTTATTGCTGTTAGTGAAAACCTTTAGATCGGCTCTGTCAAATGCTTTTAATACCTGATCAGTGGTGATCTCCTTTAATTTTTTATGTGCAATGGTGTGTGGGTTAAAATACACAATAGCTTCATCTGCCGTATTCATGGCGCCTTTGTATTCATTTAAGAATTCTTCGGTTAAGCTGCTAAATGTATGTAGCTCCATACACGCAATAACTTTTCTATTCGCAAATTGTTCTTTAACCGATCTGGTGGTAGCTTTTAGTTTTGAGGGCGAATGGGCAAAATCTTTATAAAAATTAAAATTACCCGATCGGTGAACCAGTTCTAATCGCTTGGCAGCTCCTTTAAAGGATTGAATAGATCTGAAAAAGGTTTCATCATCAATTCCAATTTGATTACAAGCTAATTTGGCGGCATTCATATTCATTAAATTATGCTCTCCAAAAACTTCTAATTCATAATTTTTTCCGTTAAATAAAATAGAAGTAACACCATCTTTTATTTCATTCGGTAAAACACCATATGGATATTTTTTAATTGATGTACCGTTTGCTTCAGCTGTTTTTTTAAGCACATCATCTTTTTCGCAATAAATGAGGCATCCGCCCGATTCAATTAAATTAATGAACGTGGCAAATTGTTCAACATACATGTCAAATGTTGGAAAAACGTTGATGTGATCCCAGGCAATTCCGCTTAAAATGGCAATGTTCGGGTGATATAAATGAAATTTAGGTCGTCTATCAATAGGTGACGCTAAATATTCATCCCCTTCAATAACGGCATATTTAGCAGCATTGGTAAGTTTTACCATGGTGTTAAAGCCTGCCAGTTGCGCGCCAACCATATAATCGGTATCAATGTTACACTGTTTTAATACATGTAAGATCATGGCGGTAATAGTTGTTTTACCATGACTACCGCCTACAACAATTCGTGTTTTATCTTTAGTAGCTTCGTAAATGTATTCGGGATAAGAATAGATCTTTAAACCTAATTCCTTTGCTCTTATCAATTCAGGATTATCTGCGCGGGCATGCATCCCTAAAATAACAGCATCCATATCGGCGGTTAATTTTTCAGGAAACCAACCAATTGCTTCCGGTAAAATACCTGCTTTTGCTAATCGGCTTTTGCTGGGTTCGTTGATCTCATCATCACTACCACTAACAATAAATCCTTTTTCATGTAACGATAGGGCCATATTATGCATGGCACTGCCACCAATGGCTATTAAATGTATTTTTTTGCTCATAATGTACGTTATAAAGAACGCGCATTTTAAAGGCTAAAAAAGCTAAAATGGCTTGAAATTTTGCACAAATGGGGTTTAATAAGCCCAAAACGATGGAAAATCACTGGATTTTGTTTGTTTTTATTTGAATTTCAACATATTAGTAAAAATTGTATCTTAGCGGGCCTTGAAAAAAAGTAAACATATTTTAGTAGCATTTTTATTATGCACTTTTTTAATGGAAGGAGTGGCTTCTGATCTAATTGATGCCACTATACCAAAGAGAAGGGGTAGAAAAGAAAAGCTCTCATGGATATTTGGTTTGGGTTGGAACGTAGTGGATGATAATGGCAACCCTTTTAAAAAAATATTTGCTGCAAAGTCTTCATGGAGCATTCCGTTTTATCCGTCTCAATTAAGTGCGGAGATCATTCGTGAGCATGGCTTAAGTTATGGCGCAACTTTTTGTTTTAATCGTTACAAATCAGGAAAACTTATTAATAGTGAAATCATAGGCGGCAGGTATTTTTTCTTTTCGTGGGATGCCTTTGCAAAATACCATTTCAATGAGCATATAACCACCATGAAAAAGCAATACGACCCTTATTTTTTGCTTGGAGCCGGTTATACATTACGTTTTATTCGTCCGTATAACAGCACCTTTACATTTAATGTTGGTGCAGGTATAAATATTTGGTTCAATGATAAGTGGGGGATGAATTTACAAACGGTTGGCAAGTTGGGAATAAGAGCGCCATTTATTCGTAACGGATCAAACTACATGCACCATTCGGGTGGTGTGGTTTATATTATTGATAATTCACCTAAGAAAAAGCATTCATTTATTAAACCACGTTATAAGTGGGTACACGATAAACACAATGTAGGGGAAAGAAGAAGGTGATGTTTAAACCTGAAAACCTATTACGGTAATATCATCCGTTTGATCGTAATTTCTTTTCCAATCAGCTAGTTCGTTTTTTAAGAGTTCTTTTTGCTGTTTCATGCTCAGGTGATGCATGTTCATGATCAATTCATTTAAACTTCTGCGTTTATATTTTTTATTTAGCGGTCCTCCAAACTGGTCATGAAAACCATCTGAATACATGTAAATGCGATCGCCTTTTTCAAGCTGAATGGTTTGTGTAGAAAATTTTTTATTCTCAACTGCAGTAATATTGTAGCCAATAGAATAGTTTTGAGAATGAAGATCAATGAAACTACCGTTCCTAATGAGTAAACAGGAGAATTTAGCAATGCAGTATTTTAGTTGAAGTGTGTTCATGTTTATTGTAAATACGGCAATATCCATCCCATCCAAAATAAGGTCTTTGTCCTTTTTTTCATAAGATAAAAAATTATTGATATCCGAATCAAGACTATTTAATAACTGGCCGGGTTCACAAATATTTAGCAGTTTTACCAATTTATTGATGCTGTTAATGGCCAAAACACTTATAAAAGCACCAGGTACACCATGTCCGGTACAATCGGCTGTGATCAATAAAACATTCTCATGAGTTTGATAATTATCATTTACAAATTCGTAAGATTTATACGGGAAAATGAGGTTAAAATCACCCGAAACAATATCCTTAGCCTTAGTTAAAATAAAATTATCCTTGAAGAAAGCGTTGTATGTTTTAGACTTAGGCAAGAGTGCCTTTTGAATACGTTTGGCATATTTTAAACTTTCGGTAACATCTTTGTTTTTTTGATCGAGTAATTTTTTTTGTTTGGTAAGATCGGTATTTGTTTTTTTAAGATCGAGGTATTGTTTTTCAATTTGCTCTTGTTGTAAAATGAGTGCTTCTTTTTGTTTATTGATCTCAAGTGTGCGTTCATGTACCTTTTCCTTGAAATGATTTGTATACGAATTTATTTCTTTTGCCATCTTGAGAAAGTGAATGTATATCATGTTGAATTCGAATATCGGAGATCTGGCAAACTCATGAGGGGCGATAACAAAACTTGATTCGGTATAGTTTTTAAAGTTTTGTGTGATGTGTTTTAAAGAACGGGTAATTGAAATTGTAAGGTAATATAAAATCGAGATCAAAAAAAGGAATAAAGTACTGTATAGAAAAAGTGATTGATTTTTGTAGTTGTTTTTTGCTTCGTTTTTTAAACTAATCAGTTGTTGTTCTGTTTTTGCAAGTTTATAATTTATGTTCTCAAACAGTGAATTTGATTGTTGAAGTAAACCCTGCTTGCCTTTAAAACCAATTTTATTTTCAATTTGTGCAATAAATTTAAAGTACTTATTATAAAAGTAAAGTAGGTTGTACAGTTCATTTTTTTGAGTGGTATTAAATTTGGGAGATGAATGAACATAGGTTATGAGTTGACACGAAATATCGTTAAATCCGGAGATATAGGCAAGTTCTTTTCTGATCAAAAAATCTTTTTCATGCTTGCGGAGTAGTAATGAATAGAATTTGATCTTATCGTCGTTATAATTAGTTATTTCATGCGCATAATTTCTCATTTGTCCTTCTAAACCATAATCTTTAAATCCTTTCTTTTTAAATAGTGAAACAAGTGTTTTAAAATTTTGGTTGTAGGCATCAATGTATTTTATGATGGAAGAAAGATTGTTTTTTAACGACGGATCTAATTCGGCATCATTTAGTAGTAATTTCTCAAGTGAACTTTTAAGGGATTCAACACGGACATTGTGTTTTCGTACATTTATCGGGTTTTTTAATTCGTAAAATTGTGGGTTGATCAGATCACCAATAAAAATATCTTCTTTCAATTTATTAGTTTCTAAGAAGGTAATTCTTACATCTTGAATTTGTTGTATGCGTAATTCAATTTTATTGATCTGGTTTTGATTGTAAATTGAAAGTAGCAGTGCTAATAAACAAATTGAAAAGATAAGTGAGAAAGAAAAAATAAGCCAAAAACGTAAACTTAAGTTCATAAACAATTCAAAGGTATTTGAATTGTGTTTTAACCAAGTTATCTTAAAGTTATTCCAAATTAAAATTAAGGGTATAAAAAAAACCAGAGTTTTATGCTCTGGTTAATTTAATTTTAATTGTTTGAATTATTTATTATAAAATTGCTCTGAATAATAAGAATAATCCACCTGATAATACGATTGTAACAGGTAGGGTTAATATCCATGCCAAGGCCATTGTTTGAATGGTTTTCTTTTGAAGATTCTTTAATCCTTTTTTAGCAACCATTGAGCCTGCCACACCTGATGATAACATGTGTGTTGTTGAAACCGGTAAGCCATAAGCAGAAGCCATGCCAATACCCATTGATGCAACCAACTCGGCACTTGCACCTTGAGCATAACTCATGTGTTGTTTACCAATTTTTTCACCAACGGTTTTTACAATTCGTTTCCAACCAACCATGGTGCCTAAACCTAATGAAATAGATATCATAATAATTACCCATGATGGCGCAAATTCAATTAGTTTTTTTGCACTCTTCACTTCTGTTTTTAAACGTTTTGAGTCTTTAGCAGAAATTGCAAAGTTCGCACTCTTTAATAATTTATCAGCCCCTTTTGTGATTTTAACCACGTCTTTACGTAATTCAAAACGATCAGTTAATGCCACATCACTTGAAAATTGTTTGCCTTCAATTGCTAAATGGTAATGAGCTGAATGTTTTTTAATATTACGGTAATGTTTAAACTCATCTGCACCAAATTGTGTTGTATCGGTAGCAGCTACAATTTTTTCGATCGCATCAACGTTTGCATGCACACTTTGTAAGTTAACTTTGCTATCTAATGAGAATTGTGCAGGTAAAATGGAGATCAATATCAACATGATCAAACCTACACCTTTTTGTCCATCATTTTGTCCATGAAAAAAGCTAACCAAACCACAAGTAGTCCATAAAATCATACGTACCCATAATGGAGGTCTTTTTCCGGGAATAGGCTCTTTATAAATGATCTCGTTTTTGATCAATCGTTTGAACAAGAACATCATCATAATTGCCAAAGCAAAACCAATAATAGGCGAAAACAACAAAGCCATGCCGGTATCTTTAGCTTTATCCCAATTAACTGCTGAAGTACCAATATCGCCGGGAAGAAAAGAATAAGCTATACCAATACCTAAAATTGAACCAATGATGGTGTGAGAACTTGATGAAGGAATTCCCAAATACCAGGTACCAAAATTCCAAATGATGGCACTTATCAATAAAGCTAATACCATTGCAATTCCATGGTATGCATCGCCATCAACAAGCGCATCCATAGGTAATAAATTTACGATACCCATGGCAACGGTAATGCCGCCCAATAGTACACCAATAAAATTTAAGATACCACTATAAACCACCGCTACAGTGGGTTTCATTGAATTTGTATAAATTACGGTTGCAACCGCGTTAGCAGTATCATGAAAACCGTTAATGAATTCAAAAAAGCATGCCAAAAGCAAGCAAATAATTAAAAAAATGGCTAAGCCTGTAGTTAATCCGAACATGTTTTTATTTTTTTGTAATGTTAGTTAGTATTTAAATGTTCAATGTTAAGTTAGTGTTAAATTAGAAATTTAATTGGCATTGAACCCTTAGAAAAGAGCCCATTTGCATGTTATCTTTCTTTGCTTTATCAGAAGTCCATCTTTCTGCATAAACCCAACTTGTTGTAATTTCGAAGTATTTCCATGGTTGGTACTCAATACCACATTCAATATCCTTTGTTTTATATGCGCGCGCATCTAATTCATGTTTTTTGCCTCCCTCATAATAGGTAAATCTGCTAAACGGGATAATAACTTGATCTTTCGCTTTAATTATGTATGATAATGTTACATAACCACCTTTAAGATCTTTTTTTACAATTGAATCGGTTAATCTATCGTATTGGGGACCTTTACCCATGGTGTATTCAGCTTGAATACCAAATGGTTTCGGATATAATACAAAACTTGCAGCATATCGTTCATCCAAGTACTCAGCATTAGTGTAGGTTTTTACGCCGGTTGTTGTTTGATCGAGTTTGTAGAAACCGCTATACATTTGAATTCCCGGTTCAATGATCTGGTTTCCTAACTGAAAAGGATAGGTGGCTCTTGCAACCCAATGGGAGTTGTTATTAATCTCTGGTTTGTTTGCAACCTGACCATTGTATGTTCCAAATGCCAAAACACCATAATCACCTGATCCCTTTAAGCCATCATTAACTAAAGAGCTATATAGGTCTCTAACTTTTTTTGGAGCATAGTAAAAGAAAACACCTAGATCACGCTCATTTGAAACAGCACTGTTTAAAGCGTCATTTCGATCGAGTGGTAAACGGTTCTGGCTGGATTGCATATTCTCAAAGCCATATGGCACTTTGCTTTGTCCGATTCTGAAACGAAATTCTTTTTTCTTATCAATCGAAACATCAAAGTAAGCATCTCTTAATTGAGCAAAATGCAAGCCTGTTGTTGATGCAGAAGAGGCTAAATCTGGCTGAATATACATATAAACATGATCGTTCAATTGTCCGCTAAAAATTAAACGTGCACGACGTATAAAAAAACCTCCATTGTTTCCAATTGATCTGTCACCTTGTTCACTTTTAAGATCAGGGTTTGTTTCCAATAAACGATTATATCTTATTTGAACATATCCTCTTAAATTAATTTTTTCGTACCAATGTGATTTTTTTTGTTCGGTTTTTGTTTTCTCGGGTTCAATAACCGATTTAGCAAGTTCTAACAATGATTTTGATTTAGCAGTTGAATCCGTTGTTTCTTGAGCAAATCCGTTTAATGTTAAGGTAAAAGCAACAAAACAACAAATTGTTAATTTTAAATTCATAAGAGTTAATTTTGTGCAAACTAACGTTTACTAAATAAACTAAGGGTTACTTGTATGTTAAGGAATTGTTAAGTATTGCTTGGTAAGAATGTCAGTAGATTTAATTAACTTTGGGCAATTAATTGACTATGAGTAAGAAAATTGTAAAGGTAGGCAACATTGAATGTGGGGCCAAAGAACTGTTCTTGATCTCGGGACCATGTGTGATCGAAGATGAAATGATCATGATGAAAACGGCTGAGAAATTAAAAGAAGTAAGCGAACGCTTAAAAATAAAGATCATTTATAAATCATCTTTCACTAAGGATAACCGCAGCAGCTTAAAATATTATGATGGTCCGGGTTTGGCTAAAGGTGTTCAAATATTGGCTAAAGTAAAAGAGCAATTTGGTTTTCCGGTTTTAACCGATATTCATTCGCATGATCAGGCGGCACCTGCAGGTGAAGTGTGTGATGTATTACAAATACCTGCGTATTTATGTATGCAAAGCTCCTTATTGGTTGCAGCAGCTAAAACCTGTAAAGTTGTAAATATTAAGCATGGCCAGTTTTTAGCACCCGATAACATGAAACATCCGTTACAAAAATGTATTGATGCAGGAAATGATCAGGTGATATTAACAGAGCGTGGTTATACTTTTGGTTATAATGATCTAATCGTTGATCCGCGTGCATTTTACCATATGAATCAATTAGGATATCCTGTTGTACATGATATAACACATTGCGTTCGTAAATATGGTATACCAAGTAGTGATGCAAAAGGAGGCGCGCGCGAATTTTTACCGGTATTATCTCGTGCCGGTGTTGCAAGTGGTGTAGATGGTGTATTTATTGAAACACATCCCGATCCGGAAAAAGCCTTGTGTGATGCGGCTTCTCAGTTATGCGTAACTGACCTGGAAGAATTTATGAAACCGATCATTGAGATTCATAATTTAGTAAATAAGTATATTTAATTTTAAAATAGTTCATATGAAAAATTTAGTTTTGGTATTTGCATTTTTATTTTCAAGCACATCGTTATCAGCTCAAAGCTTATACATTAAGGGAAGTAAAAAGGGAGAGATAGAGAATGATGGCGATGTTTATATCGGTGGATCTAAAAAAGGTCAGATCGAAAGTGATGGTGATGTGTATGTAAATGGGTCAAAAAAAGGTCAGATCGAAAATGATGGTGATATATACATGAATGGTAGCAAGGTTGGCCAAATTGAAAATGATGGCGATGTGTATAAAAATGGAAGTAAAATAGGGCAGGTTGAATCGGATGGAGATATTTATAAGAATGGAAGTAAGATTGGAGAGTGCCGTAACGTTCGCAAAGAGTGGGTAGGTGCAGTTGTGTTTTTCTTTTTTATTGAAGACCTAGCTTATTAAATAATTTCTTGTTTTAATTTTCAAGGAAATTGATCATTAATACTGTTTTATTTTGTGAACTATTTAGAGATCTCATATGTTTGGCTGAATAATTATTTTTGTGAGCCAACAACAATTATAACCGATCTTATTCTGGCGTTTTTTTGTTTTTGGTGTTTCAGATCCATTTCAAATTATCAAAATCGTTCAGAGTCGGTTGAACGTTGGAGTATGTTTTTTTTGTTCATTGGAATCTCTACTTTTTTTGGTTCAATTGCCCACAGTATTTCTTGCGACACATCTAGTTTTACCTACAAAACAGTATGGTTGGTTATGCAAATAACCTCCGGATTATCGGTGTTTTATGCACAGCAATCTGTAATAAGCGCCGAAATAGGTGATCATAAGCAAAAGCAAAATCTGGAGCGTTTCACACATGTTCAATTTGTTGTTTTTGCCATTTGTGTAGTTTTTTTCATGAGCTTTAAAGTTGTTGCCATTAATTCTGCCATCGGTTTATTACAGTTGCTTTACTTTACGTTCCCACAAAAAATTAAAGTTTGGAATTATAACAGCATGGTCTCATCAGGTTTCATTATTTCTTTCGGATCAATTTATGTGAACCGAAATCATTTAAGCTTTGCGTCCTGGTTCAATTACAATGATATTGCACATATGATCATGTTGTTGAGTTTGTTTTTGATATTTTATGGAGTTAAACATAAACATCGTTTCGCAATGTTAAGTAACAATTCAGAATCGTGAAACGCTGTTTTATAGAAATAGATTCTGAAAATACACTAAATTAAAAACGTACACATGGAAAAAATATTTGTAACAGGTGCTGATGGAATGCTTGGAAGCAGTATTTGTCGCGAATTACTTCAACAGGGATATTCTGTTAAAGCCATGTGTTTACCGGGCAGAGTACCTGCAACATTATCAGGTTTATCAATTGAAATTGTTTATGGAAATGTATTAGATAAACCTTTTTTGTTGAATGACATGAAAGGTTGCGATAAGGTTATAAATGTAGCAGCATTAACTAATGTATATCCACGCCGCTCAAAAATTGTTAATGATGTGAATTACACCGGAGCAAAAAACGTGCTGGAGGTTGTGGAAGAATTAAAGATGAAGCGCATGGTGCATATTGGTTCTGCCAGCTCATTCGATCATGGTTCAAAAGAACATCCCGGTAACGAAACATCGGGTTACACCGGTTGGAAGTATGGGATGGATTATATTGATAGTAAGTATAAGGCACAGCAATTGCTTTTAGAAAAACATGCGAAAGATGGCTTTCCTGTAATTATAGTTAATCCAACATTTATGATCGGTCCGTTTGATTCAGGGCCTTCATCCGGCGCCATGCTTATTAATTTAGCTACGGATAACATTCCGGGATATACAGGCGGCGGTAAAAATTTTGTATGCTCGGTTGATGTTGCCAATGCTGCAGTTAATGCATTAAAATTGGGAAGATTAGGGCAGTGTTATATTGCAGGAGGAAAGAATTTAGATTTTAAGGAATTTTTTGGTTTAGCTTGCAATATTTTAGGAAAGCCATTTAAATTAAAAAAGGTGCCTCAGTTCGCTGTATTAATTGTTGGTTTTTTTAATTCGGTTTTTGCCCGTTTAACCAAAAGTAAACCAAAGTTAAGTTTTGGCATGGCTAAAATGGCTGGTATCAGTCAGTGTTTTTCTCCTGCAAAGGCTATTGATGAATTACAAATGACACAAACACCAATTGAAATAGGGATCAAGCAATGTTTAGATTGGTTTAAGGCTAATAATTATTTGAAGTGATCACTCGATCTCACTCATTAATTGAAGCATCTCATTAATAAAAGCAGTAGGATCTTTTAAAGCGTAATGCATCTCAATATGCAATGTGCCATTAAATAGCACGAGTTTCGAGATCTTATGTTCTATAACAAAGTTAGCAAGTTGTTTGATCACATCTTGCGAAATGGCTTCATTAGAATTAATATAATACGGTTTCGGGAATAGCGCTTTGTTTTCAGATGATGTGAAAATACGTTTTAGAACAGATTGGCCAATTTTAATGAATTGGTTTTTATTTAAACCATTTACATGCAATTGCGTGCCCGATTGATCAACAGCATCCTTTGGAATAATAATGCCGTTTTGGGTGGTTTGATTTTTAAAAAGTTTTAAGTTTAGATGCAGGTTGTTAACTTCAAATATACTTTCAATTTCAAATCCAAAACTATTGCAATAGCCATTTAATGATGTGTTAAAGCTTTTTATATTTGCATCAATACTTTCGCAAAAAGCTTTATTGAGCTCATAGAATTCAGATTTTTCTGCCTCAAAATTGATCATACAATGAAGATAATCAATTTGAAGCAGAAATCACTCAATTAGTTATTATTTATGTTCAAATGTGAATTCTTCACTTTGGTTTTGTGAATACCCATTGTATTCTGAGCTTGAATGTGAATAGAGCACCATTTTTTTATTTCGCAGTTCCTTTATATTGAAGGTTTGTTGAATGGTGTTTCCCTTGAAGCTGTTTCCCTCATAGTTATTTTGAGTTAACACAATTTGTTCTTTGTTCTTATTATCTCCAATATTACCTGTAAAGTTCCAGGTGCCCGTGCTAACAAAAGGTTTCCCATTATATGTTTCTGTTATTTTATAGCGACCGTTATTTTCAATTAAAATTTCATAAGTAAAAGTTCCGGCAAAGGATGATTTCTGGCTGTCGTTTCCTGCTGAAACGGTTTCAATTCCCTTGTAATTTATACCGTCATAAATAATTTCACTGCTATTCTTAAAAGCCGGACCTTCATCTGCATAGGAGCTTTTACCTTTTGTTGCCTTCCAATCACCCACTACACGTGCTTTTCTGGTTCTGAGTGTAAAAGCAGGGTCGTCTTCACCTTTTTTACATTGCGTTAATAAAATTAAACATACACTTAATAAAAGTGTTCTTACTAAAGTTCCATTTTGTTTCATAGCTTTTTAATTTTTTTCAAAACTACAATGGTGTCAGAGGGATTTAAAATGGAAATACAATACGGCAAACTAGATTGATGGAAAAAAATAAAATTTCAATGGATCGAAGGCCGCGAAGTGATTTTTTTTCAGAAAAGTAAGAAAGAGGAAATTAGCTTTTTGCGTTTTTCGCAAAGATCAAAAAAAGCGATTTGCAATTTTTGCAATTATTTTTGGCAGTCACTTTTTTGAATGCTGAACCAGTTAGTTTGTTCGCCATTATCATCAAAGGTTTCAATTAATTTAAAGCCCGATTTTAAAAGAACTTTTTCGGAATTCTTATTTTCGATATCGGTCATTGCTATTACCTCATTAATATTTAATTGATCAAATGCGTAATTTAAGCAGGCCTTTGCAGCTTCTGTTGCATAGCCCATTCCCCAGTATTTTTGTTGAAACCGGTAACCCAATTCGTAAAAATTTACGCGGTTATTAATTGGCGTTTTAAAATATTTAATTCCTGCCCAACCTAAGAACTCATTATCGCTTTTACGAATAACGGCCCATCTGCCAACTCCATTTTCTTCATATTGTTTTTGTATGAATTTGATCACTTCTCTGATCTCATCTAAGCTTTCAACAGGATTATTGCCAAGGTATTTATGAACTTCGGGATCAGAATCAAGGTCGAACATACCTAATTCATCACTTGCTAGCAGTTCTCTTAGCAGCAGTCTTTCTGTTTCCGCGATCTTTTTCATTCTTTTTTAGTTTGGCTTGGGCTTTTTCAAAGTTAAATTTAATTCCTTGTTTTAGGATGGCTTTAAGTAATTTAACCGGAAATTTTTTATCGTTTGGTATTTGAATACCCGATTTACTGGTTTTATATTCTTTTAATTCAGAGGTAAATTCGCGCAATACATATGGCATAAAAAATAAACTGTAATGATTTTTAAATGCCGCAAAGTAAGCCAGCATACCGTTGAGTTTATAACCCGGCATACCATAACTTATCTTTTCTTCAATATGTGGTGCCGAATTTAAAATAGTGGTACGAATGAGTTCCAATTTCTCTCTTATTTCTATAGGTTGAGAGGCAATGTAATCATCTACATTTTTTATTTTCACATCCATTACTTGGTTTCAGCGTAGGTTTTAAAATTGTTTAATATCATTTGCCAACCTGCCTGTTGCATGTCGTGCGGATTTTCATTTTCCGGATCAAATGATTCGATGATCTTTACTGAATCGCCTTCTTCTTTAAACTCAACAATAACTTTGCGGTCATCAGCTAATTTGTATTCAAATCGATCTAAAGGCTGCACAAGGGTATATACTCCTTCAAAATCAAAACCCATGCTGCCATCTTTTGCCTCCATGCGCGTTTTAAATTTCCCACCAACTTTTAGGTCGTTCTCGGCAGTGGGTGAATGCCAGTCGGGTGATGCAAAGTACCAATTAATGATGTGTTGTGGTTGAGTGAATTTATTCCATACATCTTCTAAAGATGAGTTTATAAGAGATTCAATTACGATCATTTTGTTATTTTTTAGTAAATATATTATTTTTTAAATGACAAGCCTGCTTCAATTAAGGCCTTTTTTAATTTGGGTATAGTGCTAGGTCCTACACCGTGCAGGTTCAAAATTTCTTTTTCACTGTATTTAGAAAGTTGCTTTAAGGAATAAATATTTATTGATTCAAGTGCTATTCTTGCAGGAGCTGCCAAAGAATTTAAAATAGCAAGATCTGAAACTACCGTCTTTTCGCAAATAGGGCATACTTTGCAATTACTGCTTTTATAATAGGTATGTCCGTTTTTGCAAGTATAGGCCGTTTTCATTTGAAGGAGCTGATTATAAATTAATGTAATTTTAATTTTCCTTATTAATAACCGGTTGTTTTTGAGGCTCTGCAAGTATTTCGTCTTTTATGAATTCCTGAGAATACATCTTTTGCCCATTCTTATAAATGGCAATGTTGTATTTACCTGGCATTAGGTTTAAGATATCCAGATCATATTTAATGTTTTTAAATCCACTTGGAATTTGTTTTGATTTTAAAATGTTTTGTTTTTGATCTGTAACTTGAACTTTGTAATTAACAATCGAATCGTTTTTCACATGTAATTCGATGATTGCTTTTTCGAAATAAGGAGTAAAATGAATGTTTGCAGAAAGATCAGTTTTAGTGTTTTGAGAAAAGACCAAATTCGTGAACATGAAGAATACAACGATAATTATTTTTCTTAACTGATATTTCATTTCTAATAAAGGTATTAAAATTTGGATAGATAAGATTACTTGCTTTTTAATTTTATTGGTATCCAGATCTCTTCTTCCGAATTAGGATCATTGTTCTTATATCTTTCACCAAGTAATTCAAAATGTGGTCTGTTATCAAGTTGATAAATGGATTTTGGAAGCCATTCTGAGAAAATGTATATAAAGATGGTGGGGTCGGTGTTTAAACCTTTGTAGTTAAATACAGCATACAAACCATCTGGTATCTTCAATTCACTCATTCCTATCGGGATATGGTTTGTGTGTTCAACTTCAACCGCTGCCCATTTTGTAAAGGATGTGTTGAGATCGGAAAAGGTAAAATCAAATGAAATAGGAAAAATCTGTATCGAGAAAAGATCGGTATGAATTGAATTTGTTATTTCTTTTCTTCGCGGCATAAAGCTTTGCCATAGCGTATATGTTTGATCATTTGCAAGAGAAGTTTGAATGGAAATACCGATCAGCATCTTTCCCTTCAAAGTTTCAATACGAGGTTGAATAGGAGTATAGTTTATCTTTGTCAAGAAATATGAAGATATTAAATTGATCCTACAAATTTTCGGTACGTAGGTTCTTTATGTAAATTGAAACCGGCTTTAATATATACGGGCTCTCCTTCCTTGGTGGCATGTAATTCAAAGAATTGAACATTCATCATCTCACCTGTTTGCATTAATTTTTGGAGGATTGTACCTGCAATGCCTTTTTTTCGGTGCTTTGGTACTGTATACATATTCATAATGTATCCCGAAATACCTTGAGGTGCTCTGAAGCTGCCCGGCCTTTGCATGATAACCATTCCGCCAACGCCGGCAAATTCATTATTAATAGTTGCGTACCAGCATTGGTAACTTCCACCTTTTACAACCTTTTCAAAGTATAATTTCAACTGCTCCCGAAGTGTGTTTTCTGTTTCAGAAGGTTGTGGTCCCCAATAATCTTTCAGAAAATCAACTCGTGAATGGATCAATAATTGAAGATCGTTCATGCTTGCTTTATGGTATTGGATTTCAGTTGTCATTATAACACATCAGCATCAATTTAAATGATGTCTTCCATGGTGTAAATACCTTTTTTACCTTTCATGAATTCGGCTGCAATCACACTTCCTAAAGCAAAACCTTGTCGATTGTGAGCCTTGTGCATGATCTCGATATCATCAACTGCAGAGCGGTACTTAATGATATGCGTGCCCGGTACTTCACCTTCGCGCTTATCTTCAATAAATAAGGTATCGCTGCTGTTATCATCAATACTCCATTTGTTTTTGCGATCCATTTTAGAGATGATCTGATGTGCCAATGTAATGGCAGTACCGCTTGGTTTATCAAGTTTATGAACATGATGGATCTCTTCCATGCAAACATCATACTCCGGATACTTGTTCATTAGCTCAGCCAGATATTTATTTACTTTAAAGAACAGGTTAACACCTAAACTAAAGTTGCTCGCATAAAATAAACCATGGTTACCTTTTTCACAATTGGCCTTTATCTTGTCAAACTCATCATACCAACCAGTTGTGCCAACAATAACAGGTACATTGGCATCAAAACATTTTTGAATGTTGCTTAATACGGTGTGTGGCGTACTAAATTCAATTGCCACATCTGCTTTTTGAAGATCTGCAATCGATATCGTGTCAGCATTGTCTTTATCAACTTTTAAAACAATGTGATGTTTTCTGCTAAGGGCAATTTTTTCAATTTCCTTACCCATTTTTCCATAACCAAGTAATGCAATATTCATATGTTCATTTAAAATTTAATTTCAAACTTAAACCTGCTGTGCAATCTAATCCGCCAAACGTATTAAATAAAATAGGTTTGGCATTTAATTGTAAACTCAGATCGTCACTCACATCAAATGTTTTAAGATGTGCATCAACATTCGCGTCAATAATATTTATGGCATATATTGCAATAAGTCCAAAGCCACATAGGTCTCTGCGTTTCCTGTAAAATAATTTTTGCGTTTGTATCTG
This sequence comes from Sphingobacteriaceae bacterium, assembly GCA_046345155.1. GTDB lineage: Bacteria > Bacteroidota > Bacteroidia > B-17B0 > Aurantibacillaceae > Aurantibacillus. The sequence goes on from JBKDKI010000085.1 coordinate 196,909, forward strand.
ATCTCTTGAATCTAATCCTGTAGTTGTTAATGCGCTTGAATCACCTGCAACGAGTTTCTTTAAATTTTCCCGATAAAATGAATACTCATTTTGGTTCTTAATAAATAAATAACCCATACCACCCATGCCGGCCCATACAATTGGGGCTTTCCAGTATTTTCGGTTGTAAATTTGTCCTGCTCCCGGAATAACAGCGCTTAAAATGGAAGCTTTGCGTAGTGCTGAATCTTTTTTTACTTTTTTTACAGGCTTTATGGTATCACTAACTGTTTCTTGTGAAAAGCCGGTGAATGTAAAAAGAAGTAAAAATATTAAGATTAAATTTTTCAATTATGCAATATCTTTAACCAATTTATTGCCAAGTTCATTATCTAAAGCACCATCTAACTGTGCCATTATGCCGTTGATGTTTTTTAATTCTTCGGTATCAGAAATAGGTAGGGTGTTTATTCCTTTTTGATCCATGATATTTAATATATTTCTAACCGTTAATTTGCTTTCGGTTAAACCGGGTTGGTAGGCACTTTCTTTTTCCTTCTCTCCTTTAATTTCAGTGAAAATGCCTGTTTCAACAAATTCATTAATTACCAAACGTGTTAAACGAAGTGGTATATCTAATTTATCGGCAATTTCATTAGCGGTTAAAGGTGTTTCGCCATTGTAAAATCGTTTTGCAACCAAACTGCTAATTATTAAGCCAATTGCCTTTTTATAGCGTATACTTAATTTATTTATATCGTTCTCTAATTCATAATGATCTGCAAATTGATTGGCAAATGCGAGTTCGGCTCCAAATAGTACAATGTACCAACTGTATTGCAACCAAATTAAAAATAATGGTAACGCAGCAAATCCACCATAAATAGCATTCATTTGGTTTGCACCAATTTGAAATTTAATATAGGCCCATTCAAGAATTTGAAACAATATCATTGAAATAGTTCCCGCAACAAATGCCGATTTGGTATTCACCTTAGTATTTGGCATTACCAAATAAAGCAAAGCAAACACGCATGCAATTAAAAAGTAGGCAAATAAATTCAATAAAAATGTACTTGCTCCAGAAAGGAATTCAAAGCTACCTAGCTTTGTTTGTATGGCAACTGTTAAACCACCTGAAACAACTAAAAAAATTGGACTGATGATCATGATCGCTAAATAATCGGTAACTTTTCTTACCCAAGTACGTCCGCGTTTGATCTCCCAAATTTGATTGAAGTTATTTTCAATACTCAGCAATAATTTCATTACGGTCCATAATAAAACCAAAACACCAATACCGGCAATAATACCGCCTTTGGTGTTTTGAAGCATTTTAGTGGCGTAAGTAAAAGCATTTTCTAGTATGTCTTTATATTGCGGATAACTATTGATGATCTGATCCTGTAAACCTTTTTCAAATCCAAATCCTTTGGCAATTGCAAAAACAAGGGCCAAAATGGGGACAATGGAAAATAAAGTGTAATAGGTGAGGGCAGTGGCTTTTGTTAAGCAGTCATCTTCGTTAAATCCTTTGACCGATAATGTAATAATGCGTAACTGACGTATTAGAATGCCTTGTTTCTTATCTACCTTACCAATTCGCAATTGCCATATTTGTTCGCTAACAAAGATCCAGGCCTTTTTAAATATGGTAATAACGCTTGGCATAATACTAACTACAAAATTACCATTCTAAGATAATCTCACAATTAAATAAATGAATTAATGAGGAATGAATTTATTGATGATAGAGAAAAGATTGAAATGCGGTACTTCTTCCTTCTCACCCGAGGTAGAGTAGCTCATTGCCGTTTCATCTGATGCAACATTATTCTTTACAGAAATAGTTCTGTTGGTAGAATCTGACGCATAAATACCGATCGCAACAACACAAATAATAATTGATGCAAAAGCAATTAAAAAGCGGGTATTTTTCAATAAGGATTTCACGACACTAAAATTAAGTAAAAAAACTAAGTGTCATTTAAAAAAGTGAGATTATAACAATTTTTCTAATTTTTTTAACTCATCCAGCTTTTCCATGTAGCCAAGCTTCTCGTATGAGTAAATTAGGTTGGTTAAACAACGTTTTACAATGTCAATATTGCTGCAAGGTAGGTAATACTTGTTATCGGGCTCTAAATTCAATTGTTTTAAGAATTGATCGATATCCTTTTGACTGAATATTAAACCCTTGCTGAATGGATTAATGTAAAATAAGATGTTGTTTGATAAGGTTTTGTTATTTACATCAATAAGGTTGGCGTAATCATTTACATAAGCCAAAACAAAATGTTGCGGTAAATTAATACCATAAACCGGAATGTTTAATTCTTTACAAATTAATGCATATATAACACTGAGCATCAGTGGATTACCTTTTTTACTCTCTAAAACATTATTAATGAATGAATTTTGAGGTGCGTGGTAATTGGTAATGTTTCCGCCAAACTGATGTACTTCAAATAAAATGTGGTTAATGATCTTTACTTTTTCAAGCGCAGTAAGGTCGTCGTGTAATTCTAACCATACATCCTGTTTTATTTGGTGTAACTGCTTCTTAATTTTATTCTCATCCAGATCAGCATACTGGTAACGCGCCAATAGTAAAATACCTTTTAAAAGATCGTCTGACTCGCTATGCGCCCATTCTTTTAATGCCTTTTGTAAAGCTTCGAATTGAATGCTGTGAATAATAGTTTCAATACGCTTTTGCATTAAGGCCTCAAAGCTGTTTTCCCATGCTGTTTCAAGATGCGGTATGGCAGGCGGACCAAGAATAATGAACCGGTTGCGAACTTCGGAATAAATGGTTTCATCCGGGTCGTCGAGCAGGGTGATCAATGCTATCACTTCTTTTAAACTCATTTCTTTGTTACGTCTAGGTGCCATACATCACAAATGTATAACCAATGCTTACGTAATAAAGTTGACCACGTTTTTATTTTTAACAAAAACTGTGTTAATGCATATCAACATTTCATTCTTAATTGTTGTTAGAAAACGATGTTAATAACCCTATTCTAAATCAATGCTTTAGGGGGTTCTAATTGAAGTTGATTTTGGAAGAAAAAATTACAAAAATGAACGTAATTTTTCGGCATTTGCTTGATTGTTAAAGGGTTGGCAAATGCTGTAGCGCTGTTTGATCAGCTCATTACTAAAGGAAACAGAGGCTTTTTCTTTGATGTTAGTGATCATTTCAGAGGCCGTATCACACACTGAAACAGACTCGTTAATAACAACTCCGCTCCCTTTTATCATATGTGAATTGCACAAAACATGTCTACCCTGAAACAAAACGTTCAATAATTTTAGCTTTAAGCCGGTTGCTTGTTTGGTATACAAAACATGTTGATGTGCATTTGCAACAAGCTCGGCCATTTTTGCTTCCGTTGGGTTTGGAATCAGATCAATGTGTTCGTGTTTCTCTACCAATTCATTTAATCGCTCATCGGGATTTAATCCGGCAATGATCACTTGTTGCTTGATCTTGCAAAACACATTGTTGATTAGCCATTCAGCCGCTTCTTTATTTTCGGCAACACTTAAGTTACCATGAAATAAAATAAATTTGCCTTGCCCTTCCTTAATAGTTATTGCCGAATTGCTGTGAAAGCTTGGTAAATACTCTGTTTTAACCGAAGGATAGTTTTTTTTGAAGTATGCAGTATCGTGTTCATTTACCGCTAAAATTAAATTTGCTTTGCTAATTGTTTTCTCAAAGCGTTTAAGTTTGCGGGCCTCGGTCAATAAAAACAATTTTTTAAGTGTGCTTTTTTCGGCCTTTGCTAATCCTTCGTAATAGTGGTGTTCAATATTACTATGGCGGTATATCTTAAAACGTGTTTTAAATTCGGGCTCATTCATTATCCAACAGGTGTGTAATACTTCACATAAAATTGGATGCTGATCTTTTAATAAATTTTTCTTCAGTTCCTTTGAAACACGTGATTTTACGGTGTATGGTAAAAAACTAAAATGACTCGCCAAACCGGTTTCTCGTTTATAATACGTTACACTTTCGCAAAGCGCATTCAGTTCCTTTGCATGTTTTCTGCCATATTCAAAACAATGTAAATGTATTTTAATTCCTAATTGATGCAGCCAAACCAATTTATAATAAACATCTATAACACCTCCGTAATTTGCCGGAAAAGGAATATCAAATGAAATGATATGTAGGTGTTTTTCCTGCATGTTTATTCAAAGTAAAATCCGTTTGCATTTATACCGGCTTTAAACGTATGTTTTTGGGTTCCGTTATTTGCGTTATAAATATAAATATTCGAACGTTGAATATAGTCTAAGGCATCTGAAGCATAAATATCATGCGTTGTAGGATGAACACCAAGTCCGTAATAGTTTTTAGTGCCCTTCGGAATAAATGCAGCACTTGGTAAATTCAATTCGGCTATTCCCATTTTAAAAATACCATTGTTCAAATAAAACAAAGTGTCTTTTGAACCATTGATACATAAGTTATGCGGACTATCAGATGAAGTGAAACTAAATGTGCTGGTGCTTAAATTCAAAGGATCGATACGTGTTAAAAAACCATTACTTGAATTGCCGGAACCAAGCACCCAAAGCTTATCGTTCTTATCACACTCAATACTTCCGGCGTTTTTTCCAACAAAAACACTATCGGTAATTTGATCGTTAACGGCATTAATAACATACACATAATTCTTGTTCATGTTAGTCACAAAAACTTTATTGTATAACATCACCATTTTTTCCGTCCAGCCATTTAATGAAATACTTCCTGTTTTTACACCGTTGTTCAGATCGATGATACTAATTGCATTAGCATACAGATCGCTCACATAAGCTTTTTGGTTTGATACTTGTTGAATATAACGTGGTGATGTTAATCCCGTAATGCTGCGTTTTAATTTGAATTTTTCGTCAACCACCACAATTTTATTGGAGTTGTTAACCACTATGTAATAGTTGTTATTTATTTTACTGATGCTTTGCGCCACATCGCCAAGCGCAGCATTGTTTTGTGCGTTGTAATAATTTTCTACAACTGAATTATTTCCGGTATCAAATAGTGAAACTGATGCGTTGTTGTTCATGAAATTACCTTCATTGATCACATAAACTTTTTTTGAATTGCTTAATATGATAGTATCGGAAGTGATGGGTGTTGGTTTATCTTTTACGCATGCAGTAAAAAACACTAAAATTGTTGCAAGTATGCCGTAAGTTAATTTCATTTAGGTTTACGAAGGTATAAAAATTACACCATTTAAACGCCTTGTCCGGCTCAATATTGCTTAAATAAAGCACTATTAAGTAAAGTTTTAAAATTGCTCTAAATTGTAGCAAGGATATGCTATTTTATGCGCTAACTTTGAGGAAGTAAAACACAACTCATGAACGAAAACCTCGATCCGGATAGCGAAAATTTAAGCACCTCTGATAGGGATATTGAGCGTGCTTTACGTCCAATTCAATTTGATGATTTCTCAGGACAGCAGAATGTAGTAGATAATTTACGGGTATTTGTGGCTGCTGCCAAACAACGTCAGGAATCATTAGATCATGTTCTGTTGCATGGACCTCCGGGTTTGGGTAAAACCACTTTAGCGCATATTATTAGTAACGACCTTGGTGTGAATTTAAGAGTTACCAGTGGTCCGGTTTTAGATAAGCCCGGCGATCTGGCAGGTTTGCTCACCAATTTAGAACCAAATGATGTGTTGTTCATTGATGAGATCCATCGTTTGAGTCCGATTGTGGAGGAGTATTTGTACTCTGCCATGGAAGATTTTAAGATCGATATCATGATCGATAATGGCCCCAATGCACGAACCGTACAAATTAAATTAAATCCATTCACATTGGTTGGTGCCACCACGCGCAGCGGGTTACTTACATCGCCGTTGCGTGCACGTTTTGGTATCAATAGCCGATTAAATTATTACGATAGCAAAGTATTAACAGGTATTGTAAAACGCAGTTCCGATATTTTAAATGTAGATATTAAGGAAGATGCGGCCTATGAAATTGCACGCAGAAGCAGAGGGACACCGCGTATTGCCAATGCCTTATTACGTCGTGTGAGAGATTTTGCGCAGATAAAAGGAAATGGCGCTATTGATATTGAAATTGCTACTTACGCATTAAAAGCTTTAAATGTAGATAAGAATGGATTAGATGAAATGGATCATCGCATACTATCATGTATCATCGATAAATTCAAAGGTGGTCCGGTTGGTATTAATACCATAAGCACTGCAGTAGGTGAGGAGCCCGGTACCATTGAAGAGGTGTATGAGCCATTTTTGGTGCAGGAAGGTTATTTGGTGCGCACGCCGCGCGGAAGGGAAGTTACCGAAATGGCTTATAAGCATTTGGGTAAATCTATTTGGAACAGGAGTGGTGGTTTGTTTGATTGATAAACTGTTGCTATTTCTACCACTTATAAACTCAAAATGGTAGATTACATTTTTTAACAATATCCTTTTGCGATTATTAAATAGTTTCATTAAAAAAATGAAATTATGAGAATAGTTCAAATATGTTCAGTTTTAATTCTATTAAATGTAAAATCATTAATAGCGACTAATAGAGATTCCATAGTTGTTAAACGAATTAAAGAGTTGCATTTTGGTGTTTCTGCATTAAATCCTTTGTCCTTTGGATTAATGTATAAAATACAACTTAAAAAAATAATTTTTTTAAGATTGGTTTAGTTAATGTTAGTGGTTCTTTTAATAAAGGTAAAACTAACAATAGTCAAAATTTTGAGACTAATTCATATGGCTACATTATTGGTGGTCAAATAGGATTTGAAAAAAGGAAACAAGTTAATAATAAATTGAATTTTTATCATGGCCCTCAAATTGGTTACGAACACGAGTTTAATTTAAGCAGAGTTTTTAACCCAAGTTTAACACAAAATGAACAAACATATATTAGTTTGATGCGTTCAGGATTTATAGGATATTCAATAGGCTTAATGCATCAGTTTAATTCCAATTTTTTTTATAGGTGCTGATATCAACCCATCCGTTTCATATAATATATATTCAATTAATAATGGATTAAATCCATCAAGTAATTATAGTAATGAAGCTGTTAATTTTAATTTCAACAGCAATATCGCTCGCTTAAATCTTATTTACCGGTTTTGATCTAAAGTCTGGTTAATAAACCCTTTAAACTTTTATCATTTGTACTATTAGTTTTACTAAATTTAATGCAGTATTATTTGTACCGCATTACATGATCACTTATACGTTTTTACTTATTATCCTTGGTTTTTCATTGTACTGTTTTATGGTACCTGAAGCAACCACCAAATACATGTTCTATCCGTATTTGATCAAGCGCCAAAATGAACATTACCGTTTTTTAACGCATGCTTTTATTCATGGTGATTATTTACACTTACTCTTCAACGCCCTTGCGCTTTATAGTTTCGGCTTAGATCTGGAGGAACGCATTTTTCCGGAGCTATACGGACCAAAACTTGGCCCCGTAATTTATTTGGTGTTATTTACCGGCGGAATTTATGCAGCTTCTTTTACTGAGTTTTTGCGTAACCGCGATAATTCTTCTTACTCATCGCTAGGCGCTAGTGGAGCCATTTCATCTATCATGTTCGTGTGGATCTTATTAAACCCAACGGGCATCATTGGTTTGTTCTTTATTCCGGTGCCGGGCTGGCTGGCCGGTATTATCTTGTTAGGTGTGAGTTATTATTTGATCCAACGAAAGAAAAAAGGAACTTACTCCGATGGAATCAGTCACGAAGCACATTTTTGGGGAGCCATTTTTGGTATACTTGTAATAGTGGTAACTAAGCCAATTGTAATAAAAATATTTTTCAATCATATTATTTCGGTATTTCAATGAGTAGTTTAAAGGTCACATTTTTAGGAACAGGTACATCGCAAGGTGTTCCGGTTATTGCCTGTAAATGTCCTGTGTGCACCAGTACTGATAAACGCGATAATCGAACACGCACATCAATTATTATTGAAACAGAAAAAACCAGTGTAGTAATTGATACCGGTCCCGATTTCAGACAACAATGTTTGCGCGAAAGAACTTCAAAATTAGATGCCGTATTATTCACCCACGAACACAAAGATCATATTGCAGGTTTAGATGAAGTACGTGCATTTAATTTCATCAATAAAATGGTGATGCCGGTTTATGCCAGCGAACAGGTACAAAAGGCATTACACCGTGAGTTTGCTTACATTTTTTCGGAAGATAAATACCCGGGTATACCCGAGATCAAATTAATTTCTTTTGATAAGGAAAAATTTATGATCGGTGATATGGAGATCACGCCCATTGATGTGATGCACTATCGAATGAAAGTTAAAGCCTTTCGTGTGAATGATTTTGCTTATGTGACTGATGCAAATTTAATTGAGGATGAAGAGAAAGCCAAACTCCAGGGTTTGGATGTTTTGGTGTTGAATTCACTTCGCAGAGAACCGCATATATCCCATTTTACATTTGAAGAGGCAATTGCATTGGCTCAGGAGTTAAAAGCAAAAAAAACCTATCTCACACATATCTCACACCAGTTAGGTTTGCATGAACAAGTAAGTGAGGAATTGCCCGACAATATTGAGTTGGCACGCGATGGTTTACAATTGATCATATAAAAAACAAGCTCATGGAAAACAATAATTCTATTCTTAAAAAAGCAACATTTAACCCACAGCTAAAAACATATATTTTTTTAGTTGTTTTGTTTTATTTGATCGTAAGTGTGATCGGACTTGTAATTGTTCCGTTTTGGATCTTTGGCCTAGGGCAATGGTTATCAGGCAAGTTTTATAATACTTTAAAATGTGAGTTAAGCGAAAAGAATTTATATTTTTCTAAAGGAATTATTTTGCATATCGAAAAGACAATTCCCCTTGAGAATATTCAGGATCTTTCCTTTTTTGGCGGGCCAATTTTAAGAGCATTTGGATTAACATTCATCAAGGTTGAAACTGCCGGTGGAGGAGGAGCAAGTCATAGCAACATGATGAGTATTCCGGGAGTTGATGATGCGGAAGAATTTAAAAACATGATCCTTGCTCAGCGTGAAAAAGTGATCAAACAAAAATCAATGGGCGGAATTTCTCCTGCAAATACAGATGATACAGCTCTGCTTAAAGAGATCAAGAATGAGCTTGTTGAAATAAAGAATCTATTGGCAAAAAAATAATTTACTTTTCAAGGATCTTTAAAGCTTCTTCCTTTGTTTCAGTTACTTTAAAAAGGGTATTCAGTTTAGTGATCAAAATTAATTCCTGAATTTTTTTGTTGAGGTTGTATAAAACGGCTTCTCCACCCACTTTACGGGCTTTTGTAAGTAATTGTATCAATGTATTTAAGCCGTTACTGTTCATGTATTTGAGTTCGCCAATATCAATAGCCCATTTATTACAACCTGCTGCCGATAATTCTTCAGCTTCCTTTACAAGATCATTCGCTTGATTTTTTTCGATCAATTCGCCCTTCAGTGTAATTGTGGCCATATTGGCGTCTTTTGCGATGTTATATTCAAATACCATAATTTATTTTTTTTTATGTTCACAATGTCCCTTTTCACTTAAGTTTTTACACTTTGCAAAAAAATTGAGTGAATGGTGTATAACGTTAAAGTTCAATAGTTCTTCTGTCATTTTTTGAATTTGCATGATGCGCGGATCACAAAATTCAAAAACCTTTTCGCAATCGGTACATATCAAATGGTCGTGCTGCTTGTACTTGTATGCTTTTTCAAACTGAGCCATGTTCTTACCAAACTGATGTTTGATCACTAAACCCGCATCAATTAAAATCTCAATATTATTGTAAAGTGTAGCGCGACTCACACGATACTTTTTGTTTTTCATTAATAAGTACAATTGCTCAATATCAAAGTGCCCGTCGTGCGAATAGATCTCATTTAAAATGGCATAGCGCTCTGATGTTTTGCGGTGTTTATGCTTTTCTAAATAATCTGTAAGTATCTTATTTACGGCGTCTTTCGTTTCCTGGTTCATATCAAACAATACCCGAATTTACTAATAGTTTTTCTGGTTGCAAAGTACAGACCTAAGTAAAGTCTTTTTTTTGTAACTTTATGCTATCAGAACGATTGTATACATATTGTTGATAGGTATGTTGGCATTGGCATGCACCAAAAAAAAGGTAGGCAATGATACGGCATTATTGGGTTTGGAATATTACCCAAAAACACTTGGGAAATTTGTGGAATATGATGTGGATAGCACTGTTTATATTGATCTGCCCTTATCATCGGTAACCTATAAATACCGTATCAAAGAAAAGATAACGGGATATTTTTTGGATAACGAGGGTAATGAAGCACTTCGCTTGGAACGATTCATTAAAAAGTATGACCCGGCAAAACCATATGACAGCATGGCTTATACAATAAAGGAAGTGTGGATGGTGAATGCAGATAAAAGAAAAGTGGAGGTAGTTGAAGGGAATATTCGGTATACAAAACTGGTCTTTCCGGTTTCTAATGGAACGAGCTGGAATGGCAACATTCGAAATACGTTAGGAGAATGGAATTATATGTATGATGGAATTGACCTTTCGGAAGTAATGAATGGGATAAATTTAAACAAGGTGCTTAAAGTGGTTCAAAAAAGTGAGCGCACTCAAATTGCCTATAAGAATTACGTTGAAAAATATGCAAAAGGTGTTGGGTTGGTGTACCGCGAAATAATAGATGTTACATCTAATAATGTGTTACCTAACGTTCCGGTTGAACAAAGAATTGAAAAAGGTGTTATATATAAACAGAAAATAGTAAATAATGGTTATGAATAAATTTATGATAGTGCTTGCAGCAATGATCGTTGGATCTTTTAGTACACAAGCTCAAACCAAATATTGGATCAAGTTAAAAAACAAAACGGGTACTCCGTATTCTATTAGTACGCCATCAACTTTTGTTACAGCAAAAGCAATTGCGCGTCGTGCTGCCTTTAGTATTCCTTTTGATCAAACCGATCTTCCGGTAACGCCGTCGTATATTTCACAAATAGATGCAGTATCGGGTGTAACGGTTTTATATGCATCAAAATGGTTAAATGCTGTTGCCGTTTCGGTTTCAAATCCTTCTGTGCTTGCAACCATCAATTCATTTTCGTTCGTTCAGGCTTCTGACCCTACGAACAAGTTTAAAGTTGTTTTTGAAAAAACACCAGAACCGGATATGAGTAATTCATTTCAACGTGCAGAGAATACAAGTGCCGCTAATTATTATGGAGGTGCATTTTGGCAAGCGCGCCAGTTGAATGTAGATTGTATGCATGGATACGGTTATCGTGGTCAGGGCATGACCATCGCCGTGTTGGATGCCGGTTTTAGAAATGTGAATACCGTTGCGGCATTTGATAGCTTACGCACAAGAAATGGTATATCAGGTACACGTGATTTTGTAACAGGCGGTAACAGTGTGTATGAAGATGATTCTCATGGAATGAACGTATTATCCTGTATGGCTGCATTAGTGCCAAATGTAATGGTGGGCACAGCGCCTCGCGCAGATTATTGGTTATTACGAACCGAAGATGCAGCCACTGAAACCCCAAGTGAAGAGTACAATTGGATCAGAGGGGCTGAGTTTGCTGATAGTGTAGGTGCTGATATGCTTACAACTTCTTTAGGATATACAACATTTGATAATAATACCTATGATCATGCATACTCAGGCTTGAACGGAAAAACCTATCCAATGAGTATTGCTTCAACTATGGCTGCACGTAAAGGTATGTTCGTGTTGAATTCTGCAGGTAATGAAGGCGGTAGCGCATGGCAATTTGTTGGTGTACCTGCCGATGCGGATAGTATTTGCACTGTTGGGGCAATTGATAGTTTAGGGAATGTAACCGGTTTTAGTTCAAAAGGACCAACTTCCGACGGGCGTATTAAACCTGATCTGGTAGCACGCGGAGGTAATTCGTTCTTAGCATTTCCTTCAGGTGGCTATGGTCCGGGTAATGGCACCTCGTTCTCTTGTCCGATCTTAGCTGGAGCAATTGCGTGTTTCTGGCAACGTCATTCAACATTTAATAATATAAAATTACTTGATACACTTCGTAAAACGGCATCCAATAAATTAACCCCAAATAACACAAGAGGATGGGGTATACCTGATATGTGCGCTTTGCATGTTGGGTTAAAAGATATTTCGTTGGTGAACAATTTGTTCAAAGTGTATCCAAATCCTGTAACATCAAAAGTGAATATTGAGATGAATAATATGAATGGTGACGCTTTAAAAATTGAAATTTATAATGCACTAGGAGATGTTGTTTTGAATACTACATCTAGTCAAGAAAAAACTCAATTAGATCTATCACCATTAAGCAACGGTGTTTATTTTATAAAGGTTACAAAACGTAACGAAAGTGCGTTTCAACGAATTGTGAAGCAATAGAATTTAAGGAACCGGATCGTAACCATGTCCGCCCCAAGGATGGCAGCGTAAAATGCGTTTTAAACCCATCCAGCTGCCTTTAATGGCACCGTATTTATTAATTGCTTCAATTGCATATTGGCTGCAAGTTGGAGTATATCTGCATGAATTTGGTAGAAGAGGAGAGATGGCAGCCTGGTAAAATTTTACGAATAGTATGGCGATCTTCTTGAGGATCATTTTTTCAATTCGTCTGATGCTTTGATCACCTTTTGCTTTAAAGCTTCTTTAAAAGCAACTAATTTCTCTAAAGCTTCTTTACTGCTGCATGAAATGATCTGCGCAGCTAATATACCTGCATTTTGAGCCGCATTTACTGCAACTGTTGCAACCGGAACACCATTCGGCATCTGAACAATACTTAATAAGCTATCCCAACCATCAATACTGTTGCTGCTTTTTACAGGAACACCAATTACAGGAAGTGGGGTTAATGAAGCAACCATGCCCGGTAAATGAGCAGCACCACCTGCACCTGCAATGATCACCTGTAAGCCGCGCAAATGCGCGTTCTTAGCGTAATCAAACATTTTTTCGGGAGTACGATGTGCAGAAACGATATCAATTTCAAATGTGATACCTAATTCTTTTAAAACATCGGCAGCGGCTTGCATTGTTGGCAGGTCGCTGTTACTTCCCATGATGATACCTACTTTTGGTGAACTCATTTTGTATGAATTTATTTTGATTGATTCAAGAGTCAGGACGACAAGAATCAAGACCTGTGTTTGTCAACTTTCAACGTCTTGTCTCTTATTGTCCTGTTTCTTGCTTCTTAATTAAATATGTATCGCGCGTTTTGCAGTTGCATCTAAACACGCTTCTTTTAAACTTTCAGTAAATGTTGGATGCGCATGGCTCATACGTGAAATATCTTCAGCACTTGCTTTGTACTCCATGGCAACAACCGCTTCAGCTATCATATCAGCGGTACGCGGACCAATCATATGCACACCTAAAATTTCATCTGTTGCCTCATCTGCTAATACTTTCACAAAACCATCAGTGTCCATACTTGCTCTCGCACGACCACTTGCTTTGAATGGGAAATTACCAACCTTATATTTTTTACCTTGTTCTTTTAATTGTTCTTCGGTGTAACCAACCGCAGCAACTTCTGGCCATGTATAAACAACGCCCGGAATTAAGTTGTAGTTGATATGTGGTTTTTGTCCCGCTAATTGCTCTGCAACAAAAGTACCCTCTTCTTCAGCTTTATGAGCTAACATGGCACCTTTAACTACGTCACCAATTGCGTAAATGTTTTCTACGTTTGTGCGCAAATGGTCATCAGTTTCAACGCGACCTCTGTTATCCATTTTCACGCCAACATTCTCTAAACCTAATCCTTCAGTATATGGTTTTCTTCCAACCGACATCAAACAATAATCACCTTTGATCTCGATCTTTTCATCCTTAGCGTTCAATGCGCTTACGGTAACTTCTTTTCCGGTTGTTTTAACACCGGTAACTTTATGTTTGAATAAAAATTCAAAACCTAAATTTTTCTTTAATACACGTTGTAACTCCTTACTTAGCGCGCCATCCATACCAGGTATGATGCGATCCATAAATTCAACAACGGTGATCTTACTACCTAAGCGTCCGTAAACACTACCTAATTCTAATCCAATAACACCACCACCAATAATGATCATGTGCTTTGGAACTTCTTGTAATTCTAATGCTTCAGTTGAAGTGATCACACGTTTTTTGTCGATCTCAATTCCGGGTAGAGTAGAAGGTTTTGAACCGGTTGCAATAATTGATTTTGTAGCTTCAATTTGCTCGGTAGTACCATCTGCTTTTTTAATTTGAATGGTAGTTTTGTTAACGTAACTGCCATGGCCTGTATAAACTTTAATGTTATTCTTTTTCATTAAAAAATTGATGCCATCGCAGGTCATTTTTACAACACCGCGCTTACGCTCTATCATTTGTTTGATGTTCACTTTTGGAGCTTTTACATCAATACCATGCTCTTCAAAATGATGTACCGCATTAAAATAATGCTCACTTGAGTCTAACAAGGCTTTTGAAGGGATACAACCAACATTTAAGCAGGTTCCGCCTAAGGTTGGGTATTTTTCAATTAAAGCAGTTTTCATGCCTAATTGCGCACAACGAATAGCTGCAACGTATCCACCTGGTCCGCCGCCAATAATTGCTACATCAAATTTTTCCATAAATGAAGATTAATTAGTTTCAATTTTAAGGTATAAAAGTACTTATTATTTAGCGTTTAAAAAAGCGCAAAAACCAATAATATGCCAATATTAAAGCACTTAAAGCTACACTGATCTTTGAAAGAATATCGCCAAAACGTACAAACAAGGTTAGTTCATCATTTGGTTTGAGTTTGGCTTCAATAACGGCCTTTTCCCACCAGTTGGTTGCCTGTGAAATGGTGCCGGTTTCGTCAATAAAACAGGAGATACCCGTATTAGCGCTTCTGGCAATACAACGGCGAGTTTCAATGGCTCTTAAACGCGCATAGCTTAAATGTTGTTTATGCCCCGGTGTGTTATCCCACCAGCCATCGTTTGTAATAATGAAAATAAAATTAGCACCATTGCGTATGTATTCTGTAACATAATCGCCATATACACTTTCATAGCAAATAACCGGAGCAACTTTTATCTTCTCATTACCTGTAAAAACCGTTCTATCCGATTGTATCCCCAAACTACCCATTGTTCCCCCCATATCAATGGCAAGTGATTCCAGTGGTTTTAATAAAGCAGGAAAAGGCATCAATTCTACACCCGGAACTAATTTTGATTTGTGATAAATAGTAATTCCATTTTTATTCATCTGCAGGCCGGTGTTATACACGTCATAATTATGACCAGAACTTTCATCCTTGCGGGCTGTAGCACTTGGTTTTTCATTGTCCTTATAGAAACGATATGAATTTACGCCGGTAATAATATTCAGGTTTGGGAATTTTGCAAGTAAACTATCCTTGAACAGCTGTAAATTCACATCTCTGTCGATATATTCCTCATTAATATTATCTATCACAAATGTTTCCGGTAAAACCAAATAATCTGTTTCCTGATTTAATTTTTGTTTGATCTGATCAAGTACCGATTTAAATTGAACATCAAATCCTACATCAAATTTTTCATTGTAAGGATCAATATTCGGTTGTACCACAATAATGTTTTGCTCTTGTAAGGTTGATCTGTTTTTATGAGAAAATAATATAATGTATGATAGCAAGATAGGAACAAGTATTGCAATGAGAGGCTTTATGGTTTGCTTAATAGAAAAAACAGGAGATGTGATGAGTTTGAAAAGCAGGATGTTCACAAAGAGGATCCACAATGTTCCACCCGAAGTTCCGGTAAATTCAAACCACTGGATCCAATTGGGTTTAAAAGACAACACATTGCCTAATGCGAGCCAAGGCCAAGTGATATCCCATAAGGTATGAATGTGTTCCCAGGCGATCCAAACAGGAATTAGTAACCAAATGGCCCACGATCTGTTGATCTTGTTCTTGATGTTTGAAAACGTTACAAATACAATGGTCATTAATAAAGCGTTTGCTAAAATGGCCATTAAAGCGCCACCGGCAGAGGCATTCCAAACCCACCAGGTCACACCAATGTTCCAAATTAAAAAGCTTAAATAAATTAAACCAATGAATTTTGTTTTCTTGCGACGAATATCCGTATTAACAGAAAAATAATTTTCGAGAAGTAATAAGGGTGTGAATGCAATGAAAATAAATGCTGTTAATCCATAGAACCAAGATAGGCTTAATAAAAAAGAGGAAAGTAGCGCGTATAATATGGTGTTCCTGCTATTGATCATTGGATTGCTAAATTACAATTTTTGTTCCTAATTTTACGCCATGTTCGTAGATACCCATATTCATTTATATGCCGAGGAGTTTGATGCCGATAGAGATCAGTTGATACAAAAGGCTTTAAAAAACAATGTCTCCATGTTTTATTTGCCAAATGTTGATTCGGAGAGTATTGGTCGCATGCATGATCTTGAAAAAGCATACCCGCAAAATTGTTTTGCCATGATGGGCTTGCATCCTTGCAGTGTAAAGGAAAATGTAAAAGATGAACTGAAATTGGTTGAAGAGTGGTTGAAGAAAAGAAAATATGCAGCAATCGGAGAAATTGGCATTGATCTGTATTGGGATAAAACATTTGCAAACGAGCAAACAGAAGCATTTAAAACGCAGATTCAGTGGGCGCTTGACTATAACTATGGTATTATTATTCATTGCCGTGATGCCTTTGATGAGGTATATGATTGCTTAACCTCATTTCAAAAATTACCAAAAGGGATCTTCCATTGTTTTAGTGGCAATGTGGAGCAAGCCAAAAAAATAATTGAATTGAATAATTTCAAATTGGGTATTGGCGGTGTACTTACGTTTAAGAACAGTGGATTAGATAAAGTTTTAAGTGAGATCGATATAGCGCATTTGGTTTTGGAGACCGACGCTCCGTATTTAGCGCCTGTTCCGCATCGTGGCAAGCGAAACGAACCCGCATTTATTTTGGAAGTGGCAAAACGCCTTGCTGAAATAAAAGAAATTTCGATGTTTGAAGTAGAAGAAGTAACACAAAGGAATTCTCAATTTATTTTCTCATAAAAAAAGCCCCTTCAGAAATGAAGGGGCTTTTTTTGTTTCTGTAGATCTTATTTACTGATCACAACCTTTTTAGTTGTTTTTTGAGTTCCATTGCTGATCTCGATGAAGTAAACTCCATTTGGATGATTACTCATGTCTAATTGAAATACCTGGCGTGTTACATCTTGTTCACGGTTTTCGCCAATAGTTTGGCCCAAGTAATTCATGATCTTGAAAGTTAAATTTTGTTGCGTATTCAAAGTTGCTAAAATGCTGAATACACCATTATTCGGATTTGGCATCACCATTAAATTCGCCTCTAATTCATTTTTATATTCATTTACACCAACTTTTGCCTTACAAGTAATTTCAGGCATAATGGCTAACTGAACATTTTTTCCGCGGTGCTTAAATAATTTGAACCAATTGTCTGTTTGTGTTCTAACAAAAGCAGATGAATCGGAAATAGGCGCATTGAATACACTATTTGTGAATAACAAACATGAATCTATCGCGCTGGTCCAAGGCATTTCTATACCTACGTTAAAGCCATTTGTAGGTAATAAATATGGAGGATCGATGTTGATCTTATAAGGTAATACGATCATGCTTCCAAAAGTGTAAGTTGGCGTTCCACACCACGTAACATTATTTGTTGGCGATGCAATGGTTGACCAGCTTGAGACCGATGTGGCTGTTATATTGGCCAGCGGTACCGACTTTTGATGAAGCAAGGTTGTAGGCCCTCCTATAAAACTCCCTCCCCATACATTACATTTAATGTCAGCTGTTCCACTGTTTGATTTTGTTCCGGTTTTATTGAATAATACATATACACCACTTAATTGCGGAACAGGTACATTACTGTAACTTGATCCGGCAAAATACTGTGCGAATTCTTTGTCTTTATAACAGTTTGTTCCGGTTAAATAACCTGGATTTACTACGTTACAACCAATTACCGATGTGCTTGAATTTACGCTGTAAACCGATAATGTATCTGTTTTGCGAATAGCTTTCAATGTGTCTAAACACGTTGGGTTTTTCGGACAAATAGTTGTTGTGAACGTGTATGTTTGCGATGTAGTTGCAAGTGAATTGGATGCGATCAATGTTAAGGTATAAGACCCTTGATTAGATAAATTGAATGATGGCATCGCTACATTATAACCTGAGTTAACGGTTGCTGTGTTTGGCGTTAAAACCCATGTAAATGTTGGAGCCGGACTTCCTGTAGATGTATTTACAGGTGTGAAGGCTTGACCAAAACATGGTGCCGGAGCGGTTAAGCTAAAACTAGCATAGGCACCACCTGCAGGAGGAAGTGCAACCGTAGAAGTACATAAACCGTGTGACCCTAATAATGATCTTAATGGACTTTGACTCATGGCAGTATGCATACGAACAACCTGATCAGCTGTGAACATGTAACGGCAATCATCATAGGTCCAATCCATAATATTCATACTCATTTCACCCATTGGGCTTAAACCAACACCACATGAATTTGCATCAACAGGATAAGAACCTGGGCATGCGTAGTTTGGTCCGTTTTGCGGTGGCGTATCATTACAATAGTCCGATCCGCAAACAGCATCTCCCCATAATGTTCTTAAACCTAAGTAATGACCAATTTCGCGTGCTAAAGTTTTACCTTGCGTATAGTTGGCTAGTGTACCGGGATTTGTACCACTTCCAACAGCGGAAGTAACTACCCAAACCCCATCGGTTGTACCGGTACCAATTGCACCTAAACCTAACAACGACGTTCCAGGAGGATAAGTTGCACTGCCTAAAACTGTAGCATTTGGACCTTTTTCTGAAACAAAAATGTTTAAGTAACGGCTTGGATCCCATATAACCATTGGTTTAACGGTGTATTCAATAAAACTTAAAAGTTGATTATCGTTATTCATGGTGCCGGTATTGGCAGCTAAAAGTGCTGTCATATCAATACGATTGATGCCCGGTTCGCCTAATGGAATATTAGTTGGATCGGCAGTTGCCAAACAAAAACTGATATTCGGGCTTGTTACATAAGTTGAATATTGACCAATGCTGTTAGGGTTTGCACCCATACCATTATAGATTTTATTTAACGCATTTAATTGATCACCAATACGCGCAGCGCTAATGTTTGGAGCTGTTCCAATGGCTTGTCCCGTATGAAAAACATGGAAGATCACCGGAATGGTAAAACTGGCAAATTGCGATTTTCCTTGAAGTTTGGTTTCTTTGAATTTTTGAACTTCCTTACCAAACCACTCTTCCCATTGTTGTGGTGGAGCAGGCGTACCTGAAAGTTTAGGGCCATTTAATGCGTTGTTATTGTTTTGAGAAAACAAGCTTCCAATTGAAAGCACAAACGCCGATGTTAGAACAAGTAGTTTTTTAGTCATATCCGAAAGAATTAACCCTTAAATGTAGTCAAAAAAAAGCAAAAACCCCTTAATAGCTATTAAAAATATAGCCTAAGTTTTTAAAATCACATTGTTAATGAGGGAATAAAATTACTTTTTGCCTATAAACTAAGCATATCCTTTATTTTAACGGCTTGCCTGCGCGATATTTCCACTTCCTTACCATCCTTCAATTTCACCATCAATCCGCCATTAAACCAAGTTTCAACACTTGCTATCCATTTCAAATTTAAAATGTGCTTTCTGCTTGCCCTAAAAAACTGTCTTTCATTCAAACGAGCTTCCAAATTGTTTAAGCTGCGTAAAATTAAAGGCTTATTGTTCTCAAAATAAACACGCACATAATTGCCTTCCGATTCAAACAAGCGAACATCCGAAAGTTTAACGAACCAGCATTTCTCACCATCTTTAATAAATATCAATTCATTTTCATCAAGCGGACCGGTGTTTTCACCTTTTGATACCACTTCTTTTTCTGCCAGCTTTTTAAGCGTTTCAGAAAGTCGTTGAGGTTGTACCGGTTTTAATAAGTAATCGAATGCATTTAATTCAAATGCTTTAATGGCATGCTCATCATACGCTGTAACAAATACAACATCGGGTAAGGCCGATATCTCTTCTACAAGCTCTAATCCTGATTTTCCGGGCATATTAATGTCTAAGAAAACAACATCCGGTTTTAAACTGTCAATTTTTTCTTTTGCTTCTGCTGCATTTGCGCATTCCGCTATCACTTCAATTTCTTTATGTTGTGCCAATAAAGTTTTTAATTCATTTCTGGCTAAGCGCTCGTCGTCAACTATGATTGCTTTCATAAGATTTACTATTTATAATTTTTAATTGGAATTTGAATGGTTGAAATTACAGTTTGATTTGCTTGATCTTCTTCAATTTTTATTTGTGCGTGCTTGCCGTACATTAATTGCAAACGTTGTAAGGAGTTGTTGAATCCAAGTCCGGTAACCGATTTTTCAGTATTTAATTTTCCTGTATTTGTTATTTGAATTTGTAATATGCTTTCGCGCAATTGCGATGTAATGGTAACCTTTCCGCCACTTGGTAATTTTGAAATACCATGTTTGATGGCATTTTCAACCTGACCTTGAATGATCAATGGCGGCACCATTAAATGAAGCGTTTTAGGGTCAATTGAAATATCAAAACTGAGCCGTTCTTCATATCTTATCTTCTCAAGGTCCAGATAATCTTTAACAAGGTTTATTTCTTCTTCAATTGAAATTTCTTTATTCTTATTCATTAATAAGCTATTCCGTAAAATATTTGAAAGTTGCGTAACAGCTTGTTTTGCTTTTTGGGGATCTTCATCTATCAGTGCTCTGATGCTGTTCATGCTATTGAACATGAAATGCGGATTAAGTTGCGCCTTCAAACTATTTAATTCACTTTCTTTACCAGCTGCTTCCAGTCTAAGGTTATTGATCTCAGCACGTTTGTAGTTGATGAAATAATGATATCCAAAATAAATGGTGTTCCATAGAAAGAATACAACCGAAAAGTTAATGATACTCGAAAAAACATTTACAAAGCTAAGTTCGCGCCCACTTAAATTGAAGATCATGGATAGCAATGCCAATACAAAAAAGATGAGGATGGCTTTTGCTAAACTTCCAACTAATATGATGATGATCTGATAATAAAGTTTAAAGTTAAGCGCATTGAATATGTAAATAAAAAAACGGTATGAATGTGTGATCAATATCCCGGAAGGGATCATTAAGATGTAAAGTAAATAATCTTTGTATGTGGTTTGAGAGGTTAAGCCAAAAAAGATCAGATTGACCAGGATATAAAATAACCATCCTCCAAACTGACAGATCCAATATATTTTGTTTTGCTTACTCAATTTATCCGAAGGTAAGCAGGAATAATAAAAATTGAAAGCATTAAATTATGAATGGTAAAAATAAGATCATAAACAGAAAATATCCCTTATGGAATATTCATGTATTTGTGCGTTTGTAAGGAAATTCGCCAGCGGGTATTTGATTTAACGTATTCTATGATCAATGGCAATAGTTCGGTAGATTTACTCCATTCGGGTTGCAAAAACAAATAACAATCTTTTGATACTTTTTTTGCAAGTTCTTCAGCCCAGGTTAGATCGTGTTTATTGTAAACGATCACTTTTAATTCGTTGGCTAAATTGTAATTGCCTTCTAATGGCAACATTGTTTTTTTTGGCGATAAACAGATCCAATCCCAAGTGCCTGAAAATTCGTAAGCGCCTGATGTTTCAATAAATGTTCTTATTCCTCTTTTTTTAAGTTCGCCTGTAAGATAACTTAAATTGTAAATGAGCGGCTCGCCACCGGTAATTACAACCGAATCGGCTTTAAATGCTTCAACATTTTTTATCACATCGCTTGCATTTATCAATGGGTGTAAATTGGCATTCCAGCTTTCTTTAACATCACACCAATGGCAACCAACGTCGCAGCCACCAATTCTAATGAAGTAAGCTGCTTTACCGGTATTAAAACCTTCACCTTGTATGGTGTAAAATTCCTCCATTACTGGCAGTTTTTCACCACTATTCACAAGCGCTTCGTCAGCTTCCGATAAACTATGTAGTTTGTAATTCAAGCGCACAAATTTAAGCTTTTAAATTCATAAACTATTAATTCGTAATTTTGTTACGTTATACAACTATGAATATTGGAATTGTTTGTTACCCAACATATGGTGGAAGTGGCGTAGTAGCTACTGAACTTGGTATTGCATTGGCTAAAAAAGGACATAAGGTTCATTTTATGAGTTATTCGCAACCATTTCGTTTGAATCAGTTCAGCGAAAATTTATTTTACCATGAAGTGAGTGTAAACGATTATCCCTTATTTGAGTATCAGCCTTATGAAAGTGTTTTGGCCAGTAAGATCGTTGATGTGGCTATTTATGAACGACTGGATGTGTTGCACGTACATTACGCAATTCCGCACGCATCGGTTGCTTATATGGCTCAACAGATCCTTAAATCAAAAAAGATCAGTTTGCCTTATGTGACCACTTTGCACGGAACAGATATTACCCTGGTAGGAAGAGATCCTGCATTTGAACCGGTTATTCGTTTTTCATTGAATCAAAGTAATGCCATCACATCGGTTTCAGAAAGTTTAATGAAGGATACATTAAAAACCTTCAAGATCGATAATAAAATAGAGGTGATCCCGAACTTCATTAATTTGGAAGATTTTAAACATCCTACCAGTCAGTGTTCCAAAAAACATTACGCGCCGCATGGCGAGAAGATCATGGTGCATGTGAGTAACTTCAGAAAAGTTAAGCGTGTGGAAGATGTGATCACTGTATTTAATAAAGTGCGTGAAAAAGTTAAGAGTAAATTGATATTGGTTGGTGATGGACCCGAGCGTTCTGCAATTGAAAAGTTAAGCAGAGATAGTAAATATCATGCAGATATTCATAGTTTAGGACGTATACCAAACCCTAGTGATATTTTATGTATTGGCGATCTGTTCTTGTTACCAAGTGAAACAGAAAGTTTTGGTTTGGCCGCTTTAGAAGCTATGGCCATGAAAATGCCGGTAATAAGTACCAATGCCGGTGGTTTACCTGAAGTGAACATTAATGGTAAGACCGGATTTTTAAGCAATGTTGGTGATACGGATGAGATGGCCTTTAACGCTATTAAATTATTATCGGATCAAACACTATTGGATAAATTCAAGAATAATGCTTTTGTTCACGCGAAGAAATTTGATGTGAATGTCATTTTGCCAATGTACGAGAGTTTGTACAAAAGATTGGTAAATAAGAATAAGAAAAAATAAGCTACAATTCTCCCAACGCTATCAAAAATTTCTCGATCTTAACCTTCGCCTCTTTTGCAGAGCAAGTGTAATTATTGAATAGAATAGAGAAGGATAATTCTTTACCTGTTTTAGTGGTGATGTAACCGGTGTAACCTCTTGCTTTATTGATATAACCGGTTTTTGCTTTCATTTTATTTTCAATGTAGGCGCCTTTTCCAATATTACTCATACTGCCTTGTTTACCGGCTACCGGCAACGAATTTGAAAAGCTTTTATTGATCATATTATCCAACATCACTTTTCCTAATAAGGTAGCTTGCAAATAAGTTGTTACCAGGTTTGAACGTGCAAGACCGCTTCCATCGGTCATGTATAATTCATTTACATCAATTCCTTTTGCCGTGAGTGTTTTTTTTACCACTTCAATTCCGCTATAGGCACTTCCATTACCAAGCGTTCTTAATAATGATTCGGCAAAAAGATTGTTACTGGTAATGTTGGTTACATTTACGATCTTTTCAAGCGACGGAGAATAATGTGTGTGCAGGTTAGTGAACTTAATAGCCGAATCTAATTTTTCATAATTACTCATAGCGCTGTTATCTTTACATTTTACACCTGCTTTTTTCAGCGCGTTTAAAACATATTCAGCACAAATTAAAGCAGGATCGGGCATTGCAGCCTCCACTTCGTAATTAGTTCGGTTAGGAGGTATTCTTCCGGCCACGTCTTTGGTGTAACCAAATGGATCTCCAAAAATATAAGCCTCATCTTCGGTGCCTTTTGCAATAACCTTGTTGTTGATCTTTACTTTGGCAGTTAATATTTCAGGTACGATCTTAGAAATTTCAACTTTACTGCCTTGCTCTTTGCTATTAAAAAAGATCTTAAATTTATTATCCATAAATGATAATCCACAAGGTACTGCGCCAAAATAGTTATTGATATCTGCCCATATCCAGTTGCCGGGCACCGTATGTTCCCATGCAGAAGCATCGCCAATGATCTTTCCGGTTATTTCTTTGATGCCGGCTGCTTTAATAAGTTGCGCCCATTTATCAGTTAATGTGGCCGAATCTTGCTTGTAAAAGTTTTCAGATTGTAAAGTTGGATCGCCACTGCCAATGATGATGATATCACCGTTTAATACACCCGACTCTTTGTTTAAAGTTCCGGTGTAGGCAATTTTTGTAGCGAATTTAAAATTATTACCAAGTGTTTTTAATGCGGCAGCAGTTGTAATGGCTTTTAGCGTACTCGCCGGGATCACAAATTGATGCGCATCATTCTCAGCAATTACAAGTTCATTTTTGTAGTCGTAAACACAATAGCTGTAAATAGCACCTTTCAGGTCCTTATCCTTATTCCATTCCTCAACAAATTTATTGAGTTGCGAAAAAATAAATTGAGGTAATAATATAATTGCAAGAAGCTTACTTCTCATTACCAGATCTCAACACGTTTTTCAGGGGAAACATACATTTTATCACCTTCTTTAATTCCAAAGGCATCATAAAATTCTTTCATGTTGGTTAATGGTCCCCAAGCTCTGAAGTATGATGGGCTATGAAAATCAACAGTGATCAATCGCTTTAATTCTTCATCGCGTGTAACACCTTTCCAACCTTGACACCATGCAATAAAGAAACGTTGTTCGCCTGTAAAGCCGCCAATTACAGGCGATTTTTGTCCGTTCAATGATTTTTTATACGCATAATACGCCATAGTTAACCCTCCCAGATCGGCAATATTTTCACCTTGGGTCATTTCGCCATTTACTTTTAATGTATCAATTGCTACGTAATTATTGAACTGATTAACGATACCTTGTTTTTTTGTTTTAAAGTTGTTAAGGTCTTGTTCCGACCACCAATTTACCATGTTTCCATCAGCATCAAATTGCGAACCCTGATCATCAAATCCATGAGTTAATTCATGACCGATAATGGCCCCCATAGTTCCATAGTTTGCTGCATCATCTGCCTTTGGGTCGTAGAACGGTGGTTGTAAAATTGCCGCAGGGAAAGTAATTTCATTTGTTGTTGGGTTGTAATAAGCATTCACAGTTACTGGTGTCATTTGCCATTTGTAGCGATCAACCGGTTTTTTTAATTCAGCTAAATTGTCCATTACGGCAAACTGACTCACTTTACAGATATTATCCCAATAGCTGTTTGTTGTGATCACTAATTTTGAATAATCTTTCCATTTATCAGGGTAACCAATTTTTCTGATCAACAGATCTAATTTACGGTGAGCTTGTTTTTTTGTTGTGGCATCCATCCAGGTTCTGCTATCAATACGCTCGCGGTATGCAGCAACCAAATTATCAATTAAAACATTTAATTTTTGTTTTGATGATGGAGGGAAATATTTTGAAACGTATGCTTCAGAAACTATTTCACCAATGCTGCCGTTTACAACATTGTGTACTCTTTGCCAACGTGCCTTTTGAACTTTTGCGCCACTTAAGGTTTTACCAAAGAAGTTGAATTTTTCATTTGAGAAATCAGAAGATAAATAAGGTGCAGCCTCATTAATTACCTGCCATTTGGTATAATATTTTAATGTTTTAATATCTGTTGTGCTTACAATTGAATTTAAGGCCATTAAATAATCAGGTGATGCAACAATAACAGTATCAGGATGTGCAATACCTAATGTTTTAAAGTATGATTCAAATTGTAAATTAGGAGCAAGTTTAGCTAAAGCAAGTTTACTTGTAGGATTGTACATTTTTTCAATGTCGCGCATTTCAGGTGTACTCTTACCTTTTTCAAGTATCTTTTTCTCTAATTCAAAAACTAAATTTGCTATTTCTTCAACTTTAGCTTTGTCTTCCCCTGCTAAAACAAACATGTTGGCAATGTATTCCTTGTATTTTTTTGCGATCGCTTCAAATTTAGGACTGTAATAAAAATCTTTATCACCTAAACCGTAACCACCCTGACTCATGTAATACGCATTGCGCTTGCTGTTCTTCAGATCAGCCTCAACGCCGCCCGAATAAAACAATTGTACGCCAATAATGCCTAAATTGTTTTTTAGTTTTACAATTTCCTGATAGGTTTTTACCTTATCAATTTGTTGTAATAATGGTAATATTGGTTTAATGCCTAAAGTGTTTGCTTTAGCAGAATCCATGGCCACATTGTAAAAATCACGTAGTTTTTGCGCATTACTTCCGGGCTTGGCTGTTTTGTTAGCAGAAGCTTCAATGTATATGTTACGAATGTTCTTTAAGTTATTTTCGTTTATCTCGTTAAAACTTCCGTAGCGTGAATCACTTTCAGGAAGTTTAAAGGATCTTTCCCACTTTCCGTTACAATATTTATAAAAGTCGTTTCGCGGATTGGCAGATGAATCAATATATGACAAGCGGATGCCTGGTTCCTGCGCTAATAAAATAAAACTGCTAATTGACGCAGCTAAGGTTATGATTTTTTTCATGATTAATTAATGTTACTAATATACTTCAATTACTTTAAATTCTTCGATATAAACGATCAATTTTTTAATGTTCGTGTATCCCATTTTTCTTATGGCCTGGTCATACTCCAACATTTGTTTATTATATTTTTTTGTGTTCTCTTGTCCGGTTTTATAATCAATGATACACACCTCGTTCTCCGAAAAAGCTATTCTGTCGGGCCTTAAGATCTCACCGGTATCATTTAACAACTCGCGTTCAATTTTTGATTGATAGGCGTTTGTGAAATAAGGTTGAAGAGTTGGAATTTCTAAGAGTTTGGTCAATACAGTTTTTAGTTCCGATTTTTCTTGAGCCGTTATTGTGCCTTCAATTAATGCCGATGTTAAGGCATGATCAATATCGGATTGTAATTTTATCTTTGAAAGAATATAGTGAATGAGAATACCTTTTTGTTTTGCGTGCTCTGTGATTTCGCTGTTCTTTAAAAAACTGCCTTTGATCTTTACTGCTTCAATTGTTGAACGCCACTCTTGTTCTTTAAGCTGAATAACGGTATTCTCCGATTGCTTGTTTTGTTTCTTTATCACGGTTTCACCAAAAACATATTCATCTTCAACTTTCGTAAATATGGAACTATGATCAATAAAATCATTCAACCATTTATTAATTCCCGGATTTTTTTGATTATTATTTGCAGAGGATATAATATTTAATTGCTCTACCGCGCGAGTGAAAGCAACGTATAACATATTTATATTATCTAAGGTCACTTCTTGCGTTTCCTTATTAACTTCTTCTGTAAAACCGGCAGCCGTGGTTTGTTTGTTCATTGGTAAATAAGCGCTTTGAATAGGAAGTTCTTCTTCCTTTAATTCAAGCCACTGCTCTCTGATCTTATTGGTTTCCCAATTACAAAAAGGAACAATAACCACCGGAAATTCCAACCCCTTGCTGCCATGGATGGTCATGATCTTCACCGCATTTAAATTCTCTGAAATGATAAGTGATGATTTTTCGGATCGTTTTAGCCACCAGGTGTTAAACTCGCTGATGTTAGAGTTTTTGGTGCTCATGTACTTGCTAATTTCATCTAAGAAAAACCTTAGATATATATTAGCACTAACATTGTTATTGAGTTTTAAAATAGCAATTAGGTAAACGGCAATATCCAGCAGGTTTTTTGACTGGATCTCGTTTTCTGAAATCGTGAAACCTAATTGATCTAAAATAAAATAGAGATCTTTTTTTGCAAGACTGATAACAGCAGAATGAAATTGCTCGAGTGTGATGGCTTTTTGTTCGAGCAGATAATGAATTACCACAGTAGCGCTTACATGATCTTTACTATTTTGAATGTATTTTAAAAAGGCACAAAGTGTATTTACTTCGGCACTATTACTTAATAGCAAAGAGTCGTTTGATATAACAGGTATTTGCTGTTCATTAAGGAAGTTAGCAATTAAACTGCCATTTTTATTTGAACTGGAAATAATGCAAATGTCCTTGTATTCAAAACCGTTGTTTAAAGCATCATTGATGTACTTTAGTGTTTTACCGCAAACAAAATCATTAAGTTCTTCTTTTTCTTTTGGATCATTTACTATGGTTACTTTACCTATCGATCTGTTGATCACATTTTGTTCTTGATGATCGTATATGCCATTTAACGGCTCTGTAAGATAGGTTTTGCTTAAATGATCAAACAAGGCATTATTAAATTCAATGACCGTTGAAAAACTTCTATAATTCGTCTTTAAAACACGTTCATCATAGTTTCTGACCAAGGCATTTTCCTGTTGTTGAATAATGGCCGAATTAGCCGCATTTTCAAGTTTAGGTAAAATGGCAAACTGTCGTACATTGGCATTTCGCCAGCGATAGATACTTTGTTTTCCATCGCCAACCAACAAATTAAAATGTCCATCAGCCAGGCTGTTCTCAACTAATGGTAATATGTTTTGCCATTGCAGTGTGCTTGTATCCTGAAATTCATCTATTAAAAAATGTTTGTACCTATCGCCTAAACGCTCATAAATAAAGGAAACCGGTTCGTTTTTAATGAACTCAAAGATCTTCGAATTAAATTCTTCAATAAACACAAGTTGTTCATCTTCTTTAATTTGATTGGTAATGCTTTGAATTTTTTTAAGCAATAGAATAGGGTAGATGCGCTTGTTCAGTAATTGGTAAAGTTTATACTTACTAAAATTGTTCTTATAATAATCCAGCAGGTCAGTTGCTATCTTATTTAATTGGGAAGTAATGGATTCAATTTTGTTTTTTACATCAGAAGAAGCATCACTAGCAGCCCATTTATTGTTTTCAATTGCTTTTAATAAGGTTGCATTTTTATCTTCCGGATCAAGATCGAATTCAACGCATTTTTTAAAATAATTTTGCGGACCTCTGCTTTTACCTGTAAAATCAACCTCTTTGAGGTGGTGTTGATCAATAAGATCTAATGCTTTTAGCCCATGGCTAACAATGTAGCTTTTAAAGGCTTTAATTTTTGTTTGAAGGGTCAACTTCATTTTTTCAAGTTCAGCTTCATTTAAACTTGAAAGGTGCTGTATGTGTTCAATTGAACCTTCCTGTTGAAGTATCTTAGCGAACTCCTGCATATTCTTTTCAGGATCCCAACTCAAATTTTCATCCAGGTTGTTCAATGCAAATTCTTTTAACAGGAATGTGATCTCTTTATCGCTGCCAATTTCGCTGATCAGTTGAGACACCACTTTGTTATAAAACTCCTTTGTATCGGTCTCTAAATTGAAATTAACCGGCAATTTAAGGTCATGTGCAAAGGTTTTAACGATCTTATGAGAAAAGCTATCAATTGTGCTTACCGCAAAATCGGAATAGTGATGTAAGAGATAATTAATGAGTTTTTGAGCCCTTTCTTTTAAAATTTCCTCATTGATGCCTAGTTCCTTACATAACGTTTCTTCTAAGGAAATGTGCGTGTTTGGCTCACAAATTTGAATTAATGCATTTACAATACGGATGCGCATTTCTGCAGCAGCTTTATTTGTAAAGGTAAGCGCCAGTATGCGTTTGTAGTTTATTTGGATCTGATGCTCATTTGCAAGCGCCAGTTTTAAATACTCCTTTACAAGTGTAAATGTTTTACCGCTTCCGGCACTACTTTTATATACAACAAAGTTCTTTGGCACAATGTAAAAATAAAAAAGTCCCGCACCATGTGCGGGACTTTTTATTGAATGTTATGAAATCTTATTCTTCTTCTTCGTCCTCAGTTTTGGTCTTAGTAGGACCAGTTTTAGGAGCGTTAGGATCAACGTAGTTAAAGTTCAAGATCTTGAATGAAGTACGACGATTCTTTTGGTGTAAAGCTTCTTTTTCTTCTTTTGTTTTAGCTTTAGCAATTTCTGCATCAGAAATTAATAACATAGTCATACCGTAACCTTTTGCAACTAAACGCTCTGCTGGAATTCCTTTTTCTTTTACTAAGAAATCAACGCAAGATTGAGCACGAGCAGTTGAAAGTGTCATATTCTTATCCGCTTTACCACGGCTATCAGTATGTGAGTTCAATTCACAAACAATAGTTGGGTTGTCTTTTAAGATGTTGTATAAGAATAACAATGAATCTTTAGAAGCAGGTAATAATTCAGCACTACCTAAAGCGTATTGGATCTCAGGCATACGAATCTCTTTTTCTACCGGCTTAACCTCAAAGTCAGCAACAAATTCTTTTGAAGCAACTTGACCAGCTGTAGAGATGATACGTTGATCTTTGTTGTTCAAATAACCTTCTTTATTGAAACTAGCAGACTTAGAATTTAGATCAGCTTGAGTAGACACAGTATAAGTTGTGTTTTCTTTTAATTTCTCCAATTTGTAGCTACCATCTTTAGTTGTAGTAAATTCTTTAATGTTTCCATCGCTACCAACGATCTTAACTTTTACATTCTCTACTGGCTCACCTTTACCTTTAGCGTTTTTACCACCTTCGCAAGTTACCATACCTCGTACAGAGAAATTCAATGGAGGTAAGTTGAAACTCCAGATATCATCACTTCCTTTACCACCTTCACGATTACTGGTTAAGAAACCTTTTTGCTTTTTACCTTCAAATACGATACTGAAATCGTCATAAGGTGAGTTCAAAGGGAATTTTAAATTCTCAACTGGTTTAGTGAATTTGTTGTTCTCGCCTTCAGCAACGAAAATATCTAAACCACCCATACCAGGATGTGTATCTGAAGAGAAATATAATTTTTTACCATCATCTGATAATGTAGGATATAATTCATTACCGTCTGTATTTACTGCAGGACCAGCGTTTACAGGTTTACCCCAAACATTAGCCTTAGCATCAAAAGTACTGTACCAAATATCAGCTCCACCGTAACCACCACTCATTCTAGATGCAAAGTATAATACTTTACCATCAGCACTTAAGTATGGGTGACCGAAAGCGATTGAATCAACACAGAAAGGAAGAACTTGTGCTTCGCCCCAAGTATTACCTTGTTTCTTAGCCATAAAGATCTGAGTTTTTAATTGCTTGCTGCTAGCTTCAGGGCTGCGGCTAAAGAAGATCATATCACCTTTTTTGCTTACACAACCAACACCTTCGTTAAATTTAGTGTTAACGGTTGGAGGTAATAAATTTGGAGTTGACCATTTACCGTTCTTATCAACCTTTGTTTCGTAGATATCAGATTTATTATTACCGGTGTTAGCGTCAATCTCGCCACCAACGTTACCTGGTCTACGTGAAGTAAAGTTTAATGTTTGATATTTTTTATCAGAGAAACTTGGAGCGTAATCACTTTCCTTAGAATTGATCAATGCCATGTTCTCCATTTTATAACGCATAGGAGCGTCTTTCCATTGTTGAGATAACTCACATGATTTTACACCTAGGTCTGCTTTTTTAGCATTACCGCCTTTTGCCTTGTAATTATTGTATTCTGCAATAGCTTCAGCGTATTTGTTTTGATTTTTTAATACTTCAGCTAATTTAAAGTATACAATAGGATCATCATATGCTGATGCGATTGCCTTTTGGTAATAGGTTTCAGCACCTTTGTAATCGTTAATTTCCTGACAAGAATAACCTGTCTTGTATAAAATTACTCCCTTTTTATCCTTTGGAGCGCTAGCATATGCTTGCTTGTAATAGTTGATAGCACTGTAGTACTGACCAACTTCAAAGCTAGCGTCAGCTTTTTTTAATACTTTTTGAGAGAAAGCAGTTGTAGTTGATAATACAAATACACCTACTGCGATTGATAAAGTTGTAATTTTTCTCATACAATAATTTAACGGTTTCAAGTGGCTAATATAGAAATTATATTTTTTATTAAAAAATTTTAACAAAAAAATATTTAACAAATTTAATTTAATTCTTTGGGTCTAAAATCCATTTAAATTCGGTTTAAAACAAAAAATCCGCTAATAAGCGGATTTTTTAAGTATTAATGGTGAGCTTCTTCTTTTGGAGCTTCCTCGTGAGAGGCTGCAGCTTCATGTCCACCTCCGTGGTGACCTTTTTTAAGGTCTTCTTGCTGTTTTACCAAAATTGGGTCAATTCGAGCAAAACGACCGCTACCACCTGAATAAGTACCTTCTGTTAATACAATAAATATAGTGTATAACATGAAAATGATATACGGCATTAAAATAATGTACTGGAAAAACTTAACCTCATGACTTAAGTGCATGAACCACCAAACAATAGCCGCCGCCTTAATAATGGTTAATCCAATAAATAATACTTTTAAACCTAAAGTTCCACTCCAGCCTTTGCTTGGAGCCATAAAACCTACGATCAATTCAAAAATGGTGATCGCTAACATGATCCAAAACACATTCCATAAAGTGCGACGTGCTTTTTTTCCGTACGCCTCATCATGATAAGATGTGTGCATTGTTTCATATGACGGGTAATTATCGTTAAATTCTGACATAATAATTTTATTTTGAATGTTTATGAATTATTGAGTTTGTGAATTTTAATTTGTTATAATAGGTAGAAGAATGTAAATACGAATACCCAAACCAAGTCAACGAAGTGCCAGTATAAACCAACTTTTTCAACCATTTCGTAATGACCGCGTTTTTCATAAGTACCTTTTAATACGTTCATGAAAATAATGAAATTGATAACTACTCCTGAAAACACGTGGGTTCCGTGGAAACCGGTAATAAAGAAGAAGTAGTTGGCAAACTGAGGTACACCATATTCGTTAACAACCATGTTTGCACCATGGAAAGTTTGTTGAACATATTTACCTTGAGCCATATCCCAAACATTTCTTAAAGCACCTTCATCAGTTCCAATAATAAAGTGATACCACTCCCAAGCTTGTGAACCAACGAATGCAGCACCACCAACAATTGTCCAGAACATCCAAACAATAACACCACGCTTATCCATACGCTTACCTGCTTCAACGGCTAATACCATTGTTACAGATGACATAATGAGGATAAAGGTCATTAAACCTACGTATGCTAACGGTAAATGCTCATGAATAAAAGGGAAGTGAGTAAACACGTTCTCAGCTTTTGGCCAAACTTCAGCGTATTTGTGACGGATAAAACCGTATGATACTAGTAAACCACCGAATGTTAAAGCATCGGAGATAAGGAAAAACCACATCATCATTTTTCCATAACTTACTTTGAATGGCGACTGGCCGCCGTTCCAAGCTTCTTTTACATCAATTTCTGCTGAATGAGCCATAATAATTTGTTAAGAAAGATTAAATTTTGGGTACAAGTTTAACGAAAAAAATATAAAAACAAAAACAAATATATCCATAAAAGGTCTAAAAAATGCCAATAGATGGCAGAAAGCTCAATTCCTAGATAATCCTGAGCGCTGTAACGATTTTTAATAGACTTCACCAAAGTTATTAACAGGGCTATTAATCCGCCAAAAAGATGGAGTAAATGCACAACGGCGATCAGGTACAAAAACGACCCCGATGCATTACTGTATTTTCCTAAGAAATAGATGCCTTGAATGGTTAATTCCTTCCATCCTAGATATTGGGTATAGGTAAACACCAAGCCTAAAACAAAAGTTATAAACAAAAACAGGGTTGTGCCTTTTACATTGCCTTTTTTAATGGCCATTTGAGCCAATAACATGGTTAGGCTGCTGGCAATAATTACTGCAGTGCTCACTATTGCAATGCTTGGTAATTGAAAAACCAACCAATTTCCATTATCTGCCCTTACCACATAAGCGCTGGTTAAGCCCGAAAAAAGCATTATGATAGAAACAATGCCTATCCATAATAATGATTTGGATGATTTCTTCCGCATAAGCTCCATTTCGGCCTTATGTGGATTTTCTTTTTTAATTTTTAATGTTGTCATGCGTTTAAAGTTTTGTCATTAAGGCCAATTGTACAACGGGTAAGTAGATCAATGTGATCAAGAATAGTTTTTTTGCGTTTTGGTCAGTATCTATTTTATAAAAATTATAGGCTTGCAATAGCAAGGTAATGCCGCTGATAACCACTATAGACGTGCTTAAAAGACCAACAAACCTGAACATAAATGGAAAAGTGCTTACAATAAGTAAAAACACGGAGTAGATGAGGATCTGAAAACGTGACGATTGATCTTTACCACCTTTTGAAGGTAACATGTAAAAAGAAGCGCGCTGATAATCCTCGTCGTTAAACCAGGCCAAAGACCAAAAATGAGGGAATTGCCAAAAGAATTGTATTGAAAATAATAACAGCGCAAAAAATGTAATATGTCCAAAACCCGTTGTGGCCGCAACTGCGCCTATTAAGGTTGGTATAGCACCCGGAAATGCACCTACAAACACCGAAAAAGGCGTGATACGTTTTAGCGGAGTGTAAATTAAAGCGTAAAGTATGATCGAGATAAATCCTAAAATACCACTCAGCGGATTGGTAAACACCCATAATAAAATGGTGCCGGCAATACCAAACAGGGTGCAAAAAACCATGGCCTGCGCGTTGCTTAAAGCATTGGTAGGCATCGGGCGGTTTTTTGTACGCTCCATCAATTTATCAAGGTCTTTTTCAATGATCTGATTGAAGCCATTGGCAGCACTGGTAACCAAAAAACCACCTAAACACAATGCGATCAATTGCTTCCATTCAATTTTATCGGCCACAGTTATGTATGTAATAACAGCAGAAAAAACTACCAAGCTGCCTAGTCTGAATTTGGTTAATTGTAAAAAGGCAGAAAATTTAGAATAAGTTACCGTAGGGGTTTGAATATCTGAAGATGTGTTGTTCAAAAGCGCAACAAATTTAGCGCTTTATTTAAAAATGGCAAAAGTAATAAGTAAGACGAATTATAGGGTTTCGACGAAAAAAAAGATAGGAAAAGGCCTTTTAAGCTTTTGCCTTTTCCTTTAACAGTGCCATTTCAAGAACCTCTTCCATTTTTGTTACATAATGAAATTGCAATCCTTTCAAATAATGTGGTTTTATATCTTCAATATCTTTTTTGTTATCGGCACATAAAATGATCTCTTTTATTCCGGCACGTTTTGCTGCCAATATTTTTTCCTTAATGCCGCCTACAGGCAATACTTTACCGCGGAGGGTAATTTCCCCAGTCATTGCTAATGCTTTTTTTACTTTACGCTTCGTAAAGGCGCTTGCCAATGAGGTTAACATGGCAATGCCGGCACTTGGCCCGTCTTTTGGAGTTGCGCCTTCCGGCACGTGAATATGTATGGCTGTTTCTTCGAACATCTCCGGCTTCAGATCTAAAATATGCGGGTGCGCTTTGATGTATTCCAATGCAAGTGTTGCGCTTTCTTTCATCACTTCACCCAGGTTACCGGTTAAAGTTAAACGCGGACTTTTTGATCTGCTTAAACTTGTTTCAATAAATAAAATATCGCCTCCAACTTGTGTCCATGCTAAGCCGGTTACTACACCTGCAATATCATTTCCTTGGTATTTATCCTTTATATGCGCAGGACCTAATATTTTGTTCAAGTTGTTTTCTTCGATCTTTGGAGCTGCTTCGCCTTTGGCAATATGCACGGCAACATGCCTTGCGATCTTCGAGATCTTCTTCTCTAAACCACGTACACCGCTTTCTGCCGTATAATTATCAATTAAAAATTCAATAACCTTATCACTCAGTTTTAATTGATTTTTCTTTAAACCATTTTCTTCAACTTGTTTAGGGATGAGGTGTTGTTTAGCGATCTCAATTTTTTCTTCAACCGTGTAACCATTCACTTCAATGATCTCCATACGATCGCGTAAAGCAGGTTGTATGCTGTTTAAATTGTTACAGGTTGCAATGAACATTACCTTGCTTAAATCGTAGTCCAGCTCCAAAAAGTTATCGTAAAAGGTTGAGTTTTGTTCAGGATCCAAAACTTCTAATAAAGCAGATGACGGATCGCCATGAAAATCATTTCCAACTTTATCGATCTCATCTAAAATAAAAACCGGATTGGTTGATTGTACCTTTTTTAAATTTTGCAAGATACGCCCCGGCATTGCGCCAATATATGTTTTACGGTGACCTCTGATCTCGCTCTCATCTTTTAAACCACCCAAACTCATTCGCACATATTTTCTGCCTAAGGCTTTAGCAATGCTTCTTCCTAATGATGTTTTACCAACGCCCGGAGGTCCGTATAAACAAAGTATTGGGCTTTTTAAATTATTCTTGAGTTTTAAAACAGCCAAATGTTCAATGATGCGGTCTTTTACTTTTTCTAAACCAAAATGATCCTCATCTAAAACCTCCTGTGCGTGTTTCAGATCAAAATTATCTTGTGTTGCATCTTCCCAAGGCAGATCCAATAATAATTCCACATAATTGGTTTGAATGGCGTATTCAGCTGCATTTGGGTTCATGCGTTGCAGTTTAGAGATGTTTTTTTCAAATACATCCTGCACCGTTTTGCTCCATTTTTTTGTTTTAGCACGTTCTTTTAATTCACTTATTTCTTGCTCAAAATTATTTCCACCCAATTCTTCCTGAATGGCTTTCATTTGTTGGTTCAAAAAATACTCACGCTGTTGCTTATCAATGTCCTGTTTTGTTTTGTCCTGAATTTGATTGCGTAGTTCAAGCATTTGCAGATCGTTGTTCAGGAATTCCAATAATTTTAATGCACGTGTTTTAAGATCGCCAATTTCCAGCATCTGTTGCTTTTCGGCGGTAGTGCTGTTCATATTTGATGAAACAAAATTCACTAAAAAGTTTGGACCTTCGATGTTGTTTATGGCAAAGGCAGCATCGCTCGGAATGTTTGGCGATTTTTTAATGATCTGATGAGAGATCTCCTTTACATTGCTAATGATGGCTAAAAATTCCTTATCGGTGCTTAAAGGTTTTGTGTCTTTGAACGTTTCAACTTTTGCTTTGTGATAGGGTTCACTTTGTATGAATTCGTTTATTTTAAAACGTTTTTTTCCTTGTATGATGACGGTGGTGTTTCCATCAGGCATTTTTAAAACCTTAACAATATTGGCAACTGTTCCAACAGAATGCAGATCGTCATAAGCCGGATCTTCAATTTGATCGTTCTTTTGTGCCACCACGCCAATGATCTTATCGCCAGAGTTGGCATCTTTGATCAGTTGAATGGATTTATCGCGACCAACCGTAATAGGAATTACAACACCCGGAAACAGCACCATATTGCGCAATGGCAAAATTGGCAGTATATCGGGCATTTTTTCCGCTTCAAAGTTCTCTTCATCATCAGGAGTTAACAACGGAATGAAATCTGTATCATCATCCATCACCGATCTTACCCTAAAATCCTTGCTATCGTTATATATTGTCATGTAAATGTAAAATTAGTACCACCTTGGTATGCATTTTTTATGCCATAGGTGTAAAACGACTATTTGTCATACTTAGGCATGCGAACAAAAAACGAAAAGCCGTTTTGGGAATAGAGTTTAACAACGCCTTGGTGTTGCGTTAAATTAGCCTCGTCAGGTGTTTTGCATACTAAAAAAGCAGGTTTATCTATTTCGCCTTCCTTCATCCAAAAGGTATTTGCGGTACCATAGTAATTCAATAAAAACGCACCTTTTTCCTGATGCGCATAAAAATTCGCTACAAAATCTTTGTGTGATCTACTTGCAAAATGATGTGGTCTTCTGTCTGAATAAAACATCGACGCGTAGCTTTTAAAATTATTGGATTCAACATAACAATCATGTTTGGCAACTTCTTTATAAAACGTAATTGCTGCATGTTGCGAAACAAGTTCTGCCTTGGGAACAAAGGTATTGATGGCACCAACTAAAAACAAAATATTCAAGGCAAAACCTATCACCATATAATTTAAT
Organism: Sphingobacteriaceae bacterium; assembly: GCA_046345155.1. Taxonomy (GTDB): domain Bacteria; phylum Bacteroidota; class Bacteroidia; order B-17B0; family Aurantibacillaceae; genus Aurantibacillus. The sequence goes on from JBKDKI010000085.1 coordinate 234,910, forward strand.
TGATTTGTTTTTAAGCCACGGTAAATGGCTAGCATGGCTGCAGAAAACACAAGCGGGATAAGCCATTCATAACCAACCCATATTAACTCAGCTTGTAAATTTAATTTGGCAAACTCGTCTTTTATGAGGTTGTTTTTTAATAAGAAAGGGATGATGTGATTGGATTGCGTTAACCCCATGAAAAGGATAAAGAACACCACGGCAATGAAAATGAAAAGGAATTTAATGGTTGATCTGAATTTAGCTTGAAGATCTTTATGCAATAAACCAAAGGTGGCAATAAATGTGATAGGGAAATAGCAAAGGGAAGAATAGTGAACAATTTTAGTTTTTACAATTGAAAATAAAATTAAAACTACCCAAAATAAGATCAACATGATCAGTCGGGTTTGTGATTGTACTAAGGTTAATTCCTTTTTGCTTTTGTATGATAAGATGAATAGGATAGAAGTTGGAAAACAACCCAATAAAAGAACAACTGCATGGTAAATGAACGGACCACTATGACCGCTATCTTCTGTTTCAAATAAACGGATCTGATAATTTATGAATTGCTCAACTATGTAACTATTGCCTGTTAAGTATTCGAAAAGGAACCAGGATGCACTTGTAAAAAGAATGATGAATACATAAAAATAGAACAAAGGCTGTAGCATGAATTTTAAATTGTTTGACAGGATCAAATAAATAAAAAGTGTTACCCCTTCGATCAATAAAGCAGCCGGACCTTTTGTTAATACCGCAATTCCTAAGATGATGCCGGATAAAGCAGCCAATAACCATTTTTTAGAATTGCTGTTGATGGCTGCAATAAATAAAATGATTGATAAGAAAATAAAATAATTGAACCAGGGATCAATAACACCTGATTTAAAATAAAGCAGTGGTAAAAGTGTTCCGGTATGAACCAAAGCCCACAACAAACCAAATTTTTGAGAAAAGAATTTTTTTCCGATGAGGTATAAACTTACAATTGTAAAAATTCCGCAAATTGCATTTGGCAGGCGTGCAGCAAACTCATTCACGCCAAAAATGTTCATGCTTAATGCTTGCATCCATATAAAAAACGGTGGTTTTTCCCAAAAAGGCTGGTAGTTAATTTGAACTTTTGAATAATTTCCTGTAACGATCATTTCACGCGCACATTCGGCAAAATTTATCTCATCCCAATCAAATAAAGGGCAATTGCCAATTAATGGAATAAAAACAATACCGGCAATGAGTGCAAGTAAAAATGTTAGCAGGTAATTATTATTTAAAATTCTGTTCACGGATTAAACACCTTCATTAATGGTTTGTCGATCTTACTTAAATTATCGGCTTTTATGATCAGAAGATAGAACAAGATAGCTGCTATACTTCCAATGAGGCTACCAACTGTAATGTCAACCAACCAGTGTTGTGATAGATAAGTTCGGCTAAATGCGGCTAAAAATGCGCATAAAAAATAAACAAACTTTAGGGTTTTATTTTTGGTGATCAGAGCTAACGAAGTGAAAATGGCAAAAGCAGAGGTTGAATGTCCGCTTGGAAAGCTATTAAATCCAAGCATTTCAACACCATCAACAAAGGTTAGTTTTTTATCGGGGATGTAGTAACCAAAAACAGAATGAGGCCTGTCAACATCGTACACAAATCGTTTTAAGATATTAGTGGTGGTGCCTGATATGGCGTATGTCAACAGAACAAATAAACCATTCCGCATATTATAAAGTAAAACAATTACCGCAATGATGATACATACAAAACCATCACCGGCATGCGTGAAATATTTGAAAAACGCATCAATAAAATGATTGCCAACAATGCTATTGATATTAACATGAATGCTAACCTTATCTAACTGCAGTAAAAAGAACAATGAAGTTGCAATTGCAAGCAAATAAGGTAAGAAGTAGGGCCAATTATGTTTTAAAAATGATCTCAAATTATAGTTTTTTAGCTTCTTCCCAATAAACGTTCATTTCATCCAAGGTGCAGTCTTTCAAAGTTTTGTTTTGTTCTTTTACTTTTGCCTCAAGATAGTTAAAGCGTTTGGTGAATTTTTTATTGGTATGTTCCAAAGCATCTTCAGGATTGATATTTAGGAAGCGGGCATAATTGATCAACGAAAACAACACATCGCCAAATTCACTGGTTGCTTTATCATGATTCCCATCTTTTACTTCTTTTTCAAATTCACCAATTTCTTCTTTTACTTTTTCATACACCTGTTCAGGTTTTTCCCAATCAAATCCAATAGCGCTTACTTTTTCCTGAATGCGGTATGCTTTTAATAGTGCGGGCATGCTATTTGGTACACCGGATAACGCTGTTTTATTGCCGTCTTTTTCTTTTTGCTTTAATTGCTCCCAGTTTTGTTTTACTTGCTCTTCGGTTTCGGCTTTTACATCGCCGTAAATGTGCGGGTGACGGTAGATCAGTTTTTCACAAAGATCATCCATTACTTTTTTGATGTCAAAAGCCTTTAATTCAGAACCAATACGGCTATAAAAAACAATGTGCAATAAAATATCACCTAATTCTTTTTTTATCTCATTTAAATCATTCTTAACAATGGCGTCGCTTAATTCATAAGTTTCTTCAATGGTTAAATGGCGAAGCGATTCGATGGTTTGTTTTTTATCCCATGGGCATTTCTCGCGAAGATCATCCATGATATTCAGCAAACGATCAAACGACTTTAATGTTTCTTCTCTTGACATAAGAGGCAAATTTAAGAAATTAAAAAAGAAGGTTCATTATTTTGGATTAATTAACCTTTATGGTCTGATTAGCAATAATGATAGGCTTTTGAAATTGGCATCGTCAATTGAATCGGAGAAATTATCAAAACTGTCGATACTTGCAATGAGTAGTTGATGTTCTGATAATAAAGTATCTTTCCACTCTTTTTTATGTACAAAATGAACGGCATTAGAAGATATATTTTGCAAGCCGGTAACCTCTTCTTTCAAATCAAAGTTAGCGTCAATAATGCCATTAATATCTAAAATGGTGATGTTAACAGAACTGTTACGAATGATTTTTTTAGCATAAAAGAACAGGAATACATCGCTAACAGACATGATGACAAACATGATGTTTTCAATGGTATCCAGTTTGTTATCAATAAATACACCAACAGGAATTTTACTGCTTGTTATAAATTGTGCATTTTTTTCATCCAGTAATTTTTTGCCTTTAAAAAGTGAGCCTTTTCCTATCAATGAACCCAATAGTTTTTCAGGCTGTAAGGCAGTTGCTGTGATGCCGATCATTTGGCCCAAAAGGGTTCCTTCGAATAACGATTGGCCGGCACCAATTAAGAGCAAGTCGTACTTTCCTGAATTAGCATCACTCAAAATCTCGTCGTTCACATTATTGTTAACCTTGTAAAGCGGTTTTATTGTTAATCCCAGTTTAGTTGATTCAGCTTTAATAGGTTTAAAGCTTTCTTTTTCGTATTCATCCAATTGATATTGGTTAATATCGGTATTTGGCGTAACATGTAATGCAGTAATTTCGGTGGTTGATTTGGTGTATCCACTGAGGATACTTGCCAAACGCGCCAGTTTTTTACCGCTTGTTGGATTTGCGAATGAAAGTAAGATCCTGAAATTTTGTTTTTTTGTTTGAACGGCCTCATCTTTTTCTTTAGAAAATATTTTGTTATTAAGGTCAAGCAATGGGCCGGTCATTAATGTTGTTGTTAATGCCATTATAACCATGATAGCAAAAATTTCAGGTGATAATATCCCAAGGTCATAACCAATATTTAAAACAACAAGTTCCATTAATCCTCTTGTGTTCATTAAGGCGCCTATTGCTAAACTATCGCGCCAGGTTTGGCCAACAAAACGCGCTGCCATAGAGCTGCCAATGAATTTACCTGCAACAGCGAAGCCAATAATAACAGCAGCTGTAACCCATAAATGACCTTGGTTCAATAAACCTATCTGTGTTCTTAATCCGGTGAAAACAAAAAATAAGGGTAGCAATAATCCAAGTGATACCGATTCGGTTTTTTCAATTAATATCTTACGAAAGTTAACAGAAGGAGGCATAATAACTCCTGCTATAAAAGCACCAAAAAGGGCATGTATTCCTATTATTTCAGCTATAAATGCGGAAATTAAAAGTATACCAAAAATGGCTGCAACAACGTTTAAGCTAAGAACCTCTTTGTTTGAATAGATCTCACCCATTTTTTTCAAAAACGGTTGAACAAGTTTCAACATTACGGTAACAAATACAATTGCTAATAAAATTGTAAATAAAGATGCTGCAATTGAACCTGCTTTTACAATGGCAATTACCGTTGCAAGCACGCACCATGCTGTAAGATCATCAATTGCCGCAGTAGTTATAACTAATGAACCGAGTTTAGTTTTTGTAAGATTACGTTCATGTATGATACGCGCCAAAACCGGAAAAGCGGTTATACTCATGGCAGTGCCCATAAATAATCCGAATGAAATAAAATTAATTCCTTTAGGTGCAAATTGGTCGTAAATGTTGTATGCCAAAAGCATTCCTAAAAAGAACGACAGAAAAATACTGGAGTGACTAATCACTAAGGCATCGTTTGCCTTATTCTTTAAAACTTTCAGATCAAGCTCCATGCCAATAACAAACATGAATAATACTAAACCAACCTGACTCAAGAATTGAATGTTACCAAGGGATTCAGGTGGGAATAAGTAGCTGTTAAAAGATGGGAACCAGCCCCCCATGAAGGATGGCCCAAGGAATAATCCGGCAAAAATTTCACCAATTACAGAAGGTAATCCTATTTGAGTGAAGATGAATCCAAATGTTCTTGCAAAAAAGATGATGGTAATAATTTGAAGTAACAGAATTGCAAGCGGGTGAGTAATGTTATGTTTTACTAATTCATGAATTTGATCGGAAATACTAGAATAGGTTGTAGAGATATGCGGTATGTTTTTAGATACTTCTAATGATTTCCCTGTGTTTAGTATGAAATAAATGAATATTGCAAAAACAACAAGACAGCTTGTGTAAAATATAATATTTTTGAATTTACCCATAGGTGAGTGTACCGCCTTGTAATACTCAAATTTAAAGAAAACTTTAACAATAGCCCTCTTGAGTCGAATTAAATTTTAGTTATTTTTGAAAGCCTAAATTATGATCCGAAACACTTTAATAGCGTTATTGATTTTATTTCAGTCTTTTTTGAGTTCGCAAAACGGATTGATAACTGAGCCTAATTGGCAAATTAAGCCCTATTTTAATTATGCCGCCATCATACAACACCGCAGCACACTCGGTAATTTAATAAAAGGGTATCCTAAAACGTATGAATTGAATATTGTAAAACCTACACGAGGAAATTGTTTATGGCAGTTAGAGAATAATAAACCAGACCTTGGATTAAACCTTTCATTGATCGATTATGCCAATCCAAAAGAATTGGGTTATGGATTTATAGTAGCACCCTTTGCTGAAATACCCTTAAGTAAAAAGGAAAAAGCTTCACGGTTGTTTTTACGCTTATGTTGGGGCACAGCATTTATGACCAAACATTTTGATGTAGTAGAGAACCAAAAGAATATTGCAATAGGAAGTACTGTTAATGCCTATGTGCAGTTCAAATGGTTTTGGCATATTAAGATCAATGATAACTTGAGATTTGAACCCGGGTTTATGTTTTCACATATTAGTAATGGCAGATCGCAATCACCAAACCTAGGATTGAATGTGTTTGGAGTTGGAGCAGCATTGAATTTTAATCTGATCAATAAAGTAACCGATTGTTCGAAGATAGATAGTTCAACTTGCGTAAAGAGTAAAAATGAGATCATAATTATTAACTCATACGGTTTTAATGATGGAGAAATAATGGGGAAGAAGTTACTCACCTCGTGCCTGTCAATTGGTTATAATTTCAATAGAAGGAATACCCATAAGTTTGGATTAGGATTTGATGTGTTTTATGAGAAAAATTATGTAAAGGATGTGAAGAATGCCGGTTTTACTGATCCTACATTAATAGATCAATTGCGATACGGGCCAAAATTTTCTTATTCATACAATATTGGTCGAATTAGTTTACCTATTGAAATGGGCGTGTATTTAAAACAGGTTACCAATCCTGACGGATTATTTTTTCATCGCTTAGGGGTTAGATATATTGGTGATAAAGGATTAATGGTAACGTTTGGATTAAGAACCCACTGGGCCGTTGCATATTGTTTTGATTACGGAATTGGATATAGAATTAACTTGTAAATGCGTTTGAAAGCACTATATGGTTTTGTGTTTGTTGTTTTGTTACTTGTTTCTTGTAACAAAGCAGGTGCACCCGATTGCTTCAAAAGAGCAGGAGCAACTCAAACAGTTACCAGAACCTTAACACCATTTGATATACTTGTTTTAGATGCAAATATTGAAGTTGTGCTTGAAATTGGACCAGAGTATAAAGCTGAAATTACGGGAGGAGCCAATTTACTTGATAAAATAACTACTTCGGTTGAAAGCGGTTCGCTTACAATAGATAATTCGAATCAATGTAATTTTGTGCGTGGTTATGATCATAAAATTACCATGAGAGTTTATTGTCCTAAATACAAATATGTTGTTACCAACTCTATTGGAAATATTATAACAGCACAAAATTTTGTTCAGGATACTATATCTGTAAGATCGGAAGCAGGGGATATAACCCTTTATGGTAACTATAACCAAATAAGCACGAGTTCGCATGGTAATGGTAATGTGTATTTTAAAGGAACCACCAATCGCTTGTTTACCTATATGAACGGAACAAACTATTTATACGCTAATGAAGGTACTATTACAGGTTATGTGTTCATTGAAAATATTTCATTGGCAAGTGCCTACATTAATGCACCAAATGGAGGTACATTGGATTATCATATTTGGAAATCGGGAAATATATACTACAAAGGCAACCCTGCTAATGTTTCAGGAAAGATTGATGGTACAGGTAAGCTTATAAAGGAATAAAAAAAGGCGGTATTTAACCGCCTTTTTAATTATTAATTTTTAAGAGATTACTTCAAACTTCCTATCATATCTTCAGGCTTAACCCACGCATCAAATTGCTCATTAGTTAATAATCCTAAACCAATGGCAGCTTCGCGTAATGTTTTACCTTCCTTGTGAGCTGTTTTCGCAATTTTAGCGGCATTCTCGTATCCAATATGCGGATTTAATGCTGTTACAAGCATTAAGCTATTCTCTAAATGTTGCTTTAACATCGGTAAGTTCGGTTCAATACCTTCAGCACATTTGTCATTAAAGCTTACACACGCATCACCAATTAAACGCGCACTTTGTAAAACGTTTGCAGCGATCAATGGTTTAAATACATTCAATTCAAAATGACCGGTTGCACCACCAATTGATACTGCAACATCATTACCCATAACCTGAGCGCAAACCATTGTTAATGCTTCCGGTTGTGTTGGATTAACTTTGCCTGGCATAATTGATGAACCCGGTTCGTTATCCGGAATGATGATCTCACCAATACCACAACGTGGTCCGGATGACAACATTCTCACGTCATTCGCGATCTTCATTAAAGCAACTGCAGTGCGTTTTAAAGCGCCGCTTAATTCTACCATGGCATCGTGTGCCGCCAAAGCCTCAAATTTATTAGGAGCCGTAACAAATGGTAGTTTAGTTAATTCAGCAATTTTTTTAGCAACCAACACATCATAACCATTTGGTGTATTCAATCCGGTTCCAACCGCAGTTCCACCTAATGCTAATTCTTTAACAGCTTCTAATGCGCTTTTTAAAGCACGAATGCTCATGTTAATTTGTTGAACATAACCGCTGAACTCCTGCCCCAATGAAAGTGGCGTTGCATCCATAAAGTGGGTACGTCCGGTTTTAATAATGCCATTAAATTTCTCAACTTTCTTTTGTAAAGTATCGCGTAATTTTTCTAATCCGGGAATGGTAATATCTACTACTTGCTTGTATGCCGCAATGTGCATAGCAGTTGGATACGTATCGTTACTGGATTGTGATTTGTTCACATCATCATTCGGGTGTAAAACTTTTTTCTCATCAGCTAATTTGCCACCACTCATTACATGCGCACGATAAGCAATAACCTCATTCGCGTTCATGTTACTTTGTGTACCCGAACCGGTTTGCCAAATTACTAAAGGGAACTGATCATCTAATTTACCTGCAATAATTTCATCACAAGCTTTTGCAATTAAATCGCATTTATCTTTTGATAACACACCTAATTCCATATTAGCCATTGCAGCTGCTTTTTTCAAATAACCAAAAGCATAAATAACTTCTTTAGGCATGCTGGCCTCAGGACCAATTTTAAAGTTGTTACGAGAGCGTTCTGTTTGTGCTCCCCAATATACATGAGCAGGTACTTTTACCTCGCCCATGGTGTCTTTTTCAATACGAAAATCCATATACGTTTTAAATTTTATTAGATGCAAAAATAAGGGTTGAGGCTTACAAAACCATGATTAATATCAACAAAAATGGGGGTTTTGTGAACTTTAAATTCAATCTAAAACATCCAAACTCCCAAGCCCTTCTCTTATAACAACGGGTTCGTCGCCGCTAAAATCAATTACTGTAGAAGCATGGATATTTCCGTAACCGCCGTCAATTACCATATCTACCATTTCACCATACTGTTGATGGATCACCTCCGGATCAGAAAAATATTCCAATATATCATCACTGTTATCGTGCAAGCTGGTAGAAATAAGCGGATTGCCAAGCACCCGAACTATTTCGGCGCTTATGGCATTATTAGGCACACGAATACCAACTGTTTTACGATTTTGTTTAAGTAGTTTTGGTACATTGTTGTTGGCCTCTAAAATAAAGGTATACGGACCAGGCAATGCCTTTTTCATGATCCTGAAAACATGATTGGGTATGGCTTTGGTGAATTCCGATAAATGACTCAGGTTATTACAAACAAATGAAAAGTTTGACTTTTCGGGTTGAATGCCTTTTAATTTGCAAATGCGTTCAACAGCCTTGGTATTGGTTATATCACATCCCAACGCATAAACCGTATCGGTAGGATAGATAATGATACCGCCATCCTTCAAACATTTTACAATTTGATCGATGGATTTTACGTTGATGTTTGTTTCGTTAAGATGTATGAGCATTTTGTTTTTTGCAGCTTTGCTGCTTCCTTACTAGCCACGAATTGCACTAATTTTCACAGATCTTAAATTTAAAAAGGTTAATTACAGATTTCTTTTTTGATTCAACAGTTTGTTTTTTTCAACAAAAAATTTGTGTTAATCTGTGTAATTAGTGGCTTTTTATCAATGATATTGATTAAAAACTTCCCAACTATCTGTATAGCTTTTTTGTAATTCGGTTGTGTTCAAACCAAGTTCTATTTTATTTGTGTTGGCATACAATTCAATATCCTCGGTCGCAATATTTCCGGTTAAAGAATCTGCAGCCATAGGGCATCCGCCAAATCCATGAATAGCCGAATCAAAACGGCGGCAACCGCTTTCATAGGCAGCTTTAATTTTTTCTTGTGCGCTTTCTTTGGTTGAATGCAAATGAGCACCCATTTCAATTCCTTTTAATTCAGGAATAAGTGATGAGAAAAGTAATTTGATGTTTTCAGGTGTTGAACAGCCAATGGTATCGGCCAAAGCCAAAATTTTTATACCGCGCTTACTTAACTCGTTGCTCCATTTGATCACGATCTCCGGGTTATAAGCATCGCCGTAAGGGTTACCAAATGCCATGGAAATATACACCACCAGTTCTTTATTGTGTTTGATGCATAAGTTCTGAATTTCTTCCACTCGCACTAATGATTCTGCAATAGAAGAATTGGTGTTTCGTTGCTGAAAAGTTTCAGAAATGGAGAATGGAAAACCCAAATAACGGATCTCATCAAACTGACAGGCATCTTCAGCACCACGCGTATTTGCAATAATGGCCAATAATTTTGATCTGGTTGAAGAAAGATCCAATGCCTTTAATACCGTTGCTGTATCTTGCAATTGAGGAATGGCTTTTGCCGAAACAAAACTCCCAAAATCAATGGTATCAAAACCAACTTTTAATAATTGGTTGAGGTATTTGATCTTTAATTCGGTAGGAATAAAATCCTTTATACCTTGCATGGCATCACGCGGACACTCAATTAGCTTTAGCATTGTATTGTTTTATTAATTCGTTATTAATTTGTTTTACCAAAGCCGGTCCTTCATAAATAAATCCGGTATACAATTGTATCAGATCTGCTCCTGCATTTAATTTATCAATAGCATCCTGAGCTGTGTGAATACCGCCAACGCCAATAACCGGAAATGCATTATTTGACTTTGTTTTTAAATATCTGATCACTTCTGTACTTCTCTGGGTTAACGGTTTCCCGCTTAATCCACCTGCTCCAAATGCTGCAATTTCTTCTGCGGTGTAGTTTAATCCTTCGCGACTAATAGTGGTGTTCGTAGCAATTACGCCGGCTATCTTGGTTTCAATTACAATCTCAATGATCTCATCCAATTGTTCGTTTGTAAGATCTGGCGCTATTTTCAGGAGAATTGGTTTTGGGTTAGCTTTTCTTAAATTCAGTTGTTGTAAATGATTAAGTAATTTCTTTAAAGGCTCTTTCTCCTGAAGAGCTCTTAAATTGGGTGTATTTGGAGATGAAACGTTCACAACAAAATAATCAACTACATCAAACAAGCTGTTAAAACATATTTCGTAATCACAAATGGCATTTTCATTTTTGGTAACTTTATTCTTGCCAATGTTGCCCCCAATAATTAATGAACGGTCTTTACGGTTCTTTAATTTTTCGGTCGCTGCTACAACACCTTTATTATTAAAGCCCATTCGGTTAATTAAGGCCTCGTTCTTTACCAAACGAAATAGTCGTGGTTTGTCGTTACCGGGTTGAGGTTTTGGGGTAACAGTGCCAATCTCAACAAATCCGAAACCAAAATTGCCAAATTCATTGAATACTAACGCATCTTTATCTAACCCGGCAGCCAAGCCAACCGGATTATTGAAATTTAAGCCAAAAACCTGACGTTTTAAGGCCGGATGATCTGTTTTATAAAGTGATCGGAAAATGGCTGGTAAACCCGGAATAAAATTGGCCACTTTGATCAATGAAATTGTGAAGTGGTGGGCTTTTTCGGGGTTTAAGCGAAATAAAAAAAGTTTTAATAATTGATACATAAATATTGCTGAACAAAGGTATATGAAAATGGGGGGTAAGGCCCAATTTTAAGGAAAAAATAAAAAAAATATTTTTTTTGTTTTATTTAACAAAAAACATATATATTTGCAGCAAAATTAAACTAAAACAAAAATGAAAAAAGTATTATCTATCATTGCTGTAGCTGCTATTTCAGCTACTTTCGTAGCTTGTGGTCCTTCTAAAGAAGAAATCGAAGCTCGTGAAAAAGCAAAAGCTGATTCAATTGCTGCAGTTGAGAAAGCTGCTCAAGATTCAATTGCTGCTGCTGAAGCTGAAGCTGCTAAAGTTGCTGAAGAAGCTGCTGCTAAAGCAAAAGCTGATTCTGCACACGTTGCTGATTCAATAGCTGCTGCTGCTAAAGGTGGTAAAAAGAAGTAATTCTTAACCCTTTTAAAGGAGTTAAAAACCCCGAGTACTAAGTATTCGGGGTTTTTCTTTGCCTAAAATTCCCGTTTTGTTGAGCCTTTCCAACAATTCCATGTGCATAATTGCTTTTCAGCGGTATTCTATTCCTCTAAAGCATTTTCAATATTTGTATATGCGCAAAATATCTCAATTTTTACCCTTATTGGCTCTTTTTTTAATGGTTTCATGCTCTGAAGAAAACCATGAAAAAGAAAAACATAAAGTTTTTTGTTATAACGAAACAGCCGGTATCACTTCTTTAGATCCGGCGGCTTCATCAAATTTTGAAAATATTTGGGGAGTGAACCAGATTTTTAATGGTTTGGTACAAATGGATGATAATTTAACTGTTGTGCCTGCCATTGCGAAAAAATTCAGTGTAAGCAGTGATGGATTGGTTTACACATTTAATTTGCGCACCGATGTGAGCTTTCATGATGATCAATCATTCGCGAATGGCAAAGGAAGAAAGTTGGTAGCTGAGGATGTTGTTTATAGTTTTAACAGATTATACGATAGCAAGGTAAGTAGCGCATTATCGTTAATGACCATATTTAACCGTAATGAGGGTAATGGAAATAAAGGGATCGTTGCAGAGAACGATTCAACAGTAAAGATATTTTTGAAAGAACCATTTGGCGCTTTTTTAAGTATGTTAACCATGAAATACTTTAGCGTGGTGCCACATGAAGCGGTTGAATTTTATAAGCAGGAATTCAGAAGAAATCCGGTTGGTACTGGTCCGTTTACATTTAAATTATGGGAAGAGGGATCAAAGTTGATATTACACAAAAACCCTAATTATTTCGAAACTGATGAACAAGGTGCACGATTACCTTACGTTGATGCTATTTCGGTTTCATTCATTAAAGAAAAACAAACGGCCTTTATGGAGTTGTTGAATGGAAAGTTAGATATGATCAGCGGAGCAGATGCATTTAATATTAATGAAGTACTTAATAAAAATGGGGAGTTAAATGAAGCTTATTCAAAGAAGTTTTACCTACAAAAATCTCAGTTCTTAAAAACAGATTACATTGGAATATTAATTGACCCAAGTTTAGATATTGTAAAAGAATCGCCATTACGCTTAAAAGCAATTCGCCAAGCAATTAATTATGGTTTTGATCGCGATAAAATGATCAAATTTTTGCGCAACAATATTGGTAAACCTGCTCATGCCGGATTTGTACCGCACGGTTTAAAAAGTTTTGATGAATCAAAGGTGAAAGGATATACCTATGACCCGGATAAGGTTCGTGATTTGTTAGCCGAAGCCGGTTTCCCCGGTGGAAAAGGCCTGCCTGAAATTACCATGTATACAACTGAAAATTTTAAGGAATTGGTTGAATACATACAATCACAATTGGCAGAGAATCACATCAATGTTCAGATAAGTGTTGAAAAAGCATCTGTACTCAAGCAAGCGGTTAATAACAGTCAGTATATGATGTTCAAGAAATCGTGGGTAGGTGATTATGCTGATGAAGAGAATTTTTTAACCATGTTCTACAGCAAGAATTTTTCTCCAAATGGATTTAACTATTTCCATTACAGTAATGAAAAATTTGATAAAGCATTTGAGATGGCCATGAAAGAAAAGAATGATACCATCAGAAGAAACCTTTACCAAAGCATGGATCAGATGATAATTGATGACGCACCTGTTGTGCCATTGTTTTATGATGAAGTTATTCGTGTAGTTAACAAACGTATAACAGGCTTAGGAAATAATCCAATGAATTTGTTGAATGTAAAAACAGTTAAGAAGGATTAAGTTCCTTCTTTTTTATTTCCAAGAAGCTCATAGTGGCACCAATTACTGCAAGTGTTGGTCCGAACATCAATCCAACAAGATCACCGGCAAACGTTGGTAACGACATGAACAGTGAATAAACGCAACCAACACCAATAGCATAACCTCTGTTCCTTTTAATAAATTGAATGCCGTCGCGCACCGATAACTTATGGCGTTCGCAACTATAATCCAGTAAATTAAATCCAATAAAGTACCAGCCAATAACCAATCCTAATGGAAAGGTTATAAATATCAACGGCGGGAAAAAGAAGGTAATAATCCAAAGCGCAAAGGTTAAGAATAATTCCATGAACAAGTTGCGAAGGTTAACGGTTATACCTCTCAATACATCCTTTAATAATTGTAATATGTTGAATGGGAATTTATTTCCGGTTAATTTTTCATCAGCACTTTCAGATAGTAGTGAGAATAAAGGCGAGAGTATCATTAATAAAAAATATTTACTGAATATACTTCCAACAAACCAAAAAATAATTTTTAATAACCAGGAAACAATAAAGCTAAAAGCGCCTGTTAGTTTAGGTTTTAAAAAATAAAGCCATGAGCTTTCGTTGCTAATACTTTCAAGACTTAAGTATGGTTTTACCAATTCAGTTAAGTAATCTGCCAGGGCAACAAAACCATAAATAGATGCGATCCAAATTCCGGCCCAAATTAAAATAGGGTAGAAGATGTAATGCCATAAACCGCGCTCAAATAGTATCGAAAAAGCTTTAAAGCAATTAATAAATCCGTTTCCAAAATCTGCAAATATCTTCATGTTTTAAAATTACATTTTCTCAGGAACTTTTATACCAAGCAAATGCATGCCATTTGAAATGATGGTGGCACATTGCGAAATAAGCGCTAATCTGAATGTTTGTATGTCTTTATTCTCCTCTTTCAGTATCGAGTGATCGTGGTAATAACGATTGAAGGTTTTTGTTAATTCATAGATGAAATTAGCAATAATAGCAGGGTTATATGATCTGCTGCTTTCTTCAATGGTTTGTTCAAATTCGTAAATGTATTTGATCAGATCTCTTTCCAGCTCATTTATTTGATCAAAATTTGCTTTTATTTCAAAAGAAAGATCTTGCTCTTTTGCTTTTCTGATGATCGATTTAATACGGGCATGTGTGTACTGAATGAACGGACCGGTATGACCATTAAAATCAATGCTTTCCTTAGGGTCAAACAGCATTTTCTTTTTAGGGTCAACTTTCAGCATAAAATACTTTAAGGCTCCCAATCCAATGGTTTTGTATAACTCGTTCAGATCTGCTTCTGAAAACCCTTCTACCTTTCCAAGTTCCTGTGTTGTTTGTTTTGATGTGCTGAACATTTCCTGTAACAGATCGTCTGCATCTACAACAGTACCTTCGCGGCTTTTCATTTTACCTTCAGGTAATTCAACCATACCATAACTTAAATGGTAGCATTCCTTTGCCCATTTGTAACCAAGTTTATCAAGTATGATAAATAATACTTTAAAGTGATAATCTTGCTCGTTACCTACAGTGTAAATAGCCTGTGTCAAATCAGGAAAATCTTTGAAACGTAGAACGGCAGTTCCAATATCCTGCGTAATGTACACACTGGTGCCATCCGATCTCAATACAACCTTTTCATCTAATCCATCAGCAGTAAGATCGATGCGTGCACTTCCATCTTCCTTCTTGTAAAAAACATTTTTATCCAATCCTTCTTTTACAATATCTTTCCCTAAAATATACGTTTGACTTTCGTAGTAAATCTTATCAAAATCAACTCCAAGGGTTTTGTAGGTAACATCAAATCCGCTATAAACCCAGCTGTTCATTGTCTCCCATAAGGTAATAACATCCTTATCCCCTTGTTCCCATTTTAAAAGCATTTCCTGAGCTTCTAACATCAAGGGTGCTTTTTTTTCTGCTTCTTCTTTTGTTAAGCCTTTTTCAACCAGTTCACTAATTTGTTTTTTGTAAGCTTTATCAAACTCAACATAATATTTCCCAACTAAATGATCGCCTTTTAACCCCGATGATTGAGGTGTTTCGCCATTGCCAAATTTTTGCCAGGCTATCATGCTTTTGCAAATATGAATTCCTCTATCATTAACAATGTTAGTTTTAATTACTTTATTTCCGTTTGCTTTTAGGATCTCAGCAACCGAATAACCCAATAAGTTATTTCTGATGTGTCCTAAATGCAATGGTTTATTTGTGTTTGGACTACTGTATTCTAATAAAATGGTTTTGTTAGTGCTGTTTGGTTTTTTATAACCGGTGTATTTTTCAATAACGGTTTCATTCAAATAATTTGCCCAAAAGGAGTTTGTAAAATGTATATTTAAAAAGCCTTTAACCACATTATAGCCGGCAATTTGTGGGTTGTGCGATCGTAAAAAGGTACCGATCTCTTCACCTAATTCTTCCGGTTTCTTTTTTGATTCTTTAGTGTAATTAAATGTTGTTAATGTATAATCACCTTCAAATTCTTTGCGTGTTTTTTGCAGTATAACTTTTTGTGCTTGTATATTGTATAACGAAGCTAATGCTTCTGTAATTGCTTTTTCGAGTATCTGTATAGCGTTTGTCATGGCGTAAAATTAGAAATATTGTGTTAATGAAAGATCGTTTTGTGAAGGAAAGTCATAAAAAAAGTCCGCACAAGGCGGACTTTTTAATAAATAGAACAAACCTTGTAATTAATCAATGATCAACTTACGTCGGCTACGCTCGTTTCCAGTATTGATCTCAATAAAGTAAACACCTTTTGCGTATTCATTCACTTTTAATTTTACCTGATCAGTAATGTCTTTATCTGATGTGATCAATCTGCCGATATTGTCATAGATCACATAGTCAAACTTCTTACCTACATAAGAAATTGTTATTTGATCATTGGTTGGGTTAGGGAAAATCAGTAGATCTGTACTAGATAATATTTGACTTTGTAAACCAACACCACCGCAAGCATTTACTGATTGAGTAAATACTGCAGTTGAAGTACATCCATTTACAGTACCTGTAATTGTATAGGTAGTAGTAACTGTTGGAGTTTCATAGATCGGGTTAAATGAAGTATTAGTGCTCCAAGTATAAGTGTTTGCACCACTACCGGTTAAATTAACACCATCACCAACACAAATAGGATTTGAACTTGATGAGATCGCTAACGTAGGGTTAGGATTAACACTTACCGATATTGCTGCAGTGTTACTGCAAGTACTGTTATTACCTGTAACAACATAAGTAGTTAATGTTGATGGACTAACTGAGATCGTAGAAGTAGTAGGACCTGTACTCCAACTATATGAAGCAGCGCCATTAGCAGTTAAGTTGGCATTTTTACCGGCACAGATCACAGTATTACCAGTAATAGATACTGTAGGGATATTAACCACATTGATCACTGCAGTTTGCGTGCCATTACAATTTCCAATTTTACCACTTACTGTATAAGTTTGATTTGATGGCGGCGTAAATACATTTGAGTTACCATTTAAGTTACCAGGCATCCAAGTATACGTTGTATAACCGCTGGCATTGATGGTAGATGAACCACCGGCACAAACAGAGCTGCTGCTAGGAGTTAAAACAAGGGCAGGAGCAGAGATAATCGAAACGTTGATGGTAGATGTTCCATTACAACCACTATTTGTTCCGCTAACGGTATAAGTGGTACTCGATCCAGGTGTAACTGTAATAGCACTTCCGTTCAAGTTTACTGGTTGCCAAGTATAAGTAGTAGCCCCTGTTGCCGATAAACCAACAGTACCGCCGGTACAAATTGTTGGAGTTGTAGCCACTGGTACAATGGTTATGCTTGATCCAATAGTTACACTTACCGTTTTCGTATTCGCGCAAATTCCGTTTTTACCAATTACAGTGTACACAGTGTTTGAAGCAGGCGAAACCAATAAAGGATTACTAGTTGAACCAGTACTCCAAGAATATGTTGAAGCGCCACTAGCAGTTAAAGTTGCAGTACCGCTCGCACATATGGTTTGGTTAGTAACAGATACAGTTGGAGTTAATGTTGCATTAATAGCAACCGATTGAACTTGGAAACAATTAGCGTTATTACCTTGTACCGTGTAAGTTGTATTTGCAGTAGGTGTTACAGCTATTGTGCTTGTTGTTGCACTTGTACTCCAGCTATAGGTACTTGCACCGCTAGCAGTCAAAGTTAAAGTGGTGCCCGAACAAATATTGTTTGATGAAGTGGTTAAAGCTACAGTTGGCTGAACAGCAACGGAAATTGTTTTTGTTAATGAAGCTGTAACGGTTCCGTTATTTGCAACTAAAGTAATAGTATACAAACCTGCCGTAGCAAATGTAATATTTGTATTTGTTCCGTTTGGCGCAGAAATTGTTGCCGCAGGATTAGCACTCCAGGTATAGCCTGCAGCACCTAAGGTGTTATTTGTAAATGTGATGGCGGAACCTGTACAACCTGCAGTTGGACTTGTAACCGACATGGTTGGAGGCGGAAGATAAATGTTGATATTATCTACATACATAGCCTGCCCATAATGACCTCTGTTTGTAAATGCAAACATCACACTCGATTGGAAACCAGCCTGACTTGATATAATGATACTGTCTCTTCTCCATTCGGTTGCCGTTGGAACAAACACATTGGCCTGCAATGTTCCAGGGGATGTAGAAAGTGTTTGCCCACCTTTATTATAGATACTTGTCCAGTTGGTTCCGCAATTTGTTGTTAATCGCACTTCCAGGGTATCTGAGAAAGGATTTTGTGGTGTAATATTGGCTGTATTATCATATTGTTTATAGGCCACATCAAATCTTAACCTGGCGTTGGCAACATTACTGAAATTGTAACGCGGTGTTCTGATGTCTTCACGCATACCGGTTGCATCTTCATCATAATCATTAAACATCGCACAAGCTGCAGATGCATTTACTGTAAATCCGCCAACACCAATTTTTCTTTTCCAGAAAACGCTATCGTTATCAATGTTGTAAGTAGACCAACCAGCAGGTACAAATTGTGTTAATTGAAAACCTTCTTGTAATGGCAATGCAATTGGCCCTGCTACAGTAATATAACTTGTTTTGATCTTTGTATTAGTTCCGTTAGCATTTCCTGCTGTTAAAGTTACATTATATACACCGGGAGTTGCCCACATAACACTTGGGTTAGAAGAGGTTGATGTAGCTGGGGTACCTCCTTGGAAATTCCATGTCCATGTAGTAGGTGCATACATTGAACTATCAGTGAATTGGATATTTGTGTTCGGACAGGTGTTACGTGTTAATGCATAGAAATTTGCAATTGGCGGATAGGTTGTAAAGTTAGCTGCACATTGCATTGCTTGAAAAGCATTAATTCTTCCTGCACCTAATAAGTTTGGTGTATAAGCTGCATTTCCACTAATAGTGTAAATGTTAGCTGCAGTAGTTGAAATACAATTTAAAACATCGGTTTGAGTCATGCCAGGGTATTTAGAAAGCATTAAACCCGCTAAACCGGCAACTAATGGACAAGCCATTGAAGTTCCTGATTGTTGTCCGTAATTGTTTCCCGGTAATGTACTGTTGATGTTGTTTCCTGGCGCTGTAATGTCAACCCAAGTCCCAAAACATGAAAAACTTGATTTTACATTTGTACCTGAACAAGCAGCAACGGCATAAACATTATTATATGCTGCAGGATAGTGTAAAACGGAGTTGTTATCGTTACCCGCAGAAACGATGATGATGCAACCTTTATTCCATGCATAATCAATAATTGATTGCGCAGCTGCTGAAGGCGCACCGGTACCGCCCCATGAGCAAGAGATAACACGTGCCTTAGCTTTTGCAGCGTAAATGATACCTTGATAACCGAAACCTACAGATGTTGTTGGATCGGTGTTTTTAGCACATTTCACACCAATGATCTTAATATTCCATCCGATTGACGCAATTCCAATTCCATTATCCGTTCTTGCACCGGCAATACCTGCGCAATGCGTACCATGGTTCATGGCGTTGTTCGTTGGGATTGGGTTGTTATCACCATCTGCCGGATCCCAACCATTAATATCATCAATATAACCATTGCTGTCATCATCAATTCCATTACTTGCAATTTCACCCGGATTCACCCAAACATTTCCTGTTAGGTCAACATGGTTAATTGCAATCGCGTTATCAACAATTGCAACAGTTATTGGCGAATTACCATTAGCTGTACCATTCCAAATATTCCATGCGTTTTGAGCGCCAATTTGTGTTAGATGTGATGGGAAAGTTGGGTCATTTGGCGTTGCATGCGTTTTTAATAACATTACCTTTTCGGCATATTCTACTGTTCTTTCTTTAGTAAGATCAGCGATCAAGCTTTCGATCAAGTTGGCTTTTGTAAATTCCAATTGAAGGATGTGCGTTAACTTCGCATCGTCATCAGCCTGGTAAAAAGGCTTGTAGGCTTTAGTGATACCATACTTTGTGATCAATTCCTTTAAGATAGATATCTTATCTAGTGGAATATTATTAGGATCAGCACTGTTCAGATTTTTAATTGTCCCGTATTTGAATTTGAGGAAGATCTGACCATCCACATATTCTGGATTTACATTTTGCGCCGAGCTAAAAAGTGTTAAGCTCAATAAAATTAGCGTAAAGATTTTTTTCATTTTTGTGTTTTAAGTGTTAGACTAATAAAGTTACAAAAAAAAGGATGCGTTTCCAATAGGTTTGTGAAAAAAAGTTGATAAATTTAACAAATGCGAATAGCTGTTATAGATTGTGGAACAAACACATTTAATCTTTTAGTGGTTGATGTGAATGGTTCATCCTTTAAAAGTGTTTATACATCTAAGATTCCAGTTAAACTTGGTGAAGGTGGAATAAACAAGCAAATTATAAAAGAAATACCTTTTAGCAGAGGTATAAACGCATTACATCAATTCAAGGAAAAGATCAATTCATTAAATGTTGACCATATTTACGCATTTGCAACTTCAGCCATACGTGATGCGCAAAATGGAATTGAATTTACGGAGAAGGTTTTGAAAGAATCCGGAATAACTATCAGTATCATTGATGGGAATAAAGAAGCAGATCTAATATATAAGGGAAATAAATTGGCAGTTACATTATCCGATCAACCCTCATTGATCATGGATATTGGTGGTGGAAGTACCGAGTTTATTATTGGAAATAATGATCAGATCTTCTGGAAAAAAAGTTACCAATTAGGCGCCGCCAGATTATTGGAAAAATTAAAACCCAGTGATCCTATTACCGAACACGAGATCGAAATTTTTAATGCCTATTTATTAAATGAATTGGCAGACTTAGATAAAGCCATTGAACAATACAAACCACATGAATTAATTGGTTCTTCAGGTGCTTTTGATTCGGTAGTGGAGATGATACATGGTGAATTGAATGGTGAGCCTTTTGTGAAAACTAAAACGGAATTTGATGTGAGCGTTCATGACTTTAATTTGATCACATCAAAGGTTATTGCTTCAACTTTAGCCGAACGCAAGCAAATGAAAGGCCTAGTAGAAATGCGCGTGGATATGATGGTTGTGTCGTGTTTACTGATCCATTTTGTAATGGAACGATATTTCTTAAAAGGCATTCGTGTATCAACCTATTCATTAAAAGAAGGCGCTTTGCATGAGATCATTCAAGCTAATTCGCACTAAAACTTAAACAAAATATTATGTCTAAAATACTGATCATAGATGATGAAAAGGCCATTCGCCGCTCGATCCGCGAGATCTTGGAATTTGAAAAATATCAGGTAGAAGAAGCGGAAGATGGTGCTCAAGGATTAGATCTTGCACTTAAAAACAAATACGATGTGATATTGAGTGATATTAAAATGCCAAAATTGGATGGCATTGAACTCTTGCAAAAATTAATGGAGTCAAATTGCGAAAGTGCTTTGATCATCATGAGTGGGCATGGAAATATTGAAACGGCAGTTGATGCCGTTAAAAAAGGTGCTTATGATTACTTAGCAAAACCAATAGACCTTAATCGCTTGTTGGTAACGGTTCGCAATGCCATGCAAAAAAATGAACTGGTGCAGGAAACCAAAGTGCTCAAGAAAAAAATTGCCCGCTCGGTGGATATGATCGGAGCTTCTGATGCTATTAATAATGTAAAAGATATCATTGAAAAAGTAGCGCCAACCGAGGCTCGCGTGTTGATCACAGGAAGCAACGGAAGCGGTAAAGAGTTGGTGGCAAAATGGATCCACGAAAAAAGTAATCGCGCATCCGGACCATTAATTGAAGTGAATTGCGCAGCCATTCCAAGCGAATTAATAGAAAGTGAATTGTTTGGTCACGAAAAAGGCGCATTTACCAGTGCTGTTGCACAACGCAAAGGGAAATTTGAATTGGCTGAAGGTGGTACCATTTTTTTAGATGAAATTGGTGACATGAGTTTAAGCGCACAGGCAAAAGTATTGCGTGCCTTGCAGGAAAATAAGATCACAAGAGTAGGTGGGGATAAAGAGATAAAAGTGAATGTACGTGTGATTGCCGCTACAAATAAAGATCTGAAGAAAGAGATCGAAAAAGAAAATTTCAGAGAGGATTTGTATCACCGTTTAAGCGTTATCCCTATTCATGTACCGGGTTTAGATGATCGAAAGGATGATATTCCTCTATTAACAGAGCATTTCATGAAAACCATTTGCGAGGAGATGGGCGTGAGTAAAACCATTTCAGCCGATGCCATTAAAGCGCTTCAGGCGCGCAACTGGCCTGGAAATATCCGTGAATTCAGAAATGTGATCGAGCGATTGATCATTTTAGGAAATAAAGAGATATCGAAAGAGGACGTAGAGAAATTTGGGAAATAAATTAGCTGATCTTTAGATCTTCAATGATCAGTTGAGTAGATATCTTGCCATTGAATTCATTCTCTTGAATTTTAAAAACAATATCCATTGGTGTTTTATCATGAAAGAATTTCACGTAATCACCTTTGTCGTATCCAATTGCATTGAATCTGATATTCGGATTTGATTTTTGATACAATTCAAGTTTTAAATGGTTTGCCCCTACGATCCTCGCCCATCCTGTATCATAAACACTTCTGCTGCAAAATAAAGGCGTCATATTTTCCGGTCCGTGTGGTGCAAATTGTTTTAAAATGCGAACCAATTTTGGAGTGATCTCATGAAATTCAACTTCTGCATCAATTACAATTTGAGGAATGAGTTGCTCATCTTTTATGGATTTGCTTACAACATCTTCAAACTTTTCAATAAAGGCATTTACATTTTCTTTTTTCAAAGTTAATCCGGCGGCAAATTTATGTCCGCCAAATTGTTCTAACAGATCGCTGCATTTTTCTATGGCTGTGTATACATC
This sequence comes from Sphingobacteriaceae bacterium, assembly GCA_046345155.1. GTDB lineage: Bacteria > Bacteroidota > Bacteroidia > B-17B0 > Aurantibacillaceae > Aurantibacillus. The sequence goes on from JBKDKI010000085.1 coordinate 257,665, forward strand.
GTAATCGCGCACACTGCGGGCACTGCCGGTTGCTTTGCCATCGCTTTCAGTAAGAATGATGGTTGGTTTGTAATAACGTTCGATCAATCGCGAAGCTACAATACCAACTACACCCTTATGCCATTTATCACTGAACAAAACTGTTGTTTTCTTGAATTCGGTGATAGGATTATTCTCCAACATAGCAAAGGCTTCTGTGGTTGTGCCCATATCCAGATCTTTGCGTTGGGTATTTGTATCGTTAATAGCTTTAGCCAGTTCATTAGCTACAGCTTCATCTTCACTCACTAATAATTCAACTGCTGCACTGCCATGTTTAATGCGGCCTGCAGCGTTAATACGCGGACTCAACACAAAAACTAAATTGGTGATGTTTATTTGTTTAACCAATTGATTCAGGTTCAGTAAAGCCTTTATTCCGGGTCTGGGATTGTCGTTGATCTTCTCTAAACCAAAATAAGCCAGTACACGATTTTCACCGGTAATAGGAACAATATCTGCCGCAATACTTGTAACCACAAGGTCAAGAAAGGCGTAACATTTAGTAACATCCAATTGGTGTTTAATGGAGTAAGCCTCTATCAATTTAAAACCAATGCCTGCACCGCTTAATTCCTTATAAGGATATGGGCAATCGGTTTGTTTAGGATCAAGTACCGCAACAGCTTTGGGGATTTCATCACCAGGTAAGTGATGGTCGCAAATAATAAAATCAACCTGTTTTTCATTTGCGTAATTGATCTTATCAATGGCTTTTATTCCGCAATCTAAAGCAATAATGAGTGAAAAGCCATTTTCTTTCGCGAAGTCAATTCCTTTAAATGAAATACCATATCCTTCTGCATATCTATCCGGAATATAATAATCAATTAAATTGGTGTGTTGTTTAAAGAAGCTATATACAACGCTTACAGCGGTAGTTCCATCCACATCGTAATCGCCATAGATCAATATTTTTTCGTTTTTGTGAATGGCATTGGAAATACGATCAATGGCAATATCCATACCTTTCATTAAAAAAGGATCATGTAATTGCGAATACTCTGGTCTGAAAAACGTTTTTATATCGTCGTAAGAATATAAATGGCGCTGGCATAAAAGGGTTGCTATAACCCTGTCAACTTTTAAGATCTCCTGTACCTTTAAAACCTGATCTTTTGCTTGTTTGGCATCAATTATATTCCAGCGTTTTTCCAAATGAAGTTTAAAGAAATTAAAACCAATTACAATTATCCGATGTTATGATATACGGCCTCAATATCATCATCCTCTTCCATCTTTTCGATCATGGCCATCACATCCGCTTCTTGTTCAGGTGTTAATTCTTTAGTAGTAGTTGGGAGGTATACTTTACTGGTTTCTATCACTTCAATTTTTCTGGTTTCAAGCGCACTTTGCATGTTGCCGTAATCGCTAAAAGCAGTTTGAATGATGAACTGGTTGTGTTCTTCATCTAAATTAATTTCTTCTAAACCGTGATCGATCAATTCCAATTCCATGTCATCTTTATTTAATCCGGCAGCAGAAACTTTGAACATCACTTTGCGCTCAAACATAAAGCTTACAGAACCATTTGTTCCTAAAGCGCCTTCTGCTCTTGAGAAATACATACGTACACTGGCAACGGTTCTGTTAGGATTGTTTGTTGTGCACTCCACTAAAACAGGCACGCCATGTGGCGCATAACCTTCATAGATCACCTCTTCGTAATTGCTTGCATCTTTTTCACTTGCACGTTTAATAGCGCCATCAACGTTTGCTTTTGGCATATTTACAGCCTTTGCATTCGCAATGATCATACGTAAACGCGCATTAGTGTCGGGGTTAGGGCCACCGGCTTTCACAGATATAGCAATTTCTCTTCCAATTTTAGTGAACGCTTTTGCCATTTTAGCATAGCGTTTAAACATGGTGGCTTTACGTTTTTCAAATATTCTTCCCATAATTTCCTTTTTTCGAGTTCACAAAATTATAATTTACCCTCAATTATTTGGTTAAATCATTTAAAATCTCCGAAAGTTTTTTAGTTAAATTTTTTCGTGAATAATTTTTTATAGCAGCTTCGTTGCGCGTGATGTGTTGGTTTTCGAACAGACTTAAAATGTTTTTTTGAAGCGTTGTTTCGTCATTAAAATCACTGATGTATCCCGCTTGGGTTTCGTTTAGTATTTGTGCCAGATCGCCGTCAACCGGCCCTATAGCCAGTATTGGCGCGCCAGCCGATAGGTATTCAAAGAATTTTCCGGTTAAAATACCTTTTGCGTTTTGGGTTTGATTAACCAGCAATAAATTCACTTTTGACCGTTGTTGTTCGGCAATAACTTCGCTGTGCGGCAGGTAATCTATCTTTCGTACAAATTGCCATAAGTTGTGTTTTTCAATACTTTCTTTTACGGCAATATCCAGTTTACCAACCAGCTTTATTTCAAGCGCATCTTTAAATGCTTTGTTAGCAATGGTAAGTTCTTTTAAAACACGCCATAAACCTTCGGGGTTGCGGCTTTTAACTAGTGTGCCAATGTGAGCGATGCTGAATTTTTTATCTTTTTCAACTTGTGTTTTTAAAAGATCATCATCATCAAATCCATTGGTGATCACATAAAATTTGCTTAATTGAGATGGGCTATTGTTTATGCTTTGGAATTCTGTATTCATGCCGTTTCCAATACTAATAGCGGCATCACATTCATTCAACACTTCTTTCTCTAAACGTTTATGCTTGGCATCGGCCCATTTAGTGAGTTTAAGATCGGCGTAAAAATCAATATTAGTCCATGGATCTCTGAAATCAGCCACCCATTTGATCTGCGGAAATTTCTTCTTCAGGCCTTTTGCAATGAGGTGCATGCTGTGAGGCGGTCCGCTGCTAATGATCGCGTCAATTTTATTTTTAGAGATATAATCGCTTAAATAGGCTATAGAAGGTTTGATCCAGAATTTGCGGGCATCCGGAATAAAAAAATTACCTCGTATCCAAATAGCCAAATTATTCAAGGGACTCTTTTTTTTACTTTCATTTAAAAAGGCCGCATTAATTTTTTCATTCTTTTTTTGGCCAATTAAGGCTTTGTAAGCGCTATAAGGCTCCCAAATAGGAGTTTTAAGAATGGTGATGTTCTTTGGAACATCCTTTTCTAAACTAGTGTCTATTTCGGGAATTTCGCCGTTTGAGGCTGTGTAAACAATGGGTTCCCAGTTAAAACCCTGTAAGTATTTTACAAACTTAAGCCAGCGCTGAACACCGGCGCCACCGCTGGGAGGCCAATAGTAAGTGAGTATAAGTACCTTTTTCATTTAGTGGTGTAAAGCTAAACAAAATAATAAGTAAAAGCGGTTTTGAATTTTGAACAAAAAAGGATCACAAAAGGGGTGTTAGGCTTGCTAATTGGGCTTTTGCCGCTTGAGATAGTGTTTTTATTTCGCTAGAAATCAGCAACTAACAATAAAAGGTTAATAAAAATTTGTTTAAGAGAAATTCAGTATCTATCTTTGCGCTCCCCAAAAACACATCGTTCATTAAAATTTGGGGCTTTAAAGCAGATATTTTAAGAAAAAGTAAAAATTTTTCGAAAAATATTTTGTGGAAAAGAAAATAGTATGTAATTTTGCACCCCCGATTTGGAAGAAATGAAGAAGAGGGATCGTTCAGAAGAAGTATTGAAGGTTGGAATTTAGTAGGAAACAAGATGTAGTTGTGAAATGAAACTTGGAGTAGGCTAGAAGGAGTCCAGAATATATAGAAGACGTTCATTGACAGAATTGATAACCAAAAGATAGCAAGTTTCTCAAAAACAAAGGAGAGACCACAAAAAAGCTT
>JBKDKI010000086.1:0-2734 GCA_046345155.1 Sphingobacteriaceae bacterium
CTTAGAAGCGTTTATAAAAGGATTCAACATTTTTATGATTGTGCATTTAGGACTTCATATTTTGTTTCTTAAACACAAAAACAATGAATTTAAAGACTGGATGTCTTGGACAATTATAATTGGTGCGGGCTTATGTGGGCTAATTGATTTGATAATTAAGGTCTACAATTGAAAATCTATATTACACTATACACAATAACCATATAAAATTGACACGCTTACAAAAAACGTAGTATACTTTATAAAAAAGAGTTGAATTTTGACTAATTTGAGTCGCGCCTACTATTTAAATAATTTTTATCTTCGATATTAATACTTGCAAAGTAATAAGCTTCATGCGTGCTAAAAACGATTAGTTGAAATGCAATTTTATTTTATCAAGTGTAATGGATTTAAACAATTATTTAAATCAAACTAAGTAACTATGGAAAATATTTACAGAAACACTCAAACCATTATGTGCAACCCTATAAGACAAGACTACTCCCGATTAAACCTTTGACAATTTTATCAGTCTTACATTAAATCTTGACACAATGAAAAAAATATTACTTCTAACAATTATCGGCTTGACAAGTTTATTCCAAGCGACAAAAGCACAAACCCTTTACTTCCCTCCACTAAGTTCTACGGCTACTTGGGACACCATTTCTCCTGCTTCTTTAGGTTGGTGCTTAAATGAAATTGATACTTTATATGATTATTTGCAGCAACAAGACACTAAAGGTTTTATTGTATTAAAAGACGGCAAAATAGTTTTAGAAAAATACTTTGGAACTTATACGAAAGATAGTTTATGGTATTGGGCATCCGCAGGTAAGACAATTACTTCCTTTTTAGTAGGTAAAGCACAGGAAGAAAATTATTTATCAATTACAGACACTTCATCAACATACTTAGGTGCAGGTTGGACGAATTGCACGATAACCCAAGAAAACAAAATCAAAATCAGAAATCAATTAACAATGACTTCGGGTCTTGACGATGGTGTGCCTGACAATCATTGCACAATTGACACTTGTTTAAACTATTTAGCTGACGCAGGAACTCGTTGGGCTTATCACAATGCTCCATACACTCTTTTAGAAAGCGTATTAACAACTGCAACTGGCACACCTATTAATACTTACACACAAACAAAACTAAAAACAAAAACTGGCATGACTGGGGCTTGGACTTATGTTGATTACGACAATGTATTCGTTAGCAAAGTTCGAAGTATGGCTCGTTTCGGTTTATTAATTCAAAATAACTGCATTTGGAACACCGATACATTACTTTACGATACCACCTATATTCACCAAATGACTAACACTTCTCAAAGTCTTAATCTATCTTATGGCTATTTATGGTGGCTGAATGGAAAATCTTCCTATATGGTTCCAACCTCTCAGATAGTTTTTCCAGGTTCTTATGCGCCAGCAGCACCAAGTGATATGATTGCCGGCCTTGGAAAAAACGGTCAAATCTTAAGTATTTCAAAAAGTTTAGGTTTAGTAGTAATTAGAATGGGTAATCAAGTAAGTGGTGGAGAGGTTCCAACACAATTTTGCAATAGCATTTGGGAAAGGTTAAATGCAGTAATGTGCAACATAACATCAATTGATGAGACAAATTCAAATGCAAAAGCAATATCTATTTTTCCCAATCCTGCAAATACCGAAATAAATATTGTCTTACCTTCAAACGACAATACTCAAATTGAAATTACAAATGCTATCGGTCAATTAATTATTAAAGACCAAAACAAAAATAAAATTGACATTTCAAACTTGAAAAATGGATTATACTTTATTTCATTAAAATATGGCCAACAAACCTATACACAAAAAATAATTAAGCAATTATGAAAAGATTATTAATACTTATCAGCTTGAACTTGATAATTCTGACCTCTTCTTTTGGGCAAACAGATATTTACGATAGCATATACGTTGGCAACGTATGGAGAAATTTCAACATTCATTTGCCACTCGGTTATAATTCAAACACAAATTACCCATTAATATTGGGTTTTCATGGAGGACAACAGGCAGCAACAAGCTCACAGGGTTGGACAGTGTTTGCATATCAAAGCAAACTTTCAGAAAAATCAGATATTTCGGGTTTCATAGTAGTTTATCCTGAAGGCCGGGTTTTTAATCAAAATCGGTCTTGGAATGCCGGTAATTGTTGTCCTCCTGCAATGAATCAAAATGTTGACGATGTAGGCTTCATAGATAATTTATTAGATACTTTGTTTTCAAATTATCCAATTGACACGACCCGAGTTTACGCAACAGGTTCTTCAAATGGCGGTATGCTATGCTACAGACTAGCTTGCGAATTGAGCCATCGTTTTGCAGCAATAGCCCCAAATGCATGTTCCCAAATGTATTATCCATGCAATCCGTTAAATAAAGTTCCAATTATTAGTTTTCATTCGAAAGTTGACCCGATTGTATTTTATAATGGCGGTATGGGTGGTGCTCCTCCTTTGACAGCTATATTTTTCCCATCACAAGACAGTACCATGAATTTATGGTCACAGAAAAACAATTGTCAATCAAGAGACACAATTATAAATGGCAATGGAACGAATTACGACTTCATTAAAATACATAACTGTTCATGTAATGTAGAAATTCATCATTATGCCACCACGGACGGCAGTCATAGTTGGCCAGGCGGCAATCCAAACAACAATCCAGTTTCAACCCAAATTAGCGCAACTGATTTACTTTGGTCATTTTTC
>JBKDKI010000087.1:0-59459 GCA_046345155.1 Sphingobacteriaceae bacterium
TCCAACGGTAATTTTACCGTTGTTGTCGATAAGAAGTACTTTGCCCAATTCAATGGCGCTTCCTTCTGTAGCCTCGAGGCGGTGCACAAAAACACGTTGTTTTTTTGCCACTTTGGACTGGAGCCCGGCTATTTCTACAATTGCGTACATGATGCGTTCGTTTTTTATATCTGTTGAAGCCCCTTAACACTACAACAGAAATTGTTAATAATTTTTTATAAGGGGATGCAAATTTAGTAGAAAAAACCGATTGTGCAAAAATTTTAACGCCTATTTATCAGATAAACACTGAAAATAACCACAATTACACCTGACATTTGCAGCAAATTAACGGTTTCGCCGTCTAAAACCCCCCAGATCACAGCAATAATGGGGATCAGATAGGTACAGGTAGATGCAAAAACTGTTCCTGCCTCTTTAATAAGGGTATTATAAACAATAACCGATAAAGCCGAGCCCACAATGGCCAAAATGCTCACATAACCCAATGAGCTTAATGCTATTGGGTTGGTTTTCAGGTCGTTAATAAAATCGGTTTGAATAAATAAATAGGCCAATGCAATTGGTCCGGTTATGGTAAAAGCTCCTACTGTAGCTGTAACCGAATTCATATTGCTCAAATAATGCTTAATGCCATTTACACTTATTGCGTAACAAATAGTGGCTGCCACAACCAATAAACTATACAACACATTGGTTGAGGTATCTCCGCCATCGTTAAAATACAACAACACCATAGCACCAACCAAACCACTCATGATCCCAACTAATTGAACCGTTTTAAATTTTGTTTTGAACCAAAAGAAGGCCACAACAATTGTAAACAAAGGCGTTAAGGCGTTAAGCATTCCGGTTAAGCTGCTGCTGATCTGCGTTTCGGCCTTTGTAAATAAAAAAGCAGGAATTAAATTCCCGAAAACACCCATGAGCATTAAGCCCATGAAATTCTTTTTAAAATCAATTGCGTGGTGTTTGATGTAAAACGGAACTAAAAATAAAAAGGCAATGGCAATGCGTAAACCCGCCACTTCATCGCTGCTAAAAGCCTCCATGCCTTTTTTCATGAGAATAAAGGAACTGCCCCACACGATGGAGAGAATGATCAAAATGATCCACGATTTGGCGCTGGCTTTCATGCAGCGAAGATAGGATTAAATAATAAAGGCGCGAATTGAATTAAAGAATGAACAGTGTAATTTCTTTTGCAATTGAATAAAAAGTTTTGATATTTGCACACACGAAAATGAAAAACTGTATTAAGATAAAACGCACTAAGAAATTTCCTTTTTAAGGGAAAGGCGTTTTATTTATTAAAGGATATAAACCAGAGCCTTTCCAAGTTGGAGAGGCTTTTTTGTATCCGTAAGGTTTTAAAGAAGGTGAATTTTATAAGAGAGTAAACAAAATAAAATAAACAAAAATGAAAATTGCAGTAGTAGGTGCCACAGGATTAGTAGGCACAAAAATGTTACAGGTATTAAAAGAGAGAAATTTTCCGGTTACCGAATTAATTCCGGTTGCTTCTGAACGTTCGGTTGGTAAAGAGATCGAGTTCAACGGAAAAAAGTATAAGGTACATTCGATGACAGATGCTATTGCAGCTAAACCTCATATTGCTTTATTTTCGGCCGGTGGAAGCACTTCGCTAGAGTGGGCGCCAAAATTTGCTGAGGTGGGCACGGTTGTAATTGATAACTCATCTGCATGGCGCATGGATCCCACAAAAAAATTAGTGGTTCCTGAAGTAAATGCGCATGTGCTTACAAAAAACGATCTCATCATTGCAAACCCAAATTGTTCAACCATTCAAATGGTAGTAGCTTTAGAGCCATTACACAAAGCATACCAAATTAAACGTGTGGTTGTGTCAACCTATCAAAGTGTTACAGGTACCGGTGTAAAAGCGGTTAATCAATTAATGAATGAGCGCAAGAATAACGGCAAGAGCGATGAGATGGCGTATAAATATCAGATCGACCTGAATGTGATCCCGCAAATTGATGTGTTTGTTGATAATGGTTACACCAAAGAAGAAATGAAAATGGTGAATGAAACTAAAAAGATCATGGGTGATGATTCTATTCGTGTTACCGCTACAACTGTTCGTATTCCGGTAATGGGCGGCCATAGCGAAAGTGTGAATTTGGAGTTTGAAAAAGAATATGATCTGAAAGATGTATTTACATTATTAAAGAATACAAAAGGATTAATTGTGGAAGACGATGTGGCCAATCAAATTTATCCGATGCCAATGAACGCGCATGAAAAGGATGAGGTATTTGTTGGCCGAATTCGCAGAGATGAAACGCAACCAAAAACATTGAACATGTGGATAGTGGCAGACAACTTGCGTAAAGGCGCTGCTACTAATGCCGTGCAAATAGCGGAGTATTTGTTGGCGAATAAAGTGCATAATTTTTAAGAGGCATAAACCGCAGAGCGGCCTGCGGCCTTCGCAATGGTTGGCGCAGAGGTCGCGGAGATTGTGATAATAATGAACACATTTAATATAACTCTGTGTTCTCTGCGTAAACCTCTGTGTAGCGCGAATGCGCACTCTGTGGTTAATTTCTTTTCTCCTCTTTTAAATTTGACTTTTTTCTTTTAACTTCAACCTATGCTTACATTACCATTTAATTTTAAAAAGTGGATCGATGAAAATCGCCATTTATTGAAACCACCCGTAAACAATAAAGTGGTTTATAAGGACACCGAATTCATCATCATGGTTGTTGGCGGTCCTAATTCACGTAAAGATTATCATTACAACGAAAGCGAAGAATTCTTCTATCAATTAGAAGGCGATGTGATAGTGCAAGTTCAGATTGATGGAAAAATGCAAGAGGTGCCCATTAAAGAAGGTGAGATATTTTTACTTCCTCCAAAGATTCCACATAATCCGCGTCGCTTTAAAGACACCATTGGACTTGTTATTGAGCGCAAAAGAAAGGATACTGAAAAAGACGGTTTATTGTGGTTCTGCGAAAACTGTAATCATAAATTACACGAAGTTTATTTTCAGTTGACTGATATTCAAACGCAGTTTCAAGGCGAATTCAAAAAGTTTTATGAAAGTAAAGAGCTTCGTACGTGTAAGTCGTGTGGATCGGTATTGGAGCCGCCTCCGACTATTTCGTAACTATTTTATCAAACCCGAGCTAGCAAGCCAAAGGCGTTTACTTTTTAAAGTCTATTTCGAATGGGCAAATAAAAACCATTCGTTTAATTAAACACTAAATAGTAAGTCCCTAAAAATGAATCTAAAAAAATCCTCAACTAAAGTTGGGGATTTTTGTTTGTATACTGTTATACAAGAAAGTCTAAATCAAAAAATTATACAAAAACCAATCATTCTCAATTTATCTTTTAAAATTGTAATTAAAGGATAATTGAAAAATCATTTTTATATTTAAAACCAGCTACTCATTTATCTGAAACTTAAAAAACGTGCTTCTATGAAAAAATGTATCCTTGTTCTTTTAGTTCTTTGTTCAGTAAGAATGTATTCTCAAACAAACGCCTACGACTCCCTCAACACTGTTTTAAAAAAAGCAAAACACGATACCACTAAGGTGCAGGCAATGTATGAGCTCGCCAAACTTTATCTTCAAAACAATGCAGATACGGCTCAGCAATTTTCTAAAAAAGCATTTGAGCTTTCCCAAAAAATAAAATATAAAAAAGGGATCGGCGACGGATATAGTTTCTATGCATATCAATATTTCATAGAAAACAATATAGATAAGTCTATTGAGTATTTTGAGAAAAGCATTGAAATAAAAACTCAATTGAATGATAAAAAAGGTGTTTCGATAGCTTATTACAACATGGCTTCTGTTTGCGCAGCAGCAGGCCGAAAGGAAAAAGTGCTTGAAGGCTTTAATAAGAGTATCGCAATTAAAAAAGAAATTGGGGATATTGAAGGAATTAGTCTTATGTATAATGAAATGGCGTCTTACTTCCTTACTCAATCAAATTTACCGGAGGCAAAAAAGTATTGTTTAAAAAGCGACTCAACCATCAGAACGCTTAAAAAAAACGATCTAACTGTTGACAATCTTTTATATATAGGAAACGTTTATCAGAAAAAAGGAGGTTTTAAAATTGCCATCGAATATTATCAGCAAGCCTTAGATTTAATGAAAGGAAGCGATAATAAAAAACTTCTTGCTGAAGTATACGACAGTCTTGCTAATTGTTATTTAAGTTTAGGTGATGCCGGCAACTCACTCAAATACCATTTAAAAGCATTGGATCTTGCTGAAAAGTTGATGTTAAAAGGTTTAGCCATTCAAGCATATTTCGGTGCAGGAAACGCTTCGTTTATGTTGGGAAATATGCCAAAAGCCCTTGAGTACTTTAATAAGGAATTGAAACTCACAGAACAAGAACGTGATTATCGCGAAATGGGTTTGTGTTTAAATAGTATGGCTAATGTTTACCGTAATCTTGGTGATTTGGATAGAGCTATTGAATATTTAATGAGATCCAATAAATTAATTGAAGGAACTAATGATAAATCAGAAATAGCTTCATTGAATAATAACATTGGGTTGGTAATGTTGGAGAAAGGCGACTACACACAGAGTTTGGCGTATCTCACAAAAGGACTTAAGGCAATGAAAGAGTTGAATAACAAACAAGGCATATCTGCATGTGTATCTAATATGGCCCTCATACATCAGAGGCAAAACAGACTCGATTCAGCACTTTATTATTTAGAGATCAGCAAAAAAATTAAAGAAGAAACCGGTGACAAAGCTGGGTTGGCAAATGTTTCAAATAATAAGGCGCTTGTTTATTTAAGATTAAAACAATTTGATAACTGCCGCACGAATAATACTACTGCGTTACAAATAAACAGGGAAATTAAAAGCCCCGACCAGATCAGAAAGTCATTAAGAACACTCAGTCAACTTGAATATAAAACAAATAATTTATCTGCTGCAGAAAATGCACATGATGAGATATTGGACATATGCAATAAAACGATCAGGATAAATTTTCCAACCATGTCGGAAAAAGAAAAGGAAAATCTTTTCAAGGGCATTGGCGCAGACTTTGATAATTTTAATTCATTTTGTTTGGTAAGAAAAGCCGAGAAGCCGGAGATAACAGAAAGAGTATATAACTATGCGATCAGAAACAAAGGCTTGCTTTTAAAATCATCTACTGCCATGAGACGCGCCATTCTTGAAAGCAAAGATAGCAGTATCATAAAAAAGTATGACGAATGGGTAGGCCTTAAAAAGAAGATCGCACAACTTTATAATAAAGGAAAAGATACAAAAGAAGCAGAAGAAGCAGCCAATACAATTGAAAAAGAATTGGTAAAAGGTTCTTCTGCATTTAACAGTTTAGATAAATTACAGAAGATAAACTGGAAAGATGTACAAGCAGCTTTAAAACCTAACGAAGCCGCTATTGAGTTTATTAATTTTAACCATGAAGAAATAAAAGACTCTGCTAATGCAAAAATGTTGTATTGTGCACTCATTATAAAAAAAGGAAGCAAGCAACCTGAAATGATAAAGTTGTTTGATGAAAAAGAATTGATCAGTGTGCTTGGTAAAAAAGCAGAAACAGGTGAAAACTACATAACAAACGTTTATGGTGAACAAAACAAGGAAAACCCGAATTTATATAACCTGGTGTGGAAACCAATGGAACCGGTTTTAAATGGAATAAAAACCATTTACTATTCTCCAAGCGGACTACTTCACAAGATCTCGTTTGCGGCATTAAACAAAAGCAAAAACTCGTATCTGTGTGATAAATACAGATTGGAACTAGAAGGCAGCACCTCGCGATTAGCAATGAAGGATAATGATTCAAAAATTGAAAAGCCAAATATGTATATTTTTGGCGACATTCAGTATGATACACCAACTTCTATTCATGACACAACCGCATTATTAAGTTGGCCATATTTGGAAGGAACAAAAACAGAATCAGAAAAATTACTGAGTGTTTTAAAGGGATCTGATTTTGAAGTGAATTATTTAAAAGGAAACGATGCGAAAGAAAGTGAGTTTAAATCAAAGGCGCCAATGGCAAATATTGTGCACGTGGCAACGCATGGGTTTTTCTTTCCCGACCCATCTGACTATTATGAAAGCAGTTCAGATGAGGGAGAAACACGTGGTAAACGAGGTGGACAGAACGCTATAGGTATTACTAATTTTATTGTGAATAAAAACCCATTGATGCGTTCAGGGCTTGTTTTTGCCGGAGCAAACGATGTTTGGGTGAGAGAAGAATATAACGATGGTGAGGACGGTGTGCTTACGGCGCAAGAGGTTGCAATACTTGATCTTAGAAAAACAAATTTGATAGTTCTTTCGGCGTGTGAAACAGGCTTAGGCGATATCAAAGGCGTGGAAGGAGTATATGGTTTACAACGGTCACTTAAAATGGCGGGAGTTGAATATATAGTCATGAGTTTGTGGCAAGTTCCGGATGCTGAAACTGCTGAGTTTATGGAGAAGTTTTATACACGTTTAGTAAAAACAAAAAACTTAAAAGATTCATTTTATGCTACACGAAATGAGATGCGTAAAAAGTACGATCCGTTTTATTGGGCCGCCTTTGTTTTATTAGAGTAATAAACAGGATTTAAATTATTGGTTTTTCGATCAAACTAATTTTATAGTTAAATAGAATATTAAATTTCAATAAAACTAACCTAACGACTTCTGAATAGTTGATAATTGCTTTGTTTATTTTTTACAAAAAGCCTTACCTTTAATACGTAAGGCTTTTTTATTATGGAGAGATCTCAAGCATTTACCGAACAGATCCGTTCGGGTTATACCACTAAAGGCGACTCAATTTTATTAGGCGCAGCCATGTTAGATGGTCAACCTAAAAAAGAAGCGCAAGTGCGCATTCCGCTGAAAACACTAAACAGACATGGATTAATTGCCGGTGCAACTGGAACAGGAAAAACAGTTACGCTGCAACTGATCGCAGAGAACATGTGTGCTGCCGGCATTCCTGTGTTGATGATGGATCTGAAAGGTGATTTGAGCGGCATGGCCAAACAAGGCGCCGTAAATGAAAAAATAACTGAACGCCATAACACCATTGGCGTTCCTTATGAGTCAAAAGCAACAACAGTTGAATTCTTAACGCTATCAAATGAGCCGGGTGCAAAATTGCGTGCTACTGTTTCTGAATTTGGTCCGGTTTTGTTTTCAAAGATCTTAGATCTCAACGATACACAAAGCGGCGTAGTTGCTATTTTGTTCAAATACGCTGATGATAAAAAATTACCATTGCTTGATCTGAAAGATTTTAAAGCCATGCTGCAATTTATTTCAGGTGAAGGAAAAGCAGAGATACAAAAAGAATATGGTAATGTTACGCCCGCAACAACATCAACCATTTTAAGAAAGGTAATAGAGTTGGAGAGTCAGGGTGCTGAGGTTTTTTTTGGCGAGACCAGTTTTGATGTAACGGATCTTGTGAGATTGGATTCGCAGGGTAGAGGCATTGCATCTATTATTCGCTTAACAGACATACAGGATAAACCAAAGCTGTTCTCAACATTTATGTTGTGTTTGCTGGCAGAAATTTACAGTTCATTTCCGGAAGCGGGTGATCTGGAAAAACCAAAGCTGTGTATTTTTATTGATGAAGCCCACCTGATATTTAAAGAAGCATCAAAAGCATTGTTAGATCAAATAGAGAGCATCATAAAACTGATACGATCAAAAGGAGTTGGTATTTATTTTTGTACACAAAACCCTTACGATGTGCCCGATGCAGTATTGGCACAACTAGGATTAAAAGTGCAACATGCCTTAAGGGCTTTTACGGAGAAGGATAGAAAAGCCATTAAAAAAACAGCAGAGAACTATCCGATATCAGAATTTTACAAAACAGACGAGCTGTTAACGAGTTTAGGAATTGGCCAGGCTTTGATATCGGCTTTAAATGAAAAAGGTATTCCAACACCATTGGCGGCTGTGCATTTAAAAGCCCCGGCCAGCAGAATAGGTGTGTTAGATCAGCAAGAGATCAATTCAGTTATTAGTGCGAGTTCATTGGTATCAAAATACAATCAGGTGATCGATCGTGAAAGCGCTTATGAAATTTTAAATGAAAAATTGAGTGAGGCGAGTAGAGATGAATCTGAAGTTGAAAAACCAAAGAAAACTTCTAAATCAGAAAAGGAGGATAAGTCCATCATCGAAAAAATGAGCGAGAATACCATGGTTCGTCAGGTTGGAAGAACAGTTGTTCGTGAAGTAGCTCGCGGATTACTTGGTGTACTTGGCCTCGGCGGCACAACAAAACGGAAAAAGAAAAGTGGTTGGTTTTAAAAACAAATTACAATGAGTAAAAATTTTTTCAGGATCAATTCTTTACAAGAGTATAAAGAAGCCTATCAAAAAAGTGTTGAGCAGCCGGAACAATTTTGGAACGATATTGCAGAAAATTTTAATTGGCGCAGTAAGTGGAACAAAGTTGTTGATTGGAATTTTGCTGACTATAATGTAAAATGGTTTGAAGGCGCAACATTAAATATTACCGAGAATTGTATCGATAGACATTTGCCTGCAAAAGCTAAAGACACAGCCTTTATTTGGGAATCGAATTTTGATGATAGACCAAACCGCATTATTACTTATCAGCAATTGCATGATGAGGTTTGCAGAGTAGCAAATACATTAAAGCAATTAGGCGTAAAAAAAGGCGATCGTGTTTGTATTTATTTACCAATGATCCCTGAAGCGGTTTATGCCATGTTAGCCTGTGCTCGAATAGGAGCAGTGCACTCAGTAGTGTTTGCAGGCTTTTCGGCATCTTCATTAGCGGGCCGAATTCAAGATTGTGATTGTAAAGTGGTGATCACCGCAGATGGTTCTTACCGTGGAGATAAAGTGATCAATTTAAAGAATGTTGTTGACGAGGCTTTAGAAACATGTGCATCAGTTACTAGCGTGCTTGTATATGAACACACAGGAACTGCTATTCATATGGATCAGCAGCGTGATGTGTGGTGGCACAAAAGTGTTCCCTTTGAAAATGCGGTGTGTGAACCGGAGATCATGAATAGTGAAGACATGTTGTTTATCTTGTATACATCGGGCTCAACCGGAAAACCAAAAGGTGTAGTGCACACCTGTGGTGGTTACATGGTTTATACAGCGTATACATTCTCAAATGTGTTTCAGTATAACAAAGGCGATATTTACTGGTGTACTGCAGATATCGGATGGGTAACAGGGCATTCGTATATTACGTATGGTCCGTTATTAATGGGTGCAAAATCGGTTATGTTTGAAGGTGTACCAACTTATCCTGATGCAGGGCGTTTTTGGAAGATAGTTGACAAACATAACGTCACACATTTATACACTGCACCAACTGCTATTCGTGCACTTGAAGCATTAGGATTGGAATTTGTGAAGCCATACAAATTAACTTCATTAAAAGTGTTAGGAAGTGTTGGCGAACCAATTAATGAAGAAGCATGGCACTGGTATAATAAGAATATCGGAAAAGAAAAATGTCCGATCGTTGATACTTGGTGGCAAACCGAAACAGGAGGGATGTTGATCTCTCCAATTGCCGGCATTACGCCAACCATTCCAAGTTATGCAACATTGCCGTTACCGGGAGTACAACCTGTTTTGGTAGATGATAAAGGAAACGAGATCAAAGGAAATAATGTGGAAGGAAATTTATGTATCAAATATCCGTGGCCATCCATTATTCGCACAACCTATGGCGACCATGAACGGTGCAAGCAAACGTATTTTTCTACCTATCACAATTTATATTTTACTGGTGATGGCTGTAAACGCGATGAGAATGGTAATTACCGCATAACTGGAAGAGTAGATGATGTGATGAATGTAAGTGGTCATCGCATTGGAACAGCAGAAGTAGAGAGCGCGATCAACACACATGCCGATGTTGTAGAAAGTGCAGTTGTTGGATATCCGCACGACATCAAAGGACAGGGAATTTACGCGTATGTAATTGCGCCTTCAACAACAAAAGACCATGCTGTATTAGTAAAAGAAATTATTGCTGAGGTAAACAAGATCATTGGTCCGATTGCCAAGCCCGATAAAATTCAAATTGTAAGCGGATTACCGAAAACCCGAAGCGGGAAGATCATGCGCCGCATTTTACGCAAGGTAGCAGAAGGGGATGTAAGTAATTTAGGAGACACAAGTACCTTGCTCGATCCGAATGTAGTAGAGGAAATTAAAGCAGGACGATTGTAAGAATAAACTTTCTTAACACTCAAACGCATCAACCAAACTTGTTTCGTAAAATAATTTGGTCAGTTTTTCATGCTCTTCCTGCGAACCTTGTATAGTGTATGTTAAGATCATATCACTGCTACGTTTCATGTAATTGGTGCACTCGGCAGACACATCACAGGTTTTAAAAATTTGTTCAAGCTCTGCTCGCTTGGCTTCGTTATGGCCCACCAGTGTGATCTTGTATATCTTTACGGAATTGGTTTTATCAATGAATTTTTGGAAGAAACTAAACCCAAGTAAAACGATCATTACCAACGCAAGCGCAATAAATGCAAAATCGTAATGCCCAATACCAACGGCCATTCCAATTGCTGCCGACACCCAAATGGTTGAAGCTGTTGTAATACCCTTTACACTGGCACCTTCTTTAAAAATAGCGCCTGCACCTAAAAAACCAATACCGGTGATGATGTTTGCAGCAATGCGTGTAGGATCTTTTTCACCACCCATTTCATAAGACAGAATGGTGAATAAGCACGAGCCTAACGTTATTAATATAACCGTTCTAAAACCAACGCTTTTTGATTTATATTCACGTTCGGCACCAATTATTGAACCTACTATAACAGCTATGGTTAATTTAATGGCACCATCTACCAACATTTCCGACATAGTTAGAATATTATCTTAGTTTTGCGCCTTTTTGACTGTACCACGGAAGTATCTCAACAATTAATCTTCCTGATCTTACCGCAGGATCAGATTCTGCTAAAGTTTTTGCTTCATCCATGTTTTTTACATTATAAACACAAATTCCTCTGATGTCTCCTTCATTCATGATTGGTCCCGCCAGATCCATTTTACCTTCAGTATACATTTTATTTAAATGCGCCATGTGGCCTTTTTGTATCTCGGCAGCAGTAGTTGAATCCTGATCGCGCTTAGGGCCTTTCTTTAAAAAAACCAAGTAATACGTTTTCATTTCTTCCTTTTCAATGGCCTTCGTTTTCGTTTGCGCACTGATAAAGAACACACACAAGATAAAACTTAATGTAAA
Source organism: Sphingobacteriaceae bacterium (assembly GCA_046345155.1). Classification (GTDB taxonomy): domain Bacteria; phylum Bacteroidota; class Bacteroidia; order B-17B0; family Aurantibacillaceae; genus Aurantibacillus. The sequence continues at coordinate 11,284 of JBKDKI010000087.1, forward strand.
AACAAGGGCTCTCATTTATTTTTTCTTTTTCGTTTTGTCTTTATTCTCGTTCCAGGTTTTATACTCGTCCTGTTGTTTGGGTTTAAATGCCGGCTGTCTGCGTAATGGTTCACACGGCTTCAATGTTTCATAACAGTCCTTTGGTAACTGTTGGTAAAGCTTTGTTCCTTGGGTTTTCCAAGCGATCATCTCATCTCTTACATCTTTAACAACCTTGCCCGGATTTCCAACAACCACTTTTCTATCTTCAATAACCGAATCTGCGGGTACAAAACATAAAGCACCAATAATGCAGTTATCACCTATCACACAATTGTCCATCACCACACTGTTCATACCAACCAACACATTTTTTCCAATGGTTCCGCCGTGTATAATGGCACCATGACCAATGTGCGCACCTTCTTTTAGCAGCACAGTTGTTCCTGGAAACATGTGAATGGTGCAATTCTCCTGAACATTACAACCGTCTTCAATGATGATCTCGCCCCAATCGCCGCGAATAGCAGCACCCGGACCAATATATACATCCTTACCAATAGTTACGTTACCTGTTACGGTAGCATTCGGGTGTATAAATGCGCTTTTATGTATGACGGGTTTATAACCGTTGAATTCAAAAATATTTGCCATGTTTATTTTGTTTGTTTGCCTGAAGTGCTCATTAAATAGTTTTTGATCAACTCATCAAGGTTACCATTTAAAACACCTTCAGCATCTGTTATTTTTAGTTCGGTTCGGTGATCGTTCACCATTTTGTATGGGTGCAACACATAACTTCTTATTTGCGAACCCCACTCGATCTTCATTTTCCCCTCTTCAACAGCGGCCTTTGATTCGTTACGCTTGCGCATTTCCATTTCATATAATTGTGAACGGATCATTTGCAATGCGCGCTCACGGTTTCCGTGCTGACTTCTTTCTATCTGACAAACAACAACAATACCCGTTGGTTTATGTAACATCTGAACTTTGGTCTCCACCTTGTTCACGTTCTGTCCACCCGCTCCACCACTTCGCGATGTTGTTACTTCGAGATCACTTGGTTTGATATCTATCTCAATAGTATCGTCAACAATAGGGTAAACATATACCGAAGCAAAACTCGTATGGCGTTTAGCGTTAGAATCAAACGGACTGATGCGCACCAAACGATGTACACCGTTCTCGCCCTTTAAATAGCCATAAGCATAAGGGCCTTCAATTTGTAAGGAAACTGATTTGATACCGGCCACATCACCTGCATTATAATCTAATTCTGAAACTTTAAATCCTTGCTTTTCGGCCCACATTAAATACATACGCATTAATATACTTGCCCAATCGCAGCTTTCTGTTCCACCTGCTCCCGCATTTATCTGAAGAATACAACTAAGCTGATCTTCTTCGTTCCGCAACATATTCTTAAACTCAATATCTTCCAGTTTTTTTACCGTGATATTAAATTGTTCAACTGTTTCGGCTTCGGTAGCTTCTCCTTCTTTATAAAATTCGTAAAGCGTGTTAAGGTCGTCAACATCTTTGGTAAGCTCATCATAGCCACTCACCCATGTTTTTTTGAGTTTAACTTCTGCAAGTACTTGCTCAGCTTTTTTGCTGTCGTTCCAAAAATTGGGATCGAGTGTTTTTTCTTCTAGTAATGATAGGTCGTGTTTCTTTCTATCATAGTCAAAGAAACCCCCTCAGTGCCGAATGGCGCTCTATAACGTCTTTTAGTTGGTCTTGTGTAAACATATGGCAAATATACTATTTTTTAGCTGCTTAACTTATTTGGCGGGTTTATTAATTTTTTGCGGTTCGTTTGGGTCTTTTTCCTCCTCCGGAAAATCAATGAATAAAACATAAGTAAGGATCATTATCACACCAAAGAAAAACAAGCCCATCACAAAAGCGATGTATAAATGCATGATCACGCCCATGATCAATAGATAGGGTTTTAATTTTTTGAACCAAACTAAAAACGGAAAAAGAGTTTGATACAAAAGAACAATATAGGTTAATGCAATTGCAACGAATTTTACGGAATCTACATGATCTACAACAAACGAGCGAGAATAATGAAAGGTTTTACTGGCTAAATAAACAGCGTTACCACTTAACCAATCTGCATCAAACCACTTGGCTAAAGCCGAGTAACCATATACAATACAAATTTGCAGGATGAGCGCGTAGAACGACAGGTTATGAAATAATACTTTTAGCTGATCGTATGTTGAGTTGCCCAATTTGAATTCTTTTTTTAACCACGCACTTAAAAAACAAACATTTACCAAAACCGATTCACCCGCCGTAGAAGTTGTATAGATTCGAATATCAATGTTTAGTACAAGAAAGTAAATAACAAGGTCGATCACCAAAAACGATCGTGAGCTTCTTAACGAATACAAACAAGCGATCAACAGTACTGCAATAAAATACATGCAGTAAGCCGGATTGTTTTGAGAATAAAGGAAATAGGCTAAACCTTTAAAAACAGAGATGTGATGGTCGAATGTTAATGAAAGGGAGTTTTCGCCAAACAACATATCAAAATTAAGTAACCAAAACACACACTTCACACTCAAAAAAATGTACAGCAAGTTCTTGAACAAACGTGCATTCTTTTGTTTGCGGAAATCGTCAAATAAATATGTGATCAGATCATTCAACCAGGTATTCTTTTTCTTTAGTGTCAATATTTCGTGCTTCGATCATTAATTTCAAATTTAAAATATCTCCTCTGTGTTTTTTTCTTAGGTATTGAAAGGCCATGTGTTTAAACACCTTTGTATATTTATCATCTCGCAATTGGTATAGGTGGTTTTTTAAAGGAATAGAGTTTGAATGAACGTAACTGCACGAATTTGTGAACGACAACATTAAAAATTCACGCCCGTTGAAAGCATTCCGTTGGTAGAGTATTTCCTGTATGAGCAGGCTATAATGTGTTTGTCCGTGCACTTTATAAATGGCATATATGGTATAATTAAATTTTGGACCGGGAGTGAACATTCGCCAGTCTTGATAGAAATATGGATGACAGTAATTGAACGAATAAAAGTCTAGTTTGCTTTTTGGCTCCTTATTGAACGGATAAGCATACCATAAAACAAACAGAAAGTGTAAGCTAAAAATTACACCGGCGGCTGCACAAATAAATATTTTAGTTCTATATTTAATCTTTTAAAAATAACGATTGTATGCGTAAAATTCTAGTAATATTTCTTGTAACCGGTTTTATTGTAAAGGCCCAGGATAAACTTTTAACAATTCAGGATGCTGTTTTAAAGGGCAGAACAAGCCTGGCGCCAAAACGCCTGCAAAACCTTTCTTTTGTGCCGGGCACAAGCTCGTTTGCATATGTAGAGGATAACAAATTAATTAAAGGCGATAATGCCAGCGCAAAAACCACCACCTTATTTACGGTTGCTAATTTGAACGCTGCTTTAAAAACCGCTAAGCGCGATACGGTGAAGGCTATGCCGTTTCTTCAATTCAAAAACGCGAGCACATGTGCTTTTATGCAAGGGAATGATGAGGTTATATATGATCACGTGAAAAAAGCAATTAGCACGCAATCGGTTAATGCCGCATTGAAAGAAGAAAATGCAGATGAGCACAGCGCATCAAAACAGGTAGCTTATACAAAGGGTTATAATTTGTACATAAGTGTAAGTGGGGAAACCCGACAAATTACAACCGATGGTAGTTTTAACTTAACGTATGGCGGTAAAAACGTACATCAAAACGAATTCGGTATTTCAAAGGCAACTTTCTGGAGCCCTAAAGGCAATAGCCTTGCATTTTATAGAATGGATCAGTCGGATGTTTTTTCCTATCCTATTGTAGACTGGAAACCTTATCCTGCAAAGAATGAGGACATCAAATACCCAATGGCCGGAACAAAAAGTCATTATGTTACTTTAGGTGTATATAACATTGCCACTAAAACAACGGTGTATTTAAAAACAACCGGACCAAAAGATCATTACCTAACCAATGTTGCATGGAGTCCTGACGAGAAGTTCATTTATTTGGCTGAATTAAATCGCGAACAAAACTTTATGCAGCTCAATGAATACAATGCAAACACAGGTGAGTTTGTAAGAACCTTGTTTGAAGAAAAAGATGAGAAGTATGTTGAGCCATTGCATGAAATGCAATTTTTACCAGGCAATGCCAGTCAATTTATTTGGCAAAGTCGCAGAGACGGTTTTGCTCATTTTTATTTGTATGATATTTCAGGCAAGCTTATAAAGCAATTAACAAGCGGACCATGGGAAATAAAATTATTGAATGGATTTGATGCGAAAGGTGAACGTTTTTTCTTTCATGCGAACAGCACGGGCCCTGTTAACCAGGATTTTTACAGTGTGAGTTTAAAAACCGGAGAGATAAAAAAATTAACCACCAGCGATGGGTTTCACACCTGTGTGTTAGATGAAAAAGGAAATTATTTTATTGATAATTATACTGCAGTAAATATTCCGCGCGAGTATTATGTGGTCAATACGGCTAATTCAAAATCGTCAACCATATTTAAAGCCGACAACCCAATTAAAGATTACAAACTCGGAAAATGGAATTTGTTCAAAATAAAGAATAGTGAAGGAACAGATCTGTATTGCCGTATGTTTAAACCGGTTAATTTCGACAGCACCAAAAAATATCCGGTATTGGTTTATTTGTATAATGGTCCGCATTCGCAAATGGTTACCAACACCTGGATGGCGGGTGGAGAGTTGTGGTACCAATACATGACGCAAAAAGGGTTTATTGTATTTACATTAGATGGAAGAGGAACATCATACAGAGGAAAAGAATTTGAGCAAGCGATTCATCGACAGTTAGGAACAAAGGAAATGGAAGATCAATTGAAGGGTGTTGAATATTTAAGATCGTTACCGTATGTTGATGCGAACAGAATGGGTGTGCACGGTTGGAGTTATGGTGGATTTATGACCACATCATTAATGACACGTAATGCAGGTGTGTTTAAAGTGGGTGTGGCAGGCGGTCCGGTAATAGACTGGAGTTACTACGAGATCATGTATGGTGAACGTTACATGGATATGCCAAGTGAGAATAAGGAGGGTTATGAGAAGAATAATTTATTGAATCATGTAGATAAATTAAAAGGAAAATTATTGATGATACATGGTGCACAGGATCCGGTGGTGGTTTGGCAACACAGTATGATGTACATGAAAAAGGCAGTAGATAAAGGTGTTCAGATGGATTATTTTGTTTATCCGGGGCATGAACACAATGTGTTGGGTAAAGACCGAGCACACTTAATGGAAAAGATCTGCAATTATTTTATAGATAATTTGTAAATAAACGATCACCATCTTTCAAGGTTGGTGATCGTTTTTCTATTTTCTTTATTACGTAAGTTATAGCTTGCACTAAGTTCCCACGAACCAGCGGTGTTTCCTGAAAGTTCTGAAAATATCTGGTCATAATTCAAAAGGACTGTGAAATAATTATAACGGTAACCGGCCCCAAAAATATAAGCCGAATTGTTTGTAATGCCAACAGATGTTATCAGGTGCTTGTATAAAAGTGCATTCACCTGAAACTTCAACATGTTAAACATAGCTTGTTTAGAAAGTTGTGAGTAAAAATGAAGCAGTACATTTTCATTCATTATATAATTGTGAGAGGCGTGTATGTTTAAGCGAAATGGTAATTTGCTAAATCCCATTAATCCTTCGTCTGGCTGATTGATGTGAAATGTAGACACACCAAAATAAGTGTTTTTATAATTTAACAACAACCCGGCACCAATGTCATAGTTACTAATTGAAGCTTTTGGCACAACGGTGGGATTGCTCCAAACAACTGTACCATTTGAATTAATAGGGTCTCCAAAATTTAATCGGCTTCTATCGAGTGTTTTCTTAAAATAGCCAAATTGAACAGAAGGTATGATGTTTAGTTTATTTTCGAGTAAAGAAAAATGTTGGGCATAAGCTAAAGAAATAGCTGTTGTTCTTAATGTGCCTCTTGCCTGATCATCGGAATAAAGATTAAGACTTACACCACCTTTAATAGGTTTTATATAGGCATCAAATGAATTGAAAAAAGTGACGTAGGTTCCACTAAGGCTTGGCCATTGATTGCGGTAATTTACCAAATTACGAATGCCACCATTACTACCTGCAAAGGAAGGGTTTATTAAAAGCAAGGAGTTTTGATTGTTTACAAAATAGGCATCTTGAGCATTTGTAAATGCGTGTATCGCAATTAATAGTGCAATAAGTGTTTTCTTCATAAACAGTTATTTTATTTGTTTAACGAAGCTAATTATAAAATGGTTACATTGAAGTTTAAATTGAGAATTTTAACCGTTTCAATTTATAAGTGGTAGTGTTTAGTGAGTATTACCCAAACTTAACCGAGGTCATTGATAAGGAACCGGCTAATAATTTATCATTATAAAATTCGGTTTTATCTTTTTCGGTTTTTAAACCCAGTGTGTATATCAAAGGTAAAAAATGATCAGGCGTAGGTGCCGCTAATTGCAAGGCTTTGCCAAGCTTATCATAATTCACTATGCTTTGCAGATCGTTCTTTATCAACAACGAATTTATTTTTTCGCGTGCTTCTATGGCCCAATCATAACCGTAATTATCATGTATGCGATTAAAATCAACCTGATATAAATTGTGTACAATGTTTCCGCTTCCTACAATTAAAACACCTTTATCGCGCAGACTCATTAATTCTTTTGCCAACTCAAAATGATATTGTGCGGGCTTTGTATAATCAATACTTAATTGAATAATGGGCACATCTGCTTTCGGAAAAAAGTGTTTTAATACGGTCCATGCGCCATGATCTAGGCCCCAATCGTTATCTAAACCAACTGTTGTTTTTTTAATGAGTTCTTTGGTTTGCTTTGCCAATTCAGGATCGCCGGGTGCCGGATATTTAACTTGATAAAGCGCGTCGGGAAATCCGCCAAAATCGTAAATCGTTTTTGGTGCGGGCATTGCAGTTACCATGGTACCGCGCGTATACCAGTGAGCAGATACACATAAAACCGCCTTAACTTTTGGTAAGGCTTTGGCCATATTTCTGAATTCTTGCACGTATTCATTTTCTTCAATGGCATTCATTGGGTTACCATGTCCTAAGAATAATACAGGCATGCGTTCACTTGGAGTTAAAGAACCTGTTACTTTTTCGATATCTGATAATTTCATAGCTAATCCCATTAGTGGAAGTGAACCCAAAAGTTTTATGAAGTTTTTACGATCCATATTCTTCAATCAAATTTAATGTTTAAACATCTAATTTAAAACATAAAATGTCTTAAAAACAATCACTTAGATTTGCCATTAACACGAATTGTTGTATTTTTAGTTTCTTATTCAATTGTCATATAAATGTCACTAAACAAGTATTTACTGCCCTTAAACCTGCTTGGTGAAATTTTGATCATTACCGCCAGCGTTCTATTTAGCGGGGTTTTGCCCACTTTGTTAGACATTGTTTGTTTTTTAACATTTTCATGGATGGTTAGCACATTGCTAACAAAAAATTACTACATCAATCGTTTACCCGGCTTACTGATAAACGCTTTAAATTTAACAAAGCACTATTTTCTTTATTTTCTTATTGTATTTGTTTATTTACAGCTCGTTCACAACGATCAGATTTCTCACAAGCAGATCATCAAATTCTCGGCTTACTTATTTGTGTTGTTGTTAATTTGGCGTATTACCGTTTTTATTTTAAGTAAACGTACTCTTAAAAAAAGCACACACAGGCAACCGGTTATCATTGTTGGTGTGAGCGTAGCCAGTATTCACTTCAAAGATTTTTTTGAATCGCACCCCGAGTATGGCTTACATGTTTTAGGTTTTTTTGCCGACAAGGATCACGAGCGCGTGAAGGTAATTGGCAGATATGAAGATGTGATACCGTATTGCCAAACGCACAAAGTAAGTGAGATCATTTGTTCGGCAGATAAAATAGGAAAAGAGAACATCAATGAGATCTTAGAATATTGTGAAAATCATTTTATTTCACTGAAAGTGATTCCCGATTCGGCCGGGTTAATGGGCAGAAACCTTGTGACCACATTTATTGAGCACATGCCTTTGTTGGCGCTTCGAAAAAATCCTTTTGATGAGGCCACAAACCAATTCTTGAAGCGTGGTTTTGATATTGTATTTTCTTTGATCATCATTGTGTTCGTTTTATCGTGGTTGGTGCCAATTATTGCGATCGTAATTAAGCTTGATTCAAAAGGACCCGTTTTCTTTTTGCAACAACGCTCAGGTATTCGTAATCGCTCTTTTCGTTGTTTTAAATTTAGAAGCATGAAAGCCGAAAAGAATGCGGAGTTCAAGCAAGCAACTAAAAATGATTCGCGCGTTACAAAAATTGGCGCCTTCTTAAGAAAGAGCAGTTTAGATGAATTGCCTCAGTTTTTTAATGTGTTGTTAGGCGATATGTCAATTGTAGGTCCTCGTCCACATCCCATAAAACTAACCGAAGAGTATTCGCAAAAGGTAGATAAGTATATGGTAAGGCATTTGGTAAAACCTGGCATTACCGGCTTATCGCAAGTGATGGGTTACAGAGGCGAAACGCAGCACGATCTGTATCTGATGAAAATGCGTGTGCGAATGGATCGTTTTTATATTGATAATTGGTCGTTTTACCTCGATCTAAAGGTAGTGTGGGCAACCATATTGTTGGTATTTAGAAGAGATAAGAATGCTTACTAGAATATAAACTAATTAATAGTATTTTTGCGTAACATAAATTAATAAATAACATGGGAGATCAAACAAAATTCAATGTAAATGATGAAATTGAAATGTCGGTTTTTATTAATGGCATCAAACGATTTTTTGTTGGCCTTTTAAAATTGATCTTCCAGGCATTATCATTTTATAAAAAATACATTATAGTTGTTTTGATCTTGGTTATAGGTGGCGGAATAGGCGGATATTACATGGATAACAACAATTTAAAAAATTACCGAAACGAAGTTATTGTTATTCCAAACTTTGAAAGCACGGAGTATTTATACGACGCTGTGGAAATGGTAAATTCAAAGATCAGAAACAAAGACGCAGCATTTTTTACAAAATTAAAAATAGAGGGTTATTTGAGCCTTCGCGAGATCACCATTAAACCTGTTACAGATGTTTATGATATGGTGAAGCAGCAAAAATCAAATTTAGATGTGTTTAAGATCATGACAGAAAAAGGCGACATGCCTAAGGTTTTGGCAGATCTGACCACCGGCCGCCATTTTAAATTTCACAAGATCAGTATATTTGAAAAAGGCTCATCTTATGGAAACAAGAACATTAAAGCTTTGTTGGATTTTTTAAATGATAATGCCTATTACAATAATTACGGCAAAGCATTAAGAGAAAGCCTAAATAAAAAAATTGAAAAGAACAATGAAATGATCGCTCAAATAGATTCACTATTGAGTTCTTACAGCAAAAGCAAAATAGGAGCGAGTGGTGAATCGAAGATCAGCATCAATCAGAATACACAGATCAATGATCTTGTCTTAACAAAAGAATCGTTGATCATGGATATTCGCAAGATACAATTGGAATTGATCGACAACCAAAACGTGATCCAAGAAGTTTGCACGGTTAATGATATTATCGAAGACAGAATTCTATCTAACAAAACAATGTCGCTGCCATTTTTACTGTTAATGGCATTTAGCGGCGTTTTCTTTTTAAGATACTTGTTCAACAAGTTAAAAGCTGTTGCAGCTAATTAGTTTCTTTTGTTTGAGTTTGTTGTAATAAAAGCGAACTAAAGAATAAAAAGAATACAACACCTTTGTGTGAACTTAAAACCGATTCTGTAAAACAAAACGAACAGAACAGAAAAAGTATTGAAAGCAGAAGTGAGTTTTTTGTCTGCCAGCTCTTTACAAAAGCATATACCAATAAGATCACAAACAAAAGCAAACCTATAATGCCTGTGCTTAACAGAAACTGCAGGTATTGGTTATGCGCATTGTAATGTGTAAAGCCCTTAAATCCTAAAACAGCATCTCCCGGATAAATATGCTTTAAGTTATAATTTGCAGTTAGCAGATCTTGCGCATCGCCGATTCCAACACCAAATAACCAAGCATTTTGTTGATCAAGCACTTCAAAAACCGATCTCCATATCGCTAAACGAATAGTACCTCCGGTAAAATGAAAATTCTGGTAATCTGTTCGGGTTAAAACTTCGGCATAGTTTTCCTGAAAGATCTCATTAAAACGATCACTTATATATGGCGCTTTGGTAATGATGATGCTTAAAGCAACAGCGGCAACAGCCAAAACTGAGAATGCACGCATTTTGTTTTCAACATAGCCAAAGGTAAATTTGAGTGCTATGATGGCAACAGTGCTTACCAGCATGGTTTTTGAAGACAATAATACAAGAAAAAGGAAAAAGAAAACCAGAACGCAAACATAAAGTAATTTTTGCGTTTTACGAATGCTTGCCCAGTTGGCAAACGCGTCAAATAAAACCATGAACAAACAAAAACCAACGTACATCGAAAAATAAACGGCATGAAAACCTAAAGGCGAGGCCAATTGATGATAGAATAAATACGAGCGATCGCCTTGCGCAAAATGAATTATGGCGTTAGAAAAACAAATGGCACAAGCCAATGAACAAGCCAATACAAAAAATTTCAAAACAAGTTTTATGCGATCGGTTGTAATGAAACGCGAAGTAAAAAAGATCAGTGGAAAGGCCATGAAACTCAATTTTTTTTCGAGTTCAAAATTCGCTTCTTTCACATTGTTGGAGTAAAGTTGACTCAGCGCGTTCAACGCAAAAAAACCTACCCATAAAATGGCATAAGGAGATGCTTTGAACAATTGCCATTTGTTTTTCCATTTTCCCTCTACCAACCAATTTAAACTCAGCAACAATACAAATAGACTATTGATCTGAATAAAGAATGGAAGTGTTGTTGCTATGACCACACACAATAATAAGGCAATGCGATCATGTATGTTTGCATTTTTTGCGGATAGTATTTGAATATCGTTTTTTGTTATAAACATTACTTCGTTTTAATAAAACCTAAACGTTGTAAAAAAATGAGTGGTATAAAAACCGGCGCCTCTACAAAATAGCGTTTAAATAAACGTTTGGGTTCCTGTAAAAAACGAAACAGCCATTCCAATCCGTTCTTTTGCATCCAAACCGGTGCCCGTTTAATTAAGCCTGCAGTAACTTCAAACGCTCCGCCAACCCCAATGGCAATATTCACGTTCAATTCATTTAAATGCTCGTGTATCCAGTAATCCTGCTTTGGTGCGGTTAAACTTACCCACAACACATTTGGTTTAACGGCATTGATCATGTCGATCATTTTTTTATTTTCTTCTTCTGAAAAACGCTCTGCAAACGGTGGCGAATAATATCCTACCACATTTAAAGAAGGATGATCGTGTTTTAATTTTTTAGTTAAGGCCTCCGCCACACCATCTTTTGCGCCTAGGAAAAAGAAAGTGTAATTCTTTTGCGCAGCCATTTCGGTAAAGCGCGGTAACAGATCTAATCCTGTTACGCGCCCCCTGATGTTATTTCCCAACAATTTTGATGCCCACAATAATGGCACACCATCAGCCAAATTCAAGTCAGATGTGTTGTAAAGTGTTCTTAGCGTTTCATTTTTACGCGCCCACAAAACACAATTAACCGGCGTAACACATACACGCTTTTTTTCACCACTAACGATCCAGTTGCAAAACAAAGCCATTGTCTCTGCAATATTTTTCTTTGAAATATTTACAGATAGGATGTTGATATGATCGGGTAGCGTTTCTTTCATAGTAACTAATTCACTTTTCTGTTTTTTTGAATGATACGTCTCGATTGAAGAATTTGAGAATAGTTCTTAATGAAATAACTGTATGCCTTTAAAGATGAGGGTTCGGCAAACAAAATGTAAAAGAAGATCATGATCTGGCGCGGCACGATTTTAAAGAAATTGCGAAAGAAACTTTTTGTTGATTCGTTCTTAAGCAATAAGATCAATTGGTTTTTAACGGCGTCGATCTTTATTTGTTTCGACATGTTTTTTCGGAGCTTTAAATTTCCGGGTTTAAAAACACGCGGATGAATGGCCACACAGGCCGGATCAAAAATGGTTTTCCAACCGTAAATGTGTGCACGCCATGACACATCCCAATCTTCTTTGTGTGCAAAAAAACGTTCGTCAAAAAACTGACCGTCAATTGAAATATCATCGATCATCTTTCGGCGGTACAAAGGTAAAGCCCCATCGGCACCAAATACTTCTTCTTTGGTTAATGCTATTTCACTTGGTTTTTTACCATGATAATGCAAGCTCATGATGCGCGATGGTAAAATGGTTAAACCTGCGCTATCAATCATACAGTCAGGATCATTTAACTGCTTTTGAAGTAATAAACCACAAACCGTTCCAATTTGATCATTTGAACGAATGGTGTTTAAAGCCTTTTCCATATAATCGGGAGATAGAATAATATCAGGATTCACCAATAGAACAAATTCACTTTTTGTGTTTTGCAACACGTGATTATGTCCGCCACAAAATCCCTTGTTCACATCAAATTTTATTGTTGTAAGTCGCGGATCTGAAAATGTTTGAATAATATCCCATGTGTTATCGGCAGAGGCATTATCTACCACATATAACTTAAAGTTGTTATAGCTTTGATCTAAAACCGAGCGCACACAGTCCTTTATAGAGTCTGCCGAATTCCACGTAACAATTGATATGATCAAACTATCCATTTAATTTTAATTCGTTTATGGTTTGTTTTGGAATTCGGTAAGGTGTAAAATATTTGTTTTGTTTTTGAAGCGCATATAAACTTGATCCTTTTTTAATACCACCAAAAAAACCTTTAAGCATAACTAAATAACTTTTAACCGACATTTTGTGGAGTACGATGTGTTTGGTACAAAGTAAAATAGTATAAATAAAAACCAAGGGTAAATTAATGAGGCGATTATATTTCGTGAAAAACATCAGCAAATTAAAAAAGTAATAATAGAACCACTCGGCTCTTTTCGCTTTCATATAAGCAATATTGCCGTTTATTTGCGGAAAGTGTTTAACAGTAATGCTTGCATCAAAATATAATTTATAGCCTAATCGTACAATACGATAAGCCATATCCGGCTCTTCAACCATAGAGGTTCCTTCAAAGGCTTCTTCAAAGAAACCAATTTTTGTTAGCACATCACGTTTGAACGACATGTTTCCGCCATTCAACGAAGTAACATAACCCGAACTGGTGGAGTAGGGTTTGTTTACCAATTTACCATACGCGGTAGTGCGCAAGGGCACGGCAACTGCAACAGTAGGATCACCCTCTTCTACTAAACGACAAGAGGCAGCACCTATTTGTGGATCCTTGGAATAGATGGCAGTATGCGTGCTCAAAAAGTTCGGTTCAATTAAAATATCATCATCGCAAAATAGAACCAAGTCGCCTTTTGCTTGTAAAATACCGTAATTTTTTGCCAATGATCGGCCGCGTTCGTTGATATGAAAAAAACGGATCTTATCGGTGTTGTTCTTTATCAATGTTTTCTTTTGTTCACTAATAACATCGCTTTGATCGATGACAATGATCTCATAAAGCGGATGATCTTGTTGCAATAAACAGCTGATCGTGTCCAGCAAACATTGTTCGCGGTTATAAGTTGGTATGATAACAGAGACAAACATTTTTACTGAACTTTGATTGGCGTATTTGTTAATGGACTTGGGTAATATCTTTCAATAAGAAGTGTGCTTTTCAGGATAAAGGCCATCATTACATAAAATTCAACACTCAAATGAATATCACTCACAAAAGCCTGTATGATAAAATTTAAAATGATCAAGGTGAAAAAGACAAACACATTTTTCATTTCATCTGTATAGATCATGGATAGTTTATACGTTTTTAAAAGACAGATCAATAAGAACATAAAAAAGAGTATGGCCGCGGGCACCCCCAGCGTATAAGCAACTGAAACAAAGGCATTGTGCAAACTACCCGCAGTCATAAAATCTTCAATCAGTGTTTCTGAATTTATTTTTTGAAAAGCACTTAAGCCCTGGGCAGAAAGGTCGTACTGTGCCTTTGGAATACCAATACCTTTCCCAATGATGGGATGTTCTTTTATTTCCAAAAACGCCTTCGACCACATCTCGTATCTGAAATTACTACTATTGGCTGCCGAACTTTTTTGTAAGGTTTGTAAGGAGTTTGAATAAAACTCGGAAGGGAAGATTATAAATAAACGTTGATATTTTTCGGGTATTAAAAGAATGGCATGTGATAATAAAAGTGCAGACGCAAAAACAGAGAACAGGAATAAGAATAAAATACTTTGCAATAACGAACGCTTATAGACCATATAGCCAAAGAACAAGATCAAAAAGTAAGATAAAAAGGCAGTACGCGCACCCGCCATTAAAACGCCAACAAGCAAAACAAAAAGCACAGCCAACGTAGCAATGGATATTTTTTTAAAGGATATTCGGTAAATTAAAAGCATAACGGCAGCCGAACCGGCAACGATCATTTTTTTTGAGGAAGCATTTTCTACGATCACACTCCAGCTGAATGTATTAAAAAGAGGCAGTGAGTTGATATGAAGGATCAGCATAAAAATTGATACAACAAACACAAATCCATAGAACGAATTGAGTTTATCGATCATGTAACGCAAGAGCTCTATCTTAAAACCAATGAATAAAGCACAAAATATGACCACGCTATTGATCAGATTCCATCGGGTTAAAAAACCGGAGTTACCTTTTTGCGAACCTAAAAAGCCTGGTAATTGGAGATCATTAAATACCTGAATGAAAATAAAAACAAAAAAAGCAAATAGCACAATTAAAGCAGTGTTTAGATAAGCTTTTTTTATACTGTTAAGTTTATGATTGTTTTTAATGAATAAAACAATACCAATGATAAAGGGAACAAACAGTGTAATTTCGCGAAAATTAAATGGCAATACAATGCGCATGAGTGAACTAAAGAATAAGAACACAAACAGATCGTTCGTATTACCTTTCATGAGCAAGTAACCAAACAGTAAAAAAGCGAATGCTAAAAAAGGCAAACTAATAATAGGGCTTAACGTATAAGCTGCTTGGGCAATGGCAAATAGTGTGGCAAATAAAATGAAGGTATTAAAACCATTGATCTTGAAGTATGGTTTTGTTTTTTCAAGTATACTTAAAAAAGAAAGCTGAATATGTTGATATTGTTTGATCTTATCTGAATAATCGTTGTAAGAAAAGATACGTAAATTGTTTCATAAAATAGTACAGGTTGGCCAATCGGTTAAAATAGATGTTCTTAGACCGAAGCTCTTCTTTAATACCCAGTAACCATCTGTTGTCGCTTATGCCTCCTAAATTCATATTTACCAAAACACAGTTTATATTTTTAAAAGGCAACTTATTCATGTATAAACGCAGCAACATGTCATAATCCATTGCCACTTTATAGATGGTATTAAAGTTACCAAACGTTTCGTAAAACTTTTTTGGCACATAAACCGCCGGGTGAGCAAGTGTCATGCCTTCTCTTAAACGGTTATGGTTGCTATGCGTTGAACGTGTTTTTACGCCGTTTACCCAAAAGCTTACATCGCCATAAAGGATCGTGTTTGGTTCATAGGCCTTCATTATATTTTCAATAGCGTTGGGCTCTAACCAATCGTCTGAATTAATTAAACCGATCAACTCTCCCTTTGAAGCTTTTATGCCTTTGTTTATGGCGTCGCTAATTCCTTTATCGGGTTCAGAAACCCAATACGCAATTTTATCTTCAAAAGATCGGATAATGGAAACGGAAGAATCACTTGATCCGCCATCAATTACAATATATTCAATGTTAGGATAGTCTTGCGCTAATACCGAACGAATGGTTTTTTCGAGGTGTTTTTCACCATTAAAAACGATGGTTATTAGACTTACAAGTGGATTGGTCATTTTTTGGTAAACATACACCGGCCTTTAATCTATTTTACCAGCTTACTAACCTATCAAATATCAGTAATTTTGGTCTATTTTATGTGGTAAAAGGGCTTAATATTACAAACATTCGGCTTTTGAAAATAAATACCATCAGCGGCTTTTAACAAGCTTTAATTTAAGTATCATTATTATTCAGTTCACACCACAAATGACCTTACCCTCGGTAAAACATAATTTTTTGTACAATTTAACCAATACGGTGTTAAAGATCGTTTTTCCCTTATTGGTTTTTCCTTATGTGTCAAGGGTTTTGGAGCCAGAAGGAATTGGCAGAATAAATTACGCCGAAGCCTTTGCAAGTTATTTTGTATTGTTCTCGAGTTTGGGTATACCAATTTATGGTTTAAGAGAAATTGCAAAATACAGAAGCGACTTGACTGTTCTCAGAGAGCGCTTAGGAGGAATTTTGTGTATCAATTTTTTTTTTGTGATCCTTTCCTACCTGGTTTTAGGTTGTTTACTTTATTTTCAAGTCATTCGTAAAGAAAACAATCTGATCCTGATCAACAGTTCACTCATTTTATTTTCACTCATTGAGATGGAGTGGTATTTTCAAGGAACAGAGAATTACAAATTCATTACCATTCGTAATTTGATCTTAAAAACAATTACCATGGTTTTGATCTTTACTACCATTCATTCGAAGGATGATGTGCTCTTTTATGCGGTTTTAATGGTAGTAGGTATTGGTGGAAATTCGCTGTTCAATTTTTTTTACATCATGCGTTCACATGGGAAGGCCATATTAGGCATGATCAATCTATCATTCATTAAAAAGGCATTTTCACAACATTTTAAAACCATTGTTATTACTTCAACCATGGCGCTGGCCGGCAGCATCTATCTGAGTTTAGATGTGATCATGTTGGGGCAAATCTCAAGTGATACACAGGTTGGTTTGTACTCGGCAAGCATGAAGATCGTTAGGGTAATTATAACGGTTGTAATGGCACTTTCAACGGTTCTGTTGCCCAGAGCATCCTTTCACGTTATGAATGAAGAAATGGAGGAGTTTAAGAAACTCATCAAACTAAGTTTTGATTTCATTTGTTTTTTAGCCTTGCCATGCATGGCGGGGATGTTGGTTCTGTCTAAACCAATTATTTTTATGTTTTCCGGAAATAACTTTTTACCCGCACATCATGTTATTGAAATTCTATCGGTATTAACGATCTTGGTGAGTTTAAATAATTTGCTTGGCATGCAAATTTTGTATCCGTTAAACAAGGAGCGTATTTTTTTAGTGGCCATCATTTTTGGAGCCATTATTAATGTGTGTTCTAATCTTGTTTTAATCCCTTTAATGGCTGCAAGAGGCGCGGCAATCAGCTCTTTATTGGCCGAAGGCACCATTTTTATAATTTTGTTTTGGTTCAGCAAACAGTTTTTTAGTTTGCACTTTATACTTAAACCATTAAAGTATGTTGTGGCAACTTTAGTTATGTCGGTTGTTATTTATTCTTTGGATCGTTTTTTTAATAACTTTCAATCGGTGATCTATACCATCATTACAATTGCAGTAGGGGCAATGGTTTATGTGTTGATGTTGCTTGTTTTAAAAGAAACCTACTTTTTAAAACCTGCCCTTGCTACCGCACAAAATTTTTTAAAAAGATAATGCCAAACAGATCAGGAAATATCATTTTATTAACCGCCAGCATCGATCCGGCTGTATCAAATACGCCTCTTACAAAGATCACTGATCCTAAAATAAGGCTCGCTCAATACACTCAGGTAATTGAAAAACTAATAGAAACAGGCGCTTTCAGCATCATTATTTTTTGTGAGAACACAAATTATGAATTCAATAAAGATGTTTTGCTGAATAAGGCAATTCAGAAGGGAATTGAACTCGAATTCATTTCATTTTCGGGCGATCATGAAAAAGTGAAGCAATTAGGAAAAGGTTATGGCGAAGGAGAGATCATTAAGTACGCCATTGAACACAGTAAACATTTAAATGATGAGGCCATTTTTTATAAGTTAACAGGCAGAGTTTTCATTAAGAACATAAAACGCATAGTAAACAAAGACCACAAGAAACAAACTATTTTTATTAGGGCCCAAAGGAACAAGCGTATTATTGATGCGCGTTTTTTTAAAACATCTGTAAAATTTTTTAAAGAACACCTGATGAATGTTTTCACAGAGGTTAACGACCTGCAAAAACATTATTTAGAGATGGTTTATTTCGAGAAACTGAATGGGATCGGTCACATTGATCGATTCTCAGAATTTCCTTTTATAACAGGCCTTTCGGGCTCAACCGGAGAAAAATACGACCAAAGCAAATATGAATATTTTAAATATTCACTTTTACTTAGAACAGGTTTTTTAAACGTGAATTAGTTTTTCGTTCACATTCCTTTATTACTGTTTTACCATTCATTAAGTTTCAAAAAACAGCAACTTTAATTTGTGTTTATTTTACTTAAGCCCTTTCATTTAAAGTTGATTTGTGGTAAATTGTAGTGAGCGATCTGTAACACTTAATTCAAAGCCTATGTCAAAACAAATACAATATCAGGTAAGTATTAAATGGACCGGCAACAAAGGCGATGGTACCAAGGATTACGATGCATATGACAGAAGCCATGAGGTAAACATCAAGGGAAAGAAAAAATTAGCCTGTTCATCCGATTCGCCATTCAGAGGCGATGCAAAAAAACACAATCCGGAAGATCTATTGCTGGCCTCTTTATCATCATGCCATATGCTTTGGTATTTGCGTTTATGCGCCAGTGAAGGTGTTGTAGTTTTAGATTATGTGGATGATGCCGAAGGCAAAATGATACAAACAAGCAATGGCAGCGGCTATTTTACGGAAGTGATCTTAAGCCCTAAGGTTGTGGTTGCCGATCAAACAATGGTCAAGAAGGAGCTTGAATTACATAAAAAGGCAAACGCATTTTGCTTTATTGCCAACTCGGTAAAGTTTTCTATTTACCATAAACCCGAAATAATCGTAAAACAGCTAAAAAACTACTAATTTCCTTTAATTTATCGCCTATTTTATTAAATTTGGGGACAAAAACCCTGTAATCCCAAATACACCCATGTTGGTTTTCGACCTTTTTAAATTATTTGAGAAATACACTTTAACGTATGTGTACAGGGGTGTGTTCGATCCAAACTTAACAGATAAAATTTTGGCCTTGGCTGAAACCAACATGAACATGATCGGTGAGGTTTCAAAAACTCAAAAGAAGGTTTATTTTGTAATGGTAGAATCTTTACAAAACATTACACGCCATCAGGATATTGGTCAAAAACAAGATAACCAGGCTTTTTTTGTTGTACAAAACAAAGATGGCAAGTACGGCATGGCTAGCGGTAATGTTATTGAGAACGGCAACATTTCTTCATTACAGGAAAAATTAGATAAGGTAAATTCACTTGATGCGGATGCTTTAAAGGCATATTATAAAGATGTGCTGGAGAACACCGGTCTTTCCGACAAAGGTGGTGCAGGTTTGGGATTAATTGAAATTGCAAGAAGATCGGGCAGTAAGCTTTTATATGATTTTAAGCCACTGAATGAAAAGCTCTCCTTTTTTTATTTCAAATCAAAAATAGCAACCGATACAGAGGCCGATGAGAACAGTGTATTAAGCGGTGTAAAAGAATTACATCAGCTTGCAAATACGCATCACATCAGCATGGTTTACCAAGGCTTGTTTACGCACGAGAACCTAAAAAGCCTGTTGGCCATGACCGAGGGAAGTGTAGCGCGTACGGAGGTTTCATTTAAACGTAAAGCAGTGAACATCATGGTGGAATTGTTGCAGAACATTTGTAATCATGGCAGTGCTATTGATACTGAAAAACAAGGTATCCCGGGGATATTAGTAGTTACAACCAACGAAAAGGAATGCCAGATCATGTCAGGTAACTATATCAATAATGATAAGGTTGAAAAGCTGCGTGCTAAGATTGACAAGGCAAACAACTGTTCTTTAGATGAATTAGAAGACATTTATTCAGAGGAGATCATGAAGGAGCACGTACCCGGACAGAAAGGTGCCGGCTTAGGATTTATTGATATGCGTATGAAAAGTTCTAACAAAATTGAATACGCAATTATTGATTTTAACGCTAATTTTTCTTTCCTTTCGGTTTCGGTTAGTATACCTTTTTGAAAATGGCCAGCGAATTAAAAATTGAAGCTACAGAAGATACACCAGGTGTAATACTTGATGCTGGATCCGGTGTATTCAATATCTCAGGTCGTTCTTTACCGGAAGATGCATTTTGGTTCTATAATCCTATTTTGGAATGGTTAACAGATTACATTAAAGAACCATTACCAATAACTGAATTTCATTTTAATTTAGAATATTTTAATACCGCTTCTGCTAAACAGATATTTAAAATTTCAAACCTGCTTTGCGAATTGTCAAAAACTAGCACCGTAAAAGTAATGTGGCATTATGATGAGGGTGATAGAGATATGTTCTCTTCCGGTGGAAGATTCTCAAAATTGTGCGGTATGCCTTTTGATTTGGTGAAGAACTAAATTTTAAAACCGGCCACTAGAACATCATCAGTTTGTTTTTGTAAACCTTTCCATTGTAATAGCGATTTTTCGAATTGCTCGGCACAGTTAGTGGCTTGCAGATCGGTATTAAGGATGAGGTTTTCGAAACGGCTTACCAGGAATTTAGAATCCTTATCACCACCAAATTGGTCGTAAAAACCATCGGTGCTCATCACAACAAAAGAGTTAGGTTCAAGGGAGTGAGATTTATTTTCGAAAGCTTTTTCGAGAGAACCGAAGTCGCCACCAATGGAAAAGATATCACCAACCAGTTCAGTAACCTTACCATTGGCTTTTATAAAAATGCTGTGGTTGGCTGTTGCATATTTTAAAACGCGTGGGTTGGCACGATCAACGCAACAAATACTTACATCCATTCCATCATCCTGTGATATCACATCGGAGCCACCTTGCCTTAAAGCGTGTTTAACACCTTTATTCAAGTGATTAAGAATTTCACCCGGCTCGGTAATGTTTTTTTGATTGATGATCTCGTTGAGCAAAGTATTACCGATCATACTCATTAAGGCACCAGGTACACCATGGCCTGTACAATCAACCACAATAAAGAATAAATGATTGTTGTGTTCAGAGAACCAATAGAAATCGCCACTCACAATATCTTTAGGGGCATAGTAAATAAAGAAATTATGAAGGTGTTTGTTAAGTAGATCAACAGGAGGCAGAATAGCAGTTTGAATGCGCTTGGAGTAATTGATACTATCGGTGATCTGTTGGTTTTTTAATTCGATCTTACGATAAGCATCACCCAATTGCTCATTAGCTTTTTTCTTTAAATTAAAACGGCTCCACAACACTAACACTAAAATGAGGATGGAAAGAGCAGCGCCAATGGAAGAGATGATAATAGTACGCTGACGTGAAAGCTCGGCATCTTTAACGATCTTTTCGTTATTGAGTTTTTCTATTTCTCTGTCTTTTTGAGACGACTGATAGAGCACTTGCATTTCCTCAATGCTGCTGCTGTTCTTTTCATTGATCAACGAATCTTTATTGATGTTATGAAGGTGTAGCATTTCTAAAGCATTGGCATAATCACCATTCTTTTCATAAGCTTCAGATAATTTTAAGGAAAAATCGAGGATGGACGACTTGTTTTTATTTTCTTTAGCAATATTTAATCCTTTTTGCAGATAGGATATTCCCAGAGAAGAATTTCCAGTCTTACAATAAACGTATCCTATATAAGCTAAGCTAAACGAGTAAATATCTTCCGTACTCTTTTCGTCATAACTTTTCATCAATTTGTGTAAATAAACCAGGGCATGTTTAAAATGTACCGGATTATTTTCTTCAATTCCCTTATTAATATAACAACTGGCTAAATTAGATTGAGTTGCCTCTATTTTTGAGCGATCACCAATATGTTCGGCATATTGATCAGCTAATTTAAGGTATTCTAAGGCCTTATCGTAATCGCCAAGCGTTATGTATGTGCTTCCAATATTGTCATACGCCATTTGTAGAGGTACGGTATCTTTTAAGGGATCTCTCAGATCAATGCTTTTGATCAAATATTCAATGGAGCGTTTTAAAAATCTTTTATCACCTGTAAAGCTACCCTTACTGTTGTATGCTACGCCTATGTTGTTATAACAATAAGCTAATCCAAATTTATCGTTTAGTTTTTCAAACAGCTCTGCAGATTTAAAGGTGTATTCCAAAGCCCGGTCGATGTAATTTAAATTCCCATAGATGGTTCCAATTTTTCTTAAACCCAAGGCCTTATCTCTTTTGTTTTCAATTTTTTCGCAAAACCTGTTCATTTCCATAAGGATCTCCAGGGTCTTTTTTGGATCATTGAAATTGGCGCTGCAAAGTTCCGTAAACGCAATAACTTTCAAGGAGTCGTTTGTAGAGGAAGTTATGATCTTTTTTATAGAATCGTTTGTGTTTTGTGAAAGTGAAAACAAAAATGAATTTATTAAAAGGAATATAAAAAGTTTACGGATCATTAGTTTACCAAATATAATAAACTTAATTAAATTTTAAATCCTGCCACTAAAATATCATCGGTCTGTTTTTGCAAGCCTCTCCATTGAATAATTGCTGTTTCAAATTGCTCAGCGCAATTACCCGACTGAAGATCGGTTTTAAGAATGAGATCTTCAAAACGACTCACCAAGAACTTTGAATCTTTTTCGCCACCAAACTGATCGTAATAACCATCGGTGCTCATTACAATGAATGAATCAGGCTCTAAGGTGTGTGTTTTGTTTTCAAACGATTTTTCTACAGATCCAAAGTCGCCGCCTATAGAGTAAATATCGCCAACTAATTCGGTTACCGTTCCTTTTCCTTTAACAAAAATGCTGTGGTTGGCTGTTGCATATTTTAAAACGCGCGGGTTGGCACGATCAACGCAACAAATACTTACATCCATTCCATCATCTTGCGATATCATATCCGAACCACCTTGCCTTAAAGCGTGTTTAACACCTTTATTCAAGTGATTAAGAATTTCACCCGGCTCGGTAATGTTCTTTTGATTGATGATCTCGTTAAGCAAAGTATTACCGATCATACTCATTAAAGCACCCGGCACACCATGGCCTGTACAATCAACCACAATAAAGAATAAATGATTGTTGTGTTCAGAGAACCAATAGAAATCGCCACTAACAATATCCTTAGGGGCATAATAAATAAAGAAATTATGAAGGTGTTTGTTAAGCAGATCAATAGGCGGCAGAATAGCAGTTTGAATGCGCTTTGAATAATTGATACTATCGGTGATCTGATGATTTTTTAATTCAATTTTACGATAGGCATCACCAAGTTGTTCGTTGGCTTTTTTCTTTAAATTAAAACGGCTCCATAAAACCAACACCAATATCAGAATAGATAGCACAGCACCAATGGAAGAGATGATGATGGTACGCTGACGCGAAAGCTCGGCGTCTTTAACGATCTTCTCATTATTTAATTTTTCTATCTCTCTATCTTTTTGCGACGACTGATGAAGCACTTGCATTTCCTCAATACTATTGCTGTTCTTTTCATTCACCAGAGAATCTTTATTGATGTTATGGAGGTGCAATAATTCCAATGCTTTGGAGTAATCACCATTTTTTTCATAAGCTTGTGATAAACGGCGTGCAGCATCCATGATCACACTTTTATCTTGTATTTTAAACGCCAGATCTAAACCTTTTTTCAAATAATTAAAGCCTAAACTATTTTCACCAAGGTTAACGTATATATGTCCAATAGATGAGTTAACGTTAGCATGTGTTCGTGTTACTTCTCCATCATAATTAATTTTTAACGCATTTAAATAATACATTAGCGCCTTTCTGTAATTTGTTTGAGAATTATCTTTTTCGGCCAAAGTTAAATAACAGTTACCTAAATTCTCATTGATCATTTCAATTGGTTTCGGATCTTTTAAATGAAGTGCCATTACATATGATTTATTGTAATAGTTTATAGCCATGGTATAATTACCATAAGCCATATATGAATTCCCAATATTATTGTAAGAGCTTTGTAAAGGAATGGTATCAACAAGTGTGTCACGCAACTTAATACTTTTCAAATGGTATTCTATAGATCTTTCCTGAAAGCGTTTATCTTTTGTGAATTCGCCTTTATAATTATAAAAATTTCCAATATTATTGTAACAATAAGCAAGCCCATATTTATCATTAATACTTTCAAACAGGTCTGCTGCCTGATATGTATACTCCAAAGCCCTATCGTAATAATTCAAAAAACTGTAAATGGCACCAATTTTTCGTAAACACAAAGCTTTATGTTTGGTGTTTTTAATACCATTGCAAAACACAGTCATTTCTGACAAAACCTCCAAAACTTCTTTTGGTTGATTAATGATGTGGTTGCATAAATTTGTATAGGCAATTGCTTTTAAAGAATCGTTTGAACTTGTTTCAATGGACGCTTTTAAGGAATCGATCTTGTTTAGCGAGAAAGTAAAATACCCTAACAGAATAAATGAGATTATATACAGCCTATGCATCATTTTAAACCAAATATAGAAAACATTTATAAAACTCAAAGGCGTAACTAATATAACTTAGAGGCCATTAATTTATTTTAGTTGTGTGCTTTGTTTTAGTTCAATTAATTTTTACAGCAAATTCTGATTTAGAGGTTACTACACCAATTGGTTGTGCAAAGATGGATAAACCATTATTGTTAAGACATTTCTCGAATTGCGCTTTTTGCGCAGGATCAACCATTACCAATAATCCACCATTGGTTTGAGGATCGCTCAAGGTAAAAAATGATTCAGGACCAATATTTTGAACCTTTTTTTCGTAACTGTTCCAGTTTCGGTATAAATTATCGGGTACGATCATTTGTGTGGTGTATGTTGTAACGCCATCAAGCAGCGGAATTTTCGAATAATCAATTTCCGCTGAAAGGTTGGCGCTTTCTGTCATTTCAATTAAATGACCCAATAAACCAAAACCTGTAATATCTGTCATGGCGTGTACAAAATCCATTTCACCAAAGGTGGTTCCAATGGAGTTTAACTGCGTTAATTGTTCTAACAATAAAACCTGATGTTCTTGCTTAATAACTTTTCGTTTTAACGCAGTTGCTAAAACACCCACACCAATTTTTTTGGTTATGTAAATCAGATCGCCTTCTTTACAAGTTGAATTTCTTTTTAAGTTTTTGGTTTTTACCAAACCATTAACCGACAATCCAAACATGGGCTCTAGTGCATCAACACTATGGCCGCCGGCTAAAGCAATACCTGCTTCCTTGCATTTCTCTCTTGCACCTTCAATTACTGCTTGTGCCACAGCCGCCGGAAGTTTTGAAACAGGCCAACCTAATATGGCAGTTGCCATTATGGGTTTTCCTCCCATTGCATACACATCGCTTATAGAGTTAGCAGCCGCTATCTGACCAAACTGAAAAGGATCATCAACAATTGGCATGAAAAAATCTACGGTGCTTATCAAAGCATCACCATTACCCAGGTCATAAACCGCAGCATCGTCTTTTGTATCATTACCAACAAGTAAATGATCATCTTTTAATTTTGTTAAACTCGAATGTAAAATTGTTTCAAGAACATCAGGTGCAATTTTACACCCGCATCCTGCACTGTGACTATATTCGGTTAATTTGATCTCGCTCATTATATGTTTATATTTAAGAGTGTGTGTGCAATTGTATCAAAGTTTGCTTCTTGAAAAGAAAATTGATGAATGTTTGGTTCTGTTCTGTTCTGTAAACCGTAATCATACGTTTTGTCATAATAATGCAAACAAAATTCACACACAGTTTTAAGATCACCCTTATAGAGCGCTTCAATTGAGAGTTTTGTTTGTTCGGGACCAAGCCTCTTAGCTATTTTTAAGATCGATTCTTCTAACTGTTGAGCAGGAAATTTGCCGTAATCATCAATTAAGTTAGTTATTCGTGATTCAAAAGGTACATCAACATAGATCACGGGGGCTTTTCTCATTTGGTCCCAAAGGGTAAGCGGTATCATGTTTTTACCGATCATTCGGCTTTCATCTTCAAACCAAACGGGCTGCGTTTCGTTAAGTTTTTTCAGACTGTTCATTAACTCGTTCTCAAACTGCTCTTGTGTTGGCTGGGTATTTTCGCCAATAGAACCAAATGCCGAGCCTTTATGATTAGCCAGTCTTTCCAGATCAACGATCTGCTGACCCTTTTCATTTAGTTTATGTAATATGTGTGTTTTACCGGAGCCTGTTCGTCCACCAAGTATACGTATGGGTGCCTGGGTTTGTAAATTTTCGAGTACCGCTTGCCTATATGCCTTATAACCTCCTTTTAAAACGAAAACCTTGAAACCATATAATTCATATAACCACGCTACACTGCCGCTTCGCATACCGCCACGCCAGCAGTGTACATAAACCGTATTATTTACGGCATTATTTTTTGCAAGTGTGACAAGATCGGCCATTTTCGGACCAACTACTTCCAATCCTTTATGAATCGCTTCCTGTTTGCCAACCTGCTTGTATATTGTTCCAATTATCACACGCTCCTCATTGCTAAATAATGGAATATTTATAGCTCCGGGAATATGACCTTGCTTAAACTCTTTTGGTGTGCGCACATCAATGATGCATGAGGCGGATCCCTGATTAAGAAAGTCTTGAATATGGAGTGTTTGCGGCATGTTTATTTGAGAGGTCTAAATATCTTAAATTTTCCTTTAGTGATGGTACTAATTTGTAAGGCATGTGTACCAACTTTTTTCCCGCTAAAGCCAGTGTTTTGATCGGCAATGATGTACGAACCTTTATCTTTTACTTGAAATATAACAGCAGTATGGTGTTCAAGTTTTTCAAAATAAATGATCTTTTCCTTTTCATATTTCAGTTCTATACCTTCAAACTGTATGATGTCCCCTTCATAAACGCAGTTTTTTTTATGATCTATTTCTTTTCCAAAAAGGTATTTACCATCCCATTTAGCGCCAACTTTATTTAAAGCTGCAGCAGCCAGATCCCAGCATTCGCCGGTTCCAACCTTTTTGTTCAATTGAGAATTTATAAAAGCAATTATTTCTTTATTCAATTCAGGTACATTGTTACAAGGCTGATGAAAACTACACATCATTAAAAGTAGCCCGGCAATAATTAGTAAATAAAAAAACTTAACTGTTTTCACTAAGAGAGTGTATTTTAAAATAAAGTGAATAATTGTAAAGTTAGCTAAAAATTACCGCACTTTAATTATTACGCCTCAGATGTTTGATGTATTTGATAAGCATTATTATGCCGCAAATGAGCGAAGCGCCGGTTGCAAAAATTATATGTGCAATTGGCATGGTTCTGCGAATTTCGCCGGTTTTTGTAATGATAAGTGGCGGCCAAATAGTAACAAACACATTGTAAAACAATATGGCCAATAAAATTGTAGTTAAAATAACACCAATAAAACCAAGTATATTTTTTAGCATATACAAATATAAAAAAGGAGCGCCATAATACGGCACTCCTTTTTCACTTATAAATTACAAATTAAAACTTTGCCCGCAGCGAAACAATAAAGTTTCTGCCGGGTGAATTTATTCCACTTGCAAACACACGGTATCTGTTATCTGTAATGTTTTCGCAAGCAACATTTACTCTTAAGTTATTAGTTAAGTTGTAGCCTGTTCTCACATTAACAGTGAACCATGCCGGCATATAGCCTTTTGTTCTGTCTGCGCTATACTGTATGTTGTCTTCTCCGCTTGCGCTGTAATCAGCAGATGATTTTTTGCCATTAAAACGAATAAAGAATTCGCCATCTAATTTATTTTGTTTTACAAACAAACTTGTTTGTCCAAATAAAGGTGGAATGTGATCCAAAGGAACAACAGTATCTCTTTTCACATCTGCGTATCTGCCATAAGTGTAATTAACCGTGCTTTTAAATGAAACGTGTTCGTTAAAATCAAATTGCACACCACCGGTAACTCCATAAACGTAAGCCCTGTCTTTATTTTGCATGGCCTGTGTTTTTTTCATGGAGTTGTTGAATAAGGCAGAGTCTTTGCCATTATAAGAGTAGTCGGCTAAAACCAAAGCATTCTCTAAAACCGTATAATATGCAGTGATATCAAATCGGTAATGTTTATCAATGATCTTAGAAATACCCAATTCAAAATTAGTTGCGTATTCGGGTTTTACGTTTGGATTGGGCACAACTAAAATACTGTTATTACTATCGAATACTTTACTCATATCATCCACATTCGGAGTTCTAAAGCCGGTATTTGCCAATAGGCTAACCTTATAATTCTCATCTTCTTTCCAGGTAAAACCAATACTACCGGTAACAGCATTGTTGCTTTGTGAAAAGGTGCTGTAAGGGAATTTATAGAATGTTGTATCCTTGAATTTTGATTCTAACGTATTTGCGGTAAATCTTACCCCATCTGTTATCACAAAGTTTTCAGACACTTCCCAGGCATGAGAAAGGTAAACACCAAACGTATTCATTTTATTACCATCGTCGCCATAACGTGTTTTTGCTGGACTAACAGTATTGGTAACAACATTAATGGTTTCGGCACTTGATCTAACATCGTTACTTGTTACTTCTGCGCCATATCGTAATTCATGTTCTTCTTTTATTTTTTTGAATGCGTCAACATTAAATGAAATAACAGATACATCTTCAAATTGTGATGTTTTAAAGTTGCTTTGAAAATTTCTCGAGATCCTGTCTTGATCGATCTTCTGATAAGCAGCAATAAACCGGATATTATCGGAAATGGCAGTTTGCTTATCAAAATTCAACGTATAAGCAGCTAACAGGCGTTTTTGCGGACCATAATACCAATCGCCAAATTTGAGTTTATTTGTTTTTATGGTTGCGCCTGAATTAGGATCAACAACATTTATGGTGCCCGAAGTTGTTTCGGTTAATCTATCATAACGATTAATGTCACTCGATTGGCTGTATTGAATATTTAAGTTATGCGTCAAGTGTTCACCTGTTTTTAGTGCAAAACGCTGCATAATGTCAAACTGAGAGTAACCGCTTCTTTTCATTACGTTGTTATCAGCGTTCTTAAGCATTGTATCGCGCTCAACTCCGTTTGCATTTTTGTATCTATCAACATAATAGTTACAGTCCCAGCTATTTGGTGTTCCGGCTAGTTTTGTAGTGCCACTTTTAAGATCACCAAAATCGGAATAGGTTAAGTTGGTCATTGATGCGAAATTTTTAGCACCAATATTAAAATCAATATGCCCCGTTGTTTCGTTGTTAACGCTTGCAAATCGTGTCATGGCATTTGTTTTAACCAATAGTTGGTCGCTTGTGCTGAATTGAGCATTCTTTGTATAAAAATGCATTACACCGCCTAGCGCATCGCTACCGTAAATTGTTGAAGCCGGACCAAAGATCACCTCTGTACGATCAAGCATGTTGGCATCGAGGGTAATTACATCTTGCAAATGTCCGCCGCGATAAATGGCGTTATTCATACGAACGCCGTCAACAACAATTAAAACCTTGTTGGCCTCAAATCCTCGTAAAACGGGGCTTCCGCCGCCACCTTGACTTTTTTGTACAAATACAGCACCTGTGTTCTGTAAAAGATCAGCTGATGTAGCCTGGTTCACAAATTCAATATCTTTTTGTTTGATCAGGCTCATTGTATAGGGCACATCTATCATTTTTTCTTCTTTTCTGTTGGCAGAAAAAACGATCTCATCCAATTGCACCTGTTTAGAATATACATAAACTGTTTGATCCTTTCCATCCGGCATGAATTTTTTGATGTAATAACTCACATTCAAAACAGTTAACGAATCTGAACTATCCAGGTCTTGAATGATTGCAACACCATTTTCATTGGTTGCAACAGTTTTGTTGTTTTTATCTTTAATTATGGCGTTATATATGGGGTCACGTGTAGTGTGATCCCTTACGATTAATTTTTGTGAAAAAACGGATAATGAACAAAAGATCATTATACCAAGTAAAATATGTTTCATTTTAAATAGTTTTAATAAATAAATAAATGAGCCACAACTTTTAAAGTTGCGAGCAGCTTAAACTATAAAATGAATGTTGAAGGCGGTTTAATCAGTTTGTGAAGGTGTTCTTGAGATAAGCCATTTACCTTGAAAGGAGCGTAGGCAAGATCGCTAACGAAATTTTTTGGAATTTGTACCGAGGTGTTCTCAAAAAAACTTAACTGCAAAAATTGTATCAAATGAAGGGCAATGGAATTATCTTTCTTACTTTCGGTTGAGAAGAAGTGTTTGAACAATTCGTTCTCGGCACTATCGGCAATAACGATCACTTCATAACCATTTTGTTTTTTAATTACTGCGAGAACTTCATGAAATTGTCCGTTGATCACTAATTCTTTGTTCTGATGTTTCCATTCAAAGCCATTTATGTTCTTATAGATCGTTTTATCACTAAAGGTTAAATGCTGAAGCTTATCAGAACCGTTTTCAATGGTTATTTTTCTAAACTCGCTTTTTTGTGAATGCACATAGGATTGAAATAACACAAACTTAAACCCAACTACCAACATAATAAGCAGCAGGATAACCGAAACAATATGTTTAGATCTTTGCACCTATAACAAATCTAGTATTTTTTTCGGAAAATAAAAAGAAAGGTCTTTGTTACGCAAATTCGAAGTAAAGCAAGCAAACAGCGGCCACACTCATCAGAAAAAGAGTTATAAAACCAAGTATGTTGCTTCTTAGTTTATTTGTGAATGCGCCCATAATTTTTTTGTTATTGCAAATATGCAAAATAATGGCAATTAAAACAGGCGCAGTTAAGCCATATAAAATGGCTGAATATAATAGAGCTTTAACGGGAGAAATACCAACGTAATTCAATAACAACCCTAATAAAAGTGAGATCGTGATTACCAGATAGAAAGGTCTGGCCTCATTAAATTTTTTATCTAATCCCTGTTCCCATCCAAATGTTTCGCTGAACATATAAGATAATGCACCACTAAGAACGGGTATGGCCAACAAGCCTGTGCCAATAATACCAATCGCAAACAAATAATAGGAGGCGTTTCCTGCCAATGGTTTTAATGCTTGTGCAGCTTGTTCAACCGTTTCAATTTGACGGACACCTGAATTGTAGAGCACAGTGCCTGCAGTAAAAATAATAAAGAACATGATGAGGTTTGAGAACAACATTCCTATATCAATATCTGTTCGCATCTCATCCATTATCTTGTTGTTAACGATCAGTTTCTTTTTTCTTTGTTTCATTTCTTCAACTTCCATGGAAGCTTGCCAAAAGAACAGATAAGGCGATATGGTAGTGCCAAGTATGGCAACCAGTATCATAATGTATTCTTTATTGAATTGCACAGAAGGAACAATTGCCGAACGAAGTACCTCGCTCCAGTTCTGTGAGCTTAAAAACGGAACCACCAAATACACCAGCAACGCAGCACATAAATATTTTAAGGCTGAGGCAATTCGCTTGTACGGGAAATAAATGATGGATACCAATAAAATGATCGTGAAAAGAATACTAAATACACTGGCGTTGATCTGGGGAAACAATAAATTGCCTACGGCCCCCATGCCTGCAATATTAGCGCCAATATTTAATACGATAGCCGGAAAGCTAAAAAGTAACATGATGTAAAGCACAGGCTTTGGATAATGCCTTTTAATGGTGCCTGTAAGCCCTGAATTTGTAACCAACCCAATTCGTGCGCACATTTCCTGTATGGCAGCCATCAACGGAAAGGTTATCAATGCGGTCCATAAGGTGCTTAAACCAAATCCGGCCCCGGCAGCAGAGTAGGTAGTTATACCTGATGGATCATCATCACTAGCACCGGTGATCAAACCCGGACCAAGTTTTTTCCAAAAGCGTTGAAATTTATTTTTGTGTTTAGGATCTGACATGAGTGTTGCTCAGTAAATTTAGCAATAATGCCTGAGTATTATTACGATTCATTAATGCCAATAAACATGATTTTTTTCATTTTTCGGCTCATGATAAATTTGTAATTGGTATAGGATTTGGCATTTGAAAGTTCGCTGTATACGATCATTACAGGCTCCTTTGCATCCTGAATTTCACCGAACTCAAAACCTATAATGGTAATTTTTTCTGTTAGGCCAAACTTACTCTCAATTTGTTTGATCACATCAGATAATTGAACAATGTTTGAATCGGGCATTGAATTCGGATCAAGGTACGGAGCGATCTTTTCAACTGTACCGTTTTTTATCAAGCGGCAGGCACTATCTGCAATATTCAGTAAGGTACTTGCCTCTATCAGATCAGAGATCTTATAATTTTTTTCAAAGGTTTCATCTTTACCTTTTAAAGTAATGGTAACGCCGTCATAACCTTCAATTTCTTTGGGCGATAAATACTCCAAAAATTTATATGCAGAAAGCGAGGTAACATATTTTTTAGGGTATGCGTCATTTACGCCTTTAATGTTCTCTAAAGTTAGTGTTAAACGTTTGTGTGTGCCTGTTTTTGTATCGGCAGTGGCTGAACTGCCAACCGATGCCGTTGTTGCATCCCACATTTTTGCAACGGAGTTAGCAGCACGTTCTTTTTCTTTGGAAGCGCAAGATGTTATAAAAACCAAGAGTAAAAGATAGAATAGGTTTTTCATTTGTATAAGTTGTTTATTTTTTAAATCGTTCAAAGTATTCTTTTTCTAATGTTTCGCGATGATCGGGGTGGGCTAATTTTATCAGTGCTTTTGCACGTTGCTCCATATTCATTCCAAACAAATTCACTTTACCATATTCGGTTACAACCCAATGTATATGTCCACGCGTAGTAACTACACCTGCGCCTTTTTTAAGAAAGGGCACAATACGCGAAACGCCTTTATTTGTAACAGATGGCATCGCAATTATTGGTTTGCCGCCTTCTGAAAAGGCAGCACCTCTTATAAAATCCATTTGCCCGCCAATGCCAGAGTATTGGTATGTTCCAATTGAATCGGAACAGGCTTGTCCGGTTATATCAATTTCAATGGCGCTGTTTATTGCTGTTACTTTCGGGTTTTGACTGATCACACGAGGGTCGTTCACATAACCAATGTCTAACGATTTAATGATGGGATTATCGTCTGCAAATTCATACAGTTTTTTTGTTCCCAGCATAAAAGATGTTACACAAAAGCCATTTACCTTTTTCTTTAAGCGGTTATTTATTACACCTTTTTTAATGAGAGGTATTACACCGTCTGAAAACATTTCGGTGTGTAAACCCAGGTCTTTATGATTGTTTAGTTTTTTTAGTACAGAGTCAGGAATAGATCCAATACCTAATTGCAATGTTGCACCATCATCAACCAGTTCGGCAACTAATGCGCCAATTTTATCTGAAACAGGCGTTGTACAATCAGCGTAATTTGTTTCAGGCAATGGTTCATCAATCCATACAGCTGCGTCAAACTTATTAAATGGTACAAACGCATCGCCATGCACACGCGGCATTTGCGGGTTTACCTGTGCAATTATCTTTTTTGCTGTTTGAAATGCTGCTCTGGCAATATCAACTGATGTTCCCAAAGAACAGTAGCCATGTTTGTCGGGAGGTGATACATGCAGTATGGCAACATCAAGCGGTAAAATATTTTTATGGAACAATTGTGGTATCTCGCTTAAGAACACAGGTACATAATCGCCACTGTTGGAATTTACCACACCACGATTGGCCTCTGAAACAAAAAGCGAATTAATATAAAAGTGGCCGTGTAACGATGGATCGTTCAGATCAACACCTTTTTGTGTGATGCTCACTAACTCCACATTTTTTAAACGATGCTTTTGTTCGATAAGTTTGTTGATCAAATGAACAGGTGTTGCTGCGCTGCCATGAAGGAACACGCGTTGGTTGGACTGTATGAAACTTAGTGCTTCTTCTGCAGAAATGTAATTTGGAAAAGTATTCATGGATCAGTTTAATTTGATGCCAATAACAGTTACATCATCAACTTGCTCCAATCGACCTTGCCAGCTTTTAAATATCTCATCCAGTTTTTCTTTTTGTTGCGACATTGGATAACTGAAAATAGACATTAACTGACCTTTTAATTGTTTCGACATGAATTTTTTTCCGTTCATGCCGCCAAACTGATCTGCATACCCGTCGGTATACAAATAAATGATATCGCCTTTTTGAGCAACAACCTCGTGTTGTGTAAATGGTTTCATGTTTGAGTAGTAGCCAACAGGTTGTTTATCGCCTTTATATTCGATCATTTCGGCGTTCGCCGAACTTCCTGTTACCAGATACATGGAGTTGTTTGCTCCCGAGAATTGAATTTTAATTCCGTTGTTCACAGGCTCTTTGAAAATGGCAATTAATGAAACGTCCATACCGTCTTTACCACCTGTTTCATTTTTATCTGGATTAAGCGCAGCAATGATGTTATTCCTCAATCGTTCTAATATTTCGGATGTTCCCAATATCATTTGTGAACGCTTGATCTCATTCAATAAACTAATTCCAATTAAACTCATGAACGCTCCCGGAATACCGTGTCCTGTACAATCGGCACAAATGATCAGGGTTCTGTCGGGCATATCAAAGGCGAGATAGAAATCACCACTAACAATATCTCGCGGCTTGAATAAAATAAAATGATCGTTCAATATTTGATTTAGAACTTTCTCAGAAGTTAAGAAGCTTTGTTGTAAACGTTTTGCGTAGTTGATACTATCGGTGATGTTTTGATTTTTTTCTGCGATCTCCTGATTAGCGTAAAGCAATGCCTCATTTTTTTCTTCAATGATCTCGTTTTGTTTTAAGATCTTGAAGTTAGCAGTACGAATTTTTATATAGGAGTAAATTCCGCTTAATACTATCAAAGCAATAATGGAATAGAACCACCAGGTACGCCAAAAGGGAGGATTGATAACAAAGCTAAATGTAACAGGTTCTTTGTTCCAAACGCCTTCGCCGTTGTTAGAATAGATCATGAACTCATATTTTCCCGGAGGAATGTTGGAATAGGTAACTTCCGGCTTGTTGGTTAAGCGCCAGTCGTTATCCAAACCTTTGAGCATGTATTTGTAATTTACTTTTTCGGGCGCGGAGATGCTTACACCAATGAAATTAAAGGTTAAATAGTTCTTATCATAAGGTAATTCCAGGTTAACCGGAAGGTTTGAAATATCAACTGTATCGGTATAAGTGCGCCAATCTGTTTTTTGATAGAAGAGGTCAACACTTTTTAAAAGCATGGTTGGCGCGAGTCTGTTTTCTTTATCATAAGCGGCGCGATAGAAGATCAAACCATAAGTTGTTCCAACAGCAACACGTCCTTCCTGATCAACAATAATGGCATTAGGATTACTGGTTTGACCAATAAAACCATCTTCGGAGCCATAATGTCTTACACTGGTTTTGCCATTTTGAAAATCAATTTTATCAATACCATTTGAAAGTCCTACCCATAAACTTCCCGATTTATCAACCACCATGGAAAGGATCTCATCTACAGCGGTGTATGCTTTTTCCTTAAATTTTGTAAATGTACCGTTGTTGTATTTGTATAATCCATCGCCGGTAGCAACCCAAATGGCATTATTATTGTCTTTGGTAATGGTACTAATACGCTTACGTGTGAAGCCATCTTTTTCTGTAAATTGTTTAATAGCATTACCGGTGTAAACATATAATCCTTCTTCGGTACCAAACCAAATTGCACCGCTTAGGTCTTGATAGATCTTATTAATAAAATTTTTAGTAATGGAAACTTTTTCAAATGCTTCAATATTACCATCCACGATTGTTGCAACACCTGCTTGTGTACCCAGCCATATCTCACCATTCTTATCAACAAACACATCAAAGATCGCGTTCATTGGGCTTTCCCGATCTTTACAATAATAGCGCTTAAAACTGCTGCCGTTGAAT
This sequence comes from Sphingobacteriaceae bacterium, assembly GCA_046345155.1. Classification (GTDB taxonomy): domain Bacteria; phylum Bacteroidota; class Bacteroidia; order B-17B0; family Aurantibacillaceae; genus Aurantibacillus. Next base: position 47,220 of record JBKDKI010000087.1, read on the forward strand.
ACAATTAAGCCATTGGTTGTACCAATTAAAATATTTCCTTTTGTATCGCGGTTAATTGACCACACATCCGAATTCCCTTTAAGCTCTTCGGGTTTAGAGCTAAAGTTTTTTACCCCATTTTTTGAGAGCACACTTACACCATCTTTTGTGCCAACCCAATAATCGCCATTAGGGTCTTGATACACTTCCTTGATATCATTTCCTAATAAGCCATCCTTGCTGTCGTAAATTAAAAATCGCTCACTGCTTAATTTAGACACACCATTTTCAATGGACGCAAACCACAAGTTTTTTTCTTTGTCTTGAAAAATGCTCCATATGTTATTATCTACTAATCCGTTCTTTGTTTTTATTAATTCAAAACTTCCATTTACGTTTTCTTTTAACAAGCCATCGCTTGTAGCGATCCAAAGTTGTTCATATTCATCTTTTAAGTAATACTGGCAAGTAGAACTTTTCCCTAATCCTGCAGGATAAATTTGGGTTAATTTGTTTTCTTTTAATTCAAAAAGCCCCTCACCTGTTAGCAGCCAATACGCATCGTTCTTTCTTTCTAAAACATTAAAAATAACATTACTATTTAAACCGTCTTTTACAGTATAGTTTGTGAATTTCCCGTTTTCATCTTTATATAAACCGCCACCAAATGTACTGTACCATTTATTTTGTTTCGAATCAATACTATAATTCATGATGGGCAAGCTGTCTATTTCTGAATTTACTGTGATTCGTGAACATTTTCCATGGTCAAATTGAGCAAGACCACTTCCGGTACCAAGTAAGGCCACACCTTTATCATTCATTTTAATAAATAAAATGCGGTTGTGATTTAATCCATTTAATGTTGTGTAGTTAACAAAACGTTTTGCTTTGTTGTTGGGATTTATTTTCGGATCAAATACGGTTAAGCCATTATTGGTACCAATTAATATTTTACCATCGTTATCTTTTGCCATGCAAAAAACAACATTATCTCCCAGGCCATCAACATCAGTGTAATTCTCAAACGACACACCATCATAGCGCGTAACACCGCCTCCGTTTGTGCCTAACCAAATAATGCCTTTATCATCCTGAAAAACCGACAATACTTGTTTTTGCGACAAACCATTTTCAATAGTTAAATTTTTAAACGGATAAGTTTGAGAAAATAAACCAAAGCTTGCACTCAGGAAAATAAAACATAGAAAAAGTATTTTAGAGCGTATGATCATTAATGGTTAATTGCTTGCCTTAAAATTAATAATAAGATTTTGATTGATGCTAAGCCTTTTTGAAATAAAAAACGTCCGGCTTTAACCGGACGTTCTTAAATTTTCTATTACTATTAGTGTTCAATAACTTTTAAAACACGTAGCGATTTGCCGGCTTGCAATTTTACAATATAAACACCAGGTGCAGCATTTAAACCTTTCGCACTGAATGAATAGTAGTGGTTACCTGCTTGTTTACGTGTATTTTCAAGTGTTTGAATTTTATCACCTAACAAATTGTAAATCTCTAAAACCACATCAGCATCATCAGCTAAATTAACTTGAATGTTAACCGCTGAATTGTATGGGTTAGGAAAAGCACTCATTGATACTTTACTATCGTTTGTGCGGCTGAATTCTTTAATGCCTATCACCGAATTGATCGGATGAATAGAATCTTTACCAACTTTAAAATCTAAGCCATTTACAATGTTATTATTAGATACAACAAAGCTGTAAGTGCCCGTCATATGCATACCCGGTATGTCAACAAACAATTCGTAGCTGCCATTATCTAATGCGCCCAGATCAAACAAGCCGTTTGAATCGGTTACAGTAACACGTGCAGAAGTATTACCGGGATGTTTTTTTATGATCACACCAATGCCCGGTACCGGTTTTGATGCTAGTGGAGATAAACCTCTGCCATATGCATAATCTAACATGAGCACTCCATTTACAGTACTTGTTCCTGCAGGAGAAGGATGGTATTGCAAATGAATTTTATGTCCGGTTGAAATACTTGAAGTGGTTGTGATCACAGAAGCATTGATCCAATCGGTGGTATCGCCGTAATAGGTGATCTTTGAATTGGGATAAGCAGTTAAATTCGGACGAACAGCAATGCGGTATTCGCCATAAGGGATACTATCGAATTGAAACGTTCCGGTTGGTTTAAGCATGGTTCGTGCGAGGATGTCGTTCTTTGCAAAGTTTGAATTTTCACGATACAGATACATCTCGCCATTTGTTACTGGAGTAGTTTCTGAAGCATTGGTAAATACGGTTCCGTTTATAGATCCGATATCTGCAGGCAATGTAAAAAATGCCTGTTCAACAATGGTGTTGGCCGGGTTTACATTTAAATACATTAAATAAGCGGTACCAAATGTGTTGTTGCGGTAGAAGTTGTAAACCTTACCCATTCCTACACGCGTTGTATAAAATGTATAATTACCATTATTCATTATATCAACATAAATACTATCAAGACCATTCCAAACCTCTCTAACTTGTGCCACGTTATTATATGTATGTCCGGGTAATTTTAATGTACCATAACCAACATACGTATATGTGCTAAAGCGTTTGGTTTTTATTTTTCCTTTAAAGCCCATGAAATTATTGATATAGATCATGCCTCTTGCCGTGTCTGTTATTGTAGTACCAAAACTCATGGTAGGAGCCGAGAAAAAAGCTTGTGGCGAGAATATGATAGTTGAATCATACATAGGCGAAATATTAAAGCCACCCATTTTTCTTAAACCGATCTCATGATCGGCAGAATAGAAGTGGTATAACGAATCAAACGGATCATTTGGCATTGGTGTGCGCATAAAGATGGCAAAAGCAGCGCCGGGGAAATACTGATTCTTTGGCGCGTTTGCAGGATCAAACACTTTTATATCAAACGTATCACACGGATTAACGAATTGGCCGTTTGCTTGCGTATAATCCCAAACTTGGTTGGCACCCATTGTTGGCACATTTATTACACCTTGTATGGTGTCCCAAATTTGTTTGATCTTGGTATTTCTTACTGGAAAATAAGTGCCTTCAATAACCGGTGCCTGAGCTTGCGCATTGGTAATTATTGAAATGAATAATAATGCTAATAGTTTTTTCATTTTACTATAGAAATTGTTTTACTGTTCAATAACTTTTAATACACGCGAAGTGTTGCCCGCGTTGAGTTTAATAATGTACACGCCCGGCGCAGCATTTAAACTTTTTGCGCTGAATGTGTAGTAATGGTTACCCGCTTGTTTGTGAGCCTGCTCCAGTGTTTGAATTTTATCACCTAACAAATTGTAAACTTCAAGTACTACATCCGCATCATTTGCTAAACTAACTTCAACATTTACTGCTTTGCTGTAAGGGTTAGGGAATGCACTCATCGAAACCTTGCTGTCGTTGGTACGGCTAATTTCTCTGATGCCAATTACCGAACTGATCGGGTGAATAGAATCTTTACCAACAGTAAAATCTAATCCATTTACAATGTTATTGTTTGAAACAACAAAGCTGTAAGTGCCCGTCATGTGCATACCCGGAATATCAACAAACAATTCGTAACTGCCATTATCTAAAGCACCAAGATCGAACACCCCGCTTGAATCGGTAACGGTTACACGCGCAGCCGTATTGCCCGGATGTTTTTTAACGATCACCCCAATACCCGGTACGGGTTTAGAAGCCATAGGAGATGAACTTCTGCTGTAACCATAGTTTAATGCCAACACACCGTTAATGGTGCTGGTACCTGCAGGAGTTGGATGGTACTGTAAATGAATTTTATGACCTGTAGAAGTTGTTGTGGTTGTAATGATGGTAGAAGCGTCGATCCAGTTAGTAGTATCACCATAATACGTGATCTTTGAATTAGGATAGGCTGTTAAATTCGGACGAACAGCAATGCGGTATTCGCCATACGGAATACTATCGAATTGAAATGTACCATTTGGCTTTAACATGGTGCGTGCCAAGATATCGTTCTTAGAAAAGTTCGAATTTTCGCGATACAGATACATCTCACCATTTGTAACCGGCGTAGTTTCTGCCGTGCTTGTAAAAACAGATCCGCTGATAGAACCAAAATCTGTTGGCAAGGTATACCAGCCGTAAGACACTTGTGTGTTTTGCGGATTAGCAGATAAATACATTAAATAGTTTGAACCAAAGGTGTTGTTGCGTAAGAAGATATATACTTTAGCAGAACTGGTTTGATTTGTAAGATGTGTGTAGTTACCATTGTTTAACAGGTCAACAAACACACTGTCTAACATGGAATTGGTTTCGGTAAGCATGGCTACGTTGTTGTAATTTCCGTTCGGTAATAAAAGAGTTCCATAACCAACGTAAGTATAGTTCTTGTATTTTCTTTCTTTGATCTTTGCTTTGTAGCCCATATAATTGTTTGCATATAGGATCGTGTAAACAGTATCCATATAAACATCACCATACTTAATGGCGTTAGGGGCATAAAATTCTTTACCTACGTTAATTAAGGTTGAGTCAAACATTGGGCGAATGTTGAAACCGCCTAAGTTGAATAAACCATCCTGATTAATTTCCCAATAGTAATATAACGAATCGGTGTAATTATTAAACGGCGTTCTTACAAACGTAGCATGAGTTGCTCCCGGAAAATACTGATAATACGGTGTTGTTTGCGGCGCATAAAAACCAAAATCAAATGTATCGGTTACATTTAAGAATTGGTTGTTTGTAAAGCGGTAATCCCAAACTTGATTGATGCCAACTGATGGAACAGACATAGAGCCCGGTGTAACATCCCACACTTGTTTGATCTTTGTGTTTTTTACAGGCAAATATGTTCCTTCGATAACCGGTGGAGCTTGGCCAAACATGTTTGTTACAATAACAAACGTTAGTAGAGTTAGTAGTTTTTTCATTTTCATAAATTATAAATTTTTATTGTTCAATTACTTTAAGTACGCGAGAAGAGTTGCCGGCTTTTAGTTTAACAACATAAACACCCGGAGCGGCATTCAGGTTTTTAGCACTGAAAGAGTAGAAATGTTCACCTGCTTGTTTGCGCGAATTTTCAAGAGTTTGAATTTTATCACCCAATAAATTGTAAACTTCTAAAATTACATCCGCATCATCCGCTAAATTTACCTGAATATTAACTGCCTTGTTGTACGGATTAGGGAAAGCACTCATAGAAACTTTACTATCGTTGGTGCGGCTAATTTCTCTGATGCCAATAACTGAAGAGATCGGGTGAATAGAATCTTTACCCACCGTAAAATCTAAACCATTTACAATATTGTTGTTAGTTACAACAAAGCTGTAAGTGCCCGTCATGTGCATACCCGGTATATCCACAAACAATTCATAACTACCATTATCCAAAGCACCCAAATCAAAAAGACCCGTAGAATCGGTAACGGCAACACGCGCTGCAACATTACCCGGATGTTTTTTAACGATCACGCCAATACCCGGCACCGGCTTTGATGCCATAGGAGATGAACTTCTGCTGTAACCATAGTTTAAAGCTAACACACCGTTAATGGTACTTGTGCCTGCAGGAGTAGGATGATATTGCAAATGAATTTTATGTCCGGTAGAAGTTGTTGTGGTTGTAATAATGGTAGAAGCATCTATCCAGTTTGTAGTATCACCGTAATAGGTGATCTTTGAATTAGGATATGAAGTTAAATTCGGACGAACAGCAATGCGGTATTCGCCATACGGAATGCTATCGAATTGGAAAGTTCCGTTTGGCTTTAACATGGTTCGTGCAAGGATATCGTTTTTAGAGAAGTTCGAATTCTCGCGATACAGATACATTTCACCATTGGTAACCGGAGTAGTTTCTGCAGTGCTTGTAAAAACAGATCCGCTGATAGAACCAAAATCAACAGGTAATGTATACCAGCCGTATGATACACCGGTGTTGGGAAGGGTTTGAGCCAAATACATTAAATACGCCGAACCAAACGTGTTGTTTCTTAAAAACGAATATTCATTAATTGTTGAGGTTGACGCCGTTAAAAACGAATAGTTACCATTGCTCGACCAATCAATAAAGATACTATCGTTAGCTATGTTAATTCCTTTTACTAATGCTACCTTATTGTAAGTACCATTTGGCAACATTAGCGTTCCATAACCAATATAGGTTGGTTTTTTTATTTTGCGGCCTTTGAATTTAAAAGGATATCCAAGCATGTTTTTTGCATAAGCTACATATCTTGAAGTATCTGTAGAGGATGATAAATAAGAGATCACAGATGTGGCATAAAATTCTTTAGGTGTATTTCTTATAATTGAATCATACGAATTTTTAATGCTAAAACCCCCTAAGCTGTATAAACCATCGGTAGTTACGTCCCAATAATTGTAAAGAGAATCGGATATGTTTTTAAACGGTGTTCTCACAAAGGTTGCGTGTGTTGCATTCGGGAAGTAACTAAAGTAAGGCGTAGTTGATGGATCAAGAAACTTGAAACGGAACGTATCAACAATGTGCGTGAATTGATTATTTGTAAAACGGTAATCCCAAACCTGATTTGGTCCGCCTGACGGAATACTCATTGAATTATACGTTGTGTCCCATACCTGTTTAATAGATGTGTTTTTAACTGGGTAATAAGTTCCTTCAATAATTGGTGCCTGACCAAAAAAAGAAAGCGTGATCAATAAAAATAATGCGGTAAAAATTTTATTCATTTCAGTTGCCGATATAAAGGCTCTCAAAGATAATATTTTTAAGCACATCTCAAAACACATAAATTACTGGTTTTGAACCACCTGTGTAAATAAAAAAGGAGAAAAACACAAAAGCAAAAAACGATTTTATTTGTTAAAAATGCATGTTTTCGACCGATTTTTTGTTAAAAAAGGTCGTTTTTAACGCAAAATACGAATTTTTTACTGAAAGTTGCCAGATCATAGGCAAGACATCAGGATAATAAAAAGGTAAGGGTTTTATCGAGTAAAATGAGCTGTTTGTTCTCATTAAAATGCATTTAATGATCGCAAAGAGAAAAGTTGTATGAATGAAAAAGTAATTTTGAGAAGGTGTTTTTAAGATCAGATCCAAAATAATTTATTCATTTAATCCTCTACCTTTCATAATGTTTGGCACTTGCTTTTCAATTCTTGATACTCTTGTTGCCGATTGTTTCGCTTGTGAAAAATGAAGTATATAGCCTCGTTGTCTTCCGGGAGTAAGTGCAAAAAATGCTTTTTTAAAGGAAGGCATTTCTTTGAATTTTAATTCCAATTCTTCCGGAATTTTTTCAATTGTTTTTTTGAATTCTATTTTTGCACCCTTTTTTTCAAGCTCAATGGCCTCTATAATGTAGGATGTGATTTTCTTACTTAATTTCTCGATATCTTTTACATTGGTAAATTTAAATAAACGAAATGCTTGTGAACTTTCGCCATGTTTTGCCAATATGTTGTATGGATCTTTTAATAATGCACCTTTAAAAAAACTTAAGGCGCAATAGTCTTTAAATGCAGCTATCATTAAAACATTCTTTCCGTTAATAGTATAAACGGGCATGCTCCATTTCACATCTTCTTGTATGTTGCAACCAAGCACAATTTGCCTCAGCATTTCCAACTCATTACGCCAGGTGTTAACCTTACATTTAGGAGTAGCGTACAATTTGCAGCGGCCACAACCGTCTATTAGGTAGTGATCAACTTTTGGATTGGTTTTTAATGTAGACATGATGTTGTGAAAATTTAATTAATTATTATTGCAAATTTACACCAAAGAAAAGCAATTCAACTTTCCAGTCTTTTTTATCCTGTAGTTTCCACACAATATTAAAACAACCGGCATCGGTACCAATCACAGAATCGTTGTGGGTTATATCGAGTGTATAAGTTCCATTATAATAAGCCATTTCATTTGTAGAAGAAGCGGATATTTTTTTGGTTTTTAAGTTTTTCATAACCGGAAGCGTTTGGCTGATCCAGTTCTTCATAATATCGTTTACACCGGTGAATCTTTTTTTAGATGAAAAAACCACTACTGAATTAGAGTTGAACAAATTGGTAAGGCCGGTTGAATCGTGATCATTCCATACTTTGTTCCACTGGTTAATTAACGAATCGGTATTAACAGATTGTGTTTGTGTAACAACAGTTTCAGATTCAGTTTTTTGAGCACACGATGCAAGGAGTATCATTGTTACTGCAAATAGAATGGAAGTTAGTTTTCTTTTCATAAAATTTGGTTTTAATGTAATGAATAAAAGCTAATTCCCTTGTGTTGGGAATTTTGTCATGTCCATATAAAAGATCTCCCAGGTGTGTCCATCCGGATCTTCAATAGTGCGTTGCTTCATGAAGCCGTAGTCTCTCATTTCGTGCGGCTCAATACCTCCTGTCTTTAGTCCGTTTGCCACAATGTTATTTAAATCGTCAACACTTTCAACCGATAAAGAGAAGAGGCCTGCCAATTTTGATTTTGTATCGGCAATTGGTTTGGTTGCAAAACTTGCAAATTTAGGGTGCGTTAATATCATCACAAAAATGTGCTCACTCCACACCATGCATTTACCGGCATCATCGGAAAATTGCGGATTGTTTTGAAATCCTAAGGCGCTGTAAAAATCCATTGATCGTTGCAGATCGGTTACTGCTAAATTGATAAAAATTTGTTTTGGCATTTGTTTAAAGTATTAGTAATTAATTTTATTAAGCATCAGGAATATTTGGTTCAACCAATCGTTTTAATTTATCAAGCGATTCTTGCCAGCCTAAATAGCACATTTCAACAGGTATAACTTCAGGTATGCCTTCTTGTGTAGCAAACAACTCGGTGCCGCAAATTACTTTTTTAAGCACAATGGTTGTGATCATTTCACCGGGCATATTTGGGTCGTCAAACTTATCGGAGTATTTTAATAATTCGTTTGGTGCCAATTCAAGGTATTCGCCACCAAATGAATGACTGCTTCCGGTACTGAAGTTGGTGAACGACATTTTATATGATCCGCCAACTTTTACATCCATGTGAAGCACCCGACAGGTAAAGCCATAAGGAGGTAACCAGGCGGCCATGGCATCGGCATCGGTAAAAGCTTTGTAAACTTTTTCGGGACTTGCAGCCAGCACCCTGTGTAATTTTACTGTGTTTTTTGACATAGGTTCAGATTAATGTTATAAATCACATTTAAAGTTACCAATGTTTATGGCTTTTGCAAAAACAAAAAAGTTTAACGGAATTTTGTGGAGACTAGTAATTTCTTTTTACGTATTGCGCTTAGCGGTATTAGCAGTTAGTTGTTCTTTGATCATGGTTCGTTTTATTGTTATAGCACTAACACAAAATAATTATTTTACGTAGTTCAATCAATCTATTATCACATTGATTCCTTGTTCAGTAAGTTTTTTTAAACCCAGTTTAAAAGTTTCGATCTCTTCAAATGAATGTCTATGAAAAATTGTTACTTCTCCAATAACTTTAAATGGCTGTTCTGAACGAAAAGACATAGTTGGATTTCCTGGAAATTTCTTGTCTGTAACATTAGGATCATTTTCAACTTCACCTGTTGCTTCTACCAAATAAATCCTTTCTATTCCGTCACCTTTCGCTAACTCTGCACCTAGTAATGCAGTGTTTAAAGTTGCAGAAACATAAACGTGCTTCAAGGTTCTATTATCATAATTAGATTGGTATCCAACCTGTATTAGTTCACCTATCTTAAGGTCAGCTTTTGTTCCGTGAAAATAGGTTTGTTTGAATGGTGTTGGAATAATAACCGTGTTCTTTTCCATTGTCATTTATTTTTCTTTGAATTACCTAATTGAGTATCACCGCATTGTTTTGTTATGATAACTAGCGTTTTGCAGCTACCCGAAGGGCGGGCCTTTTATCGCAAAACTTGATTTGAAAAACTAATGTTCCTTTAACCACAAAACTGTCTTTGGAACACGAAACCCCGCCTTTTGGGTAGGTGCTGTTAGTAGTAGCTCTTCAGTCTTTCGTCATTATGGTTTAAACTTTTCAAATGTTTCTCCATTAAATTTATATGTACCATTTTCGTGTGTTCCAATCCAAAGGTCGCCATTGTTGTCTTTGTAAATACTGAATAAAGTAATGTCTTTTGAATTATCTTGAACTATATAATGAGTAATTTTCGTTCCGTCATATTTCCAAACGCCATCACGATAGGTTACAAACCACAAATTATTATTATTGTCCTTTACTGTTGACAGATACTCGTCCAAATTGCTGTCCTTTTTCCCATCTAAACCACCTATGCTTTTGTGTCTTGTGTAAAATTTATTGCTTTTTAGTGTGGCGCTGTCATAAACACTATAACGATATTCGGTATTGAACCAAAAGTCACCATTTTTGTCTTCTGTAATTGAACGCACTCCGTTCGCACCTTCATTGCGAAATTCTGTCACATCTTCTTCTGTAATCCATTCAAACGATTTTCCATCGTATCGGCAAACTCCAACTGGGTTTGTGCCAAACCAAACGTTTCCTTTTCTATCTTTATAAATGCTATAGATATCAAATGGATTGGATAAATTTGGTGGGCTAGGGAACTGCAATTCATGTAATGTAATCCCATCATAGCGATATACTTTTCTAGTATTTCCATAAGAATATTCAAACCACATATCAGTGGATTCAAGTTTCCAATTTTCACTTGGAACGGCTGTTAAAGTCGTGAACTTATTTCCGTTAAATTTAGATATTGAAGAAGTTGCATTTGCACTGACAAAGTAAATATTACCAAATTCATCTTCTTTTATTTCATCAATTCTGTTGTTAAGCAAACCGTGTTTTGTTGTGTAATTAACTAACTTACGTCCATCGTATTTATAAACTCCAGTTTCCCAACTTCCAAACCAATAAATATTCTTCCTGTCTTGATAAACAACCATTATGCTTTTACCAAGTTCTTTGACGGTGTCACCTTTTAAGAATTGGTTAGTGTTTTTGATCTGATTAGAGATTTGTCCATTGCATGAAGTCAACAGAATAATGGTGCTTAGAAATAAAAGTATTTTCAATTTCATTGTTGTCTCTTAGATGATTGCATTGTTGTCATAGAGTTACTACTAACGTTTTGCGAATTTGCCTAATGCGGATAACGAAGCATCAAGTGTTTTTACATACAAACGTTATTTAAAGATACAATGTTTATTAGCGAGGTAAAAAACAAAAACGCGTTAGCGACCACTTTTCCGCACCAAGCGATGCGCTTGTTCGCGCGCTTGGGTTTATTTCCTGTTAGGCCCAGTGCTTTCATCCTATTTATCCTCTTTACTAAATGCGATGTTGAGTACAAAAACAGGCTTAGAACCATCTTCAGGTATGTATGATATGTTTGATACCGCTACCCTGTAGTATGGTTCGAAACTGTCGAAAATTTTTCCGATACATTTTTGCGTTCCTTTGTGTTTACCTTTTGAGTAACCCGTCTCCCAGTTGTCAATTATTATTGAACTTGTGTCAGTATAAATAGGATGAACCAAATTTAATATTCTTCCATATTCCATCTCTGCACTTTCTCTATTGGAAAAGAAATATTTACACTCTAAAATCATAGGATGTTTATTAGAGTCTTCTTGTCCTCCTTTTTCGACTACCAAAGCAGCATTGCCATAAATCAACATTACTTGAATTGAGTCTGGATTGGATTTAATCAGGCCTTTGTCGGTTGTCACACCTTTAAAAAAGGTTGAGGGTTTATAGTTATTGAAAGTTGTGTCTGTTAGAACAAACCTCTTATCATTCAGAATTACTTCACGAAGGTCTAGTCGGGATTTTTCGATTGGAAGATTGTAAAAAATATTTTTAATAATAGGTTGAATTTGTCCAGTCTGAACGGTGTTAGTCGATTGATTTGTTTGTATCGTTTGAGGATTTATAGTCGTAGAGTTACAAGCCGTCAAAACTGCTGTCAAGGTTGTAATAGATAAAATTAAAAGCGTTTTCTTCATTGTCTCACCGTTAATATGTTTTCTGTTGTGTCTTCATAGCGTTGGGCATAACGTTTTGAGGCTTTTGCAGAACGGCGGGCATTTTTGAAACTCACCGGTCTTTAACCGACAAATGTTTTTTTAAAGATACTAAACGAAATTAGCGAGCGCAAAAATAAATTAATGACCGCTGAAAAAAGCGCGAGCGATGACAGACTTTCCGCCCGCTGTTCTGCAAGCCTGTGTTAGTAGGCGTTTTTGTTATAAGTTGTTTGTCCCATAAAATCTGTACTTAATTTTTATTTTGCTAGTCATACGAATTTATTGAGTCTGG
>JBKDKI010000088.1:0-1064 GCA_046345155.1 Sphingobacteriaceae bacterium
ATAGGAACAGTATCATGTACCACATCAAGCTTTATTCCAATCAATGTAATACCTGTACCAAGTGTAGCGGTAATACCAACGATCACAGTATGTGAGCGCCAGGGAGCAAGCTTTAGTGCAAGCGCACCAAACGCGTTAACATACTTATGGAACGGACCAAACAGCTTTACAATGAATTCACCAAATCCGATCTTTACCAACTTAACACCAACTATGAGTGGTATCTATACGGTAACAGCATCGTTCTCAAATGGTAATTTAACCTGTTACAGCAGTAATCAAACCAGCTTAACAGTAAAACCAATATTACCGTTCAATTTAGGACCGGATAAATTATTATGTAGCAATCAGGATCTGTTCTTAAATGGTCCTGCAGGCGCAACAGCATATAACTGGTGGGGTTCAACAAGCTACACATCAAATACGCAAGCCTTATTTGTACCGGGCTTAAATCCGGGTAACTCAGGTATCTATGTATTGGAAGTAGACTTGAATGGTTGTAAAACTTATGACAGTGTACGCATCGATGTATTAACGCCGATCATCTTCACATTAACACCAAGCAACAAAACAGTTTGTAAGGGCGAGAAGATAGACTTTGTAGTAGGAGCAGCACAAGGAAGTGAGAACTATGCATACACTTGGAACCCTGCGATCAATATTACAACTCCAACAGGAAGTTTACAATCAGGTGAGGCACAAGGAACAACGGTATACAATATCTCGGCATACGATATCGCATGTCCGAATTATGTGATCCAAACCAGCTTCACCTTAACGGTAAATCAACCGCCGATGCCAAACATCAGCATACCAAAGAACAACATATGTGAACCATTGTGTATGTTATACAACGCACACTTGAACAACAAGGCAACCGAGGTAACGTATGATTTTGGTAACAACAAGATATTTAATGGTGATAGCATCATGATCTGTTTAGGTGCAGGTCAACATTACATGAAGATATCGGCAGTAGGCACTAACGGCTGTAAAGGTACATACGAATACAGTGTTCCAATTACGGTACATCCAAAACCGGGTGCAGATTTCACATGGGATCC
>JBKDKI010000089.1:0-2135 GCA_046345155.1 Sphingobacteriaceae bacterium
ATCGCGATTGGTTTCCGCAACTGTAGTTTGCATATAACCATTGGTGATTACCGATTGATATGAAAATGCATTACCATCCCAGTTTCCACCATTTTGAATTTTTGTAACATTGTTGGTTGAGATGGTGTTGTTCGTAATGGAACTTGTTCTCCAGGTAATATCTGTTATAGCTTCTTTACATGCACTTGATGCAGGTACACCGGTTATATAAAAATCATTGATTGTACCAAATGAAGAATTTGTAATTGTAATGACCGATGAAATTGTTGTGTTTGTTAAGCATCCTGCAAGTGATGGCGTAATAACACAAGTGATGGCATCATTATTGTTTAAAAGTAGGTTAGTATAAGAACTAGAGTTACTGCCTACATTCAAATTATTTAACTTCCATTGAAAACCGGGTGTTGGGCCACCACCTATCACTACGGCATTAAAACTTCCGATCTGACCATTTGCAATTTTTACATTGTTGGCTGTACCTCCCACATCTAAAATGGAAACATCCACAAACAAGGTAGCCGAAGGTACAACACCACTAATATAAAGGGCTTGGCCGTTTTTGTAATATTTAATCACATTGTTTTCGTTGGCAATTTTTAAAACATCTCCTGCTGCATAGGCCCCAAACCCGCCCATGTCTGCCCCTGATTGGTAAATACGTAACTGGCCGTTGTTTTGTAAAAAGAAAGCAAACTGGATAGAAGCAAAACTGCTGTTAACATCACTAGCACTTAAGCCTATCATTCTATTGCGATTCGTTTCCGCAACTGTAGTTTGCATATAACCATTGTTTATGATGAATTGCCGTGAGAACCCGTTGCCATCCCAATTGCCGGCACTTTGAAGTTTTGTAAGTGTATTATTGGTAACGCTATTGTTAATTGTACCCGCAGCAGTAGTATCCCAAACAACATTTTCAATAGCATTTTGACAAGCAGAAGAACTAGAGCTAGCTGTAATGAAATAGTCTCCGAAATTTGAAATTGTTGTGTGTTTAATCAGAATTTGGTTTGAGTTTACTGTTCCTGTTGTACAACCTCCAGTACCATAGGTTAAATTACAAATTAATATATCATTAACCGCTAATGATGTGTTTGTGTAATTTGGAGAATTCCCACCAACATTCACGTTATTTAATTTCCACTGGTATACTGGGTTAGTACCTGCTAAATTTGAAGTTGCGGTATAATTACCATTACTCACATTAACAATCACTGCTTTTTGCAAAGTAGCGGTTGCGTTTGTAAACAACGAAATATCCGCTATGAGCGGGAGTGAAGGTGCTACCGTGCTTTTATAAATTAATGTACTGTTTCTGAAATAATGAATGATATTTTTTATCACACGAACTCGCAAAGTATCGCCAATAGAGTAAGCACCAAAACCGCCTCTATCATTTCCTGATTCGTATATGCGCATTTGACCACTGCTTTGAAGCCAAAATGCAAATTGAATGGAGGCAAAATTGGCATCAGGATTTGAGGTGCTCAAGCCAAACATTCTATCTGTATTTGTTTGGGAAATAACCGTTTCAAAATAACCGTTATTATAAACAGAAGCCGTAGATGCTGCGCCTGCATTCCAATTGTTTCCTCCGGCAATTTTTGTAATAGAACTACCTGTTGCAACTGAATTTACAATATCCCTCCAAACTACATCCTCACAAGCTAAATAACACCCATTGGCAGGTGCACTTGGCGAACTTGTAAAAAAGCATTGCGCGTCAGCATAGTGGCCACCTAAAAAAACGACAAATAAAAAGCAATTCAGATTTAATAATTTTTTCATGAAGGCCAAAGTTTTAAATAAAATTAAATTTCGCCAATTTACTATAGTTTCCACTAAAACACTGGAGTACCCCAAAAATAACTAAAATATTTCATAAAATAACTGATTAATAGTAAATTAACTTGTTTAAAAGTGAAATAGCACTAAAAAAAGATTCCATTAACTTAGAAGGCTTATCTGTAATAGACTTTAAGACAAAATGGACACTATTTGAATCTTTTACTTCATCAAATTCACGTGCCCTGTTTTATCAAGTTTTTTTCCTTTGTTGTTTTGTATATTCAGTTTCCATACATACACATCATCCTTGCAGATCTCGCCTTTGTAATAACCGTTCCATTTGGTTT
>JBKDKI010000090.1:0-9186 GCA_046345155.1 Sphingobacteriaceae bacterium
ACATGATTATAATTAAAAACCAGTAATGTTGTAGGCTCAATGGCTTTAAAGTAATATCTACTTGGTTCTTGAGATATGAAAGATTTGTAATCAGCTACAAAGTTACCCTCGCACATAAATCTCGTATTAATTTCATTACCAGCTTTATCAATGTAATAACCTTTAACAAGCCCCACATTAATAAAGCCGATTTTAATTTGTTTACTACAAGGGGAATTAAACTCTTCGTTCCTCTTTAGTTTAACAGCAGATAAACCAAGGGTAAAATAATCAAAGGCCTTATCATCCAAATCAGGATAGATACTTTTCATTACGATTTTTAAAAGTTCGTGATTTCCGACTTTCATTTCACTGATTATTAAGTCTATATTCTAATGTTTATATCGAATTAAGAAGGCCACTACGATGAGTTCTGAAAGGATTATTTGTATGTATTGAAACCCAACCACAAAAAGTTCAAAGTTAAAAAAAACAGACCATGCTATGTTGATGTAGTAAATTATAAAATTTAAATAATAATATTTTGACTCATTTCAGTCAACTTAGCTTTATCACATTCACGTCTCAGCCCATTACCAATAACGTTCCCAGGCCATAAGCCGGCGGGCTTTCGAAGCTTCCAGCGTCTATACCCTAAAACGGTTATATAAAGATACAAATGTTTTTTAGAGAGGGCAAATGAAAATTAAATAGCGCGTCTGCGCACCGAAATTTGCCCGAACGATCAACCGCGTCCGCCCGCTGGCTTATGACCTGTGTTATGCCTAGTGTTTCATTTTAGTTTTTAATAAAGGGTTTAGTGGATGTCTTGGTGTATACCCAATATTTTCCTTTGGTTAAAAATGAAATATCAATAATTTTAGAGTCTCCTTTTTTTATTGTTCCGTCTTTATCACTGATTAACTCCCAATATTCTTTATTGTCTAGTATAATTTGACTACCGCAAATCCAAAGAACGCCGTCGTCATTTGAGACATTAGAAGTCAATTCAAACTCTGGATATTTTTTTTGGTTGGTGATTTTAAAACAAGTCGATATTTGTTAATGCCTTTGTGAAATTTAACTCTAACAGTATTGTCTGAAGTGTGCTTTTCTGTCAAAGGAGAAACCTTATCAATGTATTCAGTCCAAGAGCTTCTGCCGCCAGCATATATCCATTTGTTGTTTTTTAAACGCTCAATTGTAATATCAAAATGATCATAGTAGTCTGTTTTCCATTTGACATCTCCCATAGAGTCTATAGATATGTCGTATATTTTAACCAATACAGAGTCTTTTTGTGAATACGTAGAATATGATATCATCAAAAAGATTGAAGACAAAACTAGTTTTTTAATCATTGAAGTCTTTTTATTTAGATGATTTATAGTAAAAATTCCATAAATCAGGCTTTGTCTGTATAACATTAGGCATAACGTTTTGAGGCTTTGCAGAACGGCGGGCATTTTTGAAACTCTCCGGTCTTTAACCTACAAATGTTTTTTTAAAGATACAAAACGGAATTAGCGAGCGCAAAAATAAATTAATGGCTACTAAAAAAAGCGTGAGCGATGACCGATTCTCCCCGCATTGGGCAAATTTGCTGTTATGCCTAGTTGTTCCGTCTTAATAAGAGAAATAGATTATATAAATGTTTTTAGTTAATTGTCTTAATAAACCATAGTCATATATCAAAAACAGTCCAGAAAATAAAATGCTTATTATTAGAAGGGTAAAAATTGAATTGGGGAAATCTAAAAACTTTATGTCCTTGAAATTTAATTTCGTTACTATTAAAAGTACAATCGATAATGTCGATATAATTGGTATAAAAAATAGATTTAATAGTTTAGGTAGTCCAAGTAAAGCAGGTACACACCTAGGCCCATGTTTATGTCCATGTTCTATGAAATATGCTTTTTCTTCCATGTCATTACCAAATTGGATGTCTACTAAGAAAAGTAACAAAGTCAAAACATAGACAACTAATAAAATATTTAGAAGGAGTTTTGTCGTCATAACAATTAGGCATAACGTTTTGCGAATTTGCGCCGTTTTTTGCTTGTCCAAGTTATGCATTTGAGCGTTAACCCGCAAAAAATGGACGCGAATTTGCTGTTAGTACCAGTTGCCGCCACACAGTTTAACTTCTGGTCACGTGTCCGCCGATTAATTGTTATGTCGTCGAACTTATTTTGATGTCCGAACTTTTAATTTTTTTGTGCGATAGGAATGCAATTTGAAAAATTGCTCGTTCTAATGTCCACACAGGCGGGGAGGAAATTTTGCAAGCTTATTTGGCGCCACAAAAACTATTCTCCTTTGAAAAGAAGCGCCAAATGTGCTTGTAAAATGTGCGCAGATTTAAATTACGCAAAACTCTCTTCAATTGAAGCAAATAATTTTTCTAACTCAATTTCTTTTTTATTTTCTAACTCAATTTTTTTAGCTTGATTTGTCTCTAAATAATATTTACTATAAATATATTCGAGAAGTTCTTCTTTGAAGTTATCTATAATTGAAAAAACTATAGTTTTTAGTTTTTCAACATCTTTAATTGTCAATGAAAAATCAAGTTGAGTATTTGGATCAAATTTGTTTCCGTGTCCAATTGCATTGCGATTTGCAAGGAGATGGCTATTAATATAATGTTCCCTCGCCTCTAAAGCATTTTTATAATTTAATCCCAAAATCTCAATAATATTTTTAAAAACTTTAGGTTTTAGATTCGATTCTGTATCAATTATTCCACTGTCAAAGTTATTATCAATATTAACATCAATCTTAAATTTTTTATTTTCAAACTTTAAAAAACTGGAAACAAATGTTAATTCATTGGCAAGAGTTAATTTATCTTTTGTATCAATACACTTTGATACATGTTCTTTTAGTGCAACAGCCTTAAAGTTGTATGAAAGATCATTTAATTTAACTTTTTCTTCTGAAATGTATTTGATATAAAGTTTACTGCTTTTTTTAATGTAGCCTTCCCAATGAGCATAAAGTAATAGAATCAATGATTTTAAAATCACTTCGCTATTATTGGTTGTTTTCGCAAGAAATAGAAGATCAGATATTTCTACTTTTCGCCAACCTAAATCTTCATCTAAATATTTTTCTAGTTGTTCATACTTCATAATTTGAAATATTTCTTTGAAAACTCAGACATCCCTTTAATCCTGCTTAAAACCTTATTACCTCTTTTTGCATAATCAATAAATTCTGGTTCTGAATACATTGAGATAATTTTTGCTTTGAATTCTTCAGGGTTCATCTTTTCATAATTCTCAATATTAAGAGCTAATCCTGTTGTAATTGCTTCAAAACTTGACATTGAAAATGCCCCTTCAAATTCTTTCTTAATTGAGTTATATTTTCTAAATGCGTTTTCACCTAAAGATTTATAAAGGTAATCGAAAGTCCGTTTAAATATTTCGATTTCATTTTTAATATTGAAAGATTTATCATCAATCAATTTAATGGTTTCGTCATCTATAAATTCACTAAGTAATGTGCTAGACATTTTGTAGTTATCAAAATTTACTTTATCGTGCTTCGCAATAAAATATCGTAAGATCAATTCCATGTGATATTCAATTTCTAACTTTAAATCTTGAAGTTTAATTGAGTTTTTGAAATTTTCGTACACTTTAATTTTATTTATCTCTTCATAAAAAGGCTCATCAAGCATTATTATCAAACAATTACGAATTTCTTGTGGCTCTAAATTTAGGCCACCTGTATTTAACCTTTGAAATAATTCGTATTGCGCCTGAATGCTATTTTCTGTTAGAATAATATTAATTGCAAATTTGGAACGTTTGATATTTCTTTTAATATCTTCATGAAGTGTATCCCACGTAAAACCTTCTAATGCAGGTAATTTTTTCGTAGTTGTAAGTTTGAGTGTTTCTTTCGCTTTTTTCTCACCTGTAAGAGGATCCGTTTGAATTAACTCACCTGTTAATTGAAGCACTGTAGAAACCCTTTGAAGCCCGTCAACAATACTCCATTTACCCCCTTCTTTCTGTGCTACAAATATTGGGGGCAATGGAATTCCCAATAAAATGGATTCTATAAATTTTGACTTTTGTTCGTCTTCCCATCTGAATAATCTCTGGTAAGCCGGGGTTAACTCAAGTTCCCCATCTTTATATAGATTTATAATTTCACCAATAGACATGCTGTAACTATCAGTTTTAATTTCTTTTCTTCCTAGTTCAAGCTCTTTTAGTAATTGTTCTTCGTTCGTCATTGTCTTTTATTTTATCTTGGACCCATAAATCTATCACCATTAAAATGAATCATATGTTCTAGCACATCAGCCAACCATACTTCGGTCTCCCAGGCAATATTATTTGAGTGTTTTTTGAATTCAGCGAAATCGGGGAATGCTGTTACATATATTTTTCCTGCTTTGCAATTTTTTAAAAATTCTTCGAGTTCAACTACTCGTTTAGGAGAAACGGGGCCGTGAGAAGTAACGGCTTCAATTAAAAATAACCAATTCTTTGTGTGATCGTAAATAATGACATCGGGAAGTTTACTATGTTGATTTACTGGAATACCCAATTCTTTTAACATTTTTTCGTCAACGTATAAATCCTTTTTAGCTGTGTCACCCAAATATAAAACCGAACCACCATTTGCAAAACGGGCAGCAAAATTATGAACTATAGCTGCTTGAACTTCATTGTGCTTGCCAGATGATAATTTTAAAGTTTTACCATTGCTAAGTTTAACAGGAATTAAAATCTGTTTTCTTTCCTTTTTATATTTTTTCGACAGATCGCCCTCTTATAATATGAATTTTTCAACTGCTTTTTTCCAATGTTTCGTTCTAAAAGTTCTGATTGTATCTAATGCGCCTTGCGTCAAAGCATAATGAGCATTTGGACTATTTACAGGTAGTTTAGGATTATCGGGGTTATAATCTGCAATTCTTGCTTGGACAAATTGATGTAGTACTTGCCTGCGAAAAGTTTCACGGGAATTGGGAGCGTATTCCTTTCCGTAAACGTCATAAACAAAAGCCATAATTCCTTTTGAAACTTTCTGACTTGTTTTTGTTGCTTTAATCCATTTGTCTTTGGGTTTAATACCACATAATGCTAAAAGCGTATATGCAGAAGTATCATTTTGCTGCGCTGTTGGCAGACCAAGTTCTTTCAAAATCTTTTTTGCTTCGTCTAGTTTACTCATATAGGCTTGTTGAGAGTTCAAATTGTTCTATTACTATTTTGTTTGTGCTTTCAACTGAAAAATCATTTGAAAGAATAATGTTATTTCCGATTTCCTTTATTGTTTCAAGGTCAGGTAAAGGAATTTCTCTTAGTTCTGTCGCACTTACATTTACGTTCCCATTAAAAATTCTGAAAAAAGAATCAAATAATGTGCTATTTAATAATGCACATAATCCGACAATTTCATTTCTATCTAAATGACCTTTGGGACGATAAATATAGTTTACTTTATTTTCAACACCAATATACTCTGATTTAATGAAATTACAGAAATAAGGAGCTGCGATTAAACGGCTCTTATCATCTTTACTACTGAATCGTCTAAGTAAAATGTAATTCTTGTTTGGAATTAAAATTGATTTTGATTCGTTTTCAATCCTTACATATTGGCCCTTCTCAGGCTTCGGTAGAGGCCATTCTAGACTCATTTGTTTTACATTATGTAACCAAAATAGTGGGGCAAGAAATACCGTGCCGTTTTGGTAATTATCTTGAATATATTCTTTGCTTCTAAATCCTACAACTGGACCGGTGGATATTTGAATATTGTACTTATGTAAATTGCCGTTCCAGTTTTTAAAAATATTTAAAATCGATTCTTCAAAGTCATTGGTAGGCAAATAAAGAATTTTTTCATTGGAACTTAAATCAATTAATACTTTTTGCTTGAATGTTTTTATTTCGGGTGTAAGAATGTCCTTTAGGCCTTGTGATGAAGAAACGGCAACATTATGATTAGGATTGTTCTTTACTTTTCGCTTCCCTTTAAGAATCACAGTTTCCTGTAATACTTTGTCTCGGTTGAATGTGTCTTTACGTGAAACGAATAAATGCACATTGTCAATCTCAATAATTTTAAAAAAATATTCGCGGAACAATTTAAAATAACTTCCTGAAGCGTAGCTTCGGGGAGTTATAAAAATTATTTCTCCGTTTTCTTTTAAAAGCCTTGCAGAAACAGCCATAAAAATGGCGTATATATTCGGATGGCCATTAACAACAGCCTTAGCTGCAATTGAACGCTTGTCGTCTATTGGTAGTTTAAAATATGGTGGGTTAGAAATAATAATGTCAAATGGTTCTGCTTTTTCTGTAAATAGATTTTCATTTTCTGAAAGACAGCTTGCGTTTTCCAATATAAAATCCTTAGTATTTATTAAATAATTAAAATCAATTTTTTTTGATTGCAACCATTCATTTAAATATTCAAGTGATTTTTTTGATAGCGGAATTAAATCATTGTCTGTTTCATAAACCACTAATTCTATAGATTTCAAATTCTTGTTAGATACAAGGTGTTCTATTAGGGCACAGGTCAGAATTACTGTTCCACAACCAGGATCAAGAATACGCAAAGATGTTTCCGAAGATTTTGAAAAAGATCCCATCAGTGAAGCAATCTCTCTCGGTGTAAAAAACTGTCCTTTATCTTTTTTATGTTCCTGATTAACTAATGAAGCATAATAAATCCCAAGCCTGTCTGCAAAGTGACTAGGAAGCTCATTAGCTAAGGGTTGTATTGATTTATTATTTACCATTTTTGCTTTTGATGATGTAATTTATTTTCTTCTCGGCTACTTGCATAGCCTTTAAAGCGACTTCTTCGTCCCGCACTTCATAAACTAATTTGTCGCTAAAAAATGAAACAAGTAATTCGTTCTCGTCTTTACCGAAAAATTTTGCAAAACGTATTACTTGGTCTTTAGTTGGCATTCTTTCATTTCTTTCGATTTTACTTAATAAGGCTTGGTCAATTTCTATTTCTGCCGCAACCTGTCTGAGCAAAAGAGAGTTTTGTTCTCTCAATTCTCTAATTATTTTACCTATGCTTTTCAATTTGTTTTTATTTGACTTGACATTATTTGTCCAAAAATAGAAGAAAATGTTTAATAATCTAAATAGAATTATTAACAAGTGGTTTGTTCAAGACCAATATTGAGTTATTAAGCCATGCTGCCGCAGGCTTGCGCCTTTGACTGAGCGGAGCGAGATGCGCAAATACGCTTGCCCGTCGGCAAGCACCATTTTTGTCTGTGCGTGGGCATTGCAGCTTATTTGTTTGGCTTTACCGAATGTCCTCCAAGGCCAAACAAATGTGCTGCAATTTCGATAGCCAGTATGCCCGTGTCCGGGCAAAAAAAGCGTCGCAAAAAAAAATTAAAATTGACCTGAGAAAAATTTGTTTAAGGTTCTAGTGTCGACCGAAATTTTGTCGACCGGAATGCCAAAAGTTTTTGAAAACGAAAACTCTTTTGTCTACCGTAAAATTATCTTGGAGATGTCCATGCGGCAATTGGTACTAACGTTTTGCAAATTTTGCCCGGTGCGGCTTTCGAAGCATCAAGCGTTTTTACATACAAACGGTTGTTTAAAGATACAAAACGGAATTAGCGAGCGCAAAAATAAATTAATGGCCATTGAAAAAAGCGCGAGCGATAACCGATTCTCCTCGCATTGGGCGAATTTGCTGTTATGTACTGTGGCTGCCACACAGTATATTTAATGTGTCCGCATTGTTTTTAATAAATAAAGTCTATTTTTAAGTCATAAACTAACTTATGAAACGTTTTTTATTTTTAGTACTTGTATCAATTATTTTTCATTGCACGTTTTCTGCCCAAAATTCTAACGCACTGAAAGGTATTGCAAAGAAAGCGTATGATAGCATTCCAAGTCTTGGGTCTATATTAGTATGGCAAAACAATAAAATTGTCCTTGAGGAATATTTTAATGGGGCGAATGACAGTACAAGTTTTAAAGTTAAATCGGTCACTAAGTCTGTTGTTTCTGCACTTGCAGGAATTGCAAATGATCGTAAACTATTACCCGATTTAAAAACACCTGTGTTTAATTTATTTCCTGAATATGCTACTGACTTCACAAAAAATAAAAATATTGGATTTCCTGAATTAATTAGAGCAAATGATTCGCTTAAAAGAAAAATAACTTTAAGCGATATGATAACTATGCGAACAGGATATTTATGGGATGATAACAGTCCTTTAAGTAGCAGGGTGTTTAATAGCTCCTCCGACCCTGTAAGAAGCACATTAGATTTGCCTTTTGATGCTTTTCCGGGAACTAACTTTAAATACTGCACACCTGCCTCACATATTATTGCGGTTGTAGTGTCAAAAAGCGTAAAGGTAAACTTGAAAGAGTTTGCAGACACAGCACTTTTTAAGCCCATTGGAGTAACTATTACTTCGTGGTCGAGTGACCCATTAGGTAGAACAATGGGTGGCACCGAATTGTCAATGACGGCAACCGACATGATAAAGTTCGGCTTACTTTATTTAAATGAAGGAAAAGTAAATGGTAAACAAATTATTTCAAAGTCATGGATTAATGAGTCAACAAGTGAGCAGGTTGTTTTAAATGAATGGGATGTCTTACCAGGAGCAAATGGTTACGGTTATTATTGGTGGAGGCGAAAAACAAATGGTCATCAAGCTTTTATCGCTAGTGGCTATGGAGGTCAATTAATTTGCGTGATTCCTGATTTAAAAATGGTTATTGTCACCACATGTTTTGTGAACTATCAAAACCGAGGTCGTTCTGAGATAAAACGTCTGCACGGATTTATTGATAAGATTGTCAAAGCGTCAAATTAGTTAACCGAAAAGTCGTCTACGGAGATTTGTCCGCAGCCATTGTACATAACGTTTGGCGAATTTGCCCAGTGCGGCTTTCGAAGCATCATCTGTCTAAACCGACCAAAGGTTATTTCGAAGATAACTGTTTTTTAGCGAGCCACAAAAAAAGGTCTTCGTAGCAGGCAACTTGTCCGTGCGCGAGCGATGACCGAGTCCCCCGCATTGGGCGTGTAAGCTTCCCTAAAATTAGGACCATTCAAAAATAGAATTTTTTAGGTTAAATTGTATTCCATAGGTGTTTTATTGTTTAAAGATTTATGAGGTCTGTTATAATTGTAATCGTAAATCCATTCTTCAGCAATGTTTCT
>JBKDKI010000091.1:0-47849 GCA_046345155.1 Sphingobacteriaceae bacterium
GGGTACTTTGGTTTATTCAACTAAGGATATCAACAAAGGATGGGATGGAACCGTTAAAGGTGTAAAAGCAACAGATGGCGTTTACATTTACAAGGTAAGAGTAATTGGCGGTAATGGTGTTGGTAAGAAAGAATTCAAAGGTCATTTAACGCTGTTGAAATAACCACCTTTTGTTATAAAAACTTTAAAAGTCCCTCGGCACAATAACCGGGGGATTTTTATTTTTGTACAAAGTAAAATTAAAATGAAGCAGTATCACGATCTGATGCGTCATGTGTTAGAGCACGGCACCAAAAAGGAAGACCGAACAGGCACAGGAACAATTAGTGTTTTTGGTTATCAAATGCGATTTAATTTGGAAGATGGATTTCCGTTATTGACCACAAAAAAACTGCATACAAAATCAATCATTCACGAACTACTTTGGTTTTTAAAGGGTGAAACCAATATTAAGTATTTAAAAGAGAATGGTGTAAGTATTTGGGATGAATGGGCAGATGCGAATGGTAATTTAGGACCGGTTTATGGTTACCAATGGCGCAATTGGCCAAAAAGAGATGGAGGTAGTATTGATCAGATCACGCAGGTGATCAATATGATCAAAAAAAATCCGGACTCACGAAGATTGATAGTAAGTGCATGGAATGTTGCAGATATTGAGAACATGAAGCTTCCGCCTTGCCATGCGTTTTTTCAATTTTATGTAGCCGACGGAAAATTAAGTTGTCAATTGTATCAACGTAGTGCAGATATTTTTTTAGGTGTGCCATTTAATATTGCTTCCTATGCATTGTTAGCATTAATGGTAGCGCAGGTTTGCGACTTAAAGCCGGGTGAATTTATTCACACATTAGGTGATGCACATTTATATTCAAATCATATTGAACAGGCAAAACTGCAACTAACACGTGATTTTAGATCATTACCACAGATGAAGATCAATCCGAATGTAAAGGATATTTTTGAATTTAAATTTGAAGATTTTACATTGGAGAATTATGATCCACACCCACATATTAAAGCAGCTGTTGCTGTATAAAAATTAGTATTTTTGTATCAAATAAAAATTATGAGCGACGTAAAAACAGTTTTAGATAACGCAAAAGAATTAATGGATAAATCCATTAAACATCTAGAGGTTGAGTTAACAAAAGTTAGAGCAGGTAAAGCTAATCCTGCAATGCTGGAAAATGTAATGGTTGATTATTACGGAAGCAAAGTAGCCATAAGCAATACTGCAAGTGTAAACACACAAGATGCCAGAACAATTATAATTCAGCCTTGGGAAAAATCAATGTTAACGCCAATTGAAAAGGCAATACAAGCAGCAAATTTAGGATTCAATCCACAGAACGATGGAGTTATCATTCGTATTGTTGTACCGCCATTAACAGAAGAGCGCAGAAGAGATCTTACAAAAACCGCAAAATCATTAGGCGAAGACGCAAAAATAGGCGTGAGAAACGTACGTAAAGATGCAATTGAGAATGTGAAGAAATTGCAAAAGGCAGGTTTGCCGGAAGATGAAGCTAAAGATGCTGAAGCAAAAATTCAAACATTAACTGATTCAAGTGTGTCAAAAATTGATGCTCATATACAGCAAAAAGAAAAGGAAATTATGACCGTTTAATAAAGTTTGTTTAACTTTAAAAAGCCCGCTAGATGCGGGCTTTTTTGTTATAGCACCAGTTTGTTAAATTGATTTAGATATATTGGGTGAGTAAACAAGGCATTTAAATGAGTTAAATGGGGGTGTCAATATATAGAAAAAGCCGTTTTCGTGGCAATTTAAAGTACTTTCATCTAATAAAATTAAACAAATGAAGAAATTATTAGCATTGGTGTTTAGCGTGAGCGCATTTTTTGCTTTTGCAACAAGTGTAAAAAGCGGAGATGTTTTTGGAACACGTGTGTTCATTGAGAATAAAGGGCAGTTTGACAATACCATCAAATCAACTGAAAAAGTAGAGTTTGGTATTGCAAATGGAGATGAGAAAATTTTCTTTACCAAAAAAGGGTTAACCTATGTTTTGGTAAAAACGCATCCTATGAAAGAATGGCAACGTGAAGCCCTTGAGCATGGAAGAGATGCAAAACTTAAAGATAATGACATATATTATGTGCAAATGAATTGGCAAAATGCGAACGCTAATGTTGTTATCGAAGAATCAGAGAAGCAATCACATTATTTTCCATTTGGATCAGCGGATAAAAATGCATCTTGTTATAAGAAAATTACTTACAAAAACATTTATAACAATATTGATATTGAGTATATCATTCCTGAAGACAGAGAGTTTGGAATTAAATACAATATCATCCTTCATCCAGGAGCAAATCCGAACGACATTAAATTCGAGTACACTGGCGATGTGCGTGATGTTCAACTAACAAAGGATGGTAATATAAAAATTAAAACGCCTTTAGAGCCGATCATTGAACATGCCCCGGTTAGCTACGATCTTTCTAAAAACAAAGTTGCTTCTGAGTTCAAGTTGTCAGAAAACACAATCAGTTTTAATTTACCACAAGGTTATGATGCCAACAAAACTTTAATTATTGACCCATGGGTTACAAACGTTACTACTTTGGCGCCTAGTAATTACGGCTATGATGTGGATTACGACAACTTAGGTAATTTATTTGTTTATGGAGGTAACAATCCAAATATGATCGCAAAGTACAGTCCAACTGGTACATTAATTTGGACATTCTTAGGTACGGTTGCAGTGCCGGCTTGGACAAACATGACCTACGCTTCAAACTTTGTTGTACATAAATCAACAGGAAAAACTTATACTGGTCAAGGTTTCGCAAGTGGTACACGCGTGATCAGATTAGATGTGAATGGAAATTATGACAACTTCATTTCAACAAACGTTACAACGTGGATGGAATGTTGGGATATGGCTTATCACTGCTCAACAGGAAATATTTATGGTTTAGGAGGAAGTACATCGTCTAAACAATCAGCAGGTATTATCAATCAAACTTCAGGTGCAGTAACTCCGGTAGCTTTTATGCAACATGGAACATTTGCACACGATATTGTTTCTCATGCTATTGATAATAATGGTGAGGTTTATTGGATCTACGCATCACTCGGCGGTGCACCTGCATTAAATAATCAAATCGCTAAAATAAACTCGGCATTCACAACATCTGTTTGGTTAGTTCCAAGCACGTACAATGTGATGAGTGAAGCTGCTAACAAGAATGCTTACATTGGAGGCACATCGCCTTCAAACGGATTTAATTGTTTAGATGTAAATGCTAATTTCCTATACTACTATGATGGTTTGAATTTAGCTGCTTACAATAAAACAACCGGAACTAAAGTTGGATTTACAACTATTGCAGGAAACATCGTTAAACAACAAGGTGGTATTGCAGTTGATGATTGTGATAACGTTTATATTGGTGGAAAAAATGGTGATGTGTTATGTTATCATTTTAATGGTACATCTTTCTCTGCATTGCCTAGTGTAAACTTAGGTGTAACAACAGTAAATAAGTTTATTTACGATATTAAATTAGATAAGGTTAATAATATATTGTACGTAAGTGGAAGCGGATTTGTTGCGCAAAATTCTGCAGCAAACAGTTTAGCTTGTAACACAAACAGTTACCAGGTAGTGCCGGTTTGCGTTGGTAACAACAATGGTTCGGCTGTTACAACTGTTACAACAAACATGACCAACCCTGTTTTCTCTTTCACATACATTAGCACTACGGCAACTGTTGCAACATTCCCAAATCAAACAGTACCATCAACAACAGTAAATAACTTAGCTAATGGTAACTACACGGTAAACATCCAAATTAACGCACCTTGCGGTCCGGTAAAAACATTAACATTCAACATTAACTGTTTATGTTCAGCTACTGCTGCAGTAAGCACAAGTTGTACGCCTACAGGCCCTTCTTTCTCATTGTCTGTTTCTGCTATCAGTGGATTTACAGCTACACCAACCTATAGTTGGTCTGGTCCTAACAATTACACAGCAAATATTCAGAGTCCAACATTTTTAAATGGATCATACGGTGTATATACGTTAACGGCACAGCAGCCGGGTTGCGTTTCAACAGCAACTGTTAATGCTACAGCAGTTAGTATGTTCACCCCTAATATTACAAATACTGCCGTCGCTTGTTTTGGATATTCAAACGGGCAAGCAGAAGTGAGTACCATAACCGGTACTTCAACTGCGCCTTATACATATTCGTGGACAACTGCGCCGGTGCAAACAACTTCTTTAGCTACTACATTAACTGCTGGCAATTATACGTGTTATGTAAAAGATGCAATGGGTTGTACGTATATGGGTACAACAACTATAACGCAACCACCTGCATTAGTTGTTTCAATTAGTTCAAATACTTTACAAAATTGTTCAGGCGGTTCGTTTAGTTTAACCGGAAATGGTGCAACATCTTATACATGGAGCCCGAATGTGGCATTAAGCTCCTCAGTGGGCGTTAATATTGTTGCCACACCATCCGTCACACAAACCTATTCTGTTTTAGGTTCGCAAAACACGTGTACAGGTGTTGCCACAATAACACTAACAATTATTCCAAATCCGACTTTAAGTGTTGTATTAACCAGCCCAACTATTTGTATGAATAACTACAATGGTTCAATTAATACTGTTACATTAAATGTGAGTGGCGCATCAACTTACACATGGTCGGGCATTACAGGTATTAGCACAAATACTACCAATGGCAGTATGGTTGTTGGTACATCTATAAACAACTCGTCAATTGCTTCGGGTACTGTTTTAGGAACATGGAATACATGTACGAATGTTGCTACCTTTAGTTTAGCGGCAATTCCAAATCCGGTTATTTCGGTTACGTCGCCTAGTATGTGTTTAGGAACCGCAACTGTTATCTCTGCAAGTGGTGCAGATACTTATGCATGGTCGCCTAATACCAATTTAAGCGCTATAACAGGAGCAACAGTTACAGCAAATCCAAATTCAAATACAGTTTATTCGGTAATAGGTTCGAGTTTAGGATGTAACAGTGCAACACAAAACGGAACTGTTTTTGTTCTGCCGTTACCAACTATGATCGTTTCACCTATTAATCCAACGATATGTGCAGGTTCATCGGCCGGTTTAACTGCAGCCGGCGCCCAAACATATGTTTGGAGTCCTGCTTCATCATTAAGCAGTCCGGTTGGTAACGTTGTAATTGCAAGTCCTGCAACAACTACAAATTATACAGTAGTAGGTACGTTAAATAGTTGTACTGCTGCAGTTGTAAATCAGGTATCGGTTGTTACATTACCAACGTTACAAGCGTTAGCAGACAGGACAGTTATTTGTGTAGGCCAAATTGCAAACATTAATGCGAATGGTGCAAGCACCTATTCATGGACCCCAAACTTAGGTATCAGTAATCCATTCACAAACTTTATACAAGCTAGTCCACCGGCTTCTACAACGTATTCATTGATCGGACAAAATGGAGCATGTACCGGTACGTTAACTGTTGATATTGTAGTATTGCCAAATCCATTATTACAATTAACAACCAGTAACAATAGAATTTGTTACGGCAACAACACATCAATTTTTGCAAGTGGTGCGCAAAACTACAATTGGTCGCCAAACCAAGGAATTAATTTTGTGAACCCTAATGTTGCAAATGTTAGTCCAAGTGTTACTACTAATTATACTGTAACAGGTATGAACACTACCGGTTCAATTTCATGTATCATGACAAAAGAAATTGAGATCGAAGTTGTACCTCAAGTAACAGCAAGCATCAGCGGAAGCGTTGAAATATGTGAAGGTACAAGTGTGAAATTAAATGCAGGCGGAAGCAACACCTATATTTGGGCACCTTCTACCGGATTAAATACAACATTATCACCACAGCCATATGCGCAACCTAACGAAACTACAATTTATACCGTTCAGGTTTCAAATGGCGGTTATTGCGGGGCTACAGCAACAGTATTAGTTAAAGTAAATCCAAATCCAACGGTTTATGCTGGTCCGGATATGACCTATAATACCGATGAGCCAATGTACATTAATGCAAAAGGTACCGGAACATTAACATGGATAGAGGGTGAAGAGATCTATTGCAAGCCTTGTCCTAATTCACAAATATTCCCTAAAACCAGCGGATGTTATAAGGTGTTAGCCGTTAACGAATTTGGTTGTAAGGCAATTGATGATGTATGTATAGAGGTTACTATGAACCACAATATTTATATACCAAACATATTTACGCCTAATGAAGATGGTGTGAATGATGTGTTCTTGGTTTACGGAACAGGAATATTAAAAATTGAGATGATCGTTTTTGACAGATGGGGTGAGAAGTTATTTACTTCAACCGATCAGTTAAAAGGATGGGACGGCGTTTATAAAGGAAAATTAAGTAAGAATGATATGTACGTGTACTTGGTAAATTACACTGCATTAGATGGCAAGAAATACACAAAAACAGGCCATGTTACTTTGTTGAAGTAAGGAGTAAAGTTTAATTTTATAAAAGATCCTGCAGGTTTGAACTTGCAGGATTTTTTATATTAGAAATGTGAGATAAAATTATTGCTTAAATAAGCTGTCAACAAATTCGGCAGCATTAAATACTTGAAGGTCGGTCATTTTTTCGCCAACACCAATATACTTAACAGGTATTTTAAATTCGTCGGAGATACCAATAACCACGCCACCTTTGGCGGTGCCATCTAATTTTGTAACAGCCAATGCATTTACATCAGTGGCAGCGGTAAATTGTTTGCATTGTTCAACTGCATTTTGACCGGTACTACCATCCAACACCAATAAAACTTCATGCGGTGCATCCGGAACAATTTTTTTCATTACGTTTTTGATCTTACTTAATTCATTCATTAAGTTGATCTTATTATGTAAACGACCTGCAGTATCAATGATCACAACATCTGTACCTTTTGCTTTAGCACTGCTTAATGTATCGTAAGCAACACTTGCCGGGTCGGCGCCCATACCCTGACTAACAATTGGCACACCAACGCGCTCGCTCCAAATGGTTAATTGATCAACAGCCGCAGCTCTGAATGTATCTGCAGCACCAAGCATTACCGATTTGCCGGCTTGCTTAAATTGATATGCCATTTTACCAATGGTGGTGGTTTTCCCAACACCATTTACGCCCACAACTAATATCACATAAGGTGTTTGCGTTAAGGGCGAATTAAAATCAATAAGGTTGTGATTGTTCTTATTTTCGAGAAGTACGGTAGCAACTTCGTCTTTTAAGATCGAATTAAGTTCATTGGTGGTAACATATTTATCGCGTTTTACTCGATCCTCAATACGTTCAATGATCTTTAAAGTGGTTTTAACACCAACATCACCACTAATTAATATTTCCTCTAAGTTATCGAGTACTTCCGAATCAATGGTGCTTTTACCAGCAACCGCGCGTGATAGTTTTCCAAAAAAACTTTCTTTAGTTTTATTAAGTCCTTGGTCTAAACTTTCTTTGTTTTCCTTTGAGAATATTTTAGAGAAGAAACCCATTTTTTTGTGGCGATTGATAGTTCTATAAACAAAAAATTCTTTCCGTTATATTGGAAAGAATTTTTAAAATAACATATTAATTAGAAATTATTTTGATTTCAAAAAATCAGCGATGTGATCATTGTGAACGATCTCTTCTTTAAATGTGTAAGCACCGGTTTTTGGTGACTTAACCATTTTAATAACCTTAGTAAAATCTTTTCCTTTACCGGTCTTTAACGTTGCAACTACTTTCTTAGCCATTGTATACTTGTTTTAATGGTTATTTAATTTCTTTATGAACAGTCATGCGCTTTAAGATCGGGTTGTATTTCTTTAACTCGATACGCTCAGTTGTGTTCTTTTTGTTTTTCGTTGTGATATAACGAGAAGTTCCAGGCTTTCCGCTTTCTTTGTGCTCTGTGCACTCCATTATCACTTGAATTCTATTACCTTTTTTTGCCATGGTAGTAAATTTTTATTTATGCTAAAATTCCGTTTGCTTTAGCTTCCTTTAAGCAAGCGAAAATACCTTTCTTATTAATGTTCTTTAAAGCAGAGGTAGATAAACGTAATGTTACCCACTCATTTGTTTCAGGAACAAAAAAACGTTTGCGCTTTAAGTTCACTTTGAACTGACGCTTTGATTTACGGTTTGAGAACGATACATGGTTACCACCCATCGCTTTTTTACCTGTAATTTGACAAATTCTTGACATGACTTCTAAAATCTTTCTAATTAAACTTTCCCTTTTTTGAGGGATGCAAATATACAACAAATATTTAATAGTGCAACACTTATTCCAATTTATTTTAAATCAGTGTTTTGGATAAAGTATATACAACTTATCATGTCCAATATATTGAAAATCAGTATTTAACATTGTTTTTGGTGCTAAAACACCGGTTTTAAAGTTCAATTTCGGGTTCACAAAAACTCTCATTTCGTCCCATAATTCCGCATTTATAAAGCTGTTTAAGGTCTCTGCACCACCTTCAACTATTATACTCGAAATGCCCATTTTAGCCAGTTTTTCAAGTATTTGAGGGGTAATTGGCTTAATGAAGTCAACTTTTTCAAATGTCACGTTTTCCTTTACCTCATTTAGTTCCGAATTAAAAACGATCGTTCGGGCATCCTTACTAAATATATTCAGCAATGGATCAAATTTGGCGATTTTTGAAATGATAACTCTCAAAGGATTTCTACCCTTTACCAAACGGGTTGTTAATTGGGGATCATCTGTTATTACCGTATTTCTTCCAACCAAAATGGCATCTTCCTCACTGCGCATTTGATGCACCAATTGTTTTGCTTCCGGTCCTGTGATCCAATTATCATGAGGGTTTACAGGATTTGATCTGCTAATAAAACCATCTGCAGTTTGAGCCCATTTTAAAAGTATATACGGACGTTTTTTCTCATGCAGTGTAAAAAAACGTTTATTTAATTCTCGGCCTTCTTTCTCGCAAACACCCGTTATTACTTCAATTCCGGCGTTTCGTAATTTTTCAATGCCTTTTCCGCCAACTAATGGATTGGTATCTAAATTTGCGATCACTACTTTTTTAAAACCTGTTTTAATAATTAAGTCAGAACAAGGCGGTGTTTTTCCAAAATGTGAACAAGGCTCCAGTGTCACGTATAGCGTGCATTCCGAAGGGTTAATATGTTGAGGAAGTGCATTAATGGCATTTACTTCCGCATGCGCCTCGCCGTATTTTTGATGATAGCCTTCTGCCACAATTTTATGATCATGCACGATAACACAGCCCACCATGGGATTAGGCGAAACATTCCCTAAACCTTTTTTGGCAAGGGATAAGGCTTGTTGCATATATGAAATGTGATCAATTTCCACCTTGTAAATGTACTATTCTATTTTTTCATAAGTTAATCCAATCAATTTTTTATCTTTGTAATCCCAATATTTTCAATCATGTTCGATAATTTAAGTGATAAGTTAGATAGAGCCTTTAAAATTTTAAAAGGGCAAGGAAAAATTAACGAGATAAACGTTGCCGAAACGTTGAAAGAAGTGCGTAAGGCTTTATTGGATGCCGACGTTAACTATAAAGTAGCTAAAACTTTTACCGATACCGTTAAAGAAAAAGCAATGGGCCAAAACGTGCTCACCGCCTTACAACCGGGCCAACTCATGATCAAAATTGCGCATGATGAGCTAGCGTCTTTAATGGGTGGTACCAAGGAAGATATTTATCTGGCCGGTAACCCTACCGTTATTTTAATGAGTGGTTTACAAGGTTCGGGTAAAACAACCTTTACCGGAAAATTAGCAAACTACCTAAAAACAAAAAAAGGGAAAAAGCCGTTGATGGTTGCCTGCGACGTTTACCGTCCGGCTGCTATTGATCAATTACATGTGTTAGGTGAGCAAATTGGCGTTGATGTTTTTAGTAATAAAGAAGAAAAAAATCCGATAAAAATTGCTGAAGCTGCCTTAAAGCAAGCAAAAGAAAATGGCAATAGCGTGGTATTGATAGATACTGCCGGTCGTTTAGCGGTTGATGAGGCTATGATGACCGAGATCGCTGAATTGAAAAAAGCAATTAAGCCAAATGAGATCTTATTTGTGGTGGATAGTATGACCGGTCAGGATGCCGTGAACACAGCCAAAGCATTTAATGATCGCTTGGATTTTGATGGTGTGATATTAACCAAATTAGATGGTGATACACGCGGTGGTGCGGCTTTATCAATTAAAAGCGTTGTAAACAAACCGATCAAATTCATTGGTACCGGCGAAAAAATGGAAGCGCTGGATGTGTTCTATCCGGAACGTATGGCCGATCGTATTTTGGGTATGGGTGACGTTGTAACATTAGTTGAGCGTGCCCAAGAACAATTCAATGAAGAAGAAGCCCGTAAATTATCTAAAAAGATCGCGAGCAATAAATTTGATTTCAATGATTTTATAGCGCAATTGCAACAGATCAAAAAAATGGGTAACCTCAAGGATCTGGTTGGAATGATCCCGGGTGTTGGTAAGGCCATTAAAGATGTGGATATTAATGATGATGCGTTTAAAGGAATTGAAGCGATCATTTCATCGATGACTCCCGAAGAGCGCTCGAAACCGGAGATATTGAATGGAGCACGCAGACAACGTATTGCTAAAGGAAGCGGACAAGGCATTACCGAAGTGAATAAATTATTGAAGCAATTTGAAGAGACCCGCAAAATGATGCGCATGATGAATGATAAGAACGCGATGATGAAGTTGATGCGTAATATGCCAAAGATGCCGGGTGGTGGACCAAAGATATAATATAGTTTAGCCACGAATTACACCTAAACAAATTATCAATTCGCGAAAATTAGTGGCTTAAAAATTTGATATGGAATTAATAGACGGAAAAAAAATATCATTACAACTTCAGGAAGAGATCTCTGCTGAAGTAAAAAAAATAATGGCTAAAGGTGGTAAGCAGCCGCATTTGGCAGCTATATTGGTTGGTGATGATCCTGCTTCTCAATCATACGTCAATAATAAAGTTCGCACCTGCGAAAAGGTTGGTTTTAAATCAACGCTAATAAAATTTGAAGCATACATCTCTGAACAAAAATTACTCAACAAAATTGAAGAGTTAAATAATGATGATGATATTGATGGATACATTGTTCAGTTACCTTTACCACGTCATATTTCCGAACAAAAAATTATTGAAGCCATTAAACCAAGTAAAGATGTGGATGGTTTTCATCCGATAAATGTTGGTCGCTTGGTATTAAATTTACCTACTTATGTGAGCGCTACACCTTATGGTATTGTTCAGTTATTAGAACGTTATAAAATTGAAACAGAAGGCAAACATTGCGTGGTAATTGGTCGCAGCCACATTGTTGGAAGCCCTATGAGTATTTTAATGGCACGCAATACCAATTTAGCGAATTGCACCGTAACGCTTTGTCACAGCCGTACTCAAAATTTAAAAGAGTTTGCTTTAAGTGCCGATATTATTATTGCAGCTATTGGTAAACCAAATTTTGTTACCGCCGATATGGTTAAACCGGGCGCAGTTGTTATTGATGTTGGTATCAATCGTGTGGATGATCTATCTAAACCTAGCGGTTATAAATTAGTTGGTGATGTGAAGTTTGATGAAGTGGCTCCGAAATGTTCTCATATTACGCCTGTGCCGGGTGGAGTAGGGCCAATGACCATAGCTTCTCTAATAAAAAACACCTTATTAGCGGCTAAGAAAGAGATCTACTCTTAAGCTTTCTTCTTAATAAAAAGAATATAGAATACATTTCGGGCGATCTCCAATAACAGCGAATTTACTGTTGCAGTGATCACAAAAAAGTATGATAGGCTATAGCGCTTATCTCTATACAAAACCATGGCATATTCACGAAATAATTTTGCCTGCGCAAATTTCAATTCTTTTTTACTGGTTGATTGTTGTGATAAACGAAATTTACCTAATGGTTCAGGTATCACATATGTGTTTCCATAAAGCAGCAACTCAAACTTCAGATCCAGGTCGGTAGTCCAGGTATTTCCATTCCTGAATTTTGGTTCGGGTATTTGATCGTAGGTTTCTTTTCTCCAAACCGATCCGTTTGGTTCGCCAATGGTATTAGAGCCGTATAAGAAGTTTGCTCTGATGCCCCATTTACCTGAAAATTTACCGCTTCCGAAAATAAATTTTTTAATGAATACCGTTTTGTTTTCGTCGTTAATGATCTGTATGAAAGTATTCACCAATACAATATCCTTATTTTCCGGTGCTTCTAAAATGTTAACCGCTTTTTCAATGCAGGTGGGTTCCATCCCGTCATCGGCACCTAAAAACGACATATACTTACCTGTGGCGTAAGTAAATACCTTTTTGAAATTAGCCAATAAACCAATGTTGGTGTCGTTCGAAAAAATTTTGATACGCGGATCGTTGTAACGCTTGATCATCTCAACCGTGCGGTCGGTTGAGCAATTGTCAGAAAAAATAATTTCAATATTCTTGTACGTTTGGTTAAGGCAATCTTTTACCGTTTCATCAATGAACTTTTCGCCATTGTAAACCGGTATACAAATGCTAACTAAAGGTTGCGAAGACATGTGTTATTTCACGCGTTTCAAGTAACCATCAGGGGCTACACTGATCAATAATTTGTTATCAATAAGTTTATCAATAACAAAGTTGTTGTTTGATTTCATGAATTCAAACACCGCTGTTTTAGGATTGTTACCTACATCCCAAGGTCTGTCATACATTCCTTTTGGAAGATCTTCAACAATGGTATCAAACACCACGCAGTATGAACCAACAGTTGTAAAATCAGCATACATTTGTAATTCAGCTAATACGTGATCGTGTGTGTGATTAGAATCTAAACAAACCATTACCGTTTTTTTACCGGCAACGTGTTTTGCAACTTCGGCAACAATGGCAGGATCAATAGCAGAACCTTGAATCATTTTGATGCGTTTTGCCATTGGATGTGCTTCAATTTCTTTACGGTTATGATCTCTAATGTCAATATCAATACCTAACACTTCACCTTTACCAATTAACTCCATTATTGAAGCATAATAGATCAATGATCCACCATGCGCAATACCTGTTTCAACAATTAAATCCGGTTTTAATTCCCAGATCAATTCCTGCATAGCGATCATGTCTTGCGGATACTGAATGATAGGGCGACCCATCCATGAAAAGTTATAAGAATACCTATCGCGGTTTGAAATATTATTGAATTGAGCAGCGGCAGCCTTTAACTCCTTGTTATTTGCGTAGCTGTTAATTAATTCTTCACGTTCTTTTTTAAATTGCTCAACTGGATTCATTGCTATTATTTTTAGTTGTTTTTTATTATCGCCCCAAAATTGAAATGCTTCGTAATCGGGGTAGGGATAAAATCCCAGGTTTAATTTTAGTTGTTTATGTTTTTGTTTTAAATGATTCTCTACAAGTTCTTTTACAGTAATTGGTTTGTTGCTGCTACAATTAATAACACCTTCTACCGCTTGCTGCAATGCGAATATAACAATATTTTCTGAAACCTTATTTACCGGTAAATAATCGCGCATTTGGTCTCCCTTACTCATATTGAACACCGACTCACCGCTTTCAATGGCCTTGTCTAATAATGGTAATATTGATTTTTCTGCCTGGCCATTTCCATACATGTAAAACAAACGCACCCATTTGAGTGAGAACTTGAATTTGCTTTTTAATGAATCTAAATGTAAACGTAATTGATGTTTGGCAATAGGGTAGGCAATGGTTGGTTTGCTTTCCATCTCTTCGCTCAAACAACCTTCCTGTAGGCCGTATTCGAGGCAGGTGCCAATAACAGTTAGATCTTTTAAACCATTTGCAAGTAAATTATCTAAAAAAATTTTGTGCGCCGGTAATTCCTTATCAATATGATCCTGGCTTTTAAAGTTAGACAGATTGCCCCATCCTAAATGTATGAGTAAATCAGGCGAATGAAATTTTTTGTAAAGATCTTCGTTCGAATTCGCGTAAATATCATGTTCGATATACTCAACGTTATTGAACCAAACCTTTTCTTTTGCTTTAGCTAAATGCGCCGATGTGGCAATAACATGCACACCACGTTTCAATAATTCCTGAATAACGTAATTACCAATAAAACCCGTTGCGCCTGTAACTAAAACCTTCATGTGGTTTAGATCACCTGTAATTTGGGGATAGGAACAACAAATTTACAGCCCCATGTTTTCACGTAATCCAATTGTTTTACGATCTCATCTTTAATGTTCCAAGGAAGGATGATGATGTAATCGGGTTTATCGTTCTTAATACGCTCCTCAGTTACAATTGGAATATGACTGGCCGGCATGAATTTATTTTGCTTGGCAGGATTAGCATCCACCACAAAACTGATCATATCATTTTTAATACCGCAATAATTCAACAAGGTATTACCTTTTGCAGCAGCGCCATAAGCCGCTACTTTTTTACCGGCACGCTTTTGTTGCAATAAAAATTCTAAAAGATCATTTTTAATACCTTCTATCTTTACCTGGAAATTCTTATAGTAATCAATATTCAACATGCCTGCATCTTTTTCTTTCTTGAGCATGTTAGCTACATTATCACTAATGGCTTTTGAACTATCATTCTTGTGTTTAGCGAAAATACGCAGTGATCCGCCATGTGTTGGAACTTCTTCCACATCAAACATCACCAAATTATTTGCTTCAAAAATTTTGCTTACTGTAGTGAATGATAAATAAGAGAAATGCTCATGGTAAATTGTATCGAACTGATTATTTAATACTAATTGATACAAGTGCGGAAATTCCATGGTTATAACACCATTATCTTTTAAGATCACGTTCATGCCACCAACAAAATCCATGATATCCGGCACGTGAGCCAAAACGTTGTTACCTAATAAAAGATCTGCCTTTTTACCTTCGCTTACCAATTGTTTTGCCAAACGTACACCAAAGAAATCTACTACCGACGGAATGCCTTTACTAATGGCTACCGCAGCTGTATTCGCAGTTGGCTCAATGCCTAAAACAGGTACATTTTTTTCTTTGAAGTATTGTAACAAGTAACCATCATTTGATGCCACTTCTGCCACTAACGAATTTTCGTTATAACCAAAACGAGCGATCATCATCTCCGTATATTTTTTACTGTGTGCTAACCAGCTTGTAGAAAATGATGAGAAATAAGCGTACTCGCTGTTAAATATATCCGATGATTTTTTGTATTCATCAACCTGCACTAAAAAGCACTTTTCACACACCATTACTTTTAATGGGTAAAATACTTCCGGTTCATTTAATTGCTCGGCAGTTAAGTATGAGTTTGAGGCCGGACTGTTTACCAGATCAGCAAATTCAGTTGTTACGTGGTGTTTACAAAAACGACATTCCATATTAGTTTCCTTTAAAATTATTATCAATTAACGGGTACAATTTATCTTTATCTGAAACCATTACCGGAGGCAAAGGCCAGTTTATTTTTAATGCAGGATCATCAAAACGAACGCCCGCATCGGCAGACGGCGTGTAAAATTCGGTGTGATGATAAATTAATTCTGAATCATTTTCGAGTGATTGAAAGCCATGAGCAAAATTCTCAGGCACATACATCATCTTTTTATTTTCTGCAGAGATCTCAACGGCAACATATTGTAAAAATGTTGGTGAATCTTTTCGCAGATCAACGATCACATCCAACACAGCACCTTTTACGCAACGTATCAATTTAATTTCTTGATGTGGTGGTAATTGAAAGTGCATGCCTCTAACAGTGCCTTTGTGCGTGTTGTAAGAATGATTCATTTGAACAAACTCTTTTGTATGTCCAATTTGCGCAAATTCATTCTTGCAAAAGGTGCGCGCAAAACCGCCTCTTGCATCAGTTCTTAATTCTAATGAAATTACGTAAGCGCCTTTTAATTTTAATTCTTCAAAGATCATTTTGCCCAAACGTAATTTAATTCTTTTGCTTTCGTGATGTAACTATTCAAATCAGCCTCAGTATTTAAAACACCATTCTCGTAATAGTTCTTATACCATAAAATGGTATTTTCAATTGCTGTATCTGTATTCCAAACCGGATGCCAGTGTAATTTGGTATTTGATTTGGTGCAATCTAATCGCAATAATTTTGCTTCATGCGGTATGTTGTGTAGCGGAGGCGTATCAAATGTAATTGATGGCCATATATGGATGGCTTTATCCAACACTTCTTGTACCGAAAGTGTTTCGTTGTTTTGCGGACCAAAATTCCATCCGTCAGAAACACTTACATCTCCTTCTAATATTTTTTGTCCGAGTAATAAATAACCCGAAATTGGTTCCAACACATGTTGCCAAGGGCGTGTTGCTTTCGGATTACGTATTTCGGTAGATAATCCTTTATGCGCATTTTTCACCACATCCGGTATCAATCTGTCTTCCGACCAATCGCCACCACCTATAACATTTCCGGCACGGCCACTTGCTAAAATAAAATGATGTTTTTTACCATATTCACTCACCGGAAAAAATGAACGGCGGTATGAACTGGTAACTAATTCGGCACAACCTTTTGATGCGCTGTAAGGGTCGTAACCACCCATACGATCATTTTCGTTATACGGACGATCATCTTCAAAATTCTCGTAACATTTATCGCTCGTAACAATTACAACACCTTTAACCGAAGGATGATGTTTACAAACTTCAATTACATTGGCCGTGCCCATTACATTGGTTTGAAATGTTTCAATGGAATGGCGGTATGAGTAGCGAACAAGTGACTGAGCAGCTAAATGAAACACCAGATCGATCTTATGTGCGCCTAATGTTTTTTCAAGATGAAGCAGATCAGCCACATCGCCTGTAATTTTTTCGCTGTAACAATCTTCCAGTAATTTAAAATGGTTTGGCTCACTTGGTATATCCTTTGAATAGCCAATTACTTTAGCTCCCATTTTATGAAGCCAGTATGCCATCCACGATCCTTTAAAACCTGTGTTACCAGTAAGTAAAACAGTTTTACCTTTATATTTTCCGTTAAATAAGTTTACCATATTTTCCAAGGAGCCTTTTGAGATTCCCACAATTCTTCTAACTCAATTTTATCACGCATGGCATCCATACATTTCCAAAAACCTTTATGGCGGTAAGCACTTAACTGGCCATCATTTGCAATATCTATCAATGGTTTTTTCTCCCATTGTATCGCATCCATGTTACCATCTAAATACTTGAAAATACCCGGTTCTAATACAAAAAATCCGCCGTTGATCCATACACCATCGCCTTCAGGTTTTTCCTGAAATTTCGTTACAATACCATTATCAGTAGTTTCAATATTTCCAAATCTGCCTGGTAATTGAATTGAAGTTAGGGTGGCTAATTTGTTAGAAGCTTTATGGAATTTCAATAATTCGTTAATATCAATATCTGCAACACCATCACCATAGGTTAACATAAATGTTTCGTCTTGAACATGCTTTTGAATGCGTTTGATACGGCCTGCAGTATTGGTATCCAAACCTGTATCAACCAATGTAACTTTAAACGATTCTGAATTTGTGAAATGAACATCAACTACATTTTTTTCAAGTTCAACAGTAATATCCGAATTGTATAAAAAGTAATTAATGAAATATTCTTTGATCAAATGGCCTTTGTAACCTAAACACACCACAAATTCATTAAAACCGTATTTGGCATAGATCTTCATGATGTGCCAAATAATGGGCTTTCCGCCGATCTCGATCATTGGTTTAGGTTTAATGGTGGTTTCTTCAGAAATTCTGGTACCTAATCCACCGGCTAATAATACAACTTTCATATATAGAATTTAAAGTTTTTTGATGTTCGTTAACTCATAACCGTTTCTTAAATTTTTCAAGCTTTTGAAAGTATTGATAAGCAAGGTTTAATGAGACTCAAATATATTAATTTAACGGTAAATATAAAATTTAAATACTGTATTTACATGCATATTTGGCAATATCTGCTAATTCAAAAGTGCATTTCACGAAGTCATTAAAATTGCTATTATTTTTTTTAATGTTCATTTTTTTAGTACTTTTAAATTCTCTGGAAAAAGAGGACCTGATCTAAATTAAATGGATAAGAAAATTTCATTAATAGTACCAATTTATAACTCGGCAAGTTTTATGAATAATTTGCTGGAAGCCGTTGATGCTGAGCGCAAAAACTCTAACTGGCATTTGGAATTGGTGTTAATTGATGATGGAAGCAGAGATAAGAGCTACGATAAAATTGTGGAGTTGAGTAAAACCTATCCATACATTAAGGGAATAAAACTTTCACGAAATTTTGGTCACCAGATAGCCGTAAAAACCGGATTAACGCATTGCACCGGCGATTATATTGCCATTATTGATGATGATCTTCAGGACCCGCCATCTTTACTACCAATGTTTTTCAAATATTTGGATGATGGTTATGATGTGGCTTATGGCGTAAGAAAGAAGCGTAAGGAATCATTCATCAAAAAATTATCTTACAACAGTTTTTATAGAATTTTAAAAAAATTAAGTGATACAGATATCCCATTGGATAGCGGCGATTTTTGTGTAATGAAGCGTTGTGTGGTGGATAGCATGTTGTTGTTGCAAGAAAAAAATCCATTTTTACGTGGTATTCGCGCATGGGTTGGTTTCAAGCAAGTTGGAGTAGAGTATGAGCGTCACGCGCGTATCGACGGTGAATCGGGGTACACATTCAAAAAATTAATGAAGATCGCATTGGATGGGATCTTCTCTTTTTCATCTGTGCCTATCCGTACCATCACCATGTTAGGTATGGTAGGATTTATTTTCGCAACCTTGTATTCTGGTTTTGTGATCTATGAATCATTGGTAAATAAAATTGATGTAAAAGGTTTTGCAACCCTGGCCATCATCATCTCCTTCTTTGGCTCACTTACGCTTATTTGCCTTGGTATCATTGGCGAATACATTGTGCGTATTTATGATGAGGTGCGTAACAGACCTTACACTGTAATTGAAAAAACCATCAACTTATGAGTTTAAAAAAAGTTGCCATAATTGGTTCAAATGGTTTTATCGGAAAACATTTAACGCGCACCTTAATAAATGATAAGAGCTTAGATATTACTTTGTTTGGAAGAAGTGCTACGAGTGAATTTGCATCACAGGCACCTTATCATCAATTAGATCTGAACGATACTAAGCATATTGCCGAATATTTTAAAGGTATTGATCTGGTTTATTATTTGGCGTCCGATTCCATTCCTTCATCGAGTTGGGAAAACCCGAAATTTGAAGTGGAACGTAATTTATTACCGTTCATTAATTTTTTGGAATGCGTTTGTAAACTGGGTTTAAAAAAGATCGTGTTTGTTTCAAGCGCCGGTACAATTTATGGTCAGTCAACCGAGCGTTTAACTGAAGAGTCAGATAAAAAACCATTTTCGCCTTACGGTATCAATAAGCTGGCCATGGAAAACTACCTCACTTATTTTGAGGCAAAGTATAATTTAAAGCATAATATTTTCAGGGTGTCAAATGTTTATGGCATTGGTCAGGATACATCTAAAGGTCTGGGCATCATCAATACCTTTCTTGAAAAGATATTGAGTGAAAATGGTGTGTTGATATAT
Source organism: Sphingobacteriaceae bacterium (assembly GCA_046345155.1). GTDB lineage: Bacteria > Bacteroidota > Bacteroidia > B-17B0 > Aurantibacillaceae > Aurantibacillus. The sequence continues at coordinate 19,620 of JBKDKI010000091.1, forward strand.
GGTGATGGAAAGAACATCCGAAATTACATTTACGTGAATGATGTAGCTGAGTTATTAAAATTATCTATTACAAGTGAAGTTAACACTTCGCATATTTTTAATTTGGCATCCGATGATACGCTTAGTATCAATGAGCTGATCGATCATATTAAGAAAGTTGTGGGAACAGATTTTAAGATCAATTACAAGGAAACCCGTCAGAGCGATAATCCGGCAATAATTGTAGACAACACAAAAATTAAAAAAGCGCATCCGGAGTATAAATTTACTCCCATACAAGAAGGCATTTTAAAAACCTTCACACGTTTAAAAGAAACACAAAGCATTAAAAATAATTGATCCGTTATGGCTAAAGTAAAAGCAGCAGAAAATGCAGTAAAGTTGCCTGCAGGTAAGGATTATAAAGAATTTACCATTGGAAGTAAAACAATAAAAATTTCAAACGAGGATCTGATCTGTACCGGATTATTATTGATCCTGATCATGATCGTTCATTCGATACGTTCTAATTTCTTGAGTATTCCATTTGAGCGAGATGAGGGCATCTATAGTTATTTTGGAACATTGGTACTCGAAGGAAAAGTGCCATATAAAGATTTTTATGAGGTTAAATTCCCCGGATTATTTTATATGTATGGATTTATTGTTGGCATGTTTGGAGACACGGTTGAAGGGATGCACAAAGGATTCATGTATATGAATATCCTATCCATGGTATTCATTTATTTTGCTGCACGTAATTTATTTTCACCGGTTGCAGGTTTAATATCTGCCATTACATTTGCTTTTGTATCCTTAACACCAAACTTAAGCGGCTTTACTGTTCAATCTGAGCATGGTGTTGCTTTCTTTATCAGTTTAGGATTGTTGTTCTATTCACTCGCAAAGAATTCCGGTAAATGGTATTATTTTTTATTGATGGGTTTTGCCATGGGTTCTGCCTTCATGGTTAAAACAAGTGGTGTGTTCCTTGCTTTGTGGGGAGGGTTATTGATCATCACCGATTTTATTTTCACTAAACCACGCGTGGCAAAACAGTTTTGGGTAAATATGATATCTTATGCCATTGGCGGTTTTTCAATTATCGGCATCATGTTCCTTATTATCTCCATGAAAGGTTCGTTCAGTGAGATGATCTATTGGGCCTATGAGCATCCAAAGCAATACGTGAGTAATATGCCTTATGAGGAAGGTGTGAAATATTTTAAATACACACGTGATGCTATTGTGCAAAATCATAAGTTCTTTTGGATACACAGTATTTTAGCATTGGGATTATGTTTATTAAAACCAATTAATATCAAGTACAAAATATTAGGTGTTACGTTGTTGGGCTTTTCATTTTTAACCATTGTACCGGGTTATTATTTTTACGGTCACTATTGGATTCAAATGGTACCGGGTTTAGCTTTGGTGGCAGGTTTAACGGTTTATTCGGTGCTTTCTATCCTGCAAAATATGTTCAGTTTAAAGCAGCCCGTTATTAAGTATGTGTACTTGGCTTTATTTGCATTCTTAACTTTTAATCATGTTTCAGGATTAAAATCGTATTACTATCACCCAAACTACGAGCGAATTTTGCGCGCAGTTTATGGTAATAATCCATTCCCTGAATCAATGGAAATTGCCAAGTATATTAATTCGCACTCGAAGCCGGAAGATAATATTGTGTTGATTGGATCAGAGCCGCAGATATACTTTTACACCAAAAAGAAATCACCGTCACGCCATGCTTATTTCACTTCGGTTGTAAATAATGTGAAGGACCATAAAAAATGGCAGCGTGAGTTTGCTGAGGGAACCGAAAAAGCGAACCCGAAATTCGTGATCTTCTTTAATCACCCATTATCATTGTTGGTACAACCTAATACCGATAAATATATTTTTGAATGGGCCAATAAATTTATTACCGAAAAGTATAAATTGGTTGGCGTAGTGGATATGATCGAAGGACAACAAAGTGTATATGTTTACAACGAGCAGTTGAATACGTATCGTCCGGTTTCACAGAACTTGATATACATTTACGAACGAAAATAAAGAGATCGAATTAATTAACGTTGATCGTAAATTCCTGAATGGAGTTTACATCATCGTATTTTCTAGAGGTGAAATTTAAAACGGTTGTTCCTTTTTTTGTTCCGCGCAAGTAAAACATCACGCCATTTTTATTCCCTTCCCAAACGGAGTTGTAATGATCGATAATCGTTTTATCGTAAGAGTCATTTAGTTGCCAGGTATAGCCCGTTGTATGATCTTCCGGTAAGTTTATACGTATCTTTTCATTCAATTGAATGCTTAAAGGTTGTGACGTTTGCATATTAATAGTGCGCGTGTTATTGCATGAGGCGATGCAAGAACTAATAAGAATAAAAGATGCAATGTTTTTCATTTCTAAATTAAGCCGCTGTACTTTCTGATAAACCATTCTGCTGTTAGTAGAACAACTATAAGCGCAAAAAGCCATTTTAGATCGATCAGATCCGATGTTTCGTTTTGCGAGTATGTTATTGGTTTGATAGATTCGTTACTAAGTATAAGTTTATTGAGTTCATTGATGTTATTCAGGTAAAAAAGTTTCCCGTTTGTTTGTGTGCTGAGTTTGTTCAATAATGCGTGATCTGCTACGGTATTGATTTTTTCGGAAATGACAGGTTTAACGATCACTAATCCTTTCTTGATCTGCACTTGGTCGTTTATCTTTGTTTTTGCTTCATAAGCATATTCTCCGGCAGGCAAATAACCGGCATTTAACCGATAGGCTGTTTCTGTTTTACTGAAGGTGTAATTGTATGTTTTTCCTATTTCATTCTTTAAAACTAGCGTTACATCCGGTTCTGTTATTAATTCATAACTTTTATTATAAACCTCTGCATTAAATTCGATCACTTCATTTTCTTTCACAAATTTTTCGGTATAAACTCTAAAAAAACTTTTATCACTTTTTACGGCAAGAAATTGAATAGATTTGCTGATCAATTCTGTAAAGGCATTAAAGTTACCATTCTCCTGAAAGTTTCTTAAGCGCCACTTCCAAAGTCCGTCTGCCGCAAACACAGCGCTTTTTACACCATTAACCTCATTAAAAAGTAAAATAGGATCAGTTGTTTCAACAGCACCAATTTGTTGTTGTATTAAAATTTGCGCACCATTTGATACCGTGTATTTACCAAATAAGGATTTAACTGCTGGTAATACATTCATTAATTTTTTAAGTTCATCTGAAATGGTGAACAAGCCAAAACCTTTATTGAGTTTTGGTTCTGCATCATTTAACCGTTCCATATTGGATGCAACCTTTAACTCGGTAAGTCCGGCATTCATGGCTGGGTTAATAATGAAATAAGGGATCTTGTTAGTGATGCATTCATCAACGATACGTTTATGATTGAAGTTATAATTGTGAATGATCACTAAACTGTATGCCTTTATCAATTTGTTTGGATCTCCAGACAGATCTTTAACAACCTCATAATTCTTTAAGCTTTCAATACTTTCGCTTAAGGCGGCAATATCAGGATGTGGCGAATTGGCAACGATCAATATTTTGTCGCGGTTATCAATAACATCAACCATAAAAGATTGTGAGTTATTAATAATGTTGCTTTCCTCTTTTAAAGGGGTGATATTCACCTGAAAGCGTTGCAAGCCGGGAGCATCCGCTTCTAAAACAAAGTTAACCGACGATATGTAATTGTTTGAATTGATCTTTAATTTTTGTACTCCTTTTTTGATGTTGTTTTTCAGCACACTGATATTGATCTCTTGGCCAATAAATTTAACGGCGTTGATGTTTACTTGTGCTACAAATTGGTTTCCTAGATATGCAACCTGGTTATGATCGATCTTTTGTATGCTTACATCTTTTACTTCGTTTGTGTCACCTAAGGCAATTGTATAAATAGGAAACTTTAATTTATCGGTTAAATAGATGGGATTTGCGCCTTTGTTTATGATGCCATCAGAAGCAATAATGAGCGCACCAACATTTTGTCCGGCATAATTATTATTGATATCGTTGATCAATTGAAAGATATCCGTTTCTTTATCTTTAAAATCAATACTATCGCTTTGACGTGTGCGTTCACCAAAAACAATTTGCTTGATGGTAAATTTTTCAGATAAAGAAGTTTTTAACTTTTCAAGCGATTGTTTAATGTTCGAACGCGCTTCAATGCTATCGTTATTTGAAACTACGGAGGTGGAATTGTCAACCGCCAATAAAACCAATGGGTCTTCGGTATGATTCACAATGTGTTTTAAAAATATACCGGAAAGCAAAATGCATATCAAACTCACGCTAACAAAACGCAAAGCAAGCAAGCAATTTTGTAAAAGCTTGGATAGATCACCGGAACGCTTTTCTTTAAAATAAAGTATTAAAGAATAAAGAGCTCCAACAGTTAAGCACAAGATGAAGATGTACCAAGGAGTATCTGAAATAATCTTGATCAAGTGAATGAAATTAAATGAAAATTAGGTTAGCATTCCGCCACAAACATTGATACATTGGCCGGTGATATAACCACTCATATCACTTGCTAAGAACAAGGTTAAGTTGGCAACATCATCTGCAGAACCGCCACGCTTCAAAGGAATACTATCGCGCCATTGTTGAACTACTTTTTCATCTAATGCACCGGTCATTTCGGTTTCAATAAATCCAGGAGCAATAGCGTTGCAACGAATGTTGCGTGAACCTAATTCAATTGCAATAGATTTGGTGAATCCAATGATACCGGCCTTAGAAGCAGCGTAATTACTTTGTCCGGCGTTACCTTTCACACCAACAACCGAGCTCATGTTTATAATAGAACCTTTGCGTGCTTTAAGCATAGGTTTTTGTACAGCTTTAGTTAAGTTAAAAACCGATTTTAAATTCGCGTTGATCACTTCATCCCATTGTTGTTCAGACATACGCATTAACAGGGTATCGCGAGTGATACCGGCATTGTTAACTAAAACATCAATAGGTCCAAATTCTTCAACCACTGAATTAACGAGATCGTCGGCAGCTTTAAAATCTCCGGCATCACTTTTATATCCTTTAGCTTTAATGCCAAATGCTTGTAATTCTTTTTCAAGCGCTAAGGCTTTTTCTTCTGAACTAACGTATGTAAAGGCAACATTTGCACCGTTTTTAGCAAAGCTAAGGGCAATTCCTTTTCCAATTCCACGGGTAGCACCGGTTATAAGCGCCACTTTGTTTTGTAATAACTGCATAATATTAATTAACGATAGATCTCAAAAGTAAGTATTATTTTTTTGGTTGAAGGTTTCATGTTTTAACAAATATTAAATCTGGCATAATTTTTGGTTTTAAACAGATAAATCAATTACAAATAGCTGAATTGTAAGGCTTTTCAATGCATTTTATTTGTTAAAAATCATCCTGAAATTAACAAAAATTAGAGTTTGGCACGGTAATTGTATTAATACGGAAAAGTAATTTCTTTTATTGTAAAATGTTAAAATTAAATCAAATGAAAAAAGTAAGCAAGTTGAAAACACTTGGGGTTTTGATTCTAACAATGTTGTTTACCAGCATGTTAGCTCAAAGATCGCAGGTTGTTATTCTGGGAAATGCTCAGTTTGGAGGCGACTCTTTAGCTGGGTTTGATGAAGAGGCCGCACGCAAGGCAGCTTTATCAGAGGGATTTTATGGAAATGAATTCCCGGTGCGCATGTACAAGTACAAGCGCGAGTTTGTTAACGCTAAGTATAACCTAAAAATTGCTGCTCCAAAATCTATTTGGGGTAACACCAATGGTTTTAAATCGGCTGTAGTTGCTGGTTGTAATAACGAGGATTTTGAAGCTTCTGCTGCAGGTCCTGTTACTTCAAGCGGCCAGATCACCGGTTGGACAATTACTTCCGGTACAAACCAATTCCCTAGTAACTCTTGTAACTTAACTGGATGTTGTCCAAATCCTCCGATGAATTCGGAATTGATCACTGCGCCGGCAACCGGTTATGTAGATAATGTTATTGGAGCTCAATACAAAATTTACTCGGTATTTGGTACTTCTAATAATAATGGTATTGGTGTTAATCCGCAATTAGGTATACCTGCCATGTTTGGTACAAACTTTTTGCGTTTAAATGACGCGGTTACTGGTGATTATAGTATGGAGAAATTATCGAAGACGTTTGCGGTAACAGCTAATAATGCTTTATTCCAAATCGCGTATATTTCGGTATTCTATCCTGGTCACGGTTGTTGTGATGCTGGTGCTTTTCAGATCAAAGTACTTGATCAGAATAACAACCCATTAGCATGTCCTGCAGTTTCGGTTTCTGCTCCAAGTTCAGCTTGTACAAGTACCAATCCTTTAACATACTTTGTTGCTGGTACAAATAACGTTTATACAGGATCTACTTTTGGTCCTATTTACAATAAATGGAGATTACAAACTTTAGATCTTACGTCTTATATCAATCAAAACATCACTATTGAGATCGTTGCATCTGATTGTACAGCTGGTGGTCACTATGGTTATGTTTACGTTGATGCACAATGTAGCCCTATGGCGGTAATTGGTAACAATAGCAGTTTCCCTGCAGGTACACCAAGTATTACTTTACCAACTTGTGGTGCTAGCGGCGCTACTATTACTTTACCTTCAGGCTTAGGTCCATATTCATGGCAAGGTCCTGGTGTACCGGGCCCTTTCACAGTTCCATCAATGACCAACCAAACTTATGTAACTGCGGTATCAGGTACATTAAACGCGATCATGAATCCGGCTGGTGCTTGTGCTCCAATCATTCGTAACATTACAGTGAGTGTAACACCTGCTCCAAACTTGATCCTAACGCCATTACAACCGAGTTGTTCTAATTCCGTGGCATCCTTAACGGGTACTTTAACGGTTGGTGCAACACCAATGACGGTAGTTCAAACAGGGCCTTTAGGTACGGTTGCTGTTAACGTTACGGGTAATACCTTGTTCTCAGGTTCATTAACTCCTGGTAACCATACTGTGAGTGTAACCGATGCAATTGGTTGTAAGATCACACAAGTAGTTACTATCAATCCTCCTTTGGCTATTCCATCATTTACAGTTGGATCACCTGGAGCAGATTATACATTAACGTGTATCAACAATCCAATTACCATGACGGCTTCATCAACGTCGCCTCCTCCGTTGAATTATACATGGACTAGTTCTGGTGGTACCTTAACCGGTGCTTCAGCAAACGTATCGCAACCAGGCGTATGGCAAGTTGTTGGTCAGCATCCTGTATCAGGTTGTAGTGTTTCTGCAACATTTACGATCTCGCAAAACTTTACGCAGCCAACTATTGTGGTAACTCCAACTGTTGCAAATATCACTTGTGCCGGTGGTTCAGGATGTTTTACTGTAACAAGTAACCTTGGCCCTAACGTAACAACAAACTGGTATCAAGTTGTAGGTAGCAACACCGTTTATGTTGGTGTGCCTCAAGGAACCATCAATATTTATTGTGCTGGTCAGCCTGGTGTTTATTGGGCAGAATCGGTTAATAATTTAACTGGTTGTCGTTCTACAAAATCTGTTCAGGTTACAGCGTCTGTAGGTTTACCAATTTTCACAGTAACCAGCTCAAGTAACTTTACCATTGGCTGTTCAACATCGAGCATAACAAGTATGCAAGTATCAAACGTTATAACATCACCTGTTGCTTCGGTTGCTTGTCAGTATACGTTTGTGCCTCCTGGATTTACAGGTACACCTACTACTTTCTCATTTAATCCAAATCAGAATAACATTACCATTCCTGGTACATGGGTAGTTTATGTAAGAGATCAAACAAACAACTGTGTTGCGAGTCAATCGATCAGCATCATACAAAACACAATAGCTCCAAACGTAAATTACTTGCAGCCTTTGAGTTTATTAACGTGTAGAGATAATAGCATGGTATTAACAGGCATCAGCAGTAATAGTAATACAACTATTACATGGACAGTTCCTGCTATTCCTTCTAATTCAATTAATCCAACACCAAATGCAACAGTGGTAATTAACCCTGCTGCAACGGGTGCAACTGCAAATATTACCTCTGTTGGTATATGGACAGTTGGTGCGGTAGATAATAATAACTTGTGTAGAGCAACAAAAACGGTGCAGATCATACAGGATATCCGAATACCGAGGTTTACAGCTAGTGCCGCGTCAAACTCGATCATAAACTGTAAAGACCCTAACGTGTTAATTGTACCTGTAATTACCAATACATTAGCGGCGGCCTTGGTTCCTACTTACACATGGTTCCCTCCATCAGGTGGTGAATTTGGTGGGTCATCATTCAATACAACAGCTTCTGGTCAACATACGGTAACGTCAATGTCAACTGTTAATGGTTGTACAGCAAGCTCTAATTATAATGTTGCAAGTGATCTAACACCTCCTGCTTTAGCTCAAGGTTTAACCTTTACTTTAGATTGTGCTACAAATCCTACAGTAGCAATTACTGCCGCAATTACTGGCCCTACTACCGGATTAACATTTAACTGGGTTTCATTCCCTACAGGTGTTGTAGTTTCTAATCCAAGTGTGGCTACCATTGTAGGTACAAAAATTGGTGACTATGCTGTTGTTGTAACAAACACGATCAATGGTTGTAAATCTAATGCAGCTTATGATGTAATTCAAGGTGAATTAAGTGTAGATTTCACGCCAAGTCAAACTACAGGATTCGCTCCATTATCAGTTACGTTTGTTAACAATAGTGCTTCAGCTTTCAATACAGGTTCGATGATCGCAACTTGGAGCTTTGGAAACGGAAGTATCTTAACGAATACTTATACAAATGGTTCTTCAGCTGTAACTCCTGCAGCAACTTATACAGCAGCCGGTACTTACAGTGTGTTGTTAGAAGTTGATAAAGGTGCTTGCACAGGTTCTAAGATCAAAGTGATCACTGTTGAGGTTCCTAGTAAATTAGAAGTACCTAACGTGTTTACACCAAATGGTGATAAAGTAAATGATATCTTCCGATTGATCGCTGCAAGTTTAGGTGACATCGAAGCTACAATCTTTGACCGTTGGGGTAACAAAGTTTACGAAGTAGTTAGTGGTACAGGAAACATTGCTTGGGATGGTAAGAACATGGCAGGTAAAGAGTGTCCTGCAGGAACTTACTTCTATATGATCAAAGCCACTGGTAAAGATGGCGAAGAATATGATCTAAAAGGTAATGTAACTTTATTCCGTTAATCGGTTTTATTCAAAGATTAAAAATCCCTATCTTAGTGATAGGGATTTTTTTTTGAATACGATCCCGGTTTTATCTAATGAAAAGTATTATGAAAAAATTATTTGTATTATTAATGGTGTTGTTTTTTGGCAATATCAAAGCACAGGAATCTTTGCGAAGTAACCTGAATTTAATTTTGAACCAGAAGTATAATGAGCTAATAACAGATAATAAACTACTTCTGTTGCATAGCGCTTCGGCTAACCTTGATCAAACTCAAAACATTACCAATGAAGAATTGGAAAAAACAGCCAAGGTATACGCGAATGCAAAACTAAAAGGTGGTAAAAAAGGATTGGTTTGCGTGGTGATAGCTGAAAATACCGACCAGGTGATCGCTTTAAAAAAGGCCTTAAAATATTGTTATGTCATTAATAAAGCTGATGTAGAAAAAATTGATCTAAAAGAGAGATCTACCATGATCATTGATTCGGAAGGAAATATTAGTAATGACCAGGTCCAATCAAATGCAATTTACTCAACTGTTCAATCACTTATAACGCGTTAATAGCCATGAAAAAATTACGTTTAATTACACTGATCATCTTTTCGTTTTTTTTAGCTAACGCTCAAAACGATGATTGTATAGATGCGATCCCTTTGTGTACAAATCCGAACTTTACATTCAACGCCACATCCGGCCCAGGTAACGTTATTGATTTTACAACTGCTTCCAATATTAGTAATCCGCAAACGAATCCAAACCCACCAAACATGGGTTGTTTATTGTCTGGTGAATTAAAACCGCAATGGTTATTATTAACCGTTGGAAATGCCGGTGTTTTGGAATTTGTATTTGGAGCCGGTAACAGCGCTAACCCACAGGCCGGCTTTTACGACTGGGCCATGTGGCCTTATACACCAAGCTCTTGTTCTCAAATTTTCAACAATACACTTCCTCCCATCAGATGTAATTGGAATGCAACAAGCACCGGTGGAACAGGTTTAGCATCTGCATCTAACATTCCTCCGGGCGGTAATGCCGGTAATTTTGAAGCGCCAATTGCAGTAAATGCCTGTCAGCAATTCATTATCTGTATTTCAAATTTCAGCGGTGTGAACACATTGGTTAGTTTCCAAAGTATTGGTACGGCAAGTTTATCTTGTAACCCAAATTGTAATCCAAGTTATGCTGTTTGTCCTGGTGGAACCGTAATGGTGGCACCGGTTAACTTTGCCAATCTTTCTAACCCAACATTTTCTTTGTTTCCCGGACCTGTAACAAATACTACTGGTAGTTTCGTGGTTTCACCTTCAGTTACTACGCAATACACCACTTATATTACCGGAACAAATTCATCAAATGCTGTGCAAACAATAAGCGCAACATTAAATGTAACGGTACATCCAAAACCATTTTTAATGCCGGTTGTATTAAATGGTACATGCTCAAACCCTGTAACAAACAGTGTGAATTTGAATGTTACATTTAATCCGAGTGGAAGCCCTAACTATACTACAACGTGGAGCCCTAATCCAAGTACCTTTGTAGCCGTCAATAGCCCTACAGCCGCTGGATTACAACCGGGAGTGTCAAATGTTACAATCACTACAGCAAATGGATGTACTAATACGGCCAGTTTTACGTTAGCACCAATTCCTGTTCAGGCATCTTTTGTGATCGTTAATCCTTCTAATGATTATACCGTTACATGTATCAATCCAAGTGTGTTATTAACTACAAGCATCACCAATGGGGTACCATTAACATTTACGTGGTTCCCAAGTTGCACAGGAACAATAACAGGTAACAGCATGACATTTACACAATCTTGCTCGGGTCAAGTTGTAGTAACAAGTTCAACAGGTTGTATGATGACGCAAACCTTTACAATTTACCAAGATTTTTCGTCGCCAACCGTTGCTGTAACACCAACTGTTTTGAACATCACTTGTAATACGGCCGCTTCAACATTTACAGGTACAAGTAATATGGGGCCAAATGTTACAACCAATTGGTATCAGGTAATTGGTAGTAATACGGTTTATGTAGGCGTGCCTCAAGGTACTATAAATACGTATCTTCCCGGAAGCCCCGGTGTATTCTGGTTCGAATCGGTAAATAATTTAACCGGTTGCCGATCTACAAAATCTGTTCAAGTAACTGCTTCTGTAGGCGTACCAATTTTTACGGTAACTAGTCCTACTAATTTTACCATCGGATGTTCAACATCAAGCATCACCAGCATGCAGGTAACCAGTGTGATCACATCACCTGTTCCTTCTGTAGCTTGTCAGTATACCTTTGTTCCTCCCGGATTCACAGGTACACCAACCACCTTCTCCTTTAATCCAAATCAAAATAACATCACCATTCCAGGTACATGGGTAGTGTATGTTAAAGATCAAACAAACAATTGTGTGTCGAGTCAATCGATCAGCATTATTCAAAACACCATCGCGCCTAATATTGGCTTCATACAGCCATTGAGTTTATTGACCTGCAGAGATAATAGCATGGTGTTGAATGGCATAAGCAGTACTAATAACGTAAGTATTACATGGACCGTTCCGGCCATTCCTTCTAATTCGGTTAATCCCACACCTAACGCTACTGTGGTTATTAACCCGGCAGCAACTGGCGCTACGGCAAACATAACCTCGGTTGGTATTTGGACGGTTGGTGCGGTTGATAATAATAATTTGTGTAGGGCTACCAAAACGGTGCAGATCATACAGGATATTCGGATCCCGCGATTTACGATCAGTGCGGCCTCTAACTCGATCATCAATTGTAAAGATCCGAATGTATTAATTGTTCCGGTGATCGCAAACACCTTAGCGGTTGCATTGGTGCCTACTTATACTTGGTTGCCACCAACAGGCGGCGAGTTTGGAGGATCTTCATTTAATACTACATCGGCAGGAACGCATACTGCATTATCAATGTCTGTTATTAATGGTTGTACGGCAAATGCCACTTATAATGTGGCGAGTGATCTTACACCACCTGCTATTAACGCAGCTGTGCCTTTCACTTTGGATTGCGCAAATATTCCTACAGTGTCCATTATTCCGAGTATAGTAGGTTCTACTACCGGATTCACCTATTCCTGGACAGCGCCGGCAGGAGCCTTAACATCGAATTTGACCAAATCGGTTTTGGTAACAAACTTAACAGGCTTGTACCGTATTTTAGTGACCAACACCGTTAATGGTTGCCGTTCACAAGAATCATACTCGGTAGTGAATGGTGAGTTAACAGCAAATTTTGCTCCAAGTGCAAGCACCGGTTTTGCTCCGTTATTTGTAACATTCACCAATAACAGTTCAACAAGTACAGGTGCAAGCAGTATTAATTGTTTGTGGAGTTATGGAAACGGCGCGGCAACCGCCACTACATTGGTTAACTCCATTTCACCAACAACAACCTATACAGCACCTGGAACGTATACTGTATTATTGATCGCCACAAAAGGTACGTGCCGAGATACCGCTATGCGCGTGATCAGAGTAGATGTGCCAAGTAAAATGGAAGTACCAAATGTATTTACGCCAAACGACGACAAGGTAAATGATGTGTTTAGATTGATCGCATCTAGTTTAGCTGAAGTTAATGTGCTGATCTATGACCGTTGGGGAAATAAGGTTTACGAATTAACCAGCGAAACAGGTAATTTTGCCTGGGAAGGAAAGAACCAGAGCGGAAAAGATTGTGCTGCCGGTGTTTATTTTTATGTGATAAAAGCTAAAGGTAAAGACGGTGAAGAATTCGAGCAAAAGGGCAATGTTTCCTTATTCAGATAAACTATCCGATTTTCTAAAAATCCCGCTGTAACAAGGCGGGATTTTTGTTTTAACAAAATATGGTTTGATTTTTGTTGTATCTTTGTTTAGCAAGCGATATGAAAAGATTATTATATATTCTCACCGTTTTTTTAATGACTGCACAGCTCGTGCAATCACAAACCAGTTGTGCTAATGCGCAACCTTTTTGTGCCGGCGGAACTTCGGGTGGAAGTTTCCCTGCAACAGTTAACGGACCAGCTGCAGAAAGTGGTCCGAATTATGGATGTTTGGGAACACAGCCAAACCCTGCTTGGTACTTTTTACAAATAAGCCAATCAGGTAATTTAGATATTTTAATTGCCGGTTCTGCAAACCAAGACGTTGATTTTATTTGCTGGGGACCATTTAATAGTTTAGCGGGTATTTGTAATTCATTAACGGCATCCAGTATTGTTGATTGCAGTTATTCTTCAAGCCCAACTGAAACATTAAATATTGTTGGTGCAATTGCCGGTCAGTATTACATGGTTTTGATCACTAATTATGCGAACGTAACACAAAATATTTTATTTACACAAACAGCAGGAACAGGATCAACAAATTGTGGAATCGTTTCATCAAACACCATGATATGTGCAGGAAGTGTTGCTACCATTACATTGACCAACAATTCAAATTTGGTTAACCCAACTTATTCAATGAATCCGGGCGCAGTTACATCAACTTCACCTTCATTCACTGTTTCTCCAAACGTTACAACTACTTACACATTGTATGTTACAGGTACTAACACTATCAATAACTCGGTGATAACACAAACCAGTGTTTCTACTGTTACGGTATTGCCAAAACCTGTAGTTAACCCTTTGGTACTCAACAGTACATGTGCCAATCCATCAAATAGCGTGAACCTTAATGTGAGCTTTATTCCGAGCGGTAGTCCTAATTACACAGTTGTTTGGAGTCCTAATCCGGCAAATTTCACATCGGTCAATAGCGGCACTGCATCTGGTTTACAAGCGGGCACTACCAATGTTACAATAACCACAGGTAGTTGTTCAACAACTGCAAGTTTTACTGTTTCTCCTCCGCAGGTTCCGGCATCATTTACTGTATTTAATGCGTTCAATAATTACACTGTTAGTTGTTTAAATCCATCGGTTGTTTTAACTACTAGCGTTACAAACGGGAACCCGCTTACTTATGTATGGATGCCAAGTTGTACCGGTACAACAACAGGTAATAGCATGAGTTTTTCAACTTCATGTACGGGTCAGGTAATTGGAACCAGCTCTACTGGATGTACCATGACGCGTACGTTCACAATTTATCAGGATTTTTCTTCGCCAACGATCGCTATCACACCAACTGTATTGAATGTATCTTGTATTCCGGGTTCAGGATGCTTTACACTCACCAGTAATATGGGACCAAACGTAACAACACAATGGTATCAAGTAATAGGAACTAGTAGCGTACCGGTAGGTGCCACACAAGGTACTATCAATATTTTTTGTCCGGGTACACCAGGTAATTATTCAGGTTGTTCAACCAATAATTTAACCGGTTGTACAACTTGTCAATCCGTTCAAGTGAGCGCGTCTATTGGTGTTCCTGTATTTACTGTTACAAGTTCGTCAAACTTTACCATTGGTTGTTCAACAAGCAGTGTTACAAGTATGCAAGTTTCAAACGTGATCACTTCACCGGTAGCATCTGTTGCCTGTCAGTACACCTTTGTTCCGCCTGCATTTTCAGGTACTCCAACCACATTCTCATTCAATCCAAATCAAAACAATATTACAACACCAGGTACTTGGGTTGTTTGGGTAAGAGATCAGACAAATAATTGTGTATCGAGTCAATCTATTAGTATTATTCAAAATACCATTGCACCAAATGTTGATTATACTCAACCGCTGAGTTTATTAACGTGTAGAGACAATAGTATGGTGTTAACCGGATTTAGCAGTAATAATAATACAACAATTACTTGGACCGTTCCTGCAGTGCCATCTAATTCTATTAATCCTACAGCCAATGCAACTGTAAATATTAATTCTGCAATTACCGGAGCAACAAACAATGTTACGGCAATAGGAATTTGGACAGTTGGCGCGGTAGATAATAATAATTTATGCCGATCAACAAAAACTGTTCAGGTGAATCAGGATTTACGTATTCCAAGATTCACGATAACAGCGGCAACCAATTCGGTAATAACGTGTAAAGATCCAAACGTGCTCATTGTACCTGTTGTTGCCAATACTTTGGCTGTAGCCTTGGTTCCAACTTATACGTGGGTGCCACCTATTGGAAATCCTATCGGCGGTTCTTCATACAATTCAACTGCAGCAGGTACACATACAGCCTATTCAATGTCGGCTGTTAATGGATGTACAGCTGAGGCAACAACAAACGTTGCAACAGATCTTACACCACCTGCATTAACATCTGCAACAGCATTTACACTTGATTGCTCAAGTAATCCAACTGTATTGATCATCCCATCTATTACACCAACTGCGGGGCCTTATACTTTTTCTTGGACGGCACCACCTAATGTAATATTATCAAATCCGGCGGGTCAAAACCTCTTAGCTAATTTGGTTGGATTATATAAAGTTGCAGTTACAAATACCATTAACGGATGTATAGCTTCAGAATCTTATTCGGTAGTGAATGGCGCCTTGTTTGCCGGCTTTAACGCCAGTGCCGAATTTGGTTTCGCACCATTAACGGTTAACTTTAATAACACCAGCGCAACCAGCACTGGAGCAAGCAGTATTTTATGTATCTGGAGTTACGGAAACGGAGCGGCATCATCAACAACCGTATTCAATACCGTAAACCCAACAGTTACTTATGCTTCACCCGGTACATATACCGTTTTACTTATCACCACAAAAGGATCTTGCAGAGACACTGCTATGAAAGTGATACGTGTTGAAGTACCAAGTAAAATGGAGGTGCCAAATGTGTTCACTCCTAATGGCGATAAAGTAAATGATGTATTCAGATTGAACGCATCTAACTTAACGGAAATTACCGTAACTATTTTTGATCGTTGGGGTAATGTAGTTTATGATCTTACAAGCGAAACCGGAAACTTTGCATGGGATGGAAAAAACCAAGCTGGTAAAGAATGTCCGGCAGGTACTTATTTTTACATTATCAAAGCTAAAGGCAAAGATGCTCAGGAATTTGAGCAGAAAGGTAATGTGAGTTTATTCAGGTAATACCTTCAAATAATTATAGGAGCCCGGTCTTAAAAAGATCGGGCTTTTTGTTTATAATTTGTTACATGCACAACAATGGAATTCTTGTAAATTAGGTATCCCTATGGCGAAAAGTGCAGACAAAGAGACCCCGTTAATGAAACAATACAATAGTATTAAGGCTAAATATCCGGATGCTATTTTATTGTTTAGAGTTGGTGATTTTTATGAAACATTTGGTGAAGATGCGGTTAGAGCGTCGAAAGTATTAGGAATTGTTTTAACCAAACGTGCAAATGGTTCAGCCTCACATATTGAGTTGGCGGGCTTCCCACATCATTCATTAGATTCTTACTTGCCTAAATTGGTAAGGGCAGGATATCGTGTTGCTATTTGCGATCAGCTCGAGGATCCAAAAATGGTAAAGGGTATTGTAAAACGCGGAATAACTGAATTGGTTACACCAGGTGTAAGTTTTAACGATAAGATCTTAAATCATCAGCAAAATAATTTTTTAGCTTCCTTACATTTTGAGAAGGATAAAGCCGGTGTTTCATTTTTAGATGTTTCTACAGGATTATTTTTGGTTGCAGAAGGAAGTTTAACTTATATAGAAAAACTGATACAAAATTTTAAACCAAATGAAATTTTGTTTGAAAAAAACAAACGTACCGAACTTGTAAATCTTTTAGGAGATAAGTTTTATACTTTTGGTTTAGATGATTGGGCCTTTAAATATGATTTTGGTTTTGAATCGTTGATCAAACAATTTGAAACAACTTCCTTAAAAGGATTTGGTGTTGAGGGCTTATCTACTGCCATTTGCAGTTGTGGCGCTATCTTACATTATTTAAGTGAAACCAAACACGACCGTTTAAAACACATAACACGCGTAAGCAGAATTGATGAAGAGGAATATGTGTGGTTAGATAAATTTACCATACGTAATTTAGAAATATACGGCAGTAATCATGAAAATGGAAAATGCTTGGTTGATGTGATCGATGAAACAAGCACGCCAATGGGTTCGCGATTATTAAAGCGATGGTTGGCCTTACCGCTGAAGAATGTAATTTCGATACAAGAGCGTTTAGATGTAGTTGATTATTTTGTAAAGCACGAAGAGAGTCGATATGAAATACGAAACCTATTAAAGGACTTAGGTGATATTGAACGTTTGATATCGAAAGTGGCTGTAGGAAAGGCAAATCCGCGCGAATTGTTTCACATTAAACGCTCGTTACAAATTGTTGCCGAGGTTAAACAAAAAACAAGTTCGCTTGAACATACATCTTTGAAAAAGATAAGTGAGCAGTTAAATACATGTTCGCTTGCATTTAATAAGTTGAGTGATGAATTGAATGAAGAAGCGCCTGTAAATATTTTAAAAGGAAATGTGATCAAGCCCGGAGTGAATATGGAGCTTGATGAATTGCGAAATTTATCATACAGTGGTAAAGATTATTTATTGAAGATCCAACAACGCGAGATCGAGAATACCGGTATATCATCGTTGAAAGTTGCATACAATAATGTGTTTGGTTACTACTTAGAAGTTACTAATGTGCATAAAGATAAAGTTCCGGCTGATTGGATCCGTAAACAAACCTTAACAAATGCAGAACGTTATATCACACCGGAATTAAAGGAGTATGAAGAAAAGATACTTGGCGCGGAAGAGAAGATCGCACGATTAGAACAACAATTGTATGAAGAGCTCATACGATTTGTGGCTGATTACATTGAGCCAATTCAGTTGAATTCAAATTTACTTGCAAAGTTAGATGTGTTAGTTGGCTTTGCCGAATTGGCCAAACAAAACAATTACGTGAAGCCAACCATTAATCAGGAGTTTGCTTTAAATATAACCGAAGGCAGACATCCGGTTATTGAAAAGCAATTGCCGCTTGGTACAGAGTATGTAAGCAACTCGGTTTTTTTAGATAATGATCAGCAACAAGTGATGATGATCACCGGTCCTAACATGAGTGGTAAATCGGCCTTATTAAGACAAACAGCGTTAATTGTTCTCATGGCGCAAATAGGAGGTTTTGTGCCTGCGCAATCTGCCGAAATTGGGATCATTGATAAGATATTTACACGCGTTGGCGCAACTGATAATATTTCATCGGGCGAATCAACCTTTATGGTTGAGATGAATGAAACGGCAAGCATTTTAAATAATTTAAATAGCAGAAGTTTGGTATTGTTGGATGAGATCGGCAGAGGAACCAGTACATACGATGGAATATCCATTGCGTGGAGTATAGCGGAGTTTATTCATAATCAACCCGAGAACAGGGCTAAAACATTGTTTGCAACGCATTACCACGAGTTAAATGAAATGACCAATTATTTCCCACGTATAAAAAACTTTAATGTTTCGGTGCAGGAATCAAACAATAAGATCATCTTTTTAAGAAAATTGAAAGAGGGTGGAAGCGAACATAGTTTTGGTATACATGTTGCTAAGATGGCCGGAATGCCGCGAATAGTGATTGAAAGAGCAAATGTTATCTTAAAGAAATTAGAAAAAGAACACGAGCTGGAATTAGAAATGGCAAATGATGGTGAAGTTGTATCTGGTAGTAAAAAATCAATTGCTTCAAAATTAAAAAGTAATGATGATATTCAGTTAAGTATCTTTCAATTAAATGATCCGGTTTTACAAAAAATTAAAGAAGATATTTTAAGTACCGATATAAATACCTTAACACCGGTTGAAGCTTTATTAAAACTAAATGAAATAAAGCGTAGTTTGGGATTATGAAGCATTTGCTGATATGTATTTGTTTTCTATTTATTTCTCTGTTTTTATTTGGTCAGGATACTGTCATTTCAACTAAATTTTCACCTGCTTTTAATTTATCAATTGGTTATTTACCAAAAACCTATCCTATTGCGCCTAAATCACCGGGTGCGGTTTTAGCGGGTGCAGAAATGTTCTGGAAATTTAATGGAAAAGATAAATGGCACCAGTATTATAATTATCCGCGTGGTGGCTTCGAAGTGGTTTATGCTTATTTAGGAAATAATAGCGAGTTGGGTAGCACAATTGGATTGATACCCGCGTTAGAATGGCATTCAAAGAATGCTGAAAAAAAGTGGCGCTTTAAAATGGGATTTGGTGTTGGTTATTTTGATCGCATATTTGATCCAATCTCTAATACTCAAAATTATTATATCGGCCGACATTTTATGAATATGTCTCGCTTCTCAATTCATCGTGAAATAAAAATAAGCAATAAACTGGCTATGCGTTATGGCTTAAGTGCCATACATGCTTCCGATGGGCATACGGCCTTGCCAAATGTTGGTTTAAATATGTTCACTGCCGATGTGGTGATAAATATGAGATCGTCTAGAAAGGAGGCAAGTCGAGTTGAATATGAGGACGAACGAAAAAATTATTACACCATTAAGTTTGGTGTAGGCATGCATGAATTAGGAAAAACAGAAAAACCGGTTGGCGGCCCTAGTTACCCTAGCTATCATTTATCTGGCTGGTATAATCGCTCATTAAAGCATATTCATGTATTGCAACTTGGTTTGATACTTGGTTATTATACAAGTTTCTACGATTATATCGTGAATCAAGAAGTGTATTCTTCAAAACAAAATTTAAGATCGAGTACAGCAATTTTATTTGTGGGACATGAGTTTGTGTTCGGTAAATTCGGATTATCTACACAAGCCGGAATTTATTTATATAACCCTTTTTACATAAAGCAAGCCAAGCTTGAAGGAACATGGGATAATACTTCCGATAAATTAGAATCTGTATTCACGAACAGATTAGGTTTAAATTATTATCCGTTCAAAAAATGTAATTCATTAAATAAACTTAAAGGTCAATTAGGCTTAAGCATTTATATTAAAACCAATTTGGCGCAGGCAGATCTGTTTGAATACGCGCTGTCGTTCACCTTTTAATTAAGGTGTGATTTTTATTAGTTTACCTTCAGAAGTACTAATGATCAACTCATTATTTTTATTAGAAACAATAGAAAGAAAATTGGATGTTTGAGAAGTGTTTAGCTCCTTAAGATCCTTACCGTTTATAGTGTGCAGTAAGGCGCCTTTATTACCAATGATCCAACCTTCATTTTCATTTTTAAAATACATACCCGTGTAATTTTCTCTTGCTTTATAATTTCTGTTGTAGTCTTTTAATTTTTCAACGCTATTTCCGGCTTTGGTTATCTTGTAAATTCCTCCGTTGTAGCCACAGGCATATCCATTGGTAGATGTTGTAGTTATGCAATCTGTAATAAAATCATCAGCAACTTTTAATGGCGTGTAAGTGCTTAAGTTGTTCTTTGATCGGTATGCTGTTCCATAACCACAACAAACAAAATTTGTATCGTTAAAGGCAAATGCTGAACGCAACTCGTTGCTGGTACCCATGAAACCTGGTTTTATTTTTTGATCTTGAAAACCAATGATCAAGCCTACACTGTAAAACTGACCGCCAACAATAATAAATGAATTATTAGCAGGTATTATTCTTCTTAATGTGCCCTTATAAAAATTGTCGTAATGTGATGTTAGATCAACTTTTGTCCATGATTGACCTTTATTAATGGTTTTGTATAAACTAACATTATCACCACAGCAATAACCGAGTGTATCATTAAAAAAATAAATATCGTATAAACTAATACCATCCGAAATAAGCGATCTCTCCCAGGTTTTACCCCCGTTTTTAGTAGAATAAATAAAGCCGGCATCGTTTTTTGTGCCCCCGCAAATAAACCCTTCTGAGGCATTGAACCAAAAGCTTTTATTTATGTTATTGGATACCGGGGAATTAATGACCTCAAATGGAATAACGGAGCTGTTTTTTTTGCATGAAAACTGCAAAAAAACACTGAAAACAATGAGTTTGAAGTATTTATAGTAGGTTTTTATTGTATGCAAATTAATCAAAAAATGAGTAAATATTTTTGAAAATTATAAAATTTGTGTACATTTGCACTCCCCATTCGAGATATTGGTCTTGAATGACAAGCGGAAATAGCTCAGTTGGTAGAGCGTAACCTTGCCAAGGTTAAGGTCGCGGGTTCGAGACCCGTTTTCCGCTCAAAAAACAGCCCCCCAAGGGCTTTTTTTGAACCCAATGTTCTCCTGGTTTAAGTCGAGGAGAAGATGCCCAGGTGGTGGAATTGGTAGACACGCAGGACTTAAAATCCTGTGACCTTAACAGTCGTGCGGGTTCAAGTCCCGCCCCGGGTACAAAGCCTCTCAGAAATGAGAGGCTTTTTTATTTCATTTTATTTTAATGGTAGACACGCAGTCCTGATAGTGCGCCGCGTCGGATATATACTGGCAAGGATGCTATATAATACTTTTGAATGATTGCCTGAAATTTGCTTCTAAAAACCGGTAGATCCATAACGTTTCAAGTTAAGACCATTTTAAAAGTTTCTTTGCACTTAGCGCTTGCTTTAAGCAGTAAGGAGTGATAAAAATAGTTGTGATCAATATCTTCTACCACAAATTCTTTCCCACAGATCAATAAACCCTTCTTTTAGATTTGCATTTTTTTGATTGGGTTGTTCCATACCCATCATTTCTTTACCATTTTGTTGATACAATTTGTAATGAAAAACAAACGTTTTTTTCAATTCACTTTCCAGCATATTTGTTCTGCCAAATTTCACAGCATAAATATTAAGTGTATCGCCATTACTTTGTGCAATCGTATAAGGGTCTCCAAACCATTTCAGTATTGCAACATCTTTTTGACTTTTGCATTGTTGCATTAAATTAGCATTACGCGGGTAGCTATACCATTTTATGGGATGTTGTTTATGGAGTAAACTAAATTCCCCTATAAATAAAATACTATCATTACTAGCAACTGAGTACCATAAAACATTGTTAAGCATGGTAGGGTTGGTCATGTGAGCGGTAACAGGAATGTTATTTTTAGCAAGTGATTCCTGAACAATTTTTTCAGCCTGTACTTTATTAATAAAGGTCAATCCCAAATAAGCAAAACAATAAATTAAAGCCGTCTTCGAAAGTTTGTTTCGTCGGACGATATTTCTTTTATGAAAGCCAGCTATCAATATTAGCGTTAACATTGGCAGTGTAAATAATAGATCAACAATTGAAATGGTGTTTAATGAGTAATTTTCATTATTAAATGGCAGCATCAATTGTGTGCCAAAATTTGTACACCAATCTAAAAGTGAGTGTCCCCACAAACAAGCTAGCATAAACACGTACATCCGTTTAAAAGAAACCTTTTCCTTAAACAATTTAACTAATAACCAGGCAATAGGAATAGCATACAGTGCTTCAATAAATAACGAATGTGTGTGAGCCCTGTGTTCGCACATGTATGCGCGCGGATCGTTTAACCCGGTGTAAAACAGATCAAAATCCGGTACACTTTTCGCAATGGCTCCCAATAACATGCCCCAACGCCCTATTTTTTTTCCGAGGAATGTTTCGCCAATTGCAGCGCCAATTACAATATGTGATACCGAGTCCATTTATTTAATGTAGAAACATTTTTATTTTCACCTTCAAATATCCGAAAAACTCTTGGTATAGTTGTTTTAATTTAAAAGAGATTGTTTTAATTATCCATACCTTTCATTATAATATACGTCTTATTTCAGGATCCAACGTAATCCTACATAAGGTCTTATTCCTTGAATTGGCGCATAGTTGTATGACGGATCGAATGTGTAGTTGTTTGGGTTTGAAATAGGATCGTTAGCGTTTTTATCAAATGGATCATGGGGTCGCATAATTGGGTTTTCAGGAATAAAATTTAAAATATTTTTTGCTCCAATATAAACCTCTGAACCATTCTTAAATTCTTTACTTATCTGGCAATTGATCAACGCATACCATGGTGAAAATTCAGGACGAAAATCATTCGGGAGAATCGCAAGGCGTTGAGGCCCGTTTATGTTGCCGGTCACATCAAATTTTAAATTCGTTCGTGTTGAATACGATATCAAAAAATTTCCGGTAAGTTTAGGTGTATTCAACTGCCAACTCTTGATCTGTTTTCCTGAAGTATCAGTATTGATATTATATACTTCTGTAAAGGTTATTCCTGTTGTAAATTTAAATTGGCCTTTACTAATGAAGTTTGCATTAATTGAACCACCGCGTGTATAAGCATAACCATTTAAATTGGCATATATTACTTTATTTGGATCCAGGTCGTAATTAGCAACTATTTTATTTGTGAAATAATAGTAAAAGGCACTTAACTCCCAATTAATTAAGTAATAAGTGAAAAATGGCATTTTGTAGATGAGATTAAATGTTCCGTTGTAGGATGTTTCAGGTTTTATTTTTTCCAAAAACTCAACCTTACGCGCTCCGGTTAAGGATGCATGATCTTCCGTAAAAACATTTACGATCCTAAAACCTGTACCAAAATTTAACCGTGCAATAACGCGATGATGCGGCGCCCATTTATAGGCAATTCGAGGTGAAGGAATAAAATTATAGATCGGATGATGATCGAGTCGTGCGCCAATTAGTAAATTGTGTTTTGAGTTTTTATCTAGCACACTTTCTAACTGCGCAAAAACACCGGTGGTAATTGTTTTTTCGGGTAAGTTGGTCAATGAATCTAATTGTGTAACAGTAGTGTTATCGTCAAAATAAAGATGTTTGGCCGTTACTCCTAAAACCAATTTGTGTTGTGCACCAATACTTTTATCCCAATAGGTTTGCATAAAGCCCGTACTTTGTTTCGCCATAAATGGCGTTACTCCGTAATATGAATTTTGATCGTGGAAGTTATAGGAGAGCTGGGTGATTATTTTTTCTTTTAATGGCCACTCATATTTTGAAATAAATTCAATACGCTTGGTGATAATACTTTCACCATAAATACTATCCCCACCCCTGAATTTTTTGGTCCAGTTTTTTTCACCGCCCCATCTGTCTTCTGCAACTATTCGCGCGCCAATACTAAATTCTTTTTCATTCTTTCTTTCAAAATTCAATTTATTGAAAAGAGATAAACGTTTTTGCAAGGTAACATCTGTAAAGCCATCTTTATTCATGTCTTTTATCTGATCATACCAAAAAATGTTTGCTCCAATTAAGTTTGTTGTTTTTTTTCCAAGGTTGAATTTTGTATTCAGATCAAGGTTGTTCTCTAAATAACCGGTTAAGCTATAATCCATAAATAAGCGAGGTGCTAATTTTGGTTTTTTGGTTATAACATTAATGGTTCCTCCCATAGCTTCTGATCCGTATAAACTCGAGGATGGTCCTTTTGCGATCTCTAAACGCTCTATCATTCCAATTGGAATACCGCTTAATCCGTAAACGGAAGATAGTCCACTCACGATTGGCATTCCATCAATTAGCACCAACGTATAAGGCCCTTCCATTCCGTTTATGTGAATATCGCCGGTATTGCACACATTGCAATTTAACTGCGGTCGTACACCGTTAACCATGTTTGTTGCTTCCATTAATGTTGGTGTGTTGCTGCGTTGAAATAATTTTGGAGCAATAACCTCAATCGAAATAGGGCTATCATCTTTTCCTGTTTCACGCATGGTGCCTGTTACAACCACTTCATTTAAATTATTTTCAAGTGAAGTTAATTTGATCCGTAATGGTTTGTTTTTAAGTTCATTTACGTGAATGCTAATAGTTTCGGTTTTGTAACCAACCAATTGCGCTATTAAAGTATAGTTTCCTTGTTGTATGTTAGGGAAGCTAAATTCTCCATTCGATTTTGAATAAGAGTTCAGTTGAAGTTCCGGAATTTGAAGGCTGCAATATTCCAATGGTATCAATTGTTCATCTGTTACTTTTCCGATAACTGTTTGCGCACTTGATAATTGGCAGATACATAAAATGTAAAGGATATGTAAGTAGTATTTCACCATGCAAAATTAAATAATACTAAGATTTATTATTAGGTAACCCTAATTATTTGTATTTTAGCATCATGAAATCCTATAGGGAAGAGAATTATTTAAAAGCGATCTATCAGATATCGCAAGCCGAAAAGGAAGCTGTTGTTACTATTACCGAGATTGCGCATGTATTAGATGTTAAGCCGCCCAGTGTATTGGAAAAGCTGAACATTTTGGTAAAAAAGGGTTTAATAACCTACAATAAAGTTGATGGTGCTGTGCTCACTAAAGCAGGGAAAGAATTGGCGGTGAACATTGTTCGTCGTCATCGTATTTGGGAAACCTATTTGTTTAAGCAACTAAAATTTAGTTGGAGTGAGGTTCATGAAATTGCCGAACAATTGGAACATGTGAATTCAGATAAACTGATCGATAAGATTTACGAAGTGATCGGGAAGCCAAATTTTGATCCACACGGTGATCCTATTCCAAATAAGAACGGATCAATACCAAAGGCATTTCGCCGTCCAATAGGCGAGAGCGTGAAAGGTTGCAAATGTGTTGTACTTGGTGTTGGTGCTCATAATGATGAGTTCTTAGAACATTTAACATCACTAGGCATTCGTTTGAACGACCGATTAACGGTTGAAAAAATGGTTGAGTTTGATGGCTCCATTTTAGTAAGGAACAAGGATAAAGAACAGATCTATTTATCAGAAAAAGTAGCCAGAAATTTATTTGTAAGTTGTGTGAAGGAGGGTTGCGAATGTAAAAAATGAGCTTAATTGTTTTGAACAATTATTTTTTTCACAGCATGTTTTTGATCAGAATGCGTTTCAATGAAGTAAACACCATTTTTTAATGCATCAATTTTTAAGACCATGGTTTGATCAAATTTTCCTTCCATTTTGATCTCATTATTTAGATCGATCACCTTGTAGTAACATTTATTTGCACCGGTGTTAATGATGATCTGCTCTTTTGCAGGATTAGGGTAACAAGTCATACCATTTTCAATTTGATCCTCTTTTATTCCTACGCTTTTTTGATGGATAACACCAATTGCATCCAGGTCAAATCCGCCATTTCCAAAGTCAGTAGGGTAAGGGTCGTTGATCGGATTTCCGAATCGATCAAGAGAAGCATAGGATGATTGAATGCTTCCAACAACGTCTATGATCTTAACATGCGTGATCTGATCAATGTCCAATCCGGAAATATTTTTTAATTCATCCAGATCAAAAGGTGTTCCGTATAAAACACGGTATTTCCCCGCCAAATTATTTACTAAACTAGCTTCGCCTGTATGATCAAAAGGACCAATTTGAGAAGTACAACTTGTAAGCGACGTGCATGGGAAACGAAAGAAATTGATGCCATCACTGCTCACTTCAACAAATGCCAATTCTAAAAAATGATCACTAAATGAATTTTCAAAAACAGCAAAATCATATCCGGTACCGTTAGTAATTGGTTGCGGAAAAGTGAGAATGGCATATCCGCCATCACCAAGGCTAACCACGGGGTTATCTACGGCTTTTCCGGTACCGTATTCATCCAATCCTACATCCGTTTTGCCTAAGGAATGATCTGCAATATTTTGCCAACCTCTACTAACTGTGCAAGTATTGGCCCAATTGATAAATGCGCTACTATCTTTATGCATGGCCGTTGTGTTTAAAGCGCCAACCGCGCCATGAAATTGAGCAAAACCATTTGTGACTATAAAAAGTAAAATTGTTATTACTATAGATCTAATAGATGCTGTTGAGGTGCTTATCTCCACTAAACAATTTTTACACAAACATCCTTTGTAGTTAGTTTTAATATGATCAAGTGTTGCGCGACTTAATAAAAGAGAATTGCAAAAACATTCTTTAATGTTTTCGGACACGCAATTGAATGCGGAGCCACATTTGGCACAATATGTTTGCTTGTTTATGTTTTTCATATCACAAACTCCACTTCGCGAGAGTATTTTGTGTTCATTAGGCAGGTCTCCTGACTTATTCCATATTTTTACACCTTCTCATTCAATTTAGAATTGAACAATGGTCTCTGTAAAAACTATTAGAAATCACAGTTGCGCGACAGTCACGGAATTAAACCGTGTTCCCTTCAATAATTGATCTCTCAATTAAACCTACTCAAATGTAGCAATTAATTATGAATTAGATAAAATAAAAAAAGCCGCTTTAAAGCGGCCTTTTTTATAGTTTTTTAAAATTAATTATTTAGAAACAATTAATTTTTTAGTAAATGTTCCTTCACTTGTTTTAACTACTACATTATATGTACCAGTTGCAAACTCTGAAGTATTGATCTTAATTTCGCTTGTACCAGCAATAACTTCATCAGTTTTGTTAGTATAAACTACTTTACCTGTTACATCAAAAATATTGATCTCAACAGTTGAACGATCGTTTAATTTAATACCAACTACTGCGTAATCTTTTGCAGGGTTAGGATAAATTCCAATAGAGCTCTCATTAGCAAACTCAACAACACCAACGGTAGAAATTGAACTTGTGAATGCAGAACCTGATTGTAATACTTGGTCAGTTACATCATCCTGGATCCAAACAATGTACTCATAAGTAAATGTACCAATGTTAGTCCAGAAATTATTACTGCCTTGTGCAGGAGTTCCAGCAGCTACACTTCCATAAGTTAAGCTGTGGTTATAAGATACAGGGATTGGTGTACCATCAGTTGTAGTGATAGGCGTACCAGCAGCAGAGAACATTTTACGCATAGCGTGTTTGTAATCTTTTTGGCTAGTAGAAGCGCCAGGGTAGTTGTAGTATGACTGAACTAAAGCTTGGTAAACTCTAATAGGAGAAGCTGTAGGGATAGTAACATAAGGCGTAATAGTTGCGTTAGCTGTTACTGCACCTGCATTAAATGTAATGGTAGGTGTAATGGTTGCATAACCAGGCATAGCTTTTGCAACGTTAATATTAGCTTGGTTACCTGTACCCGGTGTACCGTTAAATAATACAGTTGGAGCGGCATTTACAGCATAATAATTTCTTCTTGTTAAAACATCAGGGTTGTAACTAGGGTCGTTACCTGGTGAAGGCCAGTTAACTTGATACTTAATAGCATTTAAGTTACTACCTGCAATGTTAACGCTGTTTGTAGTTAACAATGGATCGAAAGTTGAATTTAAACTAGCACAAGGT
>JBKDKI010000092.1:0-2176 GCA_046345155.1 Sphingobacteriaceae bacterium
GGGTACTTTGGTTTATTCAACTAAGGATATCAACAAAGGATGGGATGGAACCGTTAAAGGTGTAAAAGCAACAGATGGCGTTTACATTTACAAGGTAAGAGTAATTGGCGGTAATGGTGTTGGTAAGAAAGAATTCAAAGGCCACGTAACGCTGTTGAAGTAATTATAGAATAAAAAAGTTTGTTTGAAAAAAGAGGTTCCATAAGAACCTCTTTTTTCTTTTATAAAACACCTTAGTTTTGATCAAAAAAGGCTGCTCTAAATCATTTAGCAAGTGTAAATGATTGTAAGCATGGTTTTGCTGATTAAATGCTGTTGTCCAGTTATCTAAAATAAGTGTAAAACAGGTTTTTTTTATTAATTTAGTGGAGACACAAGTTGTAATATGAAAAACATGAGATTAATAGCTTTATTTTTAGGAGCTTTTTTGTATTTAGGCGAAATAAAGGCGCAAACTAATTCTGTTCCTGCACCATCTGATGCGCCTTCTGGGTATACATATGATTTTGATCTGGCTAAAAAGCTGATCATTGATTATCAGTTAAAACCAAGTAAACAAAATGAAGATGCTAAAGCGATCGTTGAATCGGTTGGTTTTCCAAAGTTGGCAGGTAAGTCTTCATTAACTAATGATTATTATGAAAAGTTACGTGTGTGGATGGAGAAAAATCCAAATCTGATCATCGAATCATTAAAGTCAAAAAAGGAAATTGTTCATTCATTTGATACTAATTAAGCCATGAAAAAGTTCAAATATATATTATTGTTATTGTCATTAGTTGGCGTTGTAAATGCTCAAACAATGATGCCTATAGGTCCTCAAACAAATTTTTTCAGTTCAATGGTTCGTGGTTACCATTTTACATCGCCGGTTGCATTTAATATTTGCGCCCTATACATTCCACCGGATGCTCCCGGTGCAGCTGGTCAAAACCAACACATTCGTGTTGTTCGTTTTACAGCGGGTAATCCACCGGCTTTTCCTGGGGTAACAAATGGATTTGTGCAATTGTTTTCAATTACGAATGCTGCTCCCAACGCAACTGTTCCATGTAATATACCTGTTGCAGCTGGTGATATCATTGGTGTTTATGGTGCACGCGCTGGTAACTGTATCAATAGTTACGATGGTGTGGCATTTGCAACAACGATCATGGGTCAACCAACAACTTGTCGCCGTAGCGGTATGCAGGCTTGTATTTCAGGTGGCCAGCCAATGGCAAACATTTGGTCGGAGATCAACTATAACATTGGTCGTATTTTTATTTATTACAACTGTTGTCCAACTCCAACCATTACTACTACACTTTCTGCAGGAAATATTTGTGCCGGCACAAGTGTAACTATTTTAGGTGGTGGCGCTCAAACATACACATGGCAGCCGGGTAATTTAACCACGCCATCAATTGCAGTAACGCCAAGCGCAACAACAACCTACACTTTAAATGGTAGTGCAAACAATTGCAGCGCAGCTGTTACAGTGAGCGTTCAGGTTAATAGTAATCCAACCATCACCGCAGTTTCAAATAGTGGTCCGGTTTGTCAAGGTTCAACATTAAATATTGGTTCAACGGTTAATACAACATCGCCGCCAACTTTTTCTTGGACAGGGCCAAACAATTTTAGTGCAAATACACAGAGTACATCTATTTTAAATGCACAACCCGCGGCAACGGGCTTTTATAGTTTAACCGTAACAAATACATACACGAGTACTTCAACACCAACAAGTATTGCATGTTCGGCCTTTGCCACAACAAGTGCAGCCGTCGTCCCAGTCGCCTCGTTGAACGTCGTCCCGTTTCATACGTTATGTGCCGGCTCTAATTTAAATTTAACAGCGAATGCAGCAGGAGCTACTTCTTACAGCTGGTCCGGACCAGGTTTTAGTTCGTCTCTGCAAAATCCAATTCTGAATAATCTTACACCGGCACAATCGGGTGATTATTCTGTTACGGCCTATTATTCAAATTCGCAAACTACCTTAGTATGTACGTCGTTTGCAGTTGTTAACGTATCAGTAGTACCAAAGAGCCCTGTAACAGCCTTCAGTTCAGCGAATGTATGTCAGAACGGAGTAGGAACCTTCTCAGCAAATGCTTTAGGTGCATCAGGTTATGAGTGGTTTGGCCCGAATGGTTATACTTCATCAACACAAACTAATGTGATCAGTAAT
>JBKDKI010000093.1:0-385259 GCA_046345155.1 Sphingobacteriaceae bacterium
ATATTGTTCTCTTACCTTATCAATGATCGCTTGTAAACTATATATCTTCTTTATCTCCCCAAACGTTACATTCAACAAACAACCATTGAATCTGTCTTTAGGAACATAGTCTTCAATATCCGGAAAACTGATCAGAAACAAGTCGTGTGTATCTTTATACTCATTATAAAAACTCTCTACATTTAGTAACTTTACTAATGAATGGCCATAACAATAATCCAATAAATTAAGTACTATACATCTATTATGGCGTTTCTTGCTAAAATCTATCCTGCTGATCTTATCTGCCGGTAGTATCCGCTCCAGGTCAATCTTCTCCAATAAGGGTTCATTGAACCAGTTACGTTCCCCTTCTTGTATCGCCTTTGTGTTGTAATCAAATTTTATAGTGTAAGCAACCGCATCATCGGAAGGTAATAGTTTTATTGAACTTTCATTACTATTAAAAATTATTGGAAAATAAGAACAATAATTAAACTGATTGATCTCAAGCTTACTTAATATTTCAGAGAATAAGAATGAATTCATTGACACAACTATTACTTTTTCCTTAAAACTATTTTTGCGAATGCGGTTAGTGGTTTGATCATTTTAAAAAACATGACATTGTACTTGTAATGTTTCTTAATATAAGAATCAAACTCTAAATGATCATGAACAGGCAATTTCATTATCTCATCAAATTCGATTTCACTTAACTGAAGCTTTTTTAGTACAAACTGGAAATCTTCCTGAAGTAATTTCGGATCAATTACAGGCTTTTTCATTTCTTCCATTGCTTGCTGTTTTGTAACTTGACCAGAGCAAATAAGCACTGAAAGATGAAACTTTCGCTTGTCTATTTTAAATTTTCTTGGTAAAATATAAGATTGATAGAACCGAGTAAATATAGACTCGAAATGCTTTCCGCCATAATCTTTCCAATCTAGTTTTTCAGTGATCAACTTTTTTACTTTTTCCTTATTATAATCAACTAAATTTAAAATTGGGGTCCATTTAAGTTTATAAATAACAGTTAAATAAAATCTCTTTAAAAATGATAATCTTGGATATGTTTTTAGTTTGCGTTTACCAAACTTTTTATGAATACTCAAAATATTCAACTGATCAAATTTCTCATGTGACCATCCTTTAGGTAATTTCTCACCTTCTGTTTCAACATTCATGCCATTCAACACATATTTCACGCCTCTTTTATGGGCCTCGTTGTATAGGGTAGCAAAAATTGCAAAATCATTTATTAATTCAATATCAACTACTGAAGCTTTCAAAAAAGCTAGCTGAAGGTCTTTAATTTCTTCCCAATCAACTACATGGGTATAAAGATCAATTCCTAATTTATTTAATGTATTGTTTATATTAGCTACCGCCAACTCACTATTCCAACCATAATCTAAATGTACTGCAAGAGGCCTTAATCCAAATTCCTTTGATAAATAAGCTACATACGTACTATCTACCCCTCCGCTAACTCCAATGATACAATCGTACTGTTTTCCTTCACCGCTTCTTTTGATCTCATTTATCAATGAATTTAATTTGTTTTTTTTATTTACATCTACAATATCCTTTGAATGTTTTTTGGCATAACTCGTGCAAAATTCACAAATACCCTCTTCATTGAAATGTAGTTCCTTGACATCATCTTTAGTTAGCAAGCAATTTTTACACTCAACTGACATTGTTGGTTAAACTAGTTTTTAATTATTACTTTACTTTTAAAATTGATCAAGCCTTTGAACATGGCGTAGGTGTTTTTAATATAAAACCACCAATCCTGTTTCAACCTTTTTACAACAGGAATATATGGAAGTTTAAATTTATCAATGAACTGATAAGATGGTAAACAATTAGATCTCCAGATACCGAATAAATTCATGTACCTTACAAAATCTCCTGTAAAATTTGAGCTATGTGAATCAGGATTCAAAGTTCTTACATAAACTGGGTCAAATCTTTTTCTAATTAGTATAATGTGATCTTCGTTATAGTACTTATGAAAGTCGCCGTGGCCGTTCTCTATCAAATAAGGGTTGCTTTTAGTAAAAACTTTGGTGTCTCTTGGAAATTTACCAAATACTGTTAATGCATGAGTTCGTTTATGAATACATGTATTAGCAAACCACATGGGAACTTGTTGGGCTATTTGCCCTGTAGATGCATCCCAAAAGGTGTGATATTTATCAATACAGATATCAAAGTTCTTATCCTTTAACTCCTCCAATAAATTCGGATTGAACAGATCATCGTCATCTAACCTAATGATATAATCGCCTGCAATATGATTATCTAAAATATACTTTGTGGCATTTTGAAGTTTTTCTTCTTTTTGTCCTTCAATATTTAGTAGAATAAACTTGTCGGAATGGGGCACAGTTTTATCTTTTTCACCAATTAAAATAGCCTTCCAATTGGCATAAGTTTGATCCACTAAATTATTTAAACACAAAGTTCGTAATGCAATCCTGTTTTCGGTCATATGCGATTGCGGTGTAAGTGGTATTAGGAAAATAAAATTATTCATTAAAATTAAAGAGCAATAATTTGTTTTGTAAAATTGATGTAATTTGTTTCTGCACAGAAATTATTTTTCCAATACTCTTTTATCTCTTTTCTAAATGCAGATGTATTCATTTCTGAGCTCTTAAATCCGGTGATCTCCTCAGCAATTTTTATACTATCAAAATCTCTTTCAATTAGCAACCCTGTTCTACTAATGCAAATCTCTGAGCATCCTCCAACGTTAGTAGCAATTATAGGAATACCAAAACTAATAGCCTCCATCATTGATACAGGTAATCCTTCTGAATAACTCACACTTAATAATACATTAATTGAATTTGATCTATAAAAATCATTAACCTGCTCTTGGGTAAAATGACCATGAAAAACAACTGAAATGTTACGAGGAAGCAATTCACATTGCTTTATTATAAACTCCATTTCAGGCCCATCTCCTATAACATGCCATTCTACTTCAAAATCCAATTCCTTTAAAATAGCCGGAACAAGATGAACTCTTTTGATTCGGTTAAGGTTACAACATGTTAAGATCCGAAAAACAGTATCACTATTAAAAGGTGCAACTCCTTGATCGTTCGTTCCTAAATAAGAATAACCATACTTATAAATATAAACTGGGTAACTATTTTTCAAATGTTCCATTCCCCGCTTTGATACAGAAAAAAAACGATCGATGAATATATTTTGAAAATTCCTGAATGGTATCAGTTTATCAGTTTTAAGCTCCTGGTATATTTCATATCCATGTGCACGTGTAACAACTCTTAATTTTGGTTCAAACATCTTTAATATTGATCCTGTTGTTGCTGCGTTATCTGCCCAATATGAATAAACTATTGTATTATCAGGATCTTTGATCAACGACCTTATATAAATTGCTTTCTTATATAGGTTTTTTATTAGAGATAAATTATATCTTAAGTTCTTTAAAAATACACCATTTTCACATGCAACTTTGAAGTCAGAAAAAACAATTGATATGATTCTATAGTAATCTTTTAAATTTAACTTGATTTTTTGCGATGCACTTAAAACACCTTGCATTGCTATACAATTAGGAGGCAAACTTACCGGAGTATATTTGTCATGTTCAGGGAAAATCCTAACTGTTCTAAAATTATTGTGAGTGATGCTTACTTCATTACCCAACCATATTTCGCCCAATTTGCCCGTTGGAAAATTTGTTGTAAGCAAAATAAGATCTTTCATAGTTTAACTAATGAATAATAAAAGTCCTTTGAGTAAAGTTTAAACAAACTCCAATTCCAAATAAATAAACTTAAACTTTTGAAAAAAGCACTCACTTTTTTATTCTTTGCTTCTTCTATCAATAACAAAGAACAGCAATGCTTATTCGCCAAATTAAAATTTCCATTCTTGATTGGGTCGTTATTTCCATTTGATCTTTCAACAAACAATTTAACTGACAAATTATGCAGGACCTTACTTCTTGGATCCTTAAAAGTGCTGCCAACTGAGCTTGGATTTGCCCTGTAATAATATAAAACATCAGGCAGGTTTGCCACTTTATATTTTTCTAAAATTAAAGAAAACCAATATACATCTTCAGAGCCCAATCGATCAAAATATTCATTATAAAACCCAATTTGATCAGTAACAGTCTTTCTAACCATCAAAGAAGATCCGGTCATAACAACCTTTCTGTCTTTGAATGTTTCCAATACTTCAGTATGCTGTTGAGGAAAATTTGACGTAAAAAACTCCCGCCCATCAACATCCACCTTTGCAATATTAGAACCAACACAATAAATCTCAGAATTATTTAAAAGAAAACTTAAAAGCTTTTCGAACCTTTTAGGATCACTAAAGTCATCAGCATCCTGAAAGGTGATAAACTCGCCGGAACAATTTTCAAACAATTTGTTTGACGCTTTTAAATATCCTAAATTAATAGAGCTATGAAACCGTTTTATTCGTTCATCATCATAACTATCAATTATCGCTTTTGTATTATCGGTAGAACAATCATCTGAAATTAGCAACTCAAAATTTGTATGCGTTTGACCAAGAATACTGTCAATTGCCAACTTTATATATTTTTCGCAATTATAAGCCGGCATTAGTATGGAGATCAAATTATTGTTCATTGGAAATGCTCTCAGCAAACACCTCTGAAAATGCTTTGGCTCCATTTTTATTGAGGTGAGTATAGTCCTCAAAATACCCTATATTAGACAATGAGGCATTGTTTTCAAAATCATAATAACCAACCTTATGTTTAGCAATAATATCAGTTAAACATTTTTTATAGTTTATATACGCGTTTCCTTTATAGAGTACTTTTTTGCTGAATACAGGGGATGAAAATAAACAAACCTTAGCACCTTCCTGTCTTGCCAATAAGATCATTCTTTCAAGATAACTTAATGTTTTTTCATTCATCCTATTTAAATGATAATAACAACTCTGTAACTTTAGCGTATCTGCAATTCCATACAAATATTTTGTACCATACTTATCAAAACTAGAATTTAAACTCTCGTTATAACTATTTTTAAATAGAATTAATGGTCTAAATTCACTGTTAAACTCTGCATATCTTATGAATGGGACATATCTCCACATTAATGTTTTCATTGAATTTTTTGAATTATCCTGAATTATTGTACTAACATAATCTTCTTTTATAAATGGAAAATAATAATATTCATGAAAAGGATATGAAAAGGAAGAATCGGGATCAATAAAATTAAAGTAGCTTACTTCAATATACAACTCATCTAGTGTGTTTTTATTTTCGCTTAAAAATGTTCTCAAGATCAGATACTGCTCTGCATAAGAAACACCGGACAAGCCCAAATTGATCACTTTTCTCTTACCTTGTTCACTAAATATTTCACCATCAATTGAATGCAAAACCCTCGATGGGCCAATAAATGCTTTGTTATATCTTGTATTTTTCTTTTCAATGATCCAATAGTTCTTGATACCAGTGTTTAGAGGTATGATTTTTGAAATACTTACATCCAGAATGAATAGCAAAGTCGTAATAAAAACAATAAAATAAACACTATTTAATAAGCCTTTTCTATTCATTAAAACTGAAAATAAATAAATTCAGACTCGTTATGAAACATACCAAAACACATAACAAACAAAATTAAAGAGGTATAAATTGACCATTTACACCAGACAGGATAAGACTCAATTTTTTCAAACCAATTAAACTTATTTTTTTTAAAGTGTACAAGTTCTAAAATCAACAAACTTGAAACTAAAATAATTACTTCAATGTAATTAGTTCTAATACTTAAATTCAAAAATAAAGACTCAAAAGTTTCAACTGAAGGGTTAGTTATAATACTCGTAACAAATTCAGGTATTCCTTTGAGCGATTGTTCGATCATAAAAAAGGCATCTGATATTGATCTTGAACGAAAGAATACCCAAGCTGTTGTAACTAAAAAGAAGACAGTTGATCTTTGAATTATTGGGTACAAATATGTATTGGTTATTCTAAGAAAATTAAAAATTCTTTCTCTAATGGATCTTGATTCGATACCAACAATCAGATAGAACCCATGCAGTGCTCCCCAAATAATAAATGTCCAATTAGCGCCATGCCAAAAGCCACTAATTAAAAATATAATCATTATGTTTCTATACCATTTTAATTTTGAAACTCTATTGCCACCCAATGGAATATACACATAATCTTTGAACCAGGTAGAAAGTGAAATATGCCATTTACTCCAAAATTCAGAGATAGTTTTAGATGAGTATGGCCTGTCGAAATTTTTCATTAATTTAATTCCCATTGTTTGTGAAGCGCCTAAAGCAATATCAGAATACCCCGAAAAGTCACAAAATATTTGAAATGAGAATAAGCATGATGCAACAAATATTGATATGCCAGAATACGAATGAGGGTGATCGAATACCGGGTTAATGTAAAATGCAATTCTATCTGCAATTACCAGCTTTTTAAAAAAACCCCATAACATCAACAATAAGCCATTATTAAATTGTTTCAAGTCAAACTTATGATCTTCGTGCAATTGGCTTAAAATATTCTGGGGTCTTTCAATTGGACCTGCAACCAACTGCGGGTAATACATCACATAAAGTGCGTATATACCAAAATGCCTTTCCGCTTTCTGATTTCCTCTATAAACTTCAATAGTATAGCTCATCGCCTGAAAAGTATGGAAAGACAATCCGATAGGTAATACAATTGCCAATAGATCTAGAGTATAGTTCCAGTTCAGTTTTTCGGAAATAAAGTTTAAGTTATCAGCAAAAAAATTGAAGTATTTAAAAAAAACAAGTATGCCAACATTTGAAATAATACTTAGGATCAATAATATCTTTTTCCTCTCAGTATATTTCTCCATAAAAATACCAGCGTAATAATCAATTAAAATTGTGAGAAAAAGAATAAGTATATATGCTGGAACAAAATACATGTAGAAAATGCAACTTGCTGCAAGTAACATGAACCACCTAAATTTAAAGTTTATAGCATAGTTTAAAATGCTAACAACAATAAAAAATATAATAAATTCAAAAGAATTAAATAGCATTATTGGGACTTATATCTTAAGCGATATAAATAATTAAAAATTAGATTGTAAATAAATTGTGGGTCAAGATAAATTACAATTGACTTTAATAAATAATTTGAAACCTTTTTTGTTAATGAAATATTCTTCAAGCTTTCAAGGAAACTATTCATCCTTCTGACATTATCCTTATTGATCCATTTTTGAGCTTCAATGCCTATAAGAATATATTTCTGTTCGTGGTCAACAAGGTCTAGAAGTGTTTTTGTTACGCCATCTGCACTATCAATATCAACCATTGGATAAAGATCCAAGCCCTTTTTTCTATATATTTCATCGCCTCTATGATGCATCAAAGGTTTTTTCATAGCCATAAACTCCATGATGCTACTATAACTGTACCAGGTTCTGTAACCTAATTCTCCTACGCAAATATCAGTTATGCTTATTAAAACCATGAGATCCTTTCTTTGCATTTTGCTAAACCAAATTACGTGTTCTGTTATATTAAGTTCTTGAATCAATTTTTTTGACTTCTCAACATCGCCACCATATTCCATTAAAATTAAAACAGAACTAACTTTTAGATCAGGACGTCTTACTAAAAAATCGGCGAAACCATTTATTAAGTGGTTATTTCCTTTATCTATTTTAAAAGGGCCCCTCATACTCCAATCTTGTGATATTTGTTGAAATACAATTAGATCATATTTGTTCCGAATCTTCATGAATTTATCAAAATACACCGACCTCTTTGCGTAATTTTCATCGTATTGTTTTAAATATAAAAATGGTGGTGCACAAATTCTCTTTCTTTTATCGCCTCTTATTTTTCGTAGTGGTGTCTCATAAGACTTATCTGAATCATCCATCATTACATAATCAGCGTTCTTTACACCGAATTTTTGATGTCTAGAAACTATATTAGAAGGTATTTCCCACATTTGAGGTGGATGATTTTTATATTTATAAAATGGGAATTCATAAAGATCACTTCCGTGGGGAAAAAAATAATTTAACTTTAAACCCGCTTTAAATAGATATGCGGGTGCAACATCGGTACCGATCAGTAAATCAAAATCAATTAGCAGTGTTCTAATATATTTTGATGAAACTTTAAAAAATGTTTCGAAATTCCAACCCAGCTTAACTATTTTATATTTACTAATATCCTCAAATGTATCTGCTTCAGGTAAAAAATGATCGGGTTCATCAAATAAAAAGAAAGTTAATTCATGTTTTTCGTCAATCAAATATCTTCCAATTTGAAAAAGGATATTATTCATATTTCCCAAACAGGCGATTTTCATTACTTCTTGAAAAAACTTGCGGTTCCTTTGAACCCCAAGTTCATTAAAGCATCAATTACGCTTAGGCCTTTAATAAAAGTTGGGGAGTTGAATTGAACATATTCCGGATGAATAAATTTATTATACCTAACTTCAATTCCTTCATTATGATATAGCTCATCCTTTTGATACGATGCGGAGCCATTGCCACATAAATAAACATTTGCCTTTCTCTTTTTCAAAATATCAATTAACATTTCATTTGAGGTATATTCCGGGTGAAGTTCAGAACTATGAAAAAAAGAAGTATTGATTTTCAATTTGTTCATCACTTCCTTAATAAACCAACTGTTCTTTTGATTAAGATTTGATCCATTCAATAAAAAATAATTCTCTACCAAATAAAATATTTCAGTAAAATAAGGTGCTCTTTTATAATTTAACTCAATTGATTGGATGAACTTCTTTATCGCCTTTTCATCCATGTCCAATTCCATTTGATTTATTGGAATAAACGTGTTGTGTTGCTCTTTTTTTAATGTAACCGACATCCAATGTTCCTTCCCTCCAATCAACATTTTAACACGTCTACACCAAAACTCCGCTGCCTTAGGATTATTAGTAACATGATCAAGAATAATAAACTCATCAGCACTGTTTATCTTATTAAATAAACCCAGCCAAGGCATAAAATCAGGCTGATGAATAGTTACAATCATTTAACTACTAAATTCAACAATTTAATGATTAAATCAATTAAATATAAAATGTATTTTGTTTGACTAATGAAATTGGATTTCCGTAGGCTGCAACATTTGAAGGTAATTTTTTCAAAACTAAAGAGCCAGCTCCGACTAATGTATTAGATTCAATTTCGACCCCTGAAGCAATAGTACAACCTGGACCTATATATACATTATCTCCAATTTTTGCGAAACCTCCTACAAATGTATTTCCTGCAATCAACACGTTATTGCCAATTTTTACATCTTCTAAAATTGAAACACCTACATGTATAGAAGAATTTACTCCTACACTAACATTAACTCCAATATATACGTTTGGCATTATGAATGCTCCTTGTTGTAAATTTGCACTTTTTAAAATATTTGCATTTCTATGTATTGACTCACCAGGTTTTAATCCTAATGACATACATTTTCTAAAAACCCTGTCTCTTATCATCATGTGGCGATGATCCGCTAATCCAATTAAAAATGTGGTTATATTAAATTTATTTCTAACCATTTCAACATCATTAAAATGCCCTAATACTTTATAACCGAAGTATTCTTTACCTTGTTTTTCCGGAGAGTCATCTAAAAAACCAATTATATTGTATTCCTTAGAACACCCACTATTAATAACTCCATCTAAAATTGTGGCGGCTGTCATTGATACTCCAAAAATAATTACATTTTCCATTGGCTATGAATTGAAATTTTACTAGTACATTATATTATTCTTTTATTCGGGTTCAAATATTGAGCAATTTTTTCAAAAATTATCTAAGATAGATAACACACTTTAAATCAATTCTTCCATCATTATTATGATTCAAATTGCTCTTAAAAATTCGCAGATTTTTTTCACCTCATCACTATTTAAATCTTCATAATAAGGAACTTGTAACGTTAAATCTCTTACTTTAGTTCCTCCTTTCGATAATTTTTTATCTGAAATGGAAATATATACCTCTGACAACTGTATTCTAAACTTTTTTGATAAAGTTATAATTTGCCTTTTTTGTTTAGTATCTTTACAAATCAATATAAATTTACTCAATATGTCTGTTTGCACTTTTCCAATATGTATTTCAATTTTATTATTAACTTCATTACAATAAGCGTTAAATAATGTTGCTAATTTATTTTTAATTTTCTGCAATCTCAATACATTCGCATTAAAAACTGCTGCATTAATATTTGCTAATCTAAAATTATAACGTTCAATTCCGTCATATTTTAATTGCGCATCATAGTAAACCATTTCCTTTGCTCGTTTATAAATTTTTAAGTTATCAGTAAGTATAGCTCCGCCATCAATACCATTAAGAGTTTTAGTGGGATAAAACGAGAATGTTTGGATTAGTGAATTTGATTTTTTTTGTGATGAAGAATTAAATGATTGGGCACAATCTTCAATTATAATAAATCCTTGTTTTCTAATTGGCCCAAAATCAAATGTTATACCACTATGATTTGGAAATATGATATATTTTGACTTTAGTCCACTTAAATTTATATTCTCAAAATAAATGTTTCCTGTAAATGGATTTGATTTTAAGAATACCGGAATATTACCTGATGTAATAATAGCGTTTGCCATAGCAAAACAAGTTGATGTTTCTGGTAAATGTATATATTCATTTTTTAAACCCAAACTTTTTATGGAAATGAAAAGCGAAGCAAATCCATTAGATGTGAGCACACAATATTTTCTTTGAAATAGTTTACACAAAGTTTCTTCCATTTTTTGTAAATCAGGTCCAACTACCCATTGATTATTCTTATAAACAGAGAGAATTGCTTTTTTTTCGGAAATATTATTATGCAATCGAATTCTACTAATCATTACTATTCATTTTCATAAAAATGATTATCAAAATATGTATCAGGATGTATCAAAACATGCAATAATGAATGACCATCTTTTGCGTGCTCTGCAAAATTTCTTCGATCATCATTAACTAAAACACCCTTGTTATAACACTTCCATCTTGTCCATTCCGAGTCAGAAACGTAAAATGACTCCTGAAATAAATTGAATTCGGGTTGGTGATCATAAGCTTCATAGAGCAAACCAAAATCTGAGGCTTTTTTATCTCTCCAAAAATCAAGATTGTTCAAGCCGGTCATTCCTCCGTGACTTGCTACACCTTTGATCTGAACATTAAATATCTTATTAATTACAGCCAGATCACGTTTTAAACATTCTACGGCATCTTCATTCCAAATAATAGACTGATCAACTACTTCTGAATGATATCCTAACTCGTGTCCGCTTTCTACTAAATATTTTATGATATTATAATTTTCAAATGAGAACGGGTTGTACTCAGGAGCATGCAAACGAAGAAAAAAAGTTGCTTTAATATTAAGCTTATTAAATATATCTATTAACTTTTTTGCTTTTTTCACTGAGAAATCAATATCAACCCTATTAACAACAATTTTTGAATTTGCAGTTAAGGATGCTTTTAATTTCATAAATTCCTCGCAAGTAATAATTGTGTATCCTAGATCCTTTACCGTCTTATACTGCTCTTCTATTTTACTATAGGTAAAATCAAACATATCTATAAACTTTCTAATATTTTTTTATCGGGAAAATTAACTAACACACCAAAATCCTTTTTTTGATATACGACCATACTACCCATTGCTATTGCAGATGCGCCACCTTGATGAATTGCCATTTTTAAATGTTCAATATTTCCTGCACCTCCATGAGCAATTACAGGAACATTTACTGCATCTGTGATTTTCTTGATCAAATTTACATCTAATCCCTCCCAAGTACCTTCCTTGTCAACAGAAGTGATCATTATTTCACCTACTCCGGCTTTAACCAATTCACGAGCCCACTCTTCAGGTGTAAATTTATGTTTAACAGTTGCTGAATGCGAAACAATCTCCTGTTTTCCAAAAAAGTTCTTTTTCACATCAATTACTCCAATAATCGCCTGTGAACCATAAATACCTGCAA
The DNA here is from genome assembly GCA_046345155.1 of Sphingobacteriaceae bacterium. Taxonomy (GTDB): domain Bacteria; phylum Bacteroidota; class Bacteroidia; order B-17B0; family Aurantibacillaceae; genus Aurantibacillus. The sequence goes on from JBKDKI010000093.1 coordinate 12,044, forward strand.
TTTCAGAAATGAGCTTTAAATTAGTATGTGCTTCGCTGTTAATTGCAACTTTTTCAATACCAATTTGAAATATTTTTTTTGCCTGATCTAAATTAGTTATTCCACCACCATAAGCTAACGGCATAAAACATTCATCAGCTATTTCACATAACAATTTATAATTAGGTTCGTGTTTTTGAGGTGTTGCTTCAATATCTAAAAATATCAATTCATCTACTTCTTTTTCGTTGAATATTCTTACCGTGTTAATTGGATCGCCAATATATTTTGGATCTTTAAACTTGGTTGTTTTTACTAAACCTGAATTTTTTAACAATAAACAAGGTATGTAGCGCTTTAATAACACCCTCAGATCTTTGAAAAATTGGTTAATAAATGAATGCCATACTTATGGCTTTTTTCTGGATGGAATTGGGCACCGTAAATATTCTCATGTTGAATTGCCGAATCAAAATCACCACCATAATTAGTTTTGAGGATCGAATTTTCATTACGATCACAAACCACTTTATAAGAGTGAACAAAATAAAACCGGTGATCAGGTGTAAATCCCTCAGTAAGTTTACTTGATTGATTGATCTTTACAAAATTCCATCCCATATGCGGGATCTTTAAAGAAGTATCAGTACCAAAATTAAATTTTATTGTTTTTGCATCTACAAAATTTAATCCATTAAGAACACCTTCTTCGCTGCTACGTGTGAGCAATTGCATGCCTAAACAAATTCCTAAGAATGGTATTTTTTGTTCTTTAGCTTTATATTGTAATACTGGTCGTAAATTTAATTCATCAATTTTTTTAATAGCAGCGTCAAAAGCTCCTACTCCCGGTAAAAGGATCTTTTCTGCTTTCTCGATCTCCTTTAAGTCTGATGTGATATTGCATGGTGTGCCAATACGCTTTAGCATGTTTTGCACCGAACCCAAGTTACCCATTCCATAATTAATAATTGTGATCATGAATTTATTTTAACAGGGAAACAGTACTTCATATAAAAACTTTTTGGCACTAAATTACTTTTATATAAAATGTAAAAAAATGGTCTTAATTTTTCGAAGCGCTTTTTATAGGTTGGGAATTGATGCCAGTATTTTGGCGTTAGGCTCATGATTCTCTGATACTCATCATCAGAAAAACCCATACGTTTTTTAATATAATCAACTAATTCAGGTTCAATGTAAGGGGGTGTTTCGTAATATTCTTTAATAGCGTCTTCCCTTTTCATTTTACCATTCCTAACTTTAGCTGACAAAGTATTGTTCCTATAATCAATATGGAACTTCTGCGGAAAATAAACACTGTGGTTATACGCTGTCATTCTATTCTCCAAATGATGTCCACCATAATCCTCCCAGTCATATTCTTTTTTCAACAATTCTTTTGCATCCTCTTTTGTATACTGCATATACCAAAATGGTCTTATTTTTTTGATGCGTTTAAACGCGATCCATTTAATAAAGGTCCAAAATGGCATATTAGGAAAGGTTTTCATTTTTACTGTACCAAACATCTTATGGATGGAAGCGATGTATTTACCATCAAAATAATTTTTTCCAAGAGGCGTTACACCTTCCTCCATGAATGAGTGGCCTTCAATAATATATTTTACACCAAACTTATTTGCTGCCCGGTACAATGTTTCGGCCAACGCCAGATCTGTTGATGCCTCTAACTCAGGAACACTTGCTTTAAAGAATGACCTGAATATGTCTTCCACCTCTTTGTTATCCACTACTAGTGTGAACAGATCAATGTTTAATTTCTCGCATACCTTAGTAATATTTTTTGTTGCAATTGCCGTATTAAAAGTGTTATCATAATGAACTGCTAAAGGTCTTAAGCCAGTTTTTACAGCCCAATGTAAAAGATATGAAGAATCAGTTCCGCCACTTACTCCAATGACACAATCATACTTTTTATTCTTTCCATTTGATTTTAGTTCATCAAGAATAGCTTTCAATCTATTGTTGTCTTCTGTTGTACCTGTTGCGTACTCTTCTTTTAACTGATCAATTTGTTTGCAATAATTGCAAACTCCTTTTTCATCAAAAGTAATTGAAGGAACAGTGGTATCATAGATACAACGGGTACATATTTGTTTTTGTTCTTGAGAGATCATCCTTATTCAATTCTTATTTTATCAAGATAAATCTTTTTACCATCTGAAGTTTTAATAAAAGCGCCCGGATAAGGGCTGCTTTGTGCTCTAACAAAATCATAAATTCGTTTAGCTTCCCACGACAGATCAATTTCTCCATCGGCGGGTTTTCGCTGGCCATAAATTTTTATCTTCGTTTTGTCTTGTGGTTTATAAACCACCTTATCGCCCAATCTTAATGCGTCATTTAATATTCGTATCGAAGCAACAGTTGCTTTATCATAAACTTGCGCTATATGATCAGTGTCTTTAATTTCAAACTCTTCCTGCATGATGATATCTCCATCATCCACACCATCATCTAATTTAAATAATGTAACTCCAGTTTTAGTTTGTCCTTCTATAATTGCCCAAACAAGCGGCGCCCCGCCAGCGTAATTAGGCAACAATGATGCATGAATACCCCAAGCGCCATGTTTTACTTTTTCACGAATTTGCTTTGGCACCATGTAGTACCAACCCAAAACGAGGATCACATCGGGATTTAAGGCTTCTATTTGCGGTAAATAATCAATTAGCTTTTTACCTTCTTCACTATGAATAGAAAAATGTGGTATACCCAGTTTCGTCGCATAAGGCTCAAGGTTCGCATAATTGGTATTCCTAACAGGCTTATCACTGTAATTGATCTTAAATTCTTCAGGGATGGTGCAAATACACACTAGCTTACATGAATTTGCTTCAATGATACTTTTTAAAAGATCCTCGCTAAATTTGGTGCATCCTAAAAAAGCCGCTCTCATTTATTTTTTAAATCTTCCGCTATAGCAAGCCTCTTCTTCATGAAAATAAGAAATTGACAAATGATTATCTGAGATCATTTTTTCAAACTCTTCTTTACTAAAACGCTTTGCATTGCTTGGTGCATACCAATCATAATTGGTTGAATCATTCAGCTGCTTGCTCCACTCCGGTTTATAAAAACATTTTAAAAAATTCCAATAGATAAAACGTTGAATATCATACTCACCGCCTTTAATCCCGAGAACAGGTATATCCGGACAATTGAATTTTACATTTAATTCTGTTAATCTTTTCCCAAGTTCAGTTAATTGATCGGAGAATTTCCACATTTCTTCACTACTGATATTATGTGTTTGTGTTCTGAAATAATCATCAATCAATTCGCGAGGTAATGCTTTCTTACGATATACATAACACGCAAAATCACAATCCTCTTTAGTTATCTCAGACAAATGTTTGAATGTGTATTCAGGGTCCTCGGTATGCATGATCACTTGATCGCAAACCGTAAAATCAATACTATTTGGTTTGATTCCTGTTTTTGCAATATCAGCCTTCAGGAAAAATAAATTTGGAACGTTAGAATAGTTCTTTGCTGCAATTAAAGCTGCATCAGAAATATCTATTCCAATAACAATACTTTTAGGGGCCAACTTTGCAAACCATGCTGCCTTGTAACCTAAACCACATCCTGTATCAATTATAAATTGTTTGTTTGATAGATATGCTGCAAGCTCCTCTTCATTCTTAAAACCATAGAGTTTTAAGAACCAATCGAATTGAAATGTATATAATTCACTAACCTTCTCGTCTTTGTTAACTTCGGTCCATTTATCAGAAAAAATATCTTTTGTTTGATCCTGATTGGTTGCCAGATCTTCTTTACTCTGCGAATCAGCTTTTATTAGATTACCTTCAAGATGTATTGACTCGCGAAAAAGTTCCTGTAATTTTTTTATCATGATTATTACTTTAGTAAAAACTGTCTGCACCACATCTCAAAATTCATTAAACTCCAAATCAACAATCTGTGGTTTATTTTATGATTGATGTGTTCATTAATGATCTTTTCAATATAGGCCTTGTTGATGAATTCAGTTGAAATGGTTTTGCTATTCAATAAAAGATCTTTTACATATTCCGCATTCTCACCTCTGTACCAACTTTCATCAGGCGCTGAAAAGCCCTGTTTTTTTCTATTGATGATCTTATCCGGCAAAAAATCACGCATTGCTTTTCTTAACACGGTTTTACCATCATCGTGCTCGTTGTAAAGGTTTCGTTTATCTCTGAATTCATTTTCATCTATCCGTTTCATGAGATCAAGTTTTCCCAGTTTATGTTTAACGGGAATTTTCTGTGAAAAAGCAACTAGATCATTATCCAAAAACGGGAAACGTTCTTCTAAGCCATTAGCCATACTCAGCTTATCACCTACGATCAATAATCCCGGCAAAAATGTTTTGATCTCAAAGTACAACGAGTTGGCAATATGCTGCTCCGGTGTGTCATATTTTAATTTAGAATTAAAAGTAAATACACGTTCAAATATTTTTCGTGGTTCGTTCAGATCAACTTTACTCAACACATCATTTGTGAACAATTCCGACTTTTGATTATCGGGCACCAAACGTTGCCAAAAATTATAATATTGATCAAAGAAATCTTTTTGATCAATGCTTTTAAATACGCGGTAATAACGCCAAGGATAACCACCATACAATTCATCGCCACCGGTTCCCTGCAAACAAACTTTTACAAATTTACTTGCCAAACGTGATATATAGTAATTCGGGTAACTCATTCCAACTCTGAGATCCTCCAGATGATTAACAACTTTAGGTAATGACCAACGCAGATCACCTGCATTCATGATCTGTTCATAATGCTCTGTTTTAAAATAATTTGCCATTAATTCGGCATCGCGTCTTTCATCGTAATTTGCCTCCACTCCGGTAACCTGACTCATATCAAAACCGCAAGTAAAGGTGCATAAACGATCAACATGGCTGCTTGCAATAGCTGTTATTGAACCGGAATCCATTCCGCCTGACAGATACGACCCAACTGGAACATCTGCCAACATTTGCCTTGAAACGGCTTGCTGAAATAAACGCTTTGTTTCACTAACTGCATCTTCAAACGACATATGCTCATCTGGCTCCGTGAAATCATAATCCCACCAAGCATTATGTTGTATTTCTTTTGTATCCTTATCAATGCATGCCGTATTTGCTGCCGGCAACATGTGCACATCTTTGAACAATGTTGTATAGGTAAACTGGTTTTGAAATGTAAAGTATTCGTTTAGTGCGTAATGATTCAATTGATTTTTAAAATTCGTATTCGCTATAATGGCTTTAATTTCTGATGCAAAAAGCAACACGCCGTCTTTTAAATAATAATAAAGTGGTTTTACTCCAAAGCGGTCGCGGCACAAATACAATTTTTTTGTTGGTTTGTGATAAGCGCCAATGGCAAACATGCCATTTAATCGTTTAATATAATCAGTACCAAACTCAGCCAACCCTTCAACAATGACTTCCGTATCTGTTTCAGAAACAAAGCTGTGTCCTAAATTGCGCAATTCCAATTTCAATTCCATAAAATTGTAAATACAACCATTGAATGTAATGATCCATTCGCCATTTTTTGATGACATGGGCTGTAGTCCTTTTTCAGATGTATCTAAAATAGCGAGGCGTTTATGGCCTAAGGCTACATTTTCATGAACGAAATAACCTTCGCCATCAGGACCACGATGTGCAATAGCTGCAGCCATTTGTTTTATTTCACTAATGGTGCATGGTTTCAAATTTGTATTAAATATGCCTGCTATACCGCACATTTATTTTACAGATTTAAGGATTTGTACAACATACTCATAATCTTCTTTACTCATTCGGTTATGCAATGGAATACTCATAGAGTGATCATTGGAAGCCTGTGCACCAGGAAAATCTTCAGGTTTAATACTGTATTTTGAAGCATAAAAACCTAACATATGAACAGCATGAGTTCCGGGACGTGTTGAGATGCCGTGTTGCTGTAAATATTCCATCAGATCATTTCGCTTCATAGGAGCTGCTTTTGGATCAACATAAGTAACATAACTTTGCCATCCATGCTTGTATATAGATCTGTCAAATGAAGGTGTGCGTAACCAAGGGATAGAAGCCAGTTGCTCATTATAAAAATTTGCCCATTTCTCACGTTCATCAATGAAAATATCCAGTTTTTTGATCTGAACAACACCAACAGCACCCTGAAGATCGGTCATGCGATAATTAAAACCCATCATGTTAAACTCAGGTAATATATAAGGTTTTGGGCCTTTGTGACGTTGCTCCTCAGAAATAGACGCGCCATGATTGCGCAACATACCTATCATTTCACCAAGTTTATCATTATTGGTAGTAACCATACCGCCTTCACCAGTTGTTACCGATTTGCGCGGATGAAATGAAAAACAACCAATGTCACCTAATGCCCCGGCTGGTTTTCCTTTATAACCTGCGCCGGCTGCACATGCTCCATCTTCCACAATTGGGATGTTTGGTGCTGTTTTTTTTATCTCATCAATATCTGCACATAAGCCAAATAAATGTACCGGTATGATCGCTTTTGTTTTAGGAGTGATCCTTTTTTTCAGATCATTTACATCGATGTTAAAAGTAACAGGATCAACATCTGTGAAAACAACCGTTGCCCCACAATATAACACAACATTTGCTGTACTTACCCAGGTAAAAGCCGGTACAATAACTTCATCGCCGGGTCCAACACCCAATGCTACCAATGCTAAATGCAAAGCAGTTGTGGCGCTTGTAACAGCATAAGCATGCTTCACTTGATGACGAGTTGCAAATAATTTTTCAAACTCAGCAACCTTTGGTCCTGATGTTAACCAACCTGTCATCAAAGGTTCTTTGGCAGCATGCCACTCCTCTTCACCTGTTACAGGCAAAGAGATCTGAATGTTTCTTTTTGTGACTTCCATATTAAAACTGTTTTGTATCACGCCATAAGATCAATTTATTCAATCCATCTTCAAGCGAATATTTAAATTTAAATCCTAATTCATTTTCAGCTTTCACTGCGGAACCTATCCTGTTTTGAACTAAGGCGCGGGCATCATCTGCACTGTATGGTTTATAAACAACCTTAAGTTCAGATTTTTTTAGCTTAAGAATTGTATCACACAATTGCTTAATGGTTGTTTGAACTTCGGTACCAACATTATAATAACCAAATGTAACATTGCTTTTTAATGCTGCTATGTTGCATCTTGCAATGTCTTCCACATAAATAAAATCATAAGCCTGGCTGCCATCACCATTGATAGTTGGAGCTTCATTCGCGTCAATTTTATTTAACATGATAGGTACCACTCCGCTATAAACAGCGTGTTGATCCTGGCCCGGACCGTAAACATTCATATAACGTAAACCAATAACCTGTAATCCATAACGATCATTATAGGCAGTGCACATAGCTTCACCGGCAATTTTTGTTGAGCCGTAAAAATTCTTGTTATTGAAAGGATGATTCTCCGTCATAGGAACTTCAACCGCATCACCATAAACAGAAGCTGAGGATGAATAGATCAACTTCTTAATATTATTTTTTACACAAGCCTCCAATACATTAAATGTTCCGGCAATATTCACATCAAAAGCTGTGCGTGGATAATCTTTACAATGCAATAACCACATAGCTGCCAGGTGAAAAACATAATCAACACCTTTCATGGCATCATTTAAGATGTCAGTTTCTCTAACATCACCTCCTGTTGGATAAATGTAACAGCGTCTATCTTTCAAACAATCTTCAATATTGCTCATTTTACCTCTGGCAAAATTGTCGTAAATTATCACCTCTTTAATCGGTTCCTTCAGTAATTCACGAACCACAAATGCGCCAATAAAACCTGCGCCTCCGATCACCAAAACTTTTTTGTCCTTTAATTCCATATTATATACTTAGTTTGTTTTATATTTCCAATTTGATTCAGGTTCTACAAATCCATGAACATGATCCCAAGGATATCCTTCATCTTTATTAATTCCAATTTTATCAACCTCGAAAAAATAAATATTCTCAACCCAATCAATTGTGTTTCCATTTGCAGTGTAATTTAAACCCAAAGTACAAGAGTAATTACCGGGCAATAAGGTTGATTTAAATTCTACTTCAATTGTATGTTTTCCAATAGAAAAATCTCTTGACAAATATTTACTATTAACCTTGTCAACCGCATATAATATTGGCTGACCCAGCGTAGTTCCAATATTAATATTGATCATTGCTTGCTTTATTTCCTTCAAAACATTTAACTCAACAATGATCTTAAATGACTGCTGAAAGTATAGTTTCGAAGTTTGCTCATTATTCAAATTTGTCAATATAATTTTTGTGAATAATGCTTCTCCATTGGTGAGTCTGTAAAAATCTTCGGGTATTATTCCAGTGTTTTGCACTGCTTTGTTTTCAGTAAGGTAATGCTCAATGATCTTTGGAGTATTCCCGATTTCTACTATTTTTCCGTTCTTTAAAAACAAGCATGATGTACACAAATTTTGAACAGCTGTTAAATTATGACTAACAAACAATACCGTTCTGCCGGATTGAGAAACACTTTGCATTTTACCAATACATTTGTCTTGAAATTCCTGATCACCTACAGCAAGCACTTCATCAACAATTAATATTTCCGGTTCTAAATGCGCTGCAACAGCAAAACCAAGTCGCACCATCATTCCTGAAGAATATCGTTTCACTGGCGTATCAATATATTTGGCTACACCGCTAAATTCTATGATCTCATCAAGTTTAGAAGCAATTTCTTGTTTTGTCATTCCAAGTATGGCGCCATTCAAAAAAATATTCTCCCTTCCCGTCAAATCCTGATGAAAGCCTGTTCCTACTTCCAATAGCGCTGCAATACGCCCTTTAACTTTTACACTTCCGGTTGTTGGAGTTGTAATTTGCGACAAAATCTTAAGCAAGGTAGATTTACCCGCTCCGTTTTTTCCAATGATCCCAAGCACTTCACCTTTCTTAACTTCAAAGTTTATATCCTTTAACGACCAAACATAATTTCCGTCATCTGCTTTTGTACGGTCATTTACTTTTCCAAGTTTTAAATAAGGATCTTCTTTACCTCGGATCTTATGCCACCATTTATTCAGGTCGTGAGAAATAGTACCAGTGCCCAATTCGCCTAGTCGGTACAATTTAGATACATCCTCAACTTTTAAAACTACTTTATCCATTTTTAAACAGTATCCATAAAGGATTTTTCTACCTTATGAAAAATAAATAATCCTAAGAAAAAAATAACAATTGTAAATATTATGCTATAGGTTAAATAGTACCAACTAAAACTGCCTGTTCCTAAAAAAGCAAATTTAAATGACTCAATTATTGAAGTTGTAGGATTTGCCAAAATTATCCATTTATATTTTTCCGGAACCATGGATAAAGGATAAACTATTGGTGAAGCATACATGAGTAATTGAACACCGAAAACAATTAAAAATTTAAGGTCACGATATTTGGTGGTTAATGACGTGATAATTATACCAAAACCCAAGCCCATAAAACCCATTAATAAAATCAATAAAGGAGTTAACAAAATATAAATATTTGGTGAAATTGTATTTGATGAAAAATAAAAGTAGATCCAGAAAAATAGAAATAAAATAAATTGTACTGCGAATTTCAATAAATTACTTATTACAACAGATAACGGAACGATCATGCGCGGAAAATAAACTTTCCCAAAGATATTTGCATTTGCAGTAAATGTATCAGCTGTTTTTGTTAGTGTGTCAGAAAAATAATTCCAAAGAGTAATACCGCACAAATAAAACAAGATCTGCGGAATTCCGTCAGTTGAAATATTAGCCAGATTTCCAAAAATTACGGTAAAGGTTAATGATGTAATTATTGGTTGTACAAAAAACCAAATTGGGCCTAAAATTGTTTGCTTATATAATGCAATAAAATCTCTCTTTACAAACAAGAACATGAGATCCTTAAACTTAAGAATTTCCCGTATACGAATATCAAACCAATTACTTTGAGGTTTTATGATCAAATCCCATTCTTTCATTTATTTACTTTTTATTAGAACCTCTTCAGGCACATTTATTTGTAATGAGTATCCAATACTTTCAATACTGATCTTGTAAACCGATTCGCCTCCTTTTGAACTTACTGAACCAATTAGTCCTTTAAATGGGCCATATTTTATTTCTACTTTATCTCCTTGGTCAAATTGTTGATATGATAAACTTTCAACAAAGTATCCTTTTTGTTCAATTGATCGCAGAGCTTCTATTTCAACATCTCTTACAATGGCATCTCCTCCATTATAACGCACAAAATTCAGAACACCTTGTGCTTTAAAAACAAGATCCCTATCCTTCTCAATTAAGTTCACAAAAACATACCCATTTATCATAGGTGTTGATACTAATTTAATCCGGTCACTCCATTTACGCTTTTCTGATCTAAGTGGAACGTATGGCTCCAAGCCTAATTCTTTCAATCGTTTTTCGATCTTTTTTTCACTTCTTGAGGCAACATATAATACTTTCCAGGTCATTTTTTTTTAAAGCTTCGCCACCTCAGTCACATAGCTAAGTGTGGTATCCCAATATTTTTTCCCTTAAATAAACAAAGGGAACCGTAATTCATTTATTCCAAATCAATAAAGGATGCATATCCTTCTGTTGAATGGTTTCAATTTCAAATTCTTCTGCTCGAAAGCAATTGAAAGTAATGGTTTTATTCAGCTTTTTCTCGGCCTTTCCTATTAATTCTTCCAAATAAGGAATGTTAATATCTCCAACAAAAACAAGTTCAATTTTATCTGAATCTAAACCTTTGGCTAACTGCCCAACCAAATAAACTTTTTCAAGATTCCCAATGTGCTGCATCACATAGTCAATCAAATGATTGATCCCGGTGATCTTCATCAACATTTGTTGCAGGTCATTAAATAAGAGATGTTTTTGGTTGGCTTTAAAAAACTTTTTATTCCCCTGAGTATAACTCGTTAAAAAACCGGCTTTTTCAAATTTATTGAGTTCTATTCGAATGGCGTTGGTTGAATCACCAAACTCCTCTTCTAAACCTCTTAGATAAGAAACAGAATTGCCGTTTAAAAAAAACTTTAACAGGATCTTTACCCTTGTTTTTGATGATATGAGGATATCAAACATTTTTGAGTAATAAAATTACTCATTTTTAGACAGAATACCAAATTATTTGCGATAGCCGTAGCCTTTACCGTAGCCGTAGCCATAGCCGTAACCATAACTATAACCGTAGCCCTTATAATAATATCGTTTAGAGATCTTTCTAACACCGTTCAATACAAAGAAAAGGTTATTGATCTTATTCGACTCTATAAGATCTTGAACAAAATTTACAGTGCGTTTGGTAGAAGAATTGGCATTAAGCACAAACAATACAGCGTCTGCAAACTGCATCAAATAAACAGAATCAGACAATAAACCAGCCGGAGGAGAATCAATGATCACATGATCATAATTATCCTTTGCGTAATTTATTAACTCAATTAATTTATTGGACAAAACAAAATCTGACGGATTTGGCGGTATTGGCCCGGCAAACATACAGTGTAAGTTTTTTATAGCCGTCTCAGTTATAACCTCATTAATTGGAGTTTGATTTGAGATAAATGTTGTAATGCCGCTAACTGGCGCTGTTAAGCCTAAATTCTTATATACTTTTGGTTTATGAAGATCCAACTCTAAAATAATCGTTTTTTTGCCTGATTTAGCTAACATGGCCGCTAAATTTGTACTGGTAAATGTTTTTCCTTCTCCGGGAGCAAAGGATGTTACTAAGAAAGTATTGGCTTGCCTCCCAACAGTAACATATTGCAAGTTAGTTTTAACAGACCTGAATGCCTCGGAGATCAATGAGTTTGGCTGTTCCTCTACGATCACAGAACCTCCTTCTTGTTTCTTTGCTTGAGGTATAATGCCAATTGCTGGAATTTGAGTTATTTCTTTTAAATACTCTATATCACTTATTTTGGTAAAGAACATGGCGCGTATCAAAATAATGATAACGGAAATACCAAATCCAAAAGTGATGAAATTCTTTTTCAACGAATTTCTGTCAGGGCTTACTTCGCCAATGTTTCTAGGTCGTTCAATGATCTTAGCATCAGGTACGATACTTGCTTTAGCAATTCGTGTATTAGCTTTTTTTTCCAATAGGAAATTATAAATTGCCTCGTTCACATTTAGTTTACGTTGTATCCCTAAAAGATCTTGTTGTTTTGGAGGAATCGATTTTGCTTCATTAATGTATTTTGATATCTCCGAATTAATGTTCTGTACCTTCATGTTTGTAGCATTGCGAACATTATTAATGTAGATCAAAAGATCCTGCTTTATTTTTTTGATGCTATTGATATTATCTTGAATAATTGGGTTAACATCAGTGGCCATATTATACAACCTGTTTAATTCAATTTGCTTGGTATATAGATCAGATACTGCTTTAGACATGAAGCCATCTTTTTCCGTGATATAAATAGTTGGCGGTAAAAACTGCGGGTCTTTATCCTCAATGATATACTTTTCAAGATCATTTAATGCTTTTATTTGCAATTGAGCCGCAGACCTATCATTGTCATATAGCCCTATCTTTTGCAGAAAATCTTGTTCCTCCCAAGCAAGATTAATAATAGACTTATTTTGCTTATATACTTGTAAGGTATCAACACTTGCTTTCAATAAGAGTGAAATTTCATCTAACTGCTTATCGATATACTCAATTGTTTTTTCGTTGAGATCATATTTTGATTTCAACTTACTGTACAAATATTCTTGATTCAATGAATCTAATATCAATTCTGCCCTTTCAGGGATGATATCATTTAAACTAACAGCAAGGATATTGGTATAATCTGGGTTTTCAATGGATATATCGGCACGTATCCTGTTTATCAAATAATCAGTAGAATGTATCACGAACTGATAATAGATCTGGACCAAAGAACTTAATTGCTTTGAATTTAAATTTGCAGATCTGTTGACTTTGATGTTAAAATCAAGGTCAATTAATGGCTCATTGAATTTGCCTTTCTTAACAACAGTTTCATCGCCTTTTTTATAACTTAATTCGAAATTGCTGGAATCAATTATTTTAAAATCAAATACATTTTCATAAAGACCTGAATTAATATTGCTTACCTCAACCGTAAAGGGCATTCCACCGAATTGTTCTGTGGTTCTAACCTTTCCAACAATAAAATATGAGACCTGAAGTCGGTTATTTAATTTATTTACAACGTTATTAAGAAGGTCATAAGAAAGAATCACCCGTTTTTCATTTGAATTATCAACAAACGTTTGCGCTCCATAAAAATTCGCATCGTTTAATACGTTATTCTGGTAATAAGCATCATTATTTTGTAATAGAATTTGGGTAGAAACCTGATAAACAGAGGTTAATCGGTAAATGTAAAATGTTCCTATCGCATAAAATACAGGCAGAATTACCAATGGGATCCACCAATTTGATCTCAGAATTCTGATGATTAAATTAAAGTCCTTTTGCGTTACAATTGCTTGCTTTTTATTGCCAGAACCACTCATACTCACAAAATTAGCCTAAAACGTTGAAAATTAATGATTGTAGATTAAAAATAAATGTATTATCTTCGCTTTCAGCGTTTTTTGACGCCTTACTAGAAGTGCAAATGAATTTAAGATTATTATTAGTTACAGTTTTTTTTATTGGCTTAGTAGCAGTTTCATTTGCTGGTCCGCCACCACCTCCGCCGCCAAATAGTGGTCCGCCATGCTGGCCACCGCCATGTATTCCAATTGATGGGGGTATAACTTTGTTAATGGCCGCAGGTGCAGCTTTCGGTGCTAAAAAGATCTATGATTCACGCAAAAAAATCGAATCAAACGATTAATTCATGAAAACAAGTTTAAGGCATAACGCCTTACTCAAATTTCTTATTTATTCCGGTACATCTTATTTAATTCTTTACCTGATCCATCAGTTTGTTGTAAAACGCTATACCTATTACGACCAAGGTTTTATCGGTTCAATCATTTCCAATACCGATTTCATCCTAAAACTTATTGGTTACAAAACCTTTCTTTCGTTACAAGACATTGACTTTCAGGTTATTGGAATTGATGGCTCGAACGGGGTTTGGGTTGGTTCAAACTGCAATGCCATTTCCTTATTCATCCTTTTCACCGTATTTGTTGCCTGGTATCCAGGTCATCAACGCTCAAAACTCTGGTTCATTCCCTTAGGTATCCTTTCCATCCATATCCTTAACATCATACGTGTTGTTTGCCTGGCCTTGATCGCCTACTACCATCCGTCTTCCCTCGATTTCAATCACACCTACACCTTTACTTTTCTGGTTTATGCATACATCTTCCTTCTTTGGATGATATGGGTAAATAAATTCTCCACTAAAAACTCAACAGCAAAATGACATTCAACCGGAAATACTTTTTGCTTTTCCTTATCCTGTTTGGTGCGCTTGGTTTTTTTCGTGAAAATTTTTTTGTTGGTTATAATCACCTCATGTACATCAAGTATTATGGCGAACAACCCGTAACAAAAATTGATGCCTACATTGAAAACTTTAAAGATATTCCCTACAAAACCCTTTATTACCTCAAGTACCCTTTTACCCTCCTCTCTGTTTTCCTATTTGGCTTACTGAGTGCCTTATCCATCAAATTCATCATTCAGGAAAAAAAATTAGTGCGCTGGGTTATTTATTCTTATCTCATTTTATTAACTTTGGCCGGCTTGAGTATGTTATTTGGTGTTATTGTGAAACAACGTTTGCAAGATGACGAATACACACTGAGCCGATGGTTACTCGGAATTGCACAATCACCAATTATTACAATTGTTTTTTTAGCATCATATAAATTATTTACTCAACAAACTAAAACCCAAAGCGAATGAAAAAGGATACCGTTATCTTCAAACTCATTAAAGATGAACAACACCGCCAAACACACGGCATTGAACTTATTGCCAGCGAAAACTACGTGAGCGATCAGGTAATGAAAGCTATGGGTAGCGTGTTAACCAATAAATATGCCGAAGGTTATCCCGGTCGCCGTTACTACGGTGGTTGCGAAGTGGTTGATAAAGTTGAGCAACTAGCTATAGATCGCGCTAAAGAATTATTTGGTGCCGAATGGGTAAACGTACAACCGCACTCAGGCGCTCAAGCTAACGCTGCTGTTATGCTTGCATGCATTAAACCGGGCGATACAATTTTAGGTTTTGATTTAAGTCATGGTGGACACTTAACACACGGTTCTCCTGTGAATTTTTCAGGTAAATTATACCGACCAACTTTTTACGGCGTTGAAGAAAAAACAGGATTGATCAATTGGGATAAAGTTGAAGAAAATGCTAAAAAAGAAAAACCAAAATTAATTATTTGTGGTGCCAGTGCTTACTCGCGCGACTGGGATTATGTGCGCTTACGCAAAATTGCTGATAGCGTTGGGGCTTTATTATTAGCTGATATCTCTCACCCATCGGGCTTAATTGCAAAAGGTATTTTAAATGATCCATTACCTCACTGCCATATTGTTACTACAACAACGCATAAAACATTACGCGGACCTCGTGGTGGAATGATCATGATGGGTAAAGATTTCCCGAATCCTTGGGGTGATAAAACTCCTAAAGGTGAAATTAAAATGATGAGCGCGATATTAGATGGTGCTGTATTCCCCGGCACACAAGGCGGTCCGCTTGAACACGTGATCGCAGCAAAAGCTGTAGCTTATGGCGAATGTTTGTCTGATGAGTACATGGCTTATTGCGTGCAATTGATCAAAAATGCGCAAACCATGGCTAAGGCTTTAACTGCTAAAGGTTATAAGATCATTAGCGGTGGTACAGATAATCACTTGATGTTGATCGATCTTCGCAGTAAGAACATCACAGGTAAAGAAGCTGAAAAAGCACTAGGACTTGCAGATATTACCGTAAATAAGAACATGGTTCCATTCGATGACAAATCGCCATTTGTAACAAGTGGTATTCGTATTGGTTCACCTGCAATCACTTCACGCGGGTTAAAAGAAAAAGATTGCTTAAAGGTGGTTGAATTGATAGATGCGGCTTTAATGAATCGCAACAACGAAAAAGAATTAGCAAAGATCAAAAAGAAAGTAAACACCATGATGGTTAAATTCCCTTTATTTAAAGATTAATTGATCTAACTGTCATAAACTAAAAATCCCAAGCTTGCGCTTGGGATTTTTTATTTTCATTTGTTTATTAATTCTGATCCATCCGTTCTACCTTATTTACACCCTTCACCTTTTTTAAATTGTCTATCAGGTGATTCAAGTGTTTGGTATCATGTACGTAAACCATAATGGTTCCGGTAAAAATACCATCCTCTGTATCAAAACTAATGGAGCGCATATTCACATTATTCTCATTTGAAATAACCTTTGTGATATTATTTACTAATCCTAACTCATCTGTTCCTGTCAGTTTCAATCCGGCCAGGAACGAGATCAACTGATCGTTTGTCCATTTTGCTTTTACAACTCGATACGCATAATTCGAAAGTAACTTCACTGCATTCGGACAAGTTACACGGTGGATCTTAATGCCTTCTCCTACCGTAACAAAGCCAAACACGTCATCACCCGGAATTGGATTGCAACATGGCGATAATTTATAATCTAACTTCTGTAGATCATCCCCGATCACCAACATATCATTCCCGCCTCGCGCATTTGTAACCAATTCCTCGATCTTCGGTCCTTCTACCTTCTTTCTTCCGCGAGATGGTGTTTCCTTATGTTTAATAAAGGCTTTGATCTCTTGTGTATCAACATTTCCAACAGCCACACGATAAAATAATTCCTGCGAAGAAGGCAATTTTAAATACGAAGTAAGGTCGTTAATGTTTTGCAAAGTAAATTCCAGTTTACATTTATAGAATTTCTTTTCCAGCATCTCTCTTCCACCTTCAGCAACTTTTCGGCGTTGCTCTTTTAATGAGTTCTTTATTTTTGATTTAGCACGCGCAGTAACCACTAACTTCAACCAATCATCCTTAGGTGTCTGCTTACTACTGGTTAATATCTCAATTTGATCGCCACTCTTTAACTCATAACTCAAAGGCACCAATTTGTGATTTACCTTTGCACCAATACACTGCTCGCCAACCTTCGTGTGAATATCAAACGCAAAATCCAAAGCTGTTGAACCCAACGGCAAGGTTTTCATATCACCTTTTGGTGTGAACACAAATATCTCATCACTGAATAAATTGAGTTTAAAATCATCAATAAATTCAAGGGCGTTCGGATCCGGATTATCCAACATTTCGCGCACGCGATGTAACCAAGCCTCTAACTTACTTTCCTTCTCTGCCGCAGCATCCTTGTATTTCCAATGCGCCGCATAACCGCTCTCCGCTAAGTCATCCATACGAACAGTTCGTATCTGCACTTCAACCCATTTACCTTCAGGGCCCATTACAGTTGTATGCAAACTCTCGTAACCATTACTTTTTGGTGTACTGATCCAATCGCGCAAACGCTCGGGACTCGGATGATAAAAATCGGTGATGATCGAATAAACTTTCCAGCAATCTGATTTTTCACTTTCTAACGGCGTATCAATAACAATGCGGATGGCAAAAAGATCATAGATCTCCTCAAATAATACTCCTTTTGTTTTGATCTTGTTATAAATACTGAAAATGGATTTTGGGCGACCAAATATTTTAAATTTAAATCCTTGCTCTTGTAGTATCTCCTTTAAAGGATCAATGAATTTTTGAATGAATCGCTTACGCTCGGGTTCTGTTTCTTTTAACTTAACTGCAATTTCGTAATAGGACTCGGAGTTGGTATACTTTAAACCCAGATCTTCCAACTCAGTTTTTATAGTATTTAAACCCAAACGGTGTGCTAAAGGCGCATATAAAAATAAAGTTTCACTGGCGATCTTCATTTGCTTATCACGTTTCATGTGATTAAGCGTGCGCATATTGTGTAAACGATCGGCAAGTTTGATCAGGATCACACGAATATCCTCACTCATGGTGAGTAATACTTTTCTGAAATTCTCTGCCTGAATAGAAGAAGTGTTATCAATTACTCCGGAGATCTTTGTTAAGCCATCAATGATCTGTGAAACTTTTTCGCCAAACAATCCTTTTATGTCATCTAAGGTCAGATCGGTATCTTCAACAGTATCATGCAACAAGGCACACACAATGCCGGTTGCACCTAAACCCATTTCTTCAGCACAAATTTGTGCAACAGCTATCGGATGGTAAATATAAGGCTCGCCGCTTTTGCGGCGCATTTCTTTATGCGCTTCAACAGCAACTTCAAATGCTTTGCGTATAAGCTCTTTATCACCTTTCTCTAAACGGCGCTTGCAAGCTTGTATCAATAATTTGTAACGGTTGAGGATCTCCTTACGTTCGGCTTCCAGATCGATTTGCATAAAAATAATTCAATAACAGTTTGAATGTACTGATATTTCACGATAATTAAAATAGGTTCGCAGAGAAATTGTGACCTTTTAGATGGGAATAAGTTTGCGTTAGACCAGCAAATTTACTGCGCTTTTGAAACAGTTACTATTTTGGTTTAAAGATCGGCGTTTGCTTATCAGGATCAGGTTTATCAGCCTTGTCGTTCTTATTCTTATCGTTTCGCGCATCAACATCCTCCACAATTACCCATTTGCCTTTTTTCTGTATCATGGAATCAAAACTTCCATCCGGACCATAATACTGGTACAATCCTTCCATCACCGTACCTTCCTCTCTTGGCGCTAAATGACTATAAACTATTCTATCGGCTTTTGTATTGTATTTTAAACTCATGGTAACTTCGCTGCTGTATTCAAACATCAAGCGCTTTGGGTTCTTGCGCGGAAACTTAAAAATATCTTTTCCAAATACAGGTGTTCCATCTGCTTTAAAATACAACGCATCAATAAATTTTCGTTGTACCAATTTATCATTGCCATCCCAACCAAGCAAGGTATAATAACCATCACACTCGATCATTTCATAGTACAACATTCCAAACCATTTATCTGTTGTGCCAATATAAGTTTCCGGATTTTTTATTCCTCCTGACTTATCCAATAGTTTATAGTACTCATAACTTTGAGTGGTTTCGTGCTTAAATAATCCCTTTTTAATGCGTTTTGAATTGTTCACCAGTAAAAATCCAAAGAATAAATGCGTTTCATCGTCCTTTGGGATATTCCAGGTTAAGAGCTTAAACTTTTTATCCTTTGGGTATAGGGTTGAAATATCTTTAATACTATCAAAAGGAAAATCCATTGCCGATTTACCAGCAGCAATTGATTCTATGACCTTTAAAAAATCTTTGTTAGCAGACAATCGTTCTGCTTCCTTTTTACTGTAAAATACTTTATACGCAAGGTCTTTTAGCTCCGAGATCTTTGCCCAGGTTGCAAATCGAAGGGAATCCTTATCCTGAGCATATGATCCCGAAATAAAGCACAAAAATATGACTGCAAATAGATTCCGCATTTGACTGATAACGCAAATATCAGTAATTTGTTACAGTATTTGTTGTGCTTCAACTTTATTTATTAAACCTGCAATGTTATATATGCGTTATATGAGGCTATACTGGAGCCTGGGATTATGGCTACTATTCATGGTTGCCGCCTATAACTATGAACTTTGCATCTATCTCTCAAAACAAGGGATCGGGCAAATAAATGTATTATTAAAAGCACAATCGTTTGAAGATTTTACCGCGGCGAATTCATTAAATACCCAGGGAAAAAAGAACATTGAACTGATCAACGCTATAAAAAAATACAGTGTAGACAGTCTGGGATACAAGCCAACAAACAATTTCAACAAAATTTATGATCAGCAACACAAACCCATTTTATGGGTAATAACTGCTTCTGAAAAATACCGCCTCGTGCCTTTTGAGTGGGATTTTCCAATGATCGGTAAGGTTAGTTATAAAGGATTTTTTGAAAAAGAACTGGCTTTAAAGGAAAAAGACCGTTTGGCTGCTTTGGGCTATGATGTTGGGATAAGAGGCGTTAGCGCCTGGAGTACTTTAGGCTGGTTCAACGACCCTTTGCTGAGTTCACACATCAGTAAAAAAACAGGGAACTTTTGCAATTTACTGTTTCACGAATTGTTTCACGCTACTTTTTACAAAGCAGATAACATTAACAATAATGAAAATTTAGCCAATTTTATTGCGCATAAGGCCACCATGCAATTTTTAAAAAACAAAAATGATTCGTTGTCGCTGAAAGAATATTTACACAATCATTTGCAACGCGAAAAGTTAAACCAGTTCTTGCATAGTGAAACGATCCACTATTCAGCTTTTCTAAAAACAATAAAAACCAATAAAAACGCATTAATTTTAAAGCAAGCTTATCTAATTGATCTTACAAAAAAAATAAAAAACTCAGGAATTGGAAGCGAAAAACTTCAGGCAATAACAATTGATGAAATTCTCAATGAGCAAAACGCCTATTTCATTGATTATATGCAGTACAACAGCAAGCAAGATAGTCTCGAAAAAGCTTTTAACAATTTTTATAAAGGCTCAATAAAAAACATGGTACGATCTTTGAATCCATAAGGGTCTTATCAGTATATTTGAATTCATAGTTTAACTCAATTTTTATGCAAAAGCGTTTCTATTCAACACTGGTTTTATTTGCAATTTCGTTAGCTGCATTTTCGCAAAACGTATATGACGTGAAATTCAATATCAAAAACAATACAGATACCATGATGTTTTTGGTGAAGACCATGTTTGACCGCCAATACATTTCTGATACCTGTAAAAAGGTTAAAAATGGTTTGGTTCAATTTAAGGGCACAAAAAAGTTAGATAAAGGTGTTTATACCTTGGTAAGCCAGGAGAAATCAATTTACTTTGATTTTTTGATCAATGATACCTACACCTTTACGGTGAGTTATGATCGCAATGATATTGTAAATACGCTAAAATCAACCGGCAGTAAGGAAAACGAATATATGTTCGAGTACCTTAAATTTATGACCAACACCAATGCCGATTTTAATAAATACAGAGAACAAGCTAAGGGGAAAAGCAAGGCAGACAGCGTAAAGTTTGTGAATGAAAAACTGACATCCATGAATGACAAAGTTCAAAAATTTGAAGAATCATTTTTGAAGAAAGTTAACGGGACCTTTGTTTACGATTTCATTAATATGAAAAAAGAAAAGGAAGCTGAAAAAGTTCCTTTAGCTTCAAACGGCCGTCCGGATAGCCTATACCGATACTACTACTATAAGAATCATTTTTTTGACGGTGTAAATTTTAAAGATACGCGCATCATCTCCATCCCATTTTTTGATGATCGTATCAAACGTTATTTTGATGGTGTGATCTATCAATACTCGCCTGATACACTAATTACAGAGATCGATAAAGTATTAGCATCATGTGACGAGAACAGCATCGTGTATAATTTGCTACTTGGTCATTTTACTTCAAAGTACGAGCAAGATAAACGAATGGGTTTTGACAAAGTGTTTGTACACTTAGGTGATAAATACATTACAAACGGAAAGGCAAAAGATGTATACAGTCCGGAAACCATACAGGCAATTAAAAAACGTGTTGATATACTCAGAAACTTATTGATTGATACCAAAGCTGCTGAACTATACATGATAGATACAACAGACGGGAAGAAAGTAATGAAGATGGGTTTTGACACGGTAAAAACAAGCAAGGGCGCCACTGATCTTTACTACAAGCATGTGGATGCTTTAACGCCTATGTTTAAAACACTATACATGGTAAATGCAAAATATACTGTATTGGTGTTTTGGGATGTAGATTGCAGCCATTGCCAAAGCGAAATGCCTAAGTTAAGTGAATCGCTAAAGAAAATTAAAGGGAAGGTTGATTATAAAGTTTATGCTGTTTATACTAAGGAAGAATATGAGAAATGGCGCAAATACCTCATCGATAAAAAATACGATTTCATTCACGTGTTTGATCCTGTTCACTTAAATAACATTAAAGATAAATACGACATCAATTCAACACCGGTGATTTACGTACTTGATAAAGACAAAAATATTAAAGGCAAAAAACTGGCAGCCGATCAGGTGGCCGACTTATTGCAGTATTTAGACAGTATTGAGAAGAAATAACAATTTATGTAAAACACTAAATTGAAAATTGAATTAGGTATATTTGAAAACAATTTTGAATTATGAGAACAATTAGATCTATCCGTTTCGCTTTAATCTTATCACTGGCCATGTTCAGCTCAGGCACCTTTGCGCAAGGTTACGACTTGCGATTTAACATGAAAGGCAATAAAGATACCATGATGTTTTTGGTGAAATACATGTTCGATCAGCAATATATTGTTGATACTTGTAAGAACATTAAGAACGGCGCCGTTCGCTTTCATGGCAAAGAAGATCTTGACAAGGGTGTTTACACCTTGGTTAGTGAGGGCAAATCAATTTACTTCGATCTGTTTGTGAACGAAAATCAAAAATTCACTTATAACTGCGATAACAGTGATATTGTGAATTCAATGAAAGTTACGGGAAGTAAAGAGAACGAGTTGTTTGTTTCTTACATCAAATACATCACCAACAAAAACCAGGAGTTCAATAAGTTTCGTGATGAATCAAAAAAGAAAAGCAAAGAAGATAGCGCCAAATTTATTCAAGACAAGATCAAACTAATGAACGAAGATGTAAAAAAGTTTGATACTGATTTTATGGCTAAAACAAAAGGCTCTTATTTACATGATGTACTTAATTTAAAATCGGAAAAAGAACCTGCTGAAATTCCGAAAGCAAAAAACGGACGTCCGGATAGTGTTTACCAATACTACTATTACAAAAGTCATTTTTTTGACGGTGTTGATTTTACTGATGACCGAATCATCCGTACACCATTTTTTGATGATCGCGTAAAACGTTATTTTGAAAGTGTTATTCTTCAACATCCGGATACCATCATTCAGGAGATAGACAAAGTACTTGGTCGCTCAAAACAAGATGGATTGGTTTACAACTTATTGATCGGACATTTTACTTACAAATACGAGCAAAGTAAGGTGATGGGCTTTGATAAGATATTTGTACACATTTGCGATAAGTACATCATAAGCGGAAAAGCTAAACAAGTTTATACCGATGAAACCGTAAAGAAGATCAAAGAACGTGCAGATATCATGCGAAACTTATTACTTGAATCAAAAGCACCTGAATTATATATGATTGATACAATTTACGGTAAACAAGTAATGAAGATGGGTTTTGACACGGCTAAAACAAGCCAGGGTGTAACAGAGTTGTATTATAAGAATGTAGAAAAACTTACGCCAATGTTTAAAACATTGTACACCGTGAAATCAAAATTTACTGTGCTTGTGTTTTGGTCGGTTGATTGCGGCCATTGTCAAACCGAGATCCCAAAATTAAACGAAGAACTAAAAGAGCTAAAAGGCAAGATCGATTTCACAACATTTGCAGTTTACACGAAAGAAGATTTTGAAGCTTGGCGCAAATTTATTTTAGAAAAGAAATTGGATTTTGTGAATGTGTTTGATCCAATACACATCAATAATTTGAAAGAGAAATATGACATTTATTCAACGCCTGTTATTTACATCTTAGATAAGGATAAAAAAATAAAAGCTAAACGTTTAGGTTCTGAACAGGTTATAGACATGTTAAAGTTTTTAGATGGCTTAGATAAAAAATAACTTAAAAGCACAACAACAAAATATAACGCATAGGTAAACATCCTATGCGTTTTTTTGTTTAAATTAGTTCGGAGTTAATCTCTTGTGTGGCTTTAATGAACAAAAATAAAGATCATAAAATAGCAGAACTGCAAAAACAAATTGAACTACTTCAAAAAGAAAATGCTGCGCTGAAAAAAGGTTTCACATCCAAGCCTTCCGATCGAACCGTTAAAACACCTAAGAACATTGAGCCTATTTTTGAAAAAGCAGAGAAAATTGTTGGCGACTATTTTAAATCACTCACCTTACAGCCGGGCAAAGGCACCATTGAGATCAACAATGAACGTTATGTTTTAGTAAGGGCTTCTGCACTTTCGCATGAATTTTTCCACACCATTAAAAACTTATATAAGAACAGAGGTGAAGATGAAGCAACAGCAATCGGTAAGAATTTTCTTTTTGATATTGGACATGTGTTAGGTATGGAAGACGCTAAGCGATTTCATGCAAAAATGAAATTAAAAAAACCAATTGAAAAGCTTTCGGCCGGCCCGGTTCACTTTGCTTATGCCGGTTGGGCCTTTGTTGAAATTTTACCCGAAAGCAATCCAACACCTGATAAAAATTTCTTCTTAAAATACAACCATCCTTATTCATTTGAGGCAGATTCATGGATAAAGAACAAGGTAAGATCAAAAACACCCGTGTGTACTATGAATGCTGCATACTCAAGTGGCTGGTGCCAGGAAAGTTTTGGAATTCATTTAACCGCGGTTGAAATTACCTGTAGAGCAAAAGGCGATAAGAATTGCACTTTTATAATGGCACAGCCCACTAAGATCAATCAATACTTAGAAAAAGAAATTGTTACCTATAAAATAAAAAAGAAACCTGAAGTGCCATTTTTCTTTGAGCGAAAGAAAATCGAAGAAGAGTTCATTAAAAATCAATACTTATTGAACGAGGCTCAAAAAATGGCTAAACTCGGTAGTTGGGAGTTTAACTTAGTAACTCAGGAACTCATATGGTCAGATGCACTTTATCAGATTTATCAAATAGATAAACTTAAAGTTGGTAAAGAGAAACTTTATGAAGAATATCTGAAAAAATTGAACGAGGGCGACAAAAAAATACTATTCAAGTTAATTGATGAATGTGTAAAAAAGAAAAAGGAGTATACGATAAAGCATCCGATAAACTTACCCGATGGCACAATAAAATGGATATTAGGAAGTGGGGTTCCTGTTTTAAATGAGAACAAAAAAATTGTAAGCCTAATGGGCATTGCCCAGGATATTACCAATGAGGTTCTGCAACAAGAAAAATTGGAAACAAATCTTTTAGAAAAAGAAACCTTACTTAAGGAAATACATCACCGCGTTAAAAATAACTTACAGATCATTTCAAGTTTACTCAATCTGCAATCTGAAACTATAAAAGATAAAGAAGCAAAAGAAAAATACCGCGAAAGTTTGGGCAGAGTTAAATCCATGGCCTTAATTCATGAATTACTTTATCAAACACGAAACTTATCCAACATCAAGGCTAATCAATATCTCAATCAATTGGTGAGTTTTATTTCAGATACTTATAACTTCAATAAGAATATAAAGGTAAATCTTCACATTGATCCAAAGATCAAACGTATTGATATGAATAAATCCATACCATGCGGCCTGATCATAAATGAATTGCTTTCTAATGCATTTAAATATGCCTTTCCGAATAAACCGAGCGGTAAAATAAATATTGATTTTACGGTGCTAAATAAAAAACCATACAATTACAGCTTATGCATTTCTGATAACGGTATTGGTTTACCCGCGCACATTCAACATCAAAAAACATCAGATACCTTAGGCTTACAATTGGTAGAATCGTTAACAGAACAACTTGATGGTAAGTTGATCATTGAAGATCAAAAAGGAACTAAGATCACCGTTCTGTTTAATTAATACTGCAGTAATATACTGTAAAAATGATTATCAAATGGTGCATGAACTGATCGGCACCAAATACCCACCAATGAAATTTATTTGTAGGATCTTCTAGGCGGCGAAATAAAAAATTGACCTTCCCTTTTAATAGATCAATAAAAAAATGTGTGGTCAATTGAAAGATACCGGCAAAAATAGCCTTATCCATATCATACAAAAACAACACGCTTAAAAAGAACAAAATGGCATGAACCAAAGCGTGCACAAAAATGGGGTATAATGGCTTGCCGTATTTTTTTGCATTCAACATCCAATCTGTACTCAAATGTGTAAAATCTGCTGCCCAATGGCAAGCGTTCAATACGATCAAAGCAAATAAAGCTGTTGAATTCATTTGTTTAATTTACTAAATGTTCAATTGGTGTGCAAACGCCATTTTCACACACGTAACATTTCAAACGGTCTTTAAAAACGTATGGTTTGTAAATAGATTTATTGAGCAACATGCGCAAACATTCCTGCACGCCTTCAATAATACTTGGGTGCGGATGCATCATGTCGGCCAATTCACGAATGCCTTGATTGGTATGAATTAAATAGGCAACCGCCTGAATAGCCGAACTGGCGTGCTCACCCACAACGCGCATGCCTAATATGCGCATGCCATTATCATTGGTTACAATGATCTTAAAAAAACCTTTTGTTTTGCGCATGGCAATTGCTCTGGCATTGGTACTGTAATCCAACTTCACAACCTTATGAGCGATACCTTTGGCATTACACTCTTGTTCGCTCATTCCAACTGCCGCCACTTCCGGATTCAGGAACATGATCGTTGAAATGTTCTTATAGGTTAATGGCTTTATGGTTGGACCAAACATGCGAACAACGGCATGACGCGCTTCACGCTCGCCCACATTCACCAAAGCTACTTCTGTTGTAGCATCACCTGCAACATATACATTACTGATGTTGGTCTGTGTATCATCATCCCATATACAACCACGCTCGTTAATTCGAATACCAGCATTTTCTAACCCAATGTTTTCAATATTGGCAACACGCCCAATGGAGATCAATGCTTTTTCTACTTTAATTAATTCTGTTCTTCCATCTTTATACTCCAATTCATACTCCACCTTTCCATCAACAATTTCCATGCGCTTTAATGAAGCACCCTGATGCACAATTGCGCCTTGCGATTCTAAATTATGTTTCACCACATCGGCAATATCCGCATCTTCGAAAGGTAAAATGCGATCGGCCTTATCTATTAAATAAACTTTTGTTTTTCCGAAAGCAGAAAATATGGTTGCAAACTCACAACCAATAACACCGGCACCCAGCACCACCATGCTTTCCGGAAAGTCGGTGAAATTCTTGATCCCATCGCTGGTTACAATTGCTTTTTCATCAACCTGAATATTTACCGGTATGCGTGGTCTACTTCCTGTTGCTATTAATATGTTTTCGGTGGTAACTGTTTTTTTAGTGCCGTCATCTTTTGTGATCTGAACCGTATGCTTATCTATTAACTCCGCCTTTCCTTTTTCATAAAAAAACAACCGATCACGTAACTTTTGCAACAACTGCAAGTGAACGGTCATTTGTGTTTTACGTTCAAAAACTGACTCATCTACTATGCGCGATACTTCTTTGAATTTGGGCTCATAATGCGGGATCATTTCTCTGATCGATGCCACTTTTAACGCTTGCTCCCATAAGGTCTTTGATGTTAAAACACCATTATAAACCCCAGCGCCTCCTATTTTTCGTTTCTCTATTAAAAGAACTTTTTTACCAAAATCAATGGCGCGCATTGCTCCGGCATAGCCGCTGGGCCCGCCTCCAATAACTATCAGATCATAGTGTTCGGTTTGCATGCCGCGAATTTACTATTTATTTACTGAAAAAAGTCCTTTTTTAGCTTTCAATAAACATCACAAAATATTGATTTTCAGTAATTTAATAAATTTCGTTTTTACGGGAATTTAATTATCTTTGCACCCCTATAAATTAAAGTTATGAACGAGAGTATCATTTATTTAGTTCCCGTACTTGGGATACTTGGATTGCTTGTGATGGCAATTAAATCGGCTTGGGTTAGTAAACAAGATGCCGGTGACGCGAATATGAAAGAATTGGCTGGCTATATTGCTGCCGGTGCTATGGCTTTTTTAAAGGCTGAGTGGAAAGTTTTGGGTTATTTCGTGGTATTTGCAGCAGTTTTATTAGGCTGGTCGGGTACTGTACACGAGGTTAATGGCCATGCTATTCATTCGCATTGGTTAATTGCAGTGGCATTTATTATTGGTGCTGTATTTTCTGCAACTGCCGGATATATTGGAATGAAAGTAGCAACTAAAGCTAACGTTCGCACAACTCAAGCGGCTCGTACCAGTTTAGCTCAAGCTTTAAAAGTATCATTTACAGGTGGTACTGTTATGGGCTTAGGTGTTGCAGGTTTAGCTGTTTTTGGATTAGGCGGATTATTTATTGTATTCTATAAAATGTTTGCAGATGGCGCATCTGTTACAGGTGATGAAATGAAGCGTGCCATTGAAGTATTAACAGGTTTCTCTTTAGGAGCTGAATCAATAGCGTTATTCGCCCGTGTTGGTGGTGGTATCTATACAAAGGCTGCCGACGTTGGTGCTGACCTTGTAGGTAAGGTTGAAGCTGGTATTCCTGAAGATGACGTTCGTAACCCTGCTACTATTGCCGATAACGTAGGTGATAACGTGGGTGACGTTGCAGGTATGGGTGCCGATCTTTTTGGTTCTTATGTAGCAACTATTTTGGCTACAATGGTATTAGGTCAGGAAATTGATGCAACTGCTGATAAATTCGGTGGTTTATCTCCTATCTTATTACCAATGGTTATTGCAGGTTTAGGTATTGTTTTCTCAATTATTGGAACCATGTTTGTTCGCGTAAAAGGCGAAAAAGATTCAGTACAAAATGCGTTGAACTTAGGTAACATTATTTCAATTGTATTAACTGTTGTTGCTTCTTATCCTTTAGTAAAATGGATGTTACCAGAGACTTTAAGTTTAAGAGGTTATGAGTTTACAAGCACAAATGTATTTATTGCTATTTTGATCGGGTCGATCGTTGGTGCGATCATGAGCTGGATCACTGAATATTACACAGCAATGGGTAAACGTCCGGTTAATTCGATCATTCAAAAATCTGCAACCGGTCATGCAACCAACATCATTGGTGGTTTATCAGTTGGTATGGAATCTACTGTAGTTCCTACAATTGTATTGGCTGCCGGTATCATGAGCTCTTATCACTTTGCCGGTTTATACGGTGTGGCTATCGCTGCTGCCGGTATGATGGCAACTGCTGCTATGCAATTAGCTATTGATGCATTCGGGCCAATTGCTGATAACGCAGGTGGTATTGCAGAGATGAGTCAGTTACCTCCTGAAGTTCGTGAGCGTACAGATAATTTAGATGCTGTAGGTAATACAACTGCTGCAACAGGTAAAGGTTTTGCCATTGCTTCTGCTGCTTTAACGTCATTAGCTTTATTTGCCGCATTCGTTGGAGTTGCGGGAATCAGTGCTATTGATATTTACAAAGCGCCTGTGTTAGCAGGTTTATTTGTTGGTGCTATGATCCCTTTCATCTTCTCGGCTTTAGCAATTGCTGCTGTAGGTCGCGCTGCTATGGACATGGTGCAAGAGGTTCGTCGTCAGTTCCGCGAAATTCCAGGAATTATGGAATACAAAGCAAAACCTGAATACGAAAAATGTGTAGCTATCTCTACAAAAGCTTCTATTCGTGAAATGATGATGCCGGGTGCTATTGCTTTAGTTACTCCGGTAATTATTGGATTTGTATTTGGTCCTGAAGTATTAGGTGGTTTATTAGCCGGTGTTACTGTATCTGGTGTGTTATTGGGTATTTTCCAAAATAACGCAGGTGGTGCTTGGGATAACGCTAAAAAATCATTTGAGAAAGGTGTTGTAATTAACGGTGAAACGTTCTATAAAAAATCGGAGCCACATAAAGCTTCTGTAACCGGTGATACTGTTGGTGATCCGTTTAAAGATACGTCTGGTCCTTCAATGAACATTTTGATCAAGTTAATGTCTATCGTTTCATTAGTTATTGCGCCTTATATCGCAGTTAACGAAACTGAAGGTGGTGCATGTTGCGCAAAAGAAGAAAAGATTGAAGTGTTGAAATGCAACATTAACGGTGAAGAATATACTTGTACAAGCAAAGAACAGTGTGACAGCATCATGAATGCGAACAGAAAAGATATTGCTGAATTATCAGGTAATTACGAGGTTGATGGTGCGCATAGTTCGGTTAACTTTGGTGTGAAACATATCATTAGCTACACAAAAGGTACTATTATGATCGATAGCGGTTATGTGAATATGCAAAATGCAAACGGACCAAAGATCTTCGTTCAATTAGACATGACCACGCTTACTACTCAAAACAACATGCGTGATGGTCATTTAAAAGATAAAGAAGGTTTCTTTAATGTTCCTAAATTTAAAACTGCATCTTTTGAAGCAAGCGAGATCGCTAAGATCGAAGAGCCGGGCATGTATGGTTACACTGCAAAAGGTAAATTAACTATTAAAGGTGTAACAAAAGATGTGGAAATGAAATTCAATTATGTTGGTATCAATGAAATTGAAGAATCATTTACTGATAAAGACGGTAAAGAAGTGATGAAGAAATTTGCGATCGCCGGATTTGAAGGTGAGATCACTATCAACCGTAACGACTACGGTATTGAAGGTGGTGGAGCTGCTGAGATGGTGAAGATCGAATTCACTTTAGAAGCCGGTCAGGAGAAAAAATAATTAAATAAAAATGATCATAAAAAGCCTCATCAGTAAGATGGGGCTTTTTTATTTATATTGATCAAAATCACCAGTAGTGTTTCTTTGAAATGCCAATTACTATTTTACATTTGTAATAAATAAATCATAAAATGAAATCAAACATCTATTCAAAATTAGTGGCTTGTTTGGCAATTTGTCTCAGCACTGTTTCAGTTGCACAAAACTGTTACAGTCCGGGGAATGGCTCTAATGGAGCTTATAGTGCTACATCAAACACAACAATTGCAGGTGGCGAATATAACTTCACCTCCTTTAATATTAATCCCGGTGTTATTGTTACCGTAACCGGTAATAATCCATTAGTAATTAAATGTAACGGGATAGCAACAATTAATGGCACAATTTCTGCCAATGGTGGTAATGGCACAAACGGAATTACCAGTTCCACATCAGGAATTGGCGGTGTAGGTGTTGCAGGTGGTGCCAATGGAGGTAACGGTGTTTACTCTTCATCTGCTGGTCCATTAAATGGGACTTCGGGTTTTGGTTTAGGTGGAGTTAATACTAACGGAATAGGTTGGTCAGGTGGTGGAGGCGCAGGTTATGCCAATACCGGTTCGTCTTCAGGAAGCTCATCTGGAGGTTTTGGTGGCCCAACTTATGGTAATGCCCCTATTTCACCTACCGTTGGTGGTTCAGGCGGCGGTGGTGGTTCAGGTGGATTTAGCTGCGGTTCAGGCGGTGGCGGAGCCGGTGGTGGTGTTATTATCATTCAAACAGCTTCATTAACAATTGGAGCATCAGGTATGGTTAGCAGTAATGGCGGTAATGGTGGTTCTGATGGTACAGGGAATTGCGGCGGCGGCGGCGGCGGTTCGGGAGGATCTTTATTATTAGCTTCACCTGGCATGACAATAAATGGTCAGTTATCAGCAAAAGGTGGAATTGGTGGTGCTTCAGCCGTACCTGGGAGTCCGTATTTCGGAACAGGAGCAAACGGATCTGTTGGACGAATAAGA
This sequence comes from Sphingobacteriaceae bacterium, assembly GCA_046345155.1. Lineage (GTDB taxonomy): Bacteria > Bacteroidota > Bacteroidia > B-17B0 > Aurantibacillaceae > Aurantibacillus. Next base: position 43,522 of record JBKDKI010000093.1, read on the forward strand.
TTAGATTACAACAACACGCTTACCGGTACAGGTACCTATACACCTGCTGTTGGTTATACAACAACAATTTCAACTCCAATTACAGCCTCTATTACTTCAAGTAATGCTTTATGTTTTAACGCATGTAATGGAAGTGCTACCATTAGTGCTTCAGGTCCGCCAAGTTTAACTTATTCATGGGTACCAGGTAATTACACAACATCTGCCGTTTCATCGCTTTGCGCTGGCAATTACACTGCAATTGTTTATGATGCGTCACTTTGCTCTGCTTCATTTACTATGGCTATTACTCAACCATCGTTACTTACAGTAAATGCAAATACTTCTAATACGGTTATTTGTTCCGGCAATCAGGTTACTTTAACTGCAAGTTCTTCAGGCGGAACTGGTGCTACAACATATTCATGGAGCAATACTTCCACAGGCTCATTAACTACAGCGAGCCCTTCAGCTAATACTGTTTATACTGTTACAGCAACCGATGATAATAGCTGTACGGCAACAAAAACCATACAAGTAAATATAAATCCATTACCTACACTAAGCGTTAGTGCTAATCCTACGATTGTTTGCTCGGGTCAAAGCAGCACTTTAAATGTAAGTGGCGCCAATACTTATACTTGGAACACTGCTTCAAATGCAACATCTATCGCAGTAAGCCCAACCGTTTCATCAACATATACGGTAAGTGGAACAAACAATAACGGATGTACGGCACAATCTGTTACTTCCGTATCGGTAAGTATTCCGGTTATAAACGTGAGTAGCCCGGCAAGTGTAATGTGTTTAGGTAGCGCTGTTGTGATCAGTGCATCCGGTGTAAATACATATACCTGGAATACAAGTTCAAATTCATCTAGCATAACTGTTTCTCCAACAGTTAACACCAACTACACCGTAACAGGTACGAGTGCATTAGGTTGTACTGTTTCCAGTGTGTTCACTCAATCGGTTGCCAACTGCGCAGGATTAGTTGATCATGCAGCTAACATCAACGCTACCGTAAAACCAAATCCAACTAACGGTAAAATTGTTGTAAATGGTTTAGTTGAGAACGTTGAATTCAATTTTAATTTAACGAACCAATTAGGAATGGTTGTAATTTCAAATAGACCAATTAAAAATAATACAGAAATAGATCTGACCCTATTGCCTAACGGGATCTACTTCTTAACTATTCAAACAGAAAGTACAAAGAAGACCATCAAGGTGATCAAAGATTAAATGTAAGTCATACTAAAAAGCCTCATCAAATTGATGGGGCTTTTTTATTTTCCGGCTGCTGCACTTTTTACCATCTCTAAATACTTTTTCAGCTCAGCATTTGCAGGGTCTAAAGAACACGCTTTTTCAAGATCAGCGATCGATTCATTTAACATCCCTCTATCAAAAAACAATTTCGCTCTGTTCGCATAAAGAATTGGATTGTTAGGTTGGGTGATCAGTTTTTCATTTATCTTTTTAAACCCAGTTACATTCCATTTATACATGATCTCCTGTTCCATTTCGGGTGGTATCATATTCTGGCAACACGCTTTCAGTTTTTTTAATTCGCTCATTGCTAACTCAATCTCACTAAATTTTACCAAGGTTGCCATTCGGTTAATATAAACACCCGGTGCGTTATTCGATCGCACAATGGCACTGTCAAAATCGCGCAAGGCTGCTGCTTTGTTACCTATGGCTGTATAGGCATTGGCACGGTTATTAAAGAACATACCTTTACTTGGCTGCAAAGCAATGGCTTCTGTATAATGCTCAATGGCTCCTTTATAATCTTTCTCTGCAAATAAATGATCGGCCATCCTGAATTGGAAAAAATAATTATCCGGACATTCTTCTACTGCTCTTTCAATAAAAGAAAGCTGATCTTTATACGAATTTGCTCGTGTAAAATTCAAGTACAAGTATATAGAAGTTAGCGTTAGCAAAAATGTTTTTGTTCGCGTATGACCCAACTTTACTTGTAATTGTGTTGCAGCGATCATTAATCCTATCAATGGAACATATAAACGATGTTCGTATTGCTCTCTGTTAACACTTGTTGCATTAAACCAAACCGGAATAACCAGCATGATCACAAAAAAGAAAATTCCGAATAAAGCAATTTTCTTGCTTTTCCATTGCAGTTTAAATAATACAAATAAAAAAATGGCAATAGTAATAATGCCCGGCCAAAGCCATGCGTTCTTGAGTGTTGGGTATACCGATTGCTGAACCGGCACCAAGGTTTTACCGGCAAAAACGATCAGTGAGCGAAATGAATACATCACCTGATCAACAAAGGATGCTTCGTAATTAGGTTTTACCTCAACAATACTGCTTCGTAAATAAAACCATAAAGCCGTTAAGCTAACCATACATATCACAACCGGCCATTTCAATGAACGAATATTATCTTTCCATATGAAGTGATTCGCAACAAATACAAAAGGTAATACAATGGCATTCTCTTTTGAAAATAACGCCATCACAAAAAACAACATTTGAAATACCAAGTATTTGTTTTTTGCTTTTACATAATATTCCTTTTGAAAATAAAGTGCAAGCAAGGTGAACAGGGCTAACATCAGATCGTTTCTGCCGGGCACCCAAACAACAGCGTGTATAATTGCCGGATGTATAACAAACAATGAAGCGAGTATTACTGCAACTTCATTTAATGCGCCATATTGTTTCAAAACTTTATAAAGTAACCACACCGCAAAAACATGCATGATGATGTTTGTTAAATGGAACATCCATGGTAAAATGCCACTGATATGGTAATCAATTATAAACGTAATGAGCAATAAGGGGCGATAATAAATTGTTCCGGTTGGCTCTTTAAATGCAGACAAAATGCTTTCCCATTCCTTTAAAAATCCTTCATTTTTTAAAACCATCCACTCCTCATCCATTGGCGAAAAACCAAAACCGATCACACGTCCGTATACAACGGTTACCATCAAAACGAATAGCACTAAAACGTTTCTTTCGCTGGTTAGTAATGTTTTCAAGGCTTTCACGAGCAATTGCTTTCTTTTTTTAATGATACGCAAGGTAACCATTTTTCCATTTCCTTCAAATTGTAATCCACTTGTAAAGGCAAAGGCGCCAGTTTTATATTCTCACAAAATAATTTATGGAAAGCGAAGTAATTTTACATCATAGATAACAAATAACTAACCAAAGAGTATAAACCTTTAAAAACAGAAGTTATGAGCCTTATCAACGATCAGCAAAAAATGTTAAACATTATTTTTGCAAACAGAAACAGAAGTTACGGTGCCTACGCTATTCGTTCAGCATATAGCAGTACAATTTTTAAATCGCTTTTTATTGTTGTTTGCACCATTGCAAGCAGTATAGGTTTAGCTTATTGGCTAAAAGAGAATCATGCTGATATACACGATATTGGGCAAGTAAAAGATATGGACAGTATGCGCGTTATTGCCATGACCATATATGAAGATAAACCTGAACAACCAAAAGAAAACACCAGCAAGCCAAATTCAGGTGGTGCCAAACATAACAACCAAACATCAACCATTATTAATGATCATGTGGTTGATACGGCACAAACTTTAAATACAGATATTCAGCCGGTGAACACCGCTACAAGCACCGGAACTGATCTAACAGGAACCGGCACAACCAGTTTAACCGGTAGCGGTAATGGAACAGTGGATGCAAATAGCAATGAGCCTTTTGGTCCTTTTGGCTTAGATGAAAGTCCTGAATTTGAAGGTGGACACACGGCATTATTAGCATTTGTGAAAAAACACTTGGTATACCCAAGTATGGCTGTTGCAGAAGGCAAACAAGGTACCCTTTATGTGAAATTTGTGGTAGATGAGTTTGGAAAGGTTACCAATATACTTTTACAAAATAATTTAGGCTATGGCTTAGATGATGAGGCCATGCGTGTGGTAAAACTCATCCCTAATTTTAAATCGCCTGGTAAAGTAAAAGGCCGTCCGGTTAAAACGTATTATAACATTCCAATTAAGTTTAAATTAGGTTAGTGTTTGATTTAAATGGAAAATGGGAGTCTGCCTACTGTTTGGGGCAGACTTTTTTTATTTCAACGATTTAAGTTCATCGCTGAAATTTGTTCAAGATCCATGAGCCGCATCTAACCCATGTATCTTTTACCAATTAACGCGTTTATAATGAACAAACCCTTGTTTAAAATCAAATGAAGCTAAAAATTTACTAGTAACCAATAAGTGTAAATTCGTAAATATAAATTTTATATGCTTCAATTCATTTTACAAACAGGGGCGGCCGTTGTGAATATGGCCGAAAACACCGATTCATTAGCCAATGTGCCAACAGGCATAACACCTGCTGCCGTTAGTCCGGAAGCCATTACCGAAACAAAGATCTCTTTGATCGAAATGGTGATGAAAGGCGGACCGATCATGATCCCATTAGCCATTTTACTGGTAGTTAGTATTTATATTTTGGTTGAAAGATTGATCATCTTATCTAAGGCCGGAAAAAAACTTCCAACGCTAGTTATGTCGCTTAAAGACATGATCCACAAAGGTGAGATCAGTAATGCGCGTGCTTTTTGTAAAAACTTAAATACGCCTGAGTCTTTAATGATCGAGCAAGGCGTGTCGCGTATAGGCCAATCTGTTCAAGAGATCAGAGAAGCGATGAATAAAAGCGGGGCTAACGAAATTGCTAAATTGGAAAAGAACTTAAATGTGTTGAATATCATTGGCCGTATTGCGCCTATGTTTGGTTTCGTTGGTACCATTGTGGGTGTTATTAAGATCTTTTATGATATATCATTGGCTAAAACAGTAGAGATCGAAGTTATCTCAACCGGTTTGTACCAAAAAATGGTTACATCGGCATCCGGCTTAGTAATTGGTTTGATAGCGTTTGTAGCTTACCACTGGATCAATTCACGTTTAGATAAATTAGCGCATCGTTTAGAAGATACACAAATTCAATTTTTAGATATGTTGAATGAACCAAGCAAATAAAAGCTTGTGGAATTTAATAAATTATTCATCTAAACTGTAAGAACACAAATGGGAATACGCAAAAGACATAGAGAAGCTGAAGTAAGTACTGATTCATTAAATGACATCATGTTCTTCTTATTGCTTTTCTTTTTGATCTTATCAACCATGGTTAGCCCCAACGCCATTAAGGTAAATTTACCTAATGCCAAATCAAAAGAAACCATTGATAACAATCAAAAACCAATTCATGTGGCTGTTTCAAAGGATAGGAAATTTTTTGTGAATAATACCGAAGTAGATTTTTCAATTCTGGAACAAGAGATCGCTAAATTCTCTACACAACAAGCAGATCCAACAGTTGTAATGCACCTCGATAAATCTTTAACCATACAAGATCAGGTTGATATTATGACGATCTGCAACAAATTAAAATGTAAAACTGTATTAGCAACATCAGCAAGTAACAGCAAGTAACATGTACCTTACCCGCCAGGAAGAAATAAAGAACAAAACCATTTCGGCAACAATTGCGCTGCTGATCTTTGGCTTGCTTTTATTATTTCTAATACTATTCCATCTTGTAACACCTAATCCGCCTTTTCCTGATTCGGGCGGCGGCGGCGGCATGGAAATGGCTTTGGGTATGATGGATGTTGGGAATGATGTGGTTGATTTTAACCAAATGGGCGCGGCTCAGGAAGTTGTGGTTAGCGAAGAACCTGCTCAAAAAGAAGAATTGTTAAGCGATGAAAAAAGTGACGTGAGCATTAATGAAGAGGTTAAGAAGGAAGAAGAAGTAAAAAAAGAAGATAAGCCTGAAATAAAAAACAATACGGTAGTTATTACACCCAAGCCAAAAGAATTAACCGCTGCTGAAAAATTAGCTTTAAAGTTCAAAAAAGAAACCGGTAAAAACGGTGGCGGTGTTGGTAACAACGAGGAAGCCGGACAGCAAGGAAACCCCGATGGGAACCCGAACGGAAACGGAACCGGTGGAACCGGTGGAGGAACCGGTGGAGGTAATGGAACCGGAAACGGCCCGGGAACAGGACCAGGCAGCGGCCCGGGTGTTGGAAGCGGATTTAAGTTTGACCTTAAAGGAAGTATGGTAGTTAAACCACCAACATTACCTAAGGATACAAAAGAAGAAGGAAAAGTGGTTGTAAATATTGTGGTTGATGAAGAAGGTAATGTTGTTGAAGCAGATCCTAACGGACGAGGCACCACCACTTCAAGTGCCTTACTAAAAGCTAAAGCCCGCCAGGCTGCTATAGCAACCAAGTTCAATGTAGATGGCAAAGTAACCGAAAGACGCGGAACGATCACCATTATTTTTGCATTCGATTAAAATGACCTATAATCAAACGTTAGACTATCTTTTCTCGCGTTTGCCAATGTATCAACGCATAGGCGCAGCAGCCTACAAAGCCAATCTGGATAATACTTATAAAATTGCCGAATTACTTGGCAACCCGCATAAAAAATTAAAATGCATTCATGTGGCCGGCACCAATGGCAAAGGCAGCAGCAGCCATATGTTAGCAGCCATTCTGCAACAAGCGGGGTATAAAACAGGATTGTACACCTCCCCTCACCTCATTGACTTCAGAGAGCGCATCAAGATCAACGGGCAAATGATCCCAAAAAATGAAGTGACTGATTTTGTAGAAAAATACAAAAAAGACTTTGAGGAAATTGAACCAAGTTTTTTTGAATGGACGGTTGGACTTGCCTTTAACTATTTTGCAAAAGAAGAAGTAGATGTGGCTGTTATAGAGGTTGGATTAGGCGGCAGATTAGATTCAACAAACATCATTACGCCTTTGGTTTCTTTGATCACAAATATTGGATATGATCACATGAACTTACTTGGCGATACACTTCCAAAAATTGCTGCTGAAAAAGCAGGCATCATTAAAGCAAAAGTTCCGGTAGTTGTTAGTCAGCAACAAAGTGATATTTACCCCGTATTTAATGCAAAGGCGCATGAATTAAAAGCTCCAATTGAATATGCCGATAAACGCTTTAAGATCATTGGTCATAAACACCACCTTGGCTTTTTACAATTAGAAGTGTTTGATAAAAAAGAGTTACAAGGAAATATTTATTCGCTTGACCTTACCGGCTCCTATCAATTAAAGAATGTTTTAGGTGTATTAAATACAATTGATGTACTCATTCAAAAAGGATTTGTGATCGAACAAAAGGATATTAAGAAAGCCCTCTCTAACACATGCAAACTAACCAAGTTTGAAGGCAGATGGCAAACCATTTCTGAAAAGCCATTGATAATTGCAGATACAGGACACAATGAAGATGGAATTGAACAGGTTTTGGCAAATTTAAAACGCTATACATTTAAACAATTACATTGTGTTTTTGGAACTGTTAATGATAAAGAAGTAGAAAAGATCCTGAAGATGTTGCCTAAAAACGCCATTTATTATTTTGTAAAAGCAAGTGTTCCCAGGGCTTTGAACAGCAATGAACTTCAGAAAAAAGCAGCCGGTTTTAACTTAAAAGGTTTGGCCTATGATGACGTTGAAAAGGGCTTAAAAGCTGCCAAAAAGGCTTGTAAAAGCGGCGACCTCATCTTTGTTGGCGGCAGCACCTTTGTGGTGGCCGACCTATTGAATATTGGTAAATAATAAACATTTGCATATTCTAAACAAACCTTTACATTTGTAACAAAAATATTAAAATCATGAATTTTCCTGCAGACTTAAAATACACTAAAGACCATGAATGGATCCGTGTAGAAGGCGAAAAAGCTACCATTGGCATTACCGATTTTGCTCAAAAAGAATTAGGTGACATTGTTTATGTTGATGTAAATACAGTTGGTGAAACAGTTGATAAAGATGCTGTTTTTGGTACTGTTGAAGCGGTTAAAACTGTTAGCGATCTGTTTATGCCTGTTAGCGGTGAGGTTTTAGAAGTGAATAAAGATATTGATAGCGCACCTGAGAGTGTAAATAAAGATCCTTACGGAAACGGATGGATGATCAAGATCAAGATCACAAATACATCTGAATTAGCTGGTTTATTAAGTGCTGACGATTACAAAAAATTGATCGACGCGTAAACCGAAACTTACATAAATTTTAAAATTCCCTTTTCAAACCGAAAAGGGTTTTTTATTATGAAACAATTCATTTTAAAACATAGTCAATTATTAGCCATTACCTGGGCTTTGATCATTTTGGGCTTGTGCTCAATGCCCGGTCAATACATACCATCTGTTAGCTTGTTGGAAATGTTGAGCTTTGATAAATGGGTACACGCCGGCATGTTCTTTGTACTTTGTTCCTTGCTTTTTGTTAACGTTAAAAAAACAACGCCATCAAAAAATAATATTTATTTGTTCTTGATCTTGGGTATACTTTACGGCTCAGCCCTTGAGGTAATGCAAGGCACGCTTTTTAGCAACCGCAGTGCCGATTGGAATGATATTATAGCCAATAGCTTTGGTTGCATTGTGGCTTTCTTTCTTTACAATAAGATCTTTTTATTTTTAAGTTCCGCTAAATAGAACCCTTCGACGATTTACGTACGCGTTTCTTTTTCTTGTACTTCATAATGGCCGGACAGCCATCACACTTGTTCTTTTTTAAAAAACAACTTTCTAACGTTGTGGCAAAAAACACCGTTAACAATAAAAGTATTATGAAACGTTTTGTACTCATCCTTTCTATCAAATTTACACAAATAATTAAGAAACGGAACAGGAGGTAGTGTTAAGCGAATAATAGACGTTTAATGTTTGTTTCTGCCAAAACCTGGGCAAGAGTCACACTTATTCTTCTTGAAAGTTGAACAGCCCGTGAAAGTGCTTGTTAAAATGGCCATTCCAATGAGTATTACAAGTTTCCTGCGCATAAATTATATAACAAATATACGTTATTATTAGTATTTTTATAGTTTGATATGAAGCCTATTTTTCATTTGGGTCGTTACTTTTTGTTAATGGTGAGGGTTTTCAGTAAGCCTGAAAAACTTTCTATTTACCTAAGACAAACGATCTATGAGATCAATAGCCTTGGAACCGGTTCACTTGGTTTGATCGCTATTATTTCTGTTTTCATGGGCGGCGTTATTACCATTCAATCTGCTTATAATTTTACCAGTCCGTTCATTCCCTTATACGCCATTGGTTTGGGAACACGTGAATCCATTGTGTTGGAGTTCTCCCCTACCATTATTAGTTTGATCCTTGCAGGGAAAGTTGGCTCCAATATCGCTTCCGAAATTGGCACCATGCGTATCAGTGAACAAATAGACGCATTGGAGATCATGGGCATCAACTCGGCAAGTTATCTAATTCTTCCGAAAATATTAGGTGCCATGTTCATCAATCCTTTCTTGATCATCATCAGTATGTTCCTTGGAATTTTAGGCGGATATATCATGGGTGTAAGCACCGGCGCTTGTTCATCATACGAATACATTTTTGGTATTCAATCTTTTTTCATTCCATTCAATGTTTACTACTCACTTACTAAAACAGTTATTTTCGCCTTTATAATCACATCTGTTTCTGCTTATCATGGCTACTACACATCAGGTGGTGCTCTTGAGGTTGGCCAGGCCAGTACGAAGTCGGTTGTATACAACAGTATTTTAATTCTCATCACAAACTTAGTGATCACGCAGGTAATGTTGGTATGATCGAACTAAAGAACATAACAAAAAGTTTTGGCGACAGAACCGTGGTTGAGAATGTTTCCTTCACATTTCAAACAGGTAAAACTAATTTAGTAATTGGTGAAAGCGGGTCAGGCAAAACAACATTGCTAAAGATCATGGTTGGTTTGCACCAACCTAATAGTGGCTCTGTGGTTTATGATGGTCGTGATTTTACAGCACTCAGCGAAAAGGAAAAGCAAGTGGTAAGAAAGGAAATAGGCATGTTGTTTCAGGGCGGTGCATTGTTTGATTCGATGAACCTTGAGCAAAATGTGCGATTCCCGTTGGATATGTTCACCGAATTAACTGAGGCCGAAAAAATAGATCGCGTAAATTTTTGTTTGGAAAAAGTAAGGCTTGTAGGTAAAAACAAACTCTTTCCTTCGGAGTTAAGTGGTGGTATGAAAAAAAGAGCGGCATTGGCAAGAGCTATTTCTAACAATCCAAATTATTTATTTTGCGATGAGCCTAACTCCGGCCTTGATCCTAAAACATCCATTGTTATTGATGAGCTTATCAGTGAGATCACACGCGATCTTAACATGACCACCGTGATCATTACCCACGATATGAATAGTGTGATGGAAATTGGCGAGAACTTGATGTTTATTTATAAAGGGAAGAATTGGTGGACAGGAACAAAGGACGAGATCCTGAATACAAAAAATAACGAGTTGTACGATTTTGTTTTTGCCAGTGAGTTTATAAAGAAAGTTTTCAAGAAACAATCTTAAGCCGCTGCAATTGGCTTATCATCCAAATTACGTGTATCTAACGCATCACGTAAACCATTACCAACTAACATGAACGATAATACCAAAATAGCAGTTGCTATACCCGGCACAATTGCCAAATAAGCTTTCCCTAAAAGTAAATACCCATAATGCGCATTACTCATCTCTCCCCATGATGGAACAGGTGGTTGAGCGCCAATTCCCAAGAAACTTAAACCTGCCTCCGTTAAAATAGCAGAAGCAAAATTACTTGCCGCCATTACAACAACCGGACCCATTACATTTGATAATACGTGACGTGAAATAATGCGCATATTCCTAAATCCTAAAGCACGGCCGGCATCAACAAATTCCTTTTCACGAATACTTAAAATTTGTCCGCGTACAACACGAGCAACTTCTACCCACATTGTTAAACCAACTGCAATAAACACTTGCATGATTCCTTTACCTAAAACCATTGTAATTGCAATTACCAATAATAAGGTTGGTATACTCCACACCACATTGATCAACCACATTATAACCGTATCTGTTGTGCCACGGTAATAGCCGGCAATAGCACCTAAAAAAATACCTATGAATAAAGAAATGATAACCGAAACCAAACCAACGGTTAAGCTGATGCGGGTTCCTATCATTAATCTGCTCAACAGATCACGTCCAATAACATCTGTTCCTAAATAATATTTTCTTATTTGAATGTTGTTCTTTTCAACTTCTGCTTTTAACTCAGCAACAGTTTTTTCAATTTTGTTTGGGTTTCCTATTTCATAGAAAGAAACTTTTTTGGCAAGCGTATCATACAAATATGGCTTTTTTGAATCAAGCGCATAGACCACGTCAACCAGATCGTATTTCACTTTGATACCATTATTCGGACGCGCACCGGTGTACTCTTCAATTAAAATGGTGTTACCAAAATAGTCGTAATCATAAATAGGAACAGTAGTATGTTCTTCTTGCTTTCCAAAAAGCATTTTTTCAAAAACATTGGTTTGATCTTCCTCTTGATTCTTTTTAACCAACATCATTTGAACGGTAAACCACGGAGGTTTTGTATGAAGCTCGGGCTTTTGTGTGTTAGCGTATGGCGTAGGATCGGGTGTGATCAAATACCCAAGAATGGAAATAACGCAGGCAAAGAAAATAATAAACAACCCAAGCATTGAAAGCTCTTGCTTTTTAAATCTTCTCCAGGTCTCAGCTGATAAGGACTCCGATTCGAACTCGTTATTTTTCTTTTTAAAAAACACTTAGTTAAGTTTCCATTTAGGTTTAATTAAAGGTGCCAAAAAAGCAACAACTGAAGCATATAGCGGATATAAAATGGCAACAAGGCCAATTAATAAGCCACTACTCTTCACTTTAACAAAACGTGAAGCTAAAAATACTAACAAAATATCAATTATCAACTTCAAAATCACAAAAAATAGGGCCATTTTGGCATTAAAAACCATCAAAATCGCATCTAAAACAGCAAAAAGAAGCATAAAATTGGATAAAGCAATAACAATAGAGCAGATCCAATTAAAAGTATCATTCAGTTTAAACACTTTTCCCGACCATCTTATCTTTTGCTTTAAAAGATCATTAAACGTTTTTTCAGGATAGGTATAAACGATCGCATCCCTGTTTTTTAAATATCCGATCTGATGTGGCTCAACTTTTTTCACTTCATTTAAAAAAAACACATCGTCGCCCGAGCTGATATGAATATGCGAACTGTATTTATCACAGCGCTCAAACAATCGTTTACTGAACATTAGGTTAGCACCACTGCATAAAAATGGGATCTTTAATTCGGTGGTTGCCATAGTAAAAACCGATAAAATTGCTGATTCAATTTCCTGTAAAGAACTAATGATGCCTTTTTTATGCTCAATAGCTATTGGAGCAATTACAAATTCCATTTTTGTTTGGTGGTAAAAAGAAGAGAAGGCATTTAACCAATTTGCTGAAGATGTAAATGTATCTGCATCTCGCGTGATCATTAAATCATTTTTCGCAACATCAATAGCCTTTACTAAACTTTGCTTTTTACCCAAATGTTCCGTGTTTTGAATGATCGTATAATCCGATCCGGATGATGCCAACAGTTGATTTGCTTTTGCAAGTGTTCTATCTGAACTATGATCATCTACAAAAATAAGTTCGTAAAGATGAATTGGATAGTTCTGCTGCATAATGCTAGTTAAACATGCTTCAATGTTGTTTTCCTCATTACGTGCAATTACAACGACAGAAAATTTTACATCTGCCTTATTCTCGTGCGTGATCACCTCAGCACCTTTCTCAAAACCGTATGCCATTAACATAGCCAATACAGCATACATGAAAATAACTGCCAGATAGATCATTCCTGATTTTGCTTTTTAAGTGAGAATGAACTAAAGTTAAGATTTTCCTTTAGCAAAACCATATAACCTACAACGCTTGGCAACACAATGTTTATCAACCAAAGTAAAATGGCTACAATGGCTAATCCCGAGTTAGAAATTCCCAGATCAGAAAAAACGATCAGCGCAATGGCAGTTCGCACGGCGGCTTCAATAACACTGAACATGGGAATGATCGTAGTAAATAAAAAATAAATGAAAATGCTTGCGAACAAATGAATGTAATTAGCCTCGGTTTTAAAAATAAATAAAAGCAAAACAAATTGAAAGGTGAATACCCAGAACCGGATGATCGAAAATCCGAATAACTGAATTAATAATTTTTTACTCCACACAATTGGTTTAAGTTCCTCATAATTATCTCTGTTAAAGCGCTTATACATCCAGCCAACAAACCGATTAATGTTGAATAAGATCAAAATAAAAACAAGCATAACTATAATTGATAAGGTTATGGAAGCAACATGCAATAAGGAACTTGGCTCATTACTTGTAACCGAACGAATAAATAATGATAATACACCAAAAAAAATAGTGATGGATAATTGAAACATGCCATTCACAAAATGAAGCACTGTTACCGTTAATTTATTTTCGGCCTTAAAAAAATGGATCTTCGCTAAAAACTCTGTTGCTCTTCCGGGTGCTAAATTACCAATACAAATACCGGCATAAACCGATCGCATGGCTGTTTTAAAAGATATTTCCTGTGTTTGAGCCGTGATCAATTTCCATTTATAACTTTCAATGGCCCAATTAACCGGAAACAAAATAAAGCTGATGAAAATGAAAACAAAACTCGTTAAATTAAATAATGCCTGTTTGAGCAGTTGAATATTATCAGGGGTAAAATCGCTTTTAACACGCCAATAAATAATGGCAAAGCTACCAATGCCAATTACAGATTTAAGAAGGATACTTATAAGCTTTTTACTTTTCAAAATACAATTGTACAATTCATTACTGCAAATTTGCTAACTTGCATTTCAATTAATGGTTAAAGATAAGATAATATTAGGTATTGACCCCGGCACAATTGTGATGGGTTATGGCCTTATTCATATTATTGATAATAAGATCAAACCTTTAAGTATTGGCGTAATCAAACTCGAAAAATATGAGGATCACGCCCTCCGTTTAAAAAAAATATTTGAACGCACGGTTGCTATTATTGAAGAATATAAGCCCGATGAATTAGCCATTGAAGCGCCTTTTTTTGGGAAAAATGTACAGAGTATGCTTAAATTGGGGCGCGCACAAGGTGTTGCCATTGCAGCTGCCTTAAGTAAAAATATACCTATAACCGAGTATTCTCCAAAGAAAATAAAAATGTCGATCACCGGAAATGGTAACGCGAGTAAAGAACAAGTGGCTGCCATGCTCAAACAAATGTTAGGTATTGATACCGAGAAACATTATTTAGATGCGACCGATGCTTTAGGCGCAGCGGTTTGCCACCATTTCCAAAATAAAACCGGAAGCACCGGTGCTAAAAAAAGTTACGGCAGCTGGAAAGCCTTTGTGAACGATAACCCCAAGCGGAAGATCTGATTAAAACTCTCCGCCTTGCATATCCTGACCTCCGCCACCACTTCCTTTTTTACCCATACGTTTGAAGATAGATGTATCAAACTTACCGAACAAATAGGTAATGGTAAATCGTAGGAAACGAGTTTCTCTTCTTCTGCTCATCTCCTGGTAATATGTTTCAGTTGAGATATAATTACCAAATTGCTTTGTGTTGAACACATCACTTAAGGTTAAGTTAAATATCCATTTCATGCTGATCATTTTATTCAATGATACATCCATGAAATAATTCTCACGCGACTCACCATTCAAAATTGCTTTTGGTGCTTCGTAATTTCCATTAACCTGTAATTGTAATTGCCAAGGTAATGTATAATTGATTCCTACTTTTCCTTTGTAGCTCCAGCCTTTTGAAACTGTTTCAGGTTGACCTTCAATAATTCCACTATTCAAATACACATAAAACACATCTACGTTAGCAGTGGTTGAGAAATTTTTTGTCCAGTTGATACGTGCCGTGTTCTCAAAACCATAACGCCACTGATCGCGACCATTTGCAAATGTATTAACAGTAACACTTGGGTTACTTGGTGATTGATATAAATAGTTAGATATTGGTTGTTGATGATAGCGCGTATAAACAGCCGATAACCAGTTACCTTTTGAGAATACATAATTATAGTTGATCTCACTGATGTTGATCATCTCCGGTTTTAAAGCCGGGTTTCCGATCCTGTAGTTATATACATCTCTGAACATGATAAATGGCATCGATTGGAAGAAATTCGGACGTTCTATCTTTCTGCTTAAGTTAAACTGTACCTCATGTTTTGAACCAAAACGCTTTGTTAAGTATAACGAAGGGAATAACGCAAACAATAAATTGTCTTTGTTGCTTGGATAATTATAAGTGAAAGAAAGATTCTTATCCAATAACGTACCTTTATACAACGTTTGTTCGAAACGTAAACCTGCCTGATAGCCAATATCGCCAATGCCTTTACCGGTATAGGTAAAGTAAGCGGCGTTGATCATATCATCAATTGAATAATTATTACTTTGGGTTGTATCTTTAACCATGTCTCCATTCACATTCATAATGCGGATATCGTTTAGGAATGTAGATTGCTTTAAGAAAAATCTTCCGCCGGCTTCAATCTTCTTTGTTTCGCTGATCGGATTCACAAAATCAATTTGACCGGTGTACATGTTGTTTTTTGATTCGCCTTTGTTCGTAGAGATCTGTTGTGGCAGATCATACGTTGTTGAATTTAATACCATTGAAGGATAGGTATTAAATGTGAACGAGCTTGGTCCGCCACCCTGATTGTAAGTTAGATCAATAGTTAACTCCTTATTTGGTGTAGGAAATGTTTTACGATACGTTAACTGACCGGTGTGATTGGTAAAGCCACCGCCGTTAATGTTGTGCATGTGCCCTTTATTGGTAACAAAACCCGATTTATAAGTTGTTTGATAATCCTGATGATCATCGTATCCCATCAAACCACTTACAATGTTGTAAGAGATACCGATGTTGTTACGGTTATTGATATTGTAATCTACACCTGCTCTTGCAAATTGAAATCTGTTCTTTGATAATGTATTATTATTTGTTTCGTAGTAACGCTCATCACCTAAAACTGAAGACTCAGGAACGGTATAATTTGTACGTTTAGTGTATCCGAAAGTCTGACCGGTATTAGTCATGTTCAACGAATACATCAATGAAAAGTTAAATGGATTTTCTTTCACATTAATATTCCCTGTTAAACCGTATCTGTCCTGCGTACCAACGTTACCCATAAGCATTCCGTTGTATCCGGGCTTTTTGCTTTTCTTTAATACCACGTTTATGATACCGCCGGTTGCAGCTGCTTCAAATTTTGCACTTGGGTTAGATATCACCTCAACACGCTCAATGGCATCTGCAGGTATTTGTGCAATGGTTAATGTAGTTGGTTTTCCATCAATATAGATCATTACCGCTTTTTCACGCAGGGTGGCATTACCATCGCCATCAACCGTTATGGTAGGAATATTTTTCAGAACATCTATACCTGTTCCACCTCTGACGGAAAGATCCTTCTCCACATTATAAACTTTTCTATCAACCGTCATTTGAAAGGTTGCTTTTTCGGCAACTACTTCCACTTCATTTAATAACTTGGTATCTATTTCAAATTTGATGTTTCCCAGATCCTGTTCCAGTTTTTGTGGCGCCTGAATGTATACTTTAGTCTCATAGGTTTTGTAACCAACCTGTGTTACTCTGAAACGAAAACCGCCCATAGCAGGTAAACCTTCTAAATTGAACTCGCCATTCTCACCAGTAAAACCACCCGCAATGGCGCTATCTTTATTGTACCATAACAACACTACTGATGCATACTCAACAGGCTTTTTTGTTTTCGAATCAATTACCTTTCCATAAATACGCCCTTTGATGTCCTTCATCATTTTCATCATGTCTTTTTGGTTTCCACCACCAGGCATTTGTGCAAATGAAAATTGTAAAAATAAAGATCCGAATATGGCCAATAAAAATTTATTAAAGCGAGTAAATGTATACATGTTCATGATATTTCTGGTGCCGCTAATTTATTGAGTTATAATAGGCTAATTTAATACTTTATACAAGTGGTAAATAGGCGGTTTGATTGGAATTAGTGACTTTTTAAAAACTAAAAAAACGTTAAAACAAACATTATTTTAGCTGTTTTGTAAAGTGAAAAGCCATAACTGACCCTTTATTGCTGCTGGGAGGAATAAGCATTAGATTTAAACTGAGACTGCTTTCTTTAGGGGGATTTTTAGTTGCCAACCTTATTATACTTGTTACAACCGTAGTTAATCCCGTTCCAATATTAATACCAGTTGCCAGTTCCTGATAATTTGATCTTGCTTTTAAAAATGCAAAGCCAAGTGTTGTTTGTGCTCCACCGGCAGGTAATCCAAATATGGCGTTTGACCTATATTTATCATATTTATGCAGTTTTTTAATATTAAAATAAGTTGTAGTGCTGTTAATTGCGGTGCAGAATAAGGTTCCTCCCCAATAAAATGACCCATTATCATCAACATTACCAATTGAGTTTGTTGGTGTAATAAACTGAGCATAAATATCATTATTACTCATAACCGTTATAAAAAGCAAGCCAAACAAAGTTTGTTTGAACCTACTTAAAAACGTATTATTTAGTTTATCTGATCTATATAATTCCTTTATATTGTTGTAAGAGTTTTTTGTTAGTATAACAGCCATTCCAATAAAAATAAAGGTTATTAAGCCAAACGATGTTTTTTTAAAATGTTTTTTATTCATAATTGATTAATATTTAATCAAAATTATATGTAATAAAATTGCTTTTAAAAAGGCATTGCGTACAGTAAAATTAAACTCTAATGAAAAATAACTACAATTAAAAATAGCGATTCAATTCTTTCACTTATTTGCAGCAAAATTGCGTACTAACAGTTCATTTGTGATTTTTGCAAATGATTTATAAAATGTTTGGCAAAAAATAATAATCTTTTCTTTCGCGGCAATAAATGCTTTCTAGCGTATCAATGTCACATTCCCTTTCTTGAATGTTTCTTCGCCATTGTAGCATTTTACCTTTAGGTACCAGCCAAATACACCAACATCGGCAGGCCGGCCTTTATAAATACCATCCCAACCTTTGGTTTTATCGGTGGTTTCAAACACCATTTCGCCCCAACGATTGTAAACGGCGAAATATACCTCATCTACTTTTAAACCGCGAACATAAAGTATATCATTTTGGCCATCACCATTTGGCGTGAAGGTGTTCGGAATAAAGGCATCTCCTTCAATACATCCCGGCAAAAACACATCAACAAACACATATAAGGTTTCTTTACATGCACCGTTTTGAGCAATTACGGTATATGTCGTTGGCCTGTCTGGTGTAGCAATTACGCTATAACCTGTTTTTGGATTAACGCTCGCACTTGGGAACCAAGATACGCCTGCTCCCGGATCGCCTGTATACGTAAGAGTTGATGAGAAACCTTTTACAACACTGGTTGGATTGGATGCTGCTGCAATTGGAACGTTTGATAAATTAAAAACATTAACAAACGTAGTGAGCATAAAACTACAGTTGTTGGATGTGGTAATTATTACCGAGTAATTTGTACTTGCTGTTGTTGTTGAAACCGGATTTGCAATATTAGTTGCGCTCAAGCCTGTTGCGGGTGTCCATGTATATGACGTTCCTCCACTCGCAAACAAATTAGCCGGATTGCCTTTACAAATCAATGAGCCATTGTTAACAGACATTGGAGGCGGTGTTTGAACGGCTATAACCTTTGAAATGGAATCGGTACATCCAAACGCATTTGAAATGGCCAATGCAATAGTATAGGTGCCGCCTGTTGAATAAAAGTTATATGGGTTTTGTACAGTTGAAGTTATGTTAGGTGCTAAATACCATTTCCAAGAAGTGATATTCACCAGCGAGGTATCAAAGAAACTCACACCACCGCCACACGGATTCATTGTGTAATTAAACCCGGCATCGGGCCTTGGATTTACAACTACTGTTGTTGTAAGTGTTGACGTACAAGGGAAGCCTGTGCTGTTATTGAGCACCGTAACCGTATAGCCTGTTGTAACAGAAGGACTGGATGCAGGATTAGCGATCAATGAATTACTTAAACCTGTTGCGGGCGTCCATGTGTAACTTGTTCCACCCAATGCATTAAGCGTTGCCGTTGCACCTTCACACATAATTGCTGATGAAACAGACGGATTGAAATTAAATAAGCTGACCGTTTGCGTAGCAGTGCTGGTACATCCATTGGCCCCAGTTGCAATTAATGAGATCGTATAAACCCCGGTTGAGCCATAGGTGTGTGTTGGTGAGTTAGCAGATAGTGTTGGCGTTGCATCGCCCCAATTCCAAACAAAAGGATTCGCGCTTAAGGTGCCCGTTGAATTATTGATGATAGCTACAGTATTTGAACACGGTGAATAGCTTGGCGTAAATGCTACTGTGGGACGAGGTAATACAGTAATGTAGGTAAAAGCACTATCTGTTTTATTACATGATGTAGGGTCAAAAATTATCAATGAAACTGTGTATGTTCCGGGATTTGTATAGGTAAATACCGGATTTGTTACCGTTGTATTGGTTTGTCCGTTTCCATAATTCCAGGTATAAGATGATCCGGCAACTGTAGGCGTGTATACATTTGTAAAATTAACGGTAAGCGGCGCACAACCGCTCAGGGTATTGGTATTAATAGCGGAAACTGCCATGTTCAAACCAAAATTGATCTTAAACACACCGTTATTACAATTAGAACTTGGATTCTGATTAGGGCAATTGTTAGTGGCTGTAGGGCATGGCCACGCATTTGGTGATAATGGAAAGTCATCAGCACCCTGGCAACCCGCACAAACCGATTGATAAATTTTACCTGTTGGGTCAAATCGGGAAGTGCCTCCATCAACATGTTCTTCTGTTGAATTCCCTCCAAAATATGAACCAAAAAGCAAATTTGTCGCATTAGAATCCAATGCCATTAAATAAAAATCATAACCAGTTGTAGTAGAAAAAGTATAATTGTTGGCCGGGTTCACTATTGGGTTTAACAAAGGCATATTATTCATAGCCACTGTGTTTGTGATAATTCCTCCACCCCATCCCGACAAATAAATATTACTGCAATTATCAACTGCAAATGCTGAAGGTGAAATATCAACCCCCGATAATTTGCTTCCGATAACAGTTGAAAAATAAATACTATTCAAATTACTTCTGTATGCTCTAACAAACTGATGTCTTCCCGCATTACTGTATATGCCGCTTGTGCTTGTTGGAGCGGCTTGAACAGGCATATTGCCATAGGACTGACCATAAACAAATACTTTTCCGTTCTTATCACCGGTTACAAAAAACGACACATCGTAATCGTTTGTTCCCACATAGGTTGCATTAACAATTGCATTACCAGATGAATTGATGCGATAAACAAATCCATCACATTTCCCTCCTTGATAAGTTGGCAAATGCCCACCTGCCGTGCCCTGCAGGTTACTGCTGCACGTACCTCCTGTTACATAAACTTCATTATTCTTATTGATGTATAGTCCGTTGCCGCAATCATTCTGACTTCCTCCAATAAAATTACTATAAATTAATCCCGATAAATTTGAATTGAATTTGGCAACAATAGCATCTTGTCCACCATTAATTGTGTTATCAAAACCGCTCGTCATTGGAATATCACTTGAGCGTGTTGAGCTTGTAACATAAATATTATTTTGTGCATCAATTTGAATTTCACCTCTGAACTGATCGCCATAATTGGTTTGCAACGAATCGTAAGCTGTTGAAGCAAAGTTGCTGGTGCAAGGATTAAATGATGGATCTACAAAATCATTATATGTGGTAGTTAAATAGTTTACACCATCGTTACCCGTTCCA
This sequence comes from Sphingobacteriaceae bacterium, assembly GCA_046345155.1. Classification (GTDB taxonomy): domain Bacteria; phylum Bacteroidota; class Bacteroidia; order B-17B0; family Aurantibacillaceae; genus Aurantibacillus. The sequence goes on from JBKDKI010000093.1 coordinate 64,293, forward strand.
CCGTAATAAGTTGAAGCTATAAGAGACTGACCATTTGCACTTAATTTTGAAATGTAAATATCGGTTCCACCGCAAAAAATAGATCCGTTACTCGTAAAACCAATTGTTGGCCCACCGTTAAATGCTGAATAGGCAGAATTGGAAAGCATTGGAAAATCAGGAGAACTGGTTGCTCCGTATAAACATAAATTATTACTATTGTCAACTATTAAACTCGAGGCAACCTCAGTACCTGAGCCGCCTACATATGTTGAATAAATGAGTGAATTTCCATTTGGGCTATACTTTGTTATAAAAACATCTGTGCGGCCATAACCTGCTGCGTTATTAAAACTTACGTCGTATGCACCGGGTGTTGTTGCATAACCAACATTAAACACCATTCCTCCGCTATACAAATTACCTGCAGCATCAAATGTAGCAGTCATTCCAAAATTATCTGCAACCACGCCAATTTGGGCCGAAAAAACAAGTATCGGGTCAATGATCAATTCATAATTCGCATCATAACCTTTCGGGAATTCAAAACTTAATGTGTTATTGCTAAGTTTATAAATGCAAGGAACTACTTTTAACTTCCCCTTGATAAATTGATAGGCGTATGGTTTTTGTTCTACTATCTCGTTAAAGGCAAGTTTAATAACCAATGCACTGTCTTTCAATCTTATCTTATCAACGCCAACATACTTTAATTTGATCTTAGAAGGGTCGCCACCTGCACCTACATGGAAATTATATTTAAAGCCATTTACAGCAGTAAAAATTTCATAATCAATTTTCGGATAAAGATCACGCATCCATACCTGATGGTAATTTTTAACATCACTTTTCCACTTTCGTTTATCTTTTCCTATATAAAAATTTTCGTAATCAATGCCTTGTTGTAACTTCTCAATCTTTGGGTTCTCATTACATCCTTCAAATAGCACCTTAAAAGCATGCCCGCTAATCTTCGAATGCTTAACCTTCTCCTTTCTAACAGAAGATAAATGCACATCTCTGAACTTTTTCTTATCGTAAAAGTTAAAACTAATGCTGTTTGGCTCAATGAACATTGCCCCGCCATCCATTTGTGAACTGAACAAAATGTTACTTTCCCATTGACCTTTATTCTCCGTGAATCGTAAACTTGGACTGTGATGTGGTGTAATAACCTTGCTTTCCTGAGCAAACAGGAAATTTAAAGCGCCAAATATTAGAAACGAAAAAATAGCTTTTAGCGTTTTACACATACAACCAAATATACAAACTAAAGGCTGTTTTTGCAATATATCGGGCTTTTAAAGTTATTTTGTTAAATTTGCACCCTCATATGCCAAACATTATAGCCATAGTAGGTAGACCAAACGTAGGAAAAAGTACTTTGTTTAACCGTATTACCGAAACCCGCCAAGCCATTGTTGACGAGGTTGCAGGTGTTACGCGCGACCGCCATTATGGTAAGGCCGAGTGGAGTGGCGTTGAATTTAGTTTGGTTGATACCGGCGGATACATTAAAGGAAGTGAAGATATTTTTGAATCGGAAATTGCCAAACAAGTGCAAATTGCCATTGAAGAATGTTCGCTTATTTTATTTGTGGTAGATGTGGCAGATGGTATTACGCCTTTTGATAAAGAGGTGGCAAACATTATTCGCAAAAGCAAAAAGAAAGTAATTGTTGCGGCAAACAAGGCAGATAATTTTGAACGTAATGCCGATGCTTCTGAATTTTATCAATTTGGCTTAGGAGAAGTTTATCCTGTGTCTGCTGTTTCAGGCGCCGGTACTGGTGATCTGTTGGATGCGCTTGTATCTAATTTACCAAAGGATGAAGGTGCTTTAAACGATGTGGATATTCCTAAAATTGCTATTGTTGGTCGCCCTAATGTTGGAAAATCATCATTTGTAAATGCTCTTTTAGGTGAAGACAGAAATATTGTAACCCCTATAGCAGGTACTACTCGTGATACTATTCACACCCGTTTCATGAAGTTTGGTTACGACTTTTGGTTGGTTGATACTGCCGGAATGCGTAAAAAAGCCAAGGTTCATGAGGATCTTGAATTTTACAGTGTGATGCGCACTATTAACGCCATTGAAACCTGCGATGTGTGTGTATTGATGTTGGATGCCGAGAATGGAATTGAGGCGCAAGACTTAAGTATTTTAAGTGTGGTTGAAAAGAACAGAAAAGGCTTGGTAATTGTTGTGAATAAATGGGATCTGATAGAAAAAGAGACCAAAACAGCAAAGGAATACGAAGACCGAGTGCGTGAGCGTATTGCGCCTTTCAAAGATATTCCAATTGTATTTACATCTGTACACGAAAAACAACGTTTGCTTAAAGTTATTGAAACGGCTATGACGGTTTATGAAAATAAAACACGTCATATTCCAACAAGTAAACTCAACGAATTTTTCTTGCCGTTAATTGAAACGCATTCACCTCCTCCGGTTAAAGGAAAGTTTGTGAAAGTAAAATACGTAACGCAATTAAAAGGCGAAGCATTGTTCTTGTTCTATTGCAACATGCCACAATACATTACCGATTCGTACAAACGTTTCATTGAGAATAAGCTTCGTGAAACATGGGATTTTACAGGTGTTCCGGTGGTTATATCCTTCCGTAAGAAGAGTTAATTTTGTGAGGGATCAAACCCTATCTCACCAAACAATTTATACGTTTTCTTTTGTTTTTCGAGTTCACTTGTCCATAACATGGCAGTACCTTCCGTTAAAATAGTGTTGGGATCTGTTTCATGTACAAACCACGATCCTTTTGCTATCTCATCTTCCAGTTGTCCGTTTTCCCAACCGCTGTATCCAACAAAAAAACGTACTTCGTTCTCGCTTACATCTTCATGATCAATAATATGAAGCAATTCGTTAAAATCGCCGCCAAACCATAAATTATCCTGAATAGGAACAGCATCCGGAACTTTTTCTCCAAGCGTGTGTAAAAAAAATAATTGATTCTTGGCAACGGGTCCGCCTTCAAACAATGGTAAATGCCCATTCTTTACTTGAGGCCTTACATCACGCAATTTAAATTGTGTTCTAAAATTCAATGCAAAACCAATCACACCTTCATCCGAATACTGAGAAATATAGATCACCGATCGATTAAAAAATCCATCGTTCAATAAAGGATGTGCTATTAGTAATTTACCAAGCATGAAACAAAATTATCTCTTTTTTTAAAAAAACAAGCATTCATGATATAAATCAATTTACCATTTAAAAACACCTGTTTCATCCTGAATCATTCATTTATCAAGCATTTAAACAGTTTAAAATTACTTTTGTTTAACATCACCTCATCATCAATTAACCCCAATATTTTGTAATTTTACACCATGGATCATTTAAGAGAACAGATCATTAAACTACGTGAAGATTTTACAAAAGGCACATTGAACGAAACTGATGTGAACGAAAATCCGGCATTGCAATTTGAAAAATGGTTGGCACAAGCGGTTGAAGCTAAAATACCGGAAGTGCAAGCCATGACCCTTGCAACAGTTTCTGAAGATGGTAAACCTGCATCGCGAATTGTTTATTTGCGAGAGTTTGAACATAACCAGTTTTGGTTCTATGGAAATTACAATTCCAAAAAAGCCAAACACATGGAAAAAAATCCAAACATTTCGTTAAGCTTTTTTTGGCCGGAGTTAGAAAGACAAATTCGTATTGAAGGCACTGTGATCAAATGCCATCCAAGCAACAGCGATGCATATTACAACAACCGCCCTTACGAATCTAAAATTGGTTCATGGGCCAGCAACCAAAGCGGTGAGCTTACGTCACGCGATGAGCTGATCAATAAAGTTGAAGAACTTAAAAAACAATTTACACCTGAAACCATTAAACGCCCTGAATTTTGGGGTGGATGGATATTAAAGGCTTCCTATTACGAATTTTGGCAAGGCCGTAAAAGCCGTTTACACGATCGCATTGTGTACTCATTAGAAAACAACGTTTGGAAGATCAAACGATTGGCGCCGTAATTAGACTTAACAATGTCTAAACAAACTACTTTTTTGAAATAATTTTCTGAATAGTATTCGAATTTAATTTATCATTTAAATAAATTTCATCATATGTGAAAATCAATGTGTCTCCTTTATCTATTTTCATAACACAAGGAAATTTATTCTGTTGAAAATGTTTATGAGAATTAAATATCTCAAATTTTACTCCCGGAATATCTGACTTGTAATAATTAATTGCAGATTCATTCACGAAAATGCCTTTGTTCTCAATACCTATATAAATTCTCTTGCTAGAAATGCTTTTAGATAACGTTTTATATATTTCATTCACGCAAGCATGACAAGTAATACCTCCAGTTAAAATAATTACTTTATCTTTTTTTGAATTATAAAAAAGAAATATTGACATACAGTATATTAAAACAAATATTTTCAATTGAATTTAATCACCCTTAAATGTAACATGTTTTTATCTGAAACATCAAACCCAAAGAATTTTGAGTAATTAGAAATGTTGTTTGATGTTTCTGAAGTCCAAGTAATATACAGCAGATTATTCTCTCTAAATAAAACTTTTGTACCAACTAAAAAATATGGCCACATGTCGTTTAATGAAACTTGTGAATCAAAATTGTCAATCTTTAATTTCTTAACCTGAACTAATTTCCATTTTCCGTTTTCATTTCTCCATAAATGATCATAAAAAATAGGTCCGCCAGTGCTTTCATTATTTAATGGTTTACGCGATATCCTTATTAGTATTGAATTATTATCAATATAATTTGCTTGCCAAATTCTATCCGTTTTATTTATTTTAGAACCTACTTTTTGAAAAAAACTTGTAGGGTACTTTGCCATTAATTTTACATCTATTGAATCTTTTAAGTATAGAGCAACTTCATCAGATTGCTTAAATTCAATTTCTGGAACTGTAAAACTGCCGATTAAAGAATCATTGTTTCTGAATATTTTTACCTTATATTTAAGCGGGTCTACAATAAAATAATCACCGTTAGTGTTAAAATCCATAAACTTGTTTGGTGCAAAATGAGTAAGTGGCAAATACTCAAACATTATATCTTTCCTATTAATTGAATTAGAAAAGATATTCCTTTTAGAATATCCCGAATTAAGTTCTTGTGAGTAATTTGCATAATTATAAATCCCATATGAGTAAATATTCCCATTTATAAAACATAATTCAGGACTTGTATATTTTATGGTATTCCTCTTTAAATATTTGAAATCAGAGTTATTCCAGCTAAACACAAAATAATTTGTATCACTTCTAATTACTAACGTGTCATTTGAAAAATAAAAAATTGCTTCGTGTTTACTAGAAACAAATGTTGCTTCTTTACCCAAATATTTTTTTTTCTTAAAATCGATTACTTTTTCAGTTTTGTTTATTCCAAAAATATGGCACTTAAGATTATCGAAGACGAACAAATTATTATTATTAGTAAAAATATTCTCGGGTTTGCTAAATAAATGACTGTATTTGTCGAAACTCAAATATGGGTAATCAATAATTTCCTTTAATTGCAGATTTTGGGACATTAAATTCGAAAATAGGAAAATGCAAATCAATACAATTATACGCATACTAAATTATGATAAAGGTTTGGAGACGCTAATGCCTCCAAACCAAAATTAAACATTCTTAAATTTTTATACTCCATACTGTTGTATGATAAACAGTGTTGTCAGGATTACTTGGATCTTGCTCCCAATTAATCTCAACATACGTCCAAATTATTGTTCCATAAGATAATGTAGACTGATACTTTTTTGTCACTTCTCCTGAAGGATTATCTTCACCAATTTGAACTATAGTTTGTTCTATAAACCCATTCTCCAGCTCTTCAATTTCCTGATCAATAGTTGTTGGTGCTACACGAAAAGGCGCATGAGTTAATCTGCATCGTGTTGTACCTGGGTCAAAACAGACTAATTTGTAGTGATAATTACCATATTGATCAACGCCTTCAAAGGTAGATCTTGTATAATTATACAGACCAAAAAAACCATTACTCTTATAAACTTCAACAATTCTTTTTGCACTCAATTCACTAATGAATCCTAATGAAACAATAAGTGCTAAACAGGTTATAACTTTTTTCATTTTTAGATTTTTTAATTCCAACCATCGGGGTTGTTCCGGTTTTTTTATGCTTAACTGCACTTGTTCTTGTTGCAACTTTGAACTCCACAAATATCTTTTTTTTTTTTTCTAAATTATTTAGTAAAAATGATGTGATTATTGTAATCTTACTTAATTTATTTATTTTCAATACATTAAAGTAGCTTTTTAAAATAATAACTATATAGTTTTATAGCTAATCTGAATTTTCAAAAAACAACTAACATTAACCATTTAGCTTAGTTAGATAACACTATTTACACCTGAAACCATTAAACGCCCTGAATTTTGGGGTGGATGGATATTAAAGGCTTCCTATTACGAATTTTGGCAAGGCCGCAAAAGCCGCTTACACGATCGTATTGTATATTCGTTGGAAGACAATGTTTGGAAAATAAAACGCCTAGCTCCATAATTTTTTTGTTTTTCGCGAGGGATTTCTTTTTCATGATCGTCTAATTACCAAAATCAAACCATGAAAAAGTATTTCATCAAACTTTTAGTTGCATGCTTCATGTTTTTATTAGGCAGTGCATTTATCGATCTGAGTAATTTAGATAATTACATTGGGCAGAGTATCCCCAACTACATTACTAAGAACAATACCCCGGTTACCAATCCCTTAACTAATGCCGGTGCAACACTGGGCCGTGTGTTGTTTTACGATAAAAAAATGTCGCTCAACAATAACACAGCCTGCAGCAGCTGTCACATTCAACAGTTTGCCTTTGGTGATACAGCCACTCTCAGCAAAGGTTTTCTGGGAGGATTAACCGGTCGCCATTCGATGCGATTAAGCCACTCGCGCTTTGGTACCGAAACAAAATTTTTCTGGGATGAGCGTGCTACTTCCCTTGAGAACCAAACAACACGACCTATACAAGACTTTACCGAAATGGGATTCAGCGGCACTGGCAATCAACCAAACTTTGATTCGCTTGTACGAAAAATGCATACAATTCCGTATTATAAAACACTTTTTCAATTTGTATATGGCGATACGGTAATTAATGAAACACGCGTACAACAAGCCTTGGGGCAATTCGTAAGAAGCATTTTCTCATTCGATAGTAAATTTGATGCTGGGCTTGCCCAAACAGGTAACATCAACGCCAACTTTCCGAATTATACCACACAGGAAAATCAAGGCAAAGCCCTATTCATTAACCCGCCAAATGCCAATGGTGCAGGTTGCCAGGGATGTCACCGCGCACCTGAGTTTGATATTGACCCTAATACACAAAATAATGGCGTGGTGGCGGTAGCCAATTCTACTACAGCTATTGATGTTACCAATACCCGTGCTCCTTCATTGAGAGATGTGTTCAATCCACTGGGAAATTTAAACGGACCATTGATGCACAACGGCAATTTTACAACAATGGAAGCAGTGATAGAACACTACAATTTGGTACCCATTGTTCCTGGCAATACCAACTTAGACCCTAGAGTAGCAGGGCCCGGAGGAAACTTACAACTTACCTCAGCTGAAAAAACAAGCCTTGTTGCCTTTTTGAAAACACTGAGCAGCAACGCCATTTACACCAATACGCGCTGGTCAAATCCTTTTGATGCCTCAGGTAATCTTGATCTGTTAACGGTTATAAAAGAAAATTTTTCAAACAAAAAACTTGAGTTTTCAATGTTCCCTAATCCTGCCACTGAAAAAGTAAACCTAAAATTAAACAGTGGTAACTACCGCGTCAAGATCAGCGACGGCTTAGGTAAAATTCATATGGAATTATACATCACCGAAAACAACAGCATTTTGGTAGAACAACTGCCTGCAGGTTATTATTATTTGGAAGTTGTTGAATTAGACACACAGAAAAAACAAACGAAACAATTTATTAAGATGTGATACATTCAATTTTTTCGGTGAAACCCTGAATTTTATTAATTTTACGGGTATGACTAAAGCTGAGAAAATAAAGAACTTTGATCCAAACAGTATTGGCCAAAAAAATTCGGGTATGTTTGGTTTACCTTTTGAATTAAACGAATGTGAAACTGTTATTGTTCCCGTTCCTTGGGAAGTAACCGTGAGTTACGGTGGTGGCACGGCAAACGGACCGGCAGCCATTATGGAAGCATCGTATCAAGTAGATCTGTTTGATCCCATTGTGAAAGATGCCTGGAAACTTGGAATTGCCATGGATGAGATCGATGAGCAGGTTTCTGCAAAAAGCACCGAGTTAAGAGAAAAAGCGGAAGAGTGTATTGATGGTTTATCAAATGGCGAAACTTATGAAAGCAATGCTAAATTAAAAGCTTATGCAAAAGAAATTCATGATGGTTGCTTTTGGATGAACAAGTGGGTGAAGGAACACTGCTTAACTTATTTGAATCAGAATAAATTGGTTGGATTAATTGGTGGCGATCACTCTACTCCTTTAGGAATGATACAAGCGCTTGCCGAAAAACACAGCAGCTTTGCCATTTTGCAATTAGATGCACATGCCGACTTACGTAACGCATACGAAGGCTTTGAATACAGCCATGCATCGGTAATGTACAATGCCTTAAAAATTAAACAAGTTAGTAAGTTAGTACAGGTTGGTATTCGCGATTATTGCGAAGAAGAATTTAATTTGATACAAAACAGCAACGGGCGTGTAAAAACATTTTTTGATCGCGATATTAAACACGCCTTATACCGTGGTGATAGCTGGGATCGTATTTGCAACCGCATTGTAAACGAATTGCCTGATACTATTTATTTAAGTTTTGATATTGATGCCTTGGATCCTAAACTTTGTCCGAATACCGGAACGCCTGTTGCCGGTGGTTTTGAAACAGAAGAGATCCTATACCTGATAGAAAAGATCGTTAAGAGCGGTAAAACCATTATTGCATTTGATATTAATGAAGTTACCCCATCAGAAGAAAATGATTGGGATGCAAATGTGGCTTCACGTTTATTATACCGTATCAGTAATTTGGTGGCATTAAGTAACGGACGAACCATTTAATTTTATTTGTGAAGTTGATTCCTATTTGCAAAATAGTTAAACATAAGCGAAAGCGAATAGCGACCTCGACTCCGCTCGGCCTGACAGTTGCGAGTAACCCTGAACTTGTTTCAGGGTCTCAGCACTATTTGGGTTTTAAAATATCCTTAATATTTATTGTCTTATTAACGCTCTTCAATTTCTCATTTGCCGCTAAATTAAAAACGGGGACCTACCGTGGTGTGCTGATATTAGATAGTTTGAATAAGATTGAACTGCCCTTTAATTTTGATGTGATCAAAAAAGGTAAAAAACTACAACTGATCATTCGGAATGCCGAAGAGAAAATTGTAGTAGATGAACTCAAACAAAAAGGTGATTCGGTGTTTTTTAAAATGCCTGTGTTTGATACCGAGTTTCGCACCAAATTAGTGAATGATAATTTAGAAGGTGTGTGGATAAACCATTACCGAAAAGAAAAGAACACCGTTAAATTTAAAGCGGAATACAACAATCCAAATCGTTTTCCTTATGTGCCAGGAAAAGAAAATCCGTATTTTGAAGGAAAATGGGAAACCACGTTCAGTCCGGGTACTAAAGACAGTTCCAAAGCCATTGCGGTTTTTCATCACATTGAACAAACCGATTATTTAAGCGGCACCTTTTTAACTGAAACCGGCGATTACCGTTTTTTAGAAGGCATTAAAAAAGGAAATGAATTATACCTGTCGTGCTTTGATGGCTCACATGCATTTTTGTTTGCGGCACAATTTAAAGATGATCATTTTGAAGGCGTATTTTATAGCGGAGCACATTGGAAAGAGAACTGGATCGCTAAAAAAAATGATGCGTTTAAATTAAGCAATGCAGATGAGATCACTTTTTTGAAAAGCAAAGATGCCAAGGTGGAATTTTCGTTCATGAATTTGGAAGGAAAAAAAGTAGCATTGAGTGATAAAAAATTTGAGAATAAACCGGTGATCATTCAGGTAATGGGTAGCTGGTGCCCAAATTGCATGGATGAAAGCGCTTACCTTTCGGGTGTTTACAAAACATACCAGCCAAAAGGATTAGAGATAATTGCCTTGGCCTTTGAAAAAACCACCGATATGGAAAGGGCTAAAAAACAATTATTGCGTTTGAAGAATCGGTTTGATATGCGCTATGAGATACTGATCACACAACTAACCGGAAAAGATAAAGCAAGCGAAACCTTATCTGCCTTAAATAAAATTAGTGCCTTTCCTACAACTCTATTTTTAAATAAAAAACACGAAGTTGTTAAGGTGCATACCGGTTTTAGCGGACCAGCCACAGGAAAGGATTACGAGACATTTAAACAAAATACCGAAAAACTAATTGATCAATTAATAAAAGAATAATGTTTACAGGCATCATAGAAACACTTGCAAAAGTTGAGAAGATAGAGAGAGAAAATAGTAATGTACATTTTACGTTTTCGTCGGGCATTACACATGAATTAAGAATTGATCAGAGTGTGGCGCACAATGGTGTTTGCTTAACCGTTATAAAAATTGATGGCAACAACTATACGGTAATAGCTATTGATGAAACTTTAAAGCGCACCAATTTGGGAGACTTAATTATTGGCGACCTCGTGAATTTAGAACGTTGTATGCCTGCTAATGGCCGATTTGACGGACACATTGTACAAGGCCATGTAGATACCACAGCTATTTGCAAAACCATTACCGACCTTAACGGCAGTTGGGCATTTGAATTTGAACACAGTGTTTCGCCACAACACATTACCGTTGAAAAAGGAAGCATCACCATTAACGGCGTAAGTTTAACAGTAGTGAATTCTTCCGAAAAAACATTTTCTGTTCACATTATCCCTTACACCTATGAGCACACCAATTTTAAAAGTTTTAAAGTTGGCACCAAAGTAAATTTAGAATTTGATATTGTAGGAAAGTATGTGAGTAAGTTGATGGGCTTGAAGTGATCGATTAACAACTTTTGCTTTTCTCAAACATTATTTGTAACTTCTATTTCAGTTAGCGTACTTTTTATTCACTAAAAAAAATAGCTTATGAAAAAATTAATTCTTCTTTGTTTTATCTTTTTTATAACATCAGGCATACAGGCACAATCCTATGAAATTGTTGGTAAAGATACAGTCAATATGATTGACATTCATAACTATAAAACCGGGAAATGGATAGTGAGAGGCTATCAGAAAAAACATACCTGTTTTAAAAGGGAACAGATCATTGAAGAAGGAAAATATGTGAACAATCGTAAAGATGGGGTTTGGACAGAATATCACTGCAATTCAAATGTTAGAAGCAAACTAACCTATTTAAATGGGGTATTAGATGGCAACGCCGTGTTTTATGATGAAAAAGGTAAGGTTATAAAAGAAGGTGCTTTTAAAGATAATAAATGGGTGAAGCCTTAATTCATCAATAAAACAAATTTCCATTATTGAACCAATTGAAATAAAATTTAGTCGGTTTAATTTTTTGTCCCACTTTGTATAAATACTGTTCGCATTTATCATCCAACATGGGGATGTGGCAGTTTTGATGTTTGATCCACTTTTTGGGTAAGAAGCGCATATCATGAATGATCTTATTTTGCACCACATTACGAATTTGCTCGGCATCTGCTCCAATATTCATTTGAACGTTTTGCGCATAGCCTACATGGTATTTGAATTGCGCACTCAATAAGCCGTGCGAGGTATTCGGGTAGATACTTCCCGTTGTATCCATATAACAACCGAATCGGTAATGCGGATCGGTACTCGCTGTTTTAAATCCCATTTTGCCTGTCCATATGCTGGTATTAACCGCCGCCTGAAAAATGCTGTCCTGCTGATATTGGATCAACAAAGCTGCTGTTCTGAATTTATCCAATGATGGCGGCGCCAACAGATCATTCTCACTGATCACACTGATTTTATCAACTTGTATGGCAATAATTCCGGTACGCTGGCTTGTTCTTATTTTATTCCAATAGGCGTTATACGCATAAGCCACGCTGTTCTTATAACCAGTTTGATTGGAAACAACATTTAAAAATGGATTATGAAATGTTTGTTTGTTACCGTAAGCAAATAAAACGCCTAAGCTGGTCACAGCCTCCGAAAAAACTTTATCAGGACCAATACTTTTTACATTAAAATAAAAACGAGTTTCGGCATTGGTTTGAAAATGATCATTCACATAATAGGCATTGAACACCAGGCCCAAGCGCTGAAAATGCGTGCCCAGCGCTAAATTGGCCCCCACATTAAAACCAAAGTAACTAGTTTTATATAAAATTTCCTGTGAAGTGCACACGCCAATTGAAATACAAAACAAAACTATGAGGATGTGCTTTTTCATTTAACAGCCTTGTAATACAATTCTATTTCGTTCAGTAATTTTTGAGTGGTTAAATTTAAACCATCTACTTTTAAATGCGCCTGATCATAATACTTCTTGCGTTCAATGATCTTATCTTTTATAAATTGCAACACCTCATCATCTGATTTGCCTTTCAATAAAGGACGTTGATTAGTTGATTTGAGTAATCGCTGACGCAAGACATTCTCATGTGTTTCCAAATAGATCACCAAGCCATTATCCTTTACCAATTTTAAATTATCATTAAAACAAATGGCGCCTCCGCCTAAAGCGATCACACAGGGTTCCTTTTTTAATTCGATGATCTCTTTTAAAGCACTTGTTTCCTGATCTCTGAAGAACGCTTCACCATGCAATTCAAAAATTTCAGGAATGGTTTTGTTGAGTTTCTTTTTAATGTAAGCATCCAGGTCAATGAACTCCACACCCAATGCTTTGGCAAGCTTGCGGCCATGGGTGCTTTTACCGCTGCCCATAAAGCCAGTGAAGAATATGTGTTGTGTGAGTTTCAAAAGTTAATGTGAGCCACTAATTACACGAATTAACACAAATTAATTAGATGAATTTAAACAATATGTGGTAATATCGATAATGAGTTTTTTTATTTTCAATGTAAGCCACTAATTAAACGAATTAACACCAAGCGTTTGGTTGAATTAGTGAAATTCGTGGCTATTTGATCGATTGCGCGTACTCTTTAGCAAAGTAAGTCAAGATCACATCAGCGCCGGCACGTTTCATGCTTAATAAGATCTCATCTCTCACGCGCTTCTCATCTATCCAGCCTTTTGCACCTGCAGCCTTCACCATCGCATATTCGCCACTTACATTATAAGCAGCAATTGGTAATGTGAAATTCTCCTTTAATAATTTAATGATATCCAAATAACTTAATGCAGGCTTCACCATTAAAAAGTCTGCGCCCTCACTAAAATCCAATTCCGCTTCCAACAAAGCCTCGCGACTGTTCGCCGGATTCATCTGATACGTTTTTTTATCGCCGAATTTTGGAGCACTGTCTAGTGCATCTCTAAACGGACCATAGAACGCGCTCGCATATTTTGCTGTATAGCTCATGATATTCACATCATGATATCCGGCATCATCCAAAGCCTCACGAATAAATCCAACTCGACCATCCATCATATCACTCGGGCCAATAATATCAGCGCCTGCTTCAGCTTGCACCAAAGCCATCTTTCCTAAAATATCCAATGTTTCATCATTTAAAATCTTTCCATCTTTCACCAAACCATCGTGACCATCACTGCTGTATGGATCCATGGCAACATCGGTCATAATGGTTGCTTCCGGAAAATTCTTTTTGATCAGTTTAATTGTGCTTGGATATAAGCCTTTTTTATTTAAACCTTCTGTTGCTTTTTTATCTTTTAATTTATCATCAATGGCAGGGAACAAACAAAATGTATGTAAACCTAATTTCATACACGCTTCGATCTCTTTTAATAAAATATCTGAACTCATGCGGTTGATACCCGGCATGGATTTTATTTCCGACTTTTTATTTTTCCCTTCAATTAAGAACATGGGATAGATCAGATCATTTAAAGTAAGCCAGTTCTCTTGAACACTTTTGCGAATGGCATCGCTCTTTCTGTTTCTACGTGGACGGTTAAGCATAAGAATAATTTTTGTAAAGTTAAGCATTTAAATTGTACCTCTTTTCATATCCTGCATTGCCCTGCTGGCCGCCGCTATGGACGATCAAAACAGAACTATTGTCCATCAATTGCCCTTTATTGATCAGATCATAAACCGCATAAAATAGTTTGGAAGTATAAATGTAATCCAACGGGATGTGATGATCAGCTTCAAATGTGTTCTTGAAATTCAAAAGCTCCTTTGTATGTTTGGCGTATCCACCAAAATGATACTGATCTAAAATGGCGGAATGATCGAGCTTACCGCCGGAGAAAGGCTTAATGTGTGTAAACTGAAAGTTGGCAGCGTTCTTATTTACGTCAGCCATCAAGGCATTTTCACCTTTTAAAACGGATACACCAATTATTTTTTGATTTGACTTGGCTGATGCTAAAATTCCGGTATAGGTGCAAACCGTGCCGCAAGCGCAAAATACGTAATCGTAAGTAGGCACTTGATCCATTATCTCCATACAACCTTTAATTCCTAATTCATTATTACCACCTTCGGGTATCATGTAAAAATCACCGAACTCCTGTTTGAGTTCTTCAATAAGATCATTGTCTGTTTTATTCTTATACCGTTCGCGCGAAATAAAATGCAAATGCATGCCTTGCTTTTGCGCGAACTGTAAGGTTGGCGATTGCTCTATCAAACTGCTTTCACCTCTGATCACACCAATAACTTTTAATTTATGTTCATGACAAAAAGCAGCCGTTGAATAAATATGATTGGAATGCGCACCACCAAAGGTGAGGATGGGTAACTCGTCACCCTGTCCCGATAGATTTCGGGATTGTTTCAGGGTCTCAGCACTAATCACATTATACTTCAACTTGAAATACTTATTACCTCCGTAATACGGATGTATCAGATCAAGACGAAGAACATCTATTGAAAAGTTTTTATAGGGAGGAAGATGTTGGGTCTCTTTGTTCATAAAGAATTAATGGAGAAGTACGATCTACGAAGTTCGAATGACGAATTTGAGTGTTTAGGTTCGTAATTCGTCACTCGCAATTCGTACTTCATAATTACTTCGAATTCTCTTCCCAAATATTCACTAAATGAACAATGGTCTCCACCGCTTTTTGCATATCCTGCACACTCACCCACTCTTGTTTACTGTGAAAAGCATGTTCGCCGGCATAAATATTCGGACAAGGTAATCCCATGAATGATAAACGTGATCCATCGGTTCCGCCGCGAATACTTGATAACACAGGCGTTACACCGGTACGCTTAATGGCTTCCAAAGCATAGTTCACTACTTCCGGATGATTATCCAACACCTCTTTCATGTTACGGTATTGCTCTAAAACAATGAATTCGTAACTGCATTTATTGTAATTGCTTAATACAGAAATAACGATCTGACGTAATTCTTCTTCCAAAGCCAATAAAGTTGGTGTATCAAATGCACGAATAATGAATTTGATCTCCACTTGTTCCAAACCACCATTGATAGAAGTTGGATGCATGAAAGGCTCTTTCTTTTCAGTAGTTTCAGGGGTTTTATTGGTTGGAATGCGGTTAACTATTTCAGCAGCAATTTTAATGGCATGTTGCATTTTATTTTTTGCGAAGCCCGGGTGCGTTGGAAAACCTTTGATCACAAGCGATACCATATCAGCACTAAACGTTTCATTTTCAATATGACCGATTGTTTCGCCATCCATGGTATAACCAAATGTTGCATTCAAACGTTTCATATCCACCTTATCGGTACCTCTTCCAATTTCTTCATCGGGTGTAAATAAAATACGGATATCACCGTGCTTTATTTCCGGATGATTGATCAAGTAATGCACTGCATCCATGATCTCTGCCACACCGGCTTTGTTATCGGCGCCTAATAAAGTGGTGCCATCTGCAGTTACAATATCATTACCTACTTGTGCAGCCAATGCCGGATGCTCTGCAAACTTAATTACTTGTGTAGTATCGTTAGGTAAAACAATATCTCCACCATTATATTTTTTATGAATAACAGGATTCACATTCGTTCCGCTGCAATCAGGCGAAGTATCCATGTGCGAACAAAAACAAATGGTCGGTACTTTTTTGGTGGTGTTTGAAGGTAAGGTTGCATACACGTATCCATGTTGATCCATCTCTGCATCTTTAATACCCATGGCTGTTAATTCTTCAACCAATACTTTCCCTAGGTTCTTTTGTTTTTCGGTACTCGGGCAAGTTGGCGAAGTAGGATCACTTTGTGTATCAATTTTTGCATAACGCACAAAACGATCGGTAACGGTGAAATTGTAAGTTGAGAAATTCATAAGGATTATTTTACCCACTAAAGTTAACAAAACAATTTTAACATACATTAAAATTTAGATGAGTATTAATTGTATTACTTTGAGTGTGCAATTATTAAAAATAAGAATAGCTCAGATCAAAAGAGGGTACATACCACCATTATTGATCTATTTGATGTTGTGTGTATTTGTTTTTTATAATTCACCGGGGTTTGATGTACAAAAATCGTTGGTGTTTGCAATTTCAACTTTCTTTCTGATCCAACAATTTCACATCAAACGATCAGACCTAAACTTTACAAAACGTTATTTGAATCATCACAAACTTCAAATTGCCCTTAATTATAATTTGATCGTATTACCAATTACTATAGGGCTTTGCTTTGTTACCTCATACGCATACTCTGCTTTAATTCACTTTCTTGTGAGTTCTTTGCCATTTATTGAATTATCATCCAAATCAAAATCGTATGTTTTCATTGGGAAAATTATCCCTTCTGCACACTTTGAATGGATCAGCGGGCTAAGAAAAAACATATACATTATCCTCTTTATTTTACTTTTTGTGTTGACCTTAAGTCCGGTTAAATTATTCCCAATTGCACTGCTGTTTCTCTTGAATTTAATATTCATGGACTTTTATTCGCTTTACGAACCTCTTACCATGCTTAACCCTAAAAATTTAAGTACTAAAGCGTTTATGGATGAAAAGATCAATTTCAGCTGTAAAGTTTTTACCCTCATAAATGCTCCCATCATAATTATCAATTCTTTCATACATAATGATATGATTACCTTTAATTTGCTATTCTTCATTGGTTTCATGCTTATGTTCATAAACGTTATTTATATTAAATACGCAACCTATGAACCTAAAGAAACACTTCGTTTTCATGCAGATCAATTATTACTCACTATAACAGCAATAGTACCGTACTTGATACCAATTAGTCTTTATTTATTATACTCTAACAGAAAAAAAGCATATAAAAACATTAGCAACTATTTAGAATGATCACTATAAAAATTCCGGAATTTAAGTACAAACAACAAATTGTTCTTTGCAATATTGAACAACAATTTGAAATTGGTAAAACCCATGGTATTATTGGTTTAAACGGTGCTGGTAAAACCACCTTTTTTAATGTGCTTTCAGGTTATTTAAAACATGAAAATTGTTCAACTCATTTTAATGGCAACCGCATTCAACGTAACCAAATATCTCATATTGATACAGATCCGTTTTTTTACAGAAAATTAACTGCGGGAGAATTTCTTAATGTTTTCGAATCAAAAAGTAATACTTATGATGAAAAGCGTTTAAGTGACCTCCTTAAAATCGACCTTAATCAATTAATTGAGGAATACTCAACGGGCATGAAGAAAAAATTGCTTTTACTTAGCCAGATAAAACAAGATAAAGACATTTACATACTAGATGAACCTTTTAATGGGCTTGACCTTGAAACAAATAAAATTTTGGAGGTGTTGATTCAAATTTTAAATGAAAAAAGCAAAACTGTTTTTATTTCATCACATATTTTAGAACCGCTTCTTAATGTTTGTCATCAGATATTTTTACTGAAAGATCAAACAATTAAAAAGAACTATTCTCAAAATGAATTTACATTGATAGATAAGGAATTGTTTGGAGAATACACCCAAACTGTAAAAGAAGAATTACGACAAATCCTTTAAATTAAGCTACTTTCAACTGGCTCAATTTAGCTGCTTTTAATTTATCTAAAGCGTAATCGTGTGTTATTGTAAATGCCTTTGGTGCTTTTTCCTCGCTTGGCAATTCAAACATCACATCGGTCATAATGGCTTCGCAAATACCGCGTAAACCACGGGCGCCTAATTTAAATTCAATGGCTTTGTCAACGATCAACTCCAATACTTCATCTTCAAACTCAAGCTTTACGCCTTCCATTTTAAATAATTGTTTGTATTGTTTGATCAATGCATTCTTTGGCTCCGTTAAGATCTGACGTAATGCAGCTCTGTCTAACGGCTTTAAATAGGTTAACACCGGCAAACGACCGATCAACTCCGGTATCAAACCAAAAGCTTTTAAGTCTTGCGGTGAAACGTATTGCAATAAATTTCCTTTATCAAAATCTTCTTTGGTAACAGATGCTGAATAACCAACGGCTTGTGTATTTAAACGTTGTGCAATTTTTTTCTCAATGCCATCAAACGCGCCACCACAAATGAATAAAATGTTCTTGGTATTCACTGCGATCATCTTCGCATCCGGATGTTTTCGTCCACCTTGCGGCGGCACATTCACAACGGTACCTTCCAATAATTTCAACATCGCCTGTTGCACACCTTCACCACTCACATCACGTGTAATGCTTGGGTTATCGCTCTTGCGAGCAATTTTATCTATCTCATCAATGAACACAATTCCTTTTTCAGCAGCTTCCACATTGTAATCAGCTGCTTGTAATAAGCGCGTTAAAATACTTTCTACATCTTCACCCACATAACCTGCTTCCGTTAAAACAGTAGCATCAGCTATACAAAAAGGTACATTCAGCATCTTGGCAATGGTGCGCGCCAACAAGGTTTTACCGGTTCCGGTTTCTCCAACTAAAATTAAATTTGATTTATCGATCTCTATCTCTTCCTTATTTTTTAATGCGTGAGAGATGCGTTTGAAATGATTGTAAACCGCCACAGCCAACACTTTCTTTGCATCATCTTGTCCGATCACATATTCATCCAATTTTTCTTTAATAGCAATTGGCTTCAACAAATTCAATGCGTTTTGAATTTGTTGTTTGGTTGAATTATCAGTTACATTCTCATCTGCAATTAAATGATAAGCCTGCGTAACACAATTATCACAAATATGTCCGTTTACACCGGCTATAAGGATCTTCACATCCTTTTTATCGCGGTTACATAACGAGCAGCGTATGGTAGTTTCTTTTGCCATTTTAATAATTAATTACTTGTTCTTCTATTTGCTCAGGCAAGGTGCGCTCTTCGTATTGCTGATTCCTTAACTGAGGCTCAAATCCGGCTTCTTTAATAGCTTCCTGAATTTGTTTGTATGTAAAGCGATGAGGCGCTCCTGCTGCACTCACCACATTTTCTTCTAACATAATACTTCCAAAATCGTTGGCACCGGCATGCAAACAAATTTGTGCAGTTTGCTTTCCAACGGTTAACCAGCTAGCTTGAATATTGGTAATGTTTGGCAACATAATTCTACTCAAAGCAACCATACGAATATATTCATCGGCGGTTACTGTATTCTTAATTCCCTTCACGCGATTCAGCAATGTTCCGTCATCCATAAATGGCCAAGGAATAAATGCTAAAAAACCTTTGGCATGTGCCGGCTTTTGCGCTTGTACCTCACGTAACCACACCAAATGCTCAAAGCGTTCGTACACCGTCTCTATATGTCCGAACATCATGGTGCCACTGGTTGTAATATCCAACTGATGCGCAGCTTTCATTACTTCCAGCCATTCACGTCCCGTACATTTTCCTTTGCTAATTAAACGACGTACACGATCATTCAAAATCTCAGCGCCCGCACCCGGTAAGCTATCCAAGCCCGCTTCCTTTAAAGCACTTAACACTTGCGTATGTGTTAATTTATCTAATTTAGCAATGTGTGCAATTTCAGGCGGACCAAGTGCATGCAGTTTTAAGGCAGGGAACAAGGTTTTTAACTCCTTGAATAAATTCACATAAAAACTCAAGCCCAGTTCCGGATGATGACCGCCTTGTAATAGCAACTGATCGCCACCCCACTTGAACAACTCTTCTATCTTACGTTTATAGGTATCAATACTGGTGATGTAACTCTCGGCGTGGCCCGGAATGCGATAGAAATTGCAAAACTTACAATTGGCGATACACACATTGGTGGTATTGGCATTTCTATCAATTTGCCAGGTTACTTTGTTAGAGCCTTTTTTGTGGATATTTCGTAATTCATTCCCCACAAAAACAAGATCGGCGGTTGCTGCATTTTCATACAAAAACACACCCTCCTCAATTGTTAAAAAATCGAGTTTTAAAGCGCGTTGTAAGAGGGAATCTACTGTCATATCTAATGTTTACAGAGAACTACAAATTTACCAAATACTTTGTTTAATAAAACACCCAAAAAATTAGGAATTTTTAATGTATTTCGTAAATTCGTGAAATTCAATTCTATCCTTAATTTATGGCCACTATTCAACTATTAAAAACTGCTAAAACAAAAACTCATTTACTTATTATAGCTGATAAGTGGAAGAACCATTCTGATTACGTGTTAACCGCCCAAGAGGTTGGTTATTTAGACACTTATTTTAAGGATGCAGATAAAAAAAGTCACATTTTTAACTCTTTAGGCAGCGTTGTATCGGTTATTTTGGTTGATGGCAAAAAAGAAGCCCATTTAGCTTTGGAAGATTGCCGTAAACATGGAGCTTCTACCACTGATGCAGTTAATGCCCTAAAAGGTGAAGAAATTACGATATTCAATGCGGTTAGAAAACCGGCGTATTCCTATGCTGTGGCTGAAGGCGCGGTGTTAGGCAATTACCAGTTCATACAATACAAACCAAGTGTTAAAAAAAGCACCAATACTTTAAAAACCGTTTCGATCGTTGGCGGAAATCATAACCCAAAAACGATCAATAACCTGAACATTACCAATGATGCTACTGCCATTGCAAGAGATCTGGTAAATGAACCGGTAAATCATTTAAATGCAAGCGGATTGGCAGATGCCTTTAAGCAAATGGGTAAAAATGCGGGCTTTAAAGTTGAAGTTTACAACAAGAAAAAAATTGAAGAATTAAAAATGGGCGGATTGTTAGCCGTTAACGCGGGAAGTGTTGATGAGCCTACATTCTCCATTATGGAATACAAACCGAAAAGTCACAAGAACAAAAAACCATTCGTATTAGTTGGAAAAGGTGTGGTGTATGATACCGGTGGATTAAGTTTGAAACCAACACCAAACAGTATGGACTCAATGAAATGTGATATGGCAGGTGCGGCAGCTGTTGGCGCTGCAATGTATGCTATTGCCAAAGCAAAATTAAATGTACATGTTATTGGATTGGTACCTGCAACGGATAACCGTCCGGGTTTTAACGCCTTTGCTCCGGGCGATATTATTCACATGATGGATGGCAGCACTGTGGAGATGCTGAACTCTGATGCAGAAGGACGCATGATTTTAGGTGATGCTTTGCATTTTGCAAAACGTTATAAGCCTGAATTAACTATTGATATTGCAACGCTTACAGGTGCAGCAGTTGCAGCTATTGGCATGAGCGGTATCGTGAGCATGGGTAACGCTTCAAAACGTTATACAGATAAATTGAAAGCAAGCGGCAACAATGTATTTGAACGTTTGGCTGAGTTTCCGTTTTGGGATGATTACAACGATCTGCTAAAGAGTGATATTGCTGATCAAAAGAATTTAGGTGGTCCGTATGCCGGATCGATCACTGCCGGAAAATTCTTACAAAAATTTACGGATTATCCATACTACCATTTAGATATTGCGGGACCTGCTTTCTTACCTGCAAAGGATGGTTATCGCATTAAAGGTGGAACAGGTGTTGGTGTAAGATTATTCTTTGATTTTTTCAACTCGCTTTAAAAAATTGAACATGCGTAAACACTTACTTTTATTTACCGTTCTGTTTCTATCTGCAATTGGTGTATTTAGTCAGGCTTCGGTAAAACATGGCTTAGTTGTTGTGCATATTGAAACACCAGTAAAGGCCGAATTCAAACAAAAAATATTCATCTATCACTTTTTGAACGGACATTTTACAGGGCGTGAAGAAGTACTTACTGTTAATGGAAAAAAAGACGGTAAGGATTATATCCGCACAGATCTTGGGCCTAGCACACTCTATAAGGACCGTTACATGATCACCAGTATTGGTAACATCATTGATCTGAAAGATAAAAAAGTATTGTTTGATGGAAGAGCACAATTGGTAAGATGCAGTAACGATAGCGCTATTTTTTATACCAACGATTTTACAAAAGGTAAATTTTATTCGGTGTATAATTTTAAAACCAACACTTACGGCGAAGTAAAGAATTTAACTTTCAAAGCAAAGGTTGGTCAGGATGTTGAATACGATAAAACCACTTCACCATTCAAATTGAATTTATATCCGCCAAACAAACCAAAAATTGAATTGGTAAAAGATGCAGGATACGGACAAAATATGGGAAGCGGTAAAGTGCCTGATCCGCCAATGTGGTGGGTAGATAACTCAACTTTTGTTTACGCTAACTATAATAAAGAAAATACTGAGATCAGTTTTTACAAAGTAAATGCCGATACAAAGAACAGCACCTTAATGGGTAAATTACCATTTAAGCCGGGAACAAAAGAACCAATACTTACAAAAGAAGACAAATACGTGACCACTTTAAATTATGGTGATCGCATGATAGCAGTAAATACAAAAAGTGAAAAGGTTGAAGAGATCGCATTCACCTATCCGATCAATGGTTTTGCGGCGGAGATGAAAGCTAGTCCGCAAGGCAGACGTGTATTACTCATGAACAACAATAAAGAATTAGGTAAATACCATTTTCAAATAAAGAATTTTAAAACCAACGATAAAACAGTTGCACTTGTAAAAGAGTTGATCATGGGTAACGAAAGTTATCAGCAAGGCATGGCTGTTTGGAATTTTGATCAGAACAAATTTGAAAAGGTTGATGCCGACGAAGTATTGGCTTTACCGGGTTGGATCAACGAATAAGCATCATGGCTGAAGAGCTTCATATTACCGCCACAACCAAAGAAGAAAAATACCGCGAATTATTTCCGCAGATCAAATCGCTTGTTGAAGGCGAAACGGATCTAATTGCCAACATGGCTAATATTTGTTCGGCTTTAAAATACGGCATGAACTTTTTTTGGGTTGGTTTTTACCTTATAAAAAATAATGAGTTGGTGCTTGGTCCGTTTCAGGGAACAATTGCCTGCACGCGTATACAAAAAGGAAAAGGTGTTTGCGGAAAAAGCTGGGAATTAAATGATGTGATCATTGTGGAAGATGTGGATCAGTTTCCCGGACATATTGCTTGCAGTTCACTTTCAAAATCAGAAATAGTTTTACCGGTTTATAATTCAAATAAAGAGATCATTGGTGTGTTAGATGTGGATAGTGATGAATACAGTTCGTTTGACAGAACAGATGAATTTTGGTTGAAGCAAGTTGTTGAGCTTTTGTAGAAGTGGTATTTTAGAGGCAGAAACCACAGAGCGGCCGTTGGCCTTCGTAAAGTCCCGATAGCTATCGGGATCGCAGAGTGCGCGGAGAAACCTCTAATCAAAATAAATTTACAAGAAAACAAAGTTCCTTTGCATTAATTATAAACTAACTTGACATTGCGAACTTTGCGCCTTCTTTGCGCAATGCTTATAGCATCTTTGCGGTTTCTGCCTCTAATAAAAGTTAATTTTTTACTCCCGCTTTTATTTTTGCATTTACAAAATTTTCCTTTGGTGGTATAGGGCAGCTCCAGCCATTATGTGAATATGCACAATAAGGATGATAACATAAATTAAAATCAATGATCATCGTATTACCATCAGTCATTTCAAGATCCAGATATCTGCCACCTCCATATGTTTCGTTATTACTCGTTAGATCGGTAAAAGGCAAGAAGATCAAATTAGCATATTCCGGTCTTTTTATATCAGCCATACGATAAAGGATCAACGAATGTATTTTACCATCTAACTTAAAAGTAGCCTTGGCATACTTGATATAGCGTTTCATTTTACTGCTTGAGGTAGGAAACACTACGGTGTCTTTTTGATCGAACTTTTCAAGTGTGGCAGTTACACGGTATTTTAAATTGATGGGAAAATGCTGTATCCCTTTAAAATCAACTCGTTCTGCTTTTGATAAAGGCGTTGTGGTTGAATCTAAATAAAACTTCACCAGATCTGCTTGTTCGGTTTTAATGTGGTGAATAATGCTGTCATTTTTATTTTGTGAGAAAACACAGTTTGAAAATAAGGTTATGCCGATGATCAATTTTTTCATAAGAATAAAAATAGTACAAAGTGTCCTTAATTTATAATTTAATTATACCGATTAATTTCAAATAAAATTCTGTTTTAAATTTATCTCAACTACTTTCCAATTCTTTAATTATTTTTTCAATCATTAACTTTGTGCGATCGATGTTCTTTAACACATCTTCATCTGTCAATCGCAAAATAACAAAACCGTTTTCTTCTAATTCTTTTTGCTTAATTGCATCTTTCTTCTTTATTTGTTCATGTTCATGAGTAATTCCATCGACTTCAATGATCAGGTTCAATTCCTTACACATGAAGTCTGCAATGTAATTTGAAACGGGTCGTTGTCGGTTGAATTTATATCCAAGTTTTTTATTGCTCAATACAAATTTCCATAAGCAAATCTCTGCTAAAGTTGAATCATTCCTGTTTTCAACTGCATAGTTTTTTAGTTTCTTATTATAAAAGTTATTTGTGCTCATTGATCTGTTTCACTATTCCTCCCCCGTCTTTCAGACACCCCCTCCATGAGGGGGAAAACGAACCGCCTAAATTTTCGCAGTTAATTAGTTCCTTTCAGTAAAAAGAATTTCCCCCTTTGGAGGGGGTGCCCTTAGGGCGGGGGAGGAAATTGATCATTATACAAAATTAAAACCAGCACAAGCAAAGCCTTGCTACAAATTATAGAATAAAAAAGCCGTCATGTTTAACACTGACGGCTCTTATAAGGAATAAGAATCAATTTACTTACTCACTTTCACCCTCACGCCTTCACTATGACTGGTGAATTCTGGCGCATACATACATTGGATAGTTGTAACGCCATTACTGAAATCACCATAATGATTCACAAATAACTGATACTCGAATACAAATGTACCTTTATGTAAATGCGGGAAAAAGAAATTTGTAGCTGCATCTTTAGTGTTCTCAAAGTAACCCAAACCATCCTGCCATTTATACTGACTAAACACATTCACCGGTTCAAAGCCTGATGCACGCATATCTTTCATATGCACATAATCCATATCAAGATCAACACGTAACTCAATTCGTACTTTGATCTTATCTCCCAATTTTAATTTGGTGGCAGCTGTGATCGGTTCAATAACCGGACCGGATGCTGTGTTCTTTTGAAGGAACAATTGCTTCTTCAACTTCAAAGGTGTTTCATGTGGTGTGATCTTATCCAGTTGTTCAAAATACTGCCAGTAAACGGCACCGTAACTTACACCCTGATCTTTTTTGATCACTTTTACTTTACCCATGTTTGGTTTAATATCCGAACCTGACCACGATTTTTTAAAATAACCTGTACCGGGTTCTACTTTTATACTTGGGTCTTTTTTAGGATCTAACTTAATATCGCCCACTTGTATCTCTACATTAGGTTCGGTACTTAACCAATCTGTTCCCTTTAACAACATCGCGTAAACAGCTTCCGTGGTAGCTCGTGTAGTTCCCCAATGCTGAGTTTGCTTACTTTTGATCAACCAGGTTTTCAGATCATCAACCGCTTTGGTATCGTTATTCACTTCATCAAATGCTTCGATCATTAATGCCTGCATTTCAATTGGTGCCTCATACCAATAGTATCCATAATTCTCTTTCCAATACATTCCCATCTCTTCGTTATTGATACTATTCTCTTTCAACGATTTTAAAATATCCTTTGGTGTTTTTAGATCTTTATCACGGTGCAGTGTTAATGCCATCATACCTTGCATGTAACGTGAATTGCTTAACCAATAAGTTTGCTCCTGCTTTTTATAATACGCAACATGTTCCTTGTTACGCTTTTCAATATCAATATGAGGATAGAAACTACGCATGTATAAATACTGAATGGCCATGTAACTCAAATGATTTTCGGTTAAATAATCTTTATCATGTTTCTTTAACCATTCATATTCTTCACGCATTCGATCATCACAATACTTCACTGCTTTGTAAAGCATATTACTTACTTCAATACTCTCTTTAACTTTGATCACTCCCAATTTATCTAAATGGCCAAAGCCACTGCATATGTGCTGAGTAATGTACCAATCATCCGGTCCGCCTTCAAACCACCAGAAACCACCATTAGATGTTTGCGCTTTTTGCAGTTTTCTGAAAGCACGTGCCTGTTCGTTGCTCATGGTATTCAGATCAAATAATAAAGCCACACGTTTCTTATTTTCACTTTCATTCTTCGCTTGCAATACCCATGGTGTTTCTTCTAATATCAGGGCCTTTAATTCCTGATTCTTTTGAAGATTAGAAAGGAATGCATCCGGACTTGCTGTTTTCCATGATTCGAAAACCGATTTAATTTTTGGTTTTGAATTCACTACATAAGTTGCTAAACTGTTTGCATAATAGCGTGCAAATGTTTGCTCGGCACATTCATACGGATACTCCATAATATACGGAAGCGCTTGCACTGCATACCACGCCGGATTAGCCGTGAATTCTAACGTATATGCATGATTTTTTAATGTGGTGGAATTGTTATTTTGATTGATGAATTTTGTGAAGTTAAACTCCTTGGTTTGGTTGCTTCTGATAGGTAATGGCATACTTTCGGTAACCAACATGCGATTAGTTAATACCGGTATAACCATTTCTTCGCCATCAGAAAAATTACCTGCCTTTGCTACCAATTTATATTTAATAGCCGAATACCCTTCAGGTATATTTAAGGTCCATTCCAAAGATGTGCTTTGTCCTTTTTTAACTGTAAATCCTCTCTCACCAATTACAGGATATTTTCCAATACGAGCCTGGATAACATTACCTGAAATCTCTTCATCAGTTAAAGCATCAAACAATTTCAATTCAGCATTACCGCTTAATTCATTCTCCGATAAGTTAGCTACCTTTGAAATAAAGATGATCTGATCATTCTCTCGGAAGAATCGCGGTTGATTAGGTTGTACCATCAACTCCTTTTGAGTGATCACTTCTTTTGTAAACTGGCCAACCTTCAGATCTTTCGTATGCGCCACACCTTGCAGTTTCCATTTGGTTAAACTTTCAGGTATGGTAAATTTAATTACCGTTTCACCTTTTTCATTCGTTGTTAAATTCGGGAAAAAGAAAGCGGTCTCATTAAAATTACTTCTTGCTTTAACTTGCGACAGATCATTCCCTTCGCCACCTCTGTTATCCTTATCTCCTTTAGCCGGACCTGCGCCAGCGCCTTCACCGGTTGATTCGGCCTGAGCATTTTTACTTTCTCCAGGCGATTCCTCTTTAGCGCCTCCTAATGCAGCCGATTTTTTCAAGGCACCTTTGCTTTTATCTTTTGTTTGAACTTCCTGCTCCATTGCCGGTGCAGCAGCAGCAACCTCATCGGCCATTACCGATTTTGAATCCTCATCATACTCTCTTCTGTTTCTGTAATTATAATGATAGCCGTAAAAACTTAATCCGAAATAATTCAACTGATCATAATACCTGCTTGGTACACTTTCATATTTAGAGGCTATAGAATTTAATTCGGTTGAGTTATTGATACGTGCAACATATGATCCCCAATTATAGCGTGTGTAATAACTGTTGTAAATGTAAAACGACCAATAACTTGGTGCAAAGGCATCCAAACTTGCATCGTACATACTCGTTAATAATTCAGCTGCTTGTTTATCGCCTTTTTTATCTTTAATGATCAGCTTCCATTCTTCCTGCTGACCAGGTAATAATTTATTTCGGAAGGTTTCAAACTGAATATCGAGCTCCTTATTTGTATAAGGCACATTTATCACATTACTGTAATTATAAAAACGATTGTTCTTAATAAATGAAGCGTGATAAGAAACGTTTCCTCTTTGTTCCTCATTAATATCAATAGAAACAGGAGTTAATGCAGTTGACAGGAATTTTTGTGATACAACTTTCCCTTGATGTTCGATCTCGTAAATATAGTTCACCTTATCATAGCCTGAAGCTAAAACAAAACTGATCTTGTCTCCGGGTTCGGCAGAAGTTTTTGGTGCATAATACCAGGCAGGTGTTGTTTCAGGCAAGGTATTGCTGCCTGAATTATACAAAGTAAAGTATTGGAAAGCCTTAACAGTTTCGCCAAATTTATCTTTACATGACGCTTCTATCAAATAAACTCCCGGTTTCAGATTTTTTATTTCCGCATTCAGGTCGTACTCGGTTTTTGTACCTGTATCAAATGTTTTATCAAACTGTTTTTCTTTTTCCCATTTGAATTTATTCAATTCATCGGCATACAGATCATTAGGGAACAATTTATAATATGCTTCTTTGCTTACTACATGTCTGTCAGGCTGTGCCCATAAACGATTACGGAAAACCTTTTCAGGTTGTTTTAATTTATAGATCGTAAAATTTCCTTTCGCTGCTTCAGGTACACCGTTTAAATTAACTGTTTGAAAGCGGAATGGTTTAATTTCTTTTTGATCAATGATCGCCTCATTAGAAATACTTAATTCCAAAGCCTGATAACCAACAGTTACATAAGAACTTGATGAATGTGTTTCGCCATTGATATCGGTTACATCTGCTAATATTTGGTATTGGTAAGTAGCCTGACTTTCTTTACTAACCGATTCGTCGGGC
The DNA here is from genome assembly GCA_046345155.1 of Sphingobacteriaceae bacterium. GTDB lineage: Bacteria > Bacteroidota > Bacteroidia > B-17B0 > Aurantibacillaceae > Aurantibacillus. The sequence goes on from JBKDKI010000093.1 coordinate 93,266, forward strand.
AACGCCTTAAACTTAATGATAAATGATCCTGTATCATTTGTTGTGGTTTCACCATTGAGGATCTCAACATCGCCGCCACTGTTGTAATAAGGACGATACCACCACCACCAATACGGATAATTAACCTGCCTTACAACACGGTAAGAAACTTTAGCACCATCTATCACGTTTCCGGCATATGCTTTGGCATTTCCACTCACTTCGATCTCATCATTGATCTTAAATGATCCTTTCACCGGATTAAAATTGGTTTCAAACTTAGGGCGTTTATATTCTTCCACACTAAAGTATACTGTACCATGTCCGTCAGAAATATGCATTTGTCCGGTTAATAAGCCTTGCGGTGCAGTAAATGAACCATTGAATGAACCATATTCATTTGTGGTAAGATCTAAAGAAGATACTTTTTGATAGTTAACATCATAAAATGTAACAGTTACCGGATAGTTCGCTTTAATTACAGGGTTTTTCTTGCTTTTTGATTCCAGCACAATTCCTTTAAAATAAACGATCTGTCCGGGCCTGTAGATCGCCCTATCTGTAAAGAAATGTGTGGTTACTTGCGTGTGTTCCTGATTACCCGGATCATACGTGTAGTATGAATTATTATTAAAATAATCATCAGCTCCATTTATCAGTTCCAAATAAAAACTGTTCTCTTCATACTTTGCCTTTGGCTTAATATTCAAATATCCTTTTTCATCTGTTTTATACTGATCGCCTTTAATGAATTTATAATCGCGGGTGCTGTAATCATAACGCTCGTACCACAGCTGAACCGAAATATTCTTTAAAGGTTCGCCGGTTTGGCGGTGCAAAGCAAAAATATCATATGAACCGTTATCTTCTCGGCGGCGTTCCATGGTTGCAATATTTGAAACAACACACTGCGCATATGACACCAAATTATTTGAATACTTAAAACCGGGATCAAGTGATGAGATGATCACATAATGACCAAAAGGCAACTCCGGCATTTGAATTTCGGTGTTATGCTTTTGAAAATCGCCATCATCTTCAATGTTTTGCGTAAAGGTTTTTACAGTTGGTAAAGCATTTAGGGCATTGTATAATTTCTCACCCCAATCTTTTCTGTAGATCTTTCTTAATTCGTGATGCGATGTTTTAACTATTTTGAAATATAACTTATTAATGTTGGTTGAGCTAACTAATGCTCTGAAAGGTTTTGCAGGCTCGTTAACCTCTTCAACAGTTAAATTGAACGATTTATTTTTAAGGGAATAGATGAGATTCTGACATTCTTTGGCGCCATAAGACTGAGGCATTTTTTTGATAGCAGCCTCACAAATTTCCTTAGCTTTCTTTTTATGCCATTTATATTTTTCGCCTTGTAATGGGTCGTAAGAATTTCCTTTGTTCACATACCAGTTTGCCATACGGTGGTCTATCTCAGTAACTCGTGAATTGGCTGAATAGGTTTGTTGCAGTTTTTGAAGTGTTGCAAAATAAAGTGTATCCTTCTTTGGATTTTGAGTATGACCATAGATGTAATCGATCCTGAAAAGATCTGCATCAATTAAGGCACCCGGATCTTTATCATTCAAATGGAATTTTATCAGGTCTTGCAAGATCTCTAATGCATAGTACTTGGTTTCTAAACTATCAGATGGATTAACCAATTTGATCTTTGAGAAATCAGTGGCTGGCGCCAAAAATGCATCATCATTGATCGTAAAGCGATTTGCAGGACGCTGCACATCAGGCTCTGTATTGGCAAAAAACGGTAATGCCCGGTGTGCTAAAAAATCATATAGGGTTGGTCGCCAGTTGCGGCAGTCAGTTGTTCCTTTATGAAGCACCTCATCAAACACATCAACTTTGGTTGCTTTTAAACTATCAACGTTACTTAAACTCTCTTTATAATTATTAATAACCGCACTGGTAATAGTTTTCAGATCCCAGGTCTCAATGTCGTTATTCTTAAAATTAACAGTTTGTGTACGGTCGTAAAATTTCCATCGGTTGTTATTAAAATACTGCCAATAAGCATCGGCCAATAAACTTTGCAAAACAGGTTTAACCGGAAATTTAGCTTGTTCTACCTCTACTGAAAGTTCGTTTATGTTCTTTTCAAGAGAAAACTCCTCTTTGTATTGTTTGAACTTCATGCGCACAATTACCGATTTTACCAGTTGTGGTGCATTATTATCGGTTTTAGCTTTCGAATAAATGAATTCAACTATTTTTAAAGCACTTTCGGTTAAGCCTTTACTTTCACAACTATCAACGCGTTTCCAAAGTTTTTCGTAATTGTCATTTTTCCCGTAACTAATTGATTTCATGGTATTATATGAGTTAAAAAATAAGGGAAGGGCAAAAACCAAACCCCCGATAAATAATAAAAAAATGCTTAAAAACGAACGCTTTTCCATAACAATGCTTTTATATAAAGATGCTAAAAAAATATAATTCCATAAGAAAGATAAAATTTTTAAAAACCAATAAATATTGCGAAATTCAAATCGTTGTAATTATCTATAAATCAACAACTCATATCACATACTATGGATGCATTCATTGAAATACTAAAGATCATTTTACCTGCCGGTGTTGTATTTGCCGCAGTGTATTTTGTAATTAAAAGTTTTTTAAAAGCAGAACAAACCAAACGCGATCACGAATTAAAAAAAGCCAACCAAAGCACAGTGTTGCCTTTAAAAATTCAGGCTTATGAGCGTTTGATCATATACCTTGAACGTATTAACCCAAATACATTAGTGATTCGTACCAATAAAAATGGTATGTCGTCGCAACAACTTCAACTCGAATTAATAAAAGCCATCCGCACGGAGTATGAGCATAATTTATCGCAGCAAATTTATGTGACGCATGGCTCATGGGAACTTGTAAAGAATGCGAAAGAGGAGCTCATCAAACTGATCAATATCTCATCAACCAAGGTTTCGCCGGAAGGACCAAGTAATGAATTGGCGATGATGGTCTTAAATGTTGCTGCAGGATTAGACAAAAAATTACCGAGTGAAATTGCCATAGAATTTATTAAAAAAGAAGTGGCTAAGATCTTTTAATTATGCAAAAATTATTTTCTGAATTTACCGGTGTAACAAATGATCAATGGAAAGATCAGATCATTAAAGATCTGAAAGGAATTGATTTTCAAACCCTCACCTGGCACACTTCAAACGGAATAGATGTTCATCCGTTTTACTCAAATGCTGATCTGCCCAAAGTTACCGAACCTTTATTTAACCATATTGGCTGGGATGCCTGTGAACACATTTATGTTACAAACGAATCAAGCGCCAATAAACAAGCCTTAAGTGCTTTACAAAAAGGCGCAACAGGTTTAGTGTTTGTGATCCATAAAAAAATAGATACCGCGCAATTATTAAAAGATATTTCTGTAGAGCATATCTACACACAATTCGTTATAAGCAATGATGCCTTGCATGTATTAAATGATCTGAGATCATTTTATGGCGTAAAAAATAAATACGATGGCAAGATCAAATGCGTTGTGATACTTGACCCTATTGGTTTGTTTGGCTATTATGGCGAATGGCATGATTCTCAGGAAAAAGATCTTGCAGCCATGAAAGATCTTATTCACATACCTGTTAACGCGAGTTTATATCAGGAAGCCGGTGCCAATCAGGTGAACGAGTTGGCATTTGCCGTGGCGCATGTTAATGAATATTTTAATTACCTGAACAATAATTCTGCTTTGAACAATAAGATCATTCATGTGACCTTTTCAATTGCCGGAGATTTTTTTATGGAGATCGCCAAATTAAGAGCCTTCCGTAAATTGATCGATCTGTTGCAAGCTACCTATCAAACGTCATTTGAATTGCACATCCATTGCCAAACATCTGAACTTAATAAAAGCGAAAAAGATGCCTACACCAATTTGCTAAGAAGCACAACAGAAGCAATGAGCGCTGTTATTGGCGGTACCAATAGTTTAAGTGTGATGGCTTACGATCATTCATTTAATGATGCTAGTGATTTTAGTTCCCGCATGTCTATTAACCAGCAACATATTTTAAGAGATGAAAGTTACTTGAATAAAGTAGCTGATATGGCAAGCGGCAGTTATTATATAGAAAGTTTAACGGAGCAATTAGCAGAAAAAGCCTGGGATGCATTTAAAGATATTGAAGCAAACGGCGGATTGATAGCTTGTTTAAATTCAGGAAAAATACAAAATACTATCAACGAAAACTTTAACGCCTTAGCTGAACAATACAAAGAAAATAAGTTAGTGTTAATTGGCGTGAACAAATACCCGAACGCTTCGGAAACAAAACTAACAGCAAGAAAAAAGACTGAAAACACAAAAGGAAAGAATATTGAACGGATACTGCCTAAACAACTATCAGATCTGTTTTGATCCGGTGTTCTTTATAAAAAAATCTTCTTCTTTTACTTCAACAAAACCCTGTTCTATAAAATTAACCAGGGTAAGTTGATTGTTACCATTAAGTTTTAATTTTTTACTGTATTGGTAAAATTTGCAATCCTTTACAAATGCGCCATACACACCGGCCTTAGGCAATTCCTTTATGTACTCAAAATTTGTTCCTTGCATCACCCGAATTGTGTTGATCTCCTTAGGTAACTGATCAATAGTTACTTCATAGCCGTGCTCAACGTAACAACTGCGCAAAAATTTATTACTGGCAAATAAAAAAACGATCATGTCACTCCCACTCATGTTCTTAAATCTCATGCTTCGCTTCGCGATCGTATCATTCTTTGCTCCTCCAAAATAATCCATGTACGGCGTATCACCCGTTATGACACGCTTTCGGGTTGGTTCTTCCTTTGGTTTTGGTTTCTGGAATTTTTCTTCATACTTCACAATAGCATACTCTGGTTTGTTATTCCAGACATTTAAAATGAGCATGATCAGTAAAACAGCAATTGGTGTGGCAACTAAAATATTCCTGAATTCATTATTGGTACGCTTTGGTTCTTCAGTAACAGTTGCTTGCGATTGCTGATAATGTTTTTTGTAATGCTCTTGATAATATTGCCGACGCTTCAATTCCTGTTCGCTTGCTTCCTGCGATTTGGCTTGCTGTTTTTGTGTTGGCGATGTTGCTTTTTGGTATGCCTGATTTAACTGGAACTTAAGCTTATAATCGTATTGCGATTTTTGATAAGGGTCAGATAAAATTTCATACGCCTTAACTATGCCTTTAAAATATTCTTGCCCCGAAGGGTTAATATCAGGATGATATAACTTTGCCAATCTCCTAAAGGCATTTTTTATTTCGCCTGCACCGGCAAAATTGGCTAAACCGAGTATTTGATAATAGTTTTGCAATACTTATATAACAACCAAAGCGCGATAAAGTTAAACATTAAAATCCTACTCCTATATTAAGGGCCAGATGAGTTGAATTAATATACAAAGATGAGGGAGAATACTTTTCCTTGAAGGAATAAGGTGAAAAGCCATATTTAAAGGAAGCTTCAGCAAAAAATGTAATTGAATTACTTCGCGTTCGGTTGTTTTGTAATCCAAAACACAAACCAATAAAAGAATTCATCTGATTTAAAATAAATGGGTTCTTAAACTTCGTGTCTACAAAATCACTTTTTATCAGTGCGCCTTCCTGCTCAACCTTCAGCGAAGTAGATGTAATATATCTTAAATGATATCCTGCAGTAAAATAAGGAGTGACCAAGCTATTGGTTGTACTTTTAAAAGTGAATTTTGCCTGTATGGGTAAATTCACTTCGGTAAAATAAAGCTTATACGAATAATTAAATTCCCCGGTGTACAACTGAAGTGTATCCTGATCAAAATAATAAGTTTTAGCACTCAGGCCATGCAAAAAATATTCACCGCCAATAGAAATAAAAAGTTGATTCGATCGATCGATACTCCACTCGCGTTTTATGAAACCGGAAAAGCTCATGCGTGAACGAGGCGTGCTTGCATGTTTTGTGTCTAATTTGTAAAAGCCTATTACCGGGGCTACACCTATGCGCGTATAGGCATCACGTGATCCGTTTCCGCCATAACTGCAATAAGAACTTACTACAAAAAACAGTAAGCTAAATAAAAACAAATAAAATGTATTTATTTTATTTCGCATTAATTTCTCTGATCACATTAGTTGCAGTAGCTTGCACACTCGGCATGATTACAATATCATTAATATTTACATGACCCGGACGTGATGCTGCCCAATAAACCGTTTCGGCAATATCTTCAGGTTTCAAAGGTTGTAAACCTTCGTACACTTTTTTTGCGCGCTCTTCATCACCATCAAAACGTACAATGCTAAACTCCGTTTCAACCATTCCCGGATTAACAGCTGTTACCTTAATGTTATGCGGCAACAGATCAATACGCATTCCTTTATTTAATGCATCAACCGCATGTTTTGTAGCACAGTAAACATTTCCGTTTGCATACACTTCCTTGCCTGCTATTGAGCCAATGTTAATGATGTGTCCGCTTTTTCGTTCGATCATCAACTTACATACAGCTTTGGTCATATACAACAACCCTTTGATATTGGTGTCAATCATTCGCTCCCAATGTTGTAACTCGCCATCATTTATTGGTGCTAAACCAGCTGCCAAACCTGCATTATTGATCAATACATCAATTTTCTTTAATTCAGATGGGAGGTTTTGAATAGCTGCTTCTACCTCATCAACTTTTCGCACATCAAAACAAAGAGAAGTAACATGTACATTGTATTTCTTCTTCAGTCCATTTTCGATCTCCTCCAATCGTTCCTTTCTTCTTCCGGTGATGATCAGATCATGACCATTTTTCGCGAAAATTTCTGCTGTACTTTTTCCTATGCCGGATGTGGCGCCTGTAACTAAAACTAACATGATTATTTATGAGATAAGTTAAGTTTGCTGTGTTTTCGTCCGTATGCAAAATAGATCACTAAACCAATGATCAACCAAATAATAAAATACAACCAGTTCTTGTAACCTAATTGCGATAACATATAAAAACAACAGATCAATCCAAGAGCCGGTATCAACGAGAAATTATGTTTAAATGACAAATAACTCAAAACTGCAAAACCAACAAAAAAAGTATATACAGTTAGCTTTGATAAGAACGCATGCATGGATTCGAATCTCAAATAATAATCAAATGTTTCTTTATCAAAAATGATCAAGGCAATTACACTCGCTAAAAATAAAGCCGGAATAATGAACTTTGCATTCACATAAGGTGCTTTAAATTTTGGGTTATAGTCTTTATGTTCAGCCCTTAATTTTAATACACCGGCACAAACCAAAATAAACGCAAATAACGTTCCTGCAGAACAAATGTCTGTTACCATATTTATGTCGACAAAGAAAATTGGAACTGCTACCAAAATACCGGTAAATATGGTGGAGAAGCCTGGAGTTTTGTATTTCTTATTGATCTTTGCAAATTTTGGTGGCAACAATCCATCTCTGCTCATCGCCATCCAAATACGTGGTTGCCCCAATTGAAACACCAACATCACACTTGCCATTGCAACAACAGCGCTCACCGCAATAATACCCGCTAACCATTGCAGATCCTTTATTTTTTCAAACACAAAGGCCAATGGATCGGCCACTTTTAATTCGCTGTAATGCACCATGCCGGTAATAACCAATGCAATGGCAACATATAAAACAGTACAAATAATTATGGAGTATAAAATACCACGTGGCAGATCACGTTGCGGATCCTTACATTCTTCAGCTGTTGTTGAAATAGCATCAAAGCCGATGTATGCGAAAAACACAGCGCTAATTCCACTCAACAAACCGCCAATACCATTCGGTAAAAAAGGATCCCAGTTTTTTGTATCCACATAAAATGCGCCAACAAAAATAACAAGCAAAACAATGGCCAACTTAACCAACACCATCATGTTACTGGCATTTCGGCTTTCTTTGATACCGCGATAAACAAGTATGGTGATCAATACATTGATCAGCAAAGCAGGCGCATCAAAAATGATCTTTAAACCACCTAAAGATGGTGCACTGCCGTATGCTAAAAAGCCTTCAACCAAATTGGCTGTTTCAGGATTTGCTTTCACATCTGCCAGTGTTTGCCCCGATGTAAGCATTTCATAAACTTTAAAATAATTTGTTTTGGCAGTAAAGTAATCGGTACGCAGCCATTCGTTTACTTCATAGTTGGATACATTAGAGACAAGTGTTGTAAAATAATCGCTCCATGAAATGGCAACCGTAACATTACCAATGGCATATTCCATAATTAAAGCCCAACCAATGATCCATGCAAATAATTCGCCAAAGGCAACATAACTGTAAGTGTATGCACTTCCACTCACAGGAATTAAAGAGGCAAACTCGGCATAAGCAAAAGCAGCAAAACTGCAAGCCAATGCGGTAAATAAAAACAAGAATATCACACCCGGACCACCGTCGGCACTGGCTTTACCAATAGTTGAAAAAATACCGGCACCTATAATTGCTGCAATACCAAAGGCGGTGAGGTCTTTTACACCAAGGTGTTTTGCCAATGAACCATGATGCTCACTATCGGCCGTTTTTAAAATTTGGTCAATGCTTTTTTTACGAAATAATCCCATATCAATGAAGTATAAATATACTGGAATTTTTACTTACTAAAGCAATTATTTATGCTTTAAAGCCTCCCTGATACTCAGGTTAGATGGCTGCTCCTGTTCTTTTCCACAAACGCATAAACACTTTTTGGGTCTGTTTTGGCATACTGACGCAAAGCCCAGCCAATGGCCTTTCTGATAAAAAATTCCTTATCGTACATATTGGTTTCACAAGAAGTGTACAAAAATTCAGTATCTGTTTGTTTGCCATAAGGTAATTGATGTATAATAGCCACGCGACGTAACCACATATTCTCCTCTCTTATAAAACGTTTCATTTCCTTTTTTAGTTCAGGGTACTTTTTTACTAAAAACGAAATGATATTCCCAACCAAACCATCCACACTATCCCACCAAGAGTTGCTCAAAAGCATCTTTTCGATGTGAGGAAAACTTTTAGGTGTTATGTGTTTTTTATAAACTCTAAATAATTCAATAGCTGTATAATGGTATTCGCGCTCCTTTTGTTTCCATAGTAAGGCAGTTGTTCTTATGATCCAATTTTCATCAACCGAATCTTTAACACTTTGTATGAGCGGCTTAGTAACTTGAGCACGTAATGGTTTTTTTAAGCCATAGAACGGAAATAAATTCTTCATATACTTACTCATGGCCACTGCATTTTCAGTATTTTCATTTTTTTTAAATGCTTTTGTTACTTCTTCTATAAAATTTTCCGGTGTCATAAAATGTAATAATTGTTTTTACTGCGGCTATAAACAAAAAAGGGGTTATCACACTTCGGTAACGCACAATGGCACCAATATTAGGTGTTGCAATTCCTATAAAAGCAACAAAAACAAGTACAAGAGATAAAAAGAACAGAAGATGAATTCGTTGATGTGACCGGATGATCCCAACTAATACAATTATGAAACACAACATGTAAAGAATGTTCTCAAGTGAAACAATGCTGTTTAAAAGTGTATCAAATTTTACAGGGTAAAATAAACCGTAATAAGTTGATGATGCAAGAGTAGAAAATATGTTTGAATTCAGCGCAAGTGGTTCAATGGAATAGGATGATCGTGCAGGAACAATTTGATATACCACGGTATAGTTTGTTGTTGTATCCAAATTACTCGAACAATAAAGCGTATCCTTCTGATGATGGTGTTCCCAATACATAAATGAAACACCCTTTTTAATTCGAATATTGGATTGTGATTCTGCACTATCTTTGATAAGTAAAGTTTGATCATATGGTAATCGAACAAACTTTTCGTTGTCCTTCAAAAAAATACCACCCTTCATTGCATCATAAAACTCAATTTGTTTTTTATTGATAAAACTGAACATGGTCATTTTTTTTACCGGAACAAAAACAAAATTTACAATTGTAATACCGACAATTAACAAAACAATGTAAAGCATACCTTTATAATTAACCGGAATAGCTAAAACCAATTTATATATCAAATAAAAAAACGCAACTGGTAATACTACCTGAGGTTTTAAAACATAACCCAAAAAGCAAATGAATATTAAATAGAACAGCTTTTTAATTGATGATAAACCACGATGTAAAACACGATCAGATATTAAAAAGATCAGTCCGATCTGAAAAACAACCAAAGGTTCCTTTAAAAGCGCACCACTGAATAACCACAAATTTGGTAAGGCCACAAAACCAAGCAATAACCAAATTTCTTTTCCAATGAATAAATGCTTTAAGGATCTGAAAATTAAAGCAATGCCTATAAAGCTTAATAAACATGAGATCAAGGCGTGAACCGAATATGTATTGAATGAAATAAAATGAATGATGGAATGCAACCGGATCATTGTTCTGTTATCGTTAAAAAACAATCGCCATGAAGTTCCTTCATCCCAGTTAGCCGTATACTTTATGTAATTCTCATACAAAAATGTACCTTCCTGATCAGCCTGAAAACCAAACAACAACTTCACATATTCCAATGGATGGTCAAGCGCCAGACCATTAATAACTTTTGAATCATCAAAGAATTTACCCGCATCAAAATTTTTAAGTCCGCCATAATAATGTTGATACACCCAGTAAAAAACAGGTATTGCCAAACATTTGAAAGTAAAAAGTAAAATAAATTGAAAAGATGAAATGTGTTTGTCTTTAATTACGCCAAAAAATCCATTCCTATAGATCAAAAAAACAATGATTAAAAAATATAGGATGGTGATGATCACTTATAAATTGTTTACTACAACTAAATATTTATTTTGAGGATGAAATGCAAAACGGGTGATCTTTTTTATTCCTTTGTCAGAAAGATCATAAAATACGTTCCATGTCTTTTGCGTTTCATTGTATTGCAGGATCTTCGCGCCATCGGATATCAATAACCCGTATTGGTTATGCCAAACCATGTCTTCGTTAACCGACGCTATCTTTGCATATAAATTTGCTTTTTGCAATTTCACATCATAAATTAAAAATGTTGTGCTGATTGAATCTTTAACGCCATATATAAAACGTGACCTGTCAATTGTTTTAAATGTGCGGCATGGGTGTTCTGCTAAAAAACCATCAGCGCCATTTGAAATTACATGAAACCGTAATGAGTGCGGATCAGTTAATTTGTAATACAAAACCGTATCCGTATTTAAAAAGTTATAGTATCCTACCGAATCAACCAATGATAATTTAGTTGGGATAACAGTAAACGTTTTTTGATCCATTAATTGTATGACCTGCGAGCTATCTTGTAAAACAGTTACTGCGGCTACTGAATTCTTTAAGGGCGATTCCGTTGGTGAATATTCACTTTCCTTGGTTCTTGTAAGCTGTATGATCTTTTTACTTTTCAGTTGATAAGCATAGATATCTGCTTGCTTATCCTCATGAATAGAAGTAAAATAGATCTGCTTTCCGTCTTTTGAGAACGAAGGTTGATTATCATAACCTGCTCTATTGGTAATATTAATGATCTCGGTGATCGTTGATCGATCCTTAACATCAGGCTTTATTAACCATAGATCCGTTTCAGGTAATTGGGCCACTATTGATGAGTTGCAGATCCAAACCAATAATACAACTATATATTTCTTAAACTTTTGAAGGAGCATGACTATCGTTAAAAAACTTTTGAATGATCACAAATACCAATATTCCAACAAGCATCCCGTTAATAGCCCCGCATATAATATCAAAAGGATAATGAACCCCTAAATAAATTCGACTATAACCGATCAACAGAGGCAAAATAAAAAACATTAAACGCCATTTCCTTTGAATAAAGAATGAAGCGCTCATAAAAAACAGAATAGTAATTGCAAAAGCATTGGAGGCATGGCTGGAAAAAAAACCATACTGACCTCCTTTATAATCATTTACACTGTGCACCATATCTTTAATCTCGAGGTTGTGACTCGGGCGATAACGTTTCACAGAATGTTTGATCAAATTCGTTGAAAGGTCGGATGTGGCCACTGTGAAACCAATAGCCAGCAACAAAACAGCAGTTCGTTTTCCGTTAGAACGTTTGAAATACCAATACAAAAATGCCACAATAAATGGATAGATGAAGAAATCATTACTGATAACCCACATCACTTTATCCATGAAAGGTGTATGCAATGAATTGATCTTTAAAAACAATTCCTTATCCCAATATTTGAGCATTTCAACCACTTTTTAAAAATAGTCATTTTTTAATTCCTGAAGGGCTCAATGAACATAATTGACAGGAATTATGAGCAATTAACCGTTTAAAAGGTTTAAAAATTGATGTATAGGTTTTACAAGTATTAATTACATTTGATTTTATAACCGATAATTATGTCATCAGAAAAAATTGAATCTTCGAAAGCACCTGAGCCGGTTGGATTATATCCGCATGCGCGACGTGTTGGCAATTTATTATTCTTAAGTGGCGTTGGTCCGCGCGAAAGAGGTACTAAAAAAATACCAGGGGTTGAACTGGATGAGAATGGAAATATTGTTAGTTACGATATTGCAAAACAATGCCACAGTGTGTTTCAGAATATTAAATATATTTTGGAAGATTCGGGGAGCAGTTGGGATAAGATCATTGATGTAACCGTGTTTCTTACAAACATGAAAGATGATTTCCCAATTTACAATAAAATTTGGGCAGAATATTTTAAAGAAAATCCGCCGTGCCGAACCACCATTGAAATAAACAAACTCCCGACACCAATTGGTATTGAGTTAAAGGTGATGGCAACTATTGATTAATTCGTATTTTTTTATTAAATTGATGACATGAATAAACTTTTACTTTTAGCGATGGGTCTGTTTTTTACAAGCGCATCTCAATCACAGAATTTTGTGCAAGACACCATCATACAACCCACATGCTTTAATGCGTGTGATGGCAGCGTAGTGTTTACAACCACTACAACCACAGGGCCTTTTACCGCGGTGCTTACAAATTCAGCGTCGTGTCCAAATACTACGGTACAAAGTTCAAGTGGCAATTCCATTACAATTAGTAATTTATGCGCCTGTGCGGCAAATTATTCGGTGAACTTTTATAATAGCAGCATGGTATTGGTTGGCTTCGAATTATTGCAGGTGCCTATTACTTCCACTGCACAATTGATATTAATGACGCCAACCATTAATCCGGCAGCATGTTCAACCTGTTGTAACGGCAGCTTAACGGTTAATTATAGTGGCGGTTATGCCCCTTCACCCAACAATCCGACTGTAACTTTAGATGGTGTTGATCTTGGAACAAATTACAATCCATACCCAACTGTTTGTGTTGGGCAACACACCTTATGTGTGAAGGATCTGGCAAATTGTAAAGTATGCACTACCTTTTCAATGAATTTTGTTGCTGTTGCAGGTATAAATGAACAAGCACCAACCTATCAATTTGAAATTTATCCAAATCCAACTAGCGATCAGGTTGAGATCAGATCAACTGACCTTGCGATCATTGATGCGGTATCAATTTTAGATGTTGCAGGAAAAGAAGTGTTCACTAAAAAATTGAATGATACCGAAAAGAATATTAGAATTGGTGAGTTAAAAGAAGGTGTTTACATCCTTCAGCTAATGAACCCGGATGGGATCTTACTTGGTAGAAAGAAACTCATAAAAATTAACCCATAAAAAAAGCGGCTCTAAATTGAGCCGCTTTTTTTTACTTGAATATTTACTTTGAAATCGTTTTGGTATTAACTTTTGCAATACTGTTCAAAGGTTTAAAATAATATGCCATTCTGAAACCAAAGAAATGACCATGGTTACTAAATGTATGCGAATAAGCTTGGTTATCTATGGTGTAATTAACGGTATTGGTTGCCATTTCACTTAAACCTGCATTCCATACAAATGCCCAGCTAAAAATGCGTCCCGACTGGTATACTTTTTCTCTCCCGGCTGCAAAACGTAAATTTAAATACCCGCCTTTATTACCGCTTGTTGCACTAGATAAGTAAACTACATTCGACGGACCATCGTTACCTTTAACAGCTTCACTGTATTTATTTACATCTGAAACAAATACCGCGGCACCACCTGCACTTATAAACCACTTCCAGTTCTTACAATTCGGATTAAACTTATAAGACACCATTAATGGCAATTCAGCCAAACCTACTGTTGTTTCAACATTAGTAAAACGCTTGCCCGGATTAATAAAGGAGTAATTCTCGGCAATGGCATCGCTAAAACCTAAAGAATTTAATCCCATACCACCTTCTATCATCCAATGGTTATTAAGATCATAACGACCAACCACATTTAACATACCGGTTCCATGCGAATTGTGATGGAATCGCGCGTTTGCATTTGCAGAGCCACTTGTGAACTTTGATTCGTTGCCATTCAAACCCAGTTGAAGGCCCCAACGCAAAGTATTTGTTTCCTGCGCGAACGACATGCCCGCAGCTAAAGCTAAAATGAATACAAATGATCTTTTCATGATGATTTTATTTAATTTAAAGTTATAACAATAATTGAATTTTACAATGTTAAAATATGGTCCCAAAGTGTTAGACTTACTATAATCCTTAAAGTTTAATGCTCAAAAAATTAAATTTATCGGTTATAAACCATTGTTTGTGGGTAATTTTTTAAAATTGAGAGGTATTTTTACCTAACTTGTGGGTAAAAATTAAGCGTTATGTTATTAAGAGAAAACAGTTCTATTTTAATTCCGATTGATTTCTCCAAACAATCGTTAGTAGCCGTTAGACATTCGTTTAACATTGGCAGATTAACCCATTCCAAACTTATTATCATGCACGTGTATAAGCACGGAAGTGCAGATCATGCTGCAGATCTTGAAAAATTAAAGACCGAGATAGCGCAGGAATCGGGTTTAAAGGTTGAAACTTTAAATTACGAAGGTGATATTTATGAGGTAACCGATAAAAAAGCAGTTGAATTAGATTGCATGCTTATTGTTGCCGGACTAGATACACATGTTCGCTTCAGAAGTTTTATGAACACAAACCAGGCCAGTAAATTCATTAAAAATGCCCCTTGTCCGGTAATTACCATACGTTCGGCAAATAATCGTTTAGAGTGTAAAAACATTGTTCTTCCTTTTGACCTTAGCCCTGAGAGTCGCGAAAAGGTTGGTATTGCCGTTCAATTAGCAAATTATTACAAAGCAGATCTTCGTATTGTATCTGTGTTTCCTCCTAGCGATCACAAATACGAGAACAAATTATTACCTTACTTACAGCAGGTTAAAAAATTCATTAAAGAAAAAGGCGTTAATTGTACCAACAAATCAATTCCTGCAAATGATGTGGCCGAAGCAATTATTGATTATGCCAATAAAAATGAGTGTGATCTGATCATTCAGATGAATAAAAAAGATAAAAGTTTAGGTGAGATGTTCAGCGGAACGATGTCGGAAAAAATGGTTGATATCAGTAACATTCCTGTTTGCAGTATCAATCCGATGAAACGTGAAAGTTACAGTACCGGCATTCATTAATTTACACCGCCAAAATTATTAAGCAACATGGCTTTGCCCCATTTCTCTTTGCCATAATCTTTTTGAAGTTGCTTTTTAAAATCGGCTGTTTTCATGGCTTTCTTCTTTGTTTTTGGCTGCGCCAAACTTACTGATGTTGGATTTACGATCTCTACTTTCTTTGCAAAATAAATGGTTCCGCCATCCTCTGTAGCCAATCCCAAGATCATTCCTGGTAAGCCATTAAAACTTTCAGGTCCAAATCCGGGAATGATGTCATCCGTATACCAGGCATAAACTCTGCTGCTGTCATTCTCCACCCAAATTGCTTTTCGGCAATTGTATCCTGCAATATTCCGTTGCCCGTCGGTAATCTTCCAAACACGCTTAGAAAGTGAATCATTTAATATGAATTCTTCACCCCATATTTTCTTGAATGTGACCTTTGTATCCGCTTTCTTGTTCTGATAGGTCATGTTACGTGATGTTGCCCATTCAAAATTTTCACGGTAATCTGTTTCAATTGGTTTAAAAACAGACATAGTATCATTAAAAAACAACTCAAATTCGTCGATCTTTATTTTGTCGCTTTCCTTTATCCATTCCTTTACATCTTCCCAATGCTTCAATCGCTTATGCAAATTGGTCTTACGCTCATACGTTACCTTTCCGTAATTGATCTGCGCTTTTGTTTGCAATACCATCAAAAGACAAGTTAACAGAAATACTATTTTAATATTCTTCTGATTCATCTTTTGTTTTTTGATTGTTGAATTTATAGGTTACGTTCAATAAGAAATAGCGGGTAATGATCTTTGTTTTAGTGTCTGTTATAATGTTGTTATATACTTGTCGGTTGGCAACAATGTTTTGATTTAAAAGATCGAACCCTTTTACAGAAACGATAAGGTTCTCCAGTTTCCCGAAATGCTTTGCTAAGGATGCATTGATGATCACAAAATTGATGTTGTAACCGGCGGTACGCTGACTGTTGATGTTGTAATTGGCATCTGTTTCAATAAATATTTTTTTAGGCAACTCTACTCTACCCGAAAAATTAAATTGCTGCGATGTGTAAGGTTTATTGTTTTGATTGTTAATGGTTGAATAAGGGATGTTATACTCATAATTTCCGCCAATGTCAAAAACATATTTTTCAAGATCGATATTGAATTGCAAACCGCCACTATACGTTGTGTTTTTGGTAGTATTACGCACATTATTAATGATGTTATTATTACTATAAAAATTCAGGTTACCATTAATACTTATGGCCAAAACGCGACTAAACATTGGAATGTTACCGCCAAGCCATGCTGCACCGTTATAGTTTCCGTTGATGTTTGTTGGTGTTGAAATGGAGCGACCGAGTGAATCATAAATCAAATTGCTGGAGAAAGCGTTTTGCGTAAAGTTGTAATTACCCCCCGACCAAAAATATTTTCCTGAAACTGGTTTGTATGAATTAAAATTTAAATTGAAGTTGTGTCCGAATGTTGGAACCAAATTAGGGTTACCCAAAGTAATAAAATTTTGATTGGCGTTGTTTGGCAAAGGCTGTAATTGATTGATGCTTGGCTGCTGAGAATTTGTATTGTAAAACATATACAAATGTGTATTTTGATTGAAGTTGTAATTGAAATTCATGAAAGGGAGCAGGTTTTGAACGCTTTGTTCAAAAATGGCACCGGTATAGTTATTCGTGTTTGTAAGATCTACCTGACGCGCCTTTGCACCAATGCTAATACGATACTTCTTTAATTCATATATAAATCGCAGCTTCGCTTGATTGATCATTTTATCATTCGAGAAATCATTTGAGAAAACCGAATCCAAAACAGAATAATCGCCATTAAATTTATTCAATGATTTTTTATATTGGTCGTTTGTGTTATAAGTAAATTCATAATTAATTTCTGCTTTGATCTTCTTCGTAAATGGTTCGTAATAAGTAACACTTCCGTTATGTGTTTGGTTAGCTGAAACATTTTCTTTTTTCTGATCGATGTCACCCAAAGCATTTAGTGTACTTGTAAAGAACGAATTTGTAGTTTTTAATAAACCATTGCTCTCATTACTTCCATAAGTTAAATTGTATTGCGCGTTCAATGATCTATCCTTCTTCTTAAAAGAACGGTTCAATGCTAAATTCGAATTCAGATCATAATTGGTAGATTGGCTATTGTTGTCATTAACCGTTTCGCGTGTGATAAGATCGGAAGTGGTGGCGAAATTGTTTTTGGTATAGCTATTGGAGTTATTAAGGTTATAATTGAGTTTTGGACTAAAGCTCAGTTTTGTCAATGAATCCAGCTCATGCTCGATATAGAGATTAAAAGTGTGTTTTTGATTTTTAGTGGTGTTTTTACTGTAATTATTTGTGATGTAATTGGTGTCAGTTAAAAAATACTGACTTCGTTCATCGCTTTCGGTAACAAGGAAATTATTTTTATAGGAATAATTTGAATTTATCTTTGTTTTTTTACTTAGCTTATCATTGTAATAGATGCCGGTATTCAATGTTTTTGGCACACCGCTAGCCTGATCCTGACCCGACATAAAAAAATTATTGTCCTCATCCCAGCTATAATTATTCTCGTTATCTAAGCCATATTTATCAATGTCACTCCAGCCAAATCCGGTTTTTGGCGTGTTAGATCCCAATGCGAACACCGATATCTTTTGCTTATTTCTGAATCGGTTAACAAGCAATTCACCTTCATGAAAATTCTGAAAATCACTACCTGCTGAAACCTTTCCAAAATAACCCTTCTTAGCTTCATCTTTTAATTTCAAATTCATCACTTTAATGGTTTCATCCGTTGAATTATCTGCAGAAGCATTTTCATTCTTTTTTTCATAAACCTGCACCGATTCCACACTATTTGCTGCCAGGTTCTTAGTAGCCATTGTTGGATCAGAACCAAAAAACTCATCCCCATCAACTAAAACCTTACTTACCTCTTTTCCCTGAGAGGTTATTTTACCTTTTGAATCAACTTTTACACCGGGTAATCTTCTTAACAGATCCTCAACACTGGCATTGGGTTTAACTTTAAAACTATCTGCCGTATATATGAGTGTGTCGCCTTTGTAATAAACAGGGTCTTTATAAGCAAATATGGTTACCTCATCAAGGTCCATACTCTTTGGCGGCATTATGATCTTATTAAAATTGATTTCGTAATTTGTTTTGCTTCCAATAACATACAAAACCTTATCACCAAACTTTTTGAATGAAATAACTACTTTATAGGTATCAACAGGCAGATCAGTGAATTCAAAAAAACCTTCTTTGTTTGTTCTTTTAAAATCCGTTAATGTGGAGTCTGAAAGCTTAACAACCATTGCTACCGCATTGCTTAGCGGTTCTTTGGCAATGGTATCCATTACTGTGCCTTTTACTGATAGTTTTTGTGCTTGCACCAAAAAAGTGAGCAAACACAGAAATACGATTATTTTTACTTTAGGCAACAAAAGGGCAATAATACAAAATGCGTTAAAAGGTTACAGTTAAAAATACATAAAAGGTAATGTTTTTAAATAAATTGGTACTTTTATGAGCACAAAAGGCTCCGTAGTTCAATTGGATAGAATGTCAGATTCCGGTTCTGAAGGTTGGGGGTTCGAATCCCTTCGGAGTCACAAAATATTTCACAATTCATAAAGCAAATCGAAGGTTACGTTGGGGGCCTGGCGATTCCGACCTTTGTCGGAATGTATGGATATCACTTTTATACCCTTTAAATGTTGTATTACGGTTAGTTTTAAGCAATAATATTGTAAATTTATCGTTCATTATCCTATGTTTCAGCGAATAGCGTTTTTACTATTGTTTATATACTCTTCTCCTGTTTTATGGAGTCAGTCACGTGTTGGTAATTGGGAAGATCATTTAAGTTTAAATAGTTGTATATCGGTTGCAAAAGTTGGTTCAAAAGTATATGGGTGTAATTATTCAGGTATTGTAATTTATGATACGGATGATAACAGTATAAAAAAACTGAACCGCATTAACGGATTAAGCGATGTTGGTATTCGCTTATTAAGGGAAAATCCACACAATAACCGTTTAATGGTCATTTACGATAATTCAAACATTGATATTATCACCAGTGATGATAAAGTACTTAATTACTCCGATCTGTTCAGGAAAAACTTCAGCGGTAAAAAAAACATAAATGAAGTTTTTTACTCAGGGAAAATGGCTTATCTGGCATGCGGATTTGGAATTGCCTTGTTTGATACAGAAAAACTAGAGATCAAAGAAACTTATATTATTGGTCCGGGTGGCATCAACCTGGAGGTGTATCAGATCACCATGACGGATTCTTTGATCTATGCGGCAACACCAAACGGTTTGTTCCAGTGTAATTACAAAACAAAGATCTTAAGCAACTATCAAAACTGGAAATTATCTAATCCTAATTTACCTGCAGGTACTTATGGAGGTGTTGTAAATTTCAATAATACAATTTTAGCGTCATACTCGCCATATAAACAAAGTGGAATATACAGCCAGGATACATTGTACATGTTTTCAAACAACGCCTGGAGTAAATTCCCTTATCTAACGCCGCCTTACATTGTTAAACGCTTGAGGGTTTTCGGTGATCAATTAGGTATAAACGAAAGCTTCGGTAGTTTGTTCATGAATAAGAACTGGAATACAATAGGTTTTATTACCCAATATGAATTCCGATATCCATCGGCTAATGATCTATATTACGATGGCAAATTTTTTTGGATAGCAGACCTTGGAAGCGGGTTAATAAAAACTGCGGGTAGTAATCCGTTTTATGCACCTGAATTTATAAAAGTGAATGGTATAAACACAAGTAATATCAGCAACATATCCATTCAAAAAGGAAAAATTGCAGTTTCTCCTATTAATATTGAAAATGGAGGCGGTGCTACAGGATCAAAAGCAGGCTTAAATGTAAATGTTGATGGTGAATGGACCTATCTGAGACGTGATGGTACTCCTGGTGACACACTCATTGATCTTTGCCATGTTTTAATCGATAAAAAAGACTCTAGTAGATTATGGGTTTCAAGTTGGGTGCAAGGTTTATTTGAATTCAAAAACAACCAATTTGTTAAAGCACATAATGGAAATACAACAGGCGGAGTGATCACACCTATATTACCAAACTGGTGGCGTGTGAGTGGTAAAGACATGGACAAGGATGGTAACCTTTGGTTTGCAGTTAGTGACATCACAAAATATTTATGTGTTAAACGTACAGATGACGTTTTTCAAAGTTTTGCCTTTGATGGTGCTGCACGATTTGTAAGAAAGGTCTTTTGTGACAAAAATGATCAGATATGGATCTTACATGAACGTGACCAGGGTTTAACCGTATGCAAAGCAAATCGTAGCCCAGGTAATTTTAGCATCGCAAATTATAAGGTGCTCAATAAAAATGTTGGTTCAGGAAATCTAGGTTCAAATTCTGTTTTTTCAATTGCTGAAGATCAAGATGGAAAAATATGGGTTGGAACTTCAACCGGATTGCGTGTGTTCAATTCTCCGGGAAATATTTTTAACGGTGGTTCAGTTGATGGCGAGCCAATAAAAATTGTACAAGATGGTAATGTTGAATTACTTTTAGAAAGCGAAGTTATTACTTGTATTGATGTTGATGGTGGAAATAACAAATGGGTTGGAACCCAAGCCGGCGGCGTGTATTGCTTTAGTCCTGATGGTCAACGCCAGTTACAACACTTCACTACAGAAAACAGTCCGATTTACTCAAATGAAATAATCGATCTGAAATACAATGGCAAAACCGGTGATGTTTTTATTGGTACCGGAATGGGCTTACAATCTTACAAGAGTGTGATCATGGATGGTAGTGAAAATTACAGCGGTATCTACGCCTATCCAAACCCCATAAAACCAGGTTATACAGGCAATTTATACATTACAGGTTTAGTAGATAATTCTATTGTAAAGATCTCTGACGAATCAGGTAATTTTGTTTGGGAAACCAAATCACAAGGCGGCAGGGTTGAATGGCCACTCAAAACGTTTGCAGGTAACAAGGTAAGTTCTGGTGTTTACACCATATATGCAGCAACAACAACCGCCGAATTAAAAGCTGTTACAAAAGTATTAGTACTTAATTAATGCAAATTAAAGACAAAGCCATTGTTTTACAGTGTATCAAATATGCCGATAAAAAGCATATTGTAAAATTATTTACAAGAGAACACGGGCTTGTAACCTGCATGGCAAGGGTTTCAAATTCACCATCATCTAAGATCCGATCATCTTCATTAATGTCGTTGAATTTAATTGAAGCTGAAATAAACAAGAAAGAGAGTAAGGAAATGCAGTTGCTTACCGAAGCGAGTTGCTATTACATCTATACAACGATCCATTCTGATTTTAAAAAATTAAGTGTTGTACAATTTATAAATGAAGTGCTGCAAAAAACCTTAAAAGATCAAACAAGCCAGCCCGAGTTATTTGATTTCATCAGCAACAGCTTGATCTACTTAAATGAAACAGAAGCGAACATCTCCAATTTTCATCACTATTTTTTACTCACCATACTTGAGTTTTTTGGAATAGAACCAATAAATAATTTTGACGCTACAAACAAATTCTTTGATTGCCGCGAAGGGAAATTTACACCTTACGAACTAGCTTACCCTTTAGGTTTAAATGAAATTAGTTCTGTGATCTTTAGCAGGTCACTTTCAGTAAATGTTGTTAAAGAAAAACTATCCAATAGTGAGCGCAGTAATTTATTGGACAGCATTTTGGCATACTATAAAATACATTTACCCGGATTTAATGATGTAAAAAGCCTGGAAGTGCTTAAAGAGATCGCACTTGCCTAATCCGTATACATATTCCAAAAACTGGTTTTAAAACCTATAAATACATAAGGATTCTCTAATTCGTATCCACCATTACTCTTTTCGCTTCGCTGAATATAACCGATCTCAATTCGTGCATTTAAATTCGGTAAAACGTAATAAGTAAATCGCATATCACTTTGCAGGATCTGATGTCTGTCGCCCTGCGTTGTTTTGTGACCATATTCATAAGGGCGCGTTGTGTAGCTTAAAAAGATGTTTTGTCCCATATTACTATTTGTTCCAACAGTATCTTTTCCAACAAATGCACAAATACCTTTTAAACTAAACTCATATCTGTCTTTTCTGAACGTTATTATTCCAAGATACTCTTTGAAATTTGCGCCTAACGGATGTGCCAGCGGCATGCCATAATGCGCATAGTTTTGCGAAACTAAACCATGCGTGTACGTATATGGCCTTACTTCGTTATACTCTGCCTGTAAACTTAAACCTGTAATGTTAAAAGCGTTTATGTATGTTGCACCAACTTGCCAGGCTTGTTTGTTAGCCCACCATCCTCGGCGTGCACGTATTTCCTTTAAAAAAAATTCATCTAATCCTAATTGGCCATATAATTTCAAAGTACGTGCAATCCTTCCATTAATATTTAAACCAATAAATGAATTATCGGGTGAGCCTACAGCGTATTCTTGCGGACGATAGAATATTAAAGGATTGAGGTAATTCACATCAAATGATCTTACCTGATTGGTGTCTGTTCCTCTCCAAACAACATTCTCAAATAGGGCTACATTTAATTCTTTAAAAATATTCCAACTCATGTAATGGAAGGTGGCAAACTTGTTGGTAAAATTCTTTTTTACTCCGTTTGAATTTGTCATATCATTCATATACGTGTACCACACATTATATTGTATGTGCCAAATATTCGCATTGATCCTGAAATATGGATAAGGGTTTGCGTAATCACTGAGTAAAACCGAGCGATATCCATCACCAATAAAATGTTTATCGCGACCAAGTTGAAAATTAAAGATCTTATTGTTTTGGGGTGAATAAGAAACATAACCATTGTAATCAAAAACCTGATAACCCTTTTGACGAGATCCATAAACATGGCCCATACCCGGAATGATCTTTCCTCCACCAAATACTGTATCTAAAAAGAAAGGTAACTTAACATGCCCGCCAAATGCAGTTCCTGAAAAAGTGAAATCGTTATTGATATTAACTTTCACATTTGCTCCTCCCAAAAGTTCATACACTGGTTTACTGCCTAATACATCATACGCGCCAACTGCATTCACGATCGGATGGATCTGAAAATTATACTGATTGATTCGCTCCGGCTTTTCGTTAAGTGTTTTACTTAAAAAGAAATTACGGATCAAATAATGATCGAACGGAACGCTTGAATCAGCGCCTGCGGATACATTTGAGCTTAAGTAAGGCTTAAAGGATGAATGAAAGGTAAAGTTTGGTTTTTGAATGTGCCAATAATTAATGCTTTGCTGAAGATCGGCATTCATGTTCAAATTTTTGGCTAAGGGATCGTTTTGTGCATTGGCCAATAATGCAAAAAGCAATACCAACAGCAACAAACTTTTTTTAATCTGAAACTTTAGCATGCTTACGATTTATAACCAAAACAAACAGTAGAAAGACCAATGCTATGGCAATTAACATTGCCAATCCAATGTTGGCATCGGGAATAAAATAACCCAACAAACTCACACCAACGGTTACTACGGTGAAAAGATAAATAATTATTACAGTTTTTACATGCCCATATCCTTTGTGCAATAGATGATGGTGTATATGGTTCTTATCGGCAACCAATGGTGATTGACCTTTGAGTGTTCTGATAATAAATACACGCAGCGTGTCTAATAACGGATAAATAACCGCTGCGATCACAAACATTGGCTTTGAAATATGAACCCAAAAATGATCAAGCTTTTCAATTGGGTATTCGATCAATTTTATGGCTAAGATACACACGAACAAACCTATGATCAACGAACCGGAATCGCCCATAAATATTTTTGCCGGTGAAAAATTAAAGACCAAAAAACCCATTAAGGCACCGGCCAACGAAAAAGATAAGGCTGCCAACGAATAATTGCCGGCAAACACAAACCAAGTGCCAAAAGCCAAACAAGCTATCATCCCAACTCCTGCTGCCAATCCATCCACACCATCAATTAAATTGAATGCGTTAACCACCACTACATATGTGAATAACGAAATAAACACACTGCCCCAATATGGTATTTCCCAAACACCAAAAATGCCATATAAACTTGTGATCCTAATGTTACCTATCAAAACTAAAATAAGTGCAACTAAAATGTGGGCAAATAATTTTTTAACGGCTGCTGTTCCTATGATATCATCTTTTACGCCAACAAAAAACAACACCAAACTTGTTGCAATGATCAATTTAAATTCTTCAATGGATTGATAGATCTCGTCATATAATTTACCATCGCCAACTTTATACCACAGCGCAAATGAGAACATGGTGGCCGCATAAATAATAATACCGCCAACCGTAGGAATTGAACGTTTATGGATCTTTCTGTCCTCCATTGGCACATCTGTCAATCGCTTTAAAATAGCCACACGAATTAATGCGGGCGTGGCATATAAAGCAACTCCAAATGAGGTAAGATATACAAGTATCAGTTCTAACATTTAAAAATCATAAAACATATTATATAAGCTTGTTCGAATGCTCAAGAAAATATAAGATGTGGTTAAATTTGGCGTACTAAAGTTATAAAATTTCTGGTAACGGTTCATATATCCTACGTTGATATTTAAATTATACGCGGGATTGATCAAATAACCAATGTTAGCGGTGGTAATATTGGTGTTATAATTATTAGCGCCGTTGGTTTTGATCAACTGATTCTGATATTTGAAATTCCAAAACAATCGTTTCCATTTTCGATCTATCACTAACAAGATCTCGTTTCCTGTTCCGGGCGTGAAGGCCAAGCCTTGGTTATAATGTGAAAATGACTGATTGGTCTCTGCACCTAACGGACTGATATACGACGCTTCAGAAACCGAATTAAATTCACATTGAATGAATAGATCTTTGATCTTTAAGGCATCAAAATAATTTAATCCGAATTGGTATCCATAACCGTTACCCAACGATTTGGTGTTGCTCATATCATCAGCCATCAACTGAGCATACAAATTTACTTTGTTGCTTAATTTCAGTTTTACATCAGCGCCAAGCAATACATTATTAACGTTATTCAAGCCATAAACAGCGGCATGCGAACCTATTAGTGGGTTGGCATACATCAAATTCACATGTTGTTTGTTCTTATCATTTCCTGCTTGCCAAATAATGCCTTGGAAAAACGAAACATTTAACCATTTTGTAGCGTTCAAACTCAAATACTGAAAAGCGGCGGGTTTCTTTTGAAACAATCGCTCTGCATTAGGAGTAGGTATTTTACTTGCCGAAACTAAATTCATTAATACCGCGTAAATATTTGTGTATTGAAGTTTCCCTTTAAAGTATTGCTGTGTAAATCGAGCATATGGGTAATTAAACGAATTATCGCTTAATAAAAGCGAACGGTAACCGTGTCCGATCTTTTGTTTGCCATGACCAACTTGAATATTAAGTTGCTTGATGGGTTGATACGAAATAAAACCGGTAGAAAAAGCATAATCATAACCGGTGGTTTTAAATGCTTTGTGACGCCCTTGCCCGGGAACAATACCGGTAGATTTACTGAAAGAACTTAAATAGTTTGGAAAAAACGATTGATTCTCAGCAAACATAGTTTCGCAATAAAGATCATTTCCAATATAGGCACTCGCTATCAAACCCCTTGTATTTGTAACTAATTTTCCTCCCGTTGAATCTGCCAGATCGGTTCCAACCTGTAAGTTCAAGATCGGGTCAACTCGTAGTTTATACTTACCGTGTTGCGGCTTCACATTTATCAAATGATTGTAAAAGATCAGATCTAGCGCAGGATCTTCAGTTATGTATTTAAACACGATCTGACTATCGGCCTGATGAATGTATTTTTTCGAATAAAAATGAATATACGGCTTAACCGATGAATGTATGGCCGAATCTTTAACAGCTAAATTCCTTTCGGTAAGTAAAGAAAAATGGTAATCGTTTGGAAGGTTATAGAATTGGGCATTCGAGAAATGGCTAGCAAAAAGCAACAAGGCAATAACAACAATTATGTTTGGTTTAAAATTTTGCTTTTGCACGTGTAACAATTTTATGATTTGCATGATGTTTATAATTGGTGACTGTACCTAATTCATCATGCCGGTACTACCAAACTTTAACGCCTTTTTTATCTTTAAAATCGTGGTAAACTTCTTTTATTCCATCTTCCAGTTCGATCTTATGTTTCCATCCTAATGAATGTAAAAAACTCACATCCATCAGTTTTCGCGGCGTACCATCAGGTTTTGTAAGATCATGCTTGATCTCTCCATGATAGCCTACAATTTTACTGATCATCATGGCAAGATCTTTTATTGACAGATCAACACCTGTGCCAATATTTACATGCTGTGTACCACTGTATGTTTGCATCAAATACACGCAAGCATCTGCCATATCATTGGCATGTAAGAATTCACGTAAAGGCGTTCCTGTTCCCCACATCTCAACAAATGGCGCATTGCTTTCTTTTGCTTCATGAAATTTTCTGATCAATGCAGGCAATACATGAGAATTGTTTAAGTTGTAGTTATCGTTTGGTCCGTACAAATTAGTTGGCATCACCGAAATAAAATCGCAACCATATTGTCTACGGTAATTTTCGCACATTTTAATACCGGTTATCTTTGCAATGGCATACGGTTCGTTAGTATCTTCTAAATATCCGCTTAGTAAATACTCCTCTTTTAAAGGTTGAGGAGCCAGCTTAGGATAGATGCACGACGAGCCAAGGAATAATAATTTTTTTACTTTATTTAAATACGCTTGATGGATCACATTGTTTTGGATCATCAAATTATCATATAAAAATTCGGCGCGGTAAACATTGTTGGCTTGTATGCCTCCAACTTTGGCGGCGGCTAAAAAAACATATTCGGGTTTTTCGCTCTCAAAAAAATCTGCAACCTGTTTTTGATCTCTCAGATCAAGTTCAGCAGATGTTTTTAAAATAAAATTTTTAAACCCTTTTTGTTGTAAATTTCGGTGAATGGCTGAACCAACCATGCCGCGATGTCCGGCAATATAGATCTTTGCGTTTAAATCCATTTCAATTACTCATGTTGGTTTAATACCTTATGACCGCCTTCCATCAAATACTTATCACGCTTAAATATTTCAAGATCTGATGCAACCATCTCTTTACATAATTGCTCAACGGTGCGCTTTGGTGTCCAACCTAATTTTTCTTTAGCCTTACTTGCATCACCAACTAATAGATCAACCTCAGCAGGACGGTAATATTTTGGATCTATTTCAACCAAAACAGCGCCGTTTGCTTTGTTATAGCCTTTTTCCTGATCGCCTGTACCTTTCCATTCAATAGCAATTCCAACTTCAGCAAAACTCATCTCAATGAATTTTCTTACGGTGATTTTTCTGCCTGTTGCCAAAACAAAATCATCCGGTTCGTCTTGCTGCAACATTAACCACATACCTTCCACATAATCTTGTGCATGGCCCCAATCACGCTCCGAATCAATGTTCCCCATGAACAATCTATCTTGCATGCCTAAACTGATCTTGGCAACACCACGCGTGATCTTGCGCGTTACAAAGGTTTCGCCGCGTAACGGACTCTCGTGATTGAATAAAATACCATTACAAGCATACATGCCGTAACTTTCACGGTAGTTCTTAGTGATCCAAAAACCATATAATTTGGCAACACCATAAGGTGAGCGCGGATAGAACGGTGTAGTTTCTTTCTGAGGGATCTCTTGCACCAAACCATACAACTCACTAGTTGAAGCCTGATAAAAACGTGTCTTCTTTTCTAAACGTAAGATACGGATAGCCTCAAGTATCCTTAAAGTTCCCAAAGCATCTGAATTTGCTGTATACTCAGGTGTTTCAAAACTTACCTTTACGTGACTTTGTGCCGCCAGATTGTAAATCTCATCGGGCTGAACCTCCTGAATAATGCGAATAAGATTGGTACTATCTGTTAGATCGCCATAATGCAATTTAAAATGAACGTTCTTTTCGTGCTGATCTTGATACAAATGATCAATGCGATCGGTATTGAATAATGAACTACGGCGTTTGATGCCATGAACTTGATATCCTTTTCCTAATAATAATTCGGCCAAATAGGCGCCATCCTGACCTGTAACACCAGTAATTAAAGCTACTTTACTCATAATTGATAATAAAGAACAATATTACAAAAAATTATGAATTTAAACCTATAGAAATTAGGCGGAAATAGTGTGTTTTTTACTTATATTTACATTCTAATTTTACGTATGAAAGCTACATTCACAAAGAAGAATTACATGATTTTGGTAACCGGTGTTATTTTGATCGGTTTAGGTTATTTGTTGATGATGGGTGGCGGCAGCGACGATCCGAATGTATTTAATCCGGCCATTTTTGATACGCAACGTATCACTATAGCCCCAATCGTATGTTTATTAGGGTTTGCAGCGGTAATCGTATCCATTATGTGGAAAGATAAATCGGCGGCACAAACAGAGATCAAGAAATAATTGAACGATGGAAGCAGCAAATTCATCCGGTTTAAATTCATCTGTTCCTCCTAAAAAAAATGTTTTCCGAAAAGTAGCACTTATCTCTACGATCAGCATCATTGTTGGTTTAACGGCCTTTTATTTCATTTGCGGCATGACCTACAGTGACGGTACACGTTCGGGCATTCTCACAAAAGTTTCACGTAAAGGATATGTTTTTAAAACCTATGAAGGCGAGATCAATATTGGTGGTATCAATCAGGGTGACGGAACCATAATGCCTGCAACTGTTTTCAAATTCTCCATCAAAAAAAAGGATATTTACGATAAGATAGAATCCATGCAGGGTAAAAAGATCATTGTGAGATATAAAGAAGTGATCAAAGTATTCTTTTGGCAAGGAGAAAGCAAGTACTTTGTTTACGATGCCAAACTGATGAATTAACATGACCTATCTAGAAGCCTTTATTATTGCGGTTATTGAAGGTTTAACCGAATTTCTCCCAATTTCTTCAACCGGCCACATGATGCTGGGAACGGCTATTTTAGGAATAGAACCAACGCCTTTTGTAAAACTATTTACTGTTGCCATTCAGTTAGGCGCCATATTAAGCGTTATTGTTTTGTATTTCAAACGTTTTTTTAAAAGCATTAATTTTTATTTGAAGTTAGCTGTAGCCTTTGTTCCTGCCGCTATTGCAGGCGTATTATTAGGCGATCAAATTGATGCGGCGCTTGAAAACCTTTGGGGCGTTGCCATTGCTTTATTGCTTGGTGGTATTGTTTTATTATTTGCCGATCAGTGGTTCAATAAGGAAGAAATTAAAACAGATGAAGAGATCAATTTAATAACAGCATTTAAAATAGGTCTTTGCCAGTGTATGGCCTTGTTTCCGGGAGTAAGCCGCAGCGGCGCAACCATTATTGGTGGAAAGGCCTTTAAACTCAATAAACAATTGGCGGCAGAATTCTCTTTCTTTTTGGCAGTGCCAACCATGTTTGCTGCTACGGCCAAAAAAATGCTCGATTTTTATAAAGATGGTATCAGTTTAAGTGTAGATGAAGTAAAATTACTGGCCTTTGGAAATGTAATTGCTTTTGTAGTTGCATTAATAGGCATTAAAACATTGATCGGTGTTTTAAATCGTTATGGCTTTAAATGGTTTGGCGTTTACCGCATCATTGTTGGCGCTCTGCTTATTATTCTTTTCAAAATGGGCATTAGTATTGCAGTTATTTAACAGGTAGAGGTACGTTTGAATCAGACTCAATTATGACTTTTAAGAATATTTTTGCTTTCCTCATTTTAATTGGAATGTTTTTATTTTATGGTTTCTTAATTAAAAAAGGAATAAAAAATTACAATATTAATCTAAATGAATTACAAATTTCAAAGGGTATTGTAAGCGACTTTGGAGAAACTGTTAGAAGATCTGGTAAATATGACGCCGATGTTTTCTAAATTGACATTACCGGACTAGATCAAAGGTTGGGAGTTTATAGAAGTTCAAAAGAATACTCCTCGTTAAAAAGGGACATTAATATTGGTGACACTGTTAAAGTTTATTATAAAAGCGGTGGACATGAAGATGTTAATATCAATCTAATTCAAATTGAACGAGGAGATAGAATTGTTTTAGACAAAAAAGAATATGAAGAAAAACAAACGTTTTTAATTTGGATCGGCGCTCTGGCTTCAATTTTAACCTTTTTGGTTGGATTGTGGCACTTTAGAAAAAATATTTTACCAGGAAGAAAAAAAACTAACATTAACACTAGCTTGTAGAACAGGCTCATTATGCCACTAATAAACATCTTTCTGTTCAAAATCATTTCAGTTAACTTCATTCTTCAGTGAAATAACAAATAATTTCGCTTGTATATTACTGTGAGCGATACATTAACAAAAAAACGGATCAAATCTTCAGGTGCAACGGTTATCATTAGCCTTTCACTTGTATTGTTTATGCTTGGTGCCTTAGGCTTGCTGGTAATTAATGCCAACAAACTTTCAAAACACTTTAAAGAAAATGTTGGTTTCCAGATCTACTTAAAGGATACCACTTCCACAGCTCAAATAGATGGCTTGATACAGGAATTGAACAGTTCCAAATTTGCAAAAAGCGTAAGCCTTGTTACAAAAGAGCAAGCGGCAGCTCAATTAAAAGAAAATTTGGGTGAAGATTTTATCACATTCCTGGGAAGCAATCCATTGTTAAATGCCTTAGATGTAAAGATAAATGCCGATTACGCCAATACCGATACATTACAGAATATTGAAAAAGTGATCATTCAAAAAAGTTTTGTGAAAGAAGTGGTTTATCAGAAGGACATGATCAACAGCTTGAACAAGAACACACGCGCTATCGCCTTTTTCATCTTGATCTTCAGCGGTGCATTATTATTAGTTGCCATTGCATTAATTAACAACACCATTCGTTTATCAATTTATTCGCAACGTTTTTTAATTCGTACTATGTACTTGGTTGGCGCTACCAGGGCCTTTATTAGTAAGCCGTTCTTATTAAAAGGAATTCGTCAAGGTGTTATTGCCGGATTAATTGCCGGTTTTCTATTGGCAGGCTTTTTAATGATCAGCACTCGTTTTATTCCCGATCTATTGCAACTTCAGGATGAAAATGTGTTAGTGTTGGTATTTGTTGGTGTAATTATAATAGGTGTTGTGATATCAGGCATCAGTGCATTGTTGGCCGTTATGCGTTATTTACGCTTAAAAACAAGCGACCTGTACTTTTAAATAAAAAATTCTGACGCCAAAAAATCGGCGCGGAGTTTTCCTTCCAAATTTAATGTAACCACATCATCAACCACGTAAAAGTACAACTGGTATTTACTTAAAACTTTATCAAAAGCTGTTAAATATTGCGACCCGAATTGCTGTTCAATATCTTTACGGCTGCATCCCCAAATTGTTCGTAAGCGCGTTAAAATATATTCATTAAAGCGTTCTTCCAATGATAATGTTTCCTTTTCAAAATAAGTCTCTTCTTTATTTAAAGCGTTTATATAAGCGCTATTACTTGATACATTCCATTGCCTACTGTTGCCGTTAAATGAATGTGCCGATGGTCCTAAACCTAAATAGGTAGCGCCTAACCAATAATTACTGTTATGTTTTGAGAAATAATTTTCCTTTCCAAAATTAGAGATCTCGTATTGAATAAATCCGTTCGACTCCAATTTGCTGATCATTAATTTAAATTGCTCGGCGCTTAAATCATCATTAACCGCCGGCTCCACACCTTTTTGATAACTAACACCAAGTTTTGTTTTTTTCTCGATGGTTAAATTATAAGCGGATATATGTTGCACATTTAATTCAATTGCTGTTTGTAAGGTTTTATCCCACGAATTTAGATCCGAAAACTTCGAACCATAAATAAGATCAATGGTAATATTATTAAAGCCCGCATCCTGAGCGCGTTTTACTGAATCTATGGAATCAATTGAAGTATGTGCTCTATTCATCCATTTTAATTCGGCATCATTAAAACTTTGCAATCCAATACTTAAACGATTAAAACCAAGTTTTTTTAACTCATGAAGTTTATCCTCGTTCAGGTCATCCGGATTACACTCAATGGTGATCTCAGCTTGATCAGACCAAGAATAAAACTTACTTAAATGATTTAAAAGTTTACCTAATTCCTCCTCATTTAAAATACTGGGTGTGCCGCCTCCAAAATATATTGTTTCAATTGAAGTTGTATTTAAGTAATCTTTACTTCTTTCTGCTTCAATACAAATTGCATCTATCAAATCGCTTTTAGCCCTTGTGTTAACACTGAAATGAAAATCACAATAGGTGCATGCTTGTTTGCAAAACGGAATATGTATATAAATGCCTGCCAAGTGGTAATAAAAAAGCCGCACCAAAGGTGCGGCTTATATTTCAATAATTAAAAATTATTCTCCGTAATCAACGTCCGATTCTTCGAACTTTCTTTTCATTGCTTTCATTTTTTGCTTCTTTCTTTCTTCTTTCATTTGAGCAAATTTTGTTTTTTGCTCAGCAGTTAAAAAGAAATTTACTGAGGTTTCAAAAGCATCGTTATTTGCTTTGATTTGCTTATGAATATCCTTACGTTGCTCCGGTGTTGTTGAACCTTTTAATTGTTCTTGTAATGGGTCGTTTACCAATGCGCGTTTTAAAGCAGCAACTTCCCAATCAGCTTTTTGCTGAGCAGTTAATGTTAATTTTTTCTCAGCATGGTTTGCACTTTTCTTTGCACGCTCTTCAGGTGTAAGATCTTTACGTGCTTCCTTTTTTGGTCCCGGTCCGTTTGCGGGTGCCGCTTCCTGTGCCATTACAGCTGTGTTCAATCCTGTCATCACAGCTAAAGCAATCATTGTTTTTTTCATACTTCTTTTCTTTTTAACTGCTTTTAAACAGGCCATTACTGTTTGTTAAGCAAGTTGGTTAATATTATTTATGGCTCTCGTTAGTTTGACTAAAATTCTTTACTCAAGTTTAATGCTATTAAAGATAAGTAATTGTTAATTGATGTAAAAATTATTCCCTAATTCATACCGAGGTTATAAAAAGTAAATGCCCACATATCGGCAAATTCACTAATTTGTTTAGATGTAGGCTTTCCGGCCCCATGTCCGGCGTTCACATCTATCCGTATCAATGTCGGGTTTTCGCCTTTATTATTCTCTTGTAAAGTTGCTGCAAACTTAAACGAATGGGCAGGCACTACTCTATCATCATGATCGCCGGTTAATACCAGTGTGGCCGGAAGTTCACCCGGTTTAACATTATGTAAAGGTGAATATTTAAATAAACAATTGAACTCATCTAAATTCTCACTACAACCGTAATCTACAGTCCAGGCCCTGCCAATTGTAAATAAATGGAAACGCAACATATCCAACACACCAACGGTTGGCAATGCAACTTTACATATATCCGGCCTTTGCGTCATAACAGCGCCAATTAATAAGCCGCCATTGCTTCTGCCATGAATGGCAATTTTTTTGTAGGAGGTCATTTTTTTAGTAACTAAAAAATCGCAAGCGGCTATAAAGTCATCAAACACGTTTTGCTTATTACATTTGGTTCCGGCTTTGTGCCATTCCTCGCCATATTCACCACCACCTCTTAAATTAGGCACACAATAAATACCGCCTGCTTCTAAGAATAAAGCTCTGTCAATTCGATATTCCGGACCAAGTGAAATATTAAATCCACCGTATCCATAAACAAAACATGGTGTTTCGGCATTAATTGATAAGCCTTTTTTGTAGGTAACGAACATGGGGATGCGCGTACCATCTTTACTGTTATAAAACAACTGTTTTGTAACGTATTGATCTGATTGAAAACTTGTATTCGGTTTAAAGATCAGTTTGCTTTGAAATGTATTCATATCCAAATAATACACTTGCTCAGGCGCTATAAACTGAGATATACTATAGGTAGCAAAATTATATGCTTTATCGCTGCTAAACCCATTGATCTTGCATAATCCGGGTAAAGCGATCTCTTGCTTTAATTTTCCATTCAGGTCGTAAACATACAAACGCGAAACGGCATCCTGTAAATAATTCACTACAATTTGGCTATTACTTAAGCGAACACCTTCCAGCAGATCTTTACTTTCGGGAATTAGCGTTTTGTATTCAGCTACTTTTCCATTTAAAAAAGTAAATGATTCTAATTTATATTTTGGTGCATTTTTGTTCGTTAACAAATAAAATGTGTTGCCAATATTATCTATTATTGAATATTCATTATCAAAATTATCTGACAGAAAAGTAAACTGCGCTTTAGGATCCTTGAGATCTTTAAGCATTACTTGTTCACCACTGGTACTTTGACTTGCATATAGAATAAGAAAATTTTCATCGGTTGTTACCTGTGCAGAAAAGTTATAGTCCGGATGGGCGTCATCTTTGTATACAAGTATATCCTTGCTTTGATCGGTTCCTATTTGATGGAAGTAAACTTTATGCCCTGTGTTTTTTTGAGACAAAGCACTTCCTGTGGGTTCATCATATCGGCTATAATAGATGCCGTTACCTTTCCAAGCCATTCCGCTGAATTTAACCCATTTGATCACATCTGGCAGATCTTTTTTAGTTGCAAGATCTTTGAAATGGATCTCCTGCCAATCACTTCCTGCCTTAGATATTGAATAGGCTGCAATTTTACAATTCTTTGAAATAGATAAACCACTTAACGATACTGTGCCATCATTAGATAAGGTATTGGGGTCTAAAACCAAACTCCATTCTTCCGGTTTTGCATTAACCGATTTTGCCATGTATAAAACACTTTGGTTTTGCAGACCGGTATTTTTATAACAAAAGAAATAGTCGCCCTTTTTAAATGGGGCAGATTGTTTGTTAAAATTCCAAAGTTCTGTTAATCGACTTTTCAGTTTTTCGCGACTTGGCAATTGACTTAAATAGCCTTCGGTAACAGCGTTCTGCTCTTTAACCCATGACTCTGTTTTTGGACTTCTGTCATCTTCTAACCAACGGTAAGGGTCAACAATTTCGTTGCCAAAATACTGGTCGCGGGCATCTTCTTTAAATGTGCTGGGATAGTTAACCGGTATTTGCGCCCAAAGCTTAATTGGTGCTAAAAAAATCATACCAAGTACAATGGCTGGAGTTGTAAAGATTCTCATGTTAATATTATTGGTTTAAACTCAAATTATAAAAATAACACCGGGGTATATTTGTGTTATGCGTAAAGTTAAGTATTTGTATTTATCCGATCACAAATTTCACATACTTAGCATTATTTGTCTTTTTGTATTTATTACAGATCTGTCATTTGCTCAAAGCAATCAGGAAAAAGTTAAAAAATACATTACTGATCATTCAGAGAAAGCCGTTGAACAAATGATCCTGTTTAAAATTCCGGCAAGCGTTATTTTAGCTCAAGCAATTAAAGAGAGTGGCTACGGTAACAGCACCTTAGCAAAGGAAACAAACAATCATTTTGGTATCAAATGTCATAAGGAGTGGGGCGGTGATTCATACACCATGGATGATGATTCAACCAACGAATGTTTTAGGAGTTACAAGAGCGTTGATGATTCATACTACGACCATAGCATGTTCCTGGCTTCTCGTCCGCGTTACGATTTTTTATTTAAAAACTCAATCACAGATTATGTTTCGTGGTGTATTGGTTTAAAGAAAGCAGGTTATGCAACAGACCCTCATTATACTAACGAATTACTTTATATTATTGAGGTATATAATTTACATGAACTCGATAAAATTACTCCTCTTAAGAAATCGTTAAATTATTCTGAATTATTGGCTTCTCAAGAGAAAAACATCATTTCAACAGAAGAAAATTATTTTACCAATGCAGAAAAACATATCTTAGCTAACGTTATTTTTAATATAACAACTAACGAAGAGCCTTTGCTAGTAAGAGGTAATTCAACTGAAAAAAATATAGATTAAGGCTAAGATGAAAAAAAGTGTTATAGTAACCGGAGGTGCAGGTTATATTGGTTCACACACCATTATTGAATTACTTGAAAAAACCGATTTTCACATCATTTCAATTGATAATTTCTCTAATTCAACAGAAAGCACCTATGAACGCGTTGAAAAAATAACCGGTAAAACATTTACTAAATTAAACATCGATCTTTGCGATCTTCCAAAATTACGATCATCATTGCAAACATTTGAGAACATTGTTGGCGTTATTCATTTTGCTGCTTATAAAGCTGTTGGCGAAAGTACCGAAGATCCATTGAAATATTACCACAACAATTTTGGATCCTTAGTGAATATTTTAAAGATTTGTGAAGAAAAGAATATCAAACACTTTATTTTTTCATCTTCTTGTTCGGTTTATGGCAACACAACTGATCTTCCGGTAACTGAAGAAACAGAATTACAAGTTGCAGCTTCGCCATACGGACACACAAAAAAAGTTGGTGAAGAGATGATCCGTTATTTTACCGAATCTAAAAAATGGTTCAATGCCATATTACTTCGCTACTTTAACCCCGTTGGTGCGCATATGAGTGGTTTGAACGGCGAATTAAGTTCAAACAAACCCAGCAATCTTGTTCCAATTATTACACAAACAGCGGCAGGAATTAACTCATTAACCGTTCACGGGAATGATTATGATACACGCGATGGTTCTTGTATACGCGATTACATTCATGTGAGCGATATTGCAGATGCGCATGTGAAGGCTTTAAATTTTTTATTGGAAGGAAAAAACGAAACCACTTGCAGTATCTACAATTTAGGTACAGGAGAAGGTGTTACGGTAATTGAAGCTATACATGCATTTGAAAAAGTTAGTGGTGTTAAATTAAAGTATTCGGTTGGTCCGCGCCGCGCAGGTGATGTTATTGCTATTTATGCCAATAATGATAAAGCGAAAAATGATTTTAATTGGATACCGAAATTTTCCATTGACGACATGATGCTGAGTGCCTGGAAATGGCAACAAAATCAATAAGCTATTCCTGCGTATAAATACGTTTTACTCTCGATGAGATATTGGTAAGTACTTCGTATGGTATAGAGTTCAAAGCGAGTGCCAACTGATCAACGTGTTGCGTATTATCAAAAACAATAACCTCATCACCTTCTTCGCATTTCACTTTGGAAACATCTATCATGCACATATCCATACAAATATTTCCTACGGTTCTGCAAAATTTACCTTTAATAAATACGCCGTGCTTGCCGTTTCCTAAAACCCGATGGAAACCATCAGCATAACCAATAGGAATAGTTGCAATTTTCATGTCGGTTTTTGCAACGCCTTTTCTGTTATAACCAACTGTTTCTTTTCTTTTAACACGTTTTATTTGACTGATACAAGTTTTTAATATGCTTACGTTTTCAAGTTGCTTCTGTTCCTTTTTATTTACACCAAAACCATACATACCAATACCCAATCGCACCATATCAAAATGTGCTTGCTTAAACCTGCTGATACCTCCGGTGTTACAAATGTGTTTTATGGTTGTGTAACCCAATTCTTTTTCAATTTTTGAGCTTATATCTTTAAATGTATTTATCTGTTGCTTTGTAAATGTATCCAAGCCTGTATTATCAGATGCAACCAAATGAGAGAAAATACTTTTCACACGAACTTGCGCGTAGCTTTTTAATTTACTGATCAATTCATCCGTTTCTTCCGGCTCAAAGCCTAAACGTTTCATGCCTGTATCAAACTTTAGATGAATTGGGAACGCTTCATAAACTCCCATTTTATCCAACGCTGTTACAAAATCATGCAACATTTTAAATGAATAGATCTCCGGTTCCAAATTATATTTAACGAGGTCTTCAAACGAATCGCGCTCAGGGCTCATCACCATTATTGGAAGGGTAATATTGGCCTCTCTTAATTCAACCCCTTCATCGGCATAAGCTACCGCCAAATAATTTACACCAATATGTTGTAGTGTTTTTGCAATATCACTGCTTCCGCTTCCATAACCCATGGCTTTTACCATACACATCAACTGCGTATTCTTTTCAAGAAGAGAACGGTAATGGTTCACATTGTGCGCTAATTTATTCAGGTTTATCTCTAAAACCGTATCATGGCTTTTTAATTGAAGGTGTTTGCTGATCTCATCAAACTTAAAACTGTGAGCGCCTTTTAATAAAATTGTAGCGTTACTAAAAATTGAATTTATGTTCTTCAGATCCTTTATAAATGCATCCTTATCTGCATAGAATAAGGAATTAGGATTGAACACTGAGGATCTGTTGCTAATTGCTTTTCCAATACCAATTAACTGATCTATCTTATTTTGATAAACCATTACAGCCAACTCTTTGTATAACTCAGACTCTACTCTACCCGATTGTTCAATATCAGAAACGATCAGGCATTTTTTTTCGCCACGGTGTTGCTGATTCAAAAAACTCAATGCGATCTTTATTGAATCAAGATCTGAATTATAATAATCATTGATCAAAACTGAATTATGAATGCCTTTTTTTACTTCTAAACGTAAAGCTATACTCTGTAATTTCTCAATGCGGGATTGTATCAATTTAGGATCGTAATTCAAATGAAGCATTACCGCAATACATGTGCAGCTGTTGAGCACCGAAGCCTTATCAATAAATGGAATTGTAAAAACTAATTTTTTTGATCCCCGCAGTAAGTTCAGTTGTGTTCTATTCTTAATGATCTTATAACTTAGTTGAATGGTACAATCGGTAGTTTGACCAATAGTGATCAACTGATCACTTTGCTTGAACATAATCGACGGAGAATCATACTTATTGAAAATTGTTGTATCTGATTGAGCAAACAATTTTAATTTTTCCTTTAACTTTTGCTCCGGCACTTTAAACCCTTCATCGTGAGCAGCTCCTAAAGAAGTAAAAACACCAATGCTCGGCAAAATGATGCGTTGCAACTTATCCATTTCATTGGGCTGAGAAATTCCGGCTTCAAAAATAGCCAAGGTGTGTTGTTTGTTTAAATTCAACACACTTAATGGTACGCCAATTTGCGAATTGTAACTTTTAGGACTTCTGCAAATAACTTGATCATCTTTCAGTAATTGATATAGCCATTCCTTAACTATGGTTTTTCCGTTGCTTCCGGTAATACCGATCACTGGAATATTAAAATTTTCCCGGTGAAAAATGGCTAAATTTTGCAGCGCAGCAAGTGCGTCGTTAACCAATACAAAACTTACCTTTTCTTTTAACAGCTTATCAGTAATGGCATTTTGATCGCTTACAACAAAACACTTCACTCCTCTCTTTACAAGATCTTCAATATACAAATGCGCATCATTACGACTGCTTACCAATGCAAAAAAAACGGTGCCGGTAGGTTGCGTTAATTGCCTGCTATCGGTTAAAAAGGCTGAACAACTGTAATCATTGGTTCCAAAAAAATTACCGCCAACAATTTCATTTATTTGTTTGATCGTATACATTACTGCGTGATTGAACGGTTAAAACACTGTCTGCATAATGGTTTATAGCTCTCTGTTTCGCCAACCAAAACCAAGCTGTCGTTGCCTGTTACAGTGCGATGAGATACATATGCCAATTCGCCACAATCTACACAAATGGCATGCACCTTTGTAACGTATTCTGCCATGGCTAATAATTGAGGCATGGGACCGAAAGGTTTTCCTTTGAAATCCATATCTAAACCGGCTGCAATTACCCTAACACCTCTATCCGCTAATTGTTTGCACACATTTGGCAACTCATCATCAAAAAATTGCGCCTCATCAATTCCAACAACAGCTGTGTCTGCTGCCAGTAATAAAATATTTGAGCTGGAAGGAACAGGCGTACTATGAATTTCATTTCCCTGATGAGATACCACTTTTACCTCATCATAGCGCGTATCAATACTGGGTTTGAATATCTCAACCTTTTGTTTGGCAAATTGCGCCCGTTTTAAACGCCTGATCAACTCTTCCGTTTTACCTGAAAACATGCTACCGCAGATCACTTCGATCCATCCACGCTTTAAGTTGGCTTTATTATCTTCAATAAACATTGTTTAAAAGGCGTTAAAAACAAAAACTAA
This sequence comes from Sphingobacteriaceae bacterium, assembly GCA_046345155.1. GTDB lineage: Bacteria > Bacteroidota > Bacteroidia > B-17B0 > Aurantibacillaceae > Aurantibacillus. The sequence continues at coordinate 133,822 of JBKDKI010000093.1, forward strand.
ATGTAACGGAACATCTGATAAATTCAAATTAAATTTAAATACAAATTTTACACAACATGAGCCTTGAACAAACGTTGAATAAACTGCAAAGCACCATTCATGAAACACTGCCTAACCTGGAGTTGTTCGTTGACGGTACTGTACAACCATCGTCGCAAGATTGTGAAAATTTACAAAAACAACTGGAAAAATTACAAGAGCATTTAAGTGTATTTAAATATTTGAAAACAAACAAGGAAATTTCACCTAGTTTTGGTATACACTCAAAAGTGAGCGAAGTTATTGCTACCCGAACAGATGTTGTTGCAGAAGAAGTGATCAAACAAGAAGAACAAACAAAAATTTCGGAACCAAATAAAGAAAATGAGTTGAAGTCGCCAATTGAGCTACTTGCAACCCCCGAATTAAATCACCAAACTAAAAAACTGGAGATCACCCTGAATCAAAAGTTCCAGTTCATTAATGAGCTATTCAATCAAAATGCTACTGAATACGGTTTAGCTATTGATCAGTTAAATGAAAGCAAATCGTGGCAAGATGCTGATTCGTATCTGTTAAGTTTAAAGGATGTATATAATTGGAAAGATGCTAATGAGAATTATAAGCGTTTAAAGGAGCTTACTAAAAAACGTTTCGAATAATGCGTTCTGTTTTAATTCTATTTTTTTCTTTTTCTTTGCTCTACGCTCAAGATTCATTATACACACGAGAGATCATCACCTATTTAACTTCCAAAAAATGTAATGGAAGAGGTTACGTAAAACACGGTGTAAATAAAGCCTCAGTTAAAATTGAAAAAGAAATAAAGAGATTCGGCGCTAAGCCATTATTCAATTCCAGTTACATTCAACCATATACACACCCGGTTAATACCTTCCCAAAAAAAGTTGAATTACACATTAATGGTAAAAAACTAATACCGGGCCGAGATTTTATAATTGATCCCGAAAGCCCTGCTGTTAAAGGCAGCTTTAATTTCATAAAAAAAGACAGCGTTACTTTTCTTTCGCAAAACAGTAAACAGGAAATAACCATTAAATTATCAAAAAAATTAACCTACAGTGTTGGATTAAAACAACGTGATCATTTTAAAATTGAATTGTTGCGTTCACTTCAATCTGAAGATGTTCAAACCGCTAAAATTCTTATTCAACCAAAACTCATTCTTAATTATAAAACCAATAATATTGGTGCTTATTTCGAAGGAGTAAATAATGATAGCATGGTTGTGTTTACCGCCCACTACGATCATTTAGGCGCCATGGGCAAGAACTGTTATTTTCCGGGGGCTAATGATAACGCCAGTGGCACCAGCATGGTATTGAATTTGATGAAGTATTACGCGGTCAATAAACCAAAATATAAAACTGTGTTCATTTTCTTTTCGAGTGAAGAAGCCGGATTAATCGGTTCTAATTATTTTGTGAAGAATAACAGTATTGATCTTGCAAAAATTAAATTCCTTGTAAACCTTGATCTGCTGGGCACCGGCGATGATGGCATTATGGTGGTGAATGGCGCAATCTATAATGATCACTTTGCAAAACTTGAAAAAATAAACCAAGAAGGGCAATTATTAAAAACGATCAAAAAAAGGGGCAAGGCCCAAAACAGCGATCATTATTGGTTCACAGAAAAAGGAGTGCAGTGCTTTTTCATTTATACATTGGGTGGTGTATCCTTTTATCATGACATTGATGATAAAGAAAAAACACTGCCACTCACCAAATACAAAGAGGTATTTAAATTGCTGCTTGAATTTGCTTCAACTTTGTGATCATTAGTTTTTGCGCTGCTTTAAAACCAAACGAATTACCGGAATGGCCGTAATGATAATCAATGCAATGAATATGTACCCTAAATAATTGGTGATACCGGGAAATATTTGCACTAGAAAGTAACCTATCCCCGATAAACTAACAATCCACAAAAAGGCACCAGCTGCATTAAAGATCATGAATTTAAAAAAATCAATTTTTATAACGCCGGCTATAATTGGTGCAAAGGTTCGCACAACCGGTAAAAATCTGGCCAAGATCAATGTGGCATTCCCTCCAAACTTTTTATAATATTCCTCGGTAGCGGTTAAATGCTTTTTCTTAAATATCAAGCTATCTTTGCGTTCGTATAGGCGTGCGCCCGCTTTCCTGCCAAACCAATAACCAAAAACATTTCCGAGGACTGCTGCAGTTATCATCAAAATAACCAGCACACCATAGTTCACCATTAAAAGATCAGGTTTTGATTTACACAAAATACCTGCTAATAATATCAAATTATCTCCCGGTAAAAAAAATCCGACCAATAAACCGGTTTCTGCGAATATCACAAACAACAAGAGCCACAAACCACCATATTGAATGATGCTTTGAGGATCGGTTAATTGTTTCAGGAATTCCCACATAAATTTTAAAGTTACTATTTATAACAGGAATTAAAACTGAGGTAGATCAAGTTTAAATTATTCTTTGATCAATTTATGTGTGTAGATCAAATTATTACTACTATCTTTTACCTTTAACACATAAACGCCATTTGCTTTATCAGTAATATCAATTCGTGCATCAGAATTAAAGTTTCCTTTCAAAATAATTTTTCCGGTCATATCAACCACATCAAATTGTTTTACCGAAGTGTTATTTGATCTAATTTCAAAAACGCCATTGCTTGGATTTGGCGTTACTAACCATTTTGTATCAATTGTTGCTTCGTTTATACCTGATGGCAAAAGGTTAACATCATTAACCGGACCAATGGTTTTATTGATCACCCAATTGTTTGGATCAACCGAAACGCCTGTTACAGTGCCCGATAGAGCAATATTATATATTTCGGTATTTAAATTGTGCATAACGCGTATTACCGTATCAGGTGCGCTCACTCGCGTTAACTTATACTCCATAGGTGTAATAAAAACTGGTACAGATGATGGCATAGAGGTACTTTGAATAGATTTGATGATAGCCGTGTTTCCAACAAAATTCCAACTTACATTAAACGTTGGATAACCTTGGCCGTAATACCATTGATTAAAAAATTGTGTTGGATTAATAGAGGTTTGAGCCTGATAGTAATTCATAAAATCTACCGTTGAGGCAGTGCTGTTCTTAAATGTGTTTTGAAAACCTCTCAGCGTTCTGAACCACAATGAATCATCGTTCGTTACAAATCGCAACGTGTGCACAATAGCGCCTCCTTTATCATAGGTTAGCCTGCCATCAAATATTCTGTTGGCATTCATCGTATCAGCACCGGTAAAATGAATACTGCCGCCATTTTGGCTCATCACATTATTATGAGCGCCATTTAAATTAGTAGCAAAATTTGTTGGATCAAGATACTGCGCTACCAAATGCTCCGAATAAGAAGCAAATCCTTCATTGATCCAGATATCAGACCAAGATTTACAGGTAACATTATCGCCCCACCATTGATGCCCCAATTCATGAGCATCAATATAGTAATCAAAAAATCCTAAACTGGTCATGGTTTGATGTTCCATACCACCGCTGAATGGCGCCATGCAATGTCCGTATTTTTGTTTGTAAAACGGATACATGCCAAACATTTTACAAAGGAAATTCATTACCTGAGGCATTTTGTTCAACTGAACTTTTTGTCCGTTTATCCAAGTGGTATTATTAATTGCGCCATCATAAATATAATTCTGTATCAAAATTGAATCGTTACCCAAATACAATGGTTTTGCATATAAATTGTACTCCTTATACTTCGCAATGGCAACCGATATCAAATAATAATTGATCATGTGATTATTACGCCATTCGTATCGCTTCTTATTTCCAACAACCACAACATTTTTCAATAAACCATTTGATCCAACCTTATTTAATGAATCTGTAGTTACATCTACCCAACTCGAATCTATCTTATCTGTAAGGATCTGTTTGCAAGGCCACCAATGGTATGCAGCAATTGCCTCACTTAAACTCCAACTTACCTGATTACCCCATGCGCCTGAAGTACCATTGCTATAACCGTTTCCGATTGCAGCGCCACCAACAGGTGCTGTACCATGGTAATAAACTGAAACAGTAAAGCTTTGTCCGTTTGGAATAGCCGCAGCCGGTTTAACCTTTAAAGAACTATCCTGGCGAATAAAGGTCATTAAACTTCCATTAAATCTAACAGAATCAATGATATGATTTTCGTGTAACGCACACATGAATGTATCCATTGCACTAACCGTAACGGTTGCCACAGTTTTAACGCCGCCACTTACTACTTTGTTTGTTCGTTCTAAATTCAACATCAGGTGAACAAACTTCACATCATATTTTAATTCGTGTGATATCTGAGGAACCAATGCACTGGTTCTGTTCGCGTGATCAATGGTTCTTTGGGCACTAACTTGTTTTGCCTGTGAGCAATAATGCTGTTGCGCATTTAATGATAAGCTCACAATAAAACTGAAAGCCAAAATGGTGTTTTTTATAGTAAATTTCATAGGTCGCAATTTACGTCAAAATTCATGTATTTTAAGAACCGCTCATATAATTAACACGAGTTTGTATTAAATAATATTCATGCTAATTGTAAAATTTCAAGTACTTTTGGGCTATGGTCACTTATAACCCTAAAGATTGGTTTCATTTAATTGTGCAGTTCCATAAAAGCGACACTTTTAGGCAATTGATACCTGCCATGTTGGGAATTGGCGCTTTTAGTGCTGTGATCGTTGTGTTGGAGATCAACTATTTTCAATGGACATTTAAAAACAGTAGCATCGTTCATTCCATTTTAGGGTTTGTGTTATCTATGTTGTTGGTATTTAGAACAAATACCGCTTATGACAGATGGTGGGAAGGAAGAAAAATATGGGGAGATCTGTTGAATAACTCAAGAAACCTGGCTCTTAAGATAAGTGCCTTTGTAAATGATAAACGAACGAAAGAAGAATTAATATCGTTGATCATTAATTACAATTTTTCACTTAAAAATCATTTACGTAATAAAGCAGGACTAGATGAATTAATTGCGCTTTCCGATGAATTTAAACACGAACTCACTAACACAGTTCACAAACCTAACTTAATTGCAAAACAACTTTATAAAAAAATTGCCGACCTAAATAAACAGCAACAAATAAGCGACACACAATTCCTGACCTTAAATGATGAGTTAAAATCATTCACCAATAGCGCCGGTGCCTGTGAAAGAATTAAAAATACGCCTATACCATATTCTTACAGTTTATTCTTGAAGAAGATCATTTTCCTCTATGTACTTACCATTCCATTTATGTTTGCAACAGATTTTAAATACGGCACCATTATCATATCAATTGCCATGTTATATGTATTTGCGAGCATTGAGTTGATCGCAGAGGAGATCGAAGATCCGTTTGGCGAAGATGATAATGATCTGCCAATTGATGATATTTGCCAGCGCATACAAACCAATTTAATAGATATAATAAAATAAGATGTTACAAAACGACCTGATATTAAAAGCCGCAAGAGGCGAACAAGTTGAACGTGTGCCTGTTTGGTTAATGCGCCAGGCAGGACGAATTTTACCTGAATACCGTGCTACGCGTTCACGTGCAAAAAACTTTATTGAGTTTGTAAAAAATCCTGAACTGGCATGTGAAGTAACCATTCAACCAGTTGATATTTTAGGTGTTGATGCCGCCATTATTTTCAGTGATATTTTAGTGATACCGGAAGCAATGGGTTTGCCTTATCAAATGATTGAAGCAAAGGGACCATGGTTTGAGAAAACAATTCAAAATAAAGCTGATATGGATGCTTTGCATGTTGCTGAAGGTGGTGATCTGCAATATGTATTAGATGCATTAAAGCTTACCAAAAAAGAATTGAACAACAGAGTACCACTTATTGGCTTTTGCGGAGCACCGTGGACAATACTTGCATACATGGTAGAAGGAAGCGGTAGTAAAACATTCAGCAAAGCCAAACAATTCTTGTACACACAACCACAACTAGCACACCAGCTATTAGATAAGATCACTAAAAGCAGCATCAACTATTTAAAAGCGCAAATTGCTTCAGGTGCTGATATGGTTCAGATATTTGATTCGTGGGCAGGAATTTTAAGCGAGAAACAGTATTATGAATTTGCATTGAAATACATCAATCAAATTGTTGAAGCCATTAAACCATTGGCCCCAATTACTGTATTTGCAAAGGATGCTCACTATGCCATTAAAAAAATATCAGAAACGAATTGCAACACCATAGGATTAGATTGGACCATTGATCCTTTAAAAGCCAGAGCAGAGGCAGGAAATAACGTAACGCTTCAAGGAAATGCCGACCCGTGTTTAATGTATGCAGATGAAAAAACAATTATGGCTGAAGCTACTGAAATGCTGAAGGCATTTGGAAAGCAGCGCTACATTTGCAACTTAGGCCATGGTTTATATCCTGATCTGGATAAAGAAAAAGTGAAATTCTTTGTGAATTTTGTGAAGGAGTTTAAATTTTAAATTAGCCACTAATTACACGAATTTCTCAAATTTGGATTTTCAAATTCCTCTTAGTTAAAACAATTCGTTTTAATTCATGTAATTCGTGGCTAAAAAAAGCAAATACTATAACTGCAGTTAAATTCCTCCTTTGGGCCTAATTGAATAATTCCCTTTTTACTTTTTAATTCGCCGTTATGTTTTGTGAAATCTGCAATACCTTGCCACGGCTCTAAACAAATAAAATTGTTGCTTCCCTTTTTTGACCAAATACCAAAGTAAGGCCAGTTGTTACATTGCACCTCAACACCTTTATTAGTTTTTGATGAAATAATAGCAACTTGGTTTAGCTGTGCATTCTCAAACACCAAAGCATCGTTATCAAACAAATTATTGGTAACATCAAGCCTCGCGTTATTTAATTCAAGTGGAATTTTTATGTCGGATAAAAGACCGTCACTTAACTTCGTGATGTAATATCTTTTATCTTTCTCAAATACAATTTGGTAATCGTTCCATGTTTCTGATCCCTGAAGCGGGATCTTAAATCCGGGATGCGCGCCAATGCTAAAATACATGTCACTATGTGTACTTGCATTTTTAACCAGATACCCGCATTCGATCGCGTTATCTCTGATTGTGTAAGATAATAGCAATTCAAAATCAAAAGGATAATTGACTTTGGTTTGATCAGTTGATCGTAAAACTAAGCTCACTTGCGTGTTTGAATGGTTTAAGCATTCAAATTCCATGTCACGCGCAAAACCATGTTGCGGTAAAGAATATGAATGACCATTATAACGAAACGTATTATTAACTAATTTGCCTACAATGGGAAAAAGTACCGGCGCATGCCTTGGCCAAACATCCGGGTTAGCCTGCCATAAATATTCATTTCCATTAAATAAGATACTTGAAAGCTCAGCGCCTTTTGAATTTACTTTAACTGTTAAATGATTGTGTGATAAGGTAAATTCCATTTTACAAGAACATAATTCCTTTTATTTCCGCGGCCTTTTTATAAACATCAATGATCTCATCAACATTCATTGCCACTTGCTTTGAAGTAATACTTATGTATTTTCCGCTGCCGCTTTCCTTCGTGTGTATCTCTGCGTTCTCGTCAAAAAAACTTTCGATCAAAGCGATCTTTCTATTATCAGCTTCCACAATAAATTTAAACATATAAACTGTTGGGAAACTGGTTGTTTCAATTAACTTATCACGGAACCGTTCCAGATCCTTATCTGTCATATACTAAAAATAATGATTATAGATCAATATCAATCCGAATAATACCAATAACACACCGGTTGAATAATTGATGATGCGCATGAGTTTATCGGTTAAATACTTCTTTAACTTACTTGCAATATTGCATTTAAAAATTTCAACAAGCCATACTAAGCCAAGCGTGATGCCAAAATAAATAAGCATGTTTGTTATAGAATAGTTTAGCGTTTTACTCACTGCTGTAACATTACCCAACCATAATAACCAAACTGATGGATTAACTAAATTCAGAAAAAAACCTTTCAACAATAAGGCTAAAGTACTCGGACTTTTTAATTCAATAGTTTCATTAGAAAGTTTAACGGGTTTCTTAAAGTAAAACGAACCAAAAACAACCAATATCAATCCGGCAATAATACCCATGAAGCGCTGGTTCTTTTCATCCTGAATAAAATTAGTAGCGCCTAAGTGAATAAGATAAATAACAATAACACAAACAAACAGATCACTCAGCACAACACCTGTAGCAAGCAACCAACCTTCTTTTCGGCCATGTTTGATGCTGGTGTTCAATAACGCAAAAAAAGCCGGACCAAAAGAAAAGGTCAGCAACAATACGATAATGATCGTTTGGTATATGAGTGTTAAGATCAATTTTTAATTTGATAATTATCTAAGAATGCTTGCCAATCATTTAAATGTTTCCCTTTCATTACACGTGGAAATTTACTTTGTCCGCCAAGCTTATTTTTACTCGCTAAAAAATCTATAAATGCCTGATTTGGCAACACACGAATTAAAACATCTTTTAATGCATGTAAGCGCTCTGTAGCATAATCATCATTCAATTGTTTTAAGAATGTATCAAGCGTTTCCTTTAAAAGTTTTTGATCAACCTCTTTATCAGTGCCAATATACCATTCGTGCGCAAAAAGACCTTCGTGTGGCTTACCAACTACACAATATTCATTTATATGTAATCCCAGTTTCTCGGCACTTAATTTTATGGCCTGATTCATATTATCCACACTTAAGTGCTCACCACATAAACTTAAAAAGTGTTTTGTTCTGCCTGTTATTATTATCTCACAACGCTTTAAATTCACGAACTTAATGGTATCACCAATTAAATAGCGCCATGCACCGGCAGGGTTGCTTAATAATAATGCATATTCTGTATCAGCCTCAACTTCTGTAATATTTAATGCTTTCGCATTCGGTAAAATATTTCCATCCGCATCAAAATTACTTTCATTGAATGGCACAAACTCATAAAATAGTTTATTATCAGTTATCAAACGCATGGCCTGATGATCATTTGGTCGCTCCTGAAAAGCAATAAAGCCCTCCGAAGCCATGTACGTATCCAAATAGATCAATTGCTTGTTACATAACGCATCAATGCTTGCTTTGTATGGATGAATTGCTACGCCGCCATGAACATAAATTGCCAAATTAGGCCACACATCATGTATGGTTTTTGCGTTATAATGTTTAATGATGCGCTCAAATAAAATCTGGATCCATGCAGGTACGCCACATATAAAACCTACATTCCAGTTTTTAGCGTTATCTACAATTTCTTGCAACTTACTTTCCCAATTACTTAGCGATCGAATATCCGGACCTGGTAATGTGAAATTTTGAAACCATCGTGGTTGCGTACCTGTGGTGATGCCACTTAGATCGCCACTGAAGTAAGTACCATTATAATTCAAATTAGTACTTCCTCCAACAAACAAGATCTCCGTTTCAAATTGTTCTTTAGGTAAATTAAAATGGCGTGTAGCCAATATCTGTTTCATGGTGCCTTTCTGAATGCTTTTGATCATATCCTTTGTAACAGGAATATGTTTACTTGAAGACTCTGAAGTACCTGAACTAAGCGCGAAATAATTAGTTTTACCGGGCCAGCAAATATCTTTTTCGCCTTGCAATGCGCGGTACCACCATGCATCAAATATTGATTGGTAATCGTGAATAGGTACATTGTTTTGAAACATGCGTATAGGATCTTCTTCTACCAGCATCTGACTGAAGTTATAAGATTTGCCAAACTCAGTATACTCTGCTTTTGCTAATAACTTTCGTAATTGCCTTATCTGCTGCTTATATACATTACTGCGCACGGGTATTCTTCCACGCAGATCTATTGCACCTTTAATTATCGAACCTAAAATGGGCATTCTCATCCTTCTCCTCTATTTAAAATATCTGAAATCATGATTCGCTTTGATACTTTTTACACTATGGTAGATCAATTTTATAACATCTTCAACGTCTTGCTTGTGAACCGATTCAACTGTAGTATGCATGTAACGTAACGGTAATGAAATCAGTGCAGATGCAATTCCATCCGTTGAATATGCGAAGGCATCTGTATCTGTTCCTGTAGCGCGCGAAGCTGCCTGACGTTGAAATTCGATCTTGTTCTTTTTAGCGGCATCTAAAATTAATTTCAATAAATTATTTTGCACTGCAGGTGCGTAACTTAAAACCGGACCTTTTCCGCAAGACAGATCACCACTGCTGATCTTATTCATCATTGGGGTTTGTGTACAATGACAAACGTCGGTAACAATGGCTACATCAGGGTTAATGCGACGAGAGATCATGGTTGCACCATTTAATCCCACTTCTTCCTGAACTGAATTCACAATGTATAAACCAAATGGCAACTTATCTTTTTTCTCTTTTAGTAAACGTGCTACTTCGGCGATCATAAAGCCTCCTATGCGATTATCCAAAGCACGGCCGGTGTAATAACGGTTGTTCAATTCCATCAATTCATCTTCGTAAGTAACAACACAACCTACATGAATACCTAATGCCGCTACTTCTTTATCTGACGAACAACCACAATCTAAAAAAATGTTCTTTAATGTTGGCGTTTCTTCTTTAGCAGCATCACGCACATGAATGGCAGGCCATCCAAAAACAGCTTTTACTAATCCTTTTTCGGTATGAATATTTACACGTTTCGATGGAGCGATCTGATGATCACTTCCGCCATTTCTTCGCAAATAAATAAAACCATCTTTAGTGATGTAATGCACAAACCAGCTGATCTCATCCGCATGCGCTTCTATAACTACCTTGTAACTTGCCTTTGGATTGATAACACCAACTGCTGTGCCGTATGTATCAATAAAATATTCATCAATATATGGCTTCAAATAATTAAGCCAAATTTTTTGTCCGCTTGATTCGAAACCGGTTGGTGAAGCATTGTTTAAATAAGCATACAAAAACTCATTTGATTTTGTATTTAATATAGATTTGCTTTTAGCCATAATTACAGTATATAAACCATAAATTAACTAAAAAGAAATGGATTTTAAAAGCAGATTTTACTGATAAAAATCCTAAAAAAGTTGTAAAGAATTACTTATTGTTGAATTCATTCATGCAACGTTGAAGCCCAATGAATGCAAAGGCTTTTATGGCATCAGCGGCAATTTTAATACGCTCGTATAATGTTGCTTTTTCTTCATCGTCCCACTTGCCTAAAACGTAATTTACCTGATGACCCTTGCTGAACTGATTACTGATACCAAAGCGCAAACGCGGGTAGTTAGTGGTATTGAGCGTTTCCTGAATATTCTTTAACCCATTATGTCCGCCATCACTGCCCTTAGGTCCGATACGAATTTTCCCAAAAGGCAAAGCTAATTCATCAACAATTACCAGCACATTATCGATCCCGATCTTCTCATTCTGCATCCAGTAATTAACCGCTTTGCCACTTAAATTCATATAGGTGGTGGGCTTTATCAAGATCAATGTTTTGCCTTTATGTTTAACTTCAGCCACATCTGCTAAACGATCACTTCTGAACTTAATACCGGCCTCGTTAGCCAAATGATCGACCACATCAAAACCAATATTATGGCGTGTTCCGGCGTACTCTTCACCAATGTTACCTAAACCAACTATTAAAAATTTTGACATGCTTAAATGTTGTTACAAATATACATTTTAGTTGATTTAAAGTGATATACAGTTGAATAGTTTTTAGATACGTTTAAAGGTGTTCAGTTGCTAAAGTTTTTGTAAATTAGCACGTCAACTTTTGATACAACTCGCATGCGCAAAGATTTTTCAAACGTAAATTACCGATCGAAACATTCAACTGTTAAAGCAGAAAACAACACATCTTTTGTTACTGCCGAACAAATTGAGATCAAACCATTATACACACCAAACGACACCAAACATTTTGAACACTTAAATTTTGGTGCAGGTATACCTCCGTTTTTACGCGGTCCTTATTCATCCATGTATGTGCAAAGTCCATGGACCATTAGACAATATGCCGGATTTAGCACAGCTGAAGAAAGTAACGCGTTTTACAGAAGGAATTTAGCCGCCGGACAAAAAGGCTTATCAGTTGCGTTTGACCTAGCAACACACCGCGGTTATGACAGCGATCATGAACGTGTAGTTGGAGATGTTGGTAAAGCAGGTGTTGCAATTGATTCGATATTAGATATGAAAGTATTGTTTGATCAAATTCCTTTAGATCAAATGAGCGTATCAATGACAATGAATGGGGCTGTATTGCCAATTTTGGCATTTTACATTGTGGCGGCAGAAGAACAAGGTGTGAGTATGGATAAACTCACAGGAACTATACAAAATGATATCTTAAAAGAATTCATGGTGCGGAATACATACATCTATCCACCGGCACCATCTATGAAGATCATTGCTGATATTTTTGAATTCACTTCAAAGAATATGCCCAAGTTTAATTCCATTTCAATTAGTGGTTACCATATGCAAGAAGCCGGTGCTACCGCTGATATTGAATTAGCGTATACATTGGCAGATGGTTTAGAATATATACGCACCGGAATTAAAGCCGGATTGGATATTGACACGTTTGCCCCTCGCCTATCTTTCTTTTGGGCAATTGGCATGAACCATTTTATGGAGATCGCTAAAATGCGCGCTGCACGTATGTTGTGGGCCAAGTTAGTAAAACAATTCAATCCGACATCTGCCAAATCAATGGCGTTGCGCACGCATTGCCAAACTAGCGGATGGAGTTTAACAGAACAGGATCCATTCAATAATGTAACACGTACCTGTGTTGAAGCTCTAGCTGCAGCAATGGGACATACACAAAGTTTACATACCAATGCATTAGATGAAGCTATTGCATTGCCAACTGATTTTAGTGCCCGCATTGCACGTAACACCCAATTGTATTTACAACAAGAAACCAATATTTGTAAAGTAGTTGATCCGTGGGCAGGTTCACATTATGTGGAGACCTTAACACACGAAATTGCTCATAAGGCATGGGCCCTTATTCAGGAAGTGGAAGAACTCGGTGGAATGGCCAAAGCTATTGAGACCGGAATTCCTAAAATGCGAATTGAAGAAGCTGCAGCGCGCAAGCAAGCACGCATTGACAGTGGCAAAGATGTGATCGTTGGTGTGAATAGTTATAAGACCGATCAAAAGACCAATATAGAAATATTGGATGTTGACAATACGAAAGTTCGTAATCAGCAATTAGAACGTTTGAAGAAATTAAAGTCTGAACGAAATGAAACTGAAGTAAAAGCAGCTTTAGATGCGCTTACAAAAGCTGCAGAAACAAATACAGGTAACCTACTTGAATTATCAGTTAAAGCTGCTAAAGTACGTTGTACATTGGGTGAGATATCTTACGCACTTGAAAAAGTGTATGGCAGATACAAAGCAAATATCCGTTCAATTGCCGGAGTATATAGTAAAGAAATTAGTATGGATGAAAATTTTGTAAAAGCAAAAGCATTGTCAGATGAATTTGCTAAAAAAGAAGGTCGTCGTCCGCGCATCATGATCGCGAAAATGGGACAGGATGGGCACGACAGAGGTGCTAAGGTAATTGCAACCAGTTTTGCCGATCTTGGATTTGACGTGGATATTGGTCCGTTATTTCAAACACCTGCAGAAGCTGCCAAACAGGCTGTTGAAAACGATGTGCACATTTTAGGTGTTTCGAGTTTAGCTGCAGGTCATAAAACATTGATCCCACAAGTAATTGAAGAATTAAAAAAATACGGAAGAGACGATATCATGATCGTTGCCGGTGGTGTTATTCCACAACAGGATTATGACTTCCTTTTTAATAATGGCGTATCGTTTGTATTTGGTCCGGGTACTGTTATAGCAAAAAGTGCCATAGAGATATTGGAAAAATTACTCAAATCGAATTAATTTTTCTTACGGCTAATTTGATCGCTCATGTTAAAAAAACTTTTTCTATTACTAATTAGCTGTTTTACTTTCACCATACATGCTCAAACATTTTCAGTGTTTGGAAAGGTAGTGGATGAAACTGATTCGGCTGCAGTTGGTGTAGCTGCCATGATCTTAAATACGAATGATTCAACCATAGTTGGCGCAGCCACTACAAACGAAAAAGGTTTTTTTAGGATTGAGAACTTAACTCCAAACACCTACATTTTAAAGATCTCTTACATTGGTTATAAAGATCACTTCAAGAATTTTCAATTATCCGAAAATTACCGTGTAGGAAAAATTCAATTAAAGACCCTTGCAAAAACTTTAAAAGAAATTGAAGTGAAAACGCAAGCGGTAATGGCCACTCAAAATGGGGATACCACAAGTTTTAATTCAAAAGCATTTAAAGTAAATAAAGATGCCAATGCAGAAGACCTCATAACTAAAATGCCCGGCGTTACAGTTGTTGATGGAAAAGTACAAGCACAAGGTGAAGATGTGAAACAGGTGTTGGTGGATGGTAAACCGTTTTTTGGCGATGATCCAAATTCTGTTTTAAAAAATTTACCGGCGGAGGTAATAGATAAAGTTCAAGTATTTGACAGAAGAAGTGAGCAATCACAATTCACAGGGTTTGATGATGGCAACACCAGTAAAACCATAAACATTGTAACAAAAACACAATTCAGAAATGGCTTGTTTGGCAGAGTATATGGCGGTTACGGCTATGAAGATAAATACAAAGGCGGGGCAGTGATCAACCGCTTTAAAGACAAACAACGATTCACAATCATGGCCATGACCAACAATATCAACGAACAAAATTTCAGTTCAGAAGATCTGTTGGGTGTGATGAGTTCGGGTTCAAGCGGTCAACGAGGCGGTGGCATGAGAGGAGGCCAGGGAGGCGGACGAGGCGGAAGCGGCGGCGGAAGCTACCAGCAAAATAGTTCTGATAACTTTTTAGTGAATGCAAAAAATGGGATTTCTTCAACCAATGCCATCGGATTAAATTACAGCGACACCTGGGGAAAGAATACATCCTTAACTACTTCCTATTTTTTTAACTGGACAGATAATAAAGCAACCACTACTTTACTAAGGCAGTATCTATCGGGCGGTAACTCTGGATTAAATTACGATGAGAGCAGTTTGGCAAAAAGCACTAACTTCAATCACCGATTAAATATTCGTTTTGAGCACAAGTTAGACTCCTTTAATTCGATTGTGTTGCAACCAAAAATCTCACTGCAAAACAATGATGGCTTTAGTGAAATAAATGGCGTTAATACCAAAACAGTTGAGCTGAGTAAAACCGACAATAATTATAACTCATTGCTTACCGGGTACTCTTTATCTTTACCGGTATTGTTCCGTCATTCATTCAGAAAAAGAGGACGAACATTTTCTATTGATGTTAACCCAACCTATGCGCCTTCAACCGGTAATAGTAATTTTATATCCATTAACAGTTACTCCACCACCACCACATTTATTGATACTGTTGATCAGCTTTCAGATCTGAATAAGTACAATTTAAATTCCAACAGCAATGTAACCTATACTGAACCTTTGGGCAAGAATGGTTCTTTATCCGTTAATTATATTTTAACATACAATATCTCCGAATCCGAAAAAAACACATTCAATAAGAATATGTCCACCAACGATTATTCGTTGAGGGATTCGTTGGTTTCTAATGTGTTTAATACATCATACATGGCCAATGCCGCCGGTATAAGTTATCGCTTTCAAAAAGAAAAATACAATTTTTCATTCGGAATAAATGCACAACAAGCTCAGCTCTCAAAACAACAGGTTTTTCCATCATCCAGTGATTCATATCGTATCTTTAATTCATTACTACCAAATGCTCAGTATCAATACAAATTCAGTCAAAAGAACAATGTGAGGATAACCTACAGAACTAGTAACACACCACCAAGTATCGATCAGTTACAAGATGTGTTGAATAACAGTAACAGTTTACAATTAAGCATTGGTAATCCTAATTTGAAACAAACTTTTCAGCACAACATGTTTGCACGCTATACGGGCGTTAATACCTTAAGGTCTACCTCAACATTTGTTATGCTTGGCGGCACCTACACCGATAATTATATTGGCAATAGCACCATTATTGCCAATAATGATACTACCGTTTATGATAAAATATTCTTGGCAAAAGGATCGCAAATATCCCGTCAGGAAAACTTGAACAATTATTACAGTTTGCGCTTTTTTATGAATTACAGTTTTCCGATCAAACCCATCAAATCAAATCTTAACTTAAATGCAGGCTGTAATTACAATAATGTTCCGGCATTGATCAACAATCAATTTAATTACTCAAAAACAACATCGCCCTCTTTTGGCTTAGTGTTAAGCAGCAACATCAGCGAAAATGTTGATTTTACTATTTCATCAAACACTTCTTATAATTCGGTGAACAACACCTTACAAACCTCATTAAATTCAACCTACCTCAATCAATCATCAAGAGCAAAACTCAACTTTACCTTCTTTAAAAGATTAGTGTTGCAAACTGAATATACAAACACATACTACAGTGGATTAAGTGAAAGTTTTAATCAGAATATTAATTTGTTGAATGGTGCCTTAGCTTTCAAATTTCTTAAAGACAACCAGGCCGAACTTCGTTTGTTTGTGTTTGATGTGCTTAACGAAAACCAAAGCATACAGCGAAACATAACAGAGACATATATAGAAGATACACAAACGAATATATTGCAACGCTACTTTATGTTAACCTTTACTTATAACATTAAAAATTACTTCCAAAAAAAGGAAAGTAAAAAAGAGGATAAGAACTAACTAGTGTGATCACAAACGATCACCCATTTACCATTTATCTTTTTCCATAACAAGGTATAATGTCCACCAATTTGTTTTTCATCTCTATTGATCTGCCATTTGCCGATCACATACACGGCCTCTTTTGAAAGTACCTCAAACTTATAATTAGTGAACGATAACACACCCATCAACTCTTTACTGTTATAATTCTTTTTATAATTCGCCAGTGTTTGTTTCCAGCCATAAGTGATCCCTTTGCTACCAATGAACATGAGGCTATCATTATTCCAATAATGCGCCATAAAACCATCAATGTCAAAATTATTCCAGGCTTTTTCCTGCGCTTTCATCACTTCAGCTACCTCAAATGCAGCTCCTTTCTTTTGTGCAAAGGCAGTAAGGCTGCAAAACACCATTAATAAAAAAACATATCGCTTCATATATTATATTTTTACTCCTATCACTAAAATGTCATCCACCTGTTCACTATCTTTCATCCAATCATCAATAAAATCATTTAAATAATTGTGTTGTTCCTTTATTGATAAATGCTGTATGCTAATAATAATGTCCTTGAACTTACCCGTCATTAATTTTTTCTTTTTTGGTCCGCCAAACTGGTCGGCATAACCATCGCTAAACATGTAAAGGGTATCGCCTTTGCTCAAATTCAAATTATGTTGTTCAAACTCTTGCTGGTCTTGAGTTAAACCACCTATAGCCACTTTAGTAGCCTTTATTTCTTCGACAATGTTTGAATTTTTTTTCACGATCCAAAGCGGACGGTTAGCACCTGCATATGAAATGGTTGTATACTCCTTTTGATGATCAATTGGAATAGCGCATAATGAAAGATCCATTCCATCACGTGTTGAGTTTGCTTCTGACGATTGGCGCAAAGCTGTTTTTACACCTTTATTCAATTCATTTAAAATTTTACCGGGTTCTGTGGCCAGATCAACAGCATCTTTCAGTTTCTCGTAACCGATCATGCTCATAAATGCGCCCGGAACACCGTGCCCGGTGCAATCTACAGAGGCAATATATACTTTTCCCTGATCGGCATGACGGTCTGAGAAAAAATAAAAATCGCCACTCACAATATCTTTTGATTTGTATAAAATAAAATAGTCCTTTAAGTACTGCCCGATCTCTTCCTTTGGTGGTAAAATAGCATGTTGTATGCGCTTGGCATATTGGATACTTTGCTCCGTTTCAACATTCTTTTGTTCAATGAGTTTGCTTTTTGCTTCTATCTCAATTTTTTGTAAGGTGATCTCCTTTGATTGTTTTTCCAAAAGCATATTAGCCTTTTTCTTTTGCTGAAAGCTTCTGAAGATGAAGAAAGCAAAGGCTGCCATGATCAATACGCCACCCAACATCAACCACACATAAAACATCTGCTGCTTCAGTTCGGCATCTTTCAGTGCCTTCTCGCGGTTTGCAAAAAGTAATTCCTGAGCACGCTTTTCATTTTCTGCTTTTTGCAATTCTAAACTTTCATTTGATTTACTTAAAGCCGTTTCCTTCTCTTTCAATTCATACTCCTGTATCTTTCGTAATACAGCCAATCGCTCAAACTCTTTGGCGTTTCGCTCTGCTTCTAATTTCTTTTTTTCTAATTCTGCTTGTTGTTGTTCATACTTCAGGTCTTTAATGCGTTTTTCCTGTTCTGCCAATGCCAGATCTTTTTCCTTTTTTTCACTTTCCAGTTTTTGTGCCAAGATCTCCGCCTCTTTCTTTCTGATCTCTGCCTCTTTTAATTCCTGAGCTTGCTTTAACATGTTTATCTCATTCATTTTTTTCTCCGCCTCCATGCGCAAGTTCTCTATCTCCAGTTTCTTGTTATCATCTGCCGCTTGTGCCAATAAAAACTTGGTAGATTCACTAATGCCTTTTACTTGTTTGGTAAATAAGTTCACATAAGCACCATCTGAAGTAAATTTCTTCTTACGCTTATTGAAATAGATCTTTCCGGCCGGTTTATTCATCAACAGGCTCATGAAATCGCTGCTTACAGTGTTAGCGAAATTATCAGACAATTGAACCTTCCATTTATCCAACTTATAAATTGTTGTATCAGCCAAATTAAAAACGTTGGCATCTAAAATAATGGAATGATCATTATAACCTTCTTTACTAAAACGGATAACGTATTCAAAATTCAACTCCAATTTTAAACTATAGGTGCCATCGGGGTTATTATCTATTTCAAACAGATCAAAATTATCACGCGACACTGTGATCTTAACATCACTCAAACCTTTTCCAAACTTCTCTACCACACCGCTAAAAGCCAAATAAGCTTCTGAATTTCTTTTATCAGAATTCTTTTTCAGTTTATTTCCAAGTGCATCGTAAACAAAATAATCGCCAATAAATTCACGACCTTTCATGTTACCCTCAACGATCAACTTCCCTTCTTCCGAATAGAATTTTGCCGGTCCGTTTGGCTCATCGTTCACAAACTTGATCTCATTCTCAACTTTTCCGGTGCTATGATAGGCTTTCCAAACACCATTTTTCTTTCCATTCACAAAATAGCCATCTTCAACTATTTGATTGTTCTTGTAAAATTTATAGCGTTTACCCTTTTTATCCTTCCCCTGAAGAACCCACCTGCCTTGCTTCACACTGTTGTTTTCGATCACATTTACTGTATCTCCCAAATAAAGGTCATAGGAAGTCCACGAAGGCCTTTGAGCCACTGAACTTAAGGCAACTAAGCATAAGAATATGATTGCCAGCTTCTTCACTGTATCAAAAGTAGGACGAATTTTCAAATAATTAAATAATTGTTTACTTTTGTATCAGTTCTTTAACAAACTTATCAAGAAAGGCCGAGGGATACGCCCATAGAAGCCTTACCAACCCTGAAGAAGTCAGAAGTAAGAAGTTAGAAGTTAGAAGTAAAATCTAAGATCTCACTTCATAAATCTTAAATCTTTTAGAAGGTGGGAATTCGTCTCGCAGTGCGGGAAAGATAAGTCGGATAACATTAGTAAAATTTATAACAAATAACCTAATCCCTTCCGACAAAAAACGTGAAGGGTTTTTTATTTTATGAGCAACATATATTCAGAATTAGAAAAACGTGTACTGGTAATTGATGGCGCTATGGGCACCATGATCCAACAATACAAACTGGAAGAAAAAGATTACCGCGGCAAGCGTTTTGCCAATTGGCATAAGGATCTGAAAGGTAACAACGATCTTTTATCGATCACACAACCACAGATCATTAAAGCCATTCATAAAGAATATTTAAAGGCCGGTGCCGATATCATTGAAACCAACACCTTTAGCGACACCAGTGTGGCTATGGCAGATTATGATATGCAAGAACTGGTTTATGAATTAAATTACGAATCAGCTAAAATTGCAAAGGAAGCCATTGAAGAATTCAATAAAGAATTTCCGGAGCAAGCTTCACGCACTAAGTTTGTGGCGGGTGCAATGGGACCAACTAACCGTACACTATCCTTATCACCAAATGTAAATGATCCGGGTTACCGCGCTATCACCTTTGATGAGCTGGTAGATGCCTACGCTGAACAAGTAAAAGGGTTGATTGATGGTGGTGCAGATATTTTACTGATAGAAACCATTTTTGACACCCTAAATGCAAAGGCGGCTTTATTCGCCATTCAAAATTATTGCAAATCTATAAACCGTAAAATGCCGGTGATGGTATCGGGTACAATTACCGACGCTAGCGGAAGAACCTTATCCGGACAAACAACGGAAGCATTTTTAAATTCAGTTTCGCATGTTGAGTTATTGAGCGTTGGTTTAAATTGTGCATTGGGCGCAAAGGATATGCGTCCGTATTTGGAAGAATTATCTAACAAAGCGCCGTTTTATGTAAGTGCTTATCCGAACGCCGGTTTGCCAAATCAGTTTGGTGAATACGATCAGGATGCGCATGAAATGGGACATCAGATCGAAGATTTTTTAAAAGCGGGATTTATTAATATTGTGGGCGGATGCTGCGGTACTACTCCTGCGCACATTAAACGCATTGCTGAATTAGCAAGAACGGTTTCTCCACGTAAAAAACCTCAACCTGATGGTTTGATGCACTTAAGTGGGTTAGAGCCATTGACCTTACGCCCCGAAAGCAACTTTTTAAATGTTGGTGAACGAACCAATGTAACAGGTTCAAAAAAATTCTTGCGTTTAATTAAAGAAGGAAATTATGAAGAGGCATTATCAATTGCCCGCGAACAAGTAGAAGGCGGCGCGCAAGTGATAGACGTGAATATGGATGAAGGGATGTTGGATAGCGAAGCAGCTATGACCAAATTTTTAAACCTCATCGCATCTGAACCGGATATCTCACGCGTGCCCATCATGATCGATTCATCAAAATGGACAGTTATTGAGGCTGGATTAAAATGCGTACAAGGTAAAGCGATTGTAAACTCCATCTCATTAAAAGAAGGCGAACAAAAATTTATTGAGCAAGCTGAAAAAATAAAACAATACGGTGCAGCTGTTATTGTGATGGCATTTGATGAAGTTGGACAGGCCGATACCTTACAACGTCGTATTGATATTTGTAAACGTGCATATGATATTTTAGTGAACAAAGTGCATTTTACTGCGCAGGATATCATTTTTGACCCGAACATTTTCCCGGTTGCAACCGGTATGGAAGAGCATCGTTTAAATGCGCTCGACTTTTTTAATGCAACCAAATGGATCAAAGAAAATTTGCCTCATGCGAAAGTAAGTGGTGGTGTAAGTAACGTTTCTTTCTCTTTCCGTGGAAATGATCACGTGCGTGAAGCTATTCACTCGGCATTTTTATTTCATGCCATTAGAAATGGTATGGATATGGGTATTGTTAACCCAAGTCAGTTAGTGGTGTATGATGAGATCGATAAAGAATTGTTAGAACTAATTGAAGATGTATTGCTGAATCGACGTGATGATGCTACAGAACGATTGGTAGAACACGCCGAAAAATTAAAAGGTGTTGTAAAAGATAAAACCGAAAAAGATGAAGCATGGCGTAAAGGCACGGTTGAAGAGCGCTTAAGCCATGCACTTGTAAAAGGAATAGTAGAGTATATTGATGAAGACACCGAGGAAGCACGCAAAAAATTAGGCCGCCCGTTACACGTGATCGAAGGTCCCTTAATGGATGGAATGAACGTGGTTGGTGATTTGTTTGGTGCCGGGAAAATGTTCTTACCTCAGGTTGTGAAAAGCGCACGCGTTATGAAAAAAGCGGTAGCGTATTTAGAGCCATTTTTACAAGCCGAAAAAGATGAGAACGCCGCAAAAGGAATTGTGGGTGATGGCAGACAAAATGCAGGGAAGATATTATTAGCTACGGTGAAAGGTGATGTGCATGATATTGGAAAGAATATTGTGGGTGTAGTATTAGCCTGTAACAATTACGAGATCATTGATCTTGGTGTGATGGTTTCATCAGATAAAATTTTGGATGAAGCTAAAAAACACAACGTAGATGTTATTGGATTGAGTGGATTGATCACACCTTCTTTAGATGAAATGGTTCATGTGGCTAAAGAGATGGAGCGTTTGAATTTTAAAATGCCGTTAATGATCGGTGGTGCTACAACTTCAAAAGTGCATACTGCCGTTAAGATCGCCCAAAATTATTCGGGACCAGTGGTTCATGTGAATGATGCCAGTAAATCGGTACCGGTTGCCAGCAGCTTGATATCGGATGAATTGCGCCCTGCATTTATGGAAGAGCTTAAAAAAGATTATGAGCGTGTGCGTGAGCAAAATAAAAATGCACAATCGCAAAATAAATTCATTTCATTGGAAGAAGCGCGTGCCAACAAATTCAAGATCGATTGGGATAAAGTAAAAATTGCCAAGCCATCCTTTTTAGGTAACAAGGTTTATGATAATTATGATCTGAAAGAGATCGCAGCATATATCGACTGGACACCGTTTTTCCATAGCTGGGAAATGAAGGGTTCATATCCGAAGATATTAAGCGACCCGCAACGTGGTGCAGAAGCTACCAAATTATTTAACGAGGCGAAGGCCATGTTAGATAAGATCATTAAAGAAAAATGGTTAACTGCAAAAGCGGTAATTGGTATTTATCCGGCAACTGCAATTGGGCATGATGATATTGAAGTGAAGGATGCACAGAACAAAAAAGTAAAATGTGTATTCCATACTCTGCGTCAGCAAACAAAAAAACCTGCTGGTCAGTATAACATTGCATTAGCTGATTTTGTTGCACCGTGGGGTAAGCAAGATTATATTGGTTCGTTTGCATTAGCTACAGGATTTGGAATTGATGAGCATGTGAAACGCTTTGAAGCCGCGCATGATGATTACAATGCCATTATGTTGAAAGCATTGGCCGATCGTTTAGCGGAAGCATTTGCAGAATTGATGCACAAAAAAGTTCGTAAAGAAGTTTGGGCTTATTCAAAGAACGAGAACTTAAGCAACGAGCAATTGATACAGGAAGAATACGCAGGTATCCGTCCGGCTCCGGGTTACCCGGCACAGCCTGATCACACTGAAAAACAAACCATTTGGAAATTGCTGGATGTGGAGAAGAACATTGGCATGGTGTTAACCGATAGTTTAGCCATGGTGCCAACTGCGGCAGTAAGCGGCTTATATATTTCAAATTCTGAATCACACTACTTTGGTTTAGGAAAGATCAACAAAGAACAGGTTGAAGACTATGCTAAACGGAAAGGCATGACTGTAGCGGAAGCTGAGAAATGGTTAGGGCCGGTATTGAGTTATTAAACCATTTGTTTTTCAATTAAATTTTTTAATTTTAATTGATGAGGGTTTGCATTCTTATTTTACTTTTAAATTTTGTTGGAGTAATTGCCTTTGCGCAAGACAAGATCCTATTAACCGATAGCACCGTTTTAGAAGGTAAAGTAATTGAGATTTCAGAATATTCTCTTCAATTGCTTGTTGTTAAAAATGATTCGACAAAAAATATTTTTCTCCCAAAATATGAAATATCAAAATTGATGTTTTCAAATGGTTTAGTTGAAAACATCAATCC
Organism: Sphingobacteriaceae bacterium; assembly: GCA_046345155.1. Taxonomy (GTDB): domain Bacteria; phylum Bacteroidota; class Bacteroidia; order B-17B0; family Aurantibacillaceae; genus Aurantibacillus. The sequence continues at coordinate 157,593 of JBKDKI010000093.1, forward strand.
TCTTATAGTTAAACAAAAACACATTGAACCAAAGAAAAAGTTATTTCTGAGACTATATCTTACTGATATTTTAACCAATAAATTATCCTTTGGTATAGAAAGAAAATTAAATAATAAATATTCAATTGAGCTTGATGGATTTCATAAATATGCCGTATCAGATAATGGCTATTATGTAAAACATTGGGGACAGGCGATGAACGCTATAAATAAGGGGTATGAAGTAAGAGCAGGCTTAGCGAGACATTTTATCATTGAAGATATAGACTTCTCATTAAGCGGTTTGATCTCCTATAGAGAACAGTATTTCAATGATGAAACATTTGATGCTTATTTCTCAAAAAATGGAATTGACAAAGGTGTTTATCGTATTTCTCAAAATAAAAAAGGCTTTGGACTATTTTTAAAACTAAATCTTCGTCCGTCTTTTCAAAACACTAGCTGGGAATTTTTTATTTTACCAGGCATATACGCTGCAAATACTGTAAATAATTATATTTCTTACAAAACAAGCGATCCACCATATAACTGGGTTTACGATCAGAGTAAGATCCCACATCTGAACACATTTTATATGAAAGACGGATTTGCACTTATACCTTATATTAATTTAGGTTATGCTTGCCGCCTCAAACAGCCGGAAAAGGGAGAATTTAGGTCTGAATACAACAAATTGGCGAAAGAAAGAGATTCGCTTAAATTCAATAGAAAAAATGTAATTACTTTTAATTTTTCTGAATTAATTGATGGCGCATTTGGCTTATCATATATGCGAATTATTTATAAGCATGGCCTTAACATTAACACATCATTAGCCGTATCAAATGGCATGCGTTGCCAATTTAGTAATGGCACTTTGCTGGAAGGGAGTTGGGATTATAAATTACAAAATAAACAGTTTGATGGCAGTATAGCTGTTAATTATAATTTAAGCATTGATCAGCAATCATTCTTCTTTTTAGGTCCTCAATTCCGATATGCGCGATTTGATGGTTACTATTTCCGTCCGTTTATACTCGACAAATATTATGCCTTTGGAAATATTGGTTTTTTAAATAGAACAGAAAATGGTTTAAGTTTTTTAGTCACCTTATCAGCCGGTAAATATTTTAATGATTACATCAATAAAGATCCCAACTATACTTTTACTATCGCTAAACCAAGACAATTGAACGCGATCAATTTTTCGATACAACTTGGCTATTCGTTTTAAGCGAATTGGATTTTCACTTGTAGATTTTTTTTATACCTTTAGTTATCCAATTCAAATTAAATGAGAACACTATTATCATTAACCTTTGTATTACTATTTATTCAAAATACCTTCGCACAACAAGGCGCCAAAAAAGTACCTGTTAATACAGGCAATGAGCCATCACACAAATCATTTGTTTTCAATAAACAAACCACTGTAAACTTTAACGATATTAAAGTTGATTACAGCCCTAAGTTAATGGTGAACGAAATGCCAAAACAAGGTGCTGAAAAAATGGTAAAATACAATTACCCTGAAAACACCAAACCCCTAAATGCAAAAAGTAACAATGCCCCGTTGCCTCCTTTGGTAAAGGGTTTAAGCTTTCAGGGAAATACCTTTGGCATCAGCACACCTAATGATAATGATATGGCCATTTCTGATTCAGGTAGAATGATATCGGTTATTAATACCAATATCCATGTGCGCAATGTTACTACCGGTTCCATATCACCTTACAAATCATTAGCAGCATTTACGGCATCAGTAAATAATTTACATCAGGAGTTTGATCCTAAAGTAATTTATGATCCATTAAAAGATCGTTTTGTTTTAGTTTGCTTGGTTGGATTTGTTGATACAACAAGTAAGATCATTGTTGGTTTCTCTCAAACAAATAATCCTGCAGGCAACTGGAATTTATACACACTACCCGGTGATCCTTTGAATTACGGACTTTGGAGCGATTACCCAATGTTATCGATGACAGAAAAAGAACTTTTCTTAAGCGTGAATTATTTGTACAATAACAGCAGCTGGCAAACCGGATTTGTTGAGACTATTGTTTGGCAAATGAAAAAAGACAGCGGTTATGTTGGTTTACCATTGAACTCAACCTTACATCACAACATCAAATACAATAATAAATTCATCCGTAATTTATGTCCGGTTAAAGGCGGTAGTCATTTATACACGCCAAATATGTACTTTATTTCAAACCGAAATTTGGCCTCGCAAAACGACACCGTTTTTTTGGTGAACATTACAGATACAATTGGTGCGCCAACACAAACTGTAACGGTAAAAAGTATGACAGCTTCTGTGCCTTACTATTTCCCGCCTTCGGGAAGACAGACCAATACAGTGCAGGAATTAGCAACTAACGATTGCCGAAACCTTGGAGCATTTTATGAGAATAATAAGATACAATATGTGCACAACACCAGGAATCCAACAAACAGTTTGGTTACTGTTTATTATGGTGTGATCGAAAACCCTGCGGCAACCAATCCAACAGTAACCGGTTACTACATACAAAATGATTCGGTAGATTTTGCTTACCCAAATATTTCATACGCCGGAACTTCGTCAAGCGATCAAACATCCATCATTTCATTTGATCACAGTTCGCCAAAAATATTTGCGGGATGTTCGGCAGTAAGAGCAGATGCACAAGGAAATTTCTCGCCAATACTACGCATTCAAAATGGTGCCACATTTGTAAATCTGTTAACCAGTAATTTAGAACGTTGGGGTGATTACTCCGGTTCGCAACGCCGTTACAGCAATCCGGGAGAAGTGTGGATGAGCGGCTATTATGCTTATGCGGCAGGATCGTATTTTAATGCACACGGTGCCTGGATAGCACAACTTGGGATTGGTGGTGTAGCAACAGGAGTTGCTGAACAAACTGAAACAACATCAAGTGCCAATGTGTTTCCTAATCCAACAACTGATGTGTTTACGGTTGCTATACATTTACAAAAGCCCGAATACCTTAGCTTTGAATTGTATGATGCGCAAGGAAAACAAATTGCAGTATTGTTGCGCGATTGGGTAAAAGCATTAGATAATTCATTTAGTTTCAGAACCGATCAATTACCAAAAGGAGTTTATATACTCAAGATCACAGGTAATTATAATACCAATATCACTAAAAAAGTAATAGTTGATTAACTAAAAAAGAGGCGCTTCAACAACGCCTCTTTTTAATTTCTAATTAATTCGTAAAACTATTCTACAGTAACACTTTTTGCTAAGTTCCTTGGCTGATCAACATTACAACCGCGCATTACAGCAATATGGTATGATAACAATTGTAACGGAACAACTGAGATCAATGGCACTAAATTCTCATCTGTTTCCGGAATTTCGATCACATGATCGGCCGATTTTTTTACCTCTTCATCACCTGCTGTAACAACTGCAATAATTTTTCCTTTGCGTGCTTTTACTTCTTGAATATTGCTAACTACCTTTTCATAATTTGGTCCTTTTGTAGCAATAACAAAAACCGGCATGGCTTCATCAATTAATGCGATCGGACCATGTTTCATTTCTGCAGCCGGATAACCTTCAGCATGTATGTATGATATCTCTTTTAATTTCAAGGCACCTTCTAATGCAACAGGGAAACTTACACCACGACCTAAATACAAAGCATTTTGACTATCCTTATACTCCGCAGCAATTTTCTTGATCTGATCATTTGTTTTTAATACTTCTTCGATCTTACTTGGAATGGTTTCCATTTCATATAACATCTGGCGGTATCTGCTCTCCGGCATACTCGCGCGTAAACGTGCCACATGCAATGCCATCAATGTTAAAACAGTTACTTGTGCGGTAAATGCTTTTGTTGATGCTACGCCAATTTCCGGACCGGCATGCGTATAACTTCCGCCATGCGATGCCCGCGGAATGGATGAACCAACCACGTTACAAACACCTATGATGGTTGCTCCTTTACTTTTTGCCAATTCAATGGCAGCCAAAGTATCGGCAGTTTCACCACTTTGTGAAATCGCTATAACAATATCTTCCGGATAAATGATCGGGTTACGGTAACGGAATTCTGAAGCATATTCAACCTCAACCGGAATGCGGGCAAACTCTTCAAATAAATATTCCCCTACCAAACCTGCATGCCAAGATGTACCACAAGCAACAAAAATAATTCGTTTGGCATTCTTAAATTTTCCTTCGTAGTCAACAATTCCGCCCAACTGCACTTTGCCTTCTTCTGCTATCAAACGCCCGCGCATACTGTCTTTTACTGAGCGTGGTTGTTCGTATATCTCCTTTAACATGAAGTGATCGTAACCACCTTTTTCAATGGCTTCTAACTCTAAAGTTAATTCCTGAATGTAAGGCGTTACTTCTTTATCTTTTAAATTACGAACCTTTAATTCCTGCCCACGGCGAATGATGGCAACCTGCTCATCTTCCATGTACACAACATTTTTGGTATACTCTACAATTGGTGAGGCATCAGAGGCGATGTAAAAATCATCATCCTTACCAATACCAATTACCATTGGACTTCCTTTTTTGGCAGCGATCAATGTATCCGGATCATTCTTATCCATCACTACAATGGCATAAGCACCAATCACCTGTTTTAATGCGGCAATTACAGCATGGCCTAATTTTATTCCTTCATGCTTTTGAATATCTTCTATCAAATGCACCAACACCTCTGTATCGGTTTGTGATTCGAATTGATGTCCGCGCTTTTTTAATCGTTCTTTAATTGATGCGTAATTCTCAATGATCCCGTTATGGATCATCACAATGTTTTTACTATTCGAATAATGCGGATGTGAGTTAACGTCATTTGGCTCACCATGTGTTGCCCAGCGGGTATGGCCAATTCCAACCGTTCCACTTAGGTCTTTCTCTTTACAGGCCGCAACTAACTCGCTAACCTTTCCTTTTTTCTTGTAAACGGAAAGTATGCCCTCAGGATTGATCAATGCCACACCGGCACTGTCATATCCACGGTATTCCAATCTTTGAAGTCCTTTGATCAAAACAGGATAAGCATCCTTTTTACCAATATATCCAACTATTCCACACATAGTATCAAATTTACATCTAAGTTAATTAATTTTAGAATTTAGCCTAGCATTTTTAAATAAGCGATCTCTCTTTCTGTCAAAAAACGATACTTGCCACGCGGCAGATCTTTTTTAGTTAAACCCGCATAAGATACGCGATCCAGCTTAAGCACATCATAGCCCAAGTGTTCAAATATACGGCGCACAATGCGGTTTCTGCCGCTATGGATCTCTAATCCAATTTCTTTTTTTCCTTCACCAACAAAAGCAATGTCGTCCACTTTTACCGGTCCGTCTTCCAACATCAATCCTTCTGAAATAGCCTTGTAATCTTCGCCACGCATAGGTTTGCTAATGGTTACATGATACACTTTTCGTATCTCATGTTTTGGATGCATTAATTTGGTTGCCAGATCGCCATCGTTCGTAAATAACAATAAACCTGTTGTATTGCGGTCTAAGCGACCAACAGGATAAATACGCTCTTTACAAGCAGGCCTTACCAACTCCATTACAGTTCGGCGTTCCTGCGGATCATCGGTTGTAGTGATAAAATCCTTTGGCTTATTCAATAACAAATAGATCTTCTTCTCATTTTTTATCGCTGAATCGCCATAACTCACCACATCAGTTGGTTTTACCTTGTATCCCAATGTGTCAACTACAACTCCATTTACCTTTACGGTTCCACTTAAGATCAAGGTATCAGCTTCGCGGCGTGATGATATACCGGCATTTGCCAAATACTTATTCAAACGTACCAGCTCTTCGCCACCATCGTGTTGTTTACGCGGTTTATCGCTATCGTGTTTTTTCTTAAATGAACGTTCTCTGAATTTCTTTTTATCACCATCATGGCTCTTAAATCCTCTTCCCTCTTTGAAATCATCTTTCTTAAAGCGTTTTGATTCGCCTTCATCGCCATAGCTTTTGCGTTTTCTATCATCGCGATCGTGTGATGAATGTGACTTATGGTCATCATCCCTTTTCTTATGGAACGAACCTTTATCATCTTTGCTAAATGAGCGTTTCGGACGATCATCAGTATTTGATTTACGGAATGATCTCTTTTCATCACTGTCAAACGAACGTTTCGGACGATCATCATCTTTGCTTTTGTATTTATCGTTACGCTTAAATGATGGGCCGTCTTTATCAAACTTCGGTTTACGATCATCGCTGTATTTATCGCGTTTGTATGACGAAGAATCATCACGATCGTGTTTTTTATCACCGCGTTTATCCTTACTGAAAAAACTTTTATCGTATGAACGTTTAGGTTTTTCGCTATCGTCTTTCTGAAACTTGCTATCGCGATCTCCTGAACGTTTTGATGAAAAAGAGCCGCCACTTTTACGTGCTTTGTCTTTTGAAGCATGCGGATCATCTTTTCTGAATTTAGAAAAAGGTCTTTCTTCCTTTGATGATGTGCTTTTGCTTTTGTCTGATCCTTTTCCAAAAGATCGTTTTGAGTTGCGGCTGTTTCCTCTTGAACCGGAGCCTGAACGGCCGCTGAAATTACTTTTTGCCATGGTGTTTCAAAGATACTTTAGATTATTGAGGGTTGAAAGGCATTTTGAATATGTTTTACAACTAAATTGTTATTAATTTGTAAAACAGAAACAATATCAAAACGTGTTTCGCCATTAAAGTCGGTTTGCATGATATACTCGTTTGCGGCTTTCACCAAATTGTTTTGTTTTTGCTTGCTCACAAATGTTTCAGGGTCGCCAAAGGCATCTGTAGCGCGGGTTTTAACCTCCACCACTACAAGTGTTTCTACATCTTTAGCAATAATGTCTATTTCAAGTTTTCTTGCTCGCCAATTGGTTTCAACGATGGTATAACCCAGGTTTTTCAGAAATTTAACAGCCTCCTCTTCTCCGTTTTTACCAAAATTTTGTGAATTATAAGTCATGATATGATATTCAACTAAATAATTTTTATAAATTTACGGTAAATTTCATCTTATGAAAAGACTCTTTACACTTCTATTTACCTTTATGACTGTTGGCTTTTTTGCGCAATCATTTTCAGGTTCAATTGACTTTAAGTATTATACTTTAAGAGATACAACTTCGAACACTTATTGGGTAAAGGATAAAAAGATCAAACTTGATCAATATGCTAAAAAAGGCAATATGATCGAAGGTAGTTTTATTTTTGATCTGGATGCAAAGAACATCAAGTTCGTAAATCCGAAACGTAAAGTTTGGGGCGATCAAAAAAGCGAGATCCCTCCGGTTTTAAAAGGCAAGTGTGATGTTACCAAAGGTAAAAGCAAAACCGTTAATAACATAAAGTGTACCGAGTACGTTGTAAAAAATACTGAGGAAAACACAGTTATTACTTACTATATCGCCAGTGAAAAATTAGACTTTTTTGTTCCCATGATGGAATTATGGAACCGTAAAGACAAACAAAGCATTTACTTTGGTAAGATCAAAGGTTTACCTAAAGGATCGATGCCTGTATTAAGCGAAGAACGTACGGTTTCAGATGATAAATTTGTTTCGAAATTGGAGATCACAAAACTTAACAAAGGTGATGTAGATCCATCGAAATTGGCTATACCAGACGATTACAAGAAGTTTGATCAGTAAACGATCCATATTTATTACGGTTGCTATTATAGCCTTAGTGCTATTAACAAACACCATGGTTGCACAATGCGCCATGTGTAAACAATCGGCCGAAAGTACCTTAAAGAATGATCCCAGCTCTATGGCGCGCAGTTTAAACTCCGGTATACTTTACCTGATGGCTGTTCCGTACATTATGCTGATGTTCATTTTCAGAAAACAATTAGTGACCTTGTTCCATAAATTAAAAGCAAGGTTTGTTCACCACAAAGCATAAAAAAAGCGGGCTAGGCCCGCTTTTTTAGTTATTATCGATCACTTTAGGAACTTTAAAATAATCGGTATCCTTTTGAGGCGCATTCTTTAAAGCCTCTTTTTGCGTTACACTAATTACAGGCTCATCCTCACGTAAAACATTTTGCTCATTGGTCATATAGATCAAAGGCTCCACTTTATCGGTATCCAACTCATTAAGCTTATCAATAAAGTTAAGCATACGATTCATATCATTAATGATCTCTTCCTTTGCTTCATTATTAAATTCTAAACGTGCCAAATGAGCAATTTCATCTACAGTTTTAATATCAACGTTCTTTGCCATGAAACTTACTTAATTCGTTTTTTGTAAAGTTAAACACTTTATCCCGTAATTCCTCACAATTTTCAGTGGTCATTCCTTTTGTTTCGATCACTTCACCCACAATTATTTGTGGAATGCCCGGACCCGCAAGGCTTTTAAAGAATCCGCCGTTTTGCAAGAATTGCCAGTTATTTAAGTTCACTACCGGCACAATTGGTACTTGTTTTTCAATGGCCAATTTAAAAGCGCCGTTCTTGAATGGCTTTAATTTACCCTCGTTACTAATGGTTCCTTCAGGGTAAATAACCACGCTAATGCCTTTGTCCAGCATCTCTCCTACCTTTACAAATGCTTTGTGTGAATCAGTGACGCTTTTACGTTTAACCGGAATATCCAGATAAATAAAAAAATACTTGAATAAAGGTATTTGCAACAACTCGTGTTTTCCCATGTAAACCGCAGTATGATCGATATAGAACGGCGAAAAAACAATATCCAGGTAGGAGGTGTGATTAGCAACGATCACGCACGGTTTTGGGATCTTGTGCTTGTGTTTGTGATATTTGACCCGGGGAAATAAAAAGCTTCCAATTGAAATGATCCTTGCCCAAAAGCGCTTTAGTTTATAAACCGCATCAAACTTACCGGTGCGCAGCAAAATATAAAAAGCCGGGAATAACAGTAAAAAAGGTACAGCAAACCAAAAGAAGAACCAGATCTTCCAAATGGGCATGAATATGGCTTTGAGAATATTCAAAATGGGAACACAAAAATAATCAATTAAATTATACCTTTGCCCTACAGATATTATGGCAAGAATTTTAACAGGAATACAAAGTACCAATGTGCCGCATTTAGGTAACATTTTAGGCGCCATTATGCCGGCTATTGAATTAAGCAAACAACCGGGTAATGAAAGCTTGTTCTTTATTGCAGACCTTCACACGCTTACCAGTGTTAAGAATGCTGCATTCATTAAAGAAAGTACAAAAGCCGTTGCAGCTACCTGGCTTGCCTTTGGGTTTGATACACAAAAAAATTTATTTTACCGCCAAAGTCGCGTACAACAAGTAACTGAGCTTACCTGGTATTTGAATTGCTTTACACCCTTTCCGATGTTGGCCAATGCACATTCATTTAAAGATAAAAGCGAGCGTTTAAGTGATGTAAATGCGGGTTTATTTACTTATCCGGTGTTGATGGCAGCTGATATATTATTGTATGATGCCAATAAAGTACCTGTTGGGAAAGATCAGGTTCAGCATTTAGAAATGACCCGCGATATTGCATCTGCATTTAATGTAAAAATGGAACAGGAAGTGTTTGTGTTGCCGGAAGCTTTGATAAATGAACAAACTAAAATTGTTCCGGGAATTGATGGTCAAAAGATGAGCAAATCATACAACAACTTCATCAACATATTTTTACCTGAAAAGGAATTGAAAAAAGTGGTGATGAGTATTGTTACCGATAGCAAACAACTGGAAGAACCTAAGGACCCTGATACCTGCAACGTTTTCAAACTATATCAATTACTTGGTAATGCACAGCAAATTGACACCATGCGTGAGAATTACATTAAAGGCGGCTTTGGATACGGACATGCAAAAACTGCTTTACTTGAATTGATATTGGATACTTATAAAGAACAACGTAACAACTTTAATTCATTAATGGCTAATGAGGCATTACTGGAAAAAGAATTAAGCATTGGTGAAGCGAAAGCGGCTGCTATTGCTAATGAAAAATTAAAGTTGGTTAGAAGTATTGTTGGATATTATTAAACTATCCTATTTTAAGTAAACCTTTACATTGATGTTGTTTGTTGTATAAGTAAACCCAACCGATTTGTTTTTCAATTTTATTATACTCCAGTTGTAAGGTGCAATAGATGTATTATCTGGCGTAAACAATATACTGTTCATGTCTGATGAGAATTTCCAAGAGCCCGGCTCACCATAAGGTAAAATACCCAACGCCGTAAATGATTTCGAATATTTCATATTACTCTTATCTATTACTAATGTATAATCTTTAAAAACATTTAACGCATCGCTGGTTTTATCATTCCCATTCTCATAGTATTTATCAAGTTTCCATGTATTATCTATTCTTGATTTTTTAGATAGTAAAGTAAAAGCTGGTCCTTCCTCATACTTTTTACAATTTGTAGTAACACCGGTTAAAACAATCAACATTAAAAAACAAATTACTTTTTTCATACTTTTTAGATCTTAATTATTTATTTTTTGATTCCAGGTCAATTGATTCATCACCCTCTTTATAGGGAACAAACGTGAATATGAATTGAAACATTTCTTCGGTTGTTTTCATGCTTTCAACACCATTGCCATTTGTGATGGTTTGCGGCGGTGAGTATGGATTGAACGGATTTGCAGATGTATTGTCAAATGTTCCATACACATGAATGGTTGAGCCTGCATCAATTTTTAAAGGATGCTTATAGGTGTAATAATATTGCCACCTGAAATCCCACTTATTTATTTTGATCAAAGGAATGGTGTCGCCATTTGGTTTTAACGCAAATGCCCAAAAGGTTTTACCAACTAAATGCATATGCGGATTAACAGATAACAAGGAAATATTCTTTTGAATGGTTGCCTGCGTATGAAACGTTTTAATTTCATTTGGCGGGATAATAAATTCGGGTTCTATTTTTGAAATACCAAATGTGCCCAATTGTGTTTCACTGATCGGGCGCTTTATCGGATCCTTTCGAAAGAATACATTAATGTAACTCGAATCGATCAGGTCTTTGTTGCTTGGTCCGTAATGAATATTATTCAATAAAAAAGCCCCATTCTTTTTTAAACGGTAACCGCCAATTTCTTTTGGATAAGAAGGCGGCATATAACCAGGTAAATAATAAACCGCGTTTGGTGTAAGTGCCGGAAAATTTGGTTGTTTAGCATCCGTATAGGGTATGTGCATTTGCTTGTATACATCCATCACTTTTGCGCGCGTATCGCCATGCACACTTTCACCGGTCATATAATTAAAGCTTCTGCCATCATCATAAGAAATTAAATGACCGTTTACGTGATGCACCAGTTTACGTTGATGCGGAACAAATTCAATTAACTCCGCAATGGTATCATGTGGTAATTCAAACGGATATTTTATGATCAAAAACGCATCAGTACCGTTCCCTTTTATTTCAATACCTTTTTGAGCACGAACAACAAGATCGGGTTTCCCAAAAAAGGAAAGATCATTAAACACCGGCGACTTTGGCTCTGTTAACGAATCGCCACGCGGCGTGCCATTTTCAACCCATGCTTTGATCATGGTAATTTGCTCTTCGCTTAAAATTCGTTCGCCAATAAAATGCGAATAGTTCGCATCGGCCGGCCATGGCGGCATATAACGTGTGCCGGTAACAAATTTTATAAGTTTGGATTTTTTAACCGCATCCGAATAAGACAATAAATTGAACGGGCCGCTTTGATTTGGACGGTGACAAGGTGAACAATTCTGATAGATTATCGGGGCAATGTGTTGACTCCAATTTATAGTTGACGCGTCAACTGCTTGGTCACTTCCCTTATTGGATTGTGTATTACATGAAAAGAACAGGGATAAAATGAGTAAGCACCCAAAATAAACTATATTCTTCTTTACAAATAACACCATCAATAATTATAATACGGCGATATCATGATATACACTACAACACCTGTGATAGTTACATACAACCAAACCGGATAGCTAATTCGTACAAGTTTACGGTGCTTTTCGCGCTGATCGGTTAAACCGTAATAAAACGATAGCAAAACAAATGGCAATACAATTGCAGCTAAAAAGATGTGCGACAATAATAAAATAATGTAAAATGGTTTTACACCTGAGACCAATGCAGATTCTTCAGCACTCATCATACCATCATGGTCGATATCGCCAAACTTTGTATCGGGTATAAAATAATGAGCAGTTACATAGCAAACCAAAAACAAAGAGCTTAATACAAATGCAGTTAAATTAATTCGTTTATGAAGGGCAATGTTCTTCTTTTTTATTGCAATAAGCGAAGCGATCAACAAAACACTGCATGTTCCATTTAAAATGGCATTAACCATTGGTAATTTGTAAATAAATTGTGGGAAAACATCAGGGTGTGGTAAAAATTTTTGTTGCAAAATAACTACAACAGCACAAATTAAAATGGTTGTAATGTAAATAATCCGTTTAATGGCTTTTTCGTTTTGTACTGATAAAAATTTCATATGTGTTGTTTTTAGGTATGTTGATTTAACAAAGATAAAATGAAAAGGTTTTACTTGAGCAAATTACATGTTAACTTACTGTTCACTGAATAGATAATATAGTGTTTTGCATCGTTAAATAAATTATAAACTAAAGGGGCCGAATTAGCCTTAATGCTATTCAGGTCTGTATTTTCATTGGAAACCAGGTTAATTTTACTGTTTGCCGATTCGTAATTGTAATAAACTATTTTTCCGTTCAATATCTGAGGTAAGGTTCTTTCTTCATTTTCTATCTTCGTGTTCTCATACAAAACAACGCCATTGATATCATACACATGAACGCCACTTGCAGATTGTGCAACAAAATCAGGTGTTTGATCATTGTTTAATTCACTGAATATTATTGCAGCATTTGTTATATCGTTATTCAGTTTGATCACATCTTTTTTATCTGCAAATGATATCCTGTTTATCAAGTTGTTCTTCACATCAATGTAATATAAAAATGTACGGTTGATGTTGTTTGTAGCCACTAAGGTAAAATCACTGCATTGTTCTACTGCCTTATTCTTAAAGCCTATTCTTCCATCACCTTTTCTGCTAAACGCATGAATGGTGCCGGTTTCATCAATTGTGATCAAGTAATCACTTTCTCCTACTCGTACAAACTTAACCGGAAGCTTTACTTCTGCCTCAGTTCTGTAAGGCTTATATCCCTCAGAGCGCACACCATACAGTGTATAGTTGTAAATAAGTTTGTTCGAACAGGCAATAAATATTCTGCTGTCACCATCATTATCATAATCAATTAACGATAGTGCATTGCTTGCTTTTGAAGGTAATTTTAACGGATAACCTTGCACATAATTTCCATTACGATCAATGAGATGAAGGTAATTATCGGTATTAAATAATAATTGATGTTTTTTATTCTTAAATATATCTACAGTATACACTTTAGAGCGAATTGATTCGTTGATCTTCTTCTTCCATAAAACTGTTCCTGTAGAATTGATCAAATACAATTGATCTAATTTATCCTGAACAACCAATTCATTCTCTTTGGTAATGTGATTCACAAATATGCCGGGTGCTGTGATCAAATTGGAATCGAGGTTACATTGCCACAACAAATTTGGGATATCGTTTGATGAAGGCGAACGGTAATTCAATTGCATTCGAAACTTAAACGCAGATTTTTGTTTTGATACAACTAAATTCGCTTCAGTTAAATTGGTTAAAACATCTTTATTACTTTCAAAATTCAAATTGGTCACTCTTTTAATTGATGCTTTGTTCTCATTTGGAACCAGATAATACACATAATTACATTGCGTGTTCAGATTCTCTGAAGCATAATTCACAAAAGTGCTGTTGTTTTGTAATGTTGAGTTGTTGCTGAGCGCATAGATCAGCTCCTTAGCTGCAGTTAGTCCTTCCGAAAAATAAAGCACATCGTTATAAACAAATACATGCGTTGCATTTAGATCAAACAATTCGCCAAATACCGATCGGGTGATGTTCTCTGCTTTAACTGCTTTTATCCTGCAGTTTTGAAAGATCGTATCCTGATCTCCGAAATAATTCACTATGGAGTTGCAATCAGTTGTATCACTCACACAAATACCTGCAAACGATCGGTTGAATGATTGAAATGAAAAAATACTTTTCTGAAACAGATCATAAAATTCGTTAGATGCATTGTATAAAGCTCTTTCATTTATTTCATTCCAGAATTTTATGTGTAACTCGTTGGCAGCAATCAGTTTCTTTAATTCTTTTCCGGAAGTAACAGCATAGGCCTCAATTGAACTTGCATTGAAAGGTATTTTATCGGTAAGCTGTAAATTTGCTGCTTCTTGTGTTTGTATGAATCTCTGCGTAAGTGTATTGTTTGGCTTGTAATTTCCATTTATAATGATCTCATTGGGATTGAACTTGATACCCGATACACTTTCAACGGCAGGCAATAAGGTATTTACATTCAATACCGGCGATTTTGCCAACTGATGATTCACATATACCTTTATTTGATCTGTTTGTCCTACCTGATCGATCTGTTCTAAAAACAACTTATTACCTTTAAGTTTATTCCCTTTTTCAAACGATCTGTTTAACCATTTTACCGAATTACTTATGAGCAATACGCCTTGTTCAACTCCGGCAAACAAATTACTTTTTATCTCATAAAAACCGCTACCCTGTTCCTTAAAATGTGTTTTACAAAATTCTTTTACTTCATCTTCTTGTTTCAATTCTTTTAAATTAAATCCGGCAACAAATGAAAATGAATTTTCGCGTTGGTAAACCGAAAAATGAATTGTATTGCCTTTTATCAACTCTACAATTTGCTCATTGGCATATATCAGCGAATCATAAAACCTAAAATTCCTTTTCAGTTCCTGTACCTCATTAAAGCTGCTCCAGCTATTAAAAATTAAGCTTTGTGAATTTAACTTCACACTTAATTCACTGAAATTTTTTGTAGAAAAATAATAAGAACAACTATCGGGTAATAATGCCAATACATCTGTTGATGGTTTTTTGTTCTGCTTTAAATAATTATATCCCCAAATTGCCAGCGAAACCGACAAAACAACAAAAACCCCGAAAAATATTTTCTTGAGTAGCGACAAGTAACCGTTCTGTTTTAACTTTAAAGATACTCGACATCCCGGTGAAATATTAGCCCTTTGGCCGAAGTTATGAAAACAACATTGTTTGGAATTAGAATTCCAGAGTTAATTGATTGGGTAAAAGCTGGAACGACATGCGATGCAATGGTGTAGCGCCAAACTCCCGAATAGCATCACGGTGCTTAACTGTAGGATAACCCATATTGTTTTCCCAGCCATATTGCGGGTATTTTTTTGCAGCCTTTTTCATAAAATCATCTCGGTACGTTTTGGCTAAAATGCTGGCAGCCGCAATATTCATGTACTTTCCATCACCTTTAATAATACACTCGTGGGGAATTTTTTTATAGGCTTTGAATCTGTTGCCGTCAATGATCAAAAATTCAGGTCGCTTTTTTAATTGATCAACCGCACGATGCATAGCCAAAAACGAAGCGTTTAAAATATTGATCTCATCGATCTCTTCATTTGTTACAATGCCAATTGCAAAATCTACCGCTTCCCTTTCAATTACCTCTCGTAAATCATCACGATGCTTTTCCTTCAATTGCTTCGAATCATTCAGTAATTCGTTCTTAAAATTCTTTGGCAAAATAACTGCAGCTGCAAAAACCGGACCGGCCAAACAGCCTCTGCCGGCCTCATCACAGCCTGCTTCTATCAAATTGGTATGTAAACTAAGTTTAAGCAAAATTTAATTCAAACTTTGCAAGGTGTTTTTAATGTTCTCAAAATTCGGCACTTGGCCAGCATTCTCTAAAACCTCAGCATATTGCACAACGCCATTTTTATCAACCACAAATGCTGAGCGTTTGCTTACGCCATTCATTCCTAAAATAAACGATTGGTATAAACTGCCGTATGCTTCTGAAGCAGTTTTATTGAAATCTGATAACAGATCGAAATTCAAATTTTGTTCTGCTTTAAATTTTCCCAAGGTAAAAAGTGAGTCTACCGAAATGCCCAATATCACTGCATTAAGCGAATTGTAAGTTGCAATATCATCGCGCATGCTGCACAATTCTGCCGTACAGGTGCTTGTAAATGCTAAGGGGAAAAATAAGATCACTACATTCTTCCCTTTTAAACTCGCCAATTCAACTTCCTTTTTATCAGTGTTGTACAACTTAAAATTTGGTGCTGTTTGTCCTTTTGAAATGCTCATAATTAATGATTTTTGTTACTATTTTGTTCAATTAAACAATTTTTGTGCTTAAGTGTTCTAATTTAATTAATAATTTTGTAATCCAATTATTTAAAAACTTAAAACAATAAATCATATGTCATCATTAGTAGGAAAAAAAGCGCCGTCGTTCAAGGCTGGTGCAGTAGTTAACGGAGGAGAGATCGTTGAGAATTTCTCATTAGACCAATACATTGGTAAAAAATACGTTGTGTTTTTCTTTTACCCAAAGGATTTCACGTTCGTATGCCCAACTGAATTGCATGCTTTTCAGGAAAAATTAAAAGAATTTGAAAGTCGTGGTGTAGCTGTTGTTGGTTGCAGTACCGATACAGAAGAGAGCCACTGGGGTTGGTTACAAATGGATAAAAATGCCGGCGGTATCAAAGGTGTTACGTATCCGATCGTAGCAGATACTACAAAAACCATTTCATTAAGCTATGGTACTTTATTTGGCGATTATGATGTGGATGATAACGGGAATTTAATTGCAACCGGACCAATGATCGCATTCCGCGGATTGTATTTAATTGATAAGAACGGTGTTGTTCGTCATATGTTGATCAACGACCTTCCATTAGGCCGTAACGTGGATGAAGTAATTCGTATGGTGGATGCATTACAATTTAATGAAGAGAATGGTGAGGTTTGTCCTGCAAACTGGACCAAAGGTAGCGAAGGTATGAAAGCAGATCACAAAGGTGTTGCATCATACTTAAGCAAGCATTAATTTTATTCAAAATAAATTTAAAACCCCGGCAATTTAGTCGGGGTTTTTTGTTTAAATAATTATCTGCGTTTTCAGCCCTTCGGCTCCGCTCAGGGTAAAGTTTTTTTATTGCCTTATTTCTGCTATTTTTGCAATTCAAAATTTATAATTAATGGCTCGTTTTCACACATTAAAAGTTAAGGACATCAGAAGAGAAACTGCTGAGGCTGTATCTGTTGCATTTGATGTTCCGGCACAACAACAACCTGAATACCTTTTTAAACAAGGGCAATATATCACACTTAAATTAAATTTAAACGGACAAGAAGTTCGTCGTTCATACAGCTTGTGCACCGCGCCGCACGAAAAAGAATTACGCGTTGCCATTAAGGAAGTGCAAGGCGGATTGGTTTCTACGCACATCAACAAAAATTTAAAAGTAGGAGACAGCATTGAGGTGATGACCCCAATGGGAACTTTTTACAGCACTTTGGCAGGTAATCAAAAAAAGAATTACGTTTTGTTTGCCGGCGGAAGTGGTATTACGCCAATGATGAGTATTTTAAAGAGTATTTTGTATGTAGAGAAACAAAGTACCATTACGTTGATATACGCTAACAAAAACGAAACATCAACCATCTTTAAAAAAGAAATTGATGCCATTGCTTCAAACAGTCCTAATTTAAAAGTGGTTTATGTGTTTGATGCACCGGAAGCGCCAATAGCTGATCTTCAAAAAGGCATTGTAACTCCTGAAAAGGCTTTGCAGTTAATTGAGAACTTTGGCGGTGTAAATGCCGATGAATACTTCATTTGCGGTCCTGGTCCGTTCATGGAAAACATAAAAGTTACCTTAGAAAAATTACAGATCAACAAAGAAAAAGTTCATATTGAATATTTTACTGCAGTAATTGATGCGCTTAACAAAGCCAGTGGCGAAAGCAGTGGTGCAAACGTAAAGTCGGCAGTAACTGTTATTCAATACGGAATTGAAACGAATTTTGATCTGGAAACAAGCGGCATTAGCATGTTAGATGCCAGTATTGAAGCAGGTGTTGATGCGCCATATAGTTGTAAAGGAGCAGTATGTTGTACTTGCCGCGCAAAAGTAATTGAAGGAAAAGTAAAAATGGATGCCAACTTTGCTTTAACCGATGATGAAGTTGCCGAAGGATTTATTTTAACTTGCCAGGCACATCCCTTAACCGAAAAAGTGGTTATTGATTTTGATGCGATCTAATTAAAACAATACTTATTTAAAACAAAAAACCTCCGTAAATTCCGGAGGTTTTTTTATTACTTAGTAGCTCTGATATCTACTTCCGCGAAGTCAAAATGTCTTAACGGATTAATGTAAAAATTCAACAAACGCGAATTATAAATTCGGTAGTTGCTTTCGTACCATAATGGGATCATAGGTGCATCTTCCACTAATAATTTTTCTGCTTTTAAAAAGTAAACCGATGCCGTATCTCTATTCAAAGCATCACGACCCATTTCATAAAATTTATCGTAATCTTTATTAATGTAACGTAAGGTATTAGGATAAGCGATGCGTGCTGTGTCATTTAAAACCGGCTCGCCATAATAAACCGACAAAAATGATTCAGGGCTAGGATAATCTGCTACCCAGCCATCGCGGAAAATATCCCCTTGGCCGCTTGTTTGTAATAAGAATTTAGAGTCGTTTGGTAACGATTCAAAACTAACATTGATATTTAAGTTCATCAACATTTGTTTTTGGAATTCTGCCGCAACAGTATTGTTTCGTTGATTACCTGCGTTAACTATCAAATGTACCTCAGGAAAACCTTTACCATCAGGGTATCCGGCTTCAGCTAATAATTTTTTTGCTTTATCTACATCAAACTTATAACCTTCAATTTCGGTTGACTTATAAAAATCAAATGTTGGAGGTACAAGACCGTTTATAGCCGGACCATAAGCCTGGCCAAATAACACGCGGTCAATCAATCTTTCTTTATCTAAACCATAATTAATAGCCTGACGAACTTTTACATTGTCAAAGGGTGCTTTATGTGTATTGAAAGCATAGTATTGCGTGATCATTTCGGCATTACGCTCCAATACATATTTTGAAGGATTACCTTTAAACGCACCAATATTCTCTTCAACAATTTCTTTTAATTGATTGGCAGGTATTGAGCTGATGTAATCATATTTTCCGGCTTTAAACTCATTCCATGCCATATCAGATGAAGGAACAATATCAACAATTAAACTATCCAAATAAGGCAAGGCATTGCCACTCTTATCTTTCCCGTAATAATCAATGTTCTTATACAACACATACTGTGTTTTTGTTGTACGTTTAGCATCCAAAACAAACGGACCCGCACCAACCTTTGAATTTATTTTATCGGCTGTGTAAGCCTCCTTTGAAATGATACCTGCCGGTGGACTGCCTAATATTTCAAGGAAAATAGCCGGAGAATTCAATAATTCGATAACAAAGGTATGATCATCAATGATCTTGAAGCCTTTAAGATCAATTTTTGTTCCTTTTTTAGAGTTTTCATAGCACTCATTGGCACCAACGATCCTATCTTTACAAACTGTTGCAAAGTGCAGGTTATCGTCGCTTGAGGTACAAAGCAATTCAAGGGTAAATTTAACGTCATTTGCCGTTAATTCGGTCTCTTTAAAGCCTAAAGACTCCGTTTTATGGAATTTTACCCCTTTTCTGAGGTGAAATTTAATTGTTTTACCATCTAAACCTAATTCCCAACTTTCAGCCAAACCAGGCACCACTTTTAAGGTTTTTGGGTCTATTTTCACCAATCCTTCAAAAATTTGGCCTGAAATAAGGCCTTCGGTAGCTAAGGTAATTTTACTTGGAAAAATGCTTATTGGGGTTGCTCCCTCAGCAATTTTAACAACTTTGTTGCCGCCTTTGTAAGCGCTAACCATTGTTTCTGTGTCTTTACCAATATCTGAATTGCCGTTTTTGCAAGCGCTAAATAACCCTACAAATGCAGCTGTGATGCAAACAGAACTCAATAATCTCATAAAAATACCTTTTGTGTAACAAAGATAAACAAATAATAATTAAGGCTAATTAAATAAAATTTAGGTTTTTGGTAAAAAATATTTTGTAATTCAAAAATAACATTATAATATTGCATCTTAAAGTTACAAACGGCATTATTTAATCGATGAAAAAAATTAGTTTACTTTTCCTAGTCCTTTCCTTTGGGTTCTCTAAAGTATCTGCTCAAGGTGGGGTTATCATTTTAGAAGGTAACTACCAAGGAAAAAATCTATACATTCAGAACCCATTCGGTTCAAACGGTGTAGGTTTCTGCGTTTCAGAGGTTAAAGTAAACGGTAACATTACAACAGACGAGATCAACTCAAGCGCTTTTGAAATTGATATGAAGCCTCACAAGCTTAATATTGGTGATAAAGTAGAGATCAAAATATTCCATAAAGAAGATTGCAAGCCTAAAGTATTAAATGCAGAGGTGTTAAAACCAAAAAGTACTTACGAGGTTGTTAGCATGAATGTAGATAAAGACGGGACTTTTACTTGGAGCACTAAATCAGAAACCGGTAAGTTAGCTTTTGCTGTTGAGCAGTTCCGTTGGAACAAATGGGTAAAAGTTGGTGAGGTTGATGGTGTTGGTACCCCTGTAACTAATAACTATTCATTTAAAATTGTTCCACATAGCGGTAAAAACCAGGTTCGTATCCGTCAAACAGATTATAGCGGCCAGCCACGTTTAAGTAAAGCTGCTGAGTTTGTAAGTGATGTTCCTGAAATTTCATTTGCTCCTATTAAAGCCAGTAAAGACATTAACTTTGTTGCTAAAGGAAAACCAATTGAAACCATGTACGAGATCTACGACCAATATGGTAACGTAGTTAAAAAAGGATATGGTGATAAAATTGACGTAAGTAACTTACCTAAAGGCGGTTACTTCTTAAACTACGATAACAAGATGGGCGAATTCATCAAAAAGTAATTTGTTAATGAACATATAAAAAAACCCTTCCTGGTAATACCTCGAAGGGTTTTTTATTTGAATTAAGTGCTAAATTTGCAACTATGTATACAATTAAGGTAAACGGCAATAAAACCATCAAAACCAACTTAAAACAAAGTAATGGTACATTTGAAGGTTCATTAAATGAAATGCTTGTAAAAGGCAGCATTATCAAAATTAACCCTCATCAGTTCCATTTGATCCATAACGATCAGTCATACAATGTGGATGTGATGAAAATAAACGCTGCCGAAAAAACAATGACACTTAAAATAAATTCGGTAAAATATACAATTGAATTAAAAGATAAATACGACGAATTGTTGCACAGCTTAGGCATGGATAACGTGGCCAGCAGCAAGGTAAATCAAATAAAAGCGCCAATGCCCGGCATGGTGCTGAATGTGTTGGTTAACGAAGGTACCGAAGTTAAAAAAGGTGATGTGTTGCTTGTGTTGGAAGCTATGAAAATGGAGAACATGTTAAAAAGCCCAACAGATGGCGTGATCAAAAAAATTGCCGTACAAAAAGGAAACGCGGTAGAAAAAAATCAATTACTAATTCAGTTTTAAAATGAGTGATAACCGAAGAGATTTTTTAAAGAAAGGTGCATTGCTGGGCTTGGCCGGTATTACCAAAGGCTTGCTGGGTGGGCAAGAACGCATTGACCAATTAGAAAATTTATCTTCAGAAATTATTCAAAACACCAATAAATTTACGTTACCGGTTTTACCTTATCCGTATGATGCTTTGGAGCCATATATAGATAAGCAAACCATGGGGATACATCACACTAAACATCATCAGGCTTATGTGAACAAGTTGAATGAAACACCTTCAACCAATATTGATTACATGAGTAGCGATGAAGTAAAATGTACACATGTTGACAAAACCACTTCAGCTGTAATTCGAAATAATTTAGGCGGACATTACAATCACTCTTTATTTTGGATATTACTAAAACCGAATGCGGAAGCTAAATCAAATTTACCACAAGGTAAAATTGCCAAAGAAATTGAGAACACGTTTAAATCATTTGATGAATTCAAAAAAGAGTTTTCGGAACGCTCATTGAAATTATTTGGAAGCGGTTGGTGTTGGTTGATAAAAACTACTGATGGAAAAATAAAGATTGTTACAACGCCAAATCAGGATAATCCATTAATGCAATTGGATGGCGAGCGCGGAAAACCTTTACTGGCTTTAGATGTATGGGAGCATGCTTATTACTTAAAATATCAGAACAAACGCGTCGATTATATTTCAAACTGGTGGAATATTATTAACTGGGATAAAGTAGAAGAATTATATAACACATAAATAAGCTACTAATTTTCTAATGATCAAAATTTTGTACGTATTAGAAAAAGAAAGGCAACTATTATTTACACATGAATCACAAGAATTTTAAGAACATTGATAAAGTAACTTACGGCAGAGGTGCTTTTAACCAGCTTGCCGAAACAGTTGAGCCCATTCGTAAAGACAACAAGAATTTCTTTGTTTACGTTGTAGATAATTACTTTAAAGGGAAACCATTAAGCACACGTTTGCAAAACAAACCTGAAGACCTGGTTTACTTTATTGATGTGGATCCGCATGAGCCTACCACTGAACAAATTGATAATTTACGTGATGAGGTTCTTGCAAAAAAAGGTTTGCCTAGCGGTATCATTGGTATTGGCGGTGGAAGCATTATGGATATTGCAAAAGCATTATCGTTAATGTTCACCAACGAAGGTTCATCAACTTTATATCAAGGATTAAACCTTATTAAAAAACCGGGTATCTATCATTTAGGTGTTCCTACAATTAGCGGTACAGGCGCTGAAGTATCAATGACAGCAGTACTTACAGGCCCGGAGAAAAAATTAGGTTTAAAATGCGATTGGACCGTTTTTAATCAAGTGATATTAGATCCTGAATTGATAGCAAGCGTGCCAACCGATTGGTGGTTTTATACCGGAATGGATACCTACATCCATTGTATTGAATCACATAATGGTATTCGCAATAATGCATTTAGTTTAGCTTATGGCGATAAAGCATTAGACCTTTGCAGAGAAGTTTATTTAGGCGATAAAAGCGGACAAACGCCGGAGAATGATGATAAATTAATGGTAGCATCCTTAATGGGTGGATTAAGTTTAACGTATAGCGAAGTTGGTGTTTGCCATGCCTTAAGTTATGGCCTATCAAAAATACACGGCACACGCCATTGTTATGCAAACTGTGTGATTTTCCAACATCTGGAAGATATCTATCCGCAAGGCGTTTCAGAATTCAAACAAATGATAAGCAAACATAAAATAGTATTGCCTCAAAACTTAAGTAAAGATTGGGATGATGCTACTTTAACTGCAATGGCAACTGTGAGTTACAATTTGCCATTTATGTGGCATCACGCGTTTGGCGATAACTACAAGGAGATTGCAACAATTGATTACATTAAGGATCTTTTCAGAAGATTGTAATTTATTGGATCAATATCTTCTTCGTTTCTCGATGACCGAGTTTATCCTTTGTTTCTAAGAAATAAATTCCGCGACTTAATTCGGATAGATCAATTTCATTTTGATCCTTCTTTTCAATTAGCTGTTCCTTGATGCATTTGCCATTCGCATCAAATAATCTTATTTCCTGAACTGTAACGGTTGATCGAATGAACACCTTGTCAGAAGCAGGATTTGGCCATATCATCACATCATCATTCATCCTATTCTCTGCCAAATTTGTTGCTACAGTTGGTGTATAACAGCTTTTGTATGCTTTGTATCCAAAAGAAACCGTATTACCGTCAGTCTTATAACGCAAGGTTAAATATTGTCCGCTCGATGTTACTGTTCCCGGCGAGTTGGTTCCGGTGTATGATCCCATTAATGGTGAAAGTGTTGATGTGCCGTTATACAACCAAAGCGTGTCGTAATTTAACTCTGTACCAAAACTTACAAATTGCAATTTCACTTTCTGACCCACACCTGCATTCAAAACGAAATCATACTTCTCGTTATCGTAATAGTTTCGTGTTGGTCCGCCCATATCAAAAATACTATCGTTACAAACCAGTGGCGCACAATCACTGAATTTATCTTTAATTAAATTCCAGTAAGATGTCATGCCATCATCATAGCCTAAGGCCCAAATACCAATACCTGCAAGCCCTCGCTGGTTTACCATATCATATTTTCTTCCGAGGCTATACACATCATCAATAAAACACTGGCGATTACTGGAGCCAACTACAAACTTATAAT
This sequence comes from Sphingobacteriaceae bacterium, assembly GCA_046345155.1. Taxonomy (GTDB): domain Bacteria; phylum Bacteroidota; class Bacteroidia; order B-17B0; family Aurantibacillaceae; genus Aurantibacillus. The sequence continues at coordinate 181,807 of JBKDKI010000093.1, forward strand.
AGGGCGAGTAACAATTGTTTTCCCAATACTTTACACTTGATGAATAGGTTGCAGGATTATTGTTAATGTAACTCAAGGTTCTGCTGCTGTTGAAACCGTTAGTGGTATTTGCCGGAACAGTTGTACTACTTACCTCCCACTCTCTTCCGTAATACGGCAAACCCATTACTAATTTATTTGCCGAGGCACCTTGCTTCATGTAATACGAAATGCTTTTTGGTAGCGTGTAATTGTAAGTGGTTTGAAAATTGTATAAGGGAGCTGTTGGTCCGGCTTGCGCACTGGCACTGTAATAATAATCATACCCCATGATGGTAAAAAAATCAACTTGTGAATTAAGCGCCGGCATATCAAAAACAGCGCCCCAATCAACCGCATACAAACAAACCGATAATTGGTAATTTGGATTAGCTGCATTCAAGGCCGTATTTAAATTGGTAATAAAATTTGTAAATGGCACTTTATCCGATCCGCCCATGCCTTCAAAATCAATATTCACACCATTTCCCTGACGCGTATTCAATAAGCTAATGATGTTGTTTATGAAATTATTTTGTGATGTAGTGCTTGCCCAAAAGCTCGCATGGCTGCTAAATAATGTAGCGCAAATATGAATTTTTGTTCCGTTATTTTTTGCAACAGTTACAACACTTGCAGTGCTCCAGGCAAAAGCAGTATTGGTATTACTTCCGGTTGCGGGGTTAATTGAATAATCAAAATAACACAGGTCGCTTAACAAATTCCATTGATAATTATTGTAAGCAGTTCCGATCCAGTAGGGGTGCCAACCGAATACTTTTTTAGTTAATGTGCAGGTATTGCTGACTTGGCTTCGCAAATTGGTAATTTCTTTTCTGTTTCCTAATGCCAATTGAACACTGTCATAATCCAATTTACTTTTACCAATTAATTGATCGTAAAATTCCTTTTGCTCCTGCATGATCGATTTTACAGGCTTTTGAGCAAATACCGATAAAAGTGGAAACAAAACAATTATGTAAATGAGTTTTTTCAATTATTACCTATATACAAATATAATCTAAAGCTCCTTTGCTACATGATTATTAATTAAAATGCATAAAAAAAGCGGCCTAAGCCGCTTCATTCATTAATGAGGTTTTTTATCATCATGATGCTCTTTTTTAGTATCATGATGCTCTTCTTTCTTAGTGTCTTTTTTAGCATCGTGATGCTCTTCTTTTTTCACATCTTTATGCTCTTCTTTTTTATGCTCTTCTTTTTTAGCTGGTTCTTTTTTTGCCGGCTCTTGAGCATTTAATGTAACTGCAGTAATTAATAAAACTGCTACTGTCAAAAGTGATTTTTTCATGTTTGTTAGATTTTAGTAACCTAAATGTATATTTCTGAATCAATAAATGCAAGTTTTTATGCGAAAAGGAAGGGCAAAAACCCCTAAAATTGTTATTTTTGTAGCCTAAATTGAGATTTTTGAGATGAAGAACATTCGTAACTTTTGTATTATTGCCCATATCGACCATGGAAAGAGCACCCTGGCCGACCGCTTATTGGAACATACCAAAACCATTAGTAGTCGCGAAATGCAAGCCCAGGTTTTAGATGATATGGACCTTGAGAAAGAACGCGGCATTACCATTAAAAGCCACGCCATTCAAATGGAATACAGCTACAAAGGCGAAAAATTTGTTTTTAATTTAATTGATACGCCCGGTCACGTTGATTTTAGTTACGAGGTTTCACGTTCCATTGCGGCCTGCGAAGGCGCTTTACTAATTGTTGATGCGGCGCAGGGTATTCAGGCACAAACTATTTCAAACTTATATTTAGCCCTTGAGAATGATCTCACCATCATTCCTATCCTTAATAAAATGGACCTTCCGAGCGCAGAGCCGGAATTGGTTAAAGATCAAATTGTAGACCTGATCGGTTGCCATCGTGATGAGATCATTCCTGCGAGTGGTAAAACCGGCATGGGTGTTGATGATATTTTAGCTGCTATTGTTGAGCGTGTGGCACCTCCTGTTGGAGACCCTAATGCGCCTTTACAAGCATTGATCTTTGATAGTGTTTTCAACTCGTTCAGAGGAATTATTGCTTATTACAAGATCATTAACGGTTCGGTTAAAAAAGGTGATAAAGTAAAATTCGTAAATACAGGTGCCAGTTATTTTGCCGATGAAGTTGGTGTTTTAAAATTAAAACAAGAGCCTCGCGATGCAGTATATACAGGCGATGTAGGCTATATTATTTCAGGTATTAAAGATGCGCGCGAAGTGAAAGTTGGTGATACGATCACTCAGGTAGACAGACCGTGCGATAAAGGAATTGATGGATTTGAAGATGTGAAACCAATGGTATTTGCTGGTATTTATCCGGTAGATACCGAAGATTTTGAAGAATTACGTTACAGCATGGAGAAATTGCAGCTGAACGATGCTTCTTTAACCTGGGAACCGGAGAGTTCTGCAGCCCTTGGATTTGGTTTCCGTTGCGGTTTCCTTGGTATGTTACACATGGAAATTGTACAGGAACGATTGGAGCGCGAGTTCGGAATGACCGTAATTACAACTGTTCCCAACGTATCTTACAAAGCATACGATACAAAGGGTGTTCTTACAATTGTAAATAATCCGAGCGACCTGCCCGATCCGGCTCGTATTGATTATATTGAAGAACCATACATCAAAGCAAATATCATTACCAAATCGGAATATATTGGTCCGGTTATGAGTTTGTGTATTGAAAAACGCGGACAGATCGTGAATCAAAATTATTTAACGGCAGATCGTGTTGAGTTGATATTTCACATGCCATTAGCTGAGATCGTATTTGATTTTTATGATCGCTTAAAATCTATTTCAAAAGGTTATGCATCGTTTGATTACGCACCTTTAGAAATGCGTCAGAGTGATCTGGTAAAAATGGATATCCTATTGAACGCAGAGCCTGTGGATGCTTTATCGGCATTGGTTCACAGAAGTAATGCACATAACCTGGGTAAAAAGATGTGTGAGAAATTAAAAGAATTGATCCCGCGTCAACAATTTGAAATTCCTATTCAGGCAGCAATTGGCGCAAAGATCATTGCACGCGAAACCATCAGAGCTATTCGTAAAGATGTAACAGCAAAATGTTATGGTGGTGATATTTCCCGTAAGCGTAAATTATTAGAGAAACAAAAAGAAGGAAAGAAACGCATGAAACAAGTTGGAAGCGTAGAGATCCCGCAGAGTGCATTTATGGCTGTTTTAAAGCTTAATGACTAATAACCATGCAGGCTTCAAAAAAGATCATTCTTTTTTTATTACCTGTAATTGTTTCGTTTATACTACACTTTCACGTTTTTAAATTAGAATTGATCGGTTATCATGTTTGGCGACAAACCCAAACACAAACCGTGGTTTATAATTTCTCTCAAGGCCAAACCTCCATTTTACATCCACAAAAATTTGATGTTAGAAATGGTACAAATGAATTGCTTTACGAATTCCCTTTGTATCAATGGAGCGTTGCACAACTAAATAAATTAATGGGTTACTCGGTAGCACACAGCCGCCTTTTTTCCTTTTTTACGTTTTGTTTGTTTCTATTAGGCTTTTACAAATTACTTCGATTACATACCAGTAATGGTTTTGCACTTGCCGTAAATGCAACACTTTGTTTTTCGCCACTACTCTATTACTATTGCGTAAATCCTATACCCGATATTTTAGCATTGGCACTTAGTACCTGGAGTTTGTGTTTTTTAGTTCGGTATTTAAAACAAAACAATTTTATTGATATCCTGTTTTCGGCGCTGCTCCTGAGTTTAGCTACCTTGGTTAAACTGCCTTATATCATAATGGCTGCGCCTATAATTCCGTTTGCATTCAACCTGGTAAAACAAAAAAACTTTAAATTAATAGTAAAGCTTGCATTAACTTTTTTAATTGCATTAGTACCGGCCCTGCTTTGGTACATCAAAGCTATACCAACCTGGAAAGGTAACGGCATAACTAACGGGATGTTGAATAACCAAAAAGATTGGATCACCATCCTTGATTACATGCAATTTCATCTGATCTCATCGCTGCCCGAATTACTTACCAATTATGCTGCATGTGCCTTTTTGTTTGCCGGAACATATTATTGCATAAAACATTTTAAACGATCGGCCACGGTAAAAACATATTTTCCTTTATTCATACTAACTGTAATTTACTTTTTGTTTGAAGTAAACATGATCGAAAAAACTCATGACTACTACTTAATGCCTTTCATACCCCTTGTGTTTTTAGTTGTTGCAAAAGGTATTCAAGTTTTATATGAATCAAAATTCAAAATAATTGTTTTTATTGGCCTTGCCCTTGTTCCACTAACCGCCTGGCTGCGCATCGATCATCGCTGGAACACCAATGAACCTGGCTTTAATACCGATTATTTGAATTATGGTAATTACGTTCAATCAAAAATTTCAGATAAAGACCTTTGTATTATTGATTTTGATGAATCGCGATTTATTAGTTTATATTATTTAAAACGCAACGGATTTAGTTTAAGTGAAAACGAATTGAATGAAGCGATGCTAACAGAGCTATATAACAAAGGCGCTAAATATCTGATTACTGAAAATTTATCCTTAAATTTAAATTCGTTTTCAACCTTTAATTTTCAGCAGATATTTAAGAACAATTTATGCGTATATCTCATCTCCAAAAAATAAAACTGGTTTGCATATTTGTTTTGATGATTCAGGCGTTTAACGCACAGATCATGTTTCACTTTAAAAACGATTCGTTAATTGCATTAAACTATGTTGAAGGGGATGAATTTAACGGACAGCAATTAGATGCGGAAAAATGGACCAATGGCTTACCTTGGTCGAGGGTGATCATGAGTCAAGATCTTGCTTTTTCTCAAAAAAATGTAGAACAAAAAAGTGGCTTGGTAAATTTTATTGCCATTAAAAAAGATAGCTTATACAAACTTGGAGCTTATGAAATAGATAGTGCTTTTTTAAAGTCGAATAAAATAACCTTGAACAATAATGAGTTTCTTACAAAATATTCGGTGGGATGCATTGTGTCAAAAAACAAATACAGTTACGGTTACCATGAAATACGTTTCAAAGTTGAAGAAGGGCAAGGCGTTTGGCCTGCATTTTGGTTTTATGGCGGAATAAAGAATGAGGAAATTGACGCGTTTGAATTAAAGGGTGAACGAAATGATGAGATACATGTTGATACGCATTGCCCTTATGGTTGCGACAGAGGCTACAAGAATAAATTAGGCATTAATACAAATTATGGCGGTTGGATGCCGCTTACGGGCTACTTACATGACGGCTTTAATGTGATGGGTCTCGAGTGGTTAAATGGCGAATTAATTTGGTATATCAATGGTTATCCGCTTGCCTATTTCAAAGGCAAATTTGAAACACCAATGAATTTATATTTGAACACATCAGTGGCTAAAGATGGTGGCGGCTTTAAACCCGGACCAAATGAAAAAACAAAATGGCCAAATACCTACAGCGTTGATTATTATAGATACTGGAAACCCGCCACAAACAAAACCAACTTGGTGCTAAAAAAACAATCGCCGCTTGTTGTTTCAGATGTGTATCCATCAACCTATTCGATCAAACCAACAAAAAAACGTGGTTTAATGTTCAGTAAAAAGAAACTAAAAGGTATTGAAGGCAACATTACTTTTAATTATACCAGCGATCATAAATTACAGTTACTTGCATTAGGCAAACTAAGTGAAGGCGGGGTTGAATTAAAGATCGAAGGAAATAATTCGAAACAAACACAAAACATTAAATTAAATGCCGAACACCAACTGATTGAACTAAACAAATCAGATACGGTATTAAAGATCACATTTGTTACAGCAGATGGTAATTACATGGAAACCCTTTATTTACAATAAAAAGACATAAACAGCGTTTATAATTTAGTTGAAAAAGCATACATATATCTATTTGTTCCTTTTCTTAATTGGTTCACTGTTTGCACAGGAGAACGATGGCTACAGCATTAACCAGCCACGTTTTTACCAACAAAAACTGCATTTCGGTTTTACCATTGCTTTTAATCAAACTGATTTTAGGATCAATACCGTTCAAAATTCGGCTTTTCCTGATACGGTGATCAGAAGCAACAATATTGATACACGCTATCGCATCAAATCGGTTTACACACGTCCCGGTCCGGGATTTGCAATTGGTTTGGTTACCGATTTCAGACTTGCCCAATATGTGCGATTGCGTACCACGCCAAGTATTAGTTTTGCTTCACGTAAAATAGAATACTTCCTTTCAAACGCCACACGCGATACAAGTAAATATTTTGAAAAAACAGTTGAATCAACCTTTCTGATCTTTCCATTGGAATTAAAAGTACAATCGAAACGTTTAGGGAATTTTAGTGCCTATGTTATTGGCGGTGGTGGCTATATGCTCGATCTTGCTTCGCGTAAAAAAGCAGCGGGCGTAAGCAGTGGAAGTGCCAATCAATTAGATGATAATGTGAAATTGAAGCGTGATGATTTTTATTACAGTGGCGGAGCGGGTGTTGATTTTTACTTGATGTATTTTAAACTTGGCTTTGAACTTAAATTACATCAGGGCACCAAAAACTTATTAAGAACCGAAAACAGTATTTTTACAAACAGCCTCGATAAGGTTCGTTCACGCATGGTAACCTTTACGGTAACATTTGAAGGCTAATTAAAAATCTTCGTCTTCTTCCTCTTTCTCTTCTTTCTTTTTCTTCGGTTGTTCCTTTTCGAGTTTAAATGTTTGATCTGATTTTTTTACTTCCTTCACTTTTATTGAATCCTTTTTAAATACGCCAAATTCATCTTTAAGTATCTGTTTTAAATTTTGTTTTTCCTGCTTAATATCTTCCTTTATTTTTTGCTTTAAACCTTTGCGGTCATATTTAATAATCGGTTTATCAACTGTTCCGGTCATTAACACAAATGCACTGCGCCTGTTCTCAGGATCGTTTTCTATCAACCCAAACTCCTCATCTGTACTGCCTTTTCGCTTTTTAGCTAATAATTCGCTTATTAATAATTGAATGTGATAATCAATATCGTTATTAAAACTATGTGTTCCCCACAGATCAATATTTAAAGCCGAATTTTTAATGGCAGTTTTAGGAATAGTGATCACGCTTTTACTGATCTCTATATGACTTTGTAATGAAGAGAACTTAATGCTTTTCAGGTCATTAATATCCACAAATTTCGAAAGGCTTTCCAGTGGTTTAAAATCAACTAACTTGCCTTGATCAATTCGCAGATCAGAAACACTTTTCATTGAATTCAGATCAGGCTCCAGGAACTTATTCCAATCGCCGCTAAAATCAATTGTTGCGGTTAATGCGCCGCCAATATTTGGATCTACCAATGTTTGCTGGTCAAAATTATTGAATTGAGTGAACAGTTTTGAGACATTAATATTACTTAGCTCGCTATGTAAAGAAACATTTAAATTCTTTCCACTCAGATCCATTAAGGCATCAATGGTGGCCGCGCCATCCATGGCATTGAGGGTTACATTTTCGGCAAACACTTTCTTGTTCTTTAACTCGATATTTCCATTCAATTTTGTTGCATTAAATTTGCCAAAAGTGAGCGATTCAATAGCAGCATCTAAAATAAAATTAATGTTATCGGGCACATCTATCTCTGTTTTTGATGTGCCATTATCATCAAATAAAAAATCTTCAACTGCTATTACATTACTTTTTAAGTTACCGTATATTTTTAAAGCGCTCTTACTATCCATCAAATAACTATAGGCGCCTTCTATCTTTCCATCTATTAAAAGATCTGAGCGACCTTTATGAATTCCTAAATTTGTTACTTCCAATGAACGGTTAAGTGCTTTTAATTCGCAGGTGTTTATGCTTGTACTATCGGTTTGCTTTTTGAATTGGATAACCAGTTTTGAAAGTGAAGCCGACAGATCAAAGATCGCTTCTTCCGTTAAAACGTTCTTTTTTAAAGCCTCCACATTGCTTTTAATTCGGGTTTGAAACGCTACTTCACCTTTCAGTTTGGTAAGCGTATCAATTGGCCAAAACGCCATCACGTGGTTCAAATTTAATTTGCCTTTAAGATCCATATCAAGATATGGGTCGTTAAGGTTCGTTAAGATCATGTTGCCTTCAAAATGATCATTCATCAGATCGCCCGATACATTTCTTAATTCAAGTGATGAGTTGTTTTTGTTTAAAATGTATTTTCCTTTGGCATTAAGGTTTTTAAGGTTAGCATTCTTTGGTTCATAAATGATGGTTGTATTGTTTACGCCAAACTCAATATTCAGATCAATATCGGATCTGTATTTTAAACTGCCTGATGCATAAAAATTACCCTCACTTTTGTAATCATTTATTTTGCTTTTGTATGATTCAGGCAATAATGAGAGTACCGATTGTATATCTAAGTTCTTTCCTTTGAAATTCACATCCAGATTACTTAAACTATCATTATAAACAATGTTCCCTTTTCCTTCAATGAACATTTTGTTCAACTGAACTTCGCAAAGATTGATTTGATAAGTATTGCCACTTACTTGCAGATCGGCCTTGTAAATGATGTTCTTGTTCTTCAGCAGATCAACTTTGTTCGATCTGATCTTTTTAACCAACATGGTGCCTTGGCTTTGCATGTTGTAATTGTCCTCATTAAATTTTCCTGAAAAACTAACTTCGTCTATATGCGCATCGGTTCTGAATTTATTTTTCAGGTCGTTGTATGAAACCTTAACGTTGGTGAATTCGATCAGCTCTAAACTAAACTTTAAACTATCCTGTTCATTCGATTTGGTCTCACTCTCTTTCCAAACAATATAATTAGGTTTGCCTTTGCTGCTGATCTTTAAGCGGCAAAAAGCATCTGTCAGTTTGATCTCGTTTATATCGTACTTTTTGTTCCAGAGATCTTCTACATCAAATTTCAATTGCAAGGAACCCGCGAAAAGTAATGTATCGCGCTTTTCGCTTTTAATGGCTTCCATGCAGGTGATCTCTTTAAATTCTAAAGCACAATCAGGAAAAGTTTTAATGATGGTGAGATCAATGTTTTTTGGATCTATTCTTATCTCGGCATTTAAATTCTTATTGAGTTCGGTAATTACTATCCCTTTCACATCATCTTCATAAATAAAAACCAATGAAATTGCAGTGATGGCTAAAAATATCAGGATGAAGATGAACCAAAATAACAGCTTAAAAAGTCTCTTCAAAAAACTTTTTTTTGGCGGTTGTTGGGGTTGTATGAGTTCTACGTTTTCCAATGTAGTAAAATTGGAAAAAATTACTGTTAAGTAGCGTTAATTTTAGGCTTTGTTTTAACAATAGCTTTTTAATTGCATTATAACGCCATTAAACAATAAAGTTACTCGTGAACCGGTCAATACATAAGTTTTAACTGAATTGGCAACGTTTGCAATCCTTCAATGATCATAAAATAGGTTCCTGAAGCCAATCCTGACGGCAAGTGATATGTGTAACTGCCTTGTGGTAATTGAAGTTGATCTATTTCTCTTACACTTTTTCCAAAAACATCCACAAGTTTTAATTTCAAATTTTCGGCCCTCTTTAAATTGAATTTTAATTGATGACTATTATTAAAAGGGTCGTTAATTAATTTCACTGTTCCATTCAGTGTGTTTTTGTTGTTTCTGTTCAAAGAAATAATATTGCTTTGGTTTGTGTTTCCATTTTGATCAATTATTTTAAGTCTAAAATAGGTTTCAGGATATTCTTTCATGTCTTTTACATCCACAGAATAATTTTGTTTGGTTTGACTATTCCCTTTTGCCGCGATAGTGTTTATAGATGTAAAATTTAGCGCGTCAAATGATCGTTCCAATTCAAAATAATTGCTGTTTACCTCCGACTGTGTAACCCACTGTACATTTACTGAATCACTATTTTTTTCTGTTGCCGAAAAATCTGTTAACTCAACCGGCAAAGGAATCATACAAACATTATCAGCATAAGCAGTAACGGATATATTGTCTATTCCTAAATGAGGATCGTTACTATTACAATTAGGGTCCCACCATCTTAGCATGATCTCATTTCCATGCGGCACATTTACAATAACACACGCAACCTTAGAGCCCGTTTGATTGCACGGATAACCATTTATTTGATTTCCACCACCAATGGCTGAGCTTTGAGGTGCTAAAAAATCTAAGGCTGCAACATTTGTCCACACACCGGTAGTTAAATTAGTAACTGTTGCACCCGTTTGATAAGAAAAAAACATGCCATTAACATTGCCTCCATTCTCTGCTAATGAGAACTGGTACCAATCATAACTGATCATTAACGCAACTATTGTATTACCAAATGTGTTTAATAAACGAACACCAACTCCATGCCCACATGTACTTGCTGCTGAATTTGCGCAGGGCCCGCCACCGGAACCATTTGAAGGGCGTGTTCCTAATTTAAGGTCGGAGCCACCGCTGCAGGTATACATATACTGCCCGCCAACATTGCTTGGCGCTGCAGCAGTAATGTTTATTACTCCTTGGTAATTGGCAGGAGCATCTAAATACCACCCTAAAATAGATGTGTTATTAGTCCATGCAGCAATTGGTGTTGTTCCAAAGTTTTGCGTGTATACACCACCAACAAATACGGCCTGAGCACATAATTGGATGGCAACCAATTTTAATATCGCAAATATGACATGCGCCCTCATGCGATGGATAAAAGTTTTACTTCTGTATTTTAATTTTACAACCATTTTAAAATTTCCTTCTAAGCTTTGATCTTTTTACTTTTTTATGCTTTTTTTCTTTAATGATGTATCCAACAGTTAACTGAAAGCTCATGTATGAATCTAGTTCGTTATCGCCCCGCTGTGCGCCTTTCCCTGATGCATCCGGCGAAGTGGCTCCATCTATTTTACCTAAATTTGGGTCGGCCATTTTTACTGCTAAACTTCCATAATTTGCAAGTAAAGCAGCTTTATCATAATAAACGGTACTAACATCATCTATATAATCGGTAAATGTTTTTCTCCAGGTTAACTCAAGGCCAACAACCCACGTTCTCTCGATGTAGTAACGGTAAGAAACGCCCAACGGAATGCAAATTGAATAGTTTCGATATTGTTTTGGCGCGCCTGGTAAGCCTTGTCCTTCGGTATGCAATGGTTTTAACTTATGCCATTTGCCGGTTTCATCCTGCCCTTTTGGATTAAAATAAAAACCACCGATTCCAAAAAATGCAGAAAGATCATAAGATGCCGTTTTCATACGACGATTGAATGTTTTCTTTATTCCATACCTGTTCCCTACCTTATTATGCATGTAAACTAATTCAACCCGACCCAGTATCTCAAAAATGTTTGATTTAAAATTCAAATTCCTATTATTCCGATAAATGTCTTTTGTTAATTTATCGTCTCCTTTAACCTTTAGATAATTAAACCCAATACAAACATTTAACCACTTTTGAAGTTTGTATTTGTAACCTGCTCCAGCAGATATTTGAGTAAGTGCAAATTCAAGGTCAGCCGGACTGTAATCTGTACCAATTCGATCTAACCCACCCAGATCACCTAAAAAATTAGCTCCTCCAATACCTAAATAAATTTCTTTGCGATACTTTTTCCATTCAGTTGATTTAAGAAAATATTGAGCTGAACTATTTGTAAGTACAAACAGTAAAATAATGGTAATGTATTTAACTCGCATTCTCGAAAACTGTGATCTGAAGCTCATTCCCTTTAACATTTAAAACTTTTGCAATAGTGTTTATCAATTGCCGCGGTTTTACACAAAAACTCAAGAGAGTAATGCTTATAGGGTGTTCACGGATACTTTGGTAAAAGTAGAACATGGGACTTGTTTGAATTGGAAAGGAACGTTATGATTCCATTAGATTATTTTAAAGTGTTGTTATAATTATGTTTCTAAGTAAATTTTAACAACTCACAGTTAACTTTTCTGTTAATTAACATGTCTTTATGCAGTTTTAGTTCTAAATTTGGGTATCAATTTAACCCTATGAAAAAACTCATTTTACTTCCACTTTTAGCAATAGTAATTACATCGCTGAGCTCATTCATTTATTTTAATATGGGAACCGAGCTTGCCCTAAACGCTGCTTTACCTATGGCCGATCATAAAATGAAAGACGTATCAGGTAAAACTGTTTCAATGGGAGAAAGCAAGACCAATAAAGGCTTGTTGGTTATTTTTAGTTGTAATACCTGTCCTTATGTGAAATTAAGCGAGAAACGTATCAAAGAATATTCTGACTATTGTTTATCAAATGGTATTGGGTGTATCATTATTAACAGCAATGAAGCGCAACGCACCGAAGAGGATAGCTTTGATGAGATGGTTAAATATTACAACTCTCAAAGTTTAAAATGTGCTTATGTGGTTGATGAGAAAAGTCAGGTTGCAGATGCTTTTGGTGCAACACGCACACCGCAATGTTTTTTATTTAATGCGAAAGGATTAGTTTATAAAGGCGCTATTGACGATAATGTGAAAGATGCCGCTGCAGTTAAATCACCATATTTAAAGGATGCATTAGCTTCTGTAGCTCAAGGCGAAACACCAAAAACACAAGAAACCAAATCAATTGGTTGTACTATTAAGCGTGTTGAGTAATTCCTAGTCTTCTTTTTTCTTTTTTAAGTACTCATCGGTAAAATGTTTAACCGATTTTTCCTGACTGAATTTTTCGGCGTTGTATTGGCCAGATGCATTCTTTGGAATTGATAGACTTTCCCATGGTTTTGAAACTAAAAGTTTCGCTAAAAAAACCATTTGCCCGATGTGGTAAGGATAATGCGCTAACTGTCTGTTTATGGCTTCCATAACCGTATGGCCCTGGTTACGAATGTAAACGATCTTCGCCAGATCTTCCTCTTTTAATGAATTCAAGGTGTTCAAAAAAACTGTCCAGCCCTTGTTCCAGGCAGCATCAAGTTCTTCCTTTGTAGAAATCACATCATCAAACTCGGCATCGCGGTTGCGCCATTCTTTTTCGCCATCAGAAGTTAAAAAATCGGTCCAGCGCGACAGCATATTTCCTGAAAGGTGCTGAACGATCACCGCCATTGTATTACTTTCGATACTTGGCATTTGAAACAACTGCTCATCGCTTAATTGAGCCATTGCTTTCTCACCAAGCTGTTTGTAATATTCAAACTGCTTGATGGTACTTTCTAAATAAGAATTTTTCATAGTTTAAAAATTATCATACCACTGACGCTGACGCGGCACTTTTATATCGCTTAGCATTCCGGTCTTTAAATTAATTGTAAGGTTATAGCTTTTTCTGAAACCAAAAGGTACCCAACCTATACGTGCTTCCCAGCATTTCAGATCGCGGTAAATATCAAAGCTGGTATAACTTAATTGCTTATTTACAAAATCATAACCACTTGTTACACCTAACTTCCAAAATTTAGTGGGCTTAATATCGCCACTAAAATTCAACGTTTGTGTTGCTTTAAATTTATCGGGATTGGTTGGTTCAGGTGTCATGTTGTAATTATAGAACATGGTTAAATTCCATGGTAATTTTTCATCGGCCTTTAAATCGGTTGCTGCGCCTCGCTCAGCCCCGTTTGTTAAACTTGGTGCTTTTTTAGCCTTTTGTATAGCTTCCAGTGCATTACTTCCAAATGAAGCGTTAACAGCAAAGTTGGCGCTTGTAAATCGCAACATGGTTCCGTTATAATTTTGCGAATATTCTTTAACGCGCTTACCCGTCGTTTTATTGAAACCATACGGATCAAAATTTGCATTTACTACAATGTCGAAAAATCTGAAAAACGTATTACGCGCCGTAACACCAATCTGACTAATCTGAAAACTATCAGCTGCAAAATTATATCCACCGGTAATACCAAGGTTTTGTAATAACACCACTTTTTTAAATGCAACACCCGTATCAGTTTGATGTTTTACTTTCGCTTCAATGTTATTATTCAAATTAATATTCAATGCGTTTTGTGCCCCAATTCCAGGGCCGCCAAATAATGAGTTTTGAAATATGCTGTAATTAGCTGTGTTACCTAATGTATCTGTTTGCACTTTCTTCCAAAAACCATATTGTGTTTCACCAAAATCCGGACGGTACACATAGGTTAAGGTTGGAATTAGTAAATGACGAATCTGTTTAATTTTTCCTCCTTTGTACAGGTAATCAAAAAACACCTTGGTGTTCATTGCAGTTGTAAAATTGGCATCATATCCTGCAACAAATCCGTTAATGGTATCGGTTTTGGTTTTATCAGTTGTGGTTAGTGTTTTTACAAATTGCTTTTCAATACTTTTGGTATACATTACAGATGATAAATTTAAGGCCGGTGTTACAGTAATATATTTTAAAACATTAAAGTTTGTGGAAATAGGTAAACTGTGTCTTACACCATACTTCATTTTTTTCTCAATATCTCCTTTAAACAAAATGGAATCGTAACCACTTAAGGTGTTACGTGCTTCAAATACATAATTCATCCCTATCTTATCAAGCACATTTTGTTTAACGGCATTTTCGCGTTTAAAGGGATAAAAACGATTGACATTGAATGTTAATTGTGGGAATGAAATATCAACCTGACCTGTATTGGTGTTTTGATTGTGTGTTGCATTCACATTAATTGATCCGATATCAAAAATGCGGCTGAAATTTATATTCGATTGAAACGTGTTGGTTAAGTATTGCCCGCTATTTAAGGCATTGTACTTGTTATACAATTGGTTTTGATAATTTACGTTTGCACCAAAATTAACCTTTGGATTGTTCTTGTTATCCTGACGATGCATCCAACCAATTGTGTATGACTGGTACTTCTTAAATTCAGCCGGAATATCTCTGTCTCCCACATTAAACTGACTAAATCCTAAATTCAAGGAACCGGTAGCTTTGTATAAAACGTTATAATTATTTGTTGTACGTACGCCCCAGCTACCGTTAGAATAAATATCTCCTTTAATGATCATGTCGGTTTTATCATTTATTCCCCAATAAAAACCGCCATCACGCAAGAAAAAACCTTGGGTTGGACTATTTCCGTAAAATGGGATCAAAATACCGTTATGCTGTTTTTTTGTGTTCGGAAAAAATCCGAATGGCAGGCCCAAAGGTGTTGGTACACCGCCGATCTCCAAGTACATGGGACCTGTAACTATTTTATCGTTTGGAATAACTTTAGCCCTGGTTGCCCTAAATACGGTTCTCGAATCGGCATATTCACAAGGAATACACTTCATATTCTTCATGTAGATCACATCATTACTGTCTTTTTTGATCTCATTTCCATACACCATTAACTCGCCTTGTTTGGTTAGGGCATTAAATAACTTACCTTTCTTCGTTTTTAAATTGAACATGATCTTCTCGGCATTCATTTCCTGTTCCCCATCCTTAAAAACAGGCGTACCGGTAAGTTTACCACTACTATCGGGCAAGCCATAGGCAGTAATTAAATTGTTGGCGTAATCTATTTCAATTACAGAAGCCACCACATTCATGTTCTCGTAAACCACATTTGCTTCACCAAACAAAAGGGCAATTTTTTTATTTGCCAGATAAACTATTGAATCGTTGGCCTTGTATTCAATTTTACTTTCTAATGTCTCCGAATCAACCAATGTATCGGCATTAACTTTTTTTATGGTATCGGCAGGCAGTGTTTGAGCGTATAATACCCCATAAGATATTAACATCATCCATAAGAAAAATAATATTCTATGCCTGCTTTGGTTCAAGGGATTGCTCTACTTTTATACTAAGCTTACAAAGCTACAAACCTAAACGAAATTAGCCCTACAAATTGTGCTTATAAAGGTTAAAAATATCAAATTTCTATTGTTACTAATCCCTGTAACGCTGGTGTTTCTTGCCTTTAAAACCGGCAATGGTAAAGGAAAAGTTGGTGCTATTAAAACCATTGTAATTGATGCCGGCCATGGCGGAAAAGACCCCGGATGTAATGGTAATTTTGCAAAGGAAAAAGATGTTTCGTTAAGTGTAGCACTAAAACTAGGGAAATTAATAGAATCACAATTTAAAGACGTTAAGGTTATTTATACGCGTACTACCGATGTGTTTGTTGATCTGGAAGAACGCGCCATGATCGCCAATAAAGCCAAGGCCGATCTGTTCATTTCCATTCATTGCAATGCTGCCGGTAAAGTAGTAAAATACAAAGATCCAAAAACGGGCAAAATGAAGGTAAAGATGCGCAAGAATAAAAAAGGAAAATACGTGCCTGTTGAAACCACAAATCCGGTGCCTTTTGGATCGGAAACCTATGTGATGGGATTGAAGAATGAAGAAGGGAAGATGAAAGTTGCTACTCGTGAGAACTCCGTAATTTTCTTAGAAGATGATTATGAGAAGAAATACGAAGGTTTTGATCCGGATAGCGAAGAGAGTTACATTATCATGAGCAATTACACCAGCGCATACGTAATTCAAAGCGCAAACCTGGCGTTAAAAATTCAGGATGAATACACAAAAAAGGCGGGTAGAGTTGATAAAGGTGTGCATCGCCAAAGTATTTGGGTGTTGTGGCGCACGGCTATGCCAAGTATATTAACCGAAATAGGTTATTTGACCAATCCGTTGGAAGAACAATTCCTTGCCAGTGAAAAGGGTCAGGATTACCTGGCAAAAGCAATTTTCAGAGGACTCCGCAAGTATAAAGATGAGCTGGAAGGAAATAAAAAAGAATATAACGATGAGATAGAAAATCAGGAGCCATTAGAGAATGAAAATATAAAAGCTGGAAATATTCCGGGGCAAAAAGCCAAGGAAGAAGATGAGGAAACTGATAATGGTGAAACTGAAACAAAAAAAGACACGCTTGTAAAAGCGAAAGATGATAATAAAGGGTTGATCAAAGAAGAAACGAAAAAAGACGATCAGGTTTTATACAATGCAGTTGATGATAATAAAGGAATTGTAAAAGAGGTTGTGTCGATTGATAGTACTAAAAAAGAAATTAAACCAATTGAAACAAAAACAAACACTGCTGTTAAAAAGGAAGTGGGTGATACAGCAGCTTCCGCAAAAGATATTGCAAATAAATTCAAAAAAGATAAAGAAACGAAGCCTGCCGAAGTAAAAACAACTATTGTTTTCAAGGTGCAATTCGCAAGCAGCGATGTTGAATTAAACTTAAAGGATAAAAAATTTGAACAAATTAAAAATGGCTCTTACTATAAAGTAAACAATTTACTAAAATACACTTCAGGCAGTTTTACTTCGCTTGCTGACGCGAGTGCACATCAAAACACCTTACGCCAGAATGGTTTTAAAGATTGCTTTGTTGTAGCCTTCAAAAATGGCGAACGAATTCACATTAACAAAGCTAAACAAGAGCTGGAACAAAATAAGTAACGTTTATTTGTTGTATATTTACAACACCTTGAGAACGCCACTTTATATACTGATCACACTTACCTTAGTTTTATTATTCAGCAATTGTAAAAAAAAGGAAGAAGAAACACCAATTGATCCTGCAACAGGTTGCACAAATTGCTCACCCAGTTATGCATCAAGTTACTATGGTATTTTAAAAGCAGGTACTTACACTACCACTTCTCCTGCCAGCAGTGCCACTATTACATCACGCGTCAGCGCTTTTTTTAGTACATCAACCATAACCATTCCTTCGGTTGCTAATTCTACAACTGTGAATTCAGTTCTGTTTAATTCCGATACTTTGGTATATTCAGCTGCGCCATATTACTACACTAATCTTACACCAATATCGCTTTCATCAATTACATGGTCTGTTAATGGTGCCGGAACTATTCCATCCTTTAACTATAAGAACTTAAAAAACAAACCATCATTCAGTAGCCTTGCACTTATGCCAGATACTGTTAGAAAAGGTTTAGGTTTTACGGTGATCATTAATGACCTGAAAGATTTTACCGCGGCATCTATTTACATTTCTGATGGATTAAGCGCTCCGTCTATCTTCACAAAAATGCTTGATGTAAATTCAGATACTATCACCTTTGCCCCCGATAATTTAACGAGTATACAAACTTCAACAAACGGCATCATAACCATTTTTATGGAAAATGCCCATGGAATTAAAGTTGACAGTAAAGATTTTAAAATAAGTAATGAAGCTGCTTACACTAAAAAAGTTGTGATCAAAAATTAATTAGTGCGCCACTAACCAGTTCGCTCCCTCTCCCATTCCTACTTCAACCGGCACTTTTAAAGGTAAAGCGTTTTTCATGTGTTCCTCTATAATTGGCTTTATCATTTCCAGCTCAGGCTTATAAACATCAAAAACTAATTCGTCATGTACCTGTAATAGCATTTTTGTTCTCAGATTTCTTTTCTTCAGATCTTCATGTATATTGATCATGGCTACCTTTATCATATCAGCTGCACTGCCTTGTATAGGTGCGTTAATAGCGTTACGCTCGGCAAAACCTCTAACAGTTGCATTATTGGATGTGATATCACGCAACCAACGTTTACGTCCTAATAACGTTTTTACATACCCATGCTCACGCGCAAAATTAATTTCAGTATCCATGTAATTCTTTATGGATGGATACTCCTTAAAATAATTATCTATCAATTCCTTTGCTTCGGCACGTGGTATGTTCAAATTCTCTGCCAAACCAAAAGCACCTTGTCCGTATATGATACCAAAGTTCACGCTTTTTGCTTTGTAGCGCATTTCTTTTGTTACCTCGCTCTCACTCACACCAAAAACTTTAGCTGCAGTAGCCGTATGAATATCTTTTCCGTGTTGAAAAGCATCGCACATATTTGGGTCGCCACTAATGCTGGCAACAATGCGTAATTCAATTTGAGAATAATCGGCACTTAATAGAATATGTTCGCTATCACGCGGTATAAAAGCCTTACGAATTTGACGGCCACGCTCAGTACGAATTGGTATATTCTGCAAATTTGGATTATCACTACTTAAACGACCCGTAACAGCTACCACCTGATTATAAGAAGTGTGAATGTGTTTGGTTGTTTGATTTACCAGTTCAGGCAAGGTATCAACGTAGGTGCTTTTTAACTTAACCAATTCGCGGTAATCTAATATCTTCGCAATGATGGGGTGTGAACCTTCCAGTTTCAATAACACATCTTCGCCTGTAGCGTACTGTCCTGTTTTTGTTTTCTTTGCTTTGTCAGATATCTTTAAAACTTCAAACAAAACATCTCCTACTTGCTTTGGTGATGAGATGTTGAACTTAAATCCGGCGTGTTCGTATATTTCCTTTTCAACAGCAACAATATCCGTTTCCAATTGCAACGACAATTCTTTTAACGCCGGCACATCTATCATAATACCTTCACGCTCCATATCAGCCAATACCGTTATTAACGGAACTTCAACTTCATTGAATAATTTTTCGGTTTCTGTTTCCTTTAATTTAGGTTCAAAGATCTCCTTTAGTTGAAGTGTAATATCAGCATCTTCCGCGGCGTACTCAGTTATTTGCTCTAAAGGAACATCACGCATACTCAATTGGCCTTTTCCTTTTTTCCCAATCAACGTTTCAATACTTACCGGCGAATAATTCAAATAGGTTTCTGCTAACACATCCATACCGTGGCGCATTTCAGGTTGAATTAAAAAATGCGCGACCATGGTATCAAATAATTTATTCTTTATTTGAACACCATAATTCATTAGGATGTGGTAATCGTATTTAATGTTTTGTCCGATCAGCGTTTTTGAAACATCATTAAAAATCGGTTCAAATTTTTTGAGTAATGCCAGAGCGCCTTCCTTATCAGCTGGAGCCGGCACATAATAAGCTTCAAATTTCTTTGTTGCAAATGATAGGCCAACCAATTCAGCTTCCATTGAGTTTAATCCTGTGGTCTCTGTGTCAAAACAAAATTCAGATACAGAATTCAGTTTAGCAACAAGGTCGTTGATCTCGCTTTCAGAATTGATCAGAATATACTTATGCTCAACATCTTTTACCGTTTTGAAATTTGATTCAACAACTTCCGGCAACGAATTGCCATTTACATTATTGCCATTAAAAAATTCAGACGTGCTGAAGAGGTCTGTTTGTCCGTTTGAAGCTTTTGGTTTATATTCTTTTGTTGCTTGCGAATTTCCTAAACTTTCACTTCCGCCAATATCTTCGCCCAATACATTTTGTGCAATTCTTCTGAATTCCAATTCCTTGAACAATTCACGTAAGGCATCTTTATTCAATGGTTTTACGGCAAGCGATGCTTCATCCAACTCAATAGGACAATCAATAATAATGGTAGCTAATTTGCGCGACTGCAAGGCCATCTCTTTATTATTCTCAACTTTCTCTTTTAATTTACCTTTTAACTTATCTGTATTTTGATACAAGCCGTCAATAGAACCATAATCTTTTATCAGCTGAATAGCTGTTTTTTCACCAACACCGGGTATACCCGGAATATTATCAACCTTATCGCCCATTAATCCCAAAATATCAATTAACTGAGCTACATTATTTATCTCCCACTTTTTGCAGATCTCCTCTACACCTTGTATCTCTGCGCCATTACCTAAACGGGCAGGTTTATAAATAAATGTATTGGCAGCAACTAACTGACCATAATCCTTATCGGGTGTCATCATATAAGTTGTGAATCCGGCATTCTCTGCTTTGCGGGCAAGGGTGCCAATAATATCATCCGCTTCATAACCCGGTATACCAATTACATCAATATTAAAACCTTTTATCAGATCGATGATGTATGGGATAGATGTTCGAAGATCTTCAGGCATTTCCTCTCGATTAGCTTTATAGGCTTCAAACTCTTCATGGCGTTGTGTTGGCGCATCGGTATCAAAAACCACTGCAATGTGCGTTGGTTTTTCTTTGTTTAAGATCTCTAATAAGGTATTGCAAAAACCAAATACAGCCGAGGTATTGAGGCCTTTTGAATTTACACGCGGACTATTACTAAAAGCAAAGTATGCGCGATAGATGAGTGCAAAGGCGTCTAATAAAAATAATTTTTTGGGAGTGTCTTTAGTGATCATTTTAATTTGTGTTTGTAAATGCAATATCAATTGCTTTTTTTCCAATCGTTATACTTAACAATGGTTTCAATGGCGCTTGCTTCGTTAAATTCCTTTTCTTCTCTAAATTCATTGGCAATCTCCTGATTGTCTTTCATCCATTCATTTAATTGTTTTTTGAATTTTCCTTCGCGCACTTCGGTTATTTTTTTATCGCCTTCTTTAAATAAATACCACATGTGATCATGAATGGTCTCGTTCATGTTCACCGTTTCAAACGAGGTTTTGTAAAGAATGATAGTTCCATTGGTCAAACGTTTATAAAACAACGCTTCTTCATCTTGTGAAATAGAAATAAAATGGTTGTTATTAAATCCGTAGCCTTTTACTTTGTTTGGTTTGTAATTTTTTTGAACGCCCGATTCATCTTTAAAGAACACTTTCGTATACAACTCATGTTCTTTTTTCGGATTGATCTTTAATTCTCCTTTAAGGGTATCGCCTTTTTCGTTTATTAAATACCCTTTTACAAATGTAATTTGAGCATTAGCAAACAAAAAAAAGAAACTTGCGAAAATAACTGTAGTTAGCCGTTTATACCCGTTCTGTGCCATGCTTTAAAGAAACCCATTTTTTAAAACAAACCCAAACTTTGTTAGAATTGTGTGAATAAATAAGTAAGTTCAAACACCTCAAAAACTCTGCAGTCAACACTTAATTAATTGTTAATTCACTCAGGTTTATTCATTTAAAATGTTACATTTGGTTAACACTTTTTACTTTGAAGATCGGTTTAAAAATAGGCTTGGCGTTTTTCCTTCTCGCGGCTATTTCTATGATCGTGATCGGATACATTAGTTACGATAATGCCAGACGATCGCTCGAACAACAGTCGTTCAATAAACTCACTGCCGTTAGGGAAGCTAAAGCCGATCAGGTTCATGAATATTTTGAGAATATTAAAGATCAACTACAAGATCTAGCGTTGAATCCTGTGGTTATTGATGCCACAAAAGGTTTTAAAACGGGCTTTTCATCTATTACCAACGATCTTAAACTTGACGATAAAAAAATTGAGGTCTTAAAAAACGAGAACTGGGAATATCTTGAAAGAGAGTTTTTACCTAAACTTAATAAGAACCTTATTATTCATACAACGCTTAAAGACGAAGTTAACTCCGAGCCGGCTGCCATTGCCTTACAAAATATTTATATCACTAAAAATAAAAATGCAATTGGCGAAAAGCATAACATGTTGAGCAGTGATGATGGCAGCGCTTATAGCCAAACACATGCGAAATACCATACTGTTTTTAAAAATTTTATTGAGCGCTTTGGTTACTATGATCTGTTTATTATTGATAATGAAAGTGGGAAGATCGTTTACACAGTTTACAAGGAAGTTGATTTTACCTCATCATTAAGTGATGGTTCATTAAAGCATACCAATTTAGGCGATGCGTTTGAAAGCGTTAGAAATGCTACAGCCAATACAGTTTCGAAACTGGTAGATTATGAACCATACCATCCTTCCTATAATGCTCATGCTTCCTTTATAGCTTGTCCGGTTTTTGATGGTGAAAAACAAATTGGTGTACTGGCCTTTCAAATGCCAATAGATCGTATCAATTCCATTATGACCAATAACGCGCATTGGGAAAATGTTGGTTTGGGAAAATCAGGTGAAACATACATTATTGGTGAGGACATGACACTTAGAAATCAATCGCGTTTTTTAATTGAAGATAGTACCAACTATTTTAAAATGCTTCGCGAACTAGGTGTTAGTAAAACCACTATCTCCAAAATTAAAACCTTTAACAGCAGTATTGGATTGCAGGAAGTAAAAACTGTAGGAACTTTAGCTGCCTTAAAAGATTCGAGTGATACAAAGATATTTCCTGATTATAGAGGCGTTTCCGTGCTGTCATCCTACAAACCGCTTCATGTATTAGGAATGAACTGGGCCATTTTAAGTGAGATAGATGAAGAGGAAGCGTTCAATGAAATAGTTGCGTTAAAAAGTAAAATGACCGTTGCCTTTGTTATATTGCTCTTAGTGGTGATCATTACTTCCTATTTTATGTCGGTGCAATTAACACGACCGATCAAAGAACTGTCGGTTGAAGCTGAAGAACTTGGTAATGGAAATTTGGAAGTAGAAATTAAAACGGGAAGAACGGATGAGATTGGTGTGTTAGCTGATAATTTTAAGAAGATGCAAGGCTCCATCACAAAATTGATCATGGATCTGCGACACATCAATCAAACGCTTGAAGATAAAGTAACCGAACGAACCGCTGAAGTTGTTGAACAAAAAAATATCATTGAAGAAAAACAAAAAGAGATCATTGATTCGATATTATATGCCAAGCGTATTCAAAAAGCCATATTAGCACATGATACTTACCTAGATAAACATCTACCTCAGCACTTTGTGTTGTTTAAACCTAAAGATCATATTAGCGGCGATTTTTACTGGGCTACTAAAAAAGACGGTCGCTTTTGGTTGGCTGTGTGTGATAGCACAGGACACGGTGTTCCCGGTGCGTTTATGAGTTTATTGAACATTGCTTTTTTAAATGAGGCTATTACAGAAAAAAACATGACCGAACCGCATGAGGTTTTAAATCATGCGCGTAAACGTTTGATTCAAAACATTTCTAAAGATGGCAACAAGGATGGCATGGATGGGATTTTACTTTGTATTGATACGAATACAAACACTTATTGCTACGCTGCAGCGCATAATTGTCCGCTTATAATTAAGAACAACCAATTACTTGAATACGATGCCGATAAAATGCCTATTGGTCAGTGGATACACCAAGATTCGTTCACAACACATAAACTGGATGTGAAACCGGGTGATTTGATCTACCTGTATACCGATGGATACGCCGATCAGTTTGGTGGGCCAAAAGGAAAAAAATTCAAGTACAAACAACTGAACGAGTTGTTGATGGCCATTCATCAAAAACCAATGATGGAGCAAAAAGACAAATTAACACAAGCGTTTAAGGATTGGAAAGGTGAACTCGAGCAGATAGATGATGTGTGTGTTTTCGGTCTTAAAGTTTAATTGATTTTCTTTAGTGTATCTTTTTTACACCGCATGATTATAAAGGTATGCGGATCACGTTTCTGATATTTTTCATTTGGTTTAGTTTAATTAAGAGTAAAGCTCAGAGCATTTTTGATCCGGCTACGCCCGACCCATGCAGTTCATTTTCTAAGACACATACGGTACAAAAAAAACCAATAGCCTACCCGTATCTCAGAGAAGGTGATGTTGCATGGGAAAAGCGTATTTGGCGTGAGATCGATCTGCGCGAAAAACAAAATTTAAAATACTATTATCCGGTTGATATTAATCCTTGTGTGCATTCACTCTTTCAGGTATTATGTAAACAAATTTTAAATGGAAGTATTTTAGCGTTCAAAGATGAAGAATTTGTTGTGCCTTATGAGCGTTCAGAAGTTAGGCGATTATTGGTAAAGCAAGATACGATCCCGCAATTTATTGTTGACGAATTTGGAAATGAAAAAGAAGTGATGGTGTCTGTTGCTGATTCAATAAGTATTTACAGGAATATTTTAAAATACCGCTTGAAAGAAGATTGGTATTTTGATAAGCAACGCTCAGTAATGGAAGTGCGCATTATTGGCTTGGCGGCATATGAATACATAGAAGAAAAGGAAGCTTACCGTGAATTATTTTGGATATACTTTCCGGCATGCCGCGAAACATTAGCACAAACCAGTGCCTTTAATACCCGTAATGATAATGAATTCAGAAGCTTTGATGAATTATTTATGAAACGCGACTTTAATAGTTTGATCGTTAAAGAATCAAATGTATACGACCGCTACATTTATCAATATATGAAGGGAATTGATGCATTAACTGAGGCAGATGATATTAAAATGGATCTGTTCGATTGGGAACACGATCTGTGGAATTACTAGGAGATGAGGCAAGATAAAGGACATTAAGAAACAAGACAACAACTACTCATGCTTCCTGTTATCTTGTCTCTTACCTCAATTCTCATTATAAATAACTTCCAATAAAGTTTGACCAACCGCTTTTAATGTAGCTTTATCAATAGTGCTCATATCATCACTATTCTTATGATGATGCGCAAAGAATGAATTTGCAAAAGCATCGTAATGTAAAATATCTATACACGGTATTTGAGCAATTTTATTTACAAACGTGTGATCGTCTGTCATTTCACCGGCTTCCGCATCAATAAAATAAGCGCCTGCTCCACTCACCTTTGCCGCTTTCCAAACTTTGTTCACCACATCGTTCGCATAAAACATCGATATCTCTTCACGCGGAAAACGCGCATCCTTTGCACCAACCATATCCAATAAAATACCGTATCGTGCGGTGTAACCAGCTTTGTGAGGGTTTTTACTCCAGTACTGTGAGCCTAAACACCAGGTATCGGGCATGCCGCCGTTATCACCATAATCTTCCAGATCAAATAAAATAATATCTACCCCGATCTTCGGGTCTTTTTCATGAATGATGCGTGCCACTTCCATTAATACACCAACTCCGCTGGCGCCATCGTTCACACCCGGACAAGCATTTTGTTTCAATTTTGGATCAGTTTCTTTTTCAGAAAAAGGTCTACTATCATAATGTGCGCAAAGCATAATACGATTTTTATTTTCGGGATAAAACGAAGCGATCACATTTTTTAATAACCAGCTTTTTCCATCGAAGGTGGTTGTGTTGCCTGCCTGTATCAATACTTGTGCTCCAAAACGTTTGAATTGCTTTTCGTAATAATCAACGGCCTTTTCATGGGCCTTGCTGCCGGGGGTGCGCGGACCAAGATCGGCCTGGTACTTTACATAGGCAAAAGCACTATCGCCATTAAAATCAGGAGGAACAACACGTGGTTTTGTTTCAACCTTAGGTGTATTATCGGTTGTGGTGTTTGTATTGTTGTTGTTTTCAACCGGCGTTTCAGGTTTACAAGCTACCAACACTATCAAACACGCTATTACAATTTTTCCTTTCATTACTTTTTGTTTTGGTTCTTATAAACTCCAGGTGCTGCCTTCTTTACTATCTTTTATTTTTATCCCGGCTTCCGTTAATTTATTTCTGATCTCGTCGCTCAACGGAAAATTCTTATCCGCTTTGGCTTTCGCGCGCATATCTAAAACCACATTCACTACTTTATCAAGCGCATGCATAGCTTCACCGCTTTCCTCTTCAAACTTCAATCCGCACACATCAAATACAAAGTTTTTGTAAATCTTATGTAATAGATCAATATCTGCTTGCGTTAAATTTACTTTTCCATCGTTAGCAGAATTAATGATGCGAACCGTTTCAAACAAATGAGCGATCAATACCGAAGTATTAAAATCATCATTCATGGCTTCGTAACAAGCTGTTTCAATAGCCGCAATATTTTCAGAAGAAGTAGAAGCCGCTTTTAAAGAGCGTAAGGTTTTATATGCCTCTGCAATTCTCACAAATCCTTTTTCTGCCGCATTCAACGCATCATTACTAAAATCCAAAGTGCTTCGGTAATGCGTTTGAAGCATAAAGAATTTTACCACCATGGGGTTATACCCTTTGTTTAATAACGGATGAATACCGCTAAATAATTCATGTGGTAAAAAACTATTGCCTAAACTCTTACTCATTTTTTGTCCGTTTACCGTTAACATATTTGTATGCATCCAGTAATTGGCAGGCTGTTTACCGCAGTAAGCCACGTTTTGAGCAATTTCATTGGTGTGATGTGTTGGTGCCAGATCCATTCCGCCACCATGTATATCAAAATTCTCGCCCAAATATTTTGTACTCATAGCACTGCACTCAATATGCCATCCCGGGAAACCTTTACCCCACTTGCTTGTCCATTGCATTAAATGTTCAGGCTTTGCTTTTATCCACAAGGCAAAATCCAAACGACCTTTCTTTTCATCTTGTCCATCCAGATCGCGTGTGCCTTCAAACAGATCCTCCAATTTTCTTCCGGTAAGTGCGGTATAATTAAATTCCTTCGCGAATTTTTCTACATCAAAATACACGGTGCCATTTACTTCATAGGCATAACCTTTTCTGATGATCTCTTCTGCGATCTCCTGCTGTTCAATAATGTGGCCTGTTGCAGTTGGTTCTATACTTGGCGGAAGTGTATTGAACTGATTCATCACATTTCTAAAATCAACTGTATAGCGTTGCACAATTTCCATTGGTTCGAGTTGTTGCAACTTTGCTTTTCTTGAAATTTTATCTTCTCCAACATCACCGTCTCCTTCCAAATGGCCCGCATCTGTAATATTGCGCACATAACGTACTTTGTAACCAATATGAGTAAGGTATCTATAAATTAGATCAAAAGAAATGAACGTACGACAATTTCCTAAATGCACATCACTGTATACGGTTGGTCCGCATACATACATTCCTACATAAGGCGAATTAATCGCTTTAAATTCCTCTTTCTTTCGAGTTAATGTGTTGTATAAAAATAATGGCTGCATAAGGATTGTAAAGATTGCAAAAATTAGAGAATAAAAAAAGACGGATCGCTCCGTCTTTTATACGAATGCATACAAAAAATGTTAGTTTTCAATAGAGCCGTCGCCTACATATACACCATTCTTATAAATGGCCACACGAGTTAAGATACCGTTATCATTATATATATAAGCCTTACCCTCCATTAAACGATTGTCTTTAAAAACACCGTCTTTACTTACTTGTTTGTTTTTGTTATATAAGATGTGTTTGCCGTTAAGCACTAATGGTCCGGCTTTTGGATCGTTCACAATTTCTTCCTTTTTTACCTCTGCAACCGCTTTGCTTGGTGCAAATTTAGCAGCATCGTTACTTTTGTTGATCTCCTTATCAGTTTCAAAAGTTTTAATGCTTGCTACATCTACATCGCCATTATTATAAGTTTTAATGGCTTTTACATCGCCACTCTCATAAAATTCTTTGATCTGGCCGGCCTCTTTACCATTAGTAAAATTGCCTTGCACGGCTACTTGTCCGTTCTCGTAGTTATAGGTTTGAATACCTTCGCGTTTTCCACCTTCATTAAATTTAAAATCGTGCTGAACGGTTCCGTTATCGTAGTATGATTTATAGTTGCCTACCCATTTATTTATTTTCCAGTTACCTTCTTCTTTTTTATTTCCATTCTCGTAATACATGATCGCGTAACCATCCGGACGGCCATTTACAAATGGAATGTTGTTCTTTGGCTTGCCATTGCAATAGTATTCCATCCAGCTTCCGGCTTTGCGGTTCTCTTTATAAGCACCTTCTTCAGCTTTTTGATTAGCGGCATAACACGTGTTCGGTTTGTGTTTACCCATTAATATCCACTTACCTTGTTTCTTACCGGTGTTATCAATAAGATTTATTGTGTCTTTTGTATTAACGATCTCATAGGATTGTGCTTTTGATAAAACAGCAGTCAATAAAATCAATGTGGTTATAATTTGCTTCATTTCAAAGACTTATGTATCAAAGCTAATTTACCTGTATGGATTTAACAAGAAAATTAATCGAACATTATTGCAGTTTTATCTAAAAAACAAAAAGCCCCGGCTTATTGGCCAGGGCTAAGTATTTGACTTTAAATAAGTTTAATTTTCTACCTGAGTATCACCAACATAAATACCCCCTTTATACACGGCTATACGAGTTAAGATACCATTTTCGTTATAAATATAAGCCTTACCCTCCATTAAACGGTTGTCTTTAAATACGCCGTCTTTAGTAATTTGTTTGCTCTTATTATATAAGGTATGCTGACCATTTAATATAATTGGGCCTTTGCCTTTTGCTACTGCCTCATTTGGTTTCTCGTCAGGTTTTACTTCTACTTTTGGTGCATTCTCTAAAGGATTATCGGATTTTTTAACCAATGGTTTCTTAGGTTGAAACTCCTTGATAGAAGCTACATCCACGTTACCTTCAGCATAATTCTTTTCTGCTTTGATATCGCCATTTTCGTAAAATTCTTTGATCAAACCGCTTTCCTTACCATTTGCAAAGTTACCTTCGATTGCTTTTTGTCCATTATCAAAATAATAAGTTTGCGGACCATCTCGCTTTCCGGCAGCATTGAACACAAACTCGTGTTGTACCTGTCCGTTCTCGTAATATAATTTGTAGTTACCTACCCATTTGTTGATCTTCCAGTTTCCTTCTTCGCTGATCTTACCATTCTCATGATACATGATTGCGTAACCATCAGGGCGCCCGTTAACAAAAGTTAGTTTATTCTTCATATTACTATTACAGTAATATTCGATCCACATACCGGTTTTGCGGTTGTCAGCGTATTTACCTTCTTCAACCTTTTGTTCGGGTTGATAACATGTACCAGGCTTGTGTTTACCTCTAACAATCCATTTTCCTTGCTTCTTGCCGGCTACGTCAATTAAATTGAGTGTATCCTTTCCCACGATCTCATATGTTTGAGATTGGGCAGAAGATATGAAGGAAACTAATAAAAATTTGTATAGTAGTTTTTTCATGCTAAATCAAATTTATTAAATGTTTAACAATATGAAATGTTTTTTAGCTTAATTAATCGATTTTGTCGATAAGTATTTTAATCTAGTTAATCTACCTTTTATTACGGCATTTAACGTGTCAGGTTGCAATTTTATGGTTTTTTTAAGCTTTTAGGTTAAACTTTTCCTTTTAAATTTTCCAACATGGCCTTAACTAAAATTTCTAAATTGTATTTTTCTTTCCAGCCCCACTGTTTGCGGGCCTCCGAATCGTCGATACTTTTTGGCCAACTGTCGGCAATTTGCTGGCGAAAATCGGGTTTATAGCTTATTTTAAATTCAGGAATGTGTTTTTTAATTTCTTCAGAAATCTCTTTCGGACTAAACGATAAACCCGAAAGATTATAGCTTCCTCTTATTTTAATATTTTCAGATGGGGCATGCATTAATTCAATAGTTGCTCTGATGGCATCTTCCATACACATCATTGGCAAGGTTGTATTTTCACTTAAGAACGATTCATACGAACCTTTTTTTAATGCATCATAAAATATATGTACGGCATAATCAGTTGTTCCTCCGCCCGGCGCGCTTTTCCAGCCAATTAAACCGGGGTAACGTAAACTTCTTACATCAACGCCAAACTTTTTAAAATACCATTCGCACCAGCGTTCGCCAGCTTGTTTACTAATACCGTAAATGGTACTTGGCTCCATTACTGTATACTGTGGTGTATTTACAGTAGGAGTTGTAGGTCCGAATACCGCAATTGAACTTGGCCAATATATTTGCTTGATGTGTTTTTCTTTTGCAAGATCTAATACATGAAATAAACTTTCCATATTCAGCTTCCAGGCAAACATTGGGTTTTGCTCACCGGTAGCAGAAAGCAAAGCTGCTAAATGATATACTTGCGTAATGTTGTGTTTTTTTACAATGTCAAATAATGCATTCTTATCCAATGCATCCAATGTTTCAAAAGGATTATTTGCTAATGCTGCCGAAGGTTTTAGATCCGACGGTACAACATTTTCGTTCCCGTAAATTTTTGAAAGATTTTCTGTAAGCTCTACCCCAATTTGCCCGCCGGCACCAATTATGAGGATCTTTTCGTTCGTAGTGGCCATGGTTTCAAATAAGTTTAACGTTTGTGAAACTATTTTGTATCTTTACAAACCTAAGTATTTAAATGTATTTTTAAAACTTTTATTTACTTAAAT
The DNA here is from genome assembly GCA_046345155.1 of Sphingobacteriaceae bacterium. Taxonomy (GTDB): domain Bacteria; phylum Bacteroidota; class Bacteroidia; order B-17B0; family Aurantibacillaceae; genus Aurantibacillus. The sequence goes on from JBKDKI010000093.1 coordinate 212,526, forward strand.
GATAATATAACCTGCAATTATATTCTATCGTTATGGCTTTATTAGTAAACAGAATCGACAAAAACATTCTTAAGCAGCGCCTTAAGGAAGAAAATTTTCAGCGTAAGACCATTTCGTTTTACCGCTATGTGAATATTAGTGATCCAAACCAACTTCGCGACGAGCTTTTTAAGAACTGGACAGAGCTTAATTGCTTTGGCCGTATTTATGTTGCACACGAAGGAATAAACGCGCAAATGAGTGTGCCCGAACATAATTGGGATGCCTTTGTGGAACAGCTTTTTAAGATCCCTTATTTTACAAATGTTCCATTTAAACATGCGGTTGACGGTAACGGAAAATCGTTTTACAAATTAATTGTAAAGGTGCGCGATAAGGTTGTGGCCGATGGTATTAATGATCCGAAGTTTGATCCATCAAATACAGGAACTTATTTAAATGCGCAGGAATTCAATAAAGCCATTGAAGATCCAAATACAATTGTGATTGACATGCGAAACCATTACGAAAGTGAGGTTGGCCGATTCGACAGAGCTTTTTGCCCCGATGCGGATACGTTCAGGGAAGAATTGCCTTTGGTGATCGATCATTTAAAAGGCCAAGAAGATAAAAAAGTGTTGATGTATTGCACCGGCGGTATTCGTTGCGAAAAAGCGAGTGCCTATTTTAAATACAAAGGATTTAAAGATGTGAACCACTTGCATGGCGGCATTATTCAATATGCAAAAGAAGTAAAGGAACAAGGCTTAGAAAGCAAATTTAAAGGCATTAACTTTGTGTTTGATGAGCGCATTGGCGAGCGCATTACAAATGATGTGTTGAGTAAATGTCACCAATGCGGTAAACCATGCGATACACATGTGAATTGCAAGAATGATGATTGCCATTTATTATTCATCCAATGTGATGAGTGTGCTCAGAAAATGGATGGCTGTTGCACAAATTCGTGCAAAGACATTTATCATTTACCTATTGAACAACAACGCGAGTTACGCAAAGGTCGTGTAAAAAACGGACCGGAATGTTTGGCCGTATACAAAAGCAGGTTACGTCCGAATTTAGCAGATATATTAAAAACAGAATTACAACTCAAATGAAAAAATTAATTGCACTTACATTGCTTGCTGCAATAATTGCCTTAGGCTCATGTAAAAAAACAAAAGAAACAGTTGACGAGTTCACCCAATTTGACCTTAGTTATACAACTAATTTTACTGTACCTGCATCAAGTGTTACAGTTAACACACCGGCCGATTTTACAACTCCTGATGTGCCAACCAACACCAGCGCATCATACCCAAACAATAAAACTACTTACAGTTTAGTTGATGAAGTAAAACTAACGAAATTTAATGTGAGTGCCGATTCAAGTAACTTCAACTATTTAAAATCGTTAACCATATTTATTCAGGGAAGTGGTTTGCCCGAAGTGCAATTAGCTACTAACACTCTTGTGCCAACAGGCGTTACAAATTTTGATATGAATTTAAATGATGTAAATTTAAAAGATTATCTTGCCAAAAGTAATTTTAAATTACGTGTGAATGTTACCATTGATGGTGCTATTACCACCAATCAAAAAATGAAGTTAAACCAAACCATGCATGTGGTTGCTAAAATATTAAAGTAATATGCCAATATATCATAAACTAGGAGAGTTTCCTCAAAAGAGACACGTGGTGTTTCAATCAAAAGAAAACAAACACCGTTACGAGCAATTATTCGGTACCGAAGGTTTTAGCGGTTTTTCTTCATTATTATACCATGTGCACCGCCCAACACAGGTAAAAGAAATTTTACGTAGTTACGATGTAACTCCAAAAATTGCCATCGAAAAAAACATAAAGGCATTATTGTTAAAAGGCTTTGATATTAAACCAACATCAGATTTTTTAGATAGCAGAAAAACGGTGTTGATGAATGGCGATTGTTTGATTGGCTTGGCTGCGCCGCAACACAGCATGAAAAATTATTTCTACAAAAATGCGGATGCAGATGAAATGATATTTGTGCACAAAGGAAAAGGAACCTTACGCACCTTTATGGGAAATATTCCGTTTGAGTATGGCGATTACCTGATCATTCCGCGAGGTATGATCTATCAGATGGATTTTGAAACAACCGATAACCGTTTGTTTTATGTGGAGAGTTACGCGCCGTTCTATACACCAAAACGTTATAAGAATTCAAGCGGACAATTATTAGAGCATTCGCCATTTTGCGAGCGCGATTTTAAATTACCAAGTGTGTTGGAAACGCATGATGAAAAAGGAGATTTTTTAATTAAGATAAAAAAAGAAGGCATGATGCATGATGTGCTTTATGCTACTCACCCATTTGATGTAGTTGGTTGGGATGGATACAATTTCCCTTGGGGTTTTTCAATTCATAATTTTGAACCAATTACCGGTCGCGTGCATCAACCGCCTCCGGTGCATCAAACATTTGAAACATCAACATTTGTGGTGTGTTCATTCTGTCCGCGTTTATACGATTATCATCCGCAATCCATACCTGCACCATATAATCACAGTAATATTGATAGTGATGAAGTGTTGTATTATGTAGATGGTGATTTTATGAGCCGTAACAATATTAAACAAGGTCATATTACTTTACACCCGAAAGGTATTCCGCATGGACCTGCGCCTGGAGCAATGGAGCGCAGTATCGGACAAAAAGAAACACAGGAGTTGGCCGTAATGGTAGATACGTTCCGTCCGTTAATGGTTACCGAAGAAGCAATGGGCATTGATGACGGACAGTATTATAAATCCTGGGTGGAATAATTAGATGATTAGATAATGAGGTGATTAGATAATTTGTAGATGTCAGAGAATCCGAGATATAAAGATAATTTAATAGTGCAGCTTACGTTTGAGTTTGCTCTAAATATTATCTCTTTTTCTGAAACATTAAACTCATTAAAAAAATTCAACTTAAGCAATCAATTATTCAGAAGCGGTACAAGCATTGGAGCCAATGTGAAAGAGGCTCAAAACGCAGAAAGCAAGGCTGACTTCATACATAAAATGAAAATTCAATAAAAGAAGCAGAGGAAACTGAATACTGGTTATTATTATGTAAACATTCCGATGAATATCCAAACGCCGATCAACTTCTTGACAAACTAACATCGATCACAAAAATTTTAAATAAAATAATAGGAACATCAAAACAACAAATCAAAACATTTTCTAATTAACAAATCAACTAATCATCTAATTAGCTAATTATCTAATCAACATCATGGCAAAAGAAGTAAAGAATGTAGAATACGGTTTAGAAAAAATATTTGAAGGAGCACAGGATTTCCTTCCATTATTAGGAACCGATTATGTAGAATTTTATGTGGGTAACGCCAAACAATCGGCTCACTATTACAAAACAGCTTTCGGTTTTCAATCGTTTGCATACGCAGGTTTAGAGACCGGTTTAAAAGACCGCACCTCATATGTATTGAAACAAGATAAAATTAAAATTATTTTAACCACTGCTTTAAAAAGCGATTCGCCAATTGGTGAGCACGTAAAAAAACATGGCGATGGTGTAAAAGTAATTGCACTTTGGGTAGAAGATGCGCGCAAATCGTTTGAAGAAACCGTAAAGCGTGGCGCTAAACCATACATGGAGCCAACTGTTGAAAAAGATGAGCATGGCGAAGTAGTACGTGCTGGTATTTATACTTACGGCGAAACCGTTCACATGTTTGTTGAGCGTAAAAATTACAAAGGAGCTTTTTTACCGGGCTTTAAAGAGTGGAAGAGCGATTACAACCCTACACCAGTTGGTTTAAAGTTTGTGGACCACATGGTTGGTAATGTGGATTGGAATCAAATGAACCCAACTGTAAAATGGTATGAAGATGTAATGGGCTTTGTTAACTTTTTAAGTTTTGATGATAAGCAAATTCATACGGAGTACTCTGCTTTAATGAGTAAGGTAATGAGTAATGGTAACGGCCGTATCAAATTCCCAATTAACGAACCGGCTAAAGGAAATAAGAAATCGCAAATTGAAGAATACATTGAGTTTTATGAAGGAGCCGGCGTGCAGCATTTAGCATTGGCTACCGACGATATCATTAAAACCGTGAGCGAATTAAAAGCACGTGGTGTTGAGTTTTTACCGCCGCCGCCGCAAGCCTATTATGATGAAATACCAAAACGTTTAGGCGTGCACCGTGATATGATGAAAGAAGATATTGCTCAATTACAAAAATTATCCATTTTGGTTGATGCCGATGAAGATGGTTACTTGTTGCAAATTTTTACCAAGCCGGTAGAGGATCGTCCGACTTTATTCTACGAGATCATTCAACGTATGGGTGCAACCGGATTTGGTGCCGGAAACTTTAAAGCCTTGTTTGAAAGCATTGAAAGAGAGCAAGCCTTGAGAGGTACTTTATAAGAAGTAAGACTGTTAGAGGCAGGAAACAAGACCTGTGTTATAAATTAAAAAGCCAATGTTAAAACAACATTGGCTTTTTTTAAAAAATTGAATTCGGTAGTTCTTTGATCAAGCCACTTTGTTTCGCCTTGTCAAACAACAGCTTTACAGCATTTACGCCTACTTCACCCAGGTCAACAGAAAAATCGTTCACGTACAACTGAATGTGTTTTTTCATAACGTCTTCACTCATTTCCTGCGCATGGGCGCGCACATAAGACATGCTGCTTTCAGGGTTTGCAAACGCATACGCAACACTTTTTCTGATCAAGTCTTCGATGTCTTGTCTTGTTTCTTGAGTCAAGTCTCTTCTTGCAACTATGCCTCCCAACGGAATCGGCGCATGTATCAAACTATCCCAAAATTCACCCAGATCGCGCACTTTTTTTAATCCTTTTTGTTCGTAGGTAAATCGGTTTTCATGTATGATCAAACCTGCATCTACTTCGCCTTTTAATACAGCATCTTCAATATCACTGAACAACATCACTTTTTTAGTTTGCAGAGATGGGTATGCAATACTCAATAAGAAATTAGCCGTAGTTAATTTGCCAGGTATTGCAATGCTTTTTATTTCCGTTAAAGGATCTGTTATTTGTTTTTTAGAAATGAGTAATGGTCCGCAATTAAACCCCAAAGCACTGCCGCTTTTTAGCAAAGCATATTTATCTAACACATACGCAAAAGCATGATAGCTTAATTTAGTAATTGGCAGCTTACCCTCAACAGCCCATTGGTTAAGTGTTTCCACATCTTCCAAAACCGGTTCAAAGGTATATTTTCCTGTATCTATTTTCTGATGAACTAAGGCATCAAAAATAAAGCAATCGTTGGGGCAGGGCGAATATCCGATCTTAAGATGCACTAAAAATTTCTTCTATTGAATTGAGTAAAACAGTATTTAAACTATCAATGGCAAACGGAATATTCCATTTACTCTTGTCGCGTTTTTCTACACGATTTGAAACTGATCGAATCTGAATAAAATTATTGAATCGGCGGCATCCCGCAAAAAACGCTGCACCTTCCATGCTTTCCACATCGGGTTTAAAAATTAATTGCGTTTGCTCAATGGTAGCCGAATTCCCATGAACCGTATTTACGGTAACTCCTTTTACTTTAGGTAAAGCATCAATGGCTTTAATTTTTGAGAACCAGTTTTCGTTATACACATTGGTGCCCCCTAAGCCAAGATCTTTGTAATAAATAAAATGATTTCCATTCTCTGCGCCCATTTCTATCAATTCATCTTTTACCACACGCACAACATCACCTATCTGATGATGAATTTGAAATGTACCGCAAATACCGGCGTTTATCACATAATCATACATGCTCTCAGAAACGCGCCCCAAATAAAAAGCTGTATTTACCATGCCAACACCGGTTATTAATACAGATAACTTCTTTTTATCGGTTATCATGCATTCATACAAACCATCTCCGGTAACAACAATAGAATACTTTTCCAACAAGGGTTGAATTTCAAATGGCGTTGCCGAAACTATTAAGATGTGTGACATGTAATGTTTTTACAATTCAAAGTTACGGATTATAATCATAACTAATTCGTTGATCTGATCGCAGAGATACTTCACCCCCTCTGTGAACTCTGCGCTTCCCTTTGCGTCCTCTGCGGTTATAAATTTCCTTAAAAATCCTTTTATAATATTTGATTTAAATAACAATAACTATCTTTGCAGCCATGGTATATTTAACACGTCACGAGCATTTTAACGCCGCGCATAAATTATATAATCCAAACTGGAGCAAAGAAAAGAACGATGCCGTGTTTGGCAAATGTGCTAATGAGAACTGGCACGGACACAATTACGAATTAATGGTAACCGTAAAAGGAGAAGTGGATCCGGAGACCGGATTTATAATGGATGCAAAATTGTTAAGTGAACTTATTACCGATCATATCACCGAGCAACTTGATCATAAGAACTTGAATTTAGATGTACCCTTTTTAAAAGACAAATTACCAAGTACAGAAAATGTGGCTGTTGCCATATGGGAACAGTTAGAGCCGCATCTTCCGAAGAATGTGAAACTGCAATGCATTAAGCTTTACGAAACACCGCGCATTGGCGTGGAATATTACGGGAAGTAATGCGTGAAATGGTCACCCTGAGCGGAGTCGAAAGGTTGTCTCAACATGCTTCGACTCCGCTCAGCATGACATCTTACCATAATTGCTAATCTGCCGCGGCGAATTCGTGGCTTTTTTTAACGCTTTTTCAATTCAAATAAATTTCATTAATTTTACTGTAAGTTTAAACAATAGGGCTTTCTTATTGTTTGTATCCTTAAACGAGGCCACTTGACCGGCAAACTTCCGGCGCAGTGCTTCAAAAGCGTAATCACGATAAGCCTAACCAACTGATCCTGATTAAATAAAAATGAAAATGAATAAAGTTGCTGTTTATCGCAAAGAGCATTTTAATGCTGCTCACCGTTTACACAACGCTAATTTAAGCGATGCTGAAAACGCCATGTTGTTTGGTAAATGCAACCTACCCAACTACCACGGTCATAATTATGAATTAATTGTGAAACTGGTTGGTGATATTGATCCCAAAACCGGCTATGTATACGACATGAAGGTGTTGAGCGATATCATCAAAAAAGAAGTGGTAGAACGTTTTGATCATAAAAATTTGAATTTAGATGTGGCTGAGTTTAAAAATTTAAACCCAACTGCTGAGAATATTGTAATGGTTATTTACAACATTCTGCGAACAAAAATTGATAGCCGATACGAACTAAAAATTACCTTATATGAAACAGAAAGAAATTTTGTTGAATTCCCTGCTTAAGGATGATAAAATCAGTTTATCTCACCTGTCAGAAGAGGAAATTGGTGATGAGCATGCGCATACAGGGGTTGATACGCCTTTACGTGCCGATGCATTTAAGATGAGTGAGCAGGAAAAGATGGAGAAGATCGAACATCATTTTAAAGCCATCATGGAAACATTGGGATTAGATCTTACCGATGATAGTTTGAAAGGTACACCAAAGCGTGTGGCGAAAATGTATGTGCAGGAAATATTTAACGGACTTGATCCGGCTAACAAACCAAAGGTTGCCCTATTTGAAAATAAATACAAATACAACCAAATGTTGGTGGAGAAAGATATTACCTTTTACAGCAATTGCGAGCACCACTTTGTGCCTATTTACGGAAAAGCGCATGTAGCTTATATTTCAAACGGCAAAGTAATTGGCTTAAGTAAACTGAATCGCATAGTGCAATATTTTGGTAAACGTCCGCAAGTACAAGAGCGCATGACCATGCAAATTGCCAAAGAATTACAAAAGGTATTGCAAACTGAAGATGTAGCAGTGATCATTGATGCCAAACATTTATGCGTATCATCGCGCGGTGTGCAGGATAACAGCTCAGCAACAGTTACCTCATTTTATGGTGGTAAGTTTGAGAATGAGATCGCCCGCCAGGAATTGTTCAAGTATATTGGAATGTAAATTTTAAACCTATTTCTATAGTTTAAAACGCCTCAAAATTGAGGCGTTTTAAATTTAACTCAAGTAAAATTTATTATATTTAAAATTACAGGTTATGCTATCCAATTCGAGTAAGTTAATATTTATTTATATTACACAAGTAATTATTGGAATTGCAGGAATTTACACTAGCCGACAAGGTACGATCATTAATTCATTTGACCTTCTGGTAACCGCAATTGGCCTATACGTTGCTCCAGCAAGTTTGTTGTTAAGTTTAATTGTACTGCATAAACTTTATCCTTTTAACGAATTAAAAAGCTTTCCGCTAGTTGCCAAGATATTGCTTCATGCCATTAGTATTGTTTTTATATCTTGGGGGATTTTTGGAGCCTTAATACTAACCAATAAATTATTAAGTAAAGATGAAAAAGAAACAATTCAAATAGAGATCATTTAAAATTATGTTCGCCTACCAAAAACAGATTATAAATACTCGTACAGTTACTCGCGATATTACATAAATTGCCGAAACCTTAAGGAAAATAAAACTTACTTCATGCAAGTAAATGAAGGGCTTTACAATTGGCTTATTGAAGAAAAACGAAATGTAGATATTTCGAAACAAATTAACCTTAGTTTAACAAAAGAAACCGAGGAATTTATAAAAAACAATAAAGTTAAACTTCAAACACCTAAAACAAAACAATCAATTGAACTTTCAATTCCAATTGGTGGTATAGGTTTATGGGAATAATTTCTTAAATATTTTAATAATTTCTAACTTAGTATATAATAACATTATGAATAATAAACCTTTCCTTACAACGCTTATTGCAGCCTTGTTTTCAACAGTTGTATTTTCTCAAAATTACATTCGTTTTACAAACACACCAATAAGTGAAAAAGATCTTTCAAAAGTTTCTTCTGTTACTAATTTTAACAGCAACGAACCTGTGTATGTTTATTTTGAATTGCATGAAATTGAAAAAATGCAACTAAAAGAAAGTGAATCCATAATGATCGTTATGAATTTTGCCGAAGGCATTCAATCACTTGATCAATACAGTATGATTGGCGTGCAAGACAACTACGGAGTGGTGAGAGGTTCAGGGGTAGTTATTCCGTCAACTGATAATAATGCACCATTTGATATTAACTCCATTTACGAAAATAGCTTTCATATGCGTCTTATAGATAAAATGCAAAGCGTAAGCACTCAACAAAAAAAATGGAAACTAACAGTGGATAAATATGAAGTTCAGGTATACGATCACATTACTCGCAGAAATGTTGTAATTGATTTTGGGGTATTGGCAGAAAACATAAATAGATTTCCTCAATTTGCGAATAAAATGGCGCCTAAATTTGAATTGAAAAAAAGTATATCCTTCACAAAAGAGCTAAATACCAATTACCCGTTTGCTGAAATAAAACAAAAAGCAAACGATAAAGCAAAAGCATTAAAAGAAGAGATATACGCCAAATTAACCGGCAAAACTAAAGCTCCAAAAGAATACCTAGAAAACAATTTTAATGGTTATGATAAAGAAATATCGCGTGTTGAAGCCGAAAAATTAGCAAATGGGTTTTTTATTAATACAGATTATAAATTTACAAAGCTGAGTTATTTTAGTACCAATATAACAGTAAACAAAAAAGAAAACGGAATGCCTACCTACAAATATTTTTATTTAGGTTTTTATGCCCAAAAGAAAAATGGCAAATGTGCTTATGGTACAATAACCATCCGTTCAGATTATCAAATTAATAACTCATTTGGGAATTGGAAATGCGACACAAATAAAATTACCGATTGCGAATGTGAGTGATCATAGTGAAACACACCATATAAAAGAGTTCTACTGAAATAGCGTTTTTTAAGGCTTTTCCTACTGTTCAATAAAATCATTTTTTATAAACTTTCCTTGTGATCAATTGTTAAAATAAAAATATCCAAGATGTCACAATTCATAAAGTAAACATGCCAAAAAGATTTACCAGTATTGTTCTTTTTATGGCACTTTATCTAACCGGATGTATGTCTATTGTTCAATCCGTAATTGGTATTAAAGATGCGCGCAAACTTACTGATGAGCAAATTGTAAAAGCTTCCCGAAAATTTAAGATTGATCAAAACGCAAATTACCGATTAGACACCACTTTTTATACCTACATCAAAAGTTTAGATACTGCATTGTATAAAACCCAGAAAAAAAATCACATTCAACCTTTACAAGCTTTATATTTTGATTCACAAGGAAAGCATACTAAATATTACTTGAACTGTTATGCCGGTGGTTTTCCTAATTTAAAATGGAACAGAAATGGGAACCTCGAAACATTTTTACCTAAAGATCAGGCTCCAACTGATACGCTTTTAGACCTGAAAAAACAACTACAATTTTTAAAACCCGTTGGCGTTTCTCCAAAGGAAATAAGCACACAAAATTACGATTACCTTGTATTTGTATATTGGAACAAATGCACCAAACGCCACTCCAGATCACTTATTAAAAATATCAATAAAAATATTTCTAAAGCAACAAACGCCAAGGTTAAACTCATATACGTTAATTACGATAACGTGTTTTATGAATTGGAACATCGTTAGAATGATGACCTTTGTAAAATCATTTTTTCTTTTCATCCATTTTCCTATCTTTAATAAAATTTAATTCCATGGATCGTCGTCGTTTTTTATTTACCTCTGCCGGAGCTGCAGGTAGTTTAAGTTTGCTGGCCAGCGTTAATAAGGTTTTTGCTGCCGAATTAGAAAGTCAGGTTAACCGCGTTGAGAAAATGAGTGCCGAAGCTGCTGCTGCTGATGAAGATTTTTGGGGATGGGTACGCGAGAGCTATACCGTCTCTCCTAATTTGATCAATTTTAATAACGGTGGTGTGAGTCCGCAACCTAAAGTGGTACAAGACGCACACATTCGTTTTTACCAATATTGTAATGAGGCGCCATCTTACTACATGTGGCGTATCTTAGATCAGGGACGTGAAGGCTTACGCATGAAACTGGCAGATATTGCAGGAGTTTCCGCTGACGAGATATGCATTAACCGAAATGCAACAGAGGGTTTGAATACGGTAATTTTCGGATTGAATTTAAAAGCGGGTGACGAAGTGGTGTTAAGTAAATACGATTATCCGAACATGATGAATGCCTGGAAACAACGTGAAAAACGCGACGGTATCAAATTAGTTTGGATCGATATTCCACAACCTACTGAAGATGATAAAACCATTGTGGATCTTTACGCGAAGGCCATCACATCCAAAACAAAAATTGTACATGTAACACACATGATCAACTGGAGCGGAAACATTGTACCTGTAAAAGCCATTGCCGATATGGCACATGCCAAAGGTTGTGAAGTGATTGTTGATGCCGCACACAGTTTTGCTCAGTTCGATTTTAAATTAGCAGATACCGGAGCCGATTATTTAGCAACCTCTTTACATAAATGGTTAGGTGCCCCTTTGGGAAGTGGTATGTTGTATATTAAGAAAGATAAAATAAAAAATGTTTGGGCCTTACTTTCGGCACCGCAACCTGATAGTGATGATATTCGCAAGTTTGAGAATTTAGGCACACGCAACATGGCAGCTGAAATGGCTATTGGTGCGGCAGTTGATTTTCATAATGTGATAGGTATTAAACGTAAAGAAGCTCGTTTACGCTATCTAAAGAATTACTGGATAGAGAAAGCCATTAAATTAAAGAATGCCCAGGTATGCACTTCTTTAAAACCACAATATTCGTGTGCCATAGGAAATATTGGTTTTGAAAGCTGGAAAGCCAATGATATTGAGGCACGCCTGTATGAAAAACAAAAGATACATACCACATCTATTGTGCTCGAAAAAATAAATGGTATTCGTGTTACGCCAAATGTTTATACGAATTTATATGATCTTGATCTGTTAGTGAAAGGCTTAACAGATATTGCAAACTCTATGCCGCCAATTGGAAAATAAACTGCAACATATTGGAATGGTTATTTGCCTGAGCGTGGTAATGGTTGCCTTTATCACTAAAAGCAAACATGAGGTTGTGCTTACCAAACAGGCACCTGAGCCAATTGGTCCGTATAGCCAGGCCATTAAAACCGACGATCATTTATTTGTGTCGGGTCAAATTGCTTTAACTGTTGATGGTAAAATGGATACAACTTCCATTGAAGTGGAGTGCAAACAAGTGATGGAAAACATAAAAGCCATTGTTGAAGCAGCTGACATGCGCATGGAACAAATTGTTAAAACCACCATTTACACCACCGACCTCAAAAATTTTTCGCGGATCAATGAGGTATATAAAACCTACTTTGTGTCGGCCCCTCCGGCTCGTGAAACCGTTCAGGTAAGTGCTTTGCCAAAAGGCGCACATGTGGAGATATCGGTTATAGCAGAGAAATAAGTATCTGTTTTTGAAATATTTTTTGGTAAACAAAAAACTCTTTCTACATTTGCTCCGTTGAAATACAACGCACATATTAATTATTTTAATCCCATGCGATTTACATACTGCAATATTATTTGCTGGTAAACCGCGTATTTGTGCTCTCTTAGTATTTTAATTTTTCTCCTTTTTTAATCAAAATAAAAATCAAACGCCATGGAAACATTGGATGTGCAGGACTTGATCCTCGACAAATTGAACACTTTAATTGTTGTATTGAACAACGATGGTGATATTGAATTTGTAAGCCGCTCGGCTCAAAGTATCTTAGGATACAACCCAAATGACCTATTGGGCAACAACTGGTGGGAAGCTACGCGTTTCACAAAACCGGAAGGTGAAGAAGTGAAAGCTAAGTTGATGAAGTTATTCCATAATAAATCAAACACCGTGCAGCATTTTGAACATTTGCTTAAAACCTCATTTGGCAATCAAAAATGGTTCAGCTGGAATGTGTCGTACCTCAGCGATGATAAGCTGGTTGGTATTGGCATGGATATAACCGATAAAAAACAAAAAGAAAAAGAGTTGCAGGAAAAAAGTAACCGCTTGCATGAACAGCATAAAGAAATTACCAGTAGTATCCGTTATGCCAAACGCATACAGCAAAATATTTTGCAATCGCCTGAGTTTATCACAAAAATATTCAAGCAGCATTTTGTGTATTACAAACCAAAAGATCTGGTGAGCGGCGATTTTTACTTTTTTCATGAGGATGAAACGCACAAGTATGTTATTGCTGTAGACTGCACCGGACATGGTGTTCCGGGTGCCATGATGAGCATGGTGGCCAATTCTATTATAAAAGAAGTGTTGCTCAACAAAAAAATAAAAGCGCCATCGCAGATTTTGTGTGAATTAGATAAAGAATTATTTAAAAGCATAAACTCGTACAATAACGAGATCAGTAACGATGGTATGGATGCCGCGGTGGTTTGTGTGAATAAAAAAACAAATCGTCTACACTTTGCCGGCGCATACCGTTCGCTACTCATTATCAGAAATACAAATGCGATCGAGTTTAAAGCTAACCGCTATCCGCTTGGCTTTTACAGCGATATTGATAAAGTGTTTGAAGAACAAGTTATGTTGCTGGAAGAAGGTGATGAGTTCTTTTTATTTTCAGATGGTTATGCCGATCAATTTGGCGGTGAAGCGAATAAAAAATTCAATAAGCGCAATTTTAAGGATCTGTTAAGATCGTTAGCAGAAATGCCAATGGATGAACAGGAAGGCTTTTTAGATTACGCGTTGAATAACTGGAAACAAGACCGAGAGCAAACCGATGATGTATTGGTGATCGGAATAAAAATTTAACTTTAAAGCATGATCGAGATCATTCAGCCAAGTATACATCACGCTTCTGTTCTTTCAGAAATTGGAGGAAAAAGTTTTATTGAATCGCATGGACACAGTGCTTCTGAAAAAGATATTCAGAATTACGTATCCATGCATTTCAATGAACAGATCTTTGAAAAGGAATTAGCCGATCCGGCAAATATTTATTATTTGGTTTTGTTAGATAAAGTACCGGTTGGCTATTCGAAATTACGCCTAAACACAAACTTGCCGACGATCAACGAAAAACCAGTTTGTAAGTTAGACAGACTTTATGTATTAAAAGATGTTTACGATAAAGGAATAGGTAAAAATTTATTTGATGTGAATGTGCAAGTTGCAAAAACCCATGATCAAAAAGGCATGTGGCTATTTGTATGGACAGAAAATTACCGCGCCATCAAGTTCTATGAAAAACATGGCTTTATAAACGCCGGCGATACTTCCTTTAAGATCAGTGAATCACATAGTAATCCCAATTACTATATGTATTTGGCATTTTAAATTACATTAAGCCGGGTAATAAACCTGAAGCTGCCTTTTTCATTTCAGCTTCGTTAAGCGTATTGGCTTGTTCAATGGCTTTATTTAAAGTAACTATGAGTTGTTCTTCCAACTCCTCTTTGCCGCTATGTTGCAAACCGGGTGCAATACTTAGTTTTTTTATTTCGCGGTTTCCGGTTATTTCAATTTTAATATCACCACCGGCGCCTTCAACTAACAACAAGGTAGCATCTAGTTTTTCCTTTGCTTCATCGGCCTTCTGCTTCATTTCCTGAAGCTTGCCCATCATGTCACCAAATTTTCCGAACATATTCCTTTTATTTAAACTTCATACATCAACAAAAGCACATCATCTGTTTGCTCAACATTTCCTTTCCAATTCTCAAACACTTCTTTTACTTTTTCATATTGTGTGCTTAATTTATTATTGCAGGTTTCTTCCAATAATTTGTTTACGCTTTTACTTGTGAATTTTTTTAATGCCGGTCCGCCAAACTGATCAACGATCCCGTCTGAATGCATAAACAATCTGTCGCCTTTTTTTAATATCAACTCATGGTCCTTTGGAAGTTCAACCACACCTTGTTGTACCGAACCAACAGTGCACTTAGCGCCTTTTAGTTCATTTAAAACACCGTTTGAAAAATACTTCAGTTTTATATTTGCACCGGCGTAAATTATTTTGGTATCATTCAACAAACACAAACCAACTTCCATGCCATCACTTATCTCATCAGAATTGTTTTGATTTAAAACGCCTTTAATGAAGGTGTTCATGCTGTCCAATATTTTTGTTGGCGAGGTAAGTCCTTTTTCCATTATAGCTTGCTCAATAGCATTGTGCGCCAGCAACGATAAAAATGCGCCCGGCACGCCATGTCCCGTACAATCGATCACCGCTAAATACACACCTTCTTTGCATTTGTGTATCCAATACAGATCGCCACTTACAATATCACGTGGTTTATATATCACAGCAATATTATCTGATATGTTTGAGATATGTGAAGCGGTTGGTAAAATAGATTCTTGAATTCGCTTCGCATAACGGATACTATCTAAGATCTCCTTGTTCTTTTCGTTGATCTCTTTATTGATGCCGGTTAAGGTTTTATTGTGTTTTGATTTGATGTAAAGGATAACAATAAACAAGGTGATGGCAGTGGCAGAAGCGAAAAATATGCCATAAAAAAATGTGCGGTGCTCTTTTGGATAACAGACTTGAAAATCTTCTTCATTTCCAAAAAAAGTATCAGAGAATGTGAGATGCTTTTTATAATTTCCATTAAATTCATCTTGTGAAAAAACCACCGAACCAAATAATAAAAAGATAATAAGTAGTTTTTTCATGCGCTTAATTTACTTTTTTAGCAGTGTTTTGTTTTGACGGTTTGCCTGTTCCTTTATTCACCATGGCCGATCGGCCATTGACCGTATTCTTAAAATAAATATCATAGCCATTACCGGCAACAGTTACTTTGAGACCATAGCTTCCAAAAATCATGGTTCCCTTTTTGGAGCTTTTTAAACCTTGTTCTTGGTAAACATTATAAGTGCCCGGTTTCAATTCAATGGAATACACGCCAAGTGAATCGGTTTTTGCACTTACTTGTGTTGTGTCGTTATCAAAATAAATGGTTTGGTATTTGAACACTTGTTGTGGTTCGTTATATGTTTTTCCGTTTATAACACCCTCGCTGCGCGAACTTGAAATGTATACGATGCCCTTAATGGCAACTATGTTCTTTGTTTGTGAAAAAACATTTAATGAAATAAGGATGAGTATGAAACTAAAATACTTTTTCATTTTTTAAACTCATTCGGTATCATGCAAACTGGTATCGGTTCCATTTTATGCTTGTTAGCATTATGTCTGCCTGTATAAATTTTCATCACTTCTTTTTCTCTTTCGCTTAATTCGCGTGTTTCCTTATTTGCAATGTATTCCATGGCCCACTCCAATTCAGGATAAGATGCGCCAATTTGATCTTCATCTGTGCGCCCAGCGGCAAATAAACCATCTGTAGGTTTGGCATTACAAATACTCGCCACCACTCCCATGTGCTTTGCCAAATCATAAACTTGTGTTTTGTACAGGTCAGCGATCGGACTCACATCCACACCACCATCGCCATACTTGGTATAAAATCCAACACCAAAATCTTCCACCTTATTTCCGGTACCGGCAACAATTAATTTATGATGTGATGCAAATGCGAATAAGGTGGTCATGCGAATACGCGAACGGGTATTGGCCATCGATAAAAAATCCTGAATGTCTTTCGGAAAACAGTTTTCGAACGCGTCTAATACCGAACTAAGTTCTACCTCGTGTGATTCAACATTTTTAAAATTGGTCTTTAACCAATTGATGTGCTCTATGCTTCTGTCGTGCTCGGCTTTAAATTGTCTGATCGGCATAGTGATCACAACGGTGCGCATGCCGGTTAAAGCGCAAAGTGTTGATGTTACAGCGCTATCAATACCGCCGCTAATGCCAATAACAAAACCGTTAGTGCGTGAGTTGGCCGAATAATCGCTCAACCATTTCACAATATGTTGCTTTACTTTTTCGCAATTCATAATGAGTTAAAGTTAATTAAAATTGTTAGTAAACTAAATAAAATTGGGTAAGCGAAAAGTAAACATTTATTAATTTTAAAATATGGATGCGCGTACTTTACAATTGCAACGAAACAGTGAGATCTTACGGAAATATATTCCGGAGCCTGCCGTTGAATTGATGGCGCAGTGGATCGTACAATTCGATTTTAAATTAAAGATCAAAAAAGAACGCAGCACGCGTTTAGGTGATTATTCATCGCCACGCAATGGCAGTAATCATTTAATAACCATTAATTATAACCTCAACAAGTATTCGTTTTTAATTACGCTTGTTCATGAAATTGCTCATTTGGTTACATTTGAACAGTATAAGAACAGAGTATTGCCACATGGGGCCGAATGGAAAAAAGCATTTGCCGAATTAATGCAGCCCTTTATGAATTCGGATGTTTTTCCGGTAGATGTGTTGTATGCCGTTCGCAAATACATGCAAAATCCTGGTGCATCAAGCTGTTCAGATAAAACACTTTTAAGAACATTAAAACTTTATGATGAACAAGATGCAGACAAAGTTTTTTTAGAATACTTGCCGCACAAAACAGTTTTTATGTATAACGGTCAGCGATTATTTCAAAAGGGAGAAAAAATTCGCACACGCTTTAGATGTGTTGAAATAAGCACAGGCCAGATATATTTGTTCAACTCTCTTACTGAAGTAGAGATCTTTGAAAGCGTTAACGCTGGATCAAATTTGTAGGTAACACAATGTTGGAGTGACCACTGTGTTTGCCATCAATAATATCCATCACTAAATTGGATGCATTTTGACCAATAGATTCAATTGGCTGTGAAACCGATAATACAGGCTTATCAATGAGGTTAAATAATTCCACATCATCAAAACATGCCATTTTAGTTTTATCAAAATACGAACGAAGGTCTTTATTTTCTTTGATCGCTTTTAAAGCAGCAACAGCCAAGTGGTTGTTCAACGAATAAATAGCGTCAATTTTTGTATTCGCATTCATGTATTTTCTAAGGGCGCTAACTACATCCTCATAAATGTTATCAAAATTCACATTCACGATCATGTTTTGATCTAAGGCCAACTTGTTTTTTTGCAAAGCGCCTTTATAACCATTCAAACGATCTTCGATGGTACTGATGTATGAAGGTGTGATACTTAAACAAGCAATGTTCTTGCAGTCTTCGTCAACCAATTTATTTACAACTTCCATTGATCCACCGTAGTTGTCAATAACAATATAGTTAGCGTTGAATAAAGGAATAACACGATCAATAAAAACAATAGGTGTTTTGCTAAAACGCGGACTATTATAAAAATCGGCATTGTCGCATGAAGAAGCAATGATCAAACCATCAACACCTTGCTGATTGATCATCATATCAACCAACTTTTTTTCTTTCTCAACATTTTCTTCGGTACTACAAACCATTAAATTATATCCTTTACTAAACAAAACAGTTTCAATGTTTTTAGCAATTTTAGAATAGAAAGGGTTTCCAATATCTGCAACAATTAAACCAATGAAAAAACTTTTGCCAGTTCGAAGCGCTCGTGCAAATTTATTTGGAGAATAATCCATTTGTGCTACTGCATCTAAAACGGCTGCTTGTGTTTTTTTGCTAATGCCGTATTGATTTCCTTTGCCATTTAACACCATTGAAATAAGTGTTTTTGAATAGCCCAACTCTCTCGACAGATCTTCTAATTGTAATCTTTTCATAACTCAAATGTATATATATACTTCTTCTACTTTAAAATTCAGCAAAGGTTTCTAAAAATTAAATGGTTTTAGACGAATTGGCTAAATCTGTAGTCTAAAATTAAATTGTTTTAGATTTTAACAAGAAAAAGCTACCACTTTTTAACATTTAGTTGAGGGTGAGGATAAAAGAATTAAGTTAGCGGCGCAAAATCAAAAAACACCATCATGAAAGTATCTAAACTGGCTGAAAACATTATTGGTTCAGAGATCATTAAATTGGCAGGAGAAGTAAACGAAAAAATAAAACAAGGTGAAAAGATCTACAATTTAACCATTGGCGATTTTAATCCGAACGTGTTTCCTATTCCAACCGAACTTAAAGATCTGATCGTTGACGAATACAACGCAAACCAAACCAATTATCCGCCTGCAGATGGTATGCTTGAATTGCGAACTGCAGTAAGCAATTTATTGAATAAGCGTTGTGCCTTAAATTATTCACCAAGCGAAATTTTAATTGCCGGTGGCGCGCGTCCTATTATTTACAGCATTTTCAGAACATTGGTGGATAAAGGAGATACTGTGATTTTTGCTGTACCGTCGTGGAACAACAATCATTACTCATATTTAAATGATGCCAATATGGTTGTTATTGAGGCATTACCCGAAAATAATTTTATGCCTTCGGCTAAAGATATTGCACCTCACATTCAAAAAGCTTCGTTAGTTGCATTATGCTCACCGCAAAATCCAACAGGAACCGTTTTCACCAAAGACGGATTGAAAGAAATTTGTGATCTTATCTTAAGTGAAAACAAACGCCGTGGTAAAGATGCAAAACCTGTTTACTTAATGTACGATCAAATTTATTGGGAATTAACTTACGGTTCTATTCAACACTACAATCCAGTTACACTTGATCCTGCAATGAAAGAATATACTGTGTTTGTTGATGGAATTTCAAAATCGTTGGCCGCAACGGGTGTTCGCGTAGGATGGAGTATGGGGCCACAATTTATTATTGATAAAATGAAAGCGATTTTAACTCACATTGGTGCTTGGGCGCCAAAGGCAGAACAAGTTGCTACAGCAAAATATTTATCGGATCTCACTAATTATGCCAAGTTTTTAGATGAGCAAAAAAATAAAATAAGCGCCCGCTTAGATGGCTTTTACAAGGGCTTTACCCAACTTAAAAATGAAGGTTATGCCGTAAATGCAATTACTCCGCAAGCAGCTATTTACCTAACCGTTCAGTTCGCATTACATGATAAAAAAACTGCCGATGGTAAAACTTTAGCTACAACTAAAGATATTACCAAGTATATTTTAGATGAAGCTAAAATGGCCATTGTGCCTTTTTATGCTTTTGGTACTTCCGATAATTCATCATGGTATCGCCTGTCTGTTGGTACATGTAAATTAGAAGATGTGAATGAGGCCATTGATAAATTAAGATCTGCTTTATCAAAGTTAAGTTAAGGTTAAGGAGACAGCCTCAATTTTGTTTAGTCCTCTTTACAAAGATGTTAAAACATCTATTTGAGTGAATTTGCGTTTTAAAAGAGTATACTTCGGGCTTCTCTTATTAAAGTTCTGTTATTCTAAATCATATTAGTTGTATCTTTGTGAAAAGCAGCCAATTAATTGGCATGTATTAAACAAAACAACTTTTAAATATGAAGTATAGATCATTTCTTTTATCGGCTTTATTTGTTTTTTTTATCGCCTTCTCAAAAGCACAAACCAATACTGCATGGACTCCTGTGCTAATAAGCATGGATGGTACAAATTCATACAATGGTGTTGAATTAAATTACCAACTTACAAAGTGTGGTAATGATGATGTTTTACTTTTAAAACTCACCAATACAAATTCATTTGCGGTAAAAGCGCATTGGATAAATGTGATCAAAACAAAGGATGGTAAAGAGCTGTATGGCAATTCGAAATTAACCACCGTATCACTTGGCGCTAATGCCGAAAATAGCGGCAATTGCAAAGGAAAACCTAGTGAATTAAAGATCAACTTAAGTGATTTTGGTGTTAAAGCAGCCGATTTTGAAACAATTGTTGGTTCAAGCTTTGATACAAGTAAAAAATAACATTACACGTTCACAAATGAAAATAGCTCTCATGAAAAAACGAATTTTTATTACAGCAATAATTTTGTTAAGCGGTATTAATTTACTTCTTGCTCAATCTGTAACTTTTAATTACACCGGTGCCATGCAACAATACGTTGTGCCACCCGGAGTAACCGGTTTGTGTTATACCGTTTGTGGCGCTCAAGGTATGGGTAATGGCCAAAACAGTATGCTAGGCGGTTTAGGTGGCCGAGTTATGGGCGTTTTAGCTGTAACTCCTGGTCAGGTTTTAGAAATTCGTGTAGGTAATGGCGGTATTGCTACCAATATTGGTGGTTTTAACGGTGGCGCTAACGGCGGTTCCGTAGCTTGTTGTCCTAATTCCCGCGGTGGCGGTGGTGGAGGCGCATCAGATATTCGTGTTGCACCTTACGGTTTAGCAAATCGCGTAGCTGTTGGTGGCGGCGGTGGCGGTACCGGAGGTAATCGTATTCAAGCTTGTTCGCCCGGTTGTGGCGGCGGTGGCGGCGGTGGCTGGTATGGCGGCGGTGGCGGTGGCGCCTATGGCGGTTCACCCGGACAAGGTGGAACACAAGTTGCCGGCGGTAACGGTGGTGCTTCATGTTGTGGTTGTCCTTTAGCGCCTCAACCTGGTGCAGCCGGTGCTTTTGGCTTAGGCGGTAACGGTGGTAATTTAGGTGGTTGCAATAATCAAGCGGCAAATAACCCGGGCTGTGCCGGCGGGCATGCCGGTGGTTTGGTTGGTTTAGCCGGACCAAATTGTACGAATGGAACTGGTTGCCCAAGTACTTGGGCTGGTGCCAGTGGCGCGGGTGGAAGTAGCTACGGTCTTCCGGCTTCTACACCAACATTAAACGGCCAGTTTCAAACAGGTAATGGTATAGTTATTTTAAATCCTAATTGTTGTGCTTCTCCTTCTTTAACCGCAGGTGCTACACCTTCGGCGGTTTGTCCTGGCCAGTTAACTACTTTAACAGTAACCGGTGCAGGTGCCGGCGGAACTTACACATGGCTTCCAATGAATATTACTGGAAGTAACGTTGCAGTTAGCCCAACAGCAACTACTGTTTACACAGTGCAAGGTGCTGCTGCATCTTCTACTTGTGCAGGAACTCAAACGGTGCAGGTAGTTTTAAATACGCCTCCTGTGCCTGTAGTAAATAACCCAACAGCTTGTGTTGGAAGTGATCTATTATTTACTGCTAACGGCGGCACAGCTTATGCATGGACCGGACCAAGCGCTTATAACTCAGCTGTTCAAAATCCAACTTTAACAAACGCACAGGTGAGCAATGCAGGTAATTATACGGTGATCGTAACCGGAGCCAATAGTTGTACGGCATCTGCTGTATCACAGGCAAGTGTGGCGCCTGTTCCAACACTTTCAATCTTAGGAACAAACACCATGTGCTCGCAAAGCTTTAATGGTTCAACAAATACCGTTGCATTATCGGTTTCAGGTGCAAACACCTATACATGGGCAAACCCTGCAGGTTACATGCCTCCTACAGGAAATGGTGCAAACTTTAACGTTACTGCCCCAGTTGTTTTGATCCCTTCAATTGATAATGTTACCGTAACAGCAACCGGTGCTTTGGGCTGTACAGCTCAGGCAGTATATAACTTAACGGTATTACCAAATCCGGTATTAACCTTTGCACCGGCACAACCAACATTGTGTTATGGTAAAACAGCTACCATTAGTGTGAGTGGCGCTGCAAGTTATGTTTGGGCTTCGGGCAATACACTCAATACAACCACCGGCTCATTAGTAACTGCAAGTCCTTTGGTTAATACAACATACACAGTTATTGGTAGCGCTTTAGGATGTAATAGTGATAATCATTTTATAACTGCTACTGTTGTTCCAAACCCAACTGTGTTTATTTCATCGGGTACGCCAACCGTTTGTTATGGTTCAGGTATGACCTTAATTGGTAATGGTGCGTTTTCTTACACATGGTATCCAAATGTTGCCATTAGCAATATAAATATTAACAATCCAATTGTTTCGCCTTTAACTACTACACAATATACCTTAGTTGGTGAATTGAATACATGTACCTCAACTGCGGTGCAAGAAGTAACTGTAATACCATTACCAACTTTACAAATGGCGGCAGATAAAACCACAATTTGTTATGGTGGTGTTGCCAATTTAGTTGCCAATGGTGCTTTCAATTATCAATGGTCGCCAACAGCCGGTTTAAATAATCCAAACTCAAACGTTGTTGTTGCAGCGCCTGAACAAACTACCATTTATACTGTAATGGGTAATAACGGTGCTTGTACCGGAACTGCTGTGGTGCAGATCAATGTGGTGCCTCGCCCTGAATTATTACTGAACACCAATTCAAACAAAATTTGTAAAGGAACCAGTACTACAATTTTTGCAAGCGGTTCACAAAATTTCAACTGGTCGCCAATGCAAAGCATTAACTTAGTTGGGCCAAACACGGCTTCCGTTAATCCTTCGGAAAGCACTAATTACACAGTTACTGCTTACAACACAGCAGGCACATTGCAATGCAGTGTAACACGTGAAATTCTAATTGAGGTTGTGCCTCAAGTTACTGCTGCCGTTAGCGGAAATGTTTCAATATGTGAAGGCGAAAGCACCATGTTATTAGCATCAGGAAGCAATATGTATTTATGGACCCCTACTCTTGGTTTGAGTGATCCATCGGTAAATAATCCTTATGCGAGTCCTAAATCAACAACCATTTATCAGGTAATTGTATCCAACCAAGGCTTTTGTGGTTCAACCGGTACAGTAATGGTTACCGTTCGTCCGCAACCAACGGTTGATGCAGGTATTGGCGGTACGTTTAATTTAGATGAACCAATGTATTTAAACGCAATTGGTAATGGAACTTTAACCTGGATATCGGGCGACGGTATACTTTGTCATTCTTGTCCGAATACACAATTAACCACTAACAAAGGCGGTTGTTATAAGATACAGGCCGTAAATGAATTTGGTTGTAAAGCGTATGATGATGTTTGTATTGAGGTTACTGCAAATTACAACTTATACATTCCTAACAGCTTTACACCGAATAGTGATGGTAATAACGATCTGTTTCAGGTGTATGGTACAGGCTTCAATAAAGTTGAGATCATTGTGTTTGATCGTTGGGGCGAAAAGTTATTTACTACAACCGATGCTCAAAAAGGATGGGACGGTACTTACAAAGGTGTTAATGTTAAAGATGATGTGTATGTTTACCAGGTTAAATTCACAACCCTAGATGGTAAAAATCACACAAAAACCGGACATGTTACCATATTAAAATAGTTGCCTTTTTTGGGCAACTATTTTCCTCTATACTTTGGTTTTCTTGCATGGTAAAATTATTACCTTTGTAAAAAAAACATATGTTATCAGCAAAAGTTAGCAAAGCGTTAAATACGCAAATTGAATTAGAAGCTTCATCATCGCAATATTATTTGGCAATGGCCAGCTGGGCCGAAACACAAGGCTTAAATGGTATTTCAACTTTTTTATACGGGCACGCCGACGAAGAGCGCATGCATATGATGAAGTTGATCAAGTTTGTGAACGAGCGTGGCGGACATGGTGTTGTGCCAGCTTTAAAACAACCTCCTGTAACTTTCAAATCGGTTAAATCGGTTTTCGAAGAAATATTAAAACACGAAATGAAAGTAACCAACGAGATCAATAATTTAGTAGATATTACTTTAAAAGAAAAAGATTATACAACGCATAATTTCCTTCAGTGGTACGTAAGCGAGCAAATTGAAGAGGAAGCTTTGGCGCGTCAGATCGTAGATAAATTAAAATTAATTGGCGACGATAAAGGCGGATTGTATTTCTTTGATCGTGATCTGGAAGCTTTATCTTCTGCAAATGAAGGTGGCGCCGGAGCTAAAGAAGAAAAAGGTAAAAAAGGATAATCCTACCTTAAAGATTGTTTCACATTAACAGGGATCTTCTTTTTCAAATAGAATTTCCCTGCTTTTAGATCCCCCTTTACCAAAATAGTACCAAAGCTTTGTGAACTCATCAGTTTCATCACATCGGCTACATTCATGTCTTTAAAACTGCTTTTTAAATTAAAACTGTACTCTCTTTCATCATTCGCGGCAATATGAACACGTTTTTTCATTTTTGCTTTTCCTAATTGAATGCCGGATAACACCACATCAAATTCACTTGGATAAATAGAGAATCCAATGGTGTTTGGGTTTTTAATTCCTAATACCACATCGGCATCGATGCCACTCGTATTCACGCTATTCACTTTAAAGCCTTTAACGCCGGTACATTCGGCCTCCTTGAAGCTTTTACAGGAAAATAAAAACAATCCTAAGATTATGGCAAGTAAACTATTTTTCATGCTTTAATTTTTTTGATCAACGGAACTAAGGATGCCAGCACCCAAACACCTTCTAAAATAACAAATGGCCAAAACGAAATTAAAAAGCTTGATACACCGGCCAAGCCTGCTCCGGCAATATTCAACAACAAATAAGCAACGCTATCCGATCTGAGTTTGTTCAATAGGTTCAACACAAATGCCAACAACAATAACGTTACACCTGCCGAACCTATCCAACTGCTAAGATCCATTATTTACTAAATAGCTGTGAGTAGTGCTTATAGAACAATGGAATAGTTTCAATACCCTTGTAGTAATTGAATAATCCATAATGCTCATTTGGTGAATGCAATGCATCACTGTCTAATCCAAAACCAAATAAGATACTATCCAAACCTAATTCTTTTTTAAATAAAGCAACAATAGGAATACTTCCACCACCACGAGTAGGCACCGGCTTTTTACCGTATGTTTCTTCCATAGCAGCGCTAGCCGCTTTGTAAGCAGGGTTCTCCGGACTTACCACAAAAGGCTCACCACCATGATGTGGCTTAACGGTGATCTGAACGCCTTTTGGCGCAACACTTTCAAAATATTTTTGGAACAAAGCACTGATCTTATCAGAATTTTGATTTGGAACCAAGCGCATACTTATTTTCGCGAATGCTTTGCTTGGTAAAACGGTTTTTGCACCTTCTCCGGTGTAACCACCCCAAATGCCATTCACGTCTAATGTAGGGCGAATACCCGCACGCTCAATGGTTGAATAGCCGGCCTCACCGTAAACATCATTAATATCAAGATCTTTTTTATACGCATCCAAACTAAATGGTGCTTTTGCCATTTCCTTTCGTTCCGCATCAGATAATTCCAAAACATCTTCATAAAAGCCCGGAATGGTAATGTGCTTGTTCTCATCATGACAAGATGCAATGATCTTACACAACACATTGATCGGGTTAGCAACTGCACCGCCATACACACCACTGTGCAGATCGCGGTTAGCACCAACAACTTCAACTTCCATGTAAGCCAAACCTCTTAAACCGGTATCAATACTTGGTGTATCGTTTGCAATTAATGATGTATCTGAAATTAAAATAATATCGCCTTTTAATTTTTCTTTGTTCTCCATGATCCATGGCCCCAAGCTTGGCGATCCAACTTCTTCTTCACCTTCGATCATGAATTTCACATTACATGGCAATGTATTGGTGCGCATCATTATTTCAAATGCTTTCACATGCATATACATTTGCCCTTTATCATCACATGAGCCGCGCGCAAAAATAGCACCATCAGGATGTATCTCTGTTTTTTTAATTACCGGCTCAAATGGCGGCGAATCCCATAAATTCAATGGATCTGCCGGTTGCACATCATAATGCCCATAAACAATTACAGTTGGTTTTGCAGGATCAATGATCTTCTCACCATAAACCACCGGAAACCCTTTTGTTTTGCAGATCTCAACTTTATCAGCACCTGCTTCAATTAAACGTGTTTTAACAGCCTCTGCCGTTCTTAAAACATCATCTTTATATTTTGTATCGGCACTTATCGAAGGAATTCTTAATAATTCAAGTAACTCGTTCAACATACGATCTTTATTGCTGCCAATGTAATTGGTAATTGTATTTCTTTCCATAAACTTAAATAAGTCGTAAATTTATGTTTTTAATTGTTTTAATAAAAGCATGTTCAAACAATATTTGCACCTTTTAGCTTTCTGCCTCATTTACTCAGCATCTAATGCTCAGTTCAAGAATGTTTTAATTAGTACTCAAATGGAACCGGAGGAAGTTAGCATTGCCATTAACCCAAAAAATACCAACCACATTATTGCCGGGGCAAATTTGGCAAGTTATTATTATAGTAAAGATGCGGGCCTTACCTGGACTCGCAAGGTTTTAAAATGCGAAAAATACAATGTTTACGGCGATCCGATGTTGTTTTGGGATACCTTACAAAACGCCTACTACATGCATTTATCGTTCCCCAATCCAAAAATAACACCCGATGGCAGTTGGATAGATCGTATCGTGCTCAATAAATCAACCGATATGGGCGAAACCTACAACACGTGTTACGCCTTCGGAAAAAACAACAAAAAAGTACAAGACAAGCATTGGGCTGTGGTTGATCCTAAAACCAATCACATTCACGTAAGCTGGACACAGTTTGATAAATACGAAAGTAAGGATCCGAAAGACTCGTCGATCATACGTTATACGCGTTCAACAGACGGTGGCCAAACCTGGCTCGAACCAAAAAAGATAAGTTATTACACCGGCGATTGTATTGATAGCGATAACACCGTTGAAGGAGCTGTGCCGTGTATTGGGCCTAACAGTGAAGTATATATTGCCTGGGCCGGGCCAAAAGGATTGGTGTTTAACCGCTCTTTGGATAACGGTAACACCTGGTGGCCAAAAGAAAAAATAATTGATAGTATACCCGGCGGATGGGATTATAAAATAGACGGACTTTTCAGAGCTAACGGTATGCCATTCACAGCGTGTGATAACAGCAATGGTGTGAATAAAGGACGAATATACATTTGCTGGAGCGATGCCAAATTTGGTGAGAATAATAAAGATGTGTTTTTAACCTACAGCGATGATAAAGGCGAAACCTGGAGCGATCGGATTTTGGTGACCTTTTTTCCAAATCACAAACAACAATTTATGCCTCACTTTACAATTGACCAAACAACAGGTTACTTGTATTTTTTATATTATGACAGAAGGAATTTTGCGAATGGCAACTTAACAGATGTGTACGTTACAGCTAGCAGAGATGGTGGTAAAACCTTTTCGCATCATAAGATCAATGAAAAAACATTTAGCCCGAGTAAGGATGTGTTTTTTGGTGATTACATTGGTATATCGGCGCACGGTGGTGTAATTCGCCCAATGTGGATGCAAATGGACGAAAGCAAAAAACTGGGGGTTTATACAGCATTAATTAATGAGAATGATCTGCTTAATGCAAAAACCATTAACCCAATTGCCTTTACTAATTCAACGCCTTTTATTTATAATTCAAAAACCAAAGTATCATTTAATAGCGATTCAACTGGTGTTTACAGCGCCTACTTGTATAAAGCAACCGAACCCGGGTTTGAAGTAAAAGTAACCGATAAAGGAAAATTGAAAAAAGGTGTTAACGATCTAACGGTTAAATTCAAAAAATTAAAACTTAACAAGGGGACATATGTTTTAATGTTGTACAATAATAACCGCAGTTATTACGTTTGGATACAAGAAGAATAAATTGAGATACATTTTTACATATTTGATGCTGTTAGCGAGTGTATTTACCTTTGCTCAAAGAATCATTAATACAAACGTGAGTTTGGTAAATTCGCAAAACCAAACAGGCACTACCTCACAGGTACTTGTTCGGTTTTCACTAACTGCGGGGCCCGCATGTCCGGGTTACGAAATACTGCATTGTACCGACTCCATTAACTACTTACCATTTTACAATTATGCCGGCCTTTGCGGCGATCAAACCCGCGAAGTTTCTTTTAGTCATACACACGGTAATCCTTCACCCGAAATGGTAAACTATTACAAAGTTTCAATTCCCGGATATGAAACCTCGCTGCCCATGCGCATTTTTGTTGGCACACAAGCACCGCAATCTAACTTAAAAGTTTATCCAAACCCGTCATTTAATGAGAACTACTTAAAATTGATCTTCTCAAACTATTTTGGAAAAGAAGTGAATGGTTTTTTGTATGATCAGCAAGGCATCAAAATGAAAACTTTAACCATTGCCATACAACAAGATAGAGGCGAGGTTTATATTGGCGATCTGGATGACGGAATGTATATCATTTGGTTAACCGACGGTAATATTTTGTTTAAGAGCAAATTAATTGTGAAAAGAGTTTAAAATACCGGTTTTAAAGCCCTATTTACTTTGTTTCTAAACGATTATTTACTACTTTTATTGGTCCCGGATATGTTGAAAAGAACGAAGATCTTCATACTAATCATACTTTTTGGTTCAGCCTTAAAAATTCAGGCCCAGTTTTATTATGGTATGCAAATGGAGTTTGGTAAAAACCGTATCCAGTACCAGGATTTTAATTGGACCTATTTTGATTATGAGCGATTTCGTGTATACTCCTATGCGGGCGGTGGTGAAATTGCCAAGTATGTATCTGTATCGGTGAACAATCAGTTGCCAATACTCGAAAAACGTTTAGAATATCAGGTTGAAGACAAAATAAATGTGATCGTTTACAACAATCAAAACGATTTTAAGCAAAGTAATATTGGTTTAAATAACGATGAATCGTCGAACATCGGCGGAACTACAAAGATCATTGGCGATAAGATATTTGTATACTTCAATGGCAGTCATGCCGATCTTGACAAACAAATTCGCGCGGCCTTAGCAGAATTAATGATCAACCAGATCCTATACGCCGGTAACGCGCGCGAAATGGTTCGCAACTCCACCATGCTTAATTTACCTACATGGTACACGCAAGGTTTGGTACAATATCTGTCGGAAGGCTGGAACAGCTATTACGATAATGTTTTATATGATGCCTTGAAGGATGATAAGATCAACAAATTCAATAAACTGAATGGTAAACAAGCTGCCAATGCCGGGCATGCTATTTGGCATTACATTGTGGATATGCACGGCGAATCTTACATCCCGCACTTGTTATACATGACCAAAGTGAACCGTTCGCCCGACTACGCGTTCCTGTTTGTTTTAGGTATTTCGTTTGATAATCTGATCTACGATTTTGTTGATGCGCAAAACCGTAGATTATACATGAGTAAAGATTCAGCGCGCACTTCACCCATCAACAACAACTCTGTTTTAAAAAAATACAAATACACCAAACATTATTATCAATTACGCATTAGCAACGATGCGCAACATGTAGCCTATACAACTTATGAATTGGGTCAGTTTAAAGTTTATGTGCGCAATTTGGAAGAGAAAAAACAAAAACGCATTTTAAAATTCGGACCAAAAATTGAACGCATAGATGATTACAATTACCCATTGATCAACTGGCATCCGAACGGAAAAATTGTGATGCTAGTTTATGAATTAAAAGATCAAATTGTAATTCATACTTACGATATTGAAACAAAAGAAAAAAAGATCCGCAATCTCCCGGGATTTGAAAAGGTAAACAGTTTTTCTTTCAGTCATGATGGTAAAAAGCTTGCCATGAGTGGCGTTAAAAAAGGAAAAGGACAAAGTGATATTTTTATTTTTACTTTGAACAACAGTGGTTTAGAACAAATAACCAATGATATTTGGGATGATAATAATCCGGTGTTCGTTAAATCATCAAAGCAGATCGTGTTTGAAAGTAATCGTGTGAATGATACCGTAAAAGGTAAGGATGATGCACAGTTCTATTATAAGTTCAATAAACACATGGATCTGTTCATGGCATCGTATCCATTTAAATCGCCTGTACTTGTGCGTGTGACCAATACCACCGATACAGATGAGCGCATGCCACAAGCTTTTACAAACCAATACATCACCTACCTCAGCGAAAAGAATGGTATTTACAACCGTTATGTTGCCGAGTTTGATAGTTCCATTTCTTTTGTAGATACAACGGAACATTACCGCTATTTCTTTAACAGCAAACTGGCCACTAATTACGATCGCAATATTTTAGAGCAGAACATTAATTTTAATGCAACCCATGCGGCCGAAGTTTATTTTTATAAAGGCAAAGATTATTTGGCAGTAACGCCACTTGCAAAACCGGGCAACTACATTGATCAAAAAATAAAAGACACCTGGTTCAAAATGACCATTAAACCGGCTTTGCTCGATCCTTATTTTTACAATGCAAAACGTTTTCAGCCCGAAACAATGTCGCCTTCCATCAATCAAACACCAAAAAAACAAGAAGGCATAGACTTTGATAATTACGAATTAAGTGGCGAAACAAAAAAACAAGATATTGTAAAACCTCAGCCTAATACTTCATTAAAAGACTCAACCAACAAACCAAAAACAAACAACATTTTAAATTTCCCGATCCAAAAAAATTATTACACCTCGTTCTATAGCGATTACATTGTTACGCAGTTTGATAATTCGTATTTAGGAACAAACTACCAACGCTTTTCAGGAGCAGGTTCTCCGGTTTATTTAAATCCGGGATTGAACTTTTTATCAAAAGTAGGTATAAGCGATCTGTTTGAAGACCATCGTATTGTTGGTGCGTATCGCTTCTCGGGCATTTCCGATCTGTTTACCATTGGCGGAATGGATAATGAGTTTTTGCTTTCATATGAATACCGTAAAAAACAGATCGATCATCAGGTTGTATTACATCGCCAGAGTTTTGTGAAGATCGATAATTTTTATGGCAGTCCGGCACGTGCGCATATACATGATGTGAGATATACCGCCAAATTACCGATTTCAGAAGTGTTAGGTGTTAAAGGTTCGGTGTTGTATCGTAACGATCAGTTCAATTATTTTTCATTGGGAGATGTCTCGTTACCAAAACGCCCAACCTACGATAATTACGCAGGTGCACGCGTTGAATTGATCTATGATGATACACGAAATGTGATGCTGAATATTTTAAATGGCTTCAGAGGAAAAATTTGGTTAGAGTATTGGCGACTAATTAAAAAAGACAGACACGACCTTATCACCGGAGGATTTGACTTGAGACACTATCAAAAAATTCATCGTCAGATCACTTGGTGCAATCGATTAGCCGGCGGAAACTCTTTAGGTACCGACAGGTTAGTTTTTTATTTAGGTGGAGTTGATAATTGGTTCAATGCTAAATTCAATAATGAGATCAATATTGTAAATCCCGATCAATACCAGTTTCAAACACTTGCAACCAATATGAGAGGTTTCTCACAAAATATCCGTAATGGAAATAATTTTGTGGTGTTCAATTCTGAATTACGTTTTCCGTTCATTAAATATTTTGTTGATCGCCCACTGCGTTCCGATTTCTTGAACAACTTGCAGGTAATAGGATTTGCTGATGTTGGCGCAGCTTGGTATGGCTTTAACCCATTGAGTCGCGATAATACCGAAAACGTGAATACGTATTTACAAGGAAGTGAATTAAGCCCTACAATTATTACTGTAATAAATAATAAAGATCCAATGGTTGCCGGTTTTGGTTGGGGAATCCGTTCACGTATTTACGGTTATTTTGTGCGATTAGATATTGGTTATGGTGTTGATAAACTCAAATGGCAAAAACGCCTGATCGGACTTTCGTTCGCAACTGATTTTTAAAATGAATACAGTTTTAATTTTACTTTCTGTTGGTTTAGTGGCCGGATTTTTAAGCGGTTTAATTGGTATAGGTGGCGGCGTGGTCATAGTTCCTATCTTAGTTTACTTTATGCACATGAACCAAAAAGCCGCTCAAGGAACAACCTTATTCATGTTCTTATTGCCAATTGGTTTTTTGGGTGTATACAACTATTATAAGCAAGGGCAAATTGATATAAAAAGTGCGTTGATCATGTGCATCACCTTTATTATTGGCAGTTATTTTGGCAGCAAAACAGCGTTAACACTCGATACAAAACTTATTAAGCAGGTGTTTGGCGCGTTCATTATTTTAATTGGTTTAAAAATGTTACAGAACAAATAATGAGAACAGTTGAAACCATAAAACAAGCTGCTGAAACTATTTTTTCTGAAGTACAACAGATCAGAAGGCACATCCATCAAAACCCTGAGCTGTCTTTTCAGGAACATCAAACCTCACAATTCATTCAAAGTGTTTTAGAAAAACACAAAATTGCATTTACGGCAGGTGTTGTTGATACAGGAATTGTTGCGCTTATTAAAGGTAAAAACCCAGATAAGAAAACGATTTTGTTGCGCGCCGATATGGATGCCTTGCCAATTGAAGAAAAAAGCAAAGTGCCCTATGCTTCGGCAAACAAAGGTGTAATGCACGCATGCGGACACGATGTACACACAGCCTGTGCGTTAGGAGCAGCCATTATTTTAGATCAGTTAAAAAACGAATTTGAAGGTAGTATAAAAATTATTTTTCAGCCGGGCGAAGAGGTATTACCGGGAGGCGCATCCTTAATGCTGAAAGAGGGAATACTTGAAAACCCAAAAGTGCAAACGGCCATGGCGCAGCATGTTTTTCCGAGCATGGAGGCTGGGAAGGTAGGATTTAGACCGGGAATGTACATGGCCAGCACCGATGAATTGTATATAACTGTAAATGGAAAAGGCGGACATGCTGCCATGCCACAAGATTATGTTAATCCACTGATCATTGCGAGTGAGATCTTGTTGGCAATTCATAACCAATTTATGAAGCCCGGAGCTTTAAAAGGCACCAATGGCGAAAGCATCCCTACAGTGGTTGCCTTTGGAAATATAGAAGGAAAAGGAGCAACAAATGTTATTCCTGAAAAGGTTGAGATTGCAGGCACATTCAGAACCATGAATGAAGCTTGGCGTAACGAAGTACACGATCTATTGAGTGAGCTCGTTAGAAAAGTATCAACGCCTTATGGCATTGAATCAAAAATTGTGATCGAAAAAGGTTATCCATTCTTAGTGAATGATGAGGAACTTACAAAAAACTGCATGTCATGGGCAAAAGAATTTTTAGGAGATGAAAACGTTGAAGAATTGCCGCTGCGTATGACCGCGGAAGACTTCGCGTTCATCTCACAACAAGTGCCAAGTTGTTTTTACCGTTTAGGAACAGGCAATAAAGCCTTGGGCATCACATCGGGCGTGCATACCCCTACTTTTGACATTGATGAGAAGGCACTTCAGGTAGGAGCGGGCTTAATGGCCTATTTAGCTGTAAAACAGCTCCTTTAATGCCTTTACTTAACACTTTTTCTGCCCAAAACTCTAAAAAATATACTATTTTTACCGTTCATTCGTTTATCCTCTAGTGAAAACACGGTTTTTTATATTTGCCGCATGGGCACTTTTTTTGGCAAGCTGTTCAACAAAAAAGAACACCGTTGTTTCAAGGGGGTTTCATAACCTCACAGCTCGCTTTAACGGATACTACTATTCAACCGAAAGCATAAAAGACGGCGAATACAAGATCGAACAGAACAACAAAGAGAATTTCGAAAAAACCTTACCCGTATACATTTATCCAAGCAGCGAAAAAGCAAAAGCCACATTTCCTGAATTTGATAAAGCCATTAAAAAATCAACTACCTGTATTCAACGCCACGCTATTACAGATAGCAAAGGAACGGTTATTCCAAGCTCAGGAAACTGGATAGATAACAACTGGATAAACATTGGAATTTCGCGTTTTTATAAGCGTGAGTTTTTTTCGGGCATAGAGGCTTTTGAGTATGTAGTAACTACCTACAACAAATCAAAAGATAAATATGATGCTATGCTTTGGCTCGTAAAATCTTACAATGAAATTGGCTCGGTAAGTAATTCTGAACAAATATTATCCTTACTCAAAAACGAAAAAAAATTACCGGCTCATATTAAACGCGAACTTCCCGCGCTTGAAGCAGATTACTTTTTCCGCAAAGGATTGCTTACCGAGGCATCAACAAAACTGATGACTGCGGCTAACAACAAAAATATTTTTACAGGTAACTCACGCAAAAAACGTGCGCGTTATTCTTTCATTATTGCGCAAATGCTCGAAGAACAAAAAGATTACAAGCGTGCGCGCAAATATTATGACTTTACCATTCGTCTGAAACCAAATTACGAATTAGTTTTTTACAGTAAGATCAAATTGGCGCGAATGCTGGATGTGAAACGCATGAATTCTGAAAAGACCAAGAAGGATCTTTTAAAGATGGCGAAGGAATTCAAGAATTCAGATTATTTTGATGTGATCTATTATACCTTAGGAGAGATCGAAGAAAAAGAAAGGAACATTGATAAAGCGGTTTATTATTACAAAAGATCGGTACAAACCAGCACCATCAACCCAAGTCAAAAAGCCTATTCGTATTTAAAATTAGGGGAGATCAATTTTGAGCAAACCAACTATCCTTTGGCACAAGCCTATTACGATAGTACTTTGGTAACACTCCCTAAAGATCATCAAAACTACAAGAACATTGTTGCGCGCCAAAAAACCTTGGATAATTTAGTGCAATACCTCAACACCATTAAACGAGAGGATAGTTTGCAACGCCTGGCAAAAATGAGCGATGCTGAAAGAACTTTGGTGATCAATAAGATCATTAAAAAATTAGAGGCCGATGAAGAAAAGGCGAAGGAAGAAAAAGAAAGACAAATGAATGACAAGAATATTGGAAATTCAAATGTTGTAGGTGTTCCTGATCCAAATACACAAGCATCGTCGCAGGCTTCATTCTATTTTTATAACCAAAGTACCATAAGCTTTGGTGTTGTTGATTTTGTGAAAAAATGGGGCAATAGAAAAAATGAAGATAACTGGAGACGTTCGAACAGAACATTGACCATAGATGAGAATGCAACCAATGTGAAAGACGAAAAAGGTGATGTGAAACAAAACGGCAACACCGATCCAAGAAAAACAAAAGAATTCTATTTAAAAAAATTACCGGTTACCGATTCACTTTTAGCTATCAGTAATGCAACCATCATTGAATCGTTTTATTTACTGGGTACAACTTATAAAGAAGATCTGAATAACTACAAAAAAGCATTGGTGGCTTTTGAAGAATTGAATTCACGATACAGCACCCACAAATATTTATTGAATACATACTATCAACTTTATCGCGTTTGCGAAAAAGAAAAACAAGCAGAAAAGGCCGAGTTTTATAAGAATAAGATCCTGAACGAATTTCCGAATAGTGAGTTTGCTTTGTTGATCAAGAATCCGAAATATGCTGAAGAAAAACATTCGGAAACAAGCGAGGTTGAAAAAGAATACACTAAAGTTTATGCTTTGTACACTGCCGGAAATTATGCCGATGCCTATACAACAAGCGCTGCTGCGTCTGCCAAATATGGTAAAACCGTTTACACACCAAAATTTGAATTCATTAAGGCCATGAGTGCCGGCAAAACCAAAGGTATTGATACCCTGGAGGCAGGATTAAAACAATTAGTGGCCTTATATCCTAAATCAGAAATTACGCCACTGGCAACCGATATTTTAACCAGTATTAAAAAACAAAAAAACCCGGAAATGTTTGGCGATGCACCAAAGGAAAAAGTATTGAACAAAGATACCTTTCAGATCAATCTGACATCTGAACATTTTATTATTGCTTTATGTCCCGATGATCCAAAAATAGCCAACGGCTTTAAAACCAAATTAGATGTTTTCTGCAAAAAATATTACAGTGCAAAAGTGTTTAATATAACAAGCACCTTGTTTGGTACAAAAATGCAAATGGTGATCTTAAAATCGTTTACCGATGCCACCGAATCAAGCAAATTCATGGAAAATTTAAATAATGATAAAGATGTTTTTACTGCAGAAGTGAAAAAAGAAATGTTTACAATATTGAACATTGCCGCCGAAAACCTGCCAATGTTATATAAAAAACAAAATGTGAATGGCTATCAATTGTTTTATAATGATAATTACAAATCGGTTGATAAAGCAATTGGCGACGATGCCAATAAGTTAAAATAGTTTGAATTTCCTATAAAAGTGCCTATCTTGTATAAAATTTAGCAGACATGTTTAACTCATCTAAAAATCAAAATATCGATGCCGGTTCAATCAATTTATTGGGCGCTGGTACAAAGATCAATGGTGACATTACTTCTAATGGCGACTTTAGAATTGATGGGAATTTATTGGGAAACATAACCATTTCGGGTAAATTGGTTTTAGGAAGTACCGGCCGAATTGAAGGAAATATTCAATGTGCTAACGCCGATCTAAGCGGTGAGGTTAAAGGTACAGTTAACATCAGCGAAACGCTTTCTTTAAAAAGTACAGCAAAGATCAATGGTGATATTGTAACCGGTAAATTAGCTATTGAGGCTGGCGCAATTTTTACAGGCACTTGTAACATGGGTGCAATTGTAAAGAACATCAGTCAAAAAAATGAGCAAAAATCAGTTGCCTCCCAAACAGCCTAACAGCTTTATAAAATACAGCAATTTGGCCATCCAAATGGGCATTATCATTGGGCTTTCGGCGTGGGGAGGTTCCAAATTAGATGCTTATTTTAAAACGCAAGAACCTTACTTTACCATCATTCTTTCACTAATTGGCATTTCAGGCTCATTGTATCTGGTGATCAAGGATGTGATCGCCGAATCAAAAAAGAAAAATGAAGACTAACATTTTTAAGCCGGTCATATTTTCAATAATTATTGCATCAGCATTTTCATTTACCATTCAAACATTTGTTACCATTACTCTTCCGCAATGGCACTGGATCATGAGTGTTTGCTTCTTTGCCTTGTTATCCCTCGTATTAAATATTGTTTACATTCAACGAACCGATAGCAGAACGTTTATTAATACCATTATGGTTAGTTCAGGCGTACGCTTGCTCTCATCAGCAGTTGGCTTCTTAATTTACGCTTATAATTTTCAGGAATACAATAAGCCTTTTGTATTTCATTTTATGGTGCATTATATGGTGTTTGCTATATTTGAAATAGTGTTCTTGCTTAAAATAGTAAATACACAAAGTAAAAAATCATGAAAACCAAAAACTTTTTAGTGTTCGTAAGCCTTGTGCACTTTGCATTTAGCTATGCGCAAACCAAAACCAACAAAGCTAACGGCGAGTATACATTTACCATTATCAAATCGTTAGATGCTACTCCGGTTCAAAACCAGCAGCAAACAAATACCTGCTGGTCGTTTTCATCGCTTTCGTTCTTTGAAAGTGAATTGGCCCGCATGGGAAAGGGTAAAGATTTTAATTTAAGCGAAATGTTTGTGGTTAGAAAAGCCTATCCATTAAAGGCTCAAAACTATTTACGCATGCATGGAAAGACCAGTATGGGAGAAGGTGGCGGATTTCCTGACGTGCTAAATGTAATGCGAAACTATGGCATGATGCCCGAAGAACTTTATAAAGGCAAAAAAAACGATAACGATGTACATAACCATTTTTTACTGGAAAAGGTTTTGCAAGGAGCATTAGCACCGGCTGTTGAAGGAAATTTTGCGAAGATCGATTACGAATTTTTAATGGCCAATGTTGAATCGATATGTGATAATTATTTAGGTAAGGTGCCCGAAAAATTTGACTATAAAGGCAAAACGTATACACCCCGAACTTATGCCGATGCTACAGGAATTATTCCGGATGATTATATTCTTTTAACCTCCTTTACGCACCACCCTTACTATGAAAAATTTATTTTAGAAGTGCCAGATAACTGGGCCTGGGAAAAAGTAAATAACATTCCGCTGAATGAATTACAAGAAACCATGAGTTATGCCATTAACAATGGATATACCTTTGCCTGGGCGGCCGATGTTTCTGAAAAAGGCTTTTTATTTAAAGATGGCGTTGCTGTTGTTCCCGAAAAATCCTATGATGCCATGAATGAACTTGAAAAAATATCAATAGGTGTAAAACCACAAAAACAATTATTAATTACACCCGAATTACGCCAAAAAGCATTTGATAATTATGAAACGCAAGACGATCATGGCATGCACGCTGTAGGCACCGCTAAAGATCAAAATGGCACAATGTACTATGTGATCAAAAACAGTTGGGATACAAAACGTAACGATTGTGATGGTTATTTTTACGCAAGCGAAAGCTATATGCTTTATAAAACCACCTGCATTATGCTGCATAAAAAAGCAATTCCGGCTGCCATCGCAAAAAAATTAGGCATCTCGCAATAAACTAAACACCATTTTAATTGTTTGTAGTGTATGTTTCATAATCCAATAGATAAAGATAAAACAGCCGAAGAACCGGGCTTAATTGCGTATCCACATCACATTGGAAGCATTGTTGTAAAACCTGAGGATCAGGGAAAACTGAAATCGCGAGCGCTAAGCGCCATGCGCGAGCAAACAAACAAACAGCTCGCACAAATTCAAAGGCAAGCTGCTTTGCTGGCTAAACAAGCAAGTGAATTACAAAAACGCGTTGAAATAAGCGAAAAGATTTATACAGCTGAGTTATCGTTTGAACCTTTTATTGGCCATGTTTATCATCTGTATAAAAAGGGAGAGATATATAAGTTATATATGATAGGCCCGGATGAATGGGGAAAAACAAAACGCGAAAATTTAGAATACCTTAGCTCAGTGAAACTATTAAGTGACCATACATGGGAAATAGTTGACTCATTGGATGCAGATTTTAGTACATTTTAACTTTTTTAAGCACGCTATTTGAACGATTTGAAACGTACAGTATAATATCTAAAACTTTGTATCATGACATCAAATCAATTAACCTTACCGGCTTTTCCGCTTAAAACCATTTTATTGCCAGGCGAAGCAAGAAAGCTTCATATTTTTGAAGAACGTTATAAGGAACTTGTAAAAGATTGTATTGACAACAACGCTTCATTTGCCATACCATTTTTTGAGAATGGTAAAATGAGTGATTATGGTTGTGAGGTGAAAATAAAAAATGTGCTTAAAGAATATCCCGACGGCAGAAAAGATATTTTAGTGGAATGTACACGCATTTGTAAAATTGTTGATTTTACAGAACAACTATCGCCAAAGCTTTATGGTGCCGTTTTAATTGAATTTGAAAAGAACAACATCTTAGTGACCGATGCGAACTTGCAGGATGCCATCATACATTACTTTAGCACGGTGCAAAATAAGATTATTGATTACGATACATTGGGTAAATTAAGCGTTTATAATATTGCAAATTCACTTCAACTATCCCCGAACGAAAAACTAACGCTGATCACTTCTAAAAACAAACAGGCTGTGCTTTTAAATCAGATCAAATTCATAACACACATTGTAAATGCCGAGCAGCAATTGAACAACCGGTTTATGTTCAATTAAGAAAGTCCATCACCCATGATCTTTACGGTGATGTTGTCTAAACTATCTGCCAGTTTTAATTGACACGATAAGCGTGATGTTGGTGTAATGTTGGGTAAAGTATCAAGCATGGCATATTCATCATCCGATATTTCTTTCAGCTTATCAAAACCGCTGATCACCTCCACATGGCAGGTAGCGCATAATGCCATGCCACCACATGTTGCTAAAATATCATATTCGTTTCCCTTTAAAAATTCCATTAAGCTTAAGCCCATATCGGTTGGGGCTTCAAGCGTAGTTAAACTTCCATCAGGATTTTGAATGTTTATTTTAATGTCTGTCATTTTTAATCAATTAAAATGTGTTCACACCATTTACCGTTGTATACTTCATGGTATACTTTACGCCCGGGTTCATGTATTTATAAGCACTGTGGCTCATTAATGCCGCTTCATGAAATCCGCATAAGATCAATTTCAATTTATTCTTATAGGTATTGATATCGCCTATCGCATAAACACCCGGTATGTTGGTTGAATAATCATCGGTATTCACTTCAATGGCATTTTTATCTATCTGTAATCCCCAATTTTCAATTGGTCCGAGTTTAGGACTTAAACCAAACAAAGGAATTAAATGATCGGTGGCAATTGTCTCGGTTTCGCCACTCTTGATGTTTTTAACAGTAACCGTTTCAAGCTTATCAGATCCGGAAATTGAATCTAAATTGGTATTTAATAATAATTTGATCTTGCCTTCTTCCGCAAGTTTCATCACCTTATTTACACTATCCGGTGCGCCTCTGAATGATTCGCTGCGATGAACCAGGGTTAACTCCGAACAAATTGAACTTAAAAAAATGGTCCAGTCCAAAGCGCTATCTCCACCTCCGGCAATTAACATTCGCTGGCCTCTGTATTTCTCAGGGTCAAGAATCATGTAGTTAATGCCTTTACCATTCTCAAATTTATCTAAGCCGCTTACTTCGGGCTTGCGCGGCTCAAAACAACCTAAGCCTCCGGCAATTACAATAACTTTGGCGTTTATTTTAGTTCCTAAATTAGTTGTAAGCACAAAATCGCGTTCATCGCGCTTTTCTAACGTTTCAATTCGTTCCCCAAGTGTAAAACCGGGCTTGAACGGCTCAGCCTGTTTCATTAAATTATCTACCAATTCCTGTGCATTAATGCTCGGAAAACCTGGAATGTCGTAAATAGGTTTTTTAGGATAGATCTCAGATAACTGACCACCGGGTTGTGGTAAATAATCGATCAAATGGCAGCGCATTTTTAACAAGCCTGCTTCAAAAATGGCAAATAAGCCTACGGGCCCCGCCCCTACTATAGCAATATCCGTTTCTATCATCATAAATTTAGCGCAAAATTACTTTAATTTGTTAAAAGAACCATTTTCTTTTAAAATTGTTTCATAATGAATTATTCATTATCTTTATCAACTAAATTAAACATGTTGAAAATGAAAAAAACTTTACTATCAATCTTTGGCGTTGCGGCTTGTTTAGCAGGCTTTGCGCAACAAACGCCTAGTCCATCATGGACCATTACGCAAAACTCTAATTTCCCTATTCCTTCGGCCGGTATCAGATACATGGATGCTGTGAACTCAAACGTTGTTTGGGCTACCGGATATGATGGAACTACAGGAAACACCAGTCGTGCTTATTGCTGGGTTACTAAAACCACTGATGGTGGTAACACTTGGAACGCTAGTCCGGTTTGGCCTAGTACAGTTACTCCTGTAATTGGTGACACAAGCACTTATGTTATTTCAAGCTTGGAAGGCCAAAGTGCTACAACAGCTTGGGTGGCAGCTTATAAGAAGATCAACGGTGGTTCACAAGGTGGTATTTTTAAAACTACCAATGGTGGTAGCACTTGGGTAAACATGACCTCTGCGGCAATGTTTACAAACGCTGCTTCATTTTGTAACTGGGTAACTTTTTTAACGCCAAATATTGGTGTTTGTGACGGTGATCCTAACTCAAGTACAGGAAATGAGCATGAATTATGGAGATCAACTGATGGTGGAACTACTTGGTCACCAGTTGCAGGTGCTAACATCCCTAACCCTGTTAGTGGTGAGTATGCTTTAACAAACATTTACGAAAAATTTGGTTCAACTCATTTATGGTTTGGTACCAATAAAGGTCGTATTTACCGTTCAACTGATGCTGGTGTTACTTGGAATGTTACTACAGTTAATGCTAGTAATTCTATCAGTGATATCTCATTTTACGATGCAAACAACGGTGTTACTGTAACTTTCCCTGCTTCAGGAACTGTTGCAACTGTTTACAGCACAACTGATGGTGGTGTTACTTGGACAGCAAACAACGCAGGAAACGATCCTAACTTTGGAAGAAATGATGTGTGTGCAATCCCTGGTACTTGCTGGTTCGCTTCAGCTGGTGCTGGTGCTGGTAACAATATTATTTCATTCTCAATGGATGGTGGTGCTTCATGGAGCAGCTGGGGTTCAACTAACATCCAGTATTTAACTATTGATTTCGTAGATCCTTCAACTGGTTGGGCTGGTACATTCAGCGATCAAGCTAACGCTGCTTTAGAAGGTTTTTATAAATACAACGGAGGAAGCTTATTACAACCTGCTTCTGCTAACTTCTCATTAGTTTCTGCTGCTTGTGTTAGCACTGGAATTTCATTAGGTAATAGTTCAACCGGAAATCCTTGTCCTACTTTTACTTGGACTTCTTTCCCTCCAACTGCTGCTTTCTCAAGTTCAACTGCTTTAACTCCAACAGTTACATTTAACAGTGCAGGAACATACACAATCATTTTAACTGCATCAAATTCAGTTACTACTAGTATCGTTACACGTACAGTATCAGTTTCAACTTGTGCTGGTTTAAATTCTCAATCAGCTAACAATATTGATTTCATGGTGTCTCCAAACCCTAGTAAAGATGTGTTTAACGTTTCTTTACCATACGCTGTAACTCCTTACAATGTAACTGTTACAAATGTATTAGGTTCGGTTGTTTATACTGATAAAGTAGTTGTTACAAGTGGTAACTACGCTGTTAATTTAGCTAACAACAAAACTGGTGTTTACTTTATGACTGTTGAGAACAACGGTGTAAAATCAACTAAAAAGATCATTATCGAATAATAACTTTTGTTATTCAGATACAAGGGGGCGTAATTGCCCCCTTTTTTTTTGACATTGACTTTTGAATACCTATATTTAGTTTTTATGAAATGGCAAAGGCTGATCATATTCTTGTTTCTTTCCTTGTTTAAATTACATGGTCAAAACACATCTATTGCGCTCGAAAAAATTGATGCGGCAGAGATGACCGGTGCCTTTGTTACCGCTTTAAGCACTGATCAAAAAGGTTATTTATGGGTAGGTACAAGTAATGGTTTAAACCGTTATGATGGTTATGGCTTTATCTCTTATCGCAGTTACAAAAATGATACTACTACATTAAGCCACCCATCCATTAAGGTTATCAAGCAATTTTCAGAGAACGAATTGTTGATAGGTACTGCGAAAGGACTTAATGCCTATTCGTTTAAGAACAACAACTTTAAACGCATTAAAATTGATACCACTTTAAATGAATACAAAAAAAAGAATTCTATACAAAGTATTATTCAATTAAAGAACGGCACAATATTAATTGGGACACAGGCCGGTATTATGAAATATGCGCCTGAACAAAGGAGCATTATTACATTTGATTCAAAAAAAGAAACGCTTTTGGATAATTGCATTATTCAAAGCATGTGTGAAGATAAAAATGGTACCATTTGGATTGGCGCTAAATATTTTGCCGAAGATGGTGGCGTGCGCTTCAGGGTTTATAAATTCTTTCCGAAAACAAAAAAAATTGATGAGCTCCTTATTAGTGGTTACGGTTCATCAGGCCATATTGGTATTTCAATAGATTATAAAGGAACTATTTGGGTAGGGGTTGACGAC
The DNA here is from genome assembly GCA_046345155.1 of Sphingobacteriaceae bacterium. Classification (GTDB taxonomy): domain Bacteria; phylum Bacteroidota; class Bacteroidia; order B-17B0; family Aurantibacillaceae; genus Aurantibacillus. The sequence goes on from JBKDKI010000093.1 coordinate 256,382, forward strand.
GGACTTGTTTCTATAAATCCATACGATCAAAAACAAACATTTTATAAAGCGCCGAATAATTTTCTGTCGAACGTAAGTTATTATCACAGTAAGGATAACTACATCTATCAAGGTTTTTGGAGTTTTGGCGTAACCGTTTTTGATATAGATAAAAAAGAATACAAGATCATAAAAAATGATCCTGATAATCCGTATACTTTGATCAGCAATAAAGTTTGGTCGGTATTTAAAGATGAGAATAATGTTATTTGGTTTGGAACAGATGTGGGCTTACAAAAACAATCCAATAAGCGTCCTAATTTAGAGATCATCCAGCGCCAAGCCGGTTCATCAGAAAACACCTTCACTTCCAACCAAATGTTGAATGCCTGGGTGAGCCGTAAATTAAAGGATAAGATCATTGTAGGAATAGATGGTAATGGCTTTGCGATATACGATAAATTAACGCGCAAAACCGAAAATCATCCATTTGGTAATCGCAGCGAAAACGCTTCGGTGGAAGAACGATTTGTTGCGCAGTATTTTGAAAACACCGATGGATCGGTTTACCTGGCAGGCCAATATAATTTTTTAAAAATTGACCCTACCAAAACGCCGGCAAAGATCAAACATTACTTCTTCCAGCAACAACATCATTTTACATCAGTTTTTCAGGATAGTTTTGATAAGAACATTTTATGGTTAGGTGGCCTTGGCCAGATCATTAAATTTAAAATGGACACCGAAGAATCGGAATTCATTGTAAAACCAGCAGGATCATCATCCATCTTTTTTTGTGGCGTATCAACCACTAAGGGAAATATTTTTGCATCGCAAAGCTCGATCTTAAAAATAAAACCCGATAACACCATGCAACTTGTTAGTGTTGCCGATGCGGGTAACATCACATCTATTGAAATTTATGATGATGATCATGTGCTTTTAGGTACATCTTTTTTAGGCTTGATCAAGTATAATTTAAATAAAAACACTTACGAGATCATCCGAAATAACCGTAATAATTTTTTCTCGGAAATACGCTGCATTAAAAAAGTACGTAACGCTTTTTGGATCGGTACCAATGAGGGTTTATACCAATACCACCCTTACTCAAAAGAAGTTATGGAGTTTAATCTTGTTGATGGTTTGCCATCTAACATTATTCAGAACATTGATTTTTTTGAGGGATTTATGTACATCTCTACCTCAAACGGAATGGTGGTTTTTAATCCGAATTCACTTGTTTCACACTTTACCATTCCACGTATAGATATTACCAGTATTCTTGGAATTGGTAACGACTTGGAGATCATCAGTAATTTAAATGGTCAGGAAATTGAAATTCCGCAATCTAAAAACTCCTTCAAAATAAATTTTACGGTACTTGATTTTAATATCCCTCAAAAAAATGCTTACCGTTACAAACTAACACCCATTCAAAAGGAATTTAAAAACAATAATCATGAACATTCAGTGTCTTTTAATGAGTTGGCAGTTGGCGAATACGCGTTTCAGGTTATTGGCGCAAATAGCGATAACACTTGGTCTGAACCAGCCATTATCAAAATAAAGATCGTGCCTCCGTTCTATCAATCAAAACCTTTTTACTATTTGCTTGGCTTTATTCTATTAACCGTTACCGGGGCAATTATGTATGGGCGATACCGCCGCACAAAACGATTACAAGCATACCTGGAAAGAACCATTGAAGAACGTACCGAAGAAATTCGTTTGAAACAAAAACAACTCGAAAAATCAAATACCGAATTGATGGACGGTATTACCTATGCGCAAAAAATTCAAAAGGCATTTTTAGTTGGTGAAAAAATATTACATAATGCCCTGCCCGATAGCTTTATTTATTTTAAACCAAAAGAAAAGGTTAGTGGTGATTTCTTTTGGATTGGCAAAGAAATAGGTTATTTGATTATTGCCGCCGGAGATTGCACCGGACACGGTGTACCGGGCGCTATGCTAAGTGTTATTGGCACAACACTTTTAAATAAAATTGTACACGAAGAAAAAGTTTTAATGCCTGGTGGTATATTATCAGAACTAAATTATTTATTCTACCATCAATTAAATGTTGGTGAAAAAGATGTACGAGATGGTATGGATATTTCCATCATCACCATTAACATGAACGAAAACCGCGCCTATTTTTGTGGCGCCCGCAACAATGGTTCTATAATTATAAATAACAAGCTTACCGAATTGATGGCTCAGCGTGAAACCATTGGCGAGAACGAACATGTTGAATTTAATACATTAGAAATTGATTATAACGTAAATGCAACTTACTATTTATATAGCGACGGTTACAAAGATCAATTTGGTGGGCCACAAATGAAAAAGCTCGCATCAAAGGCATTTAAAGAAACCTTATTAAAAACTAGTAAGTTAATGATGAACGGGCAAGCAAATTATTTGGGTCGCTTCATTAAAGATTGGCAAGGTTCTAATTCACAAACCGACGACCGCATGATCATTGGATTTAAGCTTCGGTAAATTCCTTTTGTTCTAAGATCTCATCCAAAACATCACTTATCTCATTGAAGGTTGGCGTCATTACCAACTTGGTTCGCGTTTCTTTAAAATGGGGTACGCCTTTAAAATAATTTGCGTAATGATTTCGCATCTCCAATATTCCCAACTTCTCCCCTTTCCATTCAACTGATTTTTGTAAATGTGTACGGCAAACCTCTACCCTGTTGGCCATTGTTGGTTTTGGTAAGTGCTCACCGGTTTTCATAAAATGTTTGATCTCATTAAATATCCACGGGTAACCAATGGCAGCGCGGCCTATCATGATACCATCTACACCGTATGTATTCTTGTATTCCAATGCCTTCTCAGGGCTATCAATATCACCATTACCAAAAATTGGAATTTTAATACGTGGGTTATTTTTTACATCAGCAATGTATTTCCAGTTCGAGTGGCCTTTATACATTTGCGCGCGCGTTCTTCCATGAATGGATAGTGCCTGAATACCCACATCCTGCAAGCGTTCGGCAACTTCCATAATGTTTATGCTATTATCATCCCAACCCAAACGCGTTTTAACGGTTACCGGTTTTGTAGTACTTTTAATTACGGCTTTCGTTAATCGCACCATCAGGTCTACATCCTTTAAAACGCCTGCCCCCGCGCCTTTGCAAACTACCTTTTTAACCGGACAACCGAAATTAATATCTACCAGATCGGGGTTTGTTGCATCTACAATTTTAGCGCACAAGGCCATTGCCTCCTCATCGCCTCCAAAAATTTGAATACCAATGGGACGCTCGTAATCAAAAATATCAAGCTTTTGCTTGCTTTTGATAGCATCGCGTATCAAGCCTTCACTACTAATAAACTCGGTATACATCAGATCGGCACCATACTGTTTGCAAACATATCTGAACGGCGGATCGCTCACATCCTCCATGGGTGCAAGTAAAAGCGGGAAATCGGGAAGTTCTATGGGGCCTATTTTTACCACACCGCAAAGGTAGGCAAAATAAAAGTTACTTGGTTGTTTTTGGTTTTTCCTTTTCTTTCTTTGGCTCTATTACCTCTTCAGGCTTACAGCTTTTACAGGCTTCATAGCCCTGCTTTTTGGCATCTTTCAACTCAATTCCTTTTTTGCCTGTTTTAGCGAGGTCACAGTTTTTTTTGTGAAATTTTTTACCGCTTTCGGTTACATAAACAGTTTGTGATCGCATTGTAAAATTAAATGCAATACAAATTATGAAAGCGAAAATTAGTTTTTTCATGCTCATTTTGTTTCGTTAAGTGGTTTGGCGTTTGCCAATTCCTTATCGTACCCGTAAAAAATATTAAGCCAAATTAACCTCGACCAGCGCAAACTCAAAGGACTCATTAAAACAATACTGATCACCAATCCTACCGCAAACTCAAACGTATCTAAATTCAAAAAAAAGTTTTGTATGGCATACCAAACAATAAACCATCCAACTGATAATCCATAGCTGGCATACATGGCACCATAAAAAAAACCTGTTTCCTTTTCATACAATAAACCGCAGTGGCTGCAAGTGTTGTGCATGTTAAAAAGATTGCCAAGGTCATAAGGGTTCTTATGTTTAAACACATCGCCATGGTGGCAACGCGGACATTTATTATTAAAAATGGAGTATAAGGCCTTGAACAACTTCATAAAAAAGGTAAGTGAGCACAAATTTAAGATTAAAGCAGCTAAATAAACCATGATAATGGTCATTTTACCCTCCAAAAAGGCCAATTTTTATTGGTTTTTATTCATAAAAATTTACTAAATTCGAAACTCTTTTTTAAAAGGTAATAATGAACAAATATCCTGAATATAAGCAACTTAATTTACCGCAAATAAGTAAAGACATTCTCAAATTTTGGAACGAGAATAAAACATTTGAAAAATCGGTAAGCACACGCGAAGGTAAAACGCCTTGGGTGTTTTATGAAGGTCCGCCAAGTGCGAACGGAATGCCCGGTATTCATCACGTAATGGCACGCGCTATCAAAGATATTTTTTGCCGTTTTAAAACATTGCAAGGTTATCAGGTAAAACGTAAGGCCGGATGGGATACGCATGGTTTGCCTATAGAATTAGGTGTAGAGAAGAGTTTAGGGATTACAAAAGAAGATATTGGAAATAAGAATAGCCCCAAATACATATCGGTTGAAGATTACAATAAAGCTTGCCGCAAGGAAGTAATGAAGTATACCGATAAATGGGAACAAGTTACTGCGCAAATGGGCTACTGGGTTGACATGGGCGATCCATACATTACTTACGATAACAAATACATTGAGAGTGTTTGGTGGTTACTTCAAAATTTGTACAAGAAAAATTTATTATACAAAGGCTACACCATACAGCCATACTCGCCTGCAGCAGGTACCGGATTAAGTTCACACGAATTAAATCAACCGGGTTGTTACCGTGATGTAAAGGATAGAACAGCAACGGTTCAATTTAAAATTACAGATTCCAAATTACAGATTCCAAATTCTGATCCGTTATACATTTTGGCTTGGACGACAACTCCATGGACCTTGCCTTCAAATACGGCATTAGCTGTTGGAAAAGATATTGATTACGTAGTGGTTCATAGCTTTAATCCGTTCACCGGAAAATTGCAAAATGTAATTTTAGCAAAGGATCTGGTAAATAAATATTTCTCAGAAAAACATACCGATCTGAAGTTTGAAGATTACAAACCGGGTGATAAAAATATTCCATTCAAAATTATTGCACATTTCAAAGGCTCAGATCTTGCAGGTACAAAATACGAACAACTATTGCCTTTTGTGCAACCCGAAGGTGATGCATTTAAAGTGATTGTTGGTGATTTTGTTACAACAACCGATGGTACCGGCATCGTACATATTGCGCCTAGCTTTGGTGCCGATGACTTTAGAGTAGCCAAGCAAAACAACATTGGTTCGTTAACCTTGGTTGATAAGCGCGGTAAATTTTTACCGGAAGTGAAGGATGGAATTTTCTTATATGGTGAAGAGTATGTGAAAGAAGCTTACTTAACCGATGAAGAAAAGAAAGCGGAGTTTGAAAATCAGAAAAAAGTTTTAGAAGCAAACGGAAAAATAAAAGACCTTAAAGTTTATTTAAGTGTTGATGAGCGTATTGTTTTAAAACTTCAGGAAGAAGGAAAATTATTCAAGAAAGAAACATACGAGCATAGTTATCCGCATTGCTGGAGAACAGATAAGCCGGTGTTGTATTATCCGTTGGATTCGTGGTTCATTCGTTCAACCGATGCAAAAGATCGCATGATCGAATTGAACAAAACCATCAACTGGAAACCCGAAGCTACCGGTACAGGCCGCTTTGGTAACTGGTTAGAGAATTTGAACGATTGGAATTTATCACGTTCGCGTTTTTGGGGTATACCAATTCCAATATGGACAAGCGAAGATCGCAGCGAACAAATTTGTATTGGCTCTGCCGAAGAATTACAAAAAGAAATTGCAAACGCCTTGGCAAAAGGTGTAATGAATGAAAATCCATTGGCACAATTTAAAGTTGGCGATATGAGTGAATCAAACTATAACACGTTTGATCTTCATAAACCTTACGCCGATACAATTGTGTTGGAAAAGAACGGGAAGAAATTATTCCGTGAACCGGATCTGATAGATGTGTGGTTTGATAGTGGTGCTATGCCATACGCGCAGGTGCATTATCCGTTTGAGAACAAGGCACTGATCGATGATAAAAAATATTTTCCGGCGGATTTTATTGCAGAAGGTGTTGATCAAACACGTGGTTGGTTCTTTACATTACACGCCATTGCAACAATGAACTTTGATTCCGTTGCATACAAAAATGTTGTATCAAACGGATTGGTGTTAGATAAGAACGGAAATAAAATGAGTAAGCGTTTAGGAAACGCTGTTGATCCGTTTGAAACACTTGATAAATTTGGTGCAGATGCAACACGTTGGTACATGATAGCTAACGCTGCTCCATGGGATAATTTAAAATTTGATATTGATGGTATTGGTGAAGTGCAACGTCAGTTATTTGGCACACTTTACAACACCTATGGTTTTTACTCTTTGTATGCGAATGTAGATGGCTTTGTGATCGAGGAAAAAAATTCGGTACCGGTTAAAGACCGCCAGGAGCTTGACCGCTGGATACTTTCGAAATTACACAGCTTAATAAAAGATGTGACCGAACAATACGAATCATTTGAGCCACATCGTGCTGCACGAAGCATCGAGGAGTTTGTTGATGAACATTTAAGTAACTGGTATGTGCGTTTAAGTCGCCGTCGTTTCTGGAAAGGTGAAATGAGCACCGATAAAAAAGCAGCTTACGAAACCTTACATGAATGTTTATTGGTTGTATCGCATTTAATGAGTCCTATTGCACCATTCTTTGCAGAGTGGATGTATCAGAATTTAACAGCGCCTGCTAAAGCTACTGCTGTTGCGGGTTCTGCACTTTCATTTGAATCTATTCACTTATCGGTATTTCCTAAAGTTGAGGTTTCTATGATCAATACAGATCTGGAGCAATGCATGGAAATGGCGCAAAAGATCTCATCCATGATCTTATCGATCCGTAAAAAAGAGAACATCAAAGTGCGTCAACCTTTACAAAAAATTCAGATCCCTGTTTTGGATAAAGATATACAGAACAAGATAGAGGCCGTGAAAGACTTGATATTAGCGGAAGTTAACGTGAAGGAAATTGAGTTTGTTGATGAAAGCAAGACACAGATCGTAAAAAATCTGAAACTGAATTTTAAAACATTAGGTAAAAAGTGTGGTGCGCACATGAAAGCGGTGCAGGCCTATGCAGCCGAAAATGGTTCAAAGATCATTCAGGAAATTGAGCGAACCGGCAAATCAATTGTTGCACTTGGAAGTTCTGATATCGTTTTAGAAAATGAAGATGTAGAAATTATTCCGGTTGATATTCCGGGCTGGAAAGTGGCCAATAGTGGCGCATTAACAGTGGCGTTGGATGTGACCATTTCACCAGAATTAAAACAGGAAGGATTGGCACGTGAGATCGTTAACCGTATTCAAAACATCAGAAAAGACAAGGGCTTTGATGTGACCGATAAAATATTAGTGAGAATACAACAAAATAACAATTTGGATACAGCAATTCAGAATAATTTAAGTTATATTTGTTCTGAAACGCTAACAGGCGATTTACAATTGGTAGCAACACTAACGGAAGTAAATTCAAATTTAGTAGAGGTTGATGAAACAATTTCAACTTTGATCTCGATTGAAAAATTAAATTAAACAGCTATTTAATTCATATGGCAAAGAAAGATAACAAGAAAGGGAAAGCAGCAGCAAAACCGGCAAAAAAAGCCGCTAAACCTGCAGCGAAAAAGGTAGAAAAGAAAGCGGCGAAAAAGCCGGCTAAACCTGCTCCTAAAAAAGCAGTTAAACCTGCAGCAAAAAAAGTAGAGAAAAAAGCAACAAAGCCCGCTCCTAAAAAAGTAGCGCCAAAACCAGTTGCTAAAAAGGTTGAGAAAAAAGTAGAGAAAAAACCTGCAAAGCCGGTTGCTAAAAAAGAAGTTGCTAAAGCAGGTAAAAAGCCTGTAGGCAAGCCAATTGATGCGATCAAGAAAAAAGGTAAGCCTGATACGAAAGGAAAAAAGTCATCAAAAAAATCAAAAGGTGAAGATGATGAGGATTTTGATGAGGAAGATATTGAAGATGAAGAAGAGGAAGATGGAGACGTTGATGTAAAAGACGATTATGAAAAAGCGGAAGATGATGATGTGTTAGTTGGTGAATTAGATGAAGCCGGATTAGTTGATCTTGAAGGTGGTGATGTGCCAGACTTAGATGATGATGATGATGAAGAGCCTATCAAACGCGGAAGAGGTCGTCGTAAAAAGAACGAAGGTAAGTCAAGCGGAGGAAGTATGGAAGCATATATCCGTAACCGTCCGTTACAGGTTGATCTTTCAAAACCGTTGATCAAAAAGCAAAGCGAAAAATCGCCTAAGCCATTTGTAAATACAAAAGATAATCGCTCACGTTATACCGATAAGGAATTAGCTGAATTTAAAGAATTGATCCTTGAGAAATTAAAAGAAGCTCAGACCGATTACGATCTATTAAAGCAAACCTTAAGTAACGAAGATAACCACGGTACTGATGATACGTCGCCAACATTTAAGTTATTGGAAGATGGAAGTGATGTAATGAGCAAAGAAGAAACTGCTCAGTTAGCATCTCGTCAGGAGAAGTATATCATCAATTTAAAAAATGCTTTGGTACGTATTGAAAATAAGAGCTATGGTATTTGCCGTGTAACCGGTAAATTAATTCCTAAAGAGCGCTTACGCAGTGTGCCTCATGCTACTTTAAGTATTGATGCCAAATTAAATCAAAGTAGCTAAACATTAATTATACTTAAAAGGTTATTCTTGCAAAACAGGAATAGCCTTTTTTCTTTATGCTAAAAACGTTTCGTATACCTATTTTAACTGTTCTTATAGTTCTGTTCATTGATCAGTTCATTAAGATCTACATAAAATTAAATTACCCGCTAGGTGAAGTTGGTCGCTTAGGCGATTGGTGTATCATACATTTTACTGAAAACCCCGGCATGGCATTTGGCATGGAGTTTGGCGGCAACTATGGTAAATTAATTTTGAGTGTGTTTCGCATCATTGCCAGCATAGCAGGTATATTTTACATCCGACATATTGTGCGAACAAAGGAGCACCCGCTTTTTGTTTTTTGTGTGGCTTTGATATTAGCAGGTGCCATGGGCAATATTTTTGACAGTGTATTTTACGGAAGCATTTTTACTGAAAGTGATGAGTTCATGAAAGCTACATTGGTTGCACCGGGCAACGGTTATTCGGGCGTTTTATACGGCCATGTGGTTGATATGTTCTACTTCCCCATCTATAACGGCCATTTTCCAAGCTGGATGCCTATTTGGGGAGGAGAAGAATTTCAGTTCTTCAGACCAATATTTAATTTTGCCGACTTCGCCATTTCTATTGGTGTAGGTTTACTGATCGTATTCCAAAAACGATTCAACAAAAAACCAGTTGAAGTTTCTGGTGAAACACCTTCAACAGAAAACAATATTACCAATTAGTTGTTGAGCAAACATGGCAAAAGAAGCGATACTCCTCATCAACCTTGGAACCCCCGATGATCCATCACCTTCAAAGGTTGGAAAATATCTTACTCAGTTTTTAAATGATAAACGTGTAATTGACATCAATGCTATTGGTCGTTTTGTTTTGGTGAACATGATCATTGTGCCTTTTCGCAGTTTTCGTTCATCTAAATTATATCAGGCTATTTGGACCAAAGAAGGATCGCCGTTGTTATTGCACAGTATTGATCTGAAGAACAAGTTACAAAAAGTAGTTCCGCAAGATGTACATGTTGAGTTAGCCATGCGTTATCAAACACCTAGCATTAAAACGGCGCTTGAGAATATTCGAAAACTGCGCCCTGAAAAAATTCACATCATTCCTCTTTATCCTCAATATGCATCATCAAGCACAGGAAGTACATTGGAGGAAGTTTTAAGACAGATCAGAGGCTGGGAGGTGATCCCAAATTTAAATGTGATCGCTAAGTTTTATGATCATCCAAAATTTATTGAAGCTTTAATAAACGAAGCAAAAAATTATACTATTGCCGATTACGATCACATTGTATTTAGTTACCATGGTTTGCCTGAACGCCAGATCATAAAAGGATCCGTACATTATGGCAATAACACGTGCCAAATGGGCGATTGCTGTAATAAGATCACAACAAACAACCGCTATTGTTACCGCGCCAATTCAATGGAAACAACAAGGCAGTTGGTTAAGGCTTTAAATATCCCTGAAGGAAAATACACATCGGCATTTCAAAGCAGGTTAGATAATAAATGGTTGAAGCCATACAGCGATAAAGTAATTGCAGAATTAGCCGAAAAAGGCGCAAAAAATATCTTGGTTTTCTCTCCAGCCTTTGTTGCTGATTGCTTAGAAACTATTTATGAGATCGGTACCGAGTATCAAGAGATCTTTGAAGAACACGGTGGCAAAAAAGTAACACTGGTGAGAAGCCTCAACAGCAGCGACACCTGGGTTAATGCGGTAAAGGAAATTGTTTTGAATTGATCTTCCTTATTTATAGCAAAATCATGCGACATGTTTCCATGTTGAATGAGTGAATCTCCATTCTTAGTTATTTAAAAAACACGTGAAGTCTATTTGCGGCATTATATTTGTTGCGCCTTTCAACAACAATTTATATTCCCATCATCATGAAAAAAATTATTTTATTCCTGTTTATTTTAACTGCCGGTTTAAGCAAAGTTAAAGCACAATCATCAACTATTGCCTGGCAATACACAACTGCTGCAACACAATAAAGCGATGCAGTTATATCTAAACCACATGCATCGGGTGTTTTTGTTGCTGCTGAATTAAATTTTGATATTAAATGCTACTTATTAAGTCCTAACGGGTCTCTTTTGTGGTCACAAGTATTTAATTATGGTCAGGCCGAACGAATTGTTGATGTTGAAGTTGAAGCTTCAACAGGTAATATTTACGTTTTAGTGAACACTCAGCCATTAAACTCTACAAGTTTGGTTGTAGATTATATCATTTTAAAATATTCACCAACAGGAACATTGTTGCAAACCAAAATTCGTGACCTGGTTGATTCTTCTCATCCAAACGAAAGAGATGAGGCATCCGACATGGTGTTAGATAACTCAGGTAATTTGTACGTTTTGTTTTCTCATGCGCACGGGTCGTGCACAACTGCCGATACAAAGATCGTGATCGATAAATATAATTCATCCTTAATAACTCAATGGACATATAATTCTCCTTCTGAATATGTACAACCTAAAACTATTTGTTTCAATAGTAATGGTAAATTATTTGCTGCATATAAATATAATTTTATTCCAAGGGTTGGTTTATTTAGCACTTCAACCGCTTCATTACTAACTCAGGCTTCACTTCCAATGCCGGGATTAGATGGATCAGAATCGCTCAAATTAACGGCTGATAATTTTGGTAATATTTATGGAGTAGCGGAGTATTATGTTGATTGGAGCCCGAACCCTGGTGGTAATTTTGCTCCAAAGGTTATTAAAATCGATAATTCAGTAAATGTTATGTGGAGTGATACAATTGCAGGTGATACAACAGGTATGTTTGCATCTTATCCCAACGATCTGATAACTGACGCTGCTGGTGATCTTTATGTAAGCTATAATACTTTTGGTAGTGTTGATAAGTCGGCTAATTTGATAAAAATTACAAGTAATGGTAGCAAAACATGGAGAAAAACTTATGGGCTCACTGGATTTAATACTTTGGGGCATGATCTTGAAATAACATCGGCAAATGAAATTCTTTTTGCTACAGGTGAGGAAAATGCTAATTCAATTACCTCAACTATACTCAGAAAATTCAACACATCGGGCAATGTTCTTTGGACATCACAATCATACAGCTTACAAACAGTAACCGAACCTACAGGGCGCATTGCTGTTGGATCAAACGGAAATATATATGCGAGTGGCGATGCTAATTCAAGAGTGTTTACAATTGCATTTAACGGATTTACAACCGGCGAGTTTGGAAATGCAATTGATCATAATTCAAACTTGCTGCTATATCCAAATCCAAGCAAGGACAAAGTAAACTTAGAACTTTCGTCTGATGCAGAACTGGAAGTAATTAATTCCATTGGGCAGGTAGTATATAAAGATAATTTAAAAGCGGGGAATAATTCACTTGACCTTTCTTCGCTAAAAGAAGGCATCTATTACTTCAGTATAAAAGTTGAAAACAATAACACTGTTTATAAGATGATCAAAAAGGATTAACTCTTTCTGAACGTGAAGGCCATTCATTTAAAAGATCATTTTTCAGATTGCTTTCTTATTTTAAAACACAAAACATTGCATGGCATTTAATGCAGTGATGGAAATTGTTTTGAATTAATTTAAACTATCCTTAACCGGCTTAACTTTCTTATCATAAACATAGAAGTTAATACCATAAAGTTTTTTAGCGAAAACAGAATCATAATTGTTCCTTAAAAAAGAAATGATCCTGTCATCATAATCAGGTGAAGCATCAAAGAAAACAACACGTTTGCTTTTAGAAAATTTACTTTTCATATAAAGTAATGAATCGTCACAACCCATGAACTTACGTTCCTCTTTAAAATACCACAAATTGTTGTATTGCTCAAAATATGCCCAATCCATATTATAATAGATATAACACATGTCAGAATATGTTGGGGAAACTATGGTGCTGGTACTGTCATTTCTAAATGCCCATTCGTATCTGCAAGCAATATTCCAATCCTGATTTCTGAAAGCAAAAACATTTATGTATGGAATACTCATTACTATACAAATAATATATACGCCCGAGATAATTCGATCCATTTTAAATACTGTGACAATTGATCCTAAAAACAAGATCATGGGTATAGAGGTGAACATTAAAAACCGTGGATAAAATACCGATGTTGAAAATAAAGAAACCAAACTCATTGTTAAAAATGGAATAAAACAGAGTAAAAACAGATAGATTAAATGTTGTTTGATAGGAATATGAATTTGCTTTATAAAAAATAAAAAAATAAAAAATGCAAAGAAAAGTCCCACAAACAAAAAGGCAAGATTTTCACTGTTAAACAGATCTCTGAAATACCATAACATGTTTTCATACGATAGGGGTGGTATCCAGGAGTTACTAATATCAACCGCCTTTTTAAGGAAAAAAGTATGTATGAACCAAACACCAAAAAATAGAGCGGCTAACAAATGAAAAGCTATCAACTTTTTTATAACTCGTAGATCATTTAAATTCTTATATATTAAAATTACAAAACCAACAAACATTTGAAGACCAAAGAAAAACTGGGTGTATATTGCAAATAAACCAAAACCGGTATAAAGAATTATGTTTCTTGTACTTGGTAACTTTAATAATTCAAAAAAGTAGTACAAATTTACACTTGCAAACAAGCATAAAGTAGCGTAACAGCGACCTTCTTCAGAATAATAAATATGTATGTTTGAAATTGAAATGAAAAGCGAACAAAAAATAGCTGCCTTCCTTCCAAAATTCTTATCCGCTATTTTAAAGATCACGGCAACGGTTAACACGCTGCAAACAACAGAAAAAAATCTTACAGTAGATAAAGAATAACCAAAAAGAAGGGTCCATAATTTAATAAAAAAGGGGTAAAGCGGGGCATTAACGTCTTGTGTTGAACTTCTATATATATCCAGCCATGATTGATGCGCTAACTTAAGTGTTACACTCTCATCATACCAAATACTTGTTGAACTGAAATTATGAACCCTCAATGCAAGGGCTAGAAGCATGAAAAGATAAATAAGCCTTTCACCCTTTAAAAATTGCTTAATATTTTGATAATAAGGTAAGCCAAAAATCACGAATTAAATATAATTAAAAAACGTCAATTACAAGGCCAGATCTTTCCCTTGATAAAAATCAAGAACCTTTAAGCGTAAGATGTATTCGTATTTACTTTGAAGTAAATTGCTTTGTGCATTCAATAATCTGTTTTTAGCTGTGTTATAATCAAACGCGCTGATAGCACCAACATTAAATTTTTGGTCGGCAAATTTAAAGGATGCGTCCGAGGCCTCAACACTTTTTTTGTTCGCCATGTATTTGCTTAAGGCTGCTTGCGCGCTTGTGTATGCCTGTGCAATATTTTTATATAAATTTTGCTTGGTTAGTTCCTGCGAATAACGCGAATTCAAAACGCTTAACTTTGCATTCTTAACCCCGGTATGGGTTTGCAAGCCGTTAAATAAAGGCACCGAAATTGTAAAACCAAAACTTTTATTCACGTTATCTTTAAACTGATCGGCAAATGGTTTTGTTTCTGTTATTAATTCGGTTCGAGGTGATAACACAAATTGGCCGCCGGTTGTAATGGCCGTAGTATCATAACCAACAATATTTAATCCCTTTATGTCTTTTGCCAAACCGGATGTTCCTGTCCCAAGTGATCCGTTCATGCTAATGGTTGGACTTCTTCGACCTCTGGCTGAGGCAAGTGCTTTTTCTGAACTTAAAAAAGCATATTCAGAAGCTTTAATGTTTGGCTGGTTCTTTAAAGCCGTTTCATAAATACTTTGTACACTCATATTTAATATTGGCTGGCCTTCCACATCTAACGCCGGCTTAACTATATTGAATGTATTTAAACTGTCTAAATTCATCAATTGCTTTAAACTTAATAATGCCAACTGATAATTGTTTTCTGCATTTGTTACGTTAACTTGTTCGTTGGCCAATTGTGCCTCAATATCATATTGCACGCTCTTAGCAAGTGAACCCGCATCAACTAATTTTTGTGTGCGCTCTAACTGCTCTTTTGTAATATTGAATTGGTTTTTTGCAATAATGGTTAATTCATCGGTAAAGATCACATTCAAGTATAAATTAACTAAGTTCAAAGTAAGATCATTCTCCAACTGTTTCATATTCTCTTTACTACTCAGGTAATTATACTCGTTTGCTTTAATATTGTTGTATTGCGCCAACCCACTGAACAAAACCACATTACTGCTCATGAAAAAGTTTTGTGATAAAA
Source organism: Sphingobacteriaceae bacterium (assembly GCA_046345155.1). Lineage (GTDB taxonomy): Bacteria > Bacteroidota > Bacteroidia > B-17B0 > Aurantibacillaceae > Aurantibacillus. Next base: position 271,481 of record JBKDKI010000093.1, read on the forward strand.
CCTGCTGATTCGCAAAGGTATTTGTAAAACGGTCAATGGTTTTACCAAAGTTATACGTATGCGCCGCGCCTAAATTTAAAGTTGGCAAAACACCCGCCTTTGTTTGATCGTAATTGTTTTTGTTGATCTCGTTTGATATTTGCGATTGCTTTAACTGTATGTTGTGTTTTACCGCATAATCAATACATGATTTTAGGTCCCAATTACTTTGAGCAGAAACTGATCCAATTGAGGCAATGAACAATATAAGGTGTTTGAACATACCTGCTAAATTAAGTAAGTTTAGCCTTTTTAAAAAGAAAATTACATGAAAGGTAGTATGGGCGGTTATTTGCGAGAATATACATGTGATTTGTTTTTTAAGCTTTTAAATGCCCGTTAATCGGTTTTTTTTACGTATTTTAATGGCTATCTTTACGTTTTTAGACTATGCTGGATATTATTGAAAAAGTAAGCAGAGAGGCCCTGTTGGATGAATTGAACAAAGAGCGATTTGTGCGGAAAACCAATAATGGCAATAATGAAATATACATTATCAACCATCACAATTCACCGAATGTAATGCGCGAGATCGGTCGTTTACGAGAGGTTACCTTTAGGCATGCAGGTGGCGGAACCGGTAAGGATATAGATATTGATGAGTATGATCTAACAACGCATCCCTATCAACAGTTGTTGGTTTGGAATCCCGCCGATAAAGAAATTGTTGGCGCTTATCGTTTTATTTTATGTCGTGATGCTGAATATATTGATGGTAAGGTTCATTTAGCAACAACCGAATTATTTGATTTTCATGAATCGTTTTATAAAAATTACTTGCCTTATACCATTGAATTAGGTCGTTCGTTTATTCAACCCATGTATCAGCCAAGTGAACAATTTCGTAAGGGATTATTTAGCTTGGATAATTTATGGGATGGGCTCGGCGCCATTGTGGTCGACAATCCTTCGCAAAAACATTTTTATGGTAAAGTTACCATGTATACCGATTTTAATGTGGAAGCGCGCGATCATATCCTTTCATTTATGAAACATTATTTTCCTGATACTGAAAATTTGGTTACTCCTATTCATAGTGTAAATATCAAAACGGATGTGAGTGATTTTTTAAAGGAGTTAAGTGCTTTACCTTATAAAGAAGGGCATACTGTGCTGAACAAAAAAGTTCGTGCACTTGGCGAAAATATTCCGCCATTGGTTAATGCCTATATGAATTTGAGTCCAACCATGAAAAGCTTTGGAACCGCTATTAATCCAACGTTTGGCGGAGTTGAAGAAACCGGTATCTTGGTCACTATTTCAGATATTTACGAAAGTAAAAAAGAACGTCATGTGAATACCTATATTGAAGAAAAGAAAGCCAGATCATGATCGTTAGAAAAGCAACATTTTATAAAAGCGCATCCAAATTAAGCGAATGTGTAAAATCACCATTACCTGAGTTTGCTTTTATTGGTCGAAGTAATGTTGGAAAATCATCCTTAATTAATATGTTGTGTAATAACAACAAATTAGCAAAAACTTCCGCTTCTCCCGGCAAAACCAAACTGATCAACCATTTTTTGATCAATGAAAACTGGTATATAGTGGATTTGCCAGGATACGGATATGCGAAAACTTCAAAGGTTCAAAAAGCAGAGTTTGAAACCATTATTATTGATTATTGCAGTAAACGTGATAATTTAGTTTGTTTGTTTGTATTGATCGATAGCCGTTTGCCTCTACAACAGATCGATGCGGAGTTTTTACAATGGTGTGGCGAAAAAGGCATTCCGTTCAGTATCATTTATACAAAGGCCGATAAGAATTCGAAAACCGAATTAAAAAAGAACATTGCAAAAATTGAAGAAAAGCTACTTCTTGTCTTTAGCGAACTACCTAATTGTTTTATCACCTCATCGGAAAAAAACATAGGAAAAGAAGAGGTGCTCAACTTTATAGGAGATTATGTAAAGTGAAAAGCGAGTGGCAATTATTACAAGAAAAGCTTAAAGAACGTTTTGGTGGAGAGATGGATATTGATGCCATTATCTTTGTGATCGGTTTACAGGAATTAGGCAAACCCTTTCAAAAATATAAGAAGGATGAAAAATTAGCTATTATGCATGTGGCTATATGTACCTTACTTGAACCATATAAATTTTATACGTTTGAAGGCCGGGATAAAGACGGCTGGCCGCACTGGTCGTTAAACGAAGAGTTACCACACTTAGAGGCTAAACAACAAAACCGTTTAATGGTGGATGCCATCATCGATTATTTTAAACGTGAAGCCTTTATTTAACGTACAAAGCGCTATCTAAATAGTTCTTGTTGTATTTCTTTATTGAAAATTTTACATCGTCAAACCTTACCATTCTTGTTGTATCGGGATTCCAAACAAAAAAAACAGCATTATTACTATCACATTTGTTAGTATAAGTAAATACATAATTCATATACCCCCATCCCTTTTCATCTTCATATTGAATTTTATTGCTTGCATAAAAAAACGGGGCGCAACCGGTTCCCTCGCCCGATAAAACAAAGCTCCCTGTTTTACCCTTCTGCCATCCCGTAATTTCAATAAGATCACCATAAGCTATGTTTTTTAACTTGCATATGAAGTTATATCTTATCCAAAAATCAAGGTATGCCGAATATTTACCGCTATGAGAAAGTGTATCTCTCCTGAATTTTCCACCCTCTACAATTAAACTGTCGTTTGTGGTTACATAACTCCAGTTCTCGTTGACATTCTCCGAATCACAAAAAAATTCAATTTTACGATCATAGGACTCCACAAAAAATCGATCGTGAACGGCCTTAGCTGAAAAATGATGTAATACAAATACCAAAATTACTACAGTACCTGTGGGGATATACTTGATCTTATTGTATCGGTTTACCAATACAAAAAACAATAGTGGTAATATAGGTATCAGATATCTGCCTTGAACAAGATCAACAACGCCTTCACCCACACAATCCCAGGTTAAATGTTGCGACAATAAAAGTAAAATAAACGCGCCCAATGCCGCTACAACAAAAGTGATGCGCATCAAAATGGTTGGCACACGATCGTTTCGTTCAAATAATGCAACAAACAAAATAATAATATAGGTTAGATAAATAAGTTTTTTAGAAATGAAAATATCCATATTTCCGAACAATCCAACGTAGCCATTAAAATAAGTGATCGGATGATCAATGATACTATGGTAAACTACATTCAGGAAATACATCTTATGATGTATGATGTAATCTTTTTGCAAATAATAATTGGCGCAATTAGATAAACAAATACCGTCTTTAAACTTTGAATTATAATTACTGTAAGGTGTATAATACTCCAAAACTTTATTTGACCAAAAATACGTGATGGTTAAAGCCGCCATTAATAATATTCCTATGCCAAAAAAGTGTTGCCATTTGTTGTTGAATTGCTTTTTAGGGATAACGATCAACAACACAACTAAACCAATATAAACCACTTTGGCAAAGGCAAGCAAAACAATAAGGCTTAATAAAAGAGCCAGGTTTAAATATGATATATGCTTTTCCTGATAGGCTAATTTTAAAGTATATGAAATAAAAAGTAATGCTATAATATTGGTTGCAGTATCAGCACTAAAGGAATTGGTTATAAAAACATGCATTGGCAGCAACAATAAAAGCGTTGTTAACCACTTACCAAATGGCATCATTTTGATCACAAAGAACATGGCAATAAGCCAAATCAAAAAAGTGAAATAACGTGCGCCATAATACAAGGTTGCCACCGTAACATCAAAGCGCTTTAAAACATTAATAACTACAGCATGCGGTAAATAAGAAACAACTGAATATAAAGCTGTGTTTGGATAATCATAAAACAAACTGTCGCGAGGTGAATATTTTATTTTAGATGACTCATCAATTTCTTCATCCTTTAAAACATACTTTAAGTTTAATGCGGCATTATTATATGGAATCACAAATTTGCGAACACTTTCGGGCACATAACCACCCAAACGATCGTCTTGCTTTAGCGGCAGCCACTGGCCTTCTGCTATTTGTAAGGCTCTGTAAAAATGATTGAATTCATCGGATGACTGTAATGGAGGCGTAACGCGATCAAATTGCCATTGAAAAAACAAGGCAGCTACAATAAAAAAGTACTGTGGTTTTATTTTCTGTAACAAATGCACTTTAGCAATGATTTAAAAGCGCTTATGAATGTTAAATGGTTTTTTAGGTTTTTCAATTGTTGTTAAAACCGTTCTTACTTTTGATTCGTCTTTCAGCATTTCTATCGCTTTCGCAATTTCTTCATCTGTTCTTAAGCTAAATTCAATTCGGCCTTTTTGAAAATAATATCTGCCAATGATCTCTTCTTCGAGGTAATGTTTTATAACCGATCTTGCCTTTGTGAGATCATCCTTCTTTTTACTGTTGATCTTACTATTCAACGCATCAATTTCGGGTTTTAAAACATCATACGTATTTTCCTCTATGGCTTTCTTTTTCAATTCTTCCAATTCTGTTTCACTCTTTGTTTTGTAAGTGTAATCCTTATCCTTAATGTAGGTTAAAAAAGATTGGTATTCTTCCTCTGTTAAGGCAAAATCTTTAGCCGAGCTTACTTCCTTTTTGCCTGTCCAATAATTTGTAGCAAAATTAAAAATGTAATACTTGCTTAATAAGGCTATTAATAACGGACTTAACTTTTGACGATCAGTTTTTATATCCGGCATTACACCTGCGCCATCATATACAACTCGACCACCTTTTGTTTTAAATGCCGTTATTAAACTATCCGGTACTTTTTCTACTCGTCCATCTTCGTTCTTGTGAGAATAATCCAATGCCTGCACACATCTTCCGCTAGGGATATAATACTTTGCAACGGTTACTTTTACCTTCGCATTATAGATAAGGTCTTTTGTTTGCTGAACCAATCCTTTGCCGTATGTACGTTGACCCATTACCACTGCACGATCAAGATCTTGCAAAGCTCCCGATACAATCTCTGAAGCAGATGCCGAATATTCATCAACCAAAACCACTAATGGTAATTGTGTATCAACCGGATTGTTCACAGATAAATAAGTTTTATCCCATTCTGCAACTTTACCTTTCGTAAAAACAACCTCAACTCCTTTTTCTACAAATAAATTTACAATGTTAACGGCCTCATGCAATAAGCCTCCCGGGTTATCACGAAGATCCAAGATCAAGCTTTTACATCCTTTCGCTTTTAAAGACACTAGTGCTTCTTTTACTTCGTTGCTGCAGTTTTCGGTGAAGGCCGTTAATTTAATATAGCCTGTTTGTGATCCCTCAATAAAGCCGGAGTAAGGAACACTTTTTGATTTTATTTCTTCGCGATTTAAATTCAATTCAACAGGTGTGGTTTGTCCTACTTTTAAGATCTTTAATTTTACAGGTGTACCAGCCTGGCCCTTTAATAAGTGGGTGATCTCTTCACTTCTTTTTCCAACCACATTAACACCGTTTACACCAACAACCTGATCACCCGCTCTGATACCCGCTTTAAACGCGGCAAAGCCCTCGTAGGGATCAGCGATGATTATTTTACCGTCGATATCGTTTACCGTTGCGCCTATACCTCCATATTCACCTGTAACCAAAAGTTTATAATCTTCAATTTCGTTTTCGGGATAATAAATGGTGTAAGGATCTAAAGTATTCAACATGGCATCAATACCCGATTTCATTAACTGACCGGGTTTTGTTTCATCCACATAGGAAACATTTAGTTCGCGGTAAAGTGAATTAAAAATATCGAGGTTCTTGCTGATCTCAAAATAATCTTGAGTGAAGGAAATTCCACCAACACCAATCACTATTGTAAAAAAAATAATAGCGGCCTTTTTATAAAACAACTTCATGTTCTGTTAAATCTTCATTAAAGTTAATGAATAATTTTTGTTTACCGTAAGGGTTTGATTTTATTAACGCTTTGCTTTAGTAATGCCTGCAGCGCGATCTCAACTTGCTGATACGTGGCTTCTTTATCACCTACATATAATATCGCACAATTGGCTTTTAGTTCTTTTTCATTCAAAAGCGCATAATAATTGTTCTTAAATAGGCGGTAAGCCTCTCGCATCCGTCTTTTCAATAAATTTCGGTCGTGTGCGCGTTTGAATTTTTTTTTAGGTACTACAAACATGGCCTTGCATGGATGTATTTGTGTGCTTTGAGATGCTTTAATGATGATCTTAAGCGGTGATTGTGTTAAAGATGAGCCTTTTAAGAACAAGCTATCAATGGCTTTTTTGCCACTTAAGCGTTCTTGTTTATCAAAGGTGTTTTTCAACAATTGGTTTTTAATGTAAATATACGCTTATGCGTGTTGTTTAAATATTATTTTCTACTTTTATACAATAAAATTTATTTATGGGAAAAGGTGATGTAAAAACTAAAAAAGGTAAAAGACACATTGGTTCAACCGGTGTAAAAAGACCTAAGAAAAAAGTTGTTGCTAAAAGAAAAGCTGCTAAAAAAGCGGCGGCTCCAAAAAAAGCAGCTGCTAAAAAAAGCGCTAAAAAATAATTTTTAGTACAAAAAAGCCCCGAACTGATCGGGGCTTTTTCATTAGCATGTATTATTTCTTTTCAATGTCAAAGCCATTGCGTTTCCAATCATCAAAACCTTTGGCCAAATTAACCACCTCTTTAAACCCTTCCTTAACCATCAGATCGCGGCAATCACCACTTCTTCCGCCACCTGCGCAATAAACCAAATATGTTTTTTTCTTGTCGAGTTTCTTAATTACCTCCTCAGCATTAACAGCCAAAAAATCTATCTCTACAGCGCCTTTTATCTTTCCTTTTGTTTTGATCTCATCGGGGGTGCGCAGATCTATTAATACGCCTTTTTTAGCTTCGATCATTTTTTTGAAAGTTGCGGCATCTACGTCTTGCGATTTTTGGGCACTCACACTGGTGGTGATCCATAAAAAAGTAAGTAAAATTAAGTGTTTCATGATTATTTTCGTTTTAGTTTACACATATAAAAACCATCGTAACCTTCGCTTGGGTAAATGGTTCTATCGTCTACAAATTCAAATATATTATTATTTTGTAAAAACGTATTTACCTGCTCTCTGTTCTCTGAAGGCAGTATGCTGCAAGTGCTGTAAACCAAAGTGCCGCCGGATTTTACCATCACCGCATAATCTGAAAGGATCTGTTGCTGCAAGGCATTCGTCTTATCAAAGGTCTCTTTGCTGAATTTCCACTTTGTGTCCGGATTTCTCTTTAACACACCTAAACCACTGCATGGCACATCCAACAACAACAAATCTGCCTTATCTTTTAAAGCGCTAATGGTTTTGCTTCCTTCAATTAATCGTGTTTCTAAATTATGTACGCCGGCTCGCTTAGCTCGTTTATTCAATTCATCTAACTTCCATTGTGTTACATCCATACTAAAGATACGGCCCTTGTTTTGCATCAATGCTGCCAACTGCAAACTTTTACCACCTGCTCCTGCACAAGCATCTATAACAGTTTGCTTGGGCTCTGCACCTGTGTATAATCCTATTTCTTGTGATCCGCTATCTTGTAATTCAAAAAGTCCGTCTTTAAAATTTCGGTTACTGAATATGTTCGATCGTTTTTTTAATCCCAAAGCATTTGGAACATGCTGTATGGTATAACTTTCAATATCATCCTTGGCTAATTCTTCCTGCAACTTTTTGCTGTTCGTCTTTAATGTATTCACGCGAATAACCACTTCAGCAATTTCATTCATGGCGGCAGCTTCTCGTTCCCAAATTTCATTCCCCACTTCCTTTATACAAAGCTCATTGATGTTATCGGGATAGGATTGGAACAACGCGAAATTGCTTTTTGCTTCGTTAAATTTGTTTTGGATCAGCTGCTTATTCACGTGTTTAAACTCAGGCCAATCGGGCAATTCAATTTCTTTTAACACCAAATAAACGGCGGTAATAAACCAAAAATTATTTTTTGATTCTGCCAGATGACTTAATAAGCGGTAATATCTAACAATATCATAAACCGCCTCTGCAACAAATTTTCGATCACGAGAACCCCATTGTTTATTTTGTTTGAATAAGCGCTCTAAAACTTTATCGGAATAACGATTCTCATTAAATATTTGCGATAAAGCTGTAGCAATACCGTTCAATAAGGTTTTGTGAAGTTTAATGACTTGATTTTTTTCGGGAGCAAACACAGGAATTAATTTACAACTTGTACGTAGCCTTTTAATGATCGTTTCTTAATTCCTTTTACGCGTATTTCATATACATCGCAAATGTAAAACAAGGTGCCGTCACTCACTTTTTCGCTGCTGAAACGACTGGTGCCATCCCATTTAAAATAAGGGTTATCGCTCCAGAAAACAAGTGTGCCCCAACGATCATAAACAAACAGATCGATGTTTTTTATATGGCGAACTTTAATGGCTTTAAAGAAATCGTTTATACCATCGCCATTAATGGTTATAATATTCGGAAGTTCAAATTCAGGACAATTATCAATACACATCGATTCGCTTTTTGCACCTACATTTCCGCTTGAATCAACTGCAGAAACCGCGAAACAACCGGCAATGGTTGGTAAATTATCAAATTGATAAGTTACACTTCCCGCACCGTATAAGGTATCTATAACTTTAAACTCTTCTTCTTCTGTATCTTTTTGATACAAATAATATGCAACCACATCATTCGCGCAAGTAGTGCTGATGTTATTCCATGTTAATGAAACAAAACCTGTGATACAATCAGACACAATGCTCATTGTTGGTGCGCATGGCGGCGTTACATCCTCTGCTTTGGCGCATGACTCCTGCGATCTGTTAAATAACGGACCCGGCACACTTGCATCTGAATACTTTCCTTCACTTAAAACATAATAACAATACGTGCTTCTGTTGGCAACATTAATTGAATCGGTATACGCTGTTAAAGTGGTTGTTGCAATATTGGTAAAGGTTGTTTGTGATGGATCTTTTCTGAAAATAGTGTATTTGTAATTACTCCAAGGTGTTTGAGATACCCAGCTTAGTTTGATCTTACGTTCACCACCGGTTGTAGTTAAAAATATGGATGTTGCCTGTTGCGATGTACCAACTGTTGTTGTGCCTGCTACAAACTCCACCTTGTATTCTAAGCGTTCATTTACTGTATTGATATTTAAATGTGTAAAGGAGGTGTCTGAAACTTGATTTAACTGATAAAACTGTCCCTTGCTAACGGTATAGATAGTGCTGTAGGTGGCGGCCGACAAAGGCTTGTATTTTAAGTTAAAGGTATACGGACCGGTTAACACCATTGTGTCTAAATTTCCTAAGTTGGTCAATGGTTTGGTCCAACGCACAAAAACACTACCGGTGCTAACGGAAGTTGATTCAATATCAACGTTCAGCATAATTGGCACATCGCGCTTTAATTTAGTACAAACGGTTGAGCTTCCATAGCTTGATGATCCATCATCGTAAATAGCAACCACCATGTAACTATAATCCTGTCCAACCACTAGTCCTTGTCCGTTATTTGTATCCGTAAAGGTAGAAGTGCTTGGCGTGGTGGTTCCTGTTAACACATAACCTTGCGGAACGCCTGACTGGCAAGGAACATAAGAGACAGGATCACAGTCGTTTCGGCGGAATATCTCATAACGAACGATAGGATTTGCTGTTGAAAAACAGGTGCTCAACTGCCAGTTGATCTTAATGTTGGCGCCTATAGGTGTTGCACTAACGCCTTGCACTGCAGGCGGAACAATTCGAACATTAAAGGTTTTAAAGGTTACAAGTTTTACCGGCGATTGTTGGTCTTCGGCCTTCAACGTTATTTGATAAGGTTGCTTACGAATTAGGCCGCAATTGGTTTGCCAGTTAAATACAGATGTGTAACTAACCATGGCGAATGTATTTGATAAAGTTGCCAAAGGCGATGTTGATGTGAATGGACCGCCAAAGCCATACAACTGAACTAAATTTCCGGTATTAGGATCGCTAACCACTAAGGTTTTGGTGATCGTTGAACCTGCAACAACACACGTATCGGGAGGTACCGTAACATCGGGCGGTAAATTATTTGTGCAACCAATTACTTTTACCTGCATATCGCGCAATACGTAGCCTACCATGGTATAAACACCGGCAGTATTTTTTCGCCATTCCTTTACAATAAATGCAATGTTGTATTCGCCTATTTTTTGAGGCGAACACCAGGTTAATGTTCCGTTATACGGATCAATACTATAAATACCTCCGGGCCCTGTTTGCGGATACGTATAGCCTGGAATTGCCGCCCCTATGGTACCGTTAAAATCAATACCGCGTGAAAAAGTTAATTCATAACTCAAACTATCTCCGTCGATATCAAACGCTCCCGGATTATGGTAAAAACAAATGCCGTTACAGGCTTGGTCTAAAGGTGGCGAAGTGAAATCAGGAGCAGTATTCGCACCAATAAAATTATTAATGATCAATAATGATTCTAAATAAAAGGGTTGGTTTACTGAATTAGGAACATTTTCAACACCCTGATTACGATTTGGGTCGTACATGTAAACACGATAAATGCCAGCGCTCATGTATTGATATGATGCGGTATAGGTATTCACGCGGGTTGTGCCGTTCACATCTACACCGTTTCTTGTGCCAGCGCAATCGCCGCTGCCGGTAAACGCTGTTCCGTTCACGCGCGGCATTATAATGCTATCGCCATTTCCTAAGTATAAGGTAAGCTTACATCTATCAGCATTTCCACCCGGGCTGTTGATCTCGGTATACGTGTTAATTTGAAACGAATAATTGTAAATTGGAACCGTAATACCATTGATTACAGTGCTGGTAGGGGCAATACGTTTATATAAGATCTCACCTGCTCTATTATGAGTGGCTTTTGAAATGAAATTACAGAACAGTAATATGATAAAAAGTACGCGCTTCATTTAACCCTATTGCACTTTAAAGTTAGTTCATTTAACGAAACGGCGCAAATTTATTGCCCCAAATGTCGTTAAAAAAGGCCTGTTTAATTATTTATTTGAGCCCATGAACAATCAAAATAATTGTTTCATCTAATTTTTGCTTTTCACTCTTTTTTTATAGTACCTTTGGTCCGTCTTTTCTAAAACTCCTCAAATGAGCAGTCATAATGGTGGCCAGTTAAGCAAAGTTACTGCTGCAGGCCTTATAGTTACCCTCGGTATCATTTACGGTGATATTGGTACATCTCCACTTTACGTAATGAGCGCAATAGTTGGTAAGGAAGCTATTAACGCCGATGTAGTTCGAGGAGCAATATCATGTATATTTTGGACACTTACTTTACAAACTACATTAAAATATGTGATCTTAACGCTTCGCGCAGATAATAAAGGCGAGGGTGGGATCTTTTCGTTATACACATTAGTAAAGCGCACCAAATTCAAATGGTTACTGGTGCCGGCAATTATAGGTGGAAGTGCCTTGTTAGCCGATGGCATCATTACTCCCCCCATTTCAGTATCTGCTGCGGTTGAAGGCTTAAAGGTTTTTAATGAAGATCTGAACACAGTTCCACTTGTTATTGGTATTTTGTGTGGTTTGTTTTTCATTCAACAGTTTGGTACAAGTTTCATTGGAAAATTCTTCGGTCCAATAATGGCAGGTTGGTTTTTAATGTTGGGGGTTTTGGGCGTATCGCAATTAAGCACAAACTGGGGCGTTGTTTCATCATTAAACCCATATTATGCGTATAAATTAATTCACGATTCGCCTTCAGGACTCGTTATTCTTTCTGCTGTTTTCCTTTGTACAACCGGTGCTGAAGCTCTTTATTCTGACCTTGGTCATTGCGGTAGACAAAACATTCGTGTATCATGGATTTTTGTTAAAGTAATGTTGGTGTTAAATTATTTTGGGCAGGGTGCTTGGTTAATTTCTCACGAAGGTCAAACTATGGCTTCGTTTAAAGCTACCAATCCGTTTTATGCGATCATGCCCGAATCGTTTTTACCATACGGTATTGTTATTGCAACCATGGCTGCTGTTATTGCATCTCAGGCATTGATCAGTGGTTCATTTAGTTTAATTAACGAGGCTATCCGTTTAAATTTTTGGCCTAAAGTGAGGGTAAAATATCCTACCGAATTAAAAGGTCAATTGTATATTCCTTCATTGAACTGGTTGCTATTAGCAGGTTGTATTGGAGTTGTACTTTACTTCAGAGAATCGGCAAACATGGAAGCTGCCTATGGTTTAGCCATTGTGTTGTGTATGATGATGACCACCACTTTGCTTAACTTTTACATGCACATGAAACGTTATAATACAGTGTTCATTTACTTTATTATTACATTATATGGCATTATAGAAGTGTCGTTCTTAGCGGCAAACCTAAGTAAATTCACACATGGTGGCTGGATAACATTATTGATAGCTTCTTTACTAATTACTGTTATGACCGTTTGGTATCTTGCTAAAAAGATCAGGGCGCGTTATGTTGATTTTGTAAAATTAGCAGAACATCAAAGTAAATTGGTTGATCTTAGTCGTGATGAAAGTATCCCAAAATACGCTACTCACTTGGTATACATGACCAGTGCAAATAACCCGGAGGAAATTGAATCAAAGGTTATTTATTCGATCTTACAAAAAAGACCAAAGCGTGCGGATATTTATTGGTTTGTGCATGTAGATGTTATGGATGAGCCATACCGTATGGATTATAAGGTAACACATGTGGTGGAAGATGATATCATTCGTGTTGATTTCAGATTAGGATTTAGAGTTGCTCCACGCATTAATTTGATGTTCAGAAAAGTGGTTGAAGATCTTGTACAAAATAAAGAGGTAGATATTACAAGCCGTTATGAATCATTAAACAAGAACAATATTATTGGAGATTTTAAATTTGTGGTGATCGAAAAATATTTATCGTATGATAACGAATTACCATTCTTTGAAAAACTTATTCTTAATTCCTATTTCTTCTTAAAGCATTTAAGTTTAAGCGAGTCGCGTGCGTTTGGTTTAGATACCAGTTCGGTAAAGGTTGAAAAATTCCCAATGGTGTTTAAGGCACCGGATGATATCAATTTAAAGCGGATATTTTAAATAGCGAATGTGAATTTGAATGCAGCTCCGCTTGTGTTCTCTATCTCCATTTTAGCGTTGATCTGTTGCGTTAATATACTGATCAATTCAAATCCGAGGCTGTTAGTGTTGCTTAATAATTCCTTATAATTAGCAGGCAATCCAATCCCGTTATCTTTTATCTCAACTGATGCTGTGTTTCCGGAAGTTGATGCCGACAAATGAATAATGCCTTCCTTGTTTTCTTTGAATGCGTGTTTAAATGAATTGGTTATAATTTCATTAACTAAAAGGCCAAGAGGTATAGCGGTATCAATATTAATGTACTGTTGTTTCTGCTCAATATCAACCTGAATTTTTACCAGTCTGTTCTCATAGCTCTGCGTAATTTGTGTAACCAAATTCTTTAAATACTCATTCAATAAAACAGTGTTCACACTGCCTTTTTGATATAACATTTGATGCGTTAAGGCAATTGATGAAATGCGAAGTTTTAATTCCTTGAGCATATCAAGCATTTCCACATCCTTTGTTTTATCGGACTGCAAATTAATAACACTGCTAATGATCTGTAAGTTGTTCTTTACCCGATGATGGATCTCTTTCAGTAGCAATTCTTTTTCTTTCAGTGATGTTTCAATTTGTTTATTTTGAATTTGGATCTGCTCATTCTTTTGTGACAATTCGTACTCTCTTTTTTTGCTGCTATTATTGGTATAAAATAAAAACACGATCAGTAATATTAAAACAACCAAACCTGCCATCAAATACGCCCTGAAAGCTTTTTGCTTAGCCTCCTGTATGCGTGCGTTTTGTAACTGTTGATTCTTTTCATTCAATTCAATCTCTTTGTTCTGCATGTCTAATGCAACCTGCTGATTAATTAATTGCATTTCCTTTTCATTGTTTGAAATAGAATCCTTTAAGTTCAAATATTCTTTAAAACGCGTAACAGAAAGTGTAGCATTCCCTTCTTTATCCAACAACTCGGCTTGAGCATATAACAACTTTAATTTCACGCGAGGTTGATTTAAAACATTTGAAATTGTTTGTGCCGTGTCCATATAAAGATGAGCGCGTTTAAGATCCTTTAATACGGTAAAACATTTCGATATAAGCACATAACTATTGAATGCACTTTCAATGTCGCGTACTTTCATACTATAATAAATATCATTCTTTAAAAACGGAATAGCCTTTGTGTAATCGCCTTTATTGGTAAAGGCTAACGCCATATTTCCCTCAATTAAACTTTTAAAAAACTTGTTATTGGTTTCGTTATTATAGGTTAGCTTTTTTGTGATCAATTCGTCTGCCTTTATAAAATAAGGTAAAGCGCTATCAGGCATTTTGAGGCGATTATAATATACCCCCATGTCGTTATAAAATCCTGCCACAAAATTTGTATCGTTTTGCTTGGATCTGTAATCCCGGTTAAACTCTTTTCGCTTTTCGATAATGGCTTGCCTGTGCAAACCAAACATGTCGCAAATTTTACTTTTGCTGGTTATGTTCTTTAGATACTTTTCATCGTTTGTCCGATTAGCCAGCACATCATACATGTGGTTTGCTTCTATGGCTTTATTTAAATTACTTAATTTTACATAAATATCTTTTAAGTGATTATAACAAGTCAATGAGTCATACATGTTTCTGGCGTGATTATGCAAACTGTTCTCTAACGTTAGGGCGGCTTTTGCAAATTTCTTTTCAAACATTTCCCTGCTCACATCTATCTTATCGAATAAAAATCTGGCCTCTTTACTTGACGAATTTTTATTGATCTTTTCTCTTATGCTTTCTACCGTATCATTAATTAGCGGATAAATATCCCATATATCGCCGTATTCAACTTCTGCTAAAAGTTTTACTTTCTCCTTATGATCGGCCAACCTAAACTCATATAAAAATTTAGTGCGGTTAAATTGAGCATAATTTTTCCCAATAAAAACAACCAATAAAAATGCAGTTAAATATGTGATTCGTTTGATCAATTCGTTTGTATAAAAATAAAGTATTTTATTTAGGCTGCCCAATTATCTCTATCTAAACTTCTAAACTGAATGGCTTCGGCAATATGTTGTGTTCCAATTTCAGTGGAATTATCCAGATCGGCAATAGTTCTTCCAACTTTTAAAATTCGGTCATAGGCTCTGGCAGATAGGCCTAGTCTGTCCATTGCGTTCTTCAACAAAGTTCTGCCAGCCTCATCCAAGTCACAAAATTCCTTTAACTCCTTGCTTCGCATCTGGGCATTACAATGTATATTTTCCATTTCGCTAAAACGTTTAGTTTGTATTTGGCGTGCCTTTATTACGCGCTGCCTAATGTTTTTGCTGCTTTCCGATTGTTGCTTTGTGCTTAGTTCATTGAAGGAAACTGGTGTAACCTCAACGTGCAGATCAATGCGATCTAACAATGGTCCTGATATTTTGTTCAAGTATTTTTGTACAACACCTGGCGAACATACACAGTCTTTTTCAGGATGATTATAAAAACCACACGGACATGGATTCATACTTGCCACCAACATAAAACTTGCTGGATATTCAACACTAAATTTGGCGCGGCTTATGCTTACGATCCTGTCTTCAAGCGGTTGACGCATTACCTCTAACACGGTGCGTTTAAATTCAGGCAATTCATCTAAAAACAAAACACCATTGTGTGCCAATGAAATTTCTCCGGGCTGCGGATTGTTGCCGCCCCCAACAAGCGCCACATCACTAATCGTGTGGTGTGGATTTCTAAACGGACGTTGAGTTACCAGTCCTCGTTGCGATTTATTTGTTTTACCGGCAACGCTATGGATTTTTGTTGATTCTAAAGCCTCATCAATTGTTAAGGGTGGTAATATGGATGGTAGCCGTTTACTTAACATGGTTTTTCCGGCGCCGGGCGGGCCAATTAAAATTACATTATGGCCACCGGCAGCTGCTATCTCCAGCGAACGCTTTATGCTTTCCTGTCCCTTCACATCTGCAAAATCAAAATCTAGCTCATCATTTAAATTTAAAAACGCTTCATTAATATCAATATTAACCTTTCGCAATTCATCTTCATTCCCGTTAAAAAAATTAATTACTTCATTTATCGATCTAACGGCATAAACATCCAGTCCGTTAACCACAGCAGCTTCCATGGCATTATGTTCCGGTAAAATTATGCCTTTGAATCCGTCTTGCTTTGCTTTTATGGCAATTGGCAAGGCGCCTTTTATTGGTCTGATCTCCCCGTCAAGCGCTAATTCGCCCATAATCACATAATCTTGAATTGATGAACACAGTATTTGTTCTGATGCTGCTAATATACCAATGGCAATGCTCAGGTCGTATGCCGAACCTTCTTTACGTATATCTGCCGGAGCCATGTTTACCGTAATTTGTTTGCCGGGAATTTTAAAGCCGTTGTTGCGTAAGGCTGCGCTTATGCGTTGCTGACTTTCCTTTACAGCGTTATCGGGTAATCCTACCAAATAAAAATTTATTCCCTGAGTAATGTTTACCTCTATGGTAACCTGTGTTGCGCTTATACCTTGCACGGTATATCCAAATGTTTTTATGAGCATACAATTAATTTGGGCGCAAAATAACTACACAAAATTCCCAAGGCTTGCCACAATTTATAGCAAAAACCATTTTTAAAACCTCTGTAGTACACTTATTTAATATTATATATTAAATAAACTCAATCGTTAAAATTGCAATTATTAGGCGGTGTTGAGGTTTTTTTTTATATTTAAAGTCTTATTACGTTTTGAGATTATGAAAAAATCAATTGTACTAACTCTTTTTTTAGCGCTGGCTGCAAGCACTTCGTTTGCTCAAAAAGAAGAAAAAATTGAACCGAATTGCTATAATAAATGGGCCCTTAAATTAGAAGACAGAGGTGCCGACGAGGTAAAAGACGGTGTTTATACCGATGTGATCATTACCAGCCGTATGGGAAATAAGGCTGTTTGTAACAGCGGTAAAGCCGAGGTTTTAAAAGGAAAAGTGGTTAAGTTTTATACTTTATTGAGTGATGGCACTTATGAAGAAGTAAAAAGAACCTGGAAGAATAAATCGAACGAAAATGTGACCATCAGCGGCGGTATCAGCAGAGCTATGATCACAGCACATAACGAGATCATCAACATCATTTGGCCGTCGAGCATGAAAGCTAAAAAAGCCAAGCCAATTGCGGCTCCCGAGCCAACCGACGATTAATATTTAAGTCTTTTAACACAATTGCCTGTTAGGGAATACCTTAACAGGCTTTTTATTTATAAAAAATCACTATTTTTGCTGCCCAATTAAAATTAAAATGATGAACATCACCAAGAAAGATATCGATAGTTTAAATGCTGAGATCACCATCTCTGTTACTCCTACCGATTACGAACCAAAAATTAAAGAAGGAATTAAAAAAGTGCAACGTCAGGCTGCAATGCCGGGTTTCAGACCAGGTAAAGTTCCTGAAGGATTGATCAAAAAACAATACGGTACACAGATCATGGTAGATGAGATCAATAAATTATTGAATGATTCTATCTATAAATTCATTGAAGAAAATAAATTGGATATTTTAGGAAATCCATTACCTAAACAAGAAACGCCTGTTGATTTTGAAAATCAAAAGGATTTTGAATTTACTTACCAAATTGGCTTGGCCCCTCAATTTGATGTTCAATTAAGCAACAGCGTAAGTTTTAACTACAAAACAGTTAAAATTGATGATGAGCTGGTTGAAAAATATGTGAAGGATGTGAGAAGAAACTATGGTAAGCCTGTAAACCCGGAAGTAGCAACTGATAAAGATGTTGTGTTTGTTGATATCAATGAATTAGATGAAACAGGCGCCATTAAAGCCGGTGGTGTTTACAAAAGCACCAGTATTGGTTTAGATCGTATGAAGAACGAGCCTGCTAAAGAAAAACTAATTGGTGTTAAAAAAGAAGATAAGATCATAGTTAATGCTAACGACCTTTACGAAACGGCTTTAGATAAAAGTGTTTCGTTAGGTATTGATAAAGAAGTTGCTGAAAACTTTAACGCGAATTTACAATTAACTGTAAAAAACATTGCACGTTTAGAAGATGCGGAATTAGATCAGGATCTGTTCGATAAGATCTATGGTCCGGGCACAGTAACAACCGAAGAAGAATTCCGCAATAAGATCAAACATGAACTTGGCTTAATGTTCCAGGTAGATGCTGATCGTTTCTTACAACAGGAAATTGAAAAAACTTTGGTTGAAAAACTAGGTTTAGCTTTACCTGATTCTTTCTTAAAGCGTTGGTTAATGGCTGTTAACGAAAAACCAATTTCAGAAGAACAATTGGAAAAAGAATATCCAATGTATGCAAAATCAATGCAGTGGAAATTAATTGAGAACAAGATCATTAAAAACAACAATATTGTTGTAACGCCTGAAGAAGCTACTGATGAGGCTAAAGCTTACATCCGCTCTGAATACGCTAAATACGGCCAACAAGCTGAAGAGGAAGAAGTGAATAAAATTGCCGCAACCTTGTTAAGCAAAGAAAAAGAAGCCCAAAAAATATTTGAGAACATGTATACACGTAAGGTTCTTGAGCTTGTAAAATCAACATGCTCATTAAACACAAAGGAAGTGAGCTACGATGATTTCTTTAAGAACAACTAATTCTTAGATCATACCATTTTAAAAGAGGGCGCTTTAGGTGCCCTTTTTTATTGCCCGTATGTTGCCAACTAGCAAGGCATTTTAAATAACTTTAATTTGTTCATATCATTTGTAACTAAGTGGCCGTTTTGGGGTTATGTCCTTTATTTTTAACCTATGTTATTTCGCCTTACACTGCTTTTTATTTTCATTACATCCTTAAGTTTTGCTCAACTTAAAAAAGAGTATTACGATCTGGAGCAAACACAACTTAAATCCGAGACCGATTATTACAAAGGGATGCCACATGGCGCTTTTTACGAGTATTACAAAAACGGGAAAGTTGATCGCAAAGGATTTTACTATTATGGTAAAGAAGATAGTGTGTGGACATTTTATTACGACGATGGATCAGTTAAAGCCATGGAGCGCTTTATGCGTGGTAAAAAATGGGGCACCAATGTTTACAAATACAAAAACGGACAAACAGCACAAATTACCAAGTTTACCAATAACCAGCCCGATAGTACCTGGGTGGCCTATCACGAAAACGGAAAAACAAAAAGTGTTGAGAATTTTGTGAATGGTAAAAAACAAGGCGAGTGGACCTATTACTTTGATAATGGCCAAATAGAAAGCAAAGGCGATTTTGAAAACGATAAAAAAGAAGGTCGAGTTTTTTTATACTATAAAGATGGTAAAATGAAAGGCACCCAAAATTACTGCGGCGGAAAACCTTGCGGTAACTGGACAGAGGTATATGAGAACAACACGACAAAATTTGATAAATCGTATAAGGATAGTACACTTTTATTGATCAATTTATGGGATTCAAAAGGAAACCAATTAGTAAGTAATGGTAATGGAAGTATTACCGCCACCTATGATAATGGCATAATACGCGCCATGGGAAAATACAAAGATGGCTTACAGGATGGGCAGTGGCGCTTCTTTCATCCGAATGGTGAATTAGATTACGAATGCGTTTACATTGCCGGAATTTTAAATGGCTATTACTCGAGCTATTATCCGAATCACAAAGCAAAAAGCGAAGGAAATTTTACCAACAACAAAAAAAATGGGGTGTGGAAATTTTACCGAACCGACGGAACACCTGAAATGATAGGTACTTTAACTGATGATCTACGTGAAGATAAATGGACCTATTACTATACCAACGGAAAAGTGGAGTATGAAGGCTATTACCTTAATGATAAAAAAACCGGCACCTGGACCTACTTCTACCGCGGTGGACAACAGTGGCGCCAAGGGAATTATGAAAAAGATGTAAAAACCGGTACATGGACCACCTGGTTCGAGAACGGTAAAAAACTACAGGAAGGTAATTATGTGAATGGCAAAGAACACGGCCTTTGGACCAGCTGGTGGGATAATGGCGCTAAAAAAGATGAAGGCTCATTTAATAGCGGCGTTATTGTTGGTGAATGGAACGGTTGGTATACCAATGGAAAGGTAAATTACAGCGGTAAATACAATAGCATTGGTAAAAAGAACGGAAAATGGTCGTATTGGTATGAAACAGGACAACCGCGTGAAGAATGCGGCTACGTAAATGGTATTAAACACGGAGCCTATAAACAATGGTTTGATAAGGGCATGTTTGTGGATACACAAGGAAAATACAAAAAAGGTCATCAGCACGGCGAGTGGAAATACTTTTACGAAACCGGTGGAATTAACAAAATTCAACATTTTAAAAATGGTAAATTAAGCGGCAAATGTTTGAGTTATTATACAAATGCCAAATTGCAAAGTATTACCAATTACAAGATCATCAAGGACTTTAGAAAAGGCAAGGTACAAAGTGTTGCAGATGGGGAGTGGATATTTTACGACAAAAGCGGAAAAGAGATAAGCCGAATAAACTACAACAATGGCGTAAGGAAATAAAAAATTTGCTTACATTTGTTAAATCTTTATGTTCAAAAGCCTCATCAAAATATCACTTGTTGTTGTAACTGCATTTTTGTTTTCATGCGATTCAGCAGAAAAGCCCGATGAGTTTATTGAATTGAAAAACGATAGCACAGTAATTAGAGCTGTTGAAAAAACCAAACAAAGTGCCGAACACGTATTTAATTCACTTCCCGATAGAGGTGAGATCTTAAAACTGGTTGCAGAGAATAAATTAGAATACGATACTGAAATTTTAAATCAACCTGATTTTGTAAAGAATTATAATACCGAATTATACATTGCCTTAAACCTTGGTGTTTATGGATCAGACCTAAGCGTTGCTAATGTGTTTGATCAAACACAGGAAAGTATCTTATTCTTAAAATGCGTAAATGCACTTGCCGGTCGCCTTGGTGTTAACGGCGCTTTCGATCAATCTATGTTCGATCGTATGGATGCACAGCGTGATAATAAAGATTCGTTACTTCAAATTATTACAGTTGCTTTCCGCCAAACCGATGAAATTTTAAAAGCAAATAATCGTCCTGCTACTTCATCATTAATTATTGCCGGTGTGTGGATCGAAGGTTTTTATACCTCTTGTCAAATTGCTAAAAAAACACCTTCTGAAGGCATTGTAAAAGCGATCATCAAACATAAAGAAACATTAGACAATATTATTGTTCTTTTGGGTCAATCTAACCTTAATAAAGATGCGATGTTTGTGTTAAATGATCTTGTAACAATTTCAGGTATCATGAGTGATATCATTGCTCAGCGAAGTGATCTGAAATATGTTTATGAAACCATTGCTCCTGCTGATGAAGCGGTAACCCGTTTAAGGAACAAGGTTGTAAGCGCCTCTTAATTTTAGTATTTTTTAAGCCACTATCTTTAGCATTTCTTATTAACTTTGGGTTTCTATGACCAAAAAGCATCTGATCTTTATTACTGTGTTGTTCTCTGTGGCATTAGCTACATTGATCATCATTCAGGTTTATTGGATCAGGAGCGATTTTAAAGTGAAAGAAGATGTGTTTGAGCAAAAGGTAAACGAAGCCTTAAACATTACTGCTCAAAAACTAGAAAAACAAGATGCAAACTACGGTTACAAAAAAATAAAGATCAAAAGCCAAGGGGTACTCAATTCGCCCATCATTAAAGGAAAAAACGAAGGATCGCTGAATTTTAAATTTTCGCAAGAACTTTCAATAGATAGTAACGGAAAAAAATCATTCAGATATATTTCAAAAGATATCATTGGCGATTCGCTTAAATCAAACCCCTATTTCTCGGCATTTTTAAACAGTATTAAATCATCTAAAAACAGTTTAATGACCGATTTTAATGATCTGGTAAGTTCATCAAAAATTGGTGCCGATTTTTTTAAGTCTGAGCAATCGTTCGATTCATACAATAACTACAAACAAACCATTGATACGTCTTCAGTTGACTCGTTATTAAAATTAGAGTTGCGCAACAATGGTGTAAATGCAAAATATAAATTTTACATCACCAATCTTTTTCCCGGCAGTCATAATCAAACCAATTTACAATTTGCCGAAATGGATGTTGATTCACTTGGCGTGCATTACAAAGTATCTCTTTCTCCCAACAATACATTTATTGATCAAAACTATCTGATCGTTCAGTTCCCAAATCAACAACGCGATATTTTTAAAGGCATGTATCCCTTACTCATCATCTCGGTTGTGGTTATCCTCATTTTCGTTTTTTCATTCTATTACATATTGGCATCCAACCTTAAACAAAAAAAATTATCTACCATTAAAAATGATTTTATCAGTAACATGACGCATGAGTTTAAAACGCCTATCAGTACCATTTCGTTGGCCAGCGAAATGTTAAGCGATTCGAGCATTAGCCAAACGCCCGAAAAACAAAACCGGTATTTGAAAATGATACGCGACGAAAATAAACGCTTAAGTGTATTGGTTGAAAGTATCTTGCAAACATCTATTTTAGATAAAGGTGAATTTAAATTAAAGCTTACCGAAATTGATATTCATGAGATCATTAATACCGCAATAAATAATACGCAGTTGCTTATTAGCCAAAAAGGCGGTACCATAAATACAGTGTTAACGGCGCAACGCTATAAATTAATGGCAGATAAGGTACATTTGACCAATATTGTGTTTAACTTGATTGATAATGCCATAAAATACACCATTGGCGTGCCGGAAATAACAGTAAAGACTGAAAACACCGAAAATGGCATAAAAATTTCGGTAAAAGATAACGGAATTGGCATTAGTAAGGAAAACCAGCGTAAGATATTTGATAAGTTTTACCGAGTACCTACCGGAAATGTGCATAATGTAAAAGGCTTTGGCCTTGGATTGTCGTACGTTTTAGCGGTAGTTGAAAAGCACAACGGAACAGTTGATGTTCAAAGCGAATTGGGAAAAGGAAGCACCTTTATGATCACCATCCCTTTTGAAAATAAATGTTAAATGTTAAAATTTGGCACATTTTTGGATTACCTTTAGTTAAAATTTAACAATTGGAAATTATGGAAAATGTTAAAACCAAGATATTGCTTGTTGAAGACGACCCAAGTTTGGGACCTTTATTACAAGAATATTTAGATGCTAAGGGCTTTGAAACGAAATTGGCAGAAGATGGACAGAAGGGTTCAGAATTATTTTTCAAGGGCACTTACGATCTATTATTATTAGATGTGATGATGCCGGTAAAAGATGGTATCACATTAGCAAAAGAAATTCGTTTAAGTGATAAGCATACCCCTATTATCTTTTTAACTGCTAAGAGCATGAAAGAAGATACTATTGAGGGCTTTAATGCGGGAGCGGATGATTATATTACCAAGCCGTTTAGCATGGAAGAATTGTTAGCTCGTGTGAACGCAGTTTTAAGACGTAGTAACAAAACCCGTTCAACCGATAGCGAAGAAGTAAACTTTAAAGTAGGTAATTATAATTTCAACTCTGAAAAACAATTATTACAATTGGGCGGTAACGAACAAAAATTAACTACCAAAGAAAGTCAATTATTACGTTTGCTTTGTGTACATAAGAATGATGTGTTAGATAGAAGCTTTGCACTAAAATCAATTTGGCAAGATGATAATTATTTTAACGGCCGAAGCATGGACGTTTACATTGCTAAATTGCGTAAATATTTAAAAGACGATAGTAAAGTTGAGATCATCAACATTCACGGTAAAGGATTTAAATTACTGGTGAACAATTAAAACTAAAAAGACCCGATAATACGGGTCTTTTTTTTGATATGTACTTAATCTTAATTTTGTTTTAACGGTATGTAGGTCTTCTCTTTCTCTATCACAATGTGTCCTTGGTCTTTTAAGCCCTCTATGACCTCGTAAAACACATCCTGGATCATTTTCTTGTCTGTCTTCCAAAAGTGCATTACAGCGGCTTTAATGGTGTCCTCAATACGCTCAATTTTATTAAAGGATATACGACCCAAATAAAATAGAGTTAATTCCGATTTTAATGCCATACGCTCCTCATCCTGCTTTGGCTGCGTTGCGCGCGCTTTTTCGGCTTTCTGAATTTCTTTTTTCACTTCATTTAATCGCTGAACTGCCCAGCCGGAGCCGTTCGTAAGCGTACCAAAAGAGAATCTCATTTGATACTTTTTTTCGATGTACCTGATAAGCGCACTGGGCGCGGCTTTCCGGTTCCAATCTTTTTTCTCTATTAACAGGCCTTCGCCCTCTTTTAAATTGATCAATGAATTAAATACGATGGAACTGCGTCCTTTCCCTTTTATAGGGAGTTGAGCGAACTCTTCTGCACTTAATTTTTTCATATTGGTTAATTAGTTGTTAATAACTTTCGTAAAAATATGAAAAATATATTGAATAACAACTCTTTAAGTGAAATTACTTAAACTAGCCTCTTTTTAACTGAAAATCGGCTGCATTAATCCTTATAAATTATATCGTTAAATTGGTCATTAATCATTCATTAACTCTGCATTAACTCGTGTTTAATCAACTTATTTGATTGTTTTTCAGCAATTTAGAACACAACTATTAAGGCTATTACATAAAAAAAGGGCCAGAAACTGACCCTTTTATAAATCTATATGAATAAACTTTTACTTTTTTAATGCATCGCGTATTTCCATCAGTAATTTTTCCTGATTACTTGGTTCCGGAGCAGGGGCAGGCTTGCTTTCTTCCTTTTTCTTAGCGGCATTTATAGCTTTTACCACCATAAATAGGGCAAAGGCCACGATCATGAACGAAATACAGGTTGATAAGAAATTACCGTATTTGATCGCTGTGCCAGGAATAGCAAGGTCTGCAAGGTTTGTAAGATGTGCTGCTTTTAATGCAGGTGTTAATACAGCCGGTGTGATCACATCATCAACCAATGAATTGATGATCTTACTGAAAGCACCGCCAATTACCACACCTATCGCGAGGTCTACCACATTGCCACGCATGGCAAATGATTTAAATTCTGATAAAAATCCCATGTTGTTTTTTATTAATTATCTCCTAATACTTTTAATAACTCATCTAATTTTGGTGTTAAGATGATCTCTGTTCTTCTGTTCTTCTTGCGTGCTTCAGGTGTTTTAGCCGGATCAAGCGGGAAAAATTCACCACGACCAGCAGAAGTAATTCGTTTAGCATCTATTTTAGCGCTGCCTAACATGATCTTTGTAACTGATGTGGCACGCATCACACTTAAGTCCCAATTATCTTTAATCTCACCTGCACCATTCATTGGCACATCATCGGTATGCCCTTCTACCATTACATTTATATCAGTGTTTTGCTCTAAAACTTTTGCTACATTCTTCAAGGCCTCAACACCTTTAGGTTGTACATTGGTTTTACCACTTGCAAATAATAAATTCTCATCCATACTCACATATATCTTTCCATTCTTTTGAGTGATCGTTAAACCCTTTCCTTCAAATCCTAATAACGCATCTTGCAACTTCTTCTTTAAATCTGCTGCTGCTTGGTCTTTTTGCTTTAAAATGGCCTCTAATTCGTTCACACGGACCTCACGGGCCTTTAATTGTGCGGCAAGGTCATCTAACTCCTTCTTTTGCAATAAAAGCTTTGCTTCTAACAATTTTAATTCATCTTGTTTCTTCAATAATTGCTCTTGTGTCATTTGCAAATCGCCACTCAACTTCGCATTATCTTTTTCGCTGCCTGCCAATAATTTATTTAAGCGATCCATTAATTGATTGTTTAACACATCTAACTTATCGTATTTCTGAGTAAGGTTGCGATAGTTACTGCTAATAATGGCAGTGTCACGTCTCAATCCATCTAATGCTTTCAGATCTTTCGCATATTGCTCTTTGGTTTCAGCTAATTTGCTTTCTGCATCCTGACGGCCTTTTTTAGCATCAGCCGATTCTGTTTCGCATTTCGCTAATTTCTCTTTGTTCTCATCCAATAATCTTGCCGGCACACAAGCTGTTAATGCTATTGCCGCAATTATTAATCCTTTATTGATCGTTTTCATCATTTAATATTTACTCAAATTTATTTAAAAGCCATTGATGTCAATTGTTAACGTTCATTGTATTATCAACAAGCACAGTGTTGGTATTATTCATTTAGCTTTCCAATAGCCGTTAATTTTTTCTCAAACGTATAAGCTATCAAATTCGCGCGTTGTTTTGCTAATTCAGCCTTTGGGCCTTCGTATTTACTGTTAATGTTGTTCTCAAAATGCGAAAGCCAAATGCCAAAATGCTCTTTTTTAATCCCCAAATTCACGTGCTTATCAAACACATTGGTGGTATACCCCGCTTCATCTAACAGCACAAAACTCCAAAACGCGATCATGTGCGGCATGTGTCTTTCAAAATCGGTATGCGCAAAAACCGGTTTTATATTTTCGTTCGTGAGTAAGGATGTATAAAACGACCTGATCATTTCTTCTATTCGCTCTTTATTATCCAGGTCGGGTTTTTGCATCTTAATAAGCTTGTATTTGATCGCTTTCTATTACCTGAAAGCCTTTGTTGTTTGTGTTACACACTTCATCGATCATACACTTGGCAATTTGTTTAGCGTGTACACCTTTGTATTTCTTCAATGAACCGATCATTAAAAAGCCTAATGCTTTCATTAGGATGATGCCGATCTTTTCTCCTAAACGAAATTCTTTACGATCTCCCAAAATAAATGAAGGGCGAACGACTATTGCAGTTTCAAAATTTAATGCTTTCAATTTCTCTTCTAACTCCCCCTTTACGCGCAAATAAAAATTACCACTTTTAGCATTGGCACCAATTGAGCTCACATGGGCTAATTTGCTTACGCCATTTGCTTTGGCAATGCGTGCAGTTTCAAAATTATAGGTAAGATCTATTTTATACTGTGCCTCTTTACTTCCGGCTTTTTTAAGCGTAGTGCCTAAAGCGCAAAACAATACATCGCCATTAATAAGTAAAGGATCAAGCTGATCAAAGTTAGCAACTACGTAATTTATTTTACTCGATTGTAAGGCGCCCGGTTTGCGGACTAAAGCGCATACAGAAGTAAATCGAGGATCCTTGTCAAGCAATTGCAACAAGTGCTCTCCTACTAATCCGGTTGAGCCAATTACAATTGCTTTCATAGTATTTAATTAAAACGTGAACATTTCTGCTACATAGCCCGGAGCCAAACCAATGGCAAGGGTAATAATAGCAGTAACGGCAATTACCATGGTGTTGATCATTTCCATTTTTACCGGCTCATGATTTTCGGCCTTTTTAAAGTACATCGCAATGATCACTTTAAAGTAATAATACACACCTACCGCAGAGGTTAATACGGCTAATATCAATAACCACTTGTAGCTGGTGGTCATCATTGCGGTGAACACAAAATACTTTGCAAAGAAACCGGCTGTGATAGGAATACCTGCTAATGATAGCATGGCAACCGTCATACAAACTGCTAATAACGGATTGCGTTTTCCTAAACCATTGAATTCATCAAACGATTCGTTGCCATATTTTGTTACGCTGTTCAATACACCAAACGCAGTAATACTTCCAATTGAATAAGCTAATGAATAATACAGGATGGCATTAACCGACATGTTGCTGCGAACATTCGCTAAAATAACCATTAACATAAAGGCAGCGTGGCTTATACTTGAATACGCCAACACACGCTTTACGTTAGTTTGAACAGCAGCTGTGATATTTGCTATTACAAGAGATGCAGCAACAACCACAACTAATATGTTTGACCAGGTTTCACTTACACCTGCAAAACTTACCATGAATAAACGCATGAAAGCCGCAAAGGCTGCGGTTTTTACAACCGTACTCATTAAAGCTGTAATAAGAGTTGGTGAACCTTGATACACATCCGGAGCCCAGAAATGGAATGGTGCAGCAGAAACTTTAAAGCACATGGCAATTAACATCATTACTACACCTGCATAAAAGAACGATGGTAAATTACCTTGGTTTGTGCTGATGTAAGTGCGGATCTCATTCAGATCGAATGAACCGGTAGCGCCGTAAATTAAAGCGATACCAAATAATAAGAAAGCACTTGCAAATGATCCCATGATCAAATACTTAAAGCCTGCTTCGTTACTTAACACATTGTTCTTTTTACTGGCTGCTAGCACATATAAAGGGATACTCATGATCTCTACACCCATAAATAAAGTGGTCATGTTTTTATAAGCCGTTAACATCAATGCACCTGTAATAACGAACAATACCAACGCGTAATGATCAACCATGTGATTTTCATTCTCGTAATTACTATTAGCTAATAAGAACCAAAAGAAAGCAGTGATCAATATCACACCTGAAAATGCCAAAGCAACATTATCAAAGGCGATCATGTTATCAAAATAAGAGATGCTGTAAGGTTGCTTCCATTCCATGAAGTTTAACGCATACGCAGCTAAAATACCAAGCACCGTTAAAGGCATCAATAGTTTTTTAAACTTAAATACCTCGGCCAACATGGCTAAAATTCCAAGGGCGCTAATAACTAAAAATCCTTTCATAATTCGTGTTCTTCTCTAATTACTTAATGTTCTCTAATAATGTTTTTACTGCAGGTTCAGCAATATCAGTTAATGCTTTTGGATATACACCAAAACCAATAATAGCTGCGCATATAATAATTAATATCGCTTTGTCTGTTCCGTCTAACGGACCAAAAGCAATGTGACTATCCTTACGCTCACCCAACATAATACCCTGGTAGCTTCTTAACATGTAAACCGCTCCTAATATCACTGATAGACCCGCAAATGCAGCAGCACCGGCGCTGAACTGGTAAACACCATTGATCAATAAAAATTCACCTGGGAAACCATTCGTTAACGGTAAAGCAACTGCACCTAACATCACAATTAAAAATAATACGGCAAAGTTTCCATTCATACTTCTAATGCCGCCAAGTTTTTCAATTTCGCGTGTGCCGGTGTGGCGTAATAAAATATCAGCGATCAAGAATAATCCAACCGCATTTACACCGTGTGCTACCATTTGTAAAACCGCACCCTGTATACCTTGCGCGGTAGCACTTAAAATACCGGCAGCAATTAAACCAACGTGTGCAAATGATGAATAAGCAATTAAACGTTTGTAATCTTTTTGAACGATTGCAATACATGAACCATAAATAACACCTGCGATAGACAAGCCAATAGCTAAACCACCCCATTTCTCAATTCCCAATGGAACCACAGGTAATAACCATTTCATTAATCCGAATGTTCCCATTTTTGCCATGATACCCGATAACAACATAGTGCCTTGAGTTGGTGCTGTAACATAGGTATCAGGTTGCCATGTGTGGAAAGGGAAAACAGGCATTTTAATAGCGAAGGCAATAAATATTAACCAGAAAACCGCACTTTGTTGTGCTTCACCTAAACTGTGTCCTGCGTTGATCAGATCCTGTATAGCCCATGATTTTAAACCATCTGCAGTCAATGTATGGTTATATAAATAAACCAATCCAACTAACATGAACAACGAACCAAATAATGTGTATACAAAGAATTTGAAAGTGATCTTCGCTCTGTTATCTCCACCCCAAACCAAACAGATAAAGTAAATTGGGATCAATGCTAATTCCCAGAATACATAAAATAAGAAACCATCGTTAGCCATGAAAACGCCAACCAAGGCCATTTCCATTAATAAGATCAATCCGTAAAAACTATTCTCGCGCTCATATTCATTTTTAAATGATGATAAAATGATCAACGGAACAAGGAATGTAGTTAGTAAGATCAACAACATCGCAATGCCATCAATACCCACTGAAAAATGAATGCCCAAAGCTTTTACCCATGAGCAATTCAACATCAATTGATGTGAATCGGGATTATGTTTGAATTGAAATAATGCAACTAACGACAAGGCAAATTGGACTACAGATAAGCCTAATGCCAAGTTGCGTGCGCCCTTACCTTTAACCATGAAAACCAATAAGGCTGCCAGTAAAGGGAAAACTATTAATGAACCTGCTAACATAAATCTTCTTTAATTAATTATATTAAAAATGTAAACAATAAAATAAATACAATGCTCAACACCATGGTGATCACATAAAAACTGATGTTACCTTGTTGCAATAATCTTACAACACTGCCTATCCCCTTCACTGCACTTCCAACACCTTCCACCATTCCGTCAATGATCTGCTTATCTACAAACTTATAGAACACACCTGAAATGCCGTCTAAAGGCTTTCTTACAGCTGCATCATAAATTTCATCCACATAATATTTATTGTAAATGGTTTTTTGCAATGCCGGCATTTTATCACCTTCGCTTAATGGAATAATGTTACGTTGTCTGTAGATCACATAAGCAACATATATCATTGCAAACGCTGCAACTACTGCAATTCCCATTAACATCCATTCGGTATCATGACTCAACGTACTTGGATCTTTTCTTAAGATCAATGGCGATAAATGCTCGCCTACAAAATTTGGCATGTGCCAGAATTCAGGTAAACCTAACAATCCACCGCCTACTGATAATATTGCCAGTACGATCAACGGAATGGTCATGGCCGCCGGTGATTCATGTAAGTGATGATGCTGTTCTTTAGTTCCTCTAAAGCTTCCCCAGAAGGTTAAGAACATTAAACGGAACATATAGAATGCAGTTAGCATAGAGGTTAACATACCAAAGAACCATAAAACCGGACTATGCTCATACACATGTGCCAATATCTCATCTTTTGAGAAGAAACCTGATAAGCCCGGTACACCACTAATGGCTAACGTTCCAAGGAACATGGTTAAGAATGTTTTTGGTAAAGCGCCTTTTAAACCGCCCATTTTACGAATGTCTTGTTCGCCACCCATTGCATGGATAACCGAACCTGCACCTAAGAATAATAAGGCTTTAAAGAACGCGTGTGTGGTTACGTGGAATACAGCGCTGCTATATGCACCAACACCTAAACCTAAGAACATTAAACCTAATTGTGATACGGTTGAATAGGCCAATATCTTTTTAATATCGTTTTGAAATAGGCCTATTGTTGCTGCAAACAATGCTGTTGCAACACCAACAATAGCAACTGTTTCAGCGGCAATATCACTTATTGAATAAAATACATTTGAACGAACGATCATATAAATACCAGCTGTTACCATAGTTGCCGCGTGGATCAACGCTGATACAGGAGTTGGACCCGCCATCGCATCAGGTAACCAGGTGTACAACGGAATTTGTGCCGATTTACCCATAGCACCAATAAATAACAATAAAGCAATTGCTGTTATGGTGCCTTCAGAAGCAGTTCCTGCTTTTGCAAAAACCTCATTGTAGCTAATGCTGCCAAACGTTACAAAAATTAAAATAATGCCTAATAAAAATCCAAGGTCGCCAATACGATTCATCACAAATGCCTTACGAGCCGCATTGTTGTAGTCGGTATTCTTGAACCAAAAGCCAATCAACAAATAAGAACATAAACCTACACCTTCCCAACCTACGAACATAATTAAGAAGTTGTTTCCTAAAACCAACAACAACATGAAGAACACGAACAAATTCAAATAAGTGAAAAAGCGCGAGAAGCCCTCATCATCATGCATGTATGAAGTTGAATACACATGTATCAAAAAACCGATTCCGGTAATGATCAATAAGAACCAGGTTGATAATGGGTCAACCACAAATTCAAAAGGAATAGATAGTGCTCCGGCATTTATCCATGAAAATAAATTAACCGTTTGCGAATGCTCCGGCAAATGACGCGCTTCTAAAAACACTAATAACGACACTACGAACGAGGCTAAAATAGCACCCGATGCAATAATTCCGGATAAAGATTTGCTCATCTTTTTTCCGAAAAAGCCGTTGATTAAAAACCCTATTAAAGGGAATAATGGAACTAAACCTACTAACTTGATCATACTAATTCTTTAAATTGCTTAATAAATCGGTGTCAATACTCTTTACATTTCTGTAAATCATACTTAAAATAGCCAAACCAACCGCTACTTCTGCGGCCGCTACTGCCATAATAAAGAACACAAATACTTGTCCTTTTGCATCATTATGCAAGGTGCTAAACGACACTAATAATAGATTAACCGCATTCAACATTAATTCAATACACATGAAAATAATGATGGAGTTGCGACGAGCCATAACGCCAATTGATCCAATAATAAATAAGATCGCGCTAAGCAAAATGTAATAGTTTATTGAAATTCCGTTGATCATTTTTTTTATTTTAGAAGTTAGATTTTAGAAGTTAGATTTTTACGTGCTGTTTTTAATGATGCGGTAAAAATAGCAGTTAATTCATCGCTTTCTTTATGTAATTTGTTTAATATGTTTGTATCAATCTTTTCATTTGTTTCCTTAATTAATTCTAACCAAAACATAGATTCGTCAACCTCTTCCAAAACAACATTCAGTTTTGAAACGAATTCTGCAGATGATCTTCCTCTCAAAGAAGCTCTATAGTTTGCAGCAACTGATGTTGCCGATTTTAAAACTTGGTATGAAATAACATCATTTGATTTACATTTAGGCAAAGTATTCACAAATTGAATTGTTTCAATTGCAAACTTCTTTGTTCTAATCTTTAAATCCTCTTTATTCATTTCTTAAATCTTAAATCTTCCTTCTTAAATCTATTTCGTTTCTTTTTTACCAATTAAAATTGCTCCAACTAAAGCCGCTAACAATAACACTGAAGCGATCTCGAATGGGAATAAAAAATCTTTGAACAATACCTTGCCTAAATTCTTTACCAAACCAATTTGCGGTGAACCATATACCGTTAACGATAATTGCTCTGAACCTTTTAATGATCCAACCAATACAAATAACATTAAGCCACCGGCAACTGCAGCAATAATTTTTGTCAGCCAGGTTTTTTGCGGCTCGCTATCTTCATTTAAATTCATTAACATGATGATGAAGAGGAAGAGAACCATGATAGCACCAGCGTACACCACAATATGCACGATCGCTAAAAACTGTGCATTCATTAATAAATAATGGCCAGCAATGCAGAAAAAAGTTAACACCAAATACAACACGCTGTTTACCGGGTTACGGCTAAACACCACTAATAATCCAAACATGATCGCAAGGAAGGAAAGTATCCCGAAAAGCCATTGCGTTATTGTGTATCCTAACATATTTATTTTTGATTTAAGATTTGAGATTTAAGATTTCTCCGCCATTCAAATCTAATTTATTATTACTTCTTAATTCTAAAATCTACGTTCTAACTTCTTAATGTTTTCCTTTGTTGATCGCTTTTCCATCGTAAAGCGTGTTGTGTTTTGTTCCTGCAATCTTTTTAAATTCAGCAACCTCCAAGGTTTGACGCTTGGTCACATCAATACGCTTATCGATCTTCTCCACCAATTTATCTTTACCATAAACAAACGTTTCGCGTTCGTATTCAGCATCTACAATTCTATCCGTTAAAAAGATCGCCTCTTTCGGACAAGCCTCTTCGCATAATCCGCAGAAGATGCAACGTAACATGTTGATCTCATATTTCGAAGCGTACTTCTCTTCTCTGTACAAATGCTCTTCGCCTTTTTTGCGCTCTGCATTTTCCATGGTAATGGCTTCAGCCGGACAAGCAACTGCACACATACCACAAGCCGTACAACGCTCTGCGCCGTTCTCATCACGCTTTAAAACGTGCTGACCGCGGTATACAGGAGCCATCGGACGTTTTTGCTCCGGATATTTTGTGGTTGGTGTTTTCTTGAACAAGTGACTAAAGGTGATCAACATCCCTTTTACAATTGCCGGCAAATAAAGGCGCTCCGAAAAGCTTTGCTCTTTATTTGAAACCATTTTACTTCTATTTGTTAGTTGTAATGCCATTTGTTTTTTATTAAATCACTGAAATAATTGCGATCAGTAAAAGCGCCCAAACTTCAGCCGCTTCGCTGATCTTACTTACTACACTTATTATTTTAATTCCTTTATTCATTATTAAAAATGAAGATTGCCTCTTACAAATTCAATTACTACTGTTATTGCTAAATTTAAAAGCGATAAAGGCAATAAGGTTTTCCAACCTAAATTCATTAATTGATCATAACGGAAACGTGGAAGGGTCCAACGGATCCACATGAATACACAAATAAATATAACGATCTTAGTAAAGAAAGCGCCAAAACCAATTAAAGTGATCATAATTGAACCCGGCTCTAATCCTAATGCATGATATAATTCCTGTGCGAATGGGAAGTTAAAACCACCAAAATAAAATGCGCTCATAATTGCAGAAGAGATGAACATGTTGATGTACTCTGCGAATAAGAACAAACCTAATTTCATAGATGAATACTCTGTGTGATAACCACCAACTAATTCACTTTCTGCTTCAGGTAAATCAAATGGCGCACGATTGGTTTCCGCTAATGCACAAATAAAGAATATTAAAAATCCTAATGGTTGCCATACAACGTTTGCAACTCCTGCATCCTGCTGCTGAACAATTTCTCTTAAACTTAATGTTCCACCCGATGTGATGATCAATGCGATCACCGAAATACCCATAGCAATTTCGTAACTGATCATTTGTGATGAAGCGCGCACAGCGCCTAATAAAGCAAACTTGTTGTTAGATGCCCATCCACCGATCATAATTCCATAAACACCTACCGATACCACACCAAAAACATACAACACACCAATATTAATATCAGTGATCTGTGCCGAATATGTTTTTCCATCTATTACAAAATCTTGTCCCCATGGAATAACAGCGCCAGTCATTAACGCCGTTAACATGAATAAACTCGGACCCAAGATGAATAAGAAACGGTTTGAAACAGTTGGGATGATCTCTTCTTTAAAGAACATTTTTCCACCATCGGCTAACGGTTGTAACAAACCAAAAGGTCCTGCTCTGTCTGGTCCTACACGATCTTGTAAGAACGCAGCAAACTTACGCTCCCATAATGTGGCATATGCGGCAACTCCTAACGAGATCGCGAAAACGATACCACACAATAATAATTTATACAAAACAAATGCTATCATACTTTTACATTAAGGGCGTTTATTAATTTCAATGAATCCAAGTGCTTTTTGTTGTTTTAAGATCTGAACTTTTAATTCGTTCAAATGCTCATAATGGTTTTGTGAGATCACACTTTGACGGCTAATGTGCGATGGACCTTCAATTACCCAATCACTTGTTTTCTTGTGATCGTAACGGCAATCATTACAAATAAATTCTTCAACCTCATCCCACTGATCTTTACGAGCAGTAACACGTAACACCTCTTCGCCTTTTAACCAAACACGAGCCTTACCCGAACATTTTGTACAATTGCGATGCGCGTCAACCGGTTTTGTGAACCATACACGTTGCTTAAAGCGGAATGTTTTATCTGTTAATGCACCAACCGGACAAACATCAATTACGTTACCTGAAAAATCATTATCAATTGCTTTCTCAATATAAGTTGAGATCTCTGCAGCATCACCACGGTGGATCATACCATGCACACGGCCATCTGTAATTTGCTCGGCTGTTTTAACACAACGGTAGCAAAGGATACAACGGTTCATGTGTAATTTGATCTTATCACCAATGTCGATCATCTCATATTCACGACGTTTGAATTCGTAACGCGTTTTTGCAGACCCATGCTCGTAACCAAGATCCTGTAATTTACATTCACCAGCCTGATCGCACACAGGGCAATCTAAAGGATGGTTGATCAATAAGAATTCAACAACACCTTTACGTGCTTCTAATATCTCCGGCGATGTGATGTTTTGTACCACCATTCCATCCATTACCTCGGTACGGCAACTTGCTACCGGCTTTGGCATTGGATTTGGATTTGCTGTACTGCCTTGTGTTACCTTAACAATACAGGTGCGGCAATAACCTCCACTCGTTTTTAATTTAGAATAGTAGCACATGGTAGGAGGTGCTACTTCAGGACCGATCATACGAGCCGCCTGAAGAATGGTTGTGCCCTTTGGCACATCGATCTCTATTCCGTCTATAGTTACTTTCATGCTTGTTAGCTTAAAATATGTTTATTCTTTCACTATTTTTTTTGTAATTACTGAATTGTCTTTTGTAGTTACATCCACAAAATAAACTCCATTTGTTAATCCTGTCAGATCAATGATCTCAATTTTTTTAACTGCATTCACTGCTCTTACAATCTTTCCATCAACTGCCCTCACTTCTATCTTTTTGATCTCAATGGTTGATGTTATTTCAATTTTTTCTTTAGTTGGATTAGGGAAAATTTGTAGCGATGCTAGTTGTTCGTTTGCTCTTACACCCAATGTATTGTTATACTCGATCACGTAGTAAATTGAATTCGTAAGCGCAATATCATTCCACTCGCCGGCAATACCAAAAGGCCAAGCCGAAACAGCCATTGCAGCGCCATCCTGATTCGAATTAAAGTCATCGGGCTCCTGAATGCTTGAATTAGATTTTCCTCCCCAATTTACAAATTGACTTAAAACTACCGTTCCATTGCCTGCTCCTGCTAAACCCTGACCATTCCAAAAATTCCCGCCTATTGCATCATGATTTCCATCCCATATCCATGATCCTTCGTTAAACTTATCTGTTGCGCCGATCCAAACATATGAAGCGCCACCACCATCACCAACCGGACTATAATTACTTGCAACACTAGCAGAAACAATTCCATTATACACTGCTGTTTGCTCTCCCTGGCTATTGATCTCAACCAACGAACCACCGCGTTGAACGGCACAAGCAGCAGCAGCTGTCCATGTTTTGGCTTCCTTTACAACTTCGTAAGTTGTTCCGTTAAATGTAAATGAATAAATGTTCACAGCACTGGCGCACGAGGTTTGTGCGTTTACGGTGAACGCCATTAAGGCTATAACAACTATGTAAATTACTTTATTCAATTATGCTTTAACTTTATTTAAACGGTCATAATGACTCACATCAACAAACTTTTTACTGCGGGCGATCTCTAAAAACTCATGTTTAAAGTGTCTGATTGCCGCAGCCACAGGCCAAGCAGCTGCTTCTCCTAATGGACAGATAGTTTTTCCTTCAATTTTACTTTGAATGTCCCATAACAATTCAACATCTGCTTCAGTTGCTGTTCCATTCAAGAATTTCTTCAATATCTTTTCCATCCATCCTGTACCCTCACGACAAGGCGAACATTGTCCGCATGACTCATGATGATAGAAACGAGAGAACGTGAAAAGATTTTTTACAATGCTGGTATCTTCATCCATTACAATGAATCCACCAGAACCTAACATGGTACCTGTTTGAAAACCTCCGTCAGATAAGCTTTCATAGGTCATTAAACGTGGTTCGCCTTTTGCTGTTTTTAAAATTAATTCAGTTGGTAAAATAGGAACCGATGATCCACCGGCAACAACTGCCTTTAATTTTTTTCCATTACAAATACCACCGCAATACTCTTCGCTATAAATGAATTCTTCAACAGGTACACCTAATTCAATTTCGTATACACCCGGCTTGTTGATGTGACCCGATGCAGAGATCAATTTTGTTCCGGTTGATTTACCAATACCAATTTTAGCATACTCTTCGCCACCCATCATAACAATAGGACAAACAGCTGCAATTGTCTCTACGTTATTTACTACCGTTGGGCAACCCCATAAACCGGCAACTGCAGGGAAAGGCGGTTTAATACGCGGATTACCACGCTTACCTTCCAACGATTCCAATAAAGCAGTTTCTTCACCGCAAATGTATGCGCCACCGCCCACTTGAACCGAAAGTTCTAAAGAGTAATTGGTGCCCAAAATATTTTTTCCTAACCAGCCCGCAGCATACGCTTCGCGAATGGCCTGTTCTAAAATACGGGCAACATAAAAATACTCACCACGGATATAGATGTATGATTGATTAGCTCCTAATGCATAAGATGAGGTGATCATTCCTTCGATCAAAGCATGAGGAATTTTTTCCATTAAGTAACGATCCTTAAATGTACCGGGCTCCGATTCATCGGCATTACAAACCAAGTAACGAGGAACGCCTTCGGGCTTTGCCAAAAAACTCCATTTCATACCGGTAGGGAAACCGGCACCACCACGACCACGCAAGCCCGATTTTTTTACTTCATCGGTAACCTGATCAGGCGTCATTGTTTTCAATGCTTTTTCTACTGAAGCATATCCACCATGCGCACGATAAACTTCTAACGTGTGAATGTTAGGCACTTTATCGTTATGTATCAATAATTTTTTTCCCATATTAATATTTGTTTATCCTTGTCTCACTTCGACTACGCTCAGTGTGACTGAAGGATGACTTTCATTTAATAATTACAATGTGTTATGATAATCCAAATCTGTATAATTACGTTGCTTACCTTCTGCTTTGTATTTCTCTAATAACGAATCAACCTTATCGTAAGTTAAATTCTCGTGATACGAAGCGCCGCATTGCAACATTGGCGCTGTACCGCATGAACCTAAGCATTCAGCCACTTTTAAAGTGAACATGCCATCACGTGTTGTTTCGCCAACTTTAATACCTAATTTCTTCTCAATGTATTTTACAATATCCTCTGCGCCGTTTAACCAGCATGAACTTGTTTGGCAAACTTCCAACACACATTTACCTACCGGTTTTAAATTATACATGGTGTAAAACGAAGCCACCTCAAATACTTCAATAGGCTTAATTTTTAAAACCTCAGCAACATAATCCATTACTTCGGGGCTTAACCATCCGCCAAATTCAGCTTGTGCCACGTGTAATACAGGCAATAAGGCCGATTTTTGTTTTCCTTCGGGATAACGACTGATAATGGTTTTAACGGTTTCCATTGCAGCATCACTGAATTTTATTTCAGAGCGTTTTGCTTTGTTAAACTCTTGTGTTCCGTGTACTTGACTTCCCATTTTATTTCAATTCAATAAATTCTTTTTTAATTACGCATCTAATTCGCCGGCGATCACATTCATACTACTCATGGTAATGATAGCATCAGACAACATGGTGCCTTTGATCATTTCCGGATAAGCCTGATAGTAAATGAAACAAGGACGGCGGAAATGCAGGCGGAATGGGGTACGACCACCATCACTCACCAAATAAAATCCTAACTCACCGTTACCACCTTCAACACTGTGATATACTTCGCCTTTAGGCACATCTGTTTCTCCCATCACAATTTTAAAGTGATAGATCAATGCTTCCATGTTGTTGTAAACTTCTTCCTTTGGAGGTAAGAAGAAACTTGGCACATCGGCATGATGACCGCCTTCTTTAGGCATATTTTTTATGGCTTGCTCAATGATGCGTAATGATTGCCACATCTCTTCCTGACGAACCATGAAACGATCATAGGTGTCACCGCTTGAACCAACCGGCACAATAAAATCAAAATCTTCGTAAGATGAATATGGCGATGCAACACGCACATCGTAATCAACGCCTGCTGCACGCAAGTTTGGTCCGGTGAAGCTGTAATCCAATGCCATCTCTGCAGTTATTGGTCCGCAGTTAACTGTACGATCCATAAAGATCTTGTTGCGCTCCAATAAATTCGCAAATTCTTTTAATGCTTTCGGGTATCCTTTCACAAAATCATTGATCAGGTCCCAGGTACGTTGCGACCACTCACGCTCAAAACCGCCAATACGGCCAATGTTCGTGGTTAAACGCGCACCGCAAATTGATTCATAGATATCGTAAATTTTTTCGCGCCATTGGAAAATGTATAAGAAACCTGTCATAGCACCTGTATCAACCCCTACAACGGAGTTACAGATCAAATGATCGGCAATACGCGCTAATTCCATTACGATCACACGCATGTAATCAACACGCTTTGGAACTTTTACATTCAATAATTTCTCCATCGTCATTTCCCAACCCATGTTGTTGATCGGTGATGAACAATAGTTCAATCGATCGGTAATAGGTGTGATCTGATTATATGGACGGCGTTCTGCC
The DNA here is from genome assembly GCA_046345155.1 of Sphingobacteriaceae bacterium. Lineage (GTDB taxonomy): Bacteria > Bacteroidota > Bacteroidia > B-17B0 > Aurantibacillaceae > Aurantibacillus. The sequence goes on from JBKDKI010000093.1 coordinate 311,514, forward strand.
AGTTTTTCAAACGCACGGTGTATGTATCCAACAGTTGGTGTTGCTTCATGAATGATCTCGCCATCCATCTTCAACACGTTTTGAAAGATACCGTGTGTTGCAGGGTGAGTAGGACCGAGATTCAACGTTGAATACTCTTTCTCGTCAATCACCTCATGCGGGTCAATAATGTTTTGTTTCTTACTCATTTTTCTATATAAGATTTAAGATTTTAGAATTAAGATTTTTACTTCTTATATCTGCAATCTAATTTCTAACTTTTTCTTATCGTCCAAACATTTTATCATCCTTGTCTTCACGCGTTTGATCCTCCAAAGGATACTCTTTACGTAAAGGATGGATATCCATTTCGTCCACATTTAAAATGCGTTTTAAATTCGGATGGCCTTTGAATTTTACACCATAAAAATCGTAGGTCTCTCTCTCCATCCAATTAGCACCAGGCCAAAGATCGGTAGCAGAAGGGATCTCCGGTTTATTGATGTCAAAAAATGTTTTGATACGCACACGATTATTCTTAACCATATTGTGCAAGTGATAGATCACACCAAGGTGTTTTTCATCGGCAGTTTGAATACCTGTAAGATCGGTTAAGAAATGAAAATTCATTTCAGGATCTGATTTCAAAAAGGCCAAAACGTCGTGTATATGGTCTTTTTTAACGGTGATCACAGGGAAATTATACAACAATTCTGATGACTCAATAGCGCCATGAACGTTTTGATTGATTGCTTCTGTAACCTTATTTAATACTTCTTGACTCATGAAAAATTATTCTATTCCGTAACTGTTCAACAAACGTTTGTAATCAGGAGAGTGTCTTCTGCGTAAGGATTCGTTTTTAGCAAGGTCCTGGATCTTTAAGATACCTTCGATGATCTGCTCAGGACGCGGAGGGCAGCCCGGCACGTACACGTCAACCGGAATGATACGATCGATACCTTGTAAAACGCTGTAAGTATCAAAAATACCACCACTGCTGGCACAAGCACCAACAGATAATACCCATTTTGGCTCTGCCATTTGTTCATAGATCTGGCGAAGGGTTGGTCCCATTTTTTTTGCAATGGTTCCCATTACCATTAGCATATCGGCTTGGCGTGGAGAGAAACTCAAACGCTCTGAACCAAAACGTGCCAAATCGTAATTACTGGCCATGGTAGCCATGAACTCAATTCCACAACATGATGTTGCAAAAGGTAATGGCCATAACGAGTTAGCTCTGGCCAAGCCTATCACATCTTCTAACTTTGCAGCAAAAAAACCAGGACCCTCAATGCCCTCAGGGCTTTTGGCCATTTCTAGTTTTGTACGTTTAACTAATTTATTATTGCTCATGAAAATTTTGTTTTTGATTTAGTAAACCAACAGTTAAAACTGTAGTTAGTTTATTCTTCCCACTTTAAAGCCTTTTTTGAAAGCATGTAGTAGAAACCTACCAATAGCAAGGCAATAAATGAGAACACTTCAATAACACCCAACATACCCAGATCTTTAAAATTAACGGCCCATGGGTACATAAAAATAACCTCGATATCAAATAATACGAAAAGGATGGCTGTAAGGAAATACTTGATGGAAAAGGGAACGCGGGCATTACCCTGTGCCTCGATACCGCACTCAAAAGAATCGAGTTTAATTTTTGTTTTACGCTTTGGTCCAAGTAAATGTGATGCAACCATAGTGGTTAACACAAATCCGAGGGCAACACAAAACATTAAAATAATAGGAAGATAATCAACGGGGGTAGAGGCTTGATTCATGTTTTCTTCATTTAAAATAAGACTGTAAGATTAACGATTTTTATGTAAATCATCAAGTCTTACAGCCTATTTTTTTAAAATAAAGAAAACTATTCTTTTATGAACTTAATTGTAGAACTGTGGCCGTTTTCAGAAAGTTTTAAAACGTATGTTCCTGCGCTTAATTGTTGAATTTGGATGGTATTCTCGTTAACTGCATCTGATTTAAATGAACCTGAAAGGATCTTTTGACCAACAATGTTGAAGATCTCATAATTCATGTCTTCTTTTGATGTTAACGTGCGTTTAATGTTTAACACATCTTTTGCAGGATTTGGGCTAACAATTAAGCCAGAAATAGCATAAGAATTATCCTTCAAATCTGTAACCGAAATGTAAATGGCTGCCGCAGCTGACGGGCAATTGCCGTTAAATACATAAACAGTATACCAGCCGTCTTGCGTAGGACTGTATGATTGGTTTGTTTCACCCGGGATTGGGCTGCCATTTAAATACCATTGGTAACCTGCAGCAGTTCCGGTTGTTAAAACCGAACCCGAAACAATAACAGAAGGTGTTGGCGGCGGGTTAATTACGGTTAACGAAACAGTTCCTATTGAATTACATGCACCCAAAGATGCGGTGTAAGTGTAAACAGCCGATGAAGTTGCATTCAATACATTCATTGACAAACCAGTTGGGCCGTTTGACCAAACCGCAGATGTTGCATTTGTGGTAAGTGTGATATTTGCATTTTGACCGCTACAAACAGTTACGTTGTTTACACTAACCGTAGGCATATTAACCACCGAAATGGTTGACACATATGGTGTGCTGGTTCCGTTTCCGTTGGCAGATATAAGCGTTACGGTATAAATACCGGTAGCAGTATAAGTTACACTTGGACTTTGAACGGTTGAAGTTGCAGGCGCTCCCCCAGGGAAACTCCAGTTCCAGGTTGTAGGCGTATTTGCTGATTGATCGTTGAACGTAAAAGGAACATTCACGCAAGCAGGAGATACGGTATTTGAGAAAAATGCATAAGGAGGTGCTGCAGGATTTGAATACAATGCAGATTCATAAACACCGCGACCATAGGTTGCCGCGCGAATTTTTTGTGTTGGATAATAGATCTCTAATTCACTTACAACAACATTTGGTAAGCCGGTGTTATAGCTGATCCATGAACCCATGCTTGCCTCACGGTAATAAACACCCATGTCGGTACCAACATAAAGAACCTGAGGTGAGTTGTTGCGATAAATGATGCAATTCGCCGGAATATTTGGTAAGCCGATTGAGTAATTGGTCCAGCTTGCGCCACCATTGCTTGATGCGTAAACCTTTACGCCAGAAGTGTATCCAGATAACGTTACATAAACATTGTTAGGATTGGAGTTATCGCAAGTAATATCGGTAATTTGAGCAGAGCTTGTTGGTATGCCCGCTGTAACGTTGGTCCAGTTTGTTCCGCCATTTGTTGTTTTCCATACGCTAGAAGCTGTTGAAGCATAGATCACACTAGGGTTATTCGGACAAACATAAATTTCATCCAACACGCCCATATTGGTTGAGCCCATTTGGGTCCAGTTTGTTCCTTGATTGGTTGATTTGAACATGGCGCTGTAACCGCAATAGTAGGTGTTGGCATTAACCGGATCTTGCACAATTGGAGCAACCCAAGCTGCTGTGCCCGATAAGCCGGTTACAATATTTGTCCAGCTTCCGCCGCCATTAGTTGTGCGCTGAAAATCGCCATTCACGTAGGATGCTACGATAACATTATTATTGTTCCATGAAATAAAGCAATCCATACCATCACCGCCATAAATCTCGCTCCAGGCAGTTCCGGCTGATAAATTTGTTCCGTTATCTTGATGCCCTGTTACAATTCGCGTTGGTGTTGTTGCAGAGTTTCCCAATTTATAGATCTGTGCAATATTCATGTTACCATTAATGGTTGTATAACTTGTTCCGCCATTGGTGGTACGCGAAATGCCGCCATCATGTCCTAAGAAAATGGTTGAACCGTTAATATAATAAACACAATGTAGATCAGCGTGTACATAAGGTCTTCCGCCGCCACCTGTCCAGTGTGTATGAAGTGCCCAGGTTGATCCGCCGTTTGTTGAACGCCAGGTGTTAACGCCACCGGCTACAATTTCATTTGAGTTTGTTGGAGAAGCGTCGATCGCAATGTCATACCAGCCTTGGCCTCCAACACCCGAACCATTTGTGCTCCAATCGAAAATATTTGGTGTACTGCTCATTAATGTGAAACTTGTTGCAGAGTTTGTTGAACGGTATAAACCACCAAAACCATTATTACTTGCGCTCGCTAAAACATATACACAATTAGGGTTTGCAGGGGTTACCGCTAATGATAAACGATTTGCTCCGCCTACAGATGATACATTGGTAAAACTTGCTCCGCTGTTTGTTGATTTTAAAATTCCACTTGATGTAACGCCATACACGGTTGTAGGATCACCGGGTTTTAATTCAGCATCAACATAGCTTGCGCTTGAAGTAAGAGACCATGTAACACCTGCGTCTGTTGATTTATACATACCAACAGAAGAAGCTGCCAATAAGTTATTAGCGTTAGTTGGATCGATCAATAAACGGTAAATTCTTCGGGTAAGCGAAGTAGACCATGATAAACCGGTAGTATTAAAGGTTGCTCCGCCATCGGTTGATTTTAAAACACCTGTAGAGTGCGTGTCGCCTGCATCTTTATCGCCTGTTGCAATATAAATTACCAATGAATTGGTTGGGCTTATTGCAATATCTGAAACACCCAATGAAACCAACATGTCTGTGCTGGTTGAATAGGAGGTGCCACCGTTGGTTGAGATCCACAAACCACCGGCTGCTGTTCCAACATAAATAATGTTTGTATTTGAAGCAGCAGTTCTGATCACCTGAACACGGCCCGCATCACTTCCTGCCGGAGAACCAAAAGGCCCTAAGGCTGTCCAGTTAGCAGTTGTAGCCGAAATAGCCGCACTTTGATTTGGTTTTGCGGTGCTGTTTTGCTCCGATAAAAATTGCTGATACATTTCGTATGCGTATCCACGGGATGCATATTTCATGTTTCCTGTTGGATACACGCGAGGCTCTGTAAACCAGGCCCAGCGCTGAAATGCCTTATAGCCTTTTCCTCTTTCATACGGACGATCTTTCCAATACGCGTCAAAGGAAGCTTTTATATCATAAAAATTCGCGTTTGTGTCGAGCATTTTTGAAACCCAATCTTGAGCAAAAATGGCAGATGTACACAAACTTAATAAGATCAATAAATTCTTTTTCATGTTGAATTGTCTATTTCATAAAGATAGTGAATCAATAAAGGAAATACAAATCTAAAGCGAATTAGTTTGTTGTTTTACACCTAATTTTCTGATAAAAAAGCGAGTAAAAATGTATTCCTGATTTTGTTTAACCTTTAATGCATCAATGATTCGATCTCATCGGCCTCAATAGGTATGTTCTGCATCAAGTTCAGAGGCTCACCGGTTGTTACCATTATGTCATCCTCTAAACGTATTCCGAATCCTTCTTGTGGAATATAAATGCCGGGCTCTACGGTAAACACCATGCCGGCTTGCATTGGTTCGTAAAAGAATCCTACATCATGCACATCTAAACCTAAGAAATGGGAAGTGCCATGCATAAAATATTTTTTATAAGCAGGCCAAGCAGGGTTTTGATTTTTTACATCATCACTCTTCAAAAGGCCTAGTTTTAGTAGCTGTTCGGTCATAATTTCGCCAACAGCTTTGTTGTATTTATCAAACGTATTGCCAACCACCAACATTTTTTGTGCTTCTTTTTTAACGTGCAATACGGCATTATAAACTTCTTTTTGTCGTTTTGTGAATTTTCCATTTACAGGCACAACACGTGTAAGGTCACTTGCATAATTCGCATACTCTGCAGCCACATCCAGCAAAATAATATCGCCATCTTTACACTCTTTATCATTCTCCACATAATGCAAAACGTTGGCGTTGTTTCCGCTGGCAATGATCGGTCCGTATGCAAAGCCTTTGCTTTTATTTCTTACAAATTCGTGAATTAATTCTGCTTCGATCTCGTATTCGAACACACCCGGTTTTACAAATTTCAATAATCTTCTGAATCCTTTTTCGGTAATATCACATGCTTTTTGAATTAATTCAATTTCATAGGCGCTTTTAATGGCGCGTATCTTGTGCATGATAGGTGCGCTGCGATACACAGTGTGCAATGGATACATATTGCGTAAACGTAAATTGAAACGGTCTTCAGCAGATTGTGTATCAATATAACGGCGTGTGTGCTCGTTGCTGTTCAAATAAAAATTCTCTGCCTGAAACGCAAATGTTTTAAATACTTTATCAAACTCATGATACCAGTATATGTTTCGAATACCGCTTACTTCAGTTGCTTGTTCTTTTGTAAGTTTAGCGCCTTCCCATACCGCGATTAGTTCACTTGTTTCTTTAATGAATAATACCTCTGTGTGTTTACCATCTTTTACATCAGGGAAAATAACCAAAATAGTATCTTCCTGATCAATGCCCGTTAAATAGAACAGATCGCTATTCTGCTTGAATCCCATTGATCCATCGGCGTTGGTGGGAAGTATATCGTTACTGAAAAATACAGCTAATGAATTTGGTTTTAAATGATTTTTGAATTTGTTTCTATTATCTACAAACAAACCGTTAGGTATGGCAGCGTATTTCATGTGTTTAAATTATTGTTTTTTAATTGTCAAGTGAAACAACCAAAGCAACTTCATTTGAAATTAATTTGCGCTAAAGTACAAAAAATTTAATCTATTAGTCAATTCGGTTAATTGCAACTTTATTTTGCTTCAATTCCTGTATCAAATTATGAACCTTGGCCGAATCGCATTGCAAATTTTCCTCATAAAAGTGCTTGTCTTCAAAATTGTAATAAACAAACAAAAGATCGGTATTAAGCCCATCAATATTGTACTGCAGATTTACCAATTGTGATAATAATATTTTTTGCCTATGCCAGCGTTTGGCAATAAAGTAACCCTTTGTAATGGTAATGGTTTTTTGATCGGCTTCCAGTTCAATAAAGTTGTGCTCTAATCTGAAATAAAAAAATAGAGTGATGAAAAACAATATCAAACTTGGGCCGGTAAAAAACCCGATCTTGATAGCGGTAATTAAAAGTACTATAGCACTAATAATGATGAGCGGAACTGATGATTCACTTTTTATATCTTGTTTTACGTGACATGAACTCAACGGATTTAAGATCTCATTCTTTTCAATAAGAATTTGCTCGCGAATGTCAATATTTGTTTTTTCATTTAGCGTGCATTGATTTAATAGAACGGCTGTGTTGTAGAACAGATGGGGATAATGGTCTTTTATTTGCTGAGGTGATTCAAAAAAATGTTCGAAACACACGCTGGTGAATTCATGAATATTGGCTCCGCCATACTTTCTAAAAATTGTTTCCTGGCCGTGCTTCATTTGCATAAAAACCTCATAGGCTGTTCCTAACCAACGAATGAAAAAATATTTCATGTAATAATCCTGTTCGTTGCCTCTGATGCCATTGAACCTCAACGCATGCGTAAATTCGTGTATACCGAGGTTCACGTTATCATGAGGGTCTTTATACCCACTTATAAAACTTAACCAGCTTAATCGTATGTGTCCTTGTAAGTTGGTTTCGCCTTTGAATTGTTGGTTAGTATGTTGATCTGTATAAATACGTGGATGAATGATGATGTGCAAAAAATAATCGTAATCCCATGTTTCTAAACCAAGTGTTAATTGCACCGCGCTGGCAGAAACAATGGCTTTTACTTTGTTGTTGATCATAAAGCCATCTGCCCCAACGATCACTTTTGAATTCATGAAATAAACAGCGCGTTGAACAAATTTACGTTGCCATTTAACATCTAAGGTGTTGTAATAAGAAAAATACTGCCTGTAAAAAGCATCTAGTTCGCTATCGTTCAAGGCAATATCCATGGGCTATCCAAAAAATAAATATAAAAAATTATTTGTGGATTGTAAGAAAAACATATCTTTGTTATCCCAAAAAAAGTAGAAAAATGATCGATCTATCAGGATTTATTTCAATTACAGGCCAACCCGGTTTGTACAAAATTGTAGCACAAAGCAAAAATGGTATTATTGTGGAAGGCTTAACAGATAAGAAGCGTGTGAATGTATATGCTACAACAAAGGTTTCAACTTTAAGTGACATCAGCATGTTCACTACCGGTGATGATAAGCCATTGAACGAGATCATGACCGCAATTTTTGAAAAAGAAAAAGGTGGTGCTGCGGTTGATCACAAAGCAGATGATAAAGCTGTTGAGGCTTATTTTGCTGCTATTTTACCTGATTACGATAAAGACCGCGTTTACGTAAGTAACATGCGTAAATTATTCAGCTGGTATAATATCTTACAAAGTACAGGTAACTTAAAAACTGAAGAAGAAAATAAAGAAGGTTCAGAAGATAAAGCAAAAGCTTTAAAAGCAACTGAAGAAAAGGCAAAAGCTGCTAAGAAAACCGTTGCAAAGGATACAGGAAAAGCGAAAGCTGTAGCCGGTGTTAAGAAAACAACCGGTGTAAGAAAAACCGGAACTGCTTAATCATAAAACTTTCAATAAAAATAAAAGCGACCTATTTGGTCGCTTTTTTATTTTGTAAAAAACTGCTTACAACCGCTTCGGCTTTCACAAAGGCTTCTTCGAGCACTTCGTTTAAAATAAAGCAATCAAACAATTCGGCTGTTTTTAATTCTTTTTCGGCTTTAGCTACACGGCGGGCAATGCTTTCAGGACTATCGGTGCTACGTGAATTCAATCGCTCTTCTAATATTTTAATGCTTGGTGGCATTACAAATACAGCCAAAGCATCTTCTTTGAATTGGTTCTTTAAATTTAAGCCGCCTTCTACATCAATATCAAAAATTACGGCTTTACCTTTTGCCCAAATACGTTCCACCTCGCTGCGAAGTGTGCCGTAGTAAGCACCGGCGTAAACCTCTTCCCACTCTAAAAATTCTTTATTGGCAATTTTTTGTTTGAACTCTTCGTGCGTGAAATAATAGTAGTCTTTGCCGTTCTCTTCAACACCTCGTTTAGCGCGACTTGTAGCCGAAATGGAAAACTCGATCTGATCGGGGAATTTGCTTAATAAATGGCGTACAATGGTTGTTTTACCTGAACCCGAAGGGGCAGAAAATATGATCATTTTACCATTTGCCATGTGTAAAGATAAATAAAATTTTATAATCTGCCTGATGGGCGCTTGGCTATAGTAATTGAGAGATTATTACTAAAACAATTAATCTTCAATAATAACCTTATATCTGCTCTTTGGCCTGGGTTTGCAATTAGACTGGATCTTCTCAATAAAAAACTGTTTGTAATAAGGGTCCAATAAAACATATCTGATCTCATTTAATTCTTGTCCTTTAATTGGTAAAGACTTTTCGCTTCCATCAACTACAATAGAAAAAATGTAAGATTTTATTTCGCAAGTTGTTGAAATATCCTTCAAAATATCTGCAAGTTTGCCGGCCTTTTCAATTTCCTTTCGCTTGATCTTAACCACCTCAGATTTTTGAGCAAAACTAAAAGCCGTCAACAAAAACAAAGTGAAAAAAACAAGAATTTTTTGTTTCATGTTTTTACTGTTTACAAAATAAAAATGGCTGCAACGATCATGATCACAATGATGACCAGGTATTGCCAAATATCAGGAAAGTAATCAAAAAACTTTTTCCAGTTATTGTTTGAATCGCTCATGAATTACCATTTAGCGTCCGGCAACATGCGAGGCAAGGCTTGCATTTCTGATAATAAATACCCTAAATGCTCGGTGTGTACGCCTTTTCGACCGCCGGTTTGCATGTAGGTATTCTCAGGTATTGTTACGTTTGCTTTTTGTAATAGCTCGTTTATTTCTTTTTCCCAGGCTTGTTTCAATGTGCTGAAATCAACTGCTATTCCTTCTTTTGCCAACTTCACATCCTCATCAGTAGTTTCAAATAACTCGCCGGTATAACGCCACAATTCATTCATGGCATTTTGTAAACGTGTTTTACTTTCTTCGGTGCCGTTACCAAAACGGTTCACCCAGCTGTGGGAGTGGCGCTTGTGATACGTAATTTCTTTTAATGATTTTGCAGCAATACCTGCCAATGTTTCATCTTTGCTTTTTGCTAATTGCGAATACAACAAAAAGTCAAACGAATCAATGAAGGCCTGGCGCAAGATGGTTTTCGCATAATCGCCATTAGGCTGCTCACATATCAAACAGTTTGTAAATTGTCTTTCATTTCTGAAATAAGCCAGATCATCTTCTGTGCGCCCTTTTCCTTCAAGCTTTGCAGCGTATTCCATCAAACCTTTAGCCTGACCAAAAATATCCAATGTAACATTTGTTAGCGCCAGATCCTCTTCCAAAAATGGTCCGTGTCCGGTCCACTCACTTAAGCGTTGCGCCAATACAAGCGCGTTATCGGCTAACTTTAAGGTGTAGTTATATAATTCGTTGTTCATTTAATTTGCATTACATGTGACCAACACCATCCGGTATTTGGTAAAAAGTTGGGTGACGGAAAATTTTATCGTTACTTGGTTCAAAAAAACTTCCCTGATCTTCAGGGCTGCTTGATACGATGTTGCTTGAAAGCACTACCCACAATGCCATTCCTTCACCACGGCGGGTATAAAGATCGCGTGCATTTTGCAATGCCATTTCTTTATCAAACGCATGTAAATTACCACAGTGTACAAACGGTTGTCCCGCTTTCTTTTGTACAAACACTTCCCACAAAGGTCCTTGACTATCTGCCATATTCTTTTTTTATAAAATTAAATTATGCTGCTACTTGTGATTCGTTTTGCTTTCGTCCGAATTCTGCTGCTGCTTCGCGCACCCAAGCTCCATCTTTATGTGCTTTGTTACGCGCATCTAAACGCTCCTTATTGCAAGGCCCATTTCCATGGATCACATTCTTAAACTCAACCCAGTTTGGTTCGCTGAAATCGTATCCTTTTTTTGATTCGTTCCATTTCAATCCTTTATCCGGACAAGTTAAACCTAAATATTCAATTTGAGGAATGGTTTGGTTTACGAAACGCTGACGTAACTGATCGTTAGTTTCGCGCTTGATACGCCATTTGATCGCATTGTCGCTATTCGGACTTTCTGAATCAGGCGGACCAAACATCATTAATGTTGGGAACCACCAGCGATTTAATGCATCCTGTGCCATTTCTTTTTGTTCAGGAGTACCAAAGGCTAATTTGGTCATTACCTCATAACCCTGGCGTTGATGAAAACTTTCTTCCTTACAAATTCTAACCATGGCACGTGCGTAAGGTCCGTATGAAGTACGTTGCAACATTACCTGATTCATAATGGCCGCACCATCAACCAACCAACCTATTGCACCAATATCAGCCCAGGTTAAAGTAGGATAATTAAAAATAGATGAATATTTAGCTTTACCGGTATGAAGCGCATCCAATAACTCATCGCGACTAACACCAAGTGATTCGGCAGCGGTATACAAGTATAAACCATGTCCGCCTTCATCCTGCACCTTTGCCAATAACACCAGTTTAGCGCGTAAGCTTGGGGCGCGGGTTATCCAGTTACCTTCAGGCAACATACCCACTACTTCGCTATGCGCGTGTTGTGAAATTTGGCGGATCAAATGCTTGCGGTAATTTTCAGGCATCCAATCTTTCGGTTCGATCATATCATTCTTGGCTAATTTAGCTTCAAATGTTTCTTCAAAATTTACACTCATTGTTTTTTAGAATTTTATTTCTAATTCAACAAATATAAGGTTTAAAGGTTTTATTATCAAACCATAGGGTGGTTAAAATCAATGAACTTGGTGAACAATAATTTTAATTACCTGCGGATACTTTTTGTTTTTTATGAAATAAACCCCTTCTGTAGATAAAGATACTTTTTGTTTGTATAGGTCCTCCTTATTCAAAAACACCGTTTGAATGGTCTTCCCTGTTATGTCTAAAACTTCACATTCTGTTTCTGATGAAGATGAAATATAGAATTCGCCGGTACTCGGATTAGGATAAACATTTAAAATTCCCGTCAATCTTTCTTGTTCAAGCAAAGTGGTGCAGTTTTGAACGGTTATTGTTATTGAATGTGTGCTTGTACAACCGGAAGTGCCGGTTGTTATAGCAGTGTATGTTGTGTTAATGGTTGGTGATACAGCTGTTGTTGAATTTGTCGAGCCCGTACTCCAGCTATAAGTTGAAATACCGTTACCGTTGATGGTTAAGTTAGATGACCCTCCAATACAAATAACCGAATTAGAGGCGCTTACTGTTGGGTTAGGTGTTGTGCCTATATTAAGATAAAATGTAAACGAATTAACAGATGTGCAGGCCGGGCTGGTATAGTTTACTGTATAAACACCCGAAACAGGGGTGGTTGCAAAAGTGTTTGAATTTGCACTGAAACTTCCCAAAGGACCAACCCAGGTATGCGAATTAGTAGCCAAAATATTTAAAAATGCCGTTGGAACATTACAAACATTGATTGTGTTTCCATTTACTGAAGTTGCTCCATTTGAAACAAACACAGGCATTGACGAACACTTAGTGTCTAACCAAAGATCTTGCTGATGACCATAATATACACACATACCAACCTCAGCAACTAACTTAACACAAGTGTTCACGTATGAAGAAAGATTTACACTTACAATTTGCCATCCGTTTGTGTAAAGACTGTTGGTTCCGGGCAAAAGTGAGTTAACGCCTGCTGAGGTGCAAGAAGCTGACCCAGTTGATGGCGCAGCAATAGCTAATGAAGAGCACGGAATTGCGTTATTATTGCAGTCAACCATTTTTATTTTTAAATAATGATTTTCACAACAGGTAGAATGTGACCCGTTAAAAATGTTTGCAAAAAACGCATATTGAAAATACTTGTTTGAGCTCGTAACACTGAAGCTATATTCTGCTCGTTTAAATGTGCTGTTTAGCGACATGAGATCACTTGAATTCAACAGAAAAACTTTATTCCCGGAAAATGGTGAAGCTGGTACAACTGATGGTGTGTTCGGACCTAAAACAAATGGAGTAGTTGTCACATGGCCTACTGCGACTACCGTTCCATTCACCGGATACTCCAAACAATAGCCGTTTGTGTTAATTGCTGTATAACTTCCGGCCGATATGGTCCATCCCGGGATAGCGTTTGTACTATAACTTCCACCGGCCATGTTCTCAAAACCCTCGCTAATACAAGGCGGGTTGACCTGTGCTGTTATCTTAAAAATTAAAAGAAAAAATAGTGCTAAAAAGGATTTTCTGAAATTGAAATTATTGCCCATTTTTTTGAATTTGAACAATAATTACAACTTTTATGCCAAGATTTGTTAAACGCTTATGATGAATTACACTAAACCACTTTCTTCTTGTGTTTCACCACTTCCGTTAGGATCTCGCGGGTGGCTTGTGCAATGGCGCTTGGCGAGTAACCACACTCTTCATATAGTTCTGAAGGTTCACCATGTTCAATGAATTTATCAGGAATACCTAAACGCTTTACATGAGCTGCGTATTGATTGTCGGCCATGAATTCCAACACCGCGCTTCCCATTCCGCCCATGATACAGCCATCTTCAACGGTAATTACTTTATCAAATTTGGTAAATACCTCATGTAATAATTCTTCGTCAATTGGTTTTGCAAAACGCATATCGTAATGCGCAACCGAAATGTTTTCCTTTTCTAATGCTTGAATGGCTTCCGTAACCAAGTTTCCGGCGGTGCCTATCGAAACAATGGCCACATCTTTTCCTTCCTTCACTTTTCTTCCCTTACCGATCTCAATTTTTTTGAATGGTGTTTTCCATTCTACCATCACCCCGTTTCCGCGCGGATAGCGAATACTAAAGCAACCCGGTGTTTCATCCAATTGAGCAGTGTACATCAAATTACGAAGTTCTTCTTCATTCATTGGTGCACTCACGATCATGTTTGGTATGCTTCTGAAATACGCGATATCAAACGCACCGTGATGTGTTGGTCCGTCTGCCCCCGCAATTCCTCCTCTATCTAAACAAAAAATAACTTTTAATTTTTGCAAGGCTACATCATGCACCACTTGATCATACGCACGTTGCATGAACGATGAGTATATGTTACAAAATGGTGTTAAGCCCTGTGTTGCCAATCCGGCGCTGAATGTAACGGCATGCTGTTCGGCAATACCTACATCAATTGCTCTGTCGGGCATGGCCTTCATCATGATATTCAACGAACAACCACTAGGCATAGCAGGTGTAATACCCATGATCTTCGGGTTCTTTTCTGCCAACTCAACTATGGTGTGTCCAAATACATCCTGATACTTCGGAGGCTGCGGATTTTTTGGTGTTACCTTAATGATCTCACCTGTTTCCTTATTAAACACGCCCGGCGCATGCCACACGGTTTCATTACCTTCCTCCGCAAACTTATATCCCTTGCCTTTTTTGGTTAATACGTGAAGTATTTTTGGACCGGGAATATCTTTAATATCGTTTAAAATTGATGCCAAACGCTCTACATCATGGCCGTCAACCGGACCAAAATAGCGGAACTTAAGCGATTCAAATAAATTACTTTGTTTAAGCAATGATGTTTTTACTGCATTTTCGATCTTCGAAGCGATCTCTTGCGCGTTTGGTCCGAATTTGCTGATCTTACCCAACAATTCCCAAACTTTATCTTTTGCTTTGTTGTATGTGTGTGATGTGGTAATATCGGTTAAATATTCCTTTAAGGCCCCCACGTTAGGGTCAATGGCCATACAGTTATCATTTAACACCACTAATAAATTCGCATTCTCAACACCGGCGTGGTTCAAGGCTTCAAACGCCATACCTGCGGTCATAGATCCATCGCCAATTACAGCAATGTGTTGTTTATCTTTTATACCCTGGTATCTGCTGGCAACCGCCATACCTAAAGCCGCACCAATACTGGTAGATGAGTGGCCTACACCAAAGGTGTCAAACTCACTTTCTGAACGTTTTGGAAAACCGCTGATACCCTTGTATTTACGGTTGGTATGAAACACATCTCTGCGTCCGGTCAATATCTTATGCCCGTATGCCTGATGGCCCACATCCCAAACCAATTGATCGTAAGGGGTATTAAAAACGTAGTGTAAAGCAACGGTAAGCTCCACCACACCTAAGGATGCGCCAAAGTGCCCGCCTTTAACCGAAACCAGGTCGATAATAAATTGCCTTAACTCATTACTAAGCTGCGGCAATTGCTCTTTTGTAAGCTTTTTAAGGTCATCCGGGTTATTGATCTGCGCCAATAGGTCTCCGGGAATAAAGCCTGGTCCGTCTACAATTTTCATTATCACAAATATACTAAATTTAACTAACGATTGTGGGGCTTTTTATTGCCCTTAAATCGTTAAAATACATTAATACAACAACTTAAGCGGGGTTTTGTTTAAGGTTTACAAATTTTGACCTAATTCACTAAGTTCATTTACCAAAGTCATGCTGTCCCAATAGTTCTCGGGGCTAATTCAGCATCTCAATTCTTAGCTGATTATTGAGTGCTGAGACCCTGAAACAAGTTCAGGGTGACGATACATGCATTAAACGGATCACAGAAACCAACCTTTGTGCCTTTGTGTCTTTGTGGCTAATTCAAAATACCACAATTAAGGTATTTCAAATAATGATGGTTTTTTGGAGCTTTACGAAGTAAAAATCATGGAAAAGCACTTATCAGAATTAAAACCAGGCGAAAGGGCGATCATTAAACTGATCGAGGATACACCTTTTCGTTCAAAATTAATTGAGATGGGTTGTTTTCCGGGCGAAGAGTTGAGTGTGGCCATGGTGGCTCCATTGGGCTGTCCGTTTGCAATTTACGTTTCGGGTTACGAACTTAGCCTGCGTAAAAACGAAGCCGACCATATTTTGGTTGATACCCTAAACTAACACGGTGAGCACTGATAAAAAAGAACTGAACGTAGCGTTACTCGGCAACCCGAACGCCGGCAAATCAACGCTGTTTAATGCGCTTACCGGCTTAAATCAAAAAACAGGAAATTACACCGGTGTAACGGTAGATAAATTAGAAGGTCGTTTTAAGATCGGTGAACAAGTCATTAATCTGATCGATCTTCCTGGGACTTACAGTTTGTTCTACAAATCCATTGATGAAGAAGTAGCGATCTCTACATTGCTTTCCGAAAAAGAAAGAACAGATGTGGTTGTGTTGGTGCTTGATTCAACCAACTTAAAACGTAATTTGCTTTTAGCCACTCAAACCCTTGATCTGGGAATGAATACCGTAGCAGTGCTGAATATGTATGATGAAGCGGTATCACAGAACATTGAAATAAATATTCCGAAACTGGAAGAACTTCTGGGAGTTGCAGTAATACCGGTTGATTCGAGAAGTAAGGATGGAATTGAAAAATTAAAGAAAGCCATTGTTGAAGCAAAACCATCGAGCGCTAAATTTTTTGATCTGCAATCGAAAAAAACATACCCGCAACAGGTACGTGATCAGTTTGTTTTAAGCGGAAAAGAAAAAGAAGAGTTGTTGAAGTGGGAAGAAGACGATAAGATCTACCGATTCAAGAACATCAAATACATTTATGGTCTGTGCGTAAAAACCCCTGCTGAACTGCGTTTGAAAGAACTTACGTCGAAAATTGATAAGGTGTTAACGCACAAGATATTTGGTTACGCCGTTTTCTTGTTTATCCTGTTCATCATTTTTCAATTTATATTTTATGTTGCCGAATATCCAATGACCTGGATAGAAGAAAGCTTTATGAAATTAAGTGATGTGGTTAAAACCAGCATGCCGCAAGGGATGTTGAATGATCTACTTACAGATGGAGTGATAGCGGGAATTAGTGGCGTGTTGATGTTCGTTCCGCAAATTGCGTTCTTGTTTATTTTTATTGCATTGCTGGAAGACTCAGGATACATGGCGCGCGCGAGTTTTATAATGGATAAGTTGATGCGCAAGTTTGGTTTGAACGGCCGCTCGGTTATCCCTATCATCAGTGCAACGGCTTGTGCTGTTCCTTCCATTTTGTCAACGCGTTCCATCAGTAATTTTAAAGAACGATTGATCACCATTTTTGTATTGCCATTGGTAAGTTGCTCGGCGCGTTTACCGGTATACACCTTGCTAATAGCCATGATGTTTCCGGATAGCATGGTGTTTGGTGTTTTGAATTTAAAAGGCGTTGTGTTGTTTGGTTTATATCTTTTGGGATTTGTGTTCACGTTGATCACCGCCTTTGTGATGCAAAAATTATTAAAGACCAAAGAAGCTTCTTTCTTTATGATGGAAATGCCAATTTATCGTTGGCCATTATTTAAGAACGTAGCCTTAACGGTTATCAATAAAGTAAAAGTGTTTGTGTTTGATGCCGGAAAAATAATAGTTGCGATATCCATCATCCTTTGGTTCATGAGCAATTTTGGTCCGGGTGATAAATTAAATGAACTTGATCAACAAAAAGTTAAATTAGAACAAGCTCAACAATTAACACCTGAATTAAACAAACAATTAGAAAGCGAAAAATTAGAGAACTCTTATATCGGTTATGTTGGAAAAGCGATTGAGCCTGCTATCCGTCCGCTTGGTTACGATTGGAAAATAGGCATTGCCATTGTTACCTCGTTTGCAGCGCGCGAAGTTTTTGTTGGCACCATGGCAACCATTTATGGTGCAAGTGATAGCGAAGATGAAGAAAGCATAAAAGAAAAATTAATGAATGAAAAAAATTCTGATGGTACGTTAACGTATTCGTTGGCGGTATGTTTTAGCTTAGTGGTGTTTTATGTTTTTGCCATGCAATGCATCAGCACCATTGCTACAGTTAAGCGTGAAACAAAAAGCTGGAAGTGGCCGTTGATACAATTTGTGTATTTAACAGCTCTGGCTTATGTTAGTGCTTGGGTTACTTTTATTGTTTTGAAGTAATAGTTTTTTTAACCGCAGAGAACGCAGAGAGCTGTTAATTATAATTCTTTCTAAATCAATCCCTTCAACACCTCATCACTTACCTCGTTTGCCCAGGTAACTTTTAAATTTGGTGTGCGTTCCATTTCACGTTTGATGGCGAATTGTGCTTCTTTATTACGAGCCCAGCTACGACGGGCAATACCATTATTCACATCCCAAAACAACATTTGTTCCAAACGTCTGTCTGCATCGGCACTACCATCTAATACTAAACCAAAACCACCGTTGATCACTTCACCCCAACCTACTCCACCGCCATTGTGTAAACTTATCCAGGTGGCTCCTCTGAACGCATCACCAACAAAATTCTGTACTGCCATATCAGCTGTAAATTTACTTCCATCGTATATATTAGAGGTTTCGCGATAAGGAGAATCGGTTCCGCTTACATCATGATGATCGCGACCCAACACAACCGGTGCAGAAATTTTTCCTTCACGAATGGCTTTGTTGATGGCTTGCGCCACTTTGATGCGACCTTCGCTATCGGCGTATAAAATGCGTGCTTGTGAGCCAACCACTAAATTATTTTGCATGGCATCTTTGATCCACACAATGTTATCATTCAATTGCTGCTTGATCTCTTCCGGTGCAGTTTTATAAATTTCAGTTAAAACTTCTTCGGCTAATCTATCGGTCATGGCAAGGTCTTCAGGCTTTGCTGAAGTACATACCCAGCGGAACGGACCAAAACCGTAATCAAAACACATTGGGCCTAAAATATCCTGTACGTATGAATTGTATTTAAAATCCCCGTCTTTTCCATTCTTGAACACATCACCACCGGCACGAGACACTTCCAATAAAAAGGCATTCCCGTAATCAAAGAAATACATCCCTTTGGCCGCAAACGCATTCACCGCGTTAATATGACGAACCAGTGTTTTTTGAACTTCTTGCTTAAAACGAGCCGGTTCTTCAGCCATCATTTTATTGCTTTCCTCCAACGAAAAGCCTGCCGGATAATAACCACCCGCCCATGGATTATGCAATGATGTTTGGTCTGATCCAATATCAACCATCAGGTTCTCTTTTAATAATCGCTCCCACAGGTCAACCACATTTCCTTGATAGGCATAACTTTTAGCTTCATAACGTTCCTGTGACTGACGAACGGCTTTTATTAAATTATCAAGGTTATCATGAACCTCATCTACCCAACCTTGTGAATGACGTGTTTGCACAGCCTTCGGGTTTATTTCGGCAGTTATAGAAACCAAGCCTGCAATTTTAGCCGCTTTTGGTTGCGCGCCGCTCATGCCTCCGAGTCCACATGTCACAAACAATTTACCCTTACGCTCTTCTTCGGTTTTAAATTTCTTTCGTGCGGCATTCATAACGGTAATGGTGGTGCCATGCACAATGCCTTGCGGACCAATATACATAAAGCTTCCGGCAGTCATTTGTCCGTATTGCGTTACGCCCAATGCATTAAATTTCTCCCAATCATCGGGCTTACTGTAATTCGGTATCATCATACCGTTGGTAACAACCACGCGTGGTGCATCTTTATGTGAAGGAAATAATCCCATAGGGTGACCGCTATATAACACAAGCGTTTGTTCATCTGTCATGGTAGCTAAATACTGCATAGTTAGCAGGTATTGCGCCCAGTTTTGAAATACTGCACCATTTCCACCATAGGTGATCAACTCATGCGGATGTTGTGCTACTGCGTAATCTAAATTATTACTCAACATGTGCATGATGGCCGCAGCTTGTAGGCTTTTATGAGGATAATCAAGAATTGGTCGCGCGTAAATTTTATAATCAGGACGGAAACGATACATGTAAATTCGTCCGTATGTATTTAATTCGCTTAAGAATTCTTTTGCCAGCAACGAATGATGCTTCGGATCAAAATAGCGTAATGCATTCTTTAACGCCAGTTTTTTCTCATCATCATTTAAAATGTCCTTACGCTTTGGCGCATGATTAATGCTTGCTTCGTATGGTCTTGCCGGAGGTAATTCGGCAGGTATCCCTTGTAAAATGTGTGATCTGAATTCTGTATTGGTCATTTTTTATAAATCTTTTAGTACATTTTTACTCTTCTTTTTTCTTATCAAACTTGCCGGTTTTTTTATTGTAACCGTAAGGACAATGCTTGCAACCGCTTTTGCAGCAATACCCTCTTTTTAAATGGTACTTTTCTGTAAAAACAATATAGCCCTCGGGACTCATGTAATAATCTTCAGGATCTAATTCCTTCTTGAACATACTGCAAAGATAAATTTTAAAGCTGTATTTTGGTTATATTTGTTTCTTAATAAATGGCTCAACAATTACATTTAAGTAATGCTCCCGGTCCCATTGGCGTATTTGATTCGGGATACGGCGGTTTAACTATATTAAAGGAAATAGTTAAAGAATTGCCTCAATACGATTATTTGTATTTAGGTGATAATGCCCGGGCACCATATGGCACGCGCAGTTTCGAAACCGTTTATCAATACACACTGGAATGTGTGAATGTACTGTTTGCTAAAGGATGTCATTTAGTAATTTTAGCCTGTAACACCGCGTCGGCAAAAGCTTTACGCAACATCCAACAAAAAGATCTGCCAACGATTGATCCGAACAGAAGGGTTCTGGGTGTGATCAGGCCAACCACTGAGATCGTTGGAAACCTATCAAAAACAAAACATGTTGGTGTATTAGGCACAACCGGAACAGTGGTTTCTAATTCATACCCCATTGAGATCGAAAAGTTTTTTCCTGAACTAAAGGTATATCAGGAAGCTTGCCCTATGTGGGTTCCGCTAATTGAGAACAACGAGTTCAATAATGAAGGATCAAATTATTTCGTTCAAAAAAATGTACAGCATTTACTATCACAATCAAGTGAAATCGATACGATCATTTTAGGATGCACGCATTATCCTTTATTGATCAATAAGATCAAACAATACATTCCACAACACATAACATTGTTGCCACAAGGCGAAATTGTTGCCAAAGGCTTAAAAGACTATTTACAGCGCCATAAAGAAATGGACGCTAAATGCACAAAAAACGGTAAACTAGAATTTTATACAACCGAAACGCCCGAAAATTTTAATTCACAGGCCGGGAAATTCTTTGGGAAAGAGATCAGTGCTGCGCACCTTTCGATCTAATTAAAACTGATATCCTACAACCAATATTCCTTCAAGGAATCCGAATTGATGATTCACACGACCATTATGTTTATCTACTGCATAACAATTCATATAATTAGCATAACCACCTTTACCTGTGAGCTCTAAAATAAAATGTTTATAGATCTCTGTATGCAAAGCAAGTTCTATTCCGGTACTAATGCCTGCCACTTTCCAGTTGTTGTTTATGCGATGCCCGAATAATGTAATATCAGTGCGCGGTACAACAATTCCAAAACCTGCTTTCATCACATAACTGAATTTAAAATTATTGTTCTTTGGATAATAGATCTTATTACGTTTCATGTAATTCACCATCCAAAAATTAGCCCCGTCGGTATGCTCAAAATGAAAATATCTTCTGTCTAAAATGAAATCTTTATCAACTGTCTGTCCGTTTATTGTGCCCTTAAAGTGCACAGTTTGATCATCAGTCACCACATATTTGGTATGATCGTAATTGATCTCAAAACCTTCATCATTCTTGTTGTTTAACCACATCCCTAAACGGATATTGTATTGAGGAATGGTTGGATTTAAAACATCCTTTATACCATCAAAGTCAGGTTTGTCGTGAGCCTTGGCGTCTTTTATTGTAAAATCATACGGACCATATTCGTTGCCTCCGGTACCATCGTTTTTAAAATGAATGGTGCTTGTGGTATACGCCACACGGTTATAACCCCACATAGCATAATAATTGAACTTGTGTTTTTTTGTAGAATCTTTTTGGGCATTCGCAAAAAAGGAAGCACACAACAGGCAGATAAAAAGATAATAGGTTTTCACTTGATCACATTTTTACAAGTGCGCCGTTTTCCATCATAGGAATTACAGGGCATTGGTTTGGCGTTAAACAGTATTTAATATCGCGCTCTAAATTTAATTTTTGTAAGCGATTACGGTGCGATGATAGCGATAAGAATTCATACAGATCGTGCTTTGCCAAATGGTATAATTGGCCGGCTGCAATTGCTGAGTCACACGTTGTTGTAAAATCATATCTGCTGATCAACGCATCGGCAACTGCCCCTGCAAACAGGGTGTCTTCCAAATTAAATTTGTTTTTCCAGCCGGCACACAATAACAACACATCTTTATTCTCTGACCTTAGATGCTCAATGATCGCATCTAAATTTAAAAAACTTCCAACTAATACTTTACGTGCTTGTTTTGCAGCCTCAATAGCCTGTGTACCGTTAGTTGTAGTAATGGCAATGGTTTTGCCTTTTACTTTACTGTTCATGTAGCCAAACGGACTGTTTCCCAGATCAAAGCCTTCCACTATTTCGCCATTGCGTTCAGCCGCAACGATCAATCCTTGGTTCTTATAATGTGTGGCCTCTTCAATAGTTGCAACGGGTATCATTTTAGCAACACCATTATAAAAAGCGGTTGTAATTGCCGATGTAGCGCGTAAAATATCGATCACAACAACAATTGCATTGTCTTTATGAAACAACGGATAAACGTTAGGTGAAAAACAGACTTCTACCTCTGGCATTGCTTATGGTTTTGGTAAAAATGGGATCTTGGTAACTTTTGCTTTAATAGCTTTATCACGGATCATGATAAATATCTCAGTTTCGGGTTTTGAGAACTCGGTCTTTACATAACCTAAACCAATTGCCTTATTCAAGCTTGGTGATTGCGTACCTGAAGTAACTTTACCAATGATGTTTCCGTTTGCATCAGCAATTTGGTAATCGTGACGAGGAATACCTCTGTCGATCATCTCAAAGCCAACTAATTTTTTTGAAACGCCATTTGTTTTATGTCCTTCAATTTGCGCGCGGTTCACAAAATCCTTTGTGAATTTGGTGATCCATCCTAAACCGGCTTCAATAGGTGAAGTTGTATCATCAATATCATTACCGTATAAACAGAAACCCATTTCTAAACGTAAGGTATCACGAGCGCCTAAACCAATTGGCTTAATCCCAAATTCTTTTCCTGCTTCAAATACCGCGTTCCACATTTTTTCAGCATCAGCATTTGCAACATAAATTTCAAATCCTCCTGCACCGGTGTAACCTGTGTTAGAGATGATCACATCTTTTATGCCCGCCATTGTATCAACCGTAAATGAATAATATTCCATTTTCGACAGATCAACAGAAGTCAATTTTTGTAAAGTGGTAATTGCTTTAGGGCCTTGAACAGCCAACAAACTCATGCCTTCCGACATGTCAACCATCTCCACACCAAACGAATTATGTTTTTTGATCCAGTTCCAATCCTTTTCAATGTTTGATGCATTCACCACTAAATAATATTCATCAGCTTTATAGCGGTAAACTAATAGATCATCAACAATACCTCCTTTATCATTTGGTAAGCACGAATATTGCACTTTACCATCCGTTAATTTTGATGCATCGTTAGTTGTAACTAATTGAATAAGATCTAAAGCCTTTTCGCCTTTTAAACGAAACTCGCCCATGTGGCTCACATCAAACACTCCCACACCGTTTCTTACGGTTAAGTGCTCTTCATTTAAACCAGAATAAGAGACAGGCATGTTGTACCCTGCAAAAGGCACCATTTTTGCCCCAAGTGAAATGTGTAATTGTGTAAGTGCTGTGTTTTTCATTTTATGATACTATTAGAAAATTATGAATAAAAAATCTCCTCAATAATGAGGAGATAAATGTAAGGAAAAGATTGATTTATTGGAGAAAATATTTCCCCCAAGGTGTTAATCGAGCTTTAAATTGGTATTGCCAATAACGGCGCCATCGCAAGTAATTTCAATGATATAATTACCGGGTACCATTTCGCCCTGACCTTCGCAATACGTTGCGGCGCTAATTTCAACGTTTGCATAGTTGATGTTCTCTTTACCGGCATAATAGCCATTACTTTTGTTAAAGATAAATTTATAGCTATCGTCGTAACTCTTAGCCATTTCTTTACCATCAGGGGTGATGATGCGAATATAAACCGGTTTTTCACCAGCCTTGGCTATTTTATTTTCACCTAAACTAAAGTTTACTTTTATTTTGGTTGCCTTGCGTGCTTTGGTGGTTTCTACTTCCTTTTTTCCGCCTTTTTTAAAATAAACGCCTTTTGCCGACACATTAAAACAAGTTAAGATACTTCCTTTGGCGATCGTGTTCTTCAACTCTTCTTTTTCTTGCTTTAATACATCCTGCTTTTGTTTTTCTTCACCCAATTGCTTTAACACCGTTTTCTTTTCGGCAACTAATGTTTGATTTAAGGTATTTAACGAATCAATGGTGTACACATAATGCTTCATGATCTCGCGCAACGTTTCGGTTTCCTTTTTTAATTTCGCAATAATGTAAGCATCGCCTTTGTGTTTTTTGGCTTCTTCCATTAACTCTTCAATGCGCGCTTTCTTTAATTCGATATCAGCTTGCAGGGCTTTGTCATTTGTTTGAAGGGTTTCAAAATCTTTTTTCAATTCAGCCAGATCGTTTTGAAGCGTTTCTTTCTCCACATAAACAGTTTTGATCTCCACTACTTTTTCGGCAACGGTATTCTTCTCCTGCATTAATAGCCATACGGTAAATCCGTTTGTGCCTAATAACAAAGCAATAATGATCCACAATACAAGTCCGCGCTTCTTTGATTTTGATTCTTCCTGAGTCATTTTAAAAATTTACTGTAAAATTAATAACTATTTATACTACTTTCGGGGATGAAAAATGGCACTTATTAACGATTTCATGTCATTAATTTATCCTCGCACCTGTGAGGCCTGTGAGGAGGTTTTGTTTGAACACGAACAATATATTTGCAATGCGTGCCAGCTTACTTTACCAAAAAGCAATTACCATTTAAACCCAAATAACCCAATAAGCATGGCCCTGGCCGGAAGGGTTCCTGTAAAAAATGCCACCTGTTTGTTTGAGTTTGAAAAACTAGGCCGGGTGCAAAAATTGTTACATGCATTGAAATATGAAAATCAACAAGCGCTAGGTGAATTATTGGGAAAACAATTATATCATACCTTATCAAACAGTACTTTTTTTGAGGGGATTGATGTAATTGTGCCTGTGCCCTTGCATCCTAACAAATTAAAACAAAGAGGTTATAACCAAAGCGCGTGTTTTGCAAAGGGTATTTCAGATGCCTCCGGAATACCTGTAAATACATCTATTTTAATGCGAACGGGAGAAACCTCAACACAAACCAAAAAGAAAAAATTTGAACGTTGGGAAAATGTTGGGTTAGTTTTTTCATTGGCAGATGGTGCGTTTTTTGAAAACAAACATATTCTTTTAGTGGACGATGTGATCACAACGGGTGCTACCATTGAAGGATGCTGGCAAGCCTTGAAAGAGGTAGACAACATCTCTATTTCGCTTGCCAGCATTGCTTATGCTTTAAAATAATTATTTGCTTTTACTACCCAAGCGCTTAATAAAATATAGTAGGCCCAACACAATTAAAATAACTGGCCATATTTTTACGATCATTAGAAAAATAAACTCAATTAATTCCCAACCAAATTTCACGCTCTCAGTAAACTCCTTGCCAAACGAGGGTTTATAGCTTGGTTGTTTAAATTCAGAAAATAGTTTTTCCTGCGTCATTTGCTCATCTTGATAAATAAGTAACTCCACGGTGCTGAATTCGATCTGATCATTCAACTCTAAATTAGCAATGGCATTTTCATCGGCTTGCTCTTGTTTGCTGAACAGGTTATTTTCTGCATCAACAACATCTTTTGTTTTGTTGGAGTTAATGGCTTTTGTTAATCGTTGTTCGTGTTTATTAAAGCGCTTTTCACTTAATTTATTTTTCAATGCTTTAAAGCTTACATCTTCGGCTTTTATCATGCGGTGATCTAAATAATCGATCTGTGATGCAATTTGCTTCAATGTGGTATCAAGCAAGGTGTTTGGTAAACGAAAGGTAATGTAATTCTCCACCGTAAAATAGGTGCGTTTTAAAACCGAGTCTTCTTTAATACGAAATTCATTGGTATAATTTATACGGCTGTTCAAGCGTGTGTTGATCACAAATCCTTTTGAAGAATTAATAATGTCTTCTATGCGGTAAGTAGATCGCTCTACATTTTTTACTTTGAATTTGATATCGGCTGTGCGAATGAATTTTCGGAGCGAATCAATTTGTGTGACCTTTGAAGCTACTGATGGCACCAGTGGTGATGATACAGAATCGGCCATGGCATTCATAGCAGCCTCTTCTTGTTTTGATTTTTCATAATTTGCACCACACCCTTGCAATAAGGCCATAGCAAGCCCAAGCAAGTAAATTTTGCTGATCGTTTTCATAGTTAATTTTGTTTTTAAGATTGTTTAGGGAACGGAAAGTCAGTGGATAGAGCTACCCCACAAAAAACCAACAATAAGAAAATAGGTATTAGTTATTCTTGTAAACCAACACGTTGAACACGTATGGGTTTATGCGTTTGATCTGTTCGCTTCTTTTTAATTTTTTAAGCGACGATCGGTTGTTGTTTAAAATTAATTCAGAGCGAGCACTATCTCCTTCTACTGAGGCAATAGAGCGCATGATCTCGGTTGATTTGATGGCAAAACCTGTTCCTTCAGCAGTTGAGATCTTACCTCGTATCACACCAATAATATTTCCTTGAGAATCTAATAAGGGTCCACCGCTATTACCCGGGTTAACCGGTATAGAGATCTGATACATAGCAGTATCATTTGAGAAACCGCTTAATGAACTTAGTGAGCCTTCGCCATAAACCACATCTTTACGAGGGTAACCCAAGGTATAAACCTCTTCACCAACCTCGGCGTGTTTTGCGTTAAAGGTAAAAGGTACTTGCCAGCCTTTTGTTAGATCGGCATTCTCAATTTTTAAAATAGCAATATCTAAGGCAGGATCGTTGAAGATGATCTTGGTTAAGGTACGCTCGGTATTACTGTTTTGAATAAAAATACTATCAGCGCCATTTACCATGTGCCAGCTTGTAAGTACGTAACCTTTGTTATTAATAGCAAAAGCCGATCCTTCTAAATTAGCTGCTGCAAATTTTACTTTATCTTCTTTGGTAACAAGCTCCTTTACAATCGCATCTTGCGAATATTTTAAACCGGTTACTTCTAATTTCAGATCAGTGATCTCACCGTTTTGTTTTTTCAATAAATATCCGCCTGTACTTAATAAGGCAATGGTTGAAAGCACTGCAATAACTGCTGCGCTGGCTGCCACCATAAAGGTTTTACCAATTCGCTTCGTTAATTTTTCGGGTTTATTGATGGAGATGATCTTGGCTTCTTTACCAAATTCAACCGAATGAATGTGCTTTAATTTATTTTTTAAGATCTGACGCTCGTTGCTTGTGTTCAACACACTGATCAACATTTTATGTTCATCAAATGCTTTTTGAAAGGCGGCATCGTTGGTTAAACGTACTTCAAATGCTGTAACCTCTTCGGCAGACAGTTTTCCCTCTAAATAATTATCAAACAAATCAACTGTTCTCATTTCAATCTAGTATTGTAAAGTTGTCAAAATATAATCTCTTCAATCGTTGCAAACATTTATACTTTTGGTTCTTGGCATTATCGGCATTGGTGTAACCAAATTTTTCCGATATGTCTTCCATGCTCATTTTCTTGATATAAAAATCTTTTATCAAGCTGGCACAGGGTTCGCCAAGCTCTTCCAAACTTTGATAAACCTTTTCAATGCTTTCTTCCTGCTTTTGATGAGCGCGAATATCTGAGTTTGCATCTTCAAACACTTCCTGATGGTATTCTTTTAATTCACCAACATTACCGTGTTTTTTTAACTGCTTTAACCACAAGTTACGTGCAACTGAATACACATACGTTTGTAACTGGCAGTTGAGCTTGAACTCAGGGTCTTTACACTTCTCAAACAAAATGATGATCGTTTCCTGATACACATCCTGCGCAGCTTCTGAAGAACCACTGTTGCTTACAACAAGTTTAAGAACGAGATTATAGTACTTTTTATAAAGGGCTTTTAAAACCGCGTCGTCACCGATCTTTAATCCTTCAATAAAATCATTGTCGGAAAAATTCACTTTAGGTTTTAACATAAGCGCCTTTGAAGATTAATACTAAATTTGATTAAAGGTAACCCAAAAAAGCGTACAAATTTTTAAAAGATCATTTTGCTATTCATAACCCATTGTTCATTCATCTGTTTGATTAATGGTTAATGGTTTTTGAAGTATTTTACCCGATTTTACATGGCGTAACCCAATTTTATTTATCTGATAATCAGTTTATTACAAAATATACTGAAAATAGTTGTTTTTTTTGGGTTACATCTTTCGAAAAAAGAGATTAATGTAAAATCATTAACAAATTTAAAACACTAAAAATGAAAAAAGTATTATCAATCATCGCTGTAGCTTTAGTTGCTACAATGGTATCTTGTGGTCCTTCTGCTGAAGAAAAAGCAAAAATGGAAGAAAATGCAAAAAGAATCGCTGATTCTATCGCTGCTGCTGCTACTGCTGCAATCGAGCAAGCTGCTACTGAAGCTGCTCCTGCAACAACTGATAGCGCTGCTGCTGCTGCTCCAGCTGCTGAAGCTCCAGCACACTAATTTTGTGTACTGTTAGTTAGCTTAAAAGCCCCATTGCATTATTGCTTGGGGCTTTTCTGTTTTTTACTTAATTTTGTTAGGCTTAAAACAGTATTTAAACTGAATAATTAAAGCCATAAAAAACATATGAAAAAGATCATACCCATTTTTAGTTT
This sequence comes from Sphingobacteriaceae bacterium, assembly GCA_046345155.1. Lineage (GTDB taxonomy): Bacteria > Bacteroidota > Bacteroidia > B-17B0 > Aurantibacillaceae > Aurantibacillus. Next base: position 340,147 of record JBKDKI010000093.1, read on the forward strand.
TGTTTCTGTATTATTCTTAAGCTCTTGTGGCCCTGCTGCCGAAGACCGTGAGGCCATGTATGCCCGCGCGAAAGTATTTCAGGATTCTATTGCTGCGGTTATTAAAACCTCAATGGATGCTGCCGCTGCTCCTGCTCCGGGAACCGGTCCGGTTGTAGTTGATACTACAAAAGCTGCTGCTACCGCTACCGCCAAATAAATTCATAAAATAGTGGGTTTAATTTAAAACCCATTGCATTTAGTGTTGTTATCATACTATGGAAATTACTGTTGAAAAAGTTTTGGATGCATTGCGTTATGTAGATGATCCGGACTTAAAAAAAGACCTTGTTACATTGAACATGGTGAAGGATGTGGTGGTTAACGGAAAAAACGTTTCGTTTACCGTTGTGCTTACAACACCCGCATGCCCAATGAAAGACATGATACACAATGCGTGTATGAATGCCGTTTTACATTACGTTGCTAAGGACGCTAACGTAAAAATTAACATGACGGCCAATGTTACTTCTAAAAAAGAAAAAGACGAAACCACACTGCGCGATGTAAAAAATATTATAGCTGTTGCCAGTGGTAAAGGTGGTGTTGGAAAAAGTACGGTTGCAGCTAATCTGGCATTAGGCTTAGCTCGCCAAGGTGCAAAGGTTGGCATTGTTGATGCTGATATCTATGGTCCATCGCAACACATTATGTTTGGTGTGGAGAATGATGCGCCGGGACCTGGCCAATTTAACGGTGTTTCAAAAATGAAGCCGGTTGAAAGTTATGGTGTAAAAATTAACTCTGTTGGATTTTTAGCGGGGCCTAATCAGGCAATAGCTTTACGCGGACCAATGGCCAGTAAAGCTTTGTCGCAACTATTTTATGATACAGTTTGGGGAGAGTTAGATTATTTGATCGTTGATCTTCCACCGGGCACAGGTGATATACAAATTAGTTTATGCAGTCAGGTTAAATTAACAGGCGCTATCGTAGTTTGTACACCGCAACCCGTTGCCATATCAGATGCGCGCAAAGGAATTGCTTTATTTCAATTACCCGCTATTAATGTGCCGGTGTTAGGGTTGGTAGAGAATATGGCCTGGTTTACACCTGAAGAGTTACCCAACAATAAATATTTCATATTTGGAAAAGATGGCGTTAAACATCTTTCGGAAGAAATGAATATACCGTTATTGGCGCAAATACCATTGGTACAAAGCATACGCGAAGGCGCAGATGAAGGAAAACCATCGGTAATGGAAAAGGACACACCACAGGCATTAAGCTTTATTGAGTTGGCTCAAAACGTTGCTCAACAAGTGGCTATTAAAAATGCTGAATTAGTTGAGTCACACGCATAATTACACAACAAATTGTATCTTTGATAAAATTTTAAAATGGACGCGTTACATCAAAAAGTAGAAGAGGCACTAAATACCATTAGGCCATATTTGGAAGCAGACGGAGGCAACGTGGAAGTTGTAGAAATTACCGCTGAACAAATTTTAAAACTAGAACTCACCGGTGCTTGCAAAACCTGCAATATGAGTGCCATGACCATGAAAGCCGGTATTGAAGAGACCATCAAGCGCGCAGTGCCTGAAATTAAAGGCATTGAGGCTGTTACCAATTAATTTTATTTTCTGATATAGATCACAACGTTAATTTCATTTATGAAACTCACACACAAATTAAAAGAAAGCAAAAAAACATTATTCTCTATTGAGATCTTACCTCCTTTAAAAGGTAAAAGTATCCAAAGTATTTACGACGGAATTGATCCCTTAATGGAGTTTAAGCCTGCTTTTGTGGATGTGACCTATCATAGAGAAGAATACATTTACAAAAAACGTGAAGGTGGTTATTTAGAAAAAGTAAGCATTCGTAAACGCCCGGGTACCGTTGGTATTTGCGCGGCTATAATGAATAAATACGATGTGGAAGCAGTGCCGCATATTATTTGCGGAGGTTTTACCAGAGAAGAAACAGAAAATGCCTTGATCGATCTTCAGTTTTTGGGTATTGATAATGTATTGGCTTTGCGCGGTGATAGTATTAAAACAGAGCCGGCATTTGTTCCAGAGCCGGGTGGACATGCTTATGCATTGGATCTGGTAAAACAGATCAACCAAATGAATAATGGTGTTTATTTGGATGATGATATGAAAGATGCCGCACCTACAAATTTTTGTATGGGTATAGCGGGTTATCCTGAAAAACATTTTGAAGCACCGAATTTAGTGAGCGATTTAAATTACTTAAAAGCTAAAGTAGATGCGGGTGCAGAATACATTGTAACACAAATGTTCTTTGATAATAAAAAGTATTTTGATTTTGTTGACCTGTGCAGAAAGAATGGAATCAATGTGCCTATCATTCCGGGATTAAAAATATTATCAAGCAAAAAACAGATCATTGCATTACCAAAAATATTTCACATTGATATTCCACAACCATTTTATGAAGAATTAGAAAAGTGCAAGGATGATAAGCAGATAAAAGAAGTGGGAATTAAATGGTGTATTGAACAATCAAAAGAGCTTGTGAAAGCAAACGTTCCATGCTTGCATTTCTATACCATGGGCGCATCTGAAGCAACAAAAGCTGTTGCAAAAGAAGTGTTTTAATTATCAATAATTTTAGAGACAGAAAACGCAGAGTGCGCTATTGCGCCTCGCAAAGGTTTTCGCAAAGTACGCAGAGAAAAAGTATTGTTTTGCTTTTTATTTTATTTACCCACCTTCGCGTTCTCCGCGCAAATCTTCGCAAAGGACATGGTCCGCTTTGCGGTTTCTGACTCCTAATCGTATAATTTAACTATCTTTATTAAATGAGTTACCATTTTTACAGAGGAGAAGTTTTACTGATCGACAAACCCCTTGGCTGGAGTAGCTTTCAGGCAGTGAATAAGATCAAGCATGGTATTAAAAATCATCCATCTTTTATTCACGAAGGCACCAAAGTAAAACCAAAAATTGGTCACGCCGGTACATTAGATCCTTTAGCAACCGGTTTACTGATTGTATGCACCGGGAAAAAAACAAAAGAGATCATCTCCTTTATGGGCCTGACCAAAGAATACACCGGAACTTTTTTTATTGGTGCAACTACTCCGTGTTATGATCTTGAAAAACCAATTGACAACACCTACCCTACTGAACATATTACACCGGAACTCATCCAACAAACAGCAAAAAACTTTATTGGTGTACAAGAGCAAGTACCGCCATTGTTCAGTGCGGTGATGGTCAACGGTAAACGCGCTTATACACACGCGCGCGCCGGAGATGAAATAGAACTAAAAGCGCGCCCTATTGAAATACTGGAATTTGAAATAACAAGCATTGAGATGCCAAACGTATCGTTTCGCATTGTTTGTAGTAAAGGCACATATATACGCAGCATTGCCCGCGACTTTGGATTAGCGCTAAACAGCGGCGCTCACTTAATTGAATTACGTCGCACTAAAATTGGTGATTTTGATGTGAAAGATGCGGTTAGTCCGGAAGAGTTTGTGAAGAGGGTGAAATAAAAAAACACTAATAACGGGGGTTTTTGTTATTTATCGTGTCTAAACAATTCCTGCTTTTCTAGTAGTAAACTGCCTTTTTTAAATCAATAAAATCTTAAAATATGATTTTATTATAAAAAAAGTATCTTTATTGTCACTCGAACTAAATTATTTTAACATCAAAATAAAAGATTTTTAATATTTGAAATATGCGCAAAATTAAGCCTTTCATTTTCTGCCTTTTGTTTAGCGTTTACTCACTGTATGGGAAGCGTGGTGATAATACTTTTGCAAATAATAATCGCCTAAAAATAGAATTTACAGAAAACAAAGGCCAGGTATCTGACCAATATTATCATCCTAGGCCTGATGTATTTTACTATGGTCACACTTCAGATTACGGGTTCTTTATCAAAAATAACGGAATTAGCTATCAATTTTATAAAACTAGTTCTGATGACGTTTTAAATGAAAGGTTTTATAAACCAGTTAAAACCAACGCCGAGATCTATAGGATAGACATAGAAATGCTTAACTGTAGAAAGGATTGTAAAACATCAGCTAAAACAGAATCGATGGGTTATAATAATTACTACCTCGAAGTTTGCCCGAATGGTATACATCATGTTAAAAATTATGGTGAAGTAACAATGCATAATGTGTATGAAAAAATAGATTTAAGGTATTATCAACAAGAAGGCAGCCTCAAATATGATTATATTGTTGAACCTGGTGGAAATTACAAATCTATAAAACTACGTGTTTCAGGTGCAGAAAAGATTGTTTTAGGAAAAGATGGTTCGTTAATTATTGAGACTCCATATGGAAAAATAATAGACGACGCTCCAAAAGTATATCAAAACAACAAACAATTAGATGCTAATTGGGTAATAAATGGAAATGACCTTTCTTTTAAAATAAATGATTATGATCCCTCGGTTCCACTTATAATTGATCCTCTTGTTAGGGCCTGGGGTAGTTTTTATGGTGGGCTTGGCAGCGAAAGTGTAGAAAAATGCGAAAATGATGTAGCTGGCAATGTATATTTGTGCGGAACCACAGATGTTGCCAGTAGTGCTATTGCTACAGCTGGTGCACATCAAGTATCATTTTTTTATGGTGAAGATGCTTTTTTAGTAAAAATGTTGCCTAATGGAATACGATCATGGGGAACTTATTATGGGGGTAACGGAAATGATGTTGCCCTCGATTGTGAAGTTAACCCATCAGGCTTTATTTATTTTTGTGGTTACACAAACTCCACAAATGCAATGGCTACTCTAGGTTCACACCAACCTGTTATTGGAGGAAACTATGATGCTTTTCTTGTAAAATTTGATGCGTCCGGAGTACGTCAATGGGGTACATATTATGGTGGTTTGCAAAATGAAAGGGGAAATGGATGTGCGGCGGACAACAATGGAAACGTTTTTCTTTGTGGGTTTACCGATTCTAATAATGGATTTGGTGAAATTGCAACACCAGGTAGCCATCAAAGTTTTTATGCAGGTACCACTGACGCCTATCTAGTAAAATTTAATTCAAGCGGTACTCGTTTATGGGGTACTTATTATGGTGACATTGTTACGAATGACAAGGCATATAGTTGCACCACCGACAAACTTGGAAATATTTATTTTGTTGGAAGTAGTTCCGGTATGTCTGCAACAACCCTTGCGACACCGGGTAGCTTTCAACCTTCATTAACAACTAACGATGCCTTTGCTGCAAAATTCAATTCCTCCGGAGTGCGTCAATGGGGTACATATTATGGTGGCATAGGAACTGAAACAGCTTATGAGTGCAAAACTGACACTCTAAATAATCTATATTTTATTGGTGTTGCAGGGAATTCCACAGTGATTGCCACGCCCGGAAGTCATCAGCAAGTTTCTGGTGGTAATGATGATTGCTTTATTGCTAAATTCAACACTGCGGGCGCAAGGCTATGGGCAACTTACTATGGTGGGTCTGGTTATGACTGGGGTTTTGGCCTTGCAATTGATAAAAACCAAAATTCATATCTTGCAGGGGTTTCAAACACCTATACCGGATCCGCTATTGCCACAACAGGAGAATATCAAACAACATTTGGAGGCGCTACTCAAGATGCGTTTATAGTAAGTTTCGACCCAAATGGTGTTAGAAAATGGGGAACATATTATGGCGGAATTGCTAATGAAATTGGTAAAGGATGTTCGGTAGACACTTCTTTAAATGTTATTCTAGTTGGCAGGTGCGATAACATTTCACCCGCAATGACATCATTAAATGGCCATCAACCAATTTATGGAGGGGGTTGGGTTGATGGATTCATTGCCAAATTCAAAGACTGTTCAAGCCCGGTTTATATTTTTCCTGGCTCAACTCAACTTGTTTGCACAGGAAACACCGTTACACTAAATGCACTTGCCTCAGGGCAGATAAACTGGTATAATTCGGCAGTGAGCACGTCTATTATCGCTACCGGCATAAATTATACAACACCAACTCTTACAACAGGGTCAAGCACATCTTCTGTAATTTATTATGCGGCTACATCTAACACATGTATGGAGATTCGCGTGCCGGTTGAAACAATTGTTTATCCTAATCCTGTAATTTCTGCATCAGGCGGCACTATATGCTCCGGTAAAAATTTTAATATTAGCCCGAGTGGTGCCTTAAGTTATAGTATAACAGGAGGGCAATTCAATGTAACACCATCTGTAACTACCAGTTATTCAATAACAGGATCAAATTTTGCTGGATGTGTAAACAACACTCCTGCAGTTGTAATAGTGACAGTTTATCCTACACCATCTCTAAATATAGTAAGTTCTGCTAACCCTATGTGTAGCGGCCAAACTGCTATTTTTAATGCGAGTGGCGCTGTTACTTATACGTGGGTTGAATTAGGTTGGCAAGGATCAACCATTCCTGTGTCTCCAATAAACACAAGCACTTATACTTTAATTGGAACGTCAGCAAATTCTTGTACAAATTCAATACAATTTGTTCAAGTGGTAAATAATTGCACGGAAATAGAAGAACAAATCAGCCCTGATCAATTCCCAATTGTATTTCCTAATCCTTTTATTGATAAAGTTACGGTAAAATTTACCGATCAAAGCATAAATCATTTAGAAATCTATGATATGCTTGGACGGGTTGTTTATTCAGAAATAATAAACGAAACTAAAGAACAAATAACAATTGATTTGGGTTTTCTAAAAAATAGTGTTTATTTAATAAAATTAGGCTCTATCACAAAAAGGATTATCAAAAACGCTAAATGAGTTTAAACACTTACTTCATAGCTTTTTATTCAAATGGAATTAATTTGTTAATACAATAAAAAAGAACTCGCCAAAAAACTGTTAATGATAGACAAGGTTCTCTCCTTTTTTAAAATCAAAATGAGTTTATTCTTTTAAAAATTATTTAAAAAAGGGAAAAACAAAAGGTATTGAATGGTTTAATATTCCATAATAATTCATTTGCCAATTAACCTTTGATTACATTTTGTATATTTACTGTGTTTAGATAATAATTTTAGATTGTGTTTTTGAGAATAGGTCTTTTTTATTTGTTGGTTTTTTTTAGCCAAGTATTGTTTTCACAATCTCCAACTTTTTCTTGGGTAAAACAACTTGGTGGCACTGGAAGTGATCAATTATTTGAAACTACTTGTGATAAATTTGGAAACTCTTATTGTCAAGGATATTTTGATGGGATCGCTGATTTTGATCCAGGCCCGAATACATACACACTAAATGGTGGGTCAGGAAGTAGTTTCTTTGTCAAACTAGATCAATTAGGTAATTTTGTTTTTGCGTTTAGAATATTAAACGCCTTCGGAAAAGCCTTAACTATTGATTCAACTGGAAATATTATACTAACAGGTGAATTCAGCGGCACAGCCGATTTTGACCCAGGTCCGGGCGTATACAACTTAACTTCGGTTACTATTTCTTCTGATGCATATATTTTGAAAATTGGCCCATTTGGAAATTTCATTTGGGCTTCAACTTTGTGCGGACAGGGAGCACAAACACCACTTTGCGTTAAGGTTGACCCATCAAATAATATTTATATTGTTGGTTATTATCTTGGAGATATAGATTTAAATCCTGGGCCAGCAGTTGATAGTTATTCAAGTACTGGCTCTTGGGATGGATTTATTTGCAAATTAGATTCATCAGGAAATTATATTTGGGGGAAAAACATGAGTGGGTCGACAACAGAACTTGTTAGTAAAATAAGCGTTAATACAAATGAAGACGTTTATATAGTCGGTACATATTATGGTAATATAGACCTCGATCCGGGACCTTTACTTAATCAAGTTAATTGTTTGGGTGGAGAAGATGGCTTTATTGTTAAATTAAACAATCTAGGGAATTTTGTTTGGGGTAAAAATTTAAGCAGCTCGGGCAATGAATTCTTTAATCATGTTGTTTGTAAAAACGGCATTTTGTATTTAAGTTCTATATTTCAAGGTATTGTTGATTATGATTTAGGGCCTTCCGTTTTTAATTTAACTTCTTATGGCTCCAACGATGCGGCTGTTATTAAACTAGACACAAGTGGGAATTTTATATGGGCTAAAAACATTGGTTCAAGTGGTGACGATCGAGCTGAAAATGTTCAAGTTGATGGCGTTGGAGATGTATATTTTTGTGGTGAATACTCTCAAACTGTTGACTTCGATCCTGGTCCTGGTTTTTTTAACTTAAGTTCAACGGGTTATTTAGATGCTTATATCTGCAAGTTGTCTAATACAGGCAATTTCGTTTGGGCAATTTCAATAGGTGGGGCGGGTAACAATGAAAGGCTTTGGAACTTTTCAATAATATGCAATGGAATTTCTTTAGCGGGACAATTTGCTAATACGGTTGATTTTGACCCAAGTCCGTCTTCTAACACACTTTCACCATTTGGCGGTCCGGGAAATACTGACTTTTATGTTCAAAAACTTAATTCATTTTGTACCACACCACCACCTATAAATTCGTCTTCGTTTTCTAGCATGGTAATTTGCGGTGGTCAAAACGCAACACTTTCTGTGAATTCGGCTTATCAACCATATTGGTTTACATCCGCTTCTGGAGGTAATCCTATTGGAAGCGGATCGGTTTTTTATACACCAACGCTTTCAGTATCTTCAACATTCTATATAGAATCAGCCATTGGTTGTTGTTCAAGTGTTAATCGCACACCCATTACTGTTACAGTAAATCCTATACCAAATTTAAATCCAATAGGGGCTGGTACATATTGTTATGGTACCCAAAGTATTTCTCTTTCTGTTTCAGGAGCAAATTCATATAGTTGGTCAAACAATTCCACCAGTCCAAGCATTACCATTGTTCCAAGTTCGTCGCAAACCTTTACAGTTATTGGAACATTCACGGCAACCGGATGTTCTTCAAGCTCTCTACTGGCTGTAAATTTAGTTAATTGCACAAATTTAGAAGATTATAGTTTTATGGATCAAATTCAAATTAATCCAAATCCATCTTCAGGTATTTATAACATAAAAACAAAGTCAGGGTTAGTTTTGGAATTAGAATTGATAAATTCATTAGGGTTAGTCGTTTATCACGGAACTACAAAAGATCAAATAAATATTACTGAATTCCCTTCTGGAATCTATTTTGTAAGAATTGCAAATTTTACAAAGAAGTTAATAAAAAATTAGTTTAAATACTAAATACAAATTAGCTTATTAAGGAGTTTTTTAAACGATTAACTCTAGTTTAATTTCATAATTCTATTGACTTTGCCCTTTTATATGCTTCCAAATTATGAAAATCAAACATGAATAATAGAATATGAGAAACAGTAAGAGAGTGAAGAAAAATCAAAAGAGAAACATCGCTTTCGCTTTGTTTCTCTTTCTGGTTTTGTACGGATGAAGGGACTCGAACCCCCACGTCGTGAGACACCAGATCCTAAGTCTGGCGCGGCTACCAATTACGCCACATCCGCAAAAGAACTATAGCTTACTGGTTTCAGCTAATTTGGGCTACAAATTTAATACTTTTTCCCTAATGTTGGATAATTAATTTTTTGCTTGTTTTTGCGCCATTACAACTAAGTTCCAATAAATATACTCCATTGCTCAGCTTTGGTAATAAAAGCTCGTATAAAGCCTCGTTTGAGTTAAAATTGGTGGTATAAATCTCTCTGCCTGATAGGTCATTGATCTTTACATCTACTTTTTCTCCTATCATGTATTGATCTACCCCTATAAAAACAAATTCATTGGCTGGATTAGGAAACAAGTTGAACGATAAATTTCTGTTATTTTCTTTTAAGCCTATTACCTCTCCGTTTGTTGTCAGTTTTTCTTTCACCACATTTAATATCGTTCTCTTATTCTGGTCATTGCTGCCTTCATTAACCACGCCAACTATATAAATATTATCAGCAATGTACTTATAAGCGCCATTAAACGGCGTAGGTAAAGTTAACGAGTAGTTAATTGTAAATGTTTGGCCGGCATTAAGTAGTGTATTTATGGGTATAACGCCCCCATCTCCAAAACCACCACCAAATGCGTGTATAGCTGTATGATAATGACGGTATTGCCACGCATTTAAAACATAATTATTAGCTGCAGGCACAAAATAGCCTTTTAAATAATAGGGCGACCATGGCACACTGTAATAATCATTCAATTGATTGTATCCATTAACTGAAGTATCGGTAGGATTTCCATACACATTGTTCTCGGTTAAAAAAGCGCCAATGCGGTAATCACCTTTTACATTGGTCATCATTTCTACTTTAAGTGTAAACACCAATTGATTGTTGCCGCTATTATATGATTTACTAACGATGCTTATACTTGCAGGTGATACTGCATTTGCACGTGCCGCTATTTTGCTTGAATAAAAAGTTTTTGATAGCACAACCGCTTCCTGATCGGCAAAATAAAAACGATCGATCATTCCCGTTGAATAGCTTTTTTTGTATTCAGAAATAAACCCAACTAGCGAAGCTGTTTTCATTGAATCTTCATCGTGTATATTCACAACAGCTAATGAGCCATTACTTAACGCTAATGAGCGTTCTTGCGCATCGGGCGAATCGCCATTGTTAGCGCTTATAAATTGTTCTAACAAGGTTACACGCGGAATATTTGTGCTTTGCGCGCTAACATAAAAAACAGCAGTGTCGTTGGTGTTTACCTGATCGTTAAGTCCGTTAATGCTGCTTACCCAGGTCTTGATCTTATAATATCCGGGAGAGGTTAATATATAAGGCATTGCAAAAGCCACACGATTAACCGATTGATTGCCCATGCCTATGGTGCTATAAAATGTTTGTGATGTAATAGCAGAATTGTTAACCTGATAATTCAAAACAAGTGTTGTTACAGGCGCAGCACCCAAATTTGTAAATGTAGCTTTTACTGTATCCTGAATATTTATCAAATTATATTTTGATGCTTCGGCAATGTTAACTGCCACATCACGTACATTGCTTAGTTTTTCCACTTCAATATCATCTATCCATAACTGAAAACGATCCTTTGAATTGTTGCGAAACGCAAAGCGAATGGTTTGCCCCACATAGGCGTCTAAATTAACAGAACGATAAGTCCATGTTTTATTTTCTCCTCCACCTGAGGTATTATTATCTGCTAAAACAAACACACGATTACCTATTACAAAATCGTTTTTTGTTGGTGTGCCCGTTACAGTGGTAGTGAATACTTCATAACCATCTCGGTAATTAGCATCAGCACTTTTTGCTTTCCATCTTAAAACCGTATTTGCATTGCTGATGGTAATTGGTGGCGTTACCAAATAACGATCTACATTAATTGTATTGGTATCTAACCAGCTTGTACAAACAGCAAATGTATCGACGCCGTTTTTTGTAATTACCCAACCAGCTGTTTTTAATAAAGAATTATTAAACGGCGTATTAGGGTTTAATGAGGTGCCAACATTGTTGTTATGACCATCGTTAAGCACCGTAAATGCAGATGGTGCAGATGTATAAGTGCCGCTGCCATTACTTACGGTATACGAACTAAGTGTTAAGCCCGAAAATTTTTCAGAAAAAACAATTTGAGAGAAAAGCGGTAATTGCAATGCAACCACCAATAACAAGAACAGTTTTTTCATGTGTTTATTTTTTACTTTCTGCTGCTTTAGCATCGGCTTTTGCTTTTGCTTCTTCCATCATTTTCTGACACTTCGCATCGCCATCCTCTTTCATTTTCTGGCACTTCTCATCTACCTTTTTCTTTGCAACCTCTGCTGCTTTTTTAGCAGCAATTTTTTGGATTGGGTTACTTGCTTCTTCTACTGCTTTGTCTGCAGCTGCATATCCCTCTTGTTTTGCTTTTTCAACGTTTGCAGCAGTTTCTGCGTTAATTTGATCGCACTTTGCTTTAGCATCTGCTAAAATTTTTGCAGCTTCTTCTGCAGCTTTATCTATTGCAGTATTCAAAGCTTGTGTGGTAACCGTTGATACCGCACTTTTAGTGTCTTCTTTTAATCCGGTTTTTACGGTAGGATTTGTTACGGTACCACCAAACAATGCTGTAACCTTAATTTTATCACCTGTTGTTAGGTTGGTTCCTGCCGCTGCGTTAGCCTGACTTAACATGCTGTTCAATGCGTTATTTGCGGCTCCACCGAACATGCTTTTCGGAATATCCATTTTCCATTTGTAATCAATTGTTTGATCAATACCTGTGCTTCCGCTAATGTTTGTGTTAATGCCGCTGATCTTTGTATCAAACGGTTCTAAAATAACGCGTCCATTTTCCATTTTATAATTCACCAATAAATTGGTAACATCCATGCTCTTTAATTGCTCGATCTTTAAAGCATCACCCAGTTTTGCGAACGGAGGGAAACCACCAACAACCACCTTGTTTGTTTTTAATACACCTTTTGCTTTTACAGTGTTCAGATCCGGTTCCATTTTATCATTTAAAGCCACATTAAAGTTTTCTAACGTTGCGCTGAACATACCTTTGGCATACTGACCAATAGGCGCCATTTTTTGCACTGTATTAAATGTTTTAAACGTGTTTTGAATATCAAAATTCTCAACCTTTAAATTCAAACCGGTAGTTGGTTTTTTAGGGTTGGTTGTTTCATAAAAACCATTGATCACCAAGCTTCCGCCCAAGGTGTTCATTTTTAAATTGGTCATTTCAGCTTTTTGATTTCTAACAACAATGTTACCAACCAAATTATCAATTACCATGTTATCAAATAACACTTTGTCAATTTTTGAATCCAACACAAAATCAATATTACCCGGTACTTCAGCCACACCTGAGTCGGTTGACGTAGGCGCCGCGCTTGGAGTTGCCGCAGCCGTTTCAGTTGTTTCAGGACCCATTAATTCATTTAGGTCCATTAATTTTGAATTGATGGCAAAACTTCCTTTCAACGCTTCATCCTTGAACATGTAGTGCATGAAGTTATCAATACGTCCTTTTGCCTGCACATCACTCTTACCTAATTTCGCATCAAAATTTGGTAGGTCAACATATTCGTTTGTGAACTTTAAAACCATTGCATTCAACAACACCTCGTATGGTAAGGTTGCTGTTTTGTAATTCATTTTTTCGATCTCTAACGAACCTTCTGCTTTAAAATTATCAAAGTCTTTTTTATCCAAAGCGCTCATTCTGCCGGCAACTTTAATATCAGACTTAATAGTTCCGTTCAGATCATCACCTTTTTCAAGAGGCACAAATTCTTTTACGCTCGCTAAATTGATGATACCTTTTAAGCCCGCTTTAATATTAGGGTCAGAAATTGGCGTAGTAACATGCGCGCTCAGATCAACCGGATTGCCCGCCATTTCTACGTGAAACTGGTGCATATCAATAACGGTTGCATCTAACACACCGGTAGGGTTTGTAACATGAAGATCGATGTTGATGTTGTTAACCGATTTTGGTAAAGATGGGTATTTGAACATCGCATCTTTTACAGTTAGGTTAACCGCAAATGCCGGCATGCTCGAAGCATTGTATACACCTTTTGCAAAACCGTCTAAAGCTAACTTACCAGCAGTTTTAACGCTTGCAAATTCTTTAGAATAGACAGCAGGCACTAATGATAAAATTGATTTGAATTCGGTTTGTTTTGCTTTGAATTTAAGATCCATTGTAATGTTGGTATCAGGCATCTCCACAAAACCATCAAAGCCTAACGACAGATCATTTAAACTGAATTCGTTCTCTTTAAAAGTGAATTTCATTTTTGGCATATCCATATCTAAGTCGGCCTTTAGTTTTACGTTTGCCTCCGTTAAATAATTCACGCCATCCATAGCATAAGTTGTTTTGGCAATATTCAATAAGTTTGATAACACAAAATTATCTTGTGTAAAATCTCCTGCCAGGTCGTAATTGAAATCATCCAGTTTCGCATACATATTACCTTGTTGATCATCATAAACAATGTATGCATTCTTGATCTTTAACTCTTTTAGTTTCATGGCAAACTTTGTAGGCTCTGTGCTTTCAGGAGCTGCCGCTGTAGTGTCGGCACTTGGTTTTGCAATATCCCAATTTGCCTTACCATCCTTTAAAACCTTTCCTAAGATGCGTGCTTTATCAATTACAATGGAGTTTATCTGATACTGATCGCCGGCAATTACCGATTTTAAATTGATATCGGTAGTTAACTGATCGATATAAGCCAAGGTATCATCTTTAAATTCAACAACACCAACTACGCTCACCTTGTTGATCTTAAAACGAAAATCGGGGAAAGACGAAATAAGGGTCAGATCAAACTCACCAAAATCAACTTTAGCATTTAAATTTGCGTTTGCTTGCTCTTTAACTAAAGCCACAATTTTGTCTTTAAACAAGAAAGGTGCTGCAACAATTAAAATGATCAACACTAAAAATGAAATTCCTGTCCATTTAAAAATGCGACAGATCAACGATTTTTTTGGTTTTCCTTCAGCCATATGATTTTTGAATTTGAGTTTCAAAGATATAAAGAAAGTGCAGACAAAAAGGGATTTAAGGAAATTTAATAAATGAGATTGGTCATGAGAATAATAGCCACTAATTACACGTTTTTGCACAAAAGTATCGTAACAACTACGCTATTGTGTATAATGCTGATTTGTGTTAATTAGTGTTCGCCGCGGCGAATTCGTGGCTTACATAAAATACCAAAAAGCAAAAGCCCCCCGAAACACAACTAACGGAGGGCTTTTTTATTCACTAACTAACTAGAACAAAGTGCAGGTAAACATAAAACTATGTAGAACTTATATATTAAAATCAACCCAGGTACGCCTTCAAAAGTTTACTCCGACTGCCATGTTTCAGGCGACGCACGGCCTTTTCCTTTATTTGACGAACGCGCTCCCGAGTCAATTCGAATTTCTCACCAATTTCTTCTAATGTATGCGCATGTGAACCATTTAATCCAAAAAATAATTTAACCACATCGGCCTCACGGCCTGTTAATGTTGATAATGCACGATCGATCTCCTGCTTTAAACTCTCGCTTAACAAGGCTCTATCGGGTTTTAAAGCCGCATCATTCTCCATCAGGTCGTACATGTTTCCGGCATCTTCACCAAAGCTTAATGGCGCATCCATACTCATGTGGCGGTTACTATTGCGCATAATGTCTTGTATGTCATCCGGTAACAGATCCATCATTTCGCTTATCTCATCAAAGCTTGGCTCACGCTCCAGATCCTGCTCCAGCTTTGAAAATGTTTTATTTATTTTATTGATAGCACCAATTTTATTCAGTGGTAAACGTACAATACGGCTTTGTTCAGCCAATGCCTGAAGGATACTTTGACGGATCCACCAAACAGCATATGAAATAAATTTAAAACCACGTGTTTCATCAAAACGTTGAGCAGCCTTAATTAAACCCAAATTACCCTCGTTTATTAAATCGGGTAAACTTAAACCCTGGTTTTGGTATTGCTTACTAACCGATACCACAAAACGTAAATTAGCCTTTACCAACTTATCCAACGCACGCTGGTCGCCCTCTTTGATCTTCTTGGCTAAAACAACCTCTTCGTCGGCCGTGATCAGCTCAACGCGGGCAATATCCTGCAAATACATATCCAACGAAGCGGTTTCGCGGTTGGTGATCTGTTTGGTTATTTTTAACTGTCTCATAGTGGTTCTTTTTAGTTAATACGCTATACAGTTGCTTACGTTTCAGGGTTTGTTTTAAGTGGCCACAACAATTGAGCAAACGTTCGCTTTAATTGAGTAAGTGGTCAAAATGTAACTCCCCCTTTGACTTAATTACGATACTCAGGTTTAAAAGGTTGGGTGTTGAAAATTCATTTTTACGATTTCGTGAAAATATTACGACCTTAGTGATATGCTAAAGCACCTGTATATTAGTAATTATGCCCTCATTGATGAGCTGGACGTGGCTTTTCCGGGGCAACTAAGTATTATTACAGGAGAAACCGGGGCCGGAAAATCGATATTTTTAGAGGCGCTGGGCTTGGCTTTAGGAAACAGGGCAGATGCCGGTTCGCTGCAAAACAAGACCAAAAAATGCATTATTGAAGCCCAATTCAATATCAAAAAATACGCGCTTAACGATTTTTTTACCTTAAATGAGCTGGATTACGATAATGAGGTTATTTTAAGAAGAGAAATAAATTCAGAAGGAAAATCGCGTTCGTTCATAAATGATACACCGGTTAATTTATCGGTTATAAAACAATTGGCCGATCAGTTAATTGATATACATTCACAACACCAAACACTTTTACTCAATCAAACACGTTTTCAGTTACAATTGATAGATTCGTTTGCCGGAACAACTTCCGATTTTGAAAAGTATAAGAAAGATCATTCGAAATTATTACAACTTCAAAAACAGCTGGAAGAACTGATAGATAAGGAAAAGCAGGCGAAGAAGGATCTGGATTACTACCAGTTTTTATTTAATGAGTTAAATGAATTTGAGTTAAATGAAGGTGATGTAAAAAGCTTGGAGGATGAAAGCAACACGCTTGAAAATGCCGAAAATATTAAGTCGACCTTAAGCAAGGCAGCAACATTTTTAGGCGGAAGCGATGATAATTTATTGAGCAATTTAAGTTTGATAAAACAACAACTAAATTCGGTTATAAAATTCAATCAAGCTTATAAAGATCTGTTTGATCGTTTGAATGCCGCCCAAATTGAGCTAAAAGACATATACAACGAAATTGAGAATGAAGAAGGCAATTTGGTTTTTGATCCGGAACGTTTAACGATCGTAAATGAAAAATTAGATAAGATCAATCGCCTCTTTAAAAAACATTCTGTGAATTCGGTTTCGGAATTATTGGTTATCAAAGAAGATATTGAGACCAAGCTCGACCAGTTCAATAGCCTTGAAAAAGATATTGAAAAATTACAGAAGGAAATTGATCAATTAAATAAAAGCTGTTTTAAACAAGCGCAGGAGATCAGTTCTAAACGCGTGAAAGCGGTACCATCCATTGAGAAAAAAATAAATGATCTGTTAGGTGAATTAGCTATGCCTAATGCGAAATTTAAAATTCAGTTAGATCAAAAAGAGCAATTAAGCAATAGTGGTATCGATGAGATCAGTTTACTATTCTCTGCTAACAAAGGCGGTGAATTCAAGGAATTACACAAGGTGGCATCAGGCGGAGAAATGTCGCGCTTGATGTTAAGTTTAAAATCGGTTTTAGCCGAAAAGCGCTCGCTGCCAACCATTATTTTTGATGAGATAGACACCGGAATTAGTGGCGATATTGCCAATAAAATGGGGAACATTTTTACGCAAATGGCAAACGCCATGCAGGTAATTAGCATTACTCACCTACCCCAAATTGCAAGCAAAGGCAATCATCATTTATTTGTTTACAAGAATGATGATGCAGAGAAAACACGTTCGTTCATTAAGGTTTTAACCAAAGATGAACGTACCGTAGAGATCGCGAAAATGTTGAGTACCGGCAAGCCAACTGAATCGGCGATAAAAAATGCTAAAGACCTGTTGAATTCAAACTGATATTCTCGCTTTTTAACCGCAGAGGAAGCAGAGTTTTTTCGCGGAGGACATAGAGCTATAGTATTGCAGATTTATCGTACTGATAAACAATTAGTTACGCCGTATTATCGTGTTTCTTGACTCATTTACTTATATTTGCATCACTAAAAAACTTATATGGCATATAACTTATTAAAAGGCAAGCGCGGTATTATCACCGGAGCTTTAGATGAAAATTCAATTGCTTGGAAAGTGGCACAAAAATGTCACGAAGAAGGCGCCACCTTTACATTAACCAATGCCCCTATTGCTATGCGCATGGGCGAAATAAACAAGTTAGCAGAAGCAACCGGATCAAAGATCATTCCTGCAGACGCAACGAGTGTTGATGATCTAACAAAACTTTACACCGAATCGATGGATGTATTAGGTGGTAAAATTGATTTTGTACTCCACTCTATTGGTATGAGTGTGAACATTCGCAAGAACATTCCGTATACCGAATTGAATTACGATTTCTTTAATAAGGGTATTGATGTTTCGGCTATGTCGTTTCACAAAATGTTGGCTGTTGCTCACAAATTAGATGCGTTAAATGAGCACGCTTCTGTAGTTGCGTTATCATACATTGCAGCGCAACGTGCATATCCATTTTATACCGATATGGCAGATATCAAAGCCATGTTGGAAAGTATTGCACGTACATTTGGTTACCACTATGGCAAACAAAAGAAAGTGCGTATCAATACTGTTTCACAATCTCCTACTAAAACAACAGCAGGAAGTGGTATTAAAGGTTTCAGTGAATTTTATGAATTTGCCGATCAACAATCGCCTTTAGGAAATGCAAGTGCAGATGATTGCGCGAACTATTGCATTAGTTTATTCAGCGATCTAACACGTATGGTTACCATGCAAAACTTATTGCACGATGGTGGATATTCATCAACCGGTGTTAGCCAGGAGCAATTAAATGCGTTGATGAAATAATTCAATATTCTAATATTGAAAACGCAGGGCAAATGCTCTGCGTTTTTTTATTTTATATTTGTCGCATAAAGCTTTATAAACTAGTAGGCTTTTTGTTTTAGCCGCGCTATTTCAATCGTGTGTTTACCAAGTTGCACATAGACCATTTGTGGCAACACCCTATCAGCCTGTAATGGTTGAAAAGAAAAAAGATTTTAATGGCTCGTTCACAATATTACCAATGAAATATGGCAGCCTCGATCTTACTTATGCTTTAACAGATCATTTAGCCATCAGAACCACAGGCACCGGCTCCTATGTTTTTGCTGACCTTTCCGGATCCATCATTTATTACAACACTTTTAAAAAGCTAAACTACTTTGTTGCGCCAATTTTTTCTTACCAAAACAATCAGGTAGAAAGAGACCTCGGTAACATATTTGGTACTCAATGGAAAACCTACCAATACAATTGCGTTTATAATTCTCCCGGAATGGTATTTGGGACCTCGTTCAAATTCGGAAATAGTGAAACACATCATTTCAATTTAAAAACACAATACAATATGGTTGAAAATTATAATTATGATTTTCGAAGGTATGACCGATATGAGTATTTTTTAAATGAACAATTGAACTACATGGTTCCGAATTTCTTTAGTTTTGAACCGAGTTATTCTTTAGTTGTAACGAATGAGAAAAATAACGGCTTTTACAAAATACAGTTAGGATTTTTGTTCACGCAAAAAACACTAAAACACACTTATCATTACAATTGGATCGCTCCATATACCAGCACAGGTTCTTTGGATCAACCGGTAAGAACATCCTACCATCCACAATCGTTTCTAATTAACCTGAGCTTTTCTTACATCTTTAAATAAATTCGGCTTCCTTGTCATTTTAATCGGGGATAATATCTGCCCATTCTAACAAGATTTAATCCAGCTATTTTGAGCTTTTTTCTTCGGTTTAATAGCCTCTTTCTTATCTCTATGGTGCTTCAGTTCATTCGGCCTCTATCGTCTCTCTAATTCAAAGTATTGCCCGTTTTTCTTTAACTATGGGTTTCTTTCCCACATTACTTACTAGTTCACAAGCACTTTTGTCGAGGTTTTTCATATTTGTTAGGAATTTAAGTTTAACACATTCCTTTGAGCTTATTTTCAGCATACAAATAAAAATAACAAAAGTATTCTTCTGGTAATACCCTATAATCAATTATTAAGCTATTTTAAATGTTGCTAGTTACTCGGGTTTATGACCGTGAAATGATTCAGCATACAATCTACACCTCTAACTTGTAGCAAAATACTAAAACCTAGAAAAATTAGCCGATCGATAGAAAAGCTTTTGCGAGTTTAAAGTTCTATTCAGGTGTTCAAAAGTCTGGTTGTGGGAATAATTTTTCACGTGGAACAAAGCTAAGTTAGATTTACGAAGTTGGAAGTTGGAATGGGGTAAGGTGCCAAGGGCTTAATTCCGAACCGAAAGTACAGTTGTTTCACGTGGAACATCTGGAAGTTAGATCAAAGAATTTAGAAATAAGATTTGGGAGTATGCATTACGCTTTTAAAGTAAATAAAAAAGGCATCCATTTGGGTGCCTTTAAGGTAGAACATTATATTAGCCTATTAAGCCTTTTTAAAGACGTATATAACGCTTGAATACCTTGCCGGGCTATTGGCCTTCATATTTGATTTTAATCCGTTTAAAAAGGCGCTAATGTAGTTGATCTTACCCGTCTTATACTTCTCGCTCAACATGCTCACGTAAAAGCTGTCGAATTTCATAGGTAAAGATTCAATATGTTTAAAGCCTGCTTTTTGAACTAACTCCACCATGGTCTTTTCTTCGAAATGGTAAAGGTGACGAGGAACATCATAAGCCGCCCAATGCTCTTTGTAATATTCGGCATCGAAACTTTTATGGTTTGGTACAGCAATGATCAAAGAACCATTCTGGTTTAATTTGGTATTGAACCAAGTTAAGGTGTCATTCAGTTCGGTTACATGTTCCAATACGTGCCAAAGGGTAATGCAATTAAATTGTGTGCCTTCCCAAAACTTATGTGCCGTTCCTAAGTCTGGATAAACTGTTAAACCGTTTTCTTTAGAAGCATATTCTCTAGCTCCAGAATCGGGTTCAATACCATACACGTTCCACGTGGAACTTTTGGCAACCGACAGAAACATTCCGGTTCCGCATCCGTAATCTAATAAATTACCTTTTTGGGAATGTTTTGCAACCAGGTTAAGCTTTCCTTTAAGGGTATAATTCCTGACGATCTTATAAAGCTTACTTATTAAGCCTTTACTTGTGTTGGAATGGGAAATGTATTCTTCCGACTTATAATAGTCCCCAATTTTATCATTCGATGGGCGAGGGCTTGTAAACTTAAATCCACAACTTTTACAAGAAACTACTTGAAAGGTTTCCTGGCTTACGGTATAATCTTTACACTTAATAAATGGTTCAAATGAACCAGTATTACAATTCGGACAATTACTTAATGTTATCATAAATAAAATGTTTCACGTGGAACACTATCGTCCCATATGGACTAATAATATAGAAATATCTGATGGACTCACGCCGGAAATTCGACTAGCCTGACCAATAGAATAGGGCTTAAACTTCTTCAACTTTTCACGAGCCTCTGTACTTAATGATGATATCACATCATAGTTGTAATCCGGACTTATCTTTAATTCTTCCAAACGTTGAAGCTTATCGGCATTCTCTTGTTCCTTTGAAAGGTATCCTTCATACTTTACCAAGATCTCAGCTTGTAAGATTGTTTCATGATCAAAGCTATTAAGGAAGGTGTTTAATTCCGTATCTGCCTTTCTCATTTCGTTAATATCTACATTTGGTCGAGATAATATATTGGCATATTTGATCTTTTGAGAAATAGGGGCAGATTCAATAGAACTTAAATACGGATTAATTACTTCCGGTAAAGCACTTATATCTTTTGTGTATTTAATGATAGATTTGTAGCCATCTATTTTTTGATTAACCGCATCCAAACGATCTTTTTTAGCCAAACCTATTTGATAACCCAAATGTGTTAAACGAATATCGGCATTATCCTGACGTAGCAATAAACGATACTCGGCACGTGATGTAAACATGCGATACGGCTCTTCAGTTCCCTTTGTAACCAAGTCATCGATTAACACACCAATATAAGCTTCACTGCGTTTTAAAACAAATTCAGGCTTTTCTGCAACTTTCAAGTGGGCATTAATACCAGCCATTAAACCCTGGCAAGCCGCTTCTTCATATCCCGTGGTTCCATTGATCTGTCCAGCGAAATACAAATTATCAACTAATTTGGTCTCTAAAGTCAGTTTCAATTGAGTAGGGGGGAAGTAATCGTATTCAATGGCATAACCTGGACGGAACATTTTTGCGTTCTCGAAACCAGGAATTAACTTAAGTGCCTGATATTGAACATCTTGTGGTAAAGAAGTAGAAAACCCATTCACATAGATCTCAACCGTATTCCACCCTTCGGGTTCCACAAAGATCTGATGGCGCTCTCTTTCCGAAAAACGCGTGATCTTATCTTCGATACTCGGACAATAACGCGGACCTAATCCTTGAATACGGCCCTGGAACATTGGGGATTTCTCGAATCCCGTTTTTAAAATATCATGTACCTTTTGGTTGGTATAGGTTAGATGACAAGGGATCTGTTTTTTTAATTCGCGCTGTGAAGCTTGGCTATTAAAGAATGGAGATGTGTTTGGTAAATAAGAGAACTTATCATTGACATCATCCCCATCCTGAACCTCCATTTTACTGTAATCAAGCGTACGGCCATCGATACGAGGTGGTGTGCCGGTTTTCATACGCCCTGCTTCAAATCCGATCTTTATTAATTGTTCTGTAATACCAAATGAAGCGCTCTCTCCCATTCTTCCACCACCAATTTGTTTTTCTCCAATATGAATAACACCATTTAAGAATGTTCCATTGGTAAGTACCACCGATTTCGCTTTAAACTCAATGCCCATTCCGGTGATCACCCCTTCAACACGTTTCCCATCCATACTTAAGATCAACTCACGAGCCATGTCTTGCCAGAAATCAACGTTTGGCGTGTTCTCCAGCATTTCTCGCCATAGAGCAGCAAATAACATGCGATCGTTTTGTGTACGCGGACTCCACATGGCTGGGCCCTTACTGCGATTAAGCATTCGGAACTGAATGGCAGATTTATCAGAAACAATTCCACTATATCCACCCAAAGCATCTATTTCGCGCACTATTTGTCCTTTTGCAATACCACCCATTGCCGGGTTACAGCTCATTTGAGCAATGGTTTGCATATTCATGGTCAATAATAAAACCTTTGAACCCATGTTGGCTGCAGCAGCAGCGGCTTCGCAACCGGCATGGCCTGCACCAATAACTATAACATCGTAACTATTTTGCATTTAAACGTTACAAAGATAGATAAATGACATCAATTAACAGGAAGGTTAAAATTTTATAACGACAAAAAAGTGATATATTATTGGATTAATTTTATGGAAAGCGCTGGCCACACACATCTTAATTAAAAACAACAACACATGATCAAACACTTACTTTCTTTGGGAGCCTTGTGTTTACTGGGCGTAACAGTAAAAGCACAAAACACGGCAGATTTTAAAGTTTTTACACCAAGTAAAAATGCGGTGAGAAATACCGAAAAACTTTTAGAATCCTTAATAGGCGAGGGTGTTGTATTAAAAAACTACAGCATCACCAAAACAAGTGGCGAAGAGGCTTTTGGTTTTTTTGAAGACGGTAAGGAAAGATTAGGAATGAAAAAAGGATTGGTGATGACAACCGGTGGCATTATTGCTTTATCGAGTAAGAACACCACGGGTTCTATGAGCAACAACACACATGCGGCTGCAGAAAAAAGAAATTTAGTGGCGAATCAGGAAAGTGGTTATGCCGAGTTAGAGAAATTAGTGAACGGACAAAAGACCTTTGATGCTTGTGTGATCGAATTAGATCTGGTTCCAACAGCAGATACCTTAAGTTTTAATTATGTGTTTGGGTCAGAAGAATATGATGAATTTGTAGGAAGCACATACAATGATATTTTCGCGTTTTTTGTTTCAGGAAAAGGTATATCAACCGTAAAAAATTTAGCGGTTGTGCCTAATACAAGTGTGCCCGTTAGTGTAAATACAATTAACAACGGAAGTGGCAACGGCTCATATAAAGCCCGACCAACTAACCCAACATTTTATGTAAGTAATGTGGATGGGCATATAGGAATAGAATATGATGGTTTGACCAAATTGATGCAAATTCGTCAGCCGGTTGTTCCATATGAAACATACCACATTAAGTTAGCCATAGCCGATGTAAGTGATAATGCTTACGATTCAGGGGTTTTTATAGAAGGAAAAAGTTTTGTGTCGTACAACAAAACATACAATGTATTGTATCCAAAAAATCAAAAAGAAATTGAGCCTGGTTACAAAACATTATTGGATAATTTAAGTAAGGAATACAAAAAACATCCTTCGGGGAAGATATTAATTACAGGACATACAGATGAAGAGGGAGACAATACTTACAACATGAATTTGTCATGTGAACGATCAAATATGGTTGCCAATTATTTTAAAGGAAAAGGAATTCCGGCAGACAGAATAGTGGTTGATTGCAAAGGTGAAACGATGCCGGCTTACGATAATACAAAAGAGTTGGGTAAAGAACTTAACAGAAGAGTGGAGATCAAATTAACCGGAGATGCGAATGATTATGCTGTGAAGAAATTGACAATTGATTCTGTTGCAAATTCAAATGCACTTGAAAACAAATCAACACTCATTAAAAACTTTCCGAATCCGTTTCAGGGAACAACTACTCTGGAGGCTTTTGTAAGATCAGATGTAAAAGATGCGGTGATTAGCATACAAGATCTGAACGGTAAATTGGTTAAAACCATTCATCTATTAGAGCGCGGTAACACAACCGTGAACTTTGATGCCCTATCGCTAAGTAAGGGATTATATACAGCAACATTAATAACAGATAATGTTACCAGTAATACTTTAAAAATGCTGTTGCAGTAATTACAGAAGATTTAATTTACCAAGCAATTCCTCGCGGTAAGATCCTCCAACAGGAATTGTTTTCTTATCATTCTCTAAGATCACGTTTTGATTTTCGATCGCCTGTATCTTATCAATACGACAAATGAAAGAACGGTGCACGCGAATAAATTGAGTGTTACCTAATTTCTTTTCAATATCTTTCATGGTGCTGTGAACCGTGTAACGTGCGTATTGTGTGTTAATGATCACATAATCTTTTAAAGCTTCAACATAGTAAATATCCTTTAATAAGATCTTTACTAATTTACTGTTTGCTTTTACAAATAAAATATCTGCGCCCGCTTCTTCTTTATTCTCTACAAGTGAGTATAAGAAATCGCGCTCCTTTTTTAACTCAAGGTCTTTCTTGTGTTTGTAAGCACTCATTTCAATAGAACTGTGAAGATCTATTTCTTTGAATGGTTTTAAAATATACCCGTAAGGTTCAGTAATTTTTGCTTTACTTAAAGTAGCTTCATCTGCATACGCTGTTAAATAAATAACAGGCAGGTTCATTGTTTCTTTTAACTTCTCGCTAACTTCAATACCTGTCATTGGACCTTTGATCATAATGTCCATAAGAACAAGGTCGGGGTTAGTTTCTTTAATTTGTTTGATGGCATCTGCACCGTTGTTTGCTGTTCCTACAACGTTATATCCTAATTTGATGAGGCTGTTTTGTATGTCTTTTGCAACGATACTTTCATCTTCAACAATAAAAATATTTAATTTACTATTCTCCATCTATCTAAATTAAAAACGTAATATTTACTTTGGTTCCTTGTGGCTCTAATGTTTCAAACTCAATTTTCCCGTTAATTTGGTCGATTAAAGTGTATACTAACTGTAAACCTAATGTGCCGCTATTTTCGGGTGTAATATCAGGGTTCATTCCAACCCCATTATCTTCAACAGTTAAAAATACTAATTTGTTTTGAGTTCTCAAATTTATAGTGATTTTTCCTTTACTTGCCGCCGGAAAAGCATGTTTTATAGAATTTGTTACCAACTCATTAATGATCAAGCCAAGTGGAATTGAGGTATCGAGGTTTAAAATTGTTTTTTCACAATTCACTTCCAAATTTATCTTTTCAGGGGAAACAGAATAGGAGTGAACGATGTTGTTAATCAACTGAGACAAATAATCATTAAAATTAATGGACGAAAATGTTTTATTTTGATAGAGGCTCTCGTGGATGTAAGCCATTGTTTTAATGCGGTTTTGACTTTCGCGTAACAAATTCAAAATATTCACATCATTTATGTACGACGATTGAAGATTTAAAATGCTTGAAATGATCTGCATGTTGTTCTTCACCCGGTGATGAACCTCTTTTAAAAGAACTTCTTTTTCTTTTAAGGATTGTATCGTGCGTTCTTCGTTTTGTTTTGCTGCCGTGATATCATGTGCAATTCCCGATACTTCAACGATCTTATCCTTTTCAAAAACAGGATTTAAAAACACATCTAAATATACTTTTTCGTTTTTCCAACCAACAAGCTCCAATTCAAAATTCACCCTTTGACCCACAAATGCTTTTGAGTAATTTTCATTCATCCTTTTCATGTACTCGGTATTTTCTAGCATTTTTCCTCTGTCTAACGACTCTCCCACTTTAGGTGTTGTACTATAAATTTTTTGAATTAAACTTATATAATTGATATTAAAAGATGTTAGATTGTTGTTTTTATCTACTGTCCAAATATAATGCGAGCTTCCTTCAAAAAGAGATTCCAGTTTAGCTGCTTGTTTATTAATGTTTTGTTCTGCATTTATTTTTTCTGTTATGTCTTTACCTAATCCGCAAACCTCTATTATTTGCCCTTTTTCATTATAAATAGGGTTTAAAAAAAACTGCATGAAATAGTTCTTTCCTTTGCCATTGTTTCTTTCACTAATAAATTCCAACGACTTTCCTTTGAATACTTCATCATATTTTTTATTCCAATCTTCTGATATCTCTATAACATCCTTTCTGTTCACAAGATCGCTCAGTTTTCCTCCGATTTTAGGATAATCGTTATAGAACTCATTATACTTAGCGGCAAACTGGTTATTAAATGTTGTATATCTATATTCTTTATTTACAGTCCACAAGGTTTGTGTGCCGCTATCAAAAATTGCTTTAATTCGCGAAGCCTGCTCTATTATTTTCTTTTGGTTTTGCTTATTTTGACTTATGTCACTTGCCATACAAGCTATTTCATCTATTTCACCACTTGCCGAATAAATAGGATTTAAATAAACTTCGCGATAAATTTCTGTGTTGTTATCTAATGGGTCTCTTCTTTCAAAAACTATTCGCTCTCCGTTAAAAACCCTTCGGTATAATGGATGCCATACGTTACGATTTTCATTTCGTAAATTCCCAGGAATAACTTCATAAGCTGTTTTTCCTAAAACGGGTTCAACACCATAATTACGCTTAAATACAGTTTTAAAATTATTATTGAAATAGGTTAAATTATATCCATCATCTACAGTCCAAACCAGATGTGAACTATTCTCAAAAATTGAAGAAAGCTTATTCTTTTGATTTGTAAGTTCCTTATTGTGTTCTTCAATTAATTCAGCTTTTAATTTACCCTTTTCAAACTGTTCGCGTTCCGAAATATCTTTTACCAAAGAGAGCACACAATCAACTCCGTTATAACGAATAGGAACTGTTTTGATCTCAACATTAATTGGATTATTTTTTGAATCGGTTATTTGATACGCTAAAAATTCATGTTCCTTACCTTGCATTGAGGCACGCATGCGATCCATAGCACGGGCTCTTTGCTCAGGCACAATATAATTCATTATAAAAGTACCAACAATGTCTTTTTCAGATCTAACCTTTAAAAGATCAACAGCAGACCTGTTGCACATTAAACAAACACCGTTTGAGTGAATAAAAAATGAAATGGGTGATTGATCGAGTAATAACTTATAATCACTCCATTTTTGATTTAATTCAATTTCCTTTTCTTTCAGTTCATTTATGTTACGAATAATACC
The DNA here is from genome assembly GCA_046345155.1 of Sphingobacteriaceae bacterium. Lineage (GTDB taxonomy): Bacteria > Bacteroidota > Bacteroidia > B-17B0 > Aurantibacillaceae > Aurantibacillus. The sequence continues at coordinate 367,707 of JBKDKI010000093.1, forward strand.
AAATAAAAAAGATATTTTTCCTTTTTCATCAAACACAGGATTAACATGGTCTTCCATCCACACCAAATCTCCTTTAGAATTTTTTACCTGGTACTTTATTTGGTTTGAGGTTAATTTTCCTTTTAACTGATCGTTTCTAACCTGTTGCTCATAGGTCTTAAACGCATTTGTTTTTCCAAGGGTGTGTTTACTTATAAAAAAAGCATCTTTGTAAAACTGCTCCGGTTTATATCCTAATATTTTTTCTACCGAATTACTTATAAAAATATATTTCGGTTTTGGGTGATATGTATAAAAATAAATAACATCGTGAGCGTTGTTGGCTATCAGATTTAATTGTTCTTTGGTGATCTGTAAAGATGCTTCGGTTTCCTTTTCTTTTGTTACATCTCTTCCAACACAAATAACAGAACTAATTTTTCCTTTCGTATCTTTTACAACATTATAAATAGTTTCGAGCCAAACTACCGATTTGTTCTTACTATAAAAACGAACAAGTATTTTGTTGTTCTTTTGTATGTAATTTAAATAGGCATTGATTGATCTAGGAAACTTTTTTTGGTCTTCCGGCAACATGATCTTCTCATAAAGATCTTTATTCTTATACCACTCCGAAGGTTTATATCCTAAAATTTTTGTTACCGAATCACTTACATAAGAATACTGTTCTTTTGGTAAAAGATCATATTTAAAAACAACATCGGTGTTATTGCTGCCAATTAATTCTAAAACTTTTTTTGCTTCCTCAAGTTCGTTATACTTTAATTTTTGTTCTGATACATCATAAAAAATAGTTAAGATGTATTGTTTTTTATTGATCAGTACTTTTCTCGATTTAGTTTCAATATCTATTATTTTACCCTTAGTAGATCTTATTTTAATTGCATATGGTGCTAATTTTTTTCCGGCAAAGATTCTATTGTTTCTTGCCAAGATCTCACTTCGAAATTCAGGAAGGATATAATTGAAAATGTTTAATTGCTTTTTACTTGGTTTTTTTGGTAATGCTAATAATTGTTTTGCTTTTTCATTAGCATAAATAACGCTTTCATTCGAAAAAATAATTAAAGGAGTAGGTAAATATTCATAAGCACTGAATATTTCTGTATTATTGATCACGTTATGGTTTACTTTTAATGGTTTGTGTTTTATCTTCTCCTATTTTGATATTATAGGTTCTTAAACTTTGCTCGTAAGTTGGGAATATTTTTTCGCCCTGCCATTTAATTTCAATATCATCTTTATAATTAATGATCAAATAATTAAATCCTAACTCGTCATAAAATTTCCAGTCACCTTCTTTTAATCCGCCAACATACATGCCTTCCAGCATTTTTTTACCGTTTCTGAAATAAAACGTATGATAACCTTCCGGTGTACCCTGAACATATTTACCTACAAATAACTTTGTTTTTTCAGGTTTATAAAATCCTTTCCATAAACTATCAGGTTCATCATTTACATAATTTCCGTACTCGTAGTATTCCGAATTCTCATAATTCCAAAAGCCTTCTTTTTTGTTATCCATCCAATTTCCTTTGGTAATTATTTTTCCATCTTCGGTAAAATCGGTCATTATTCCTTCGCGTCTTCCATTCACATAATTTTCTTCACGCATCAGGTTTCCGCTTTCATAATACCATTTCCAAACACCTTGTGCTTTTCCTTTTTTATCGTATCGACCTTTTTGTTCTAATTTACCCGATGAATAAAAGAATTCCCATTCACCTGTTCGTGATCCTGCCACATAAATACCCTTACCTCTGAATTCGCCGGTATTATGAAATTCAACCCATTTACCAATTCTGTTACGCGCACTATCAACAGAACCTTTTGCTACTACAATACCATTAAAATATTCAATGGCACTATCGGGTACCGAATAATTACTGCATATCCATTTTTTGAAGAATACTTTTGTTGAATCATTAAAATATTCAACCGAATCGCAAATACGTTTTGATTTATACGTATAGTGTGTACCAATAGCCACACCATCATCATAAACGCCTTCATATTTTAAAGTACCATCTGTATTTTTTGCTTGAAACCATTCTACCTGTCTTACTTCCGGAGCATGTAACAAAGCTTTACCGTTATCAAATTTTTTAATGGCTGTTAAATTTCCTTTTTTATCATATTCTTTTACAAAACCATTTAACGAATCGTTACTGTACATGGCTTCTTTTTTTACATCACCATTCGGATACAGATCTTTCCATAAACCTTGTTTACGACCCAATTCATCTTTACGATTGATCTGTTCTCTGTCTAAAGTTATTCCGCTTTTATAATTTACAATGGAAATAATGGTTGAATCCTCTGCATACTCATAAGCAGTGCCATCGGCTTTACCTTTTACAAAATAAATGATAGTTTTTACTTTTCCTGAAGGATAGAATTTTTTGGAAACACCTTCTTTTACATCATTTACATAATGCTCAATGTTGGTTACCTTTCCTAAAGTATCATATAACTTTGTAGCACCTTCTTTTTTTCCTTCTTTATAAGTTACGGTTCTATTTACACGACCTTTATCATCATAAAAAGACCATAAACTATCTAACTGAAAATTTTTACGATTACCGGTTATCTTTAAATTCCCGTTTTGATAATAGTTTTTCCAAAAGCCATCCGGTTTACCATCTTTCATTAAACCTTCACTGCTTATTTTACCGTTTTCATGGTAAAATTTTACATAACCGTTCTTTACATTGTTTTGTGCGTAATTAAAAGCAATAAAACAGCTCAGAATAATACTTATATAGGTTCGTAAGATCATTTAATAATCAATAAATATACTAAAAATAAATGATGTTTTAAAGTCCGAATTTAGCCGATAACTCCAGCATTCGCTGAATAGGTAATTTTGCTTTTTCTATCAGATCTTTATCCATTAATAACTCAGGTTGCTCGTATTTTAATGCGATATAAATTTTTTCTAAGGTATTTAATTTCATATACGGACAATCGTTACAAGCGCATGAATTATTTGGTGGCGCAGGAATAAATGTTTTATCGGGACTGGCTTTTTGCATTTGATGTAAAATACCTGTTTCGGTTAAAACAATAAATTCGTTATCAGAACTTTTTTTCGAATAATTTAATAAAGCAGTTGTACTACCAATAAAATCAGCATGTTCGAGTATCGCTTCTTCACACTCGGGATGCGCAATTATTTTTGCTTGCGGATGTTGCATTTTTAATTTCACTAATTTTTCTAAACTAAAAATTTCATGAACCATACAACTTCCATCCCATAAAACCATATTTCGTTTGGTTTTTTTATTGATGTAAGCTCCTAAATTTTTATCGGGCGCAAATATTATTTTTTGATCCTGCGGTAAACTTTCTACAATTTGAACTGCATTACTGCTTGTACAAATAATATCCGAAAGCGCTTTAATTTCGGCAGTACAATTAATGTACGTGATCACAATATGATCAGGATGTTGTTTTTTAAAATCTGCAAATTTTTGAGGCGGACAAGAATCAGCTAAACTGCAACCGGCTTTCAGATCGGGGATCAACACTTTTTTTGTTGGATTGAGGATCTTGGCTGTTTCGGCCATAAAATGCACGCCGGCAAACAAAATGATATCGGCTTTTGTTTTTTCGGCCTGCTGCGCCAAACCTAAACTGTCGCCAATGTAATCCGCAATGTCCTGGATATCGTTGTTCTGGTAGTAGTGGGCCAAAAGTATCGCATTCTTTTGTTTTTTCAAAGAATTTATTTCAGCAACCAGGTCTAAAGCCGGATCAATAGCTTTTTCTAAATATCCTTTCTCTAATAACATATATAAAATTTTAAATTAATTTATTATTTATATTATAGGGTGTTAATATGGTTAGTAAGTTCCTTTAAATTATTTGGAGTTGGTACTTATGAATACATATTAGTACACTTATTCACAAAGGTAAGGGTTTAAATGCTTGAAAATCAAAATAAGTTGCTTTAATTAACATTCGTTAGTAGCTATTAACGCTCATAACTTTGTTGTTATTTTAATTGTTTATAAGACCAAAAGAGGCCTTATAAAAACAGGCTAAGATTTAAAAATAAGTTTGGTTTTGTGATATAGTAACCTGTATATAATTATAAGTTAACAATTCGGTAAAATCTTGTGTTTCTTTTATGAACTATAAATAATAATATTAACACTGTTTTAAGCAGTTGTTGTTAATTGAATACGCTTGATGTTCAGCTTATTATTTTATAAGTGTTAATTAACGTTGATTACTACTTTTAAACAATCATAATTAAAAACGACTTTATATAAATTAAATGATATGGAAATAGCAATTGGCAGCGATCATGCGGGATTTGAGTTAAAAGAACAGGTTATAGCCTATTTAAAAAGTAAGAACGTAACTGTTTTAGATAAAGGTTGTTATAGCACCGAAAGAGCAGATTATCCGGATTATGGACATGCTGTTGCTAATGAGGTATTAAGTAAGAATATTTTAGGTATAGTTATTTGCGGTAGTGGAAACGGTATTAATATGAGCGTGAATAAGCATAAAGGTATAAGAGGTGCCTTATGCTGGAATCATGAAATTGCCGCTTTGGCTCGTAAGCATAACGATGCTAATATTATGGCTTTGCCTGCGCGCTTTATGAATATAGATGAAGCTAAAAAGTGTGTGGATGCATTTTTAAATGAAAAATTTGAAGGCGGCAGACACGCCGATAGAGTTTGTAAAATAGATATATAAAAAAATGAAAAAAATTTTAGCAGTTAGCGCTTTATTTCTATGCTTAGGAGTTAGCGCCCAAAAAGGAAAAACCTTTCCGGTAATTACAGGAACATTTTTAAACGGTAAAAGCACAACCTTGCCATTAAAAAATGGTAAAGAAACCATTGTGGCTATTGCCTTTCATAAAGGCGCTGAAGATGAATTAAAAAAATGGCTGAATCCGTTATACTATACGTTCATGAAAAAACCAAGCAAGGACAATAAATTTGATATGGCTGAAGTATATGATGTGAATTTTGTTTTTGCTCCAATGATCGCCGGATTCAAAAAAATTGCAGATGATTTTAAAGCAGGAACTGATAAGGAGTTTTGGCCATATATATTAGATACAGAAAAAACCGACATTAAAGGTATTCAAAAGCAATTGGGTATTACTGATAATAAGGCGCCATACTTTTTCGTAGTAGATAAAGACGGAAAAATTTTGGAAGTACAAAGTGGCGACTTCAGTGATGTAAAAGTTGATGCCTTGGAAGAAGCGGTTGGAGGAGAAGACTAAGCGCGCTTCAATTCCATCACTGTTATCTCGGGCCAAATACCCAAACGACCCGGATAGCCCAAGAAACCTAAACCTCTGTTCACATATAAGAATTGTTTACCTTGTTTATATAAACCAGCCCAGTTCTTATAAACGTATTGCACGGGGCTCCATTTGAATCCCGGAATCTCTATTCCCATTTGCATACCATGTGTGTGTCCGCTTAAGGTCAGATCAACATCCTGATAATCTAATAACACCTGCATATCCCAATGGCTAGGATCATGACTCATTAATATTCTGAAAGGAAAATCTTCGGTTCCGGTATAAGCTTCGTGCATTTTTCCATATCGCGGAAAACGCATATTTCCACCCCAGTTCTCAATACCAATTAAAGCAATTTTTGATCCGTTCTTTTCTATTGGAACGTGTTCGTTAATAAGCAAGCGCCAGCCAAATTCGGCTTGTTTCTTTTTTAATGTTTCTAAATTTTGCTTTTTTGCATCAACCGAATCCCACTGCACATAATCACCATAATCATGATTTCCTAATACCGAGTAAACACCATACGGCGCTTTTAATCTGCTGAATTGTTCTTCAAAACCATTTAACTCCTTTGCTTCGTTGTTAACCAGATCGCCGGTAAATAAGATCATATCGGCGTTTTGTTGCATCACAATATCAAACGCTTTTTTAAGTGCCGAATCATCCATGAACGAACCGGTGTGTATATCTGATAATTGAACGATCTTAAAACCATCAAACTCGGGAGGCAAATTTGGTGAAGGTACTTTTACATTATGTACGCGGTATTTGTATGCACCGCGCACTACGCCATAAATAAAACCTACTGCAGGTATTACGGTAAAAGTAATTGCTAATTGGCTGAAAAATTTTAATCGACTAATACCTTGCGCTGCATCTACAACCTCTTCAGGCTTACGGTTAAATAAAGAAACAACCCAGCGAAACAATCTCACCACATCATCTACCAATAAAAAAACACTACCTAATAATTTACATATTAACAGGATCATTACTACCGAAAGCATAAAGCGGAAAAAATTATTCCAGTTAGGCGGAGGATAAATAACTGAAGCAATTCCCATTATTAAACTAATGGCCATTAATCCATAGGCAACATAAAGGATGATGTTCTTTTTTTGTAATGAAAAATCTTGTGTAAAGGTTTTAACGGCTTGCAAAAAATAAAATTCGATCAACACCGAAACCACAAAAAATATAATAATTCTAACGATCATAATGTATTGGCCAAAGGTAATAACAATACAAAGGCCTAAAAGTTGATTTTTGTTTTTTTAACCACAATTCACCGCCTGCAAAACACCATTAACCGCAACTATTGGAAGTAAAAAAAATTAAGCCACGAATTCGCCGCGGCGAACACTAATTATCACCAATTCTTTTGGGCGTATATTGTGTTTGTTGGCTTATGTATCTATTAATACTTTATTTAGTGTGTTTTCGTGGCTAAAAAGAATTATTTCTCCCATTCTTTCCAATCCATCTCTTCGCCATCTAATATCTTTAAATAGCTTTCGTAACGTTCGGGTGAAATATCTCCTCTTTCAAAAGCCTCACGCACGGCGCATTTGGGCTCATTCACGTGTAAGCAATTATTAAATTTACAATCGTTCATGTATTTGCGTATCTCCGGAAAGTAATGTCCCACTTCTTCCTTCTTCATTTCAACCAAACCAAGCTCTTTAATACCTGGTGTGTCTATTATATCAGCACCAAAATCAAGCGAATATAATTCAGCAAAAGTTGTAGTGTGCATGCCTTTGCTGTGTGCCGAAGAAATTTCGCCTGTACGTAAATTTAAACTTGGCTGTAAAGCATTAATGAAGGTTGATTTACCCACTCCGGAATGTCCGGTTATTAAAGATGTTTTGCCCTTAAAGAGCGGTTTTATCTTTTCAATGTCTTTTTGATTCAGGCTGCTTACCGTATAACACTTATAGCCCGCATTTTCGTATATCGAAATGATCTCATTCTGCAGGCTCATCAGTTCATCATTTAAATTATCGGCCTTATTAAAAATTAAAACAGCGGGAATGGAGTATGCTTCGGCGGTTATTAAAAATCGATCAATAAAACCCAAGCTGGTGCGTGGTTCCACCAATGTGGCAATTAAAACTGCCTGATCTAAATTACTGGCCAATATATGAGCCTGTTTGCTTAAATTAATGGATTTACGGATAATGTAATTTCTGCGTGGATGAATGTTTGCGATCACACCTTCAATATCATTTTCCAACTCCACATCTACCTTATCACCTACAGTTACAGGGTTGGTGGTCTTACGATCATCTAAACGTATCTTGCCTTTTAACTTACAATTAATGATGTTGCCGTTCTCAAGCCTTACTAAATAATTACTTCCTGTTGATTTTGTAACCGTACCTATCATTGCGGTAAAAATACGAAGTATTATGTTGTTTTAACAAGAACAATTGCTATCGGTCGATGTTGTTAATTGTTTGGTGTTAATTTGTGCAATAAGTGGCTAAAATAGATTTTTTGGCACAAAATAATACGTAAATTAGGCGCGCTTTGTCTGCATCAATTTAGACGAGCAGCAAAAACAAATAATTTAAACATATGAAAGAAGTATATATCGTATCGGCTGTAAGAACCCCAATGGGTTCATTCGGTGGTGTATTCGCAGGTATTTCTGCTACACAATTAGGTGCCATTGCAATCAAAGGTGCTTTAGATAAAATTAAGTTAGACGGAAAATTAGTGAACGAAGTGTTCATGGGATCTGTATTACAAGCTAATTTAGGACAGGCACCTGCTCGCCAGGCTGCTAAATTTGCAGGTTTACCAAATGAGGTAAATTGTACAACCGTTAATAAGGTATGTGCAAGCGGTATGAAATCGATCGCATTAGCTGCACAAAGCATTATGCTTGGTGATAATGATGTTGTTGTTGCCGGTGGTATGGAAAGTATGAGCAACGCGGTGTATTATTTAGAGAATAACCGTTGGGGTGCAAAATATGGTAACGGAACTGTAATTGATGGTTTGGCTAAAGATGGTTTAACCGATGTTTATGGTAATGTTCCAATGGGTAATTGTGCAGAGCTTTGTGCAAAGGATATGAACTTTACACGTGAGCAACAGGATGCATTTGCAATTGAATCATATAAGCGCTCAGCTGCTGCTTGGTCTGCAGGTAAATTCAATGATGAGATCGTTCCTGTAACTGTAAAAACCAAAAAAGGCGATGTGGTTGTATCGGAAGATGAAGAATACAAAAATGTAAGTTTTGATAAGATCCCTGCTTTAAAACCTGTTTTCGCAAAAGAAGGAACAGTAACTGCTGCTAACGCAAGTACCATGAATGATGGCGCTGCTGCTTTAGTTCTAATGAGCAAAGAAAAAGCAGAAAGTTTAGGTTTAAAACCATTAGCTAAAATTGTTGGTTTGGCAGATGCTGAACAAGCGCCTGAGTGGTTTACTACAACACCTAGCTTAGCGGTTCCTAAAGCGGTTGCAAAAGCAGGTTTAAAAATGAGCGATGTGGAGTATTTTGAATTGAACGAAGCATTTGCAGTAGTAGGTTTAGCAAACATCAAATTAATGAATTTAGATGCTGCTAAAGTTAACGTAAATGGTGGTGCTGTATCATTGGGTCACCCATTAGGTTGCAGTGGTGCACGTGTTATTGTGACGTTAATTAATGTATTGAAACAAAATAACGCTAAAGTTGGTGCTGCCGGAATTTGTAACGGTGGTGGCGGAGCAAGTGCTATGGTTATTCAAAACATGTAAGAGGGAATAAAGTCATGCTGAACTTGTTTCAGCATCTCTGACCTCGAAATAAGTAAAGGACGAAAACAAACCGTCATGTTGAGCGAAGTCGAAACATGACAAAACGTAACTCCTCTTTTTTAGAGCTTAAACTTTTCAAGGATCGCGTTCAAAACAGGCGCGATCTTTGTTTTTAATACGGTATATTTGCAATCGAAAAATGAATCTATTATCCATAAATAATTTATCTAAAGCCTACGGCGCTAAAGTATTATTCAATAAAATAAGCTTTGGCATCAATTATGGTGATAAGGTGGCGCTGGTTGCAAAGAACGGATCAGGAAAATCAACTTTGTTCAAGATCCTCAAAGGCATTGAAATTCCCGATGAAGGCGAGGTTGTTTTCAGAAAAGATATTACAGTTGGATTTTTAGATCAGGATTTTGTTTTTAATGAAGAGCAAAGTATTCAGGAATTAATTGATAATGCCGATAACAAATTTGTTAGAGCAATTAAAAGATACGATGAGGCCATTAAATTAAGCGAAACATCAACCAGTAATGATGCGGCTGATAAAATGGAAGCAGCGCTGAACGAAATGAACGAGATCAGCGCCTGGGATTACGAAAAGGATATTAAAGAGATCTTATCGCGTTTAGAGATAACAGATACCACGCGCATTATTAAAACACTTTCGGGCGGACAAAAAAAGCGAGTAGCCTTAGCACTCACATTGATCAATAAGCCAACGCTGATCATCATGGATGAGCCTACCAATCACCTGGATATTGATATGATCGAGTGGTTGGAGAATTATTTACAGAACGAGAACTTAAGCATTTTATTGGTAACACACGATCGTTATTTTTTAGACGAGGTGTGTGACCGCATTGTGGAGATAGATAATCATCAGTTGTATGAATACAACGGCAACTTTGATTATTATTTAGAGAAGAAAGCCGAGCGTGAACAGATTCATAATGCCGAAGTAGATAAAGCAAAAAATTTATACAGACGAGAAGTAGTTTGGGTTCGTAAGATGCCAAAAGCCCGCACCACCAAATCGAAATCGCGTGTAGATGCGTTTTATGAGATAGAGCAAAAAGCAAAGCAAAAACGGATTGAGAAAAAAATTGAGCTCACAGTAAAAATGGAACGTATGGGTTCTAAAATTGTGGAGCTTCATCATATCACAAAAAATTATCCGGGCAAACACATCATCACCGAACCCTTCACTTACACATTTATTCCCGGCGAAAAAATTGGTGTGGTTGGTAAGAATGGTGTTGGTAAAACAACATTACTGAATATCATACAAGGTAAAGAACAGGTTGATACCGGAAAAGTTGCCTTGGGCGATACTATTGTGTTTGGCTATTATTCCCAAGGCGGCATGCAGATCAATAATGATAAACGCATCATTGAGATCATACAGGACATCGCAGATCACATTCCCTTGGCGAACGGTACCAGTTTATCGGCCTCGCAAATGCTAACGCGATTTAATTTCCCTCCCAATGTTCAATACAGTTATGCGCATACGTTAAGTGGTGGCGAAAAGCGTCGTTTGTTCTTATTAACGGTGTTAATGAAGAATCCAAACTTTTTGATATTAGATGAGCCAACAAATGATCTGGATATTGTTACGCTTCAAACGCTGGAAGAATTTTTAGAGGAATTTAAAGGTTGTGTATTGATCGTTTCACACGATCGTTATTTTATTGACCGTTTGGTTGATCATACGTTTGTGTTGGAAGGAAATGGAGAAATAAAAGATTTTCCGGGTAATTATACCGAATACAGATCCTGGAAAAGTAATCAATCGAATACAGAAAAAACAAATCCTGTAAAAACTACGGTGAATGAAGTAAAGGTTGAACAAACCGAAAAACCCAAACCGGAATCCGTTAAGCCCACAGAGCCTGCTAAAAAACTATCCTTTAAAATTCAGCATGAGCTAGAAGAGTTAGAAAAAGAAATTCCTAAACTCGAAAAACAAAAACAAGAATTGGAACAAGAGATCATTACGAATGCCAATGATTATGCGAAAGTAAGTGAGATCACAGCAAAACTTACAAAGATATCTGCAAGTTTAGATGAGAAAAGCATGCGCTGGTTAGAGATCCAGGAAATGTAATTATTGACCCGGTGTTTTTTCTTTTTTCTTATACAATTCACTAAAACTCAAATTCATTCCAAAATTTAATATTACAGGCAAACTGTACAATGATAACACATCGATCGTGTGCATTGATAAACCAAATTGCGTAAAGAATTTAACGTATTTGTAACCAAACCTTCCGGTAAGTACCGGTTCAACAAATATTGAACTAGTCGGTCTTAAGTTAGGGTTATTTGATTTTAGATCATAAACATCAACATAGGCAATGCGTGTACAAAATGATGCTTCAAAAAAATCTTGTTTTACACCAATACCCGGTTGAATAAAATAACGATTATAGTGTGCATTAATATTTTCACCATCAACTGTTTTATTTAATATTGTTTGTGCATTTCCATAACCGGCATAACATTCAAATCTTCCTGCTTCTTCAAAAGATTGGTAATAACCAACACCGCCTTCATAAAAACGACTGGAATAATTGCCATTATCCGAATCAAAAAAAGTAGTGTTGGCCATCACACCTAATTTATTAATGGGTGAATAGGCTGCCTGAACATCATAACCACTTAAGCCAACACTGCCTTGTAACTGCGCATCGTTTTGTTGAGAAAACAATGGCGAGTTAACTAAATTAGGCGTGTATACCGGCGCGCAAGATGATAATACAACAAGCAGCAGCGCAAATGAAAAACAATATTTGATCATTCTTAAAAGTAAATAGCGTGCAGCAATTAAGAAATGATTTTGGTCATAAATAAAAAAAGAGGCGCTAACACCTCTTTTCCTTTTTTTATTCGATCACGATCTTTTTATTGACCGATCTTTTCTCTTTATCTATCAGTTGTAAAATATAAACACCTTTTGAGAGTCCTGCTAAATTAAGCTCCGTATTGTTTCCTACGTTGCTCTGATAAAACACAACTTTACCATCAATCGACAATACTGTTGCGTCCATTGAACCGTTGTTGTTGGTTATTTGCAAGCTGATCTTTCCGTTCGACGGATTTGGGAAAACAACAAAATCATTTGAGTTCAACACCTTATCAATTCCTGTTGTGATACCAACTGATACCGTGTAGCTTTTAGAGTTACATCCGTTTGAAACCACAACTGTAGCAGTATAGTTACCATTGGTTGTATAGGTATGTGTTGGGTTTTGTAAATTACTTGTTCCGGCATCGCCAAAACTCCACGCAAAGGATGTACCGCCAACTGCAGCGCAAGTAAAGTTAACCACACTACTGGTGCTTGAATAAACAGCGCCTGCATTGGCATAAATGGTCAGGTTCGCATTATTCAATGCTGTGTCTGCAATTCCTTCGCTCATATTATAGTATGTACCGCTTGGCGAATTTTCTAAAACCAATGCACGCACCATGTACTTGTAAATGCCTTGATAAATCATGCAATTATCCGTATACGTTGTTGAGGTAATTAACGAAGGGTTGATCTTCACATACGTTTTATTCGTATCGTTCTTCATGTAGATGTTATATCCCAACACGTTTGTTTGTGTTGAAGCTGTCCAATTGATAACACCTTTATTTCCAATTCGAGTAGCAACTACATTAGAAACAGGAGCAACCACATCATTACGCAATGTAGGATCGCCCATTAACGCAATACCTATAAAGTTTTGCGCATAACTAAAGTAATAAAGACCTGAATTGTTTTGTGTGATGCGTGTGCTGTAACCAATGGTTTCGCCCAATCCCATATGGTGTAGTGCCCAATGCGGACGACCCGACCAAAGATTGGTAAGTGTTTGTCCCTGACACAACGGCGCTCTTAAAAAATTGTTGGCAATATCCCAATCACCAAAATAACTACCGAATAAAACAGTGAATACACCTCCCAAATTTGAAGAAGCAAAATTAGCTGTATTGCCAATTCCGCCGGCGCTGGTAAAGCTACCGCCACCACAGCCATAAGACCATTGATAGCTTGTACCGTTGGCCATGGTTGTAAAATAATCTCCGGCAATAACGTTTGTTGGCGTAACTAAAGGACCAAAATTTTTATATCCGCTTGCAGCAAAAGCCTCACCACTGAAATAACCAAAGTTATCATCAATTACAGCGCGCTTAATTGGCGTAAATACTTTTTTACGGTAGTTGTGATCTTTGTCTAAATAGTTTTTCATCAACTGTGTTTCAGTTAATGTAAACGAATTCATACTCGAAAGATCAACTCGACCAACTTGTAACTCTACACCCGTAGTAACTGAACTCTGATCAAATTTACCATCTCCCGGAATATTAATGTTTCTGGCAGAAACAGTTGTTTGGTTAACCGATGCGTCAGTCCAGGTACCGTTCATATCACCGTAGTAGGTGTCTGCCGGCCAAGCACCATAATGATCAGGATGCGCATCGGGCGCAAAATTTCCGCTGTATGGCACGGGAATATGTCCTAATAAAAATAATGCTTTTGTGTTTGTGGGATCTAAATTATAGGTTGTTGTGATCAATGATTTGATAGCTGTAACAGAAGCTGTGGTGCTTACATAATCGGTTAATACAACCCAACCATCACCTTCAAGGTCATCTTGCAAACGTTTGATCTCGGGCGCTAATGATGTGCTAAATGTATTTGCAATTAACAAGATCAATTTACCTCTGTTCTCCACAACAGGAACTTCAATACCTGTATTAATGTAGCCATAAGCGTTATATGAAAGGGTGGGTGCGGTGCGAATAACGCGGTATTCGTAATTGGTTCCAACGGTTACATTGTTATCTACAAACGCAGTTGTTGTACCGGGTAAAGCAGCGGCAACAGTTGTCCATGCCGTGCTCGATTTTAATTTGCGAGCAACATCGTATGTTGTTGAACCTGCCATTCCAACCCAATTTAATGTAACGGTTGGTGGTGCTGCCTGAACTTTTGCCCATAATTCAACAGCAGCTTGTTGAGCTGTTTGAGCTAATAAATTGCAAGTGATAAAACTTGCGAAAACTAAAGCGTAAATTTTTTTCATTGATCAATTTTAAAATCAGGGCAATTTAATAAAATAATCAAATGAATTTTGGAAAAGATCGCGAAGCCCTTGCTACAACGGTTTAGAAGCGCCTTTTACTTAAGGAACTATTTTCCTTTTCACGCATCAAAGCCGCATCTTTTTTGGATTTATCTTTATACCCACACAAATGTAAAATGCCATGTATCATCACGCGGTGTAATTCGTTTTCAAAAGTGGTATTGAATTTAGTGGTGTTTTCTTTCACGCGATCAATGCTAATAAAAATATCGCTGTTGATGAGTTCGCCTTCACAATAATCAAACGTGATAATATCAGTATACGTATGATGATCTAGGAATTCAATATTTGTTTTGATCAGATCTTCATCACTCATGAAAACATAATTGATATCTCCCAATTCTTTATTTTCTTTTTGAATGATCAGGACTATCCACTTCTTTAAAGCTGTTTTGTTCTTTAAATTGAATTTGATGTTTTGTGATGTGAATGAAATGGCCATGTTATATGTTAACGCTGTCTTTTATAGCTTCAGGAAGTAGACCGTTATTATGTGATTTTATCAACATTTCAACCGGAGGTATGGAGTTTTTAAAATCCTGAATGTTTGAATTAAAGTTCTTTGATTCATTGTCGCAATAATTAATTAATTGCAACATGGCTTTTGATTCGGTTTCAAAGTTTTTCAGGTAATCTGCTTTTGTGATCAATCCTTTTTCAAGGTCTGAGTTGAGTTTTTTCACCTGTTCAATTACCAGGTTGCCGCGCGATCTAATATTGATGCGGTTTACAGAAAAGGCTTTTAAATTATTGCCACTCACATATAATTGTTGTAAACCATTGGCTTGTGTTTTAGTAATGGTGTCACTTAAATTGTTTTCAATAAAAACCGCGTAATTGGTAAACTTTGTAATGGCTCGCGCAAGTAAAGCCGTATCGCATTTATTTAACTCGGCAAGCTTTGTATTCAACACAATGCTTAAGCTATCCAGTTTTTTATATTCTGCTTCAACCTGATTTTTTACGCTGCAAGAGCAACAAAAGAAAAGGATCAGGGAAACTAAACCCAAAATGTTTATGTTATTCCTGATCCTCATATGAATTAACTGATACGATCAAATCCTAAGTAAGGCACTAATGCTTTTGGCATTGTAATTCCTTCAGGTGTTTGATTGTTTTCTAATATAGCAGCAACAATACGCGGTAAAGCTAAGGCGCTACCATTTAAACTGTGTGCCAATTGTGTTTTACCGTCTTTATCTTTAAAACGACACTTTAAACGGTTGGTTTGGAATGTTTCAAAGTTTGAAACCGAGCTCACTTCTAACCAACGTTTTTGTGCTGCACTCCACACTTCCATATCATACGTTAATGCCGATGCAAAACTCATATCGCCACCACATAATTTTAAAGTGCGGAAAGGTAATTCTAAATCCTTTAATAATCCTGCAACGTAGTTACGCATATTCTCTAATGTTTCGTAACTCTTGTCAGGATGCGCAATCTGAACGATCTCCACTTTATCAAACTGATGCAAACGATTTAAACCGCGCACATCTTTACCGTAACTTCCCGCTTCTCTTCTGAAACATGGTGTATAACCACAATTCTTAATTGGCAGATCGCTTTCCTTTAAAATAACATCACGGTAAATATTGGTAATAGGAACTTCGGCTGTTGGTATCAAATAAAAATTATCTACCGTTACATGGTACATCTGACCTTCTTTATCGGGCAACTGTCCTGTACCATAACCGCTATCCTCATTCACTAAAATAGGAGGTTGTACTTCTAAATAACCTTGTGTTTGTGCTTTGTCTAAAAAGAAATTGATCAACGCGCGTTGTAATTTTGCGCCCTTGCCTTTGTATACAGGAAAACCTGCACCGGTTAATTTTACACCTAATTCAAAATCGATCAGATCATATTTAGTAGTTAACTCCCAATGTGGCACAGCGCCCTCGTATAATTCAGGCTTACCACCTTCTTCATAAACCACAGCATTATCTTCAGGTGTTTTCCCAACAGGCACTGTAAGGTTTGGTAAATTTGGTACAGTAACTAAAATATCATGTATCTGTTTTTCAATTGCGCTTAACAGATCATCTAATTCTTTCTCTTTACTTTTTAAAGAAGCTGTTTTAGTTTTTACTTGTTCGGCCTCTTCCTTTTTACCGCCCTTCATCAATTCGCCAATTTGCTTGGCAAGTGCGTTAGCTTCAGCTTTAACAGCATCACTTTCTTTTTGTGTATTACGGCGGCGTGTATCCAGATCCATAACTGAATTGATAACACCTTCGGCATCTTTAAAATTTTTGATCGCCAAACGTTTTAAAACGTCTTCTTTATTATCGCGAATGTAATTTAATTGTAACATAGTGTGTCAAATATAAAAATAAACTCGCTTACACATTTGTTTCAGCGAATAAAAAAAGCCTATCTCAGCGTAACCGAGACAGGCTTTTAAATAAACAAAATATTATTCTGTTCGGTTAATTAGGCTTGCGCCGGAACTACCGATACATAGGATCTGTCGTCTCTCTTCTTTTTGAAAACAACAGTACCATCTACTAAAGCGTATAATGTGTGATCTTTACCAATACCCACATTTAAACCCGGGTTGTGTTTTGTACCACGTTGACGAACAATGATGTTGCCAGCGATACAATTTTGACCACCAAAGATCTTAACGCCTAAACGTTTGCTGTGTGATTCGCGACCGTTCTTTACTTTACCTTCGCCTTTCTTGTGTGCCATGTTTTTATTTTTTAGATTTTCGAATTTCGAAGCAAGACCTTGATCTTACTTTTCACTTCTTAAATTAATTAATCTTCTTTTTTCTTAGCTGTTTTTTTAGCTGCTGCTTTTTTAGGAGCCGCTTTTTTAGCAGGAGCTTTTTTCTCTGCCTTTGGAGCTGCTTCTACTGCTGCAGTTGTTGCTGCAAACTTACGGTGTGTTTTAACCGGACGAGCAACAGCAGGTAATGCGTCTTTTACAGACTCACCTTTACCTAATACACCTTGAATTAAGATCTCGGTGAAGTGTTGACGGTGGTTATTCCACTTTTGATACGTTTTACGGCGTTTCTTTTTGAATACCGCTACTTTATCGCCTTTAACGTGCGATACTACTGTGGCTGCTACTTTAGCGCCATCAATAACAGGATTACCAACTGAAACCTTACCATTGTTATCCATTAATAACACTTGGTTAAATTCCACGTTAGCACCTTCATTAGCCTCAAGGCGGTGAACAAAAACTCGTTGTCCACGCTCTACTTTGAACTGTTGCCCGGCTATTTCTACAATTGCGTACATTTAATTTGGTTTTAATTGTTAATAAATCCCTTAAAAAGGGGACGCAAATATACTTAATTCTTATTAACCTGCAAAAATTAATCTCGGTTTATTAAATAAACGCTTAAAATGATCA
>JBKDKI010000094.1:0-2775 GCA_046345155.1 Sphingobacteriaceae bacterium
TGTAAGCTTCCCTAAAATTAGGACCATTCAAAAATAGAATTTTTTAGGTTAAATTGTATTCCATAGGTGTTTTATTGTTTAAAGATTTATGAGGTCTGTTATAATTGTAATCGTAAATCCATTCTTCAGCAATGTTTCTTATTTCTTGTATTGATTTAAAAACATAAGCATTAAGTACATCTCTTCTAAAAGTTCCGTTTAGTCTTTCAATAAAAGCATTTTGCGTTGGTTCTCCTGGCTGAATAAATATTAATTGTATTTTATTATCCTTGCACCACATATCTAGTTTTGAACTAATAAATTCAGGGCCATTATCCACGCGTATCATTTTAGGTAAAGCTCGTCTTTGTGCAATTTCTTGTAAGCAGCGTATTACTCTTAATGTTGGTAGTGATGTATCTGTTTCTATTGCCAAAACTTCGCGATTAAAATCATCAATTACATTTAGTAATCGAACCTTTCTACCATCCCACAATGAGTCGCTCATAAAATCAATACTCCACACTTCATTCTTTGCAGATGGCTGAAAAAGCTGCTGCTTAACTCTTGCAGGTAGTCGTTTCTTTGCTCGTCTTCTAATATTTAAATTCATTTGAGTGTATATTCTGTAGAGTTTCTTATGATTTACTTTATCGCCAGTTCTTCTTATTCGATGATAACTTTGCCAAAAACCAATACTTACATGTTTTTCTACTAGGCTATTCAATTGAGTTATATACTTACCATCCTCTTTAATAACTGGATGATAGTAATAGCTACTTCTAGGAAGCTTCATTGCTTTACACGCCATGCGTTCACTTATTTTATGATCTACTATTAAATAAGTGACTGCTTCTCTTTTATCGCAAGACGCTAAAGCTTTTTTTCAATTAAATCTTGCAAAGCATTATTTAGTAATGCTAATTCAGCATACATCTTTTTTAACTTCGCATTTTCTGATTCGAGTTCCTTAACTCGTTTTAGCTCTGAGGCATCCATACCGCCGTACTTAACTTTCCATCGATAAATGGTTTTCTCTGATATACCATTAGTCCTGGCGATATCTTGAACTTTTACCCCTTGCTCATGTTGTTTCAACATCGCAATAATTTGGCTTTCTGTAAACTGTGTCTTTTTCATTGTTATTAGCATTTAAAGTTATAAAAACATTCTCGTTCGCTTACCACCGCGAACGAGTTGAATTCTATTTTTAAATGGCGGAATTTCAGGGAAGCTTACACCTTTAATTGCCTTCAAAGAATTATCAATAAAAAATTATTTAATAATTACGAAAGACTTACAACTGAAAAGGACTTCTCAAATATACATTCCGATAGTCGGTGGCAGACGCTTGTTGATACTTTGAAAAAATCTCAAAAGAATTATACTGACAACAACTTCAATGGAGTAAATACTCTTTACAATAGTCATCGACAAATTACAAAGCAAGGAACATTCAAAAATGGTAAATTGATAGAAGGAAAATATTTTATTTATAATTCGGACTATATATTAGAAAGAATAAACTTTTACAAAGACGGTAAATTTCTAAAAGACTCTATTATTCATTAATATTTAATAGGAAACTCCTTTGCAAAACAAAACTATGTGTGGCTTACAATGCATAACAGCAAATTCGCCCAATGCGGGGATAATCGGTCATCGCTCGCGCTTTTTTCAGCGGCCATTAATTTATTTTTGCGCTCGCTAATTCAGTTTTGTATCTTTAAAAAAACGTTGGTATGCAAAGACGCTTGATGCTTCGTTATCCGCATTAGGCAAATTCGCAAAACGTTACCAGTAATGCGCCAGGACAGACCTCGGAAAAAAAAGCACTCGGCCGACAAATCCCTTTCATTAAGACTTATTAACGGGTACCTCTCGACAGGCCTTGCCTTTTGCGATTATTTTTCGTAAATTTGTTTTATAAAGTTTCAGTCATGACAGCGACCGCAATAAAAAAACAAGTAGACAATTATCTTCCCCTACTCTCTGCAAAACAGCAGACCTTAGTTCTTGAAATGATTAAAACCTTGTTAAACGTCGACATAGACGCTAAGCGTATCACTCGTAAACAGTACAACAAAGAAATCAACGAGGCTGTTGCACGCATCGAAAAAGGTAATTCTGTTTCTCACAAAGACGCGCTTAAGGAATTATCTAAGTGGTAAAACCGCACTACAAAATAATTTGGGACAGAAAAGCTCTTGATCATTTCAAAGACATTCTGACCTATCTCGAAAAACAAAGCAAACAAGCTCCGAAAATTGTCAAGGACGCTATCATTTCTAGACTCGACGTCATTAAAACAAATCCACTTATTAGCGAGCTAGACAAATTAAAAGACTCTCCAAACAAAGACTTCAGAGCTTTTGTGATTTTCAGTTACCGCGTGACTTATCAAATTAAATCTGACGCAAAAGAAATTCGAGTTCTCAGAATTAGACACACAAGCAGAGAGCCACTTGGTTATTAAAAACTAAATGTGGCGCACAACTGGTAACAGCAACTAATGGCCATTGGGCGGAATCGGGTCATCGCCGCGCGCTATTAACAAGGTCGCTTCGCGAATTTTAATTTGCGGCGGCTAATTACCTTTAGTATCTTTAAATAACCTTTTGTCGGTTAAGAAAGTTGAGTGTTCCAAAAGCCCAACGGCCATTAGTCGCAAAACGTTACCACGCATAGGTGTAAGCTTCCCTAAAATTAGGACCATTCAAAAATAGAATTTTTTAGGTTAAATTGTATTCCATAGGTGTTTTATTGTTTAAAGATTTATGAGGTCTGTTATAATTG
>JBKDKI010000095.1:0-189142 GCA_046345155.1 Sphingobacteriaceae bacterium
GCATCAACCTATACCTGGTCACCATCAGCGAGTTTAAATACACCGAACTGAAGTTCAGTAGTAGCGAGTCCTGCAGTAACAACAGTATATAGTGTGATTGGAAACAGTGTAGGATGTAACAGTCAAACACAAACCGGTACAGCCAATGTGGTGCCAAATCCAACAGTTACATTTGCGCCATTAACACCAACCATCTGCTTTGGAAATTCTATCAACTTAACCGCAAGTGGTGCAACCAATTATACTTGGTCACCAAATACGGCGATCACAGCAACAACAGGAGCTAACGTAACAGTTAATCCAACGGTAACAACATCGTATACATTAATAGGAGAACAGGCAACTTGTACGCATGTAGCTGTGGGAACAGTATCGGTGATCAGCTTACCTGTTGTGAACGTAACTCCAAGCAGTGCAACTTTGTGTATGTACAACTATAATGGCTCACCAAATACTGTATCATTAACAGCAACTGGAGCTACTACATATACATGGGGTCCGATAGTTGGTTTAACCACTAATACATTAAACGGTTCAACGATCGTAGGCACATCAGACGGTGTAACTGCAATTGGTTCAGGAACAGTTATTGGAACAGTAGGAACCTGTACTAACGTTGCAACCTTTACAGTGGGTGCGATACCAAACCCGATCATTGCAGTTACCTCAGGCAGTATGTGCGCAGGCACAAGCGTGAGTTTGTCGGCAAGTGGCGCTAATACATTTACATGGTCACCATCGGCATCATTGAACACACCCAATGGTAATGTTGTTATTGCGAACCCAAGTGTAACAACAGTATATAGTGTTATTGGTGGAAGTGTAGGCTGTAACAGTCAAACACAAACAGGTATTGCAACGGTAGTTGCAAATCCAACAGTTAGTATCACACCGTTAACACCAACTATTTGTATAGGCACATACATTAACTTAACAGCTAACGGCGCAACAAATTATACCTGGATGCCAAACACGGCGATCACGGCAACAACAGGAGCAAACGTTTCTGTTAACCCAACAGTTACCACAACCTATTCGATCATAGGCGAGGCAGCAACCTGTACACACAGTGCTGTAAGAACAGTAACGGTGGTTAATTTACCAGTGATAAGCATAGCGCTGAGTACGCCAAACATTTGTATGAACAATTACAATGGTTCTAACAATGCGGTGAACATTACGGCAAGTGGAGCAACATCATTCAATTGGGTAGGCTTCACAGGCCTTGCTCCAAACACATTATCAGGAGCAAACGTGAATGCAACAGCTATTCCACCATCAGTGATCGGATCAGGAACAGTAATTGGAACAGCTAATACCTGTACCAATGTGGCAACATTCAGCATGGCGATCTTACCTAATCCGATCATCAGTGTTTCATCACCAAGTATGTGTTTTGGTACGAGCGCGGTATTATCAGCAACCGGAGCAGATAGCTTTACCTGGTCGCCTGCAACAACATTAAGTTCTCCGAATGGTTCATCTGTAATTGCTACACCTGCGCAAACCAGTGTATATAGTGTAGTTGGTACAAGTTTAAATTGTAACAGTACAACACAAACAGGCACTGTTACAGTTGTTGCAAATCCGGTATTGGTTATCTCACCGGTTACACCAACTATATGTGCAGGTCTGCCAAATTGGCTTAACAGCATTCGGTGCAAACAATTATACATGGTCACCGGCGGTAGCTATTAATACATTGAACGGAAACTTTGTGATCGTTAATCCAACAGTAACTACGAATTATGTATTAATAGGTGAAGCAGCAACTTGTACATCTTCAATTGTACGTCAGGTATTGGTAACACCTTTACCGAATCTACAAGCAGTGTCTAACAAAACAGCAATTTGTTTGGGTGATAAATTAAACATCAATGCTAACGGCGCAACCAGTTATACCTGGACACCATAAACCGGTTTATCTAGCAACAACTCTAACTTTGTAGTGGCTAGTCCTCAGGTGTCAACAATTTATACGATCACGGGTAATAACAGTCAATGTGTAAAATCAATAACCTTTGCTATAAATGTGCTTAGTCGTCCGATATTGAATATCAGCACCAGCAAACAAAAGATCTGTATTGGTGATAATACAACCATTTTTGCAACAGGTTGTCAGTCTTACAGCTGGCATCCATCGGGTTATCCGATACCTACCAATACCACAATGGCTATAATTACACCAACTGCAAGCACGAACTTTACTATTACCGGTTATAATGGTACAGATTCTTCTTCTTGTCCGTTCACTAAGGAGATCTTAATAGAAGTGGTACCACAGATCACAGCTACTGCTGTATGGACAGTAGGTGTGTGTCAGGGTGAGACGGTTAAGATTCATGCCGAAGGAAGTAATACTTATAGATGGATGCCTTGGGAAGGATTAAGCAACCCGAGCATAGCACAACCATATGCATCGCCAAAAGTAACAACTATTTACACGGTGCATGTATCTGACAACGGATTCTGCGGTACAACAACCACTGTAATGGTTAGAGTGTATCCGCAGCCTACAGTAAATGCAGGTGTTGATATGAATGTGAACTCCGACGAGGTAATTAATTTGAATGCAACCGGCAGTGGTACGTTAACCTGGGTGTTTGGTGATAATATCATCTGTCATGTTTGTCCGAACTCACAGATCACACCAACACGAAGCGGTGTGTATCAGGTACAATCTACAAATCAATATGGTTGTAAAGCAACTGATGATGTGTGGGTTGAATTAACGGATGATTATCCGATCTATATCCCTAATTCATTTACACCTAATTACGACGGATTGAATGACGTGTTCTATGTTTATGGTCAGAGCATCATTAAGTTCGAGTTGAATATTTACAACCGCTGGAATCAGAAGATCTACTCATCTAATGATCAATTACAGGGTTGGGATGGTGTATACAAAGGCGAGATCGTGAAGAACGATACTTACATGTACATCTTGAACTACACTACGGCCAACGGACGTAAACATACCAAGAACGGATATATTACTGTGCTTAAAGAAGATTATTAGTAGTTCAATTAAGATCATTTAAATTAAAAAACCCCTGAGCATTCAGGGGTTTTTTAATTTTGTGTAGTGATGAATTTGATGTAAAGGGTTAGAAGAGTTAATGCGTTTTTTAAATTCTTGAAGCTACTTTCTTTCAAATTAATTTTTAGGACCCTCGCCAGGAATCGAACCTGGATTTAGCGTTTAGGAAACGCTCGTTCTATCCATTGAACTACGTGGGCATTTGCTCGTTCTATCCTCCGCCGCGGCGGAGAACTACGTGGGCATTTATTATTTCATACAGATCAATGCAATTGAGGTATAAAATACCAACGAACAAAGGTAAGAATTTAATTATATTTATACTTTAAACTATTTTGTATGATCGCTAATATTTTCCATAAAGGACGTGAGTATCAGGTTGATTTTTTTAAACCAATTGATATTTCTATTCCACTAACAAACACCGCCGATTGTGTAAGCGCTTGGTACGTTGAGCCCATGAAACTAGAACCTGTTGTTGCAGGTGATTGGGTTGGCGATGTGAACAAAGGGGGTAGTGTAAATTTTAGAAATATCACCTTCAATCCACATGGTAACGGAACGCATACTGAATGTGTTGGACATATCAGTAAAGAAAACTATTCGATCAATAAAACATTGCAACGTTTCATGTTCATTGCTGAATTAATTACTATTCTTCCATATCAATTAGAGAATGGTGATTATGTGATCACACGCAAACAAGTTATGGATGCATTAAAAGAGGCTGAAAATACGGAGGCATTGATCATTCGTACCTTGAGTAATGGTTTGAATAAAATGCACATGCAATACAGTAATACCAATCCACCTTATATTCAAAAAGAAGCAATTGAGTATTTAAATGAAATGGGTGTTGAACATATCTTGATCGATCTTCCGAGTGTAGATAAAGAAGTAGATGGCGGTAAACTAGAAGCGCATCACGCCTTTTGGAATTATCCCGAGAACACACAATTACATAAATCCATTACCGAATTAATTTATGTACCAAATGAAATTTTTGATGGGACCTATTTATTGAATTTTCAAATAGCGCCATTTGAAAATGATGCCAGCCCAAGTAAGCCGGTAATTTATAAGATGTATTAATCGCCTTGGCGACCGGCAAGCAAGTACATTGCGGCCATACGAACAGCAACACCGTTCTCAACCTGTTCTAAAATTATAGATTGTTTGCTGTCTGCCACATCACTTGTAATTTCAACACCTCTGTTGATAGGACCCGGATGCATAATGATGATCTTTTTCGATAAACTATCCAGCATCTCTTTATTTAAGCCATACAGCATCGAGTATTCACGAAGGGTAGGGAAGTATTTAATATCTTGTCTTTCTAATTGAATGCGAAGCATATTAGCTACATCGCACCATTCAAGCGCTTTCTTCAAATCACTTTCAACTTCTACTCCTAAACTGGTAATGTATTTTGGGATAAGTGTTTGAGGGCCGCAAACTTTTACTTTCGCGCCTAATTTTTGCAAGCAAAATATATTTGAAAGTGCAACGCGTGAATGCAGGATATCACCCACGATCACAATTTTTTTATTTTTCAGATCACCTAATTTTTCCTGCATCGAAAACGCATCCAATAATGCTTGTGTTGGATGTTCATGAGCACCGTCACCGGCATTTAAGATCTTTGCATTTATTTTTTTGGATAGGAATATTGCTGCACCCGGACTGCTGTGGCGCATCACGATCATATCCACTTTCATGGCTAAAATATTATTTACGGTATCTACTAAAGTTTCCCCTTTTTTAACTGATGAGTTAGATGCAGAAAAATTAATGATATCGGCACTTAAACGTTTTTGTGCTAATTCAAATGATAAACGAGTGCGAGTTGAGTTTTCAAAAAATAAATTGGCTACTGTAATGTCTCTTAAGGATGGAACTTTTTTAATTGGCCGATTAATAACCTCTTTGAAATTCTTAGCGGTGTTTAAAATTAACTCAATATCATTCTTTGTCAGATCTTTTATACCAAGAAGATGGTTTACGCTAAGATGGCTCATTTTTTTTGAAACTATTCAAAAGCTAAAGTTAATTTAATTTTCGTGACAAGCCTAATGAATTCTGAAAAGTTAAGCAATTTTATTAACTAAATTTTTGTGACGCTAAAATACCTTTCATTTAAAACCTTAATATGATGCGTGGCATGCCCGCAGATCACATATCCCAGTGATAATACAGTTGTTTCCCCTGATTCAAGAATACCTTTTAATTTTAGTTGCTTCTCAGTAAGCTGTTTGTAAAACAATATGCTGGCATCTCTTACTGCACTAAATTCCTGCAATTGCATCTCTAATGTTGTATTATCTAAGGAGGCGTTTGCAGCGTATAAATTTTCATCATAGCTTCTTAACATCTGTGCATCACCTCTGGCAAAACGTAAGGCACGATAACAAAATATTCGCTCGGTGTCTATGATGTGATTCAATAATTGCTTAACTGTCCATTTTCCATCTGAGTATGCAAAATTACCTTTTGACTCAGGGATTTGAGAAATAATAGTTGTGATTGCTATTTTGTTGTTGATCAGTGCAGAAACAATATCATTTTCCGGCACCATGGAGATGTAATATTCAAAATAAGGAATGTGATCTTCTTTATTTGGGCGCATTATTTATCAATTAAAGTAACCTTATCTTTCCCTTCCGTTTCTTTCCAAGCCACTTTCACATTTTGTTTTTCTATTGAATCAATGGTTATACCAACATATTTTGCCTGTATAGGAACATGTCTTGCAAAGCGTCTGTCAACTAAAACCAATAGTTCTACGTCTAATGGTCTGCCAAATGCTAACATGGCATCAAGGCCTGCTCGTATCGTACGTCCGGTAAACAATACATCATCTACTAAAACAACATTTTTGTCTTCAATAATAAAATCAATATTCGTACGATTGGGTATTAATTCTTTTTTTCTGAAATCATCTCTGAAAAAAGTTATATCCAATTCGCCACAATTGATCTTTTTGGTTTTTAATATTTGCTGCAAAACCTGCTGAATACGCTTGGCCAATAAAACTCCACGTGGCTGCAAGCCAATAATAACAGAATTCTTAAAATCACCATGCACTTCAATTAATTGATGACATAAGCGAAGTATGGTAATGTCAAATTGTTTGTCTTGTAATAAAATCCTTGGTTTCACAACTTAAATATTGGAGTATAAATATAACTAAATTTAATTTTACTCTCGGTTTTTGCTATCAATAATTATTGTAACCGGACCATCATTTACCAATTCAATTTGCATATCAGCACCAAATTTTCCGGTTTTAACAGGCAATTGAGTTAATTCACGGATTTTATTAATAAAACGTTCGTAAAGCGGAATGGCAATTTCGGGTTTTGCAGAACGAATGAACGAGGGCCTATTGCCTTTTTTTGTTGATGCAAAAAGTGTAAACTGACTAACTACCATTATCTCACCATTAACCTGAGTTACATCTAAATTCATTTTTCCGTCAGCATCACTAAATATGCGCATGCTACTCATTTTTGCGGCTAGCCAATCCACATCATCTTCCGAATCAGATTCTTCTACCCCAATTAAAATAAGTAATCCTTTACCAATTTCTGAGTATACCGCATCTTCTATTCGAAGCGTACTTTTTAAAACTCTTTGTGAAACAAGACGCATATCTTTTTCGTAAATTTATTTCATTAAATTTTATTTACCAATTGAATAATTCGTTAACTTAAGGCTTCCTAAATTATTATAAAATCTAATGAAGAACACCATCATTCTTATACTAAGCTTAATCATTTTTTTCGCATGTAAAAAAAAGGAAGAACCCACGCCTGAACCTCAACCAACCACCACCACAACAGGTCCAACCGTAAATTGCCCAACTTGTAATTTTCCGGATACAGCGTGGACGGTAACAGGTAGCGCTCCTCGCCTCATTTTCAAATTTAAATTTGATAGCACACAAGTGCGTTTAAATAGTTTTGGTCAGCCTACAACAGTAGCAACAGCCAGCAATGCTGCATATTCACCAAAGTTCAATGGAATGAGTGCGCATTACATCGAATTATCACCAAACGACATGACCTTGGCAGGACAAGGTGTAAAATTATATCATGCGCCTGAAACATCTTGTGGTGGCACAACAGCGATCATTCATTGCGAAGGAAAAGTTGTTAAAGATGGCGATATATTTTTCTCAACTCCAATAACTGCAACTTTAGCCGGAACCTATAAATGGCTTAGAGTTTCTTTGGCTTATCAAAATTACGATATTAAGGTTAAAACAACTTCAGCAGGTATTATTGACGGCACTATTTCGTCATTTGTAGGTTACAACACTTACGTTACAAAGTATAAAATGAAAAATGCCGTAATGACACCAACTGCAGGTGGCGGCGCAGGAAACAAGTTGCAAGGTTATTGGGGTTTTTATACAAAAGTATTTAATGTAGATTATTTTTCTGACGGACAAAGCGGACAAACCACTGTTGTTAATCCAAATCCTAATTCACCAATTCCTCCGGGTAGTTGTTTAGTTACCGGAGAATTTGTAACCAATGCCAATCCAACAGTTGGTGCACCTTTGGTTATTACAGGTAATGAAACGAGTGACATTATCATTACGGTTTCATTATCTACGAATAAAAGTTTCGAATGGAAAGAAATTACATTTGACGGATATTTTCAACCGGAAATTGGAGAAAAACCGGTTGACATGGGTATCAGAGGGATGATACCGAAATACTAAAAGAGGAAACATGTTTTATAGAGATATTGTTGGACAGGAGGAGACGAAAGATCGCTTGATCAGAATGGTAAATTCGCATCGGGTACCGCATGCCTTATTATTTACCGGGAGAGATGGTTGCGGGCATCTGTTGGCTGCCATAACCTTTGCACAGCATTTATTTTGCAAGAACAAACAGGAAAATGAGCCTTGTGGAAATTGTCCTTCTTGCAGTAAAGTCTCAAAGTTGATCCACCCTGATCTGCATTTAGTTTTCCCGATCATAAAAAGTAAAACCGTAAGAACAAGTAACGATCTGATCACTGATTTTCGTGCCGCTTTCGGCGAACAACATTATTTAACTTTAAATGATTGGGTAGCGGAGTTAAATGCAGAAAACAAACAACCCATCATTCCAACCGAAGAAGCTTCTGATATCTTAAAAAAATTAAGTTATACAAGCTTCGAAGGAAGTTATAAGATCATGATCATTTGGCAGGCACAATGTATGAACATACAAGCTGCAAATGCCTTGCTTAAAATATTGGAAGAACCACCTGAGGACACCATTTTTATTTTAATAGCTCCCGAAACCGAGCAATTGATGGCCACCATTTTATCTCGCGTACAGCAAATACCATTTTACAATGTAAATGAGCAATTGATAAGTAAGGCACTAGTAGAAGAATACAATGTTCAGAAAGAACTGGCCGACCAGGCAGCGTTTTTGAGTGAAGGGAATTACCGCGAAGCACTGAATGCTCTGCATAAGGATGATGAGGGAATTTCATTTTTAGCGCATTTTCAAAATTTTATGCGCTTGGCGTTAAAGTTCGATTGTGATAAAGCAATAGCATGGGTTGAAGAGAATGCCGTGAACGACAGAGAAAAGCAAAAGCAATTCATTAATTATGCTTTGGCAATTTTCAGAGATGCTCTGATGTTGAATTTTGGGAACAGAGACCTGGTTAGATTGTCCGGAAATGAAAGACAGTTTCTTGAAAAATTTGCTCCATTTATCAATCAACGCAATTATCAATTATTGATCGAAGAGTTTAATTCCAACTTTTACTACATCGAGCGAAATGCGAATCCTAAAATACTATTTATGGATCTGCTTTTGAAAACAAACGAATACATTAATTTAAAATAGATCATGAGAACAAGTTTTATATTATTGTTTTTTATCATCTCTTTTACATTATTCTCTCAAACAGAGAAAAAGAACATTTTTAAAGAAAAAGCCGATAAGCTGCGTGAACTGGCTAATCAGGATTTTGGGAAAAAAATGGACCAAAAGAAAGAGGAGTTTGATGAAAGTAATTACAATTATGCGATTTCCTTTATTGACAACAGCGCCTTGTTTGAGGCTGATGAAAAAGGAAATTCGCTAACCACATCGCTTATCAATAACGCAAGTTTAGGGAATAACTATACCGGTACTGATGAAAGTATGGCCTATAACAGTTTAAAAAATGGCGAAGCACTTTTAGCAGCCAATAAAATGTACTTGGCCGAACAAAGTTTTTTGCGCGCTCGTCAGTTATACATTAAAGCTGGTAAAGCATTAAGTACAAATGGCACACAAGCGGTTACCGATCTGGCACTCACTTACCAAAACAGAGGACTTTACGCGAAGGCACTTCCCTGGTGTGATTCAGCAATTAGTTTAAGGCAGTCGTCTGAAAATAAAGTAATGTATGCAGTAGCATTAAACAACAAAGGTGTGTTGAATAAAGACATGGGTAATTACACCGAAGCAGAAAATTTAATTAAAAAGGCTTACGATATTGTTACCGAGCAAAAGAATGATCTTGGTATTGCACTTACATTAAATAATTTGGCCATGGTTTATGTTGGCATGAATAAGCTAAAAGATGCGGAAGCCAACATGAATAAGGCAATGGAATATGCTATAAAAGCAATGACCGGCACATCGAAAAATTATTTTAAGTTGGAAGTGAATCAAGCTTATGTTTACCGTGCCCAACAAAAATATGAAGACGCAGAAGGGATCTATAAAAAAGCTATCATGATCAAGGAAAATAATTTGGGAGCAAGCACCGATCTGGCACAACTTAAATCCGGCTTAGCTGAATTGTATGTGGAGATGGGAAAGTACAATGAGGTTGAGAAATTATTGAGAAGCGCTTATGATATAAATAAACGCAAGTTGGGCGAGAACAATCCTGCAACTGTAAAAGTAATGCAGGCGCAAGCCAATTATTACAGGATAACAGCAGATAATGCCAAAGCACATGAGCTTATTAAAAAAGTACTTCAGCATAAGATGCAATTGTATGGAGAAAATCATCCATCATACTTGCAAGCTCTGGAAGAATTGGCAATCATTCAATGGAATTTAAATGACATTGCCAGCGCTAAAGAAACGTATCAGCACGTGTTGGATAATAACAGGAATTATATAACAACATATTTTAATACGCTTAACGAAAATGAAAAGAATTTGTATTGGGAAAAAACGCGTAACACCTTACAACGTTATTATGGTTTTGTTCACGCAAACTATTACAGGGATTCTGCCTTAGTTAAACAGATGTTGAATACAGTTATTGTTACAAAAGGGTTTTTGCTGAATGGATCATCTAAATTACGAAACACCATTATGGAAAGTGGTGATGCTGAACTGAAAGCAATTTATAACAACTGGCTCGAAACAAAAGAAAATTTAAATAGTGCTTATCAGTTAAGCAAAGAAGAATTGGCGCAAGAAAAGATCAATTTAGACAGCTTACAAAAAAAGATTGATGAGTATGAGCGACAGTTATCTCAAAAGAGCTCCTTGTTCAATGAAAGTAATTCCAAGGGCGTAACATCTTATGACACGATCCAAAAATTATTGAACCCGAATGAAGCAGCAATTGAAATTGTTCAGGTGAATGAGTTTAGGAACAAGTTTACAGGGCGTTCGTATTATCTGGCCATCATATTAACCAAAAAAGAAATTGTATTTAAAGAGATCGGAAATGCCGATAGTATTGATAAAGCTGTAAGCGAATTCAGAAGTAATATCATTGATCAAAAGCCTGAAATGGACATCTATCCAATTGCTTGGAGTAAAATAGATTCGTGCTTAACTAACATCGGTAAAGTTTATTTGTCTCTGGATGGCGCCTATCACCAATTAAGTATTAATGCATTAAAAGACAAAAGCGGTAATTATATCATCGATAAATATAATTTGCAGTTCATTGGTAACATGAAGGATGTAGCCTCATTGAAGAAATATGAAAATAAGATCGCAAAACCCAAATCGGCTTTTTTAATTGGTAATCCAATGTATGGCAAAAATGATCTTATTCCTCAATTACCCGGCACCGAAAAAGAAGTAAAAAGCATTACGGCTACACTTAAATCGCTTAACTTAAGTACAACTGCACTTTATGGTGTGGATGCAACCGAAACAAAGATCAAAGCAATTAAATCACCAAACATTTTGCACATTGCAACACATGGATATTTTTTGGCGGATGTATCTAAAATGGAAACCAATAAAGTTTTAGGAATTGATATTTCGGTTGCAAAAGAAAATCCGTTATTACGTAGTGGATTATTATTGGCTAATTGTGATAATGTGTTTGATGAGAATTATCGCGCATCTGGTCCTGATAATGGTGTATTAACTGCATATGAGGCGATGTCGTTGAACCTGGATAAAACAGATCTTGTTGTATTAAGTGCATGCGAAACCGGGTTAGGAAGCGTAAAGCAAGGTGAAGGTGTTTATGGTTTACAGCGCGCGTTTTTAATTGCAGGTGCTAAATCAATAATAATGAGTTTGTGGAGTGTTAGCGATGAAGCTACAATGGAGTTAATGACCAATTTTTACAGTAACTACGCTAAAACCGGCAACAAACAAGTTGCTTTTGTTGATGCACAAAAGAAATTGAAAACAAAATATAAAGACCCATTTTACTGGAGTGCATTTGTGATGTTGAATATATAATAAGATAAAATTGAGCAAGGTTAAAACAACATATTATTGCCAAAATTGTGGCGCACAATCTGCGAAGTGGGTTGGTAAGTGTTCGAGTTGTGGCGAGTGGAATACCTATGTGGAGGAGATCATTCAAAAAGAAACAAAGAACTCACGCTTACAGGTTTTTTCAGGAAATAAAAATCCAAACGGACAATCAAACAAGCCTATTTTATTGCAGGAAGTAGGCACACAGGAATATCCGCGAATTGCAGTACCCGGTAAAGAATTAACGCGTGTATTGGGAGGAGGAATAGTTCCCGGAAGTATTGTTTTATTTGGTGGAGAGCCGGGGATAGGAAAATCTACCTTGATGTTGCAATTGGCTTTGCGGTTAAAAAATTTGAAAGTGTTGTATGTGAGTGGCGAAGAAAGCGAGCAGCAAATTAAAATGCGTGCCGATCGATTAGGGATCACAACTAACTCTTGTTTTATTTTACAGGAAACAAATACACAAAATATTTTTCAGCAAATAACGGAGATCGAACCACAATTGGTGATCATTGATTCGATACAAACCATTCACACGAGTTTTATTGATAGTAGTCCCGGAAGTGTTAGTCAGGTGCGTGAATGTGCCGCTGAATTTTTACGTTTTGCCAAAGAAACCAATACACCGGTTTTTATGATCGGCCATATTACAAAGGAAGGTAGTTTAGCCGGACCAAAAGTGTTGGAGCATATGGTGGATACCGTGTTGCAATTTGAAGGCGATCGGAATCATATTTACAGATTATTACGTGCAACAAAAAATAGATTTGGAAGCACCAATGAAATGGGGATCTATGAAATGCAAGGTGAGGGTTTGCGTGAAGTTACCAATCCGTCAGAGATACTTATCACTAACCGAGATACACCAACCAGTGGCGTAGCTATTGCTGCTACTTTAGAGGGAAACAGACCAATGCTTATAGAAACGCAAGCTTTAGTAAGCAGTGCTGCTTACGGCACACCACAAAGAAGCAGTACCGGTTTTGATCTGCGCCGTTTATCAATGTTGTTGGCTGTGCTCGAAAAACGTTGTGGCTTTAGGTTGGGAGTTAAAGATGTATTCATCAATATTGCAGGAGGTATACGTGTTGAAGATCCGGGAATAGATCTGGCTTTGGTTTGTGCGGTATTAAGCAGCAATGAAGATCTGCCGATTCCACAAAGTGTTTGTTTTTCGGGTGAAGTGGGTTTAACAGGGGAAATAAGACCGGTAAATAAGATAGAACAACGCATTAGTGAAGCTGAGAAATTAGGTTTCGAACGAATCATCATCAGTTCCCACAATTTGAAAGGCATCAATCGCAAATCATTTAAGATAGAGATCATCAGCGCAACAAAAGTTGAAGAGGTATTTAGTCTAATTTTCGGCTAAGCGGCTATTAAATCTACCTTCTTAGTTTTTAACAATTTAGAGTGGATTATTTGAAGTAGCCTTCGGTTGTAAATTTCAAATAAAATAATTATCTTGTAGGTATGAAGTTGGTACCTATAGTTATCATGAGCATAACCACTACGTTGGGACTTGTTTTTTACAATAAGTTCTTGCTGTTGTATTCGGTTTTGTTCCTTTCAGCAGGTAATCCAAAGCATACAAATCCAATACCGGATAAGATCAAGAAAGACGGTAGTGAACCGGTACTTTGCTCAAATGTTATAGGTGTTTGCCATCCGCTTAATAAGTTCAGTCATAATTATGTATTCGATAAACAGATATATGACTTGCGTTGTGATACAATAGCTCAAGTAAAGTTTTGGCGTTCCATAATGAATTTGCATCAGGATAGTTCAATTATAAATGTTGCAACCTATCGTTATGCCATTGAAAAAGTGCACACAAATCAATGGACAAAAATGGCAGACGAATCAAAATCTGCTTATAAAGATAGCATCAGATGTATGATGGGTTTGGATTCGTCTCATCGCATATTGGTAACAACAGGAAAAAAATTCTTTTACGATTTTAATAATGCATTCAATCAATTTGAAAGAGGAATTAATTGTTTTATAGAAAATGATGTTGACCCTTGGTATGCACAATCAATCTTATTAATTGAGAGCCCTAATAAATTACAAAAATCAAATGTTGGTGCTTATGGTCCGTTTCAGTTAATGAAAGACGTAGCGCGTATGTTTGGTTTAAAGGTTAACCGCCACATGGATGAGCGCGCTGATTTTGAACGTTCGGCTTATGCTGCAAGTAGTTTGATCAAAAAGGTATGTATTCCAAAAACCAGACAGATATTGGATACACTTGGTATAACAGGTTATAACGAAGATGAATTGTGGTTCCGTTTATTAGTAATGCATACGTATCATGCAGGTTCAGGCAATGTAAAGCAAGCATTAAAAACATTTATGCCAACCAAAGGTGATATGAACATCATTTACAATATTTGGAAAGCAGAAACAAGGCATTTTAAATCTGCATCGCAAAATTATTCGCAATTGGTTTTAGCAGCTCATTTGGAAATGAATGAACGCATGAAGAACCAGATCGTTTATTTGGCTGTTGAAAACTCTGACCAACAGATCACTCAAAAATCAACCAAAGGAAAAAACTAGTCTTTTTTAACTTGTTGATTACAAGGACCTTGCAATCAAATTCGGTTTTCTGACACCTTTTAGGCGGCGCATTCCACAATTCACATGTTAAAAAACTTATTAACGCATTAAGCAAAGGCGTTTTTTATTGATTAAATTAGCTGAACACAAATGTATTGTAACATGTTACAGGAGAAACAAATAAAATATTTTACAAAAGCTGCATTAAGCGTTTGTTTTATTTTTCTTTGTCAGATCTCTCAGGCGGGTGGCGATCCATTTAAAAAAGTATCATCTGGTGATACATTAAAATCCCCTACGCTGGGAGCTCAGCTTGATAAAGACGAAGCTATTAAATGCACACGTGCTGAATTATTATCAAAAGAATTCGTAACAGTAGGCAATAAAAGTTTTCCTGAATTATTGCGTATCACTTTCCAAGATCTGGAAAGAGGAAGTCGTGAGATCATCTTCCAAAAGAAAATTGTGGAAAATGATGAAGTGAAATTCACCATGCCTATGGGCTTGATAAAAGAAACCGCTATTGCCGTTTTAATTGTAATGAAAGGCGAAAGCATGTTCTTCAAAAAAATTGATATTGTAGAAGAATAACAGAAGCTATTTGCTGTTAAATAATACAAATTAATCCCTTTTACATTTATTTCATAGTAACTTTATTCCATGAAACTTAAAAGATATAAATACTTGCCTGTTTTTTTCTGGTAAGTTTCTTTATTTCATTTACAACTAATGTTGCTTTTTCTGCTAATTGTTCTGGCAGTATTTGCAATACATATACAAAATCAACTAAGCAATTAAATGAAAAGTTTGTAAAAGCTAATATAAACGAATTGCTTTTCGAGGAGAACGAAAATGAGGATGAAGTTGAGTTTGATCTGGCATTAAATCTTATCCCTTTTTTTCTTGATCTAAATGTTTTCGAAAAAGCAAATACGTGCAATGATTTTGAGCAACTAGTTGTACTCAAAAACCGAACACTCATCTATATCGAAACCGGTAACTTCCGAATTTGATCTTTATAGCATCGTTCTGATGCATGATCCTTGATCAAATCAATTTATTTATGAATTATTAAGTGTATGAAATGATTATTTCATCATTTAAACAAGTTACAAGTTTATGTCAAATCAATCAAAACATAAGAATAGTCCTGCTGATGGCTTCGCAGGATTGAAACAAAATTTCACTAAAGACGCCCTTTCAGGTTTTTTAGTTTTTTTACTTGCCTTACCGCTCAGTTTAGGTATTGCAAAAGCTTCCGACTTTCCACCAATATTTGGAATAGTTACCGCCATTATAGGTGGTGTAGTAGTTAGTTTTTTTGCCGGTTCACGTTTAACCATTAAAGGTCCGGCTGCCGGTTTAATTGTAATTGTTAGCGGTGCAGTTACCGCATTTGGTGGATGTGAACAAGGCTGGCATTTAGCATTGGGGGCAATTGTTGTTGCCGGTTTAATACAAGTACTTTTTGGTGTGTTTAAGCTTGGTAAGTTAGCTGATTTTTTTCCGAGTGCAGCTATTCATGGAATGTTAGCCGCAATAGGCATCATAATAATTTCAAAACAAATTCATACGCTGTTAGGGATAGATCCTAAATTATTAAAAGGAAAAGAACCGTTGGAATTATTGGCAATGATACCGGAAAGTATTATGCACGAAAACGCGCATATTACCGAAATAGGGATCTCTTGTTTATTGATCCTGATCCTGTTCGGATTCGTAAAAAATCAGAAAATAAAAAAGATCCCCGCCCCATTAGTAGTGTTAGCTGTTTCAATCCCTTTTGGAATTGCACTGCATATTAAGACCGAAGGAGCAGTTGCAAATTTCGCGTTGGTTAAGATCGGCAGTATTTTTGATTCCTTTAAAGGTGGATTGATCAATGCAGACTTTAGCGGTGTCTCTTCAAATGTTGGCGCATTTATTCAATATGTGATCTTGTTTGCTTTAATTGGAAGTTTGGAATCACTCTTAACTGCAAAAGCAATTGATCATATGGATCCGTTTAAACGTAAATCAGATTTTAATAAAGATCTGGTTGCAGTTGGTATTGGTAATTCTTTATCTGGTTTAATAGGTGGCTTACCAATGATCAGTGAAGTAGCGCGTAGCTCAGCCAATGTTACAAACGGAGCTGTTACGCGTTGGGCAAACTTTTTTCACGGATTATTTTTATTAATAGCTGTTTTAGTAGCCGTTCCTATAATTGAAATGATACCAAATGCTGCATTAGCAGCTATGCTAATATATGTTGGATTTCGTTTAGCGCATCCGCATGAATTCATAGAAATGTGGAACATCGGTAAGCAACAGTTCATTGTTTTTACATCAACTGTGATTGTTACCCTTGCCACTGATCTGCTGATTGGCGTGGGTGCAGGCATAGTTTTAGAAATGATCTTTAATATGGCGAATGGTGTTTCTATTCAGAATTTGTTTAAGTCAAACACAACAGTTGAACAACAAAATGAGATGGAGTACCGAATGTTGATCGAAGGAGGTTTAACTTTTTCAAATATTCTTGGGTTTAAAAAAGCATTTGCCAATTTACCGGAAGGAAAAAGGATCACTATGGATGTAAGTAAAGCTAAAATGGTAGACCATACTTCTATTGTAACACTTAATGGTATGATCGATGATTATAAAAGGAGTGGAGGCGAAGTTTTAGTGGAAGGTTTTCATAATCATCGTCAGTTAGGGCACGCACCAACATCTGCACGTGTTTTAAAATCAAATTAAAATACTCACTGATCTTTAAGGATAGTAACGGTCTAACTAACGGGTTATAGGTCTTTAAAGTTTCAGTGAGCCCATTTTTAATTAAACTATCAATGAACGATTTTAATTTATAAAGCTTTAATCTAATGAGATCAATAAAACACATCGCCTTTTTGCTGCTGATATTCAATTGCAGGGCATTTTCTCAAATTACCGATACACTAAAAAAACCGGAACCTAAAAAAGATAAGAATGCATTAAAGTTCAATTTGAACGATGATGGTTCGCATTATTTTCAGGCTACTTTTTTAAACCAAACCTGGTTACGTTTTAATGAAAGTAACCCCGGTACAACAACTTTTGGAAAGATTACGCCTAGTACGTTTGATATTGGTTTGAGAAGAACACGTATTCAGTTATTCGGACAAATTAACGACCGTGCATTTATTTATTTTCAATTCGGTCAAAATAACTTTAATAACACCTTTGCATCTGCTCCAACAACTGTTACAAACGGAACAAACACAACCTATCTTTACGGTAACAGAAAGTTGGCTCCTTTCTTTCATGATGCTTTGTGCGAAATTAAAGTGAGTAAAAAAAATCAATTGAAACTTGGCGGTGGTTTAACAGTAATGAATGGCCTATCACGTTTTTCTCAGCCGTCTATTGGTACGATCATGACAATGGATGTACCGGTATTTTTGCAATATTCAGTTGATCAGATCGATCAGTTCGATAGAAGATTAGCAGTTTATGCTCGCGGTCAAGTTGGTAAGATCGATTACCGGTTATATGCTGCCAATCCTTTTCCTATTGGCTCCAATGGTGCTGCTCCTCCTGCCATAGGAAAAAGCGCAACGTTTGTAAATGTGGCAACTTATAAAGGATCTAATGGCCCGGGTATCAGCAACCAATACGGAGGATATGTTGCCTATAATATTTTTGAGAACGAAGGTCATGTTACACCTTATATGACAGGCACCCATCTTGGCTCAAAGAAAGCTTGGAATATTGCTGTTGGAGGTGTTTACCAAAAGAATGCAACATGGTATCTATCGCAAAACGATCTAGGTTCTTATGTTGACACAAGTTATGCAAATATGATGCATTGGAGTTTTGAAACGTATTTGGATATGCCTTTAAACAAAGACAAAGGAAGCGCCATTAGCGCCTTTGCAGGATATTACAATATGAATTATGGTTACAAGTATTTACGATACAATGGCAGCATGAATCCTTCAACTGCAAGTAACGCAAGCAATTTGGTTCAAAGCACAGCATACGGCAATGCGTATCCGATGTTTGGATCGGGCCAAAATTTATATGCGCAGATAGGCTATTTGCTTCCAAAGAAATTGTTGGGTGAAACTAACGGACAATTAATGCCGTATGCCAGTGCCCAGTATGCCGATTATGCAGGATTACATAACAAAGCAATGGTGGTTTATGATGCCGGTGTAAATTGGTTCATAAAAGGCCACCAATCGAAATTAACACTAAACTACGAAAACCGACCAACGTTTTATTTGGATACCAATAAAGATCCTCAACGTGGTATTAGAAAAAGCTCAGTGGTATTACAATATCAAATATTTATTTAATAGTAAAATGATTGCCATGAAAAATGAACATTCAAATTACAGCGAGCATCATGTTTTACATGAACTAAAACATTATTTGCCGGCACAGGCACCATTAAAGGATTTTATACATCATAACACCCTGCATGCTTTTCAGAATTTAAAATTTGCTGATGCTGCCAGGCGTGCTGCAAAAATGTTCGGCTATAAAGTGTATCTCTCCTTAGAGGAGTTTCGCGACCTATATAAGAGCAAAAAAATAGATCGCAAAACACTAGAGCGCATCATTTGTGAGAAAAAGGGAAAAGAGAATTTAAATCTTTGGCTTAATAATTTGCTTGAAAAAGAATACGACACGTCAAACGATGCGCGTATTGGCAGTTTGCGCGCACTTTGGAAATCGCAGTACCACGTAAATCTAGATTCGGTTACACACCCAAAAATATTCAGGATCCTTTGCAGTTATCTTGATCAGGGTATTTCTATTTGGAAATTCCCCGTTCATGAAAAGGGATTCTTATCCTCCATCAGAGAAATTGAGAAGAATAGTTCAATTAGAATTTTCCAATCTGAACGGGTGCGTCATATGTTCTTAAATTCACGGCCAAGCATTTCCGAATTATTACAAATTTTGGTTGGCGATGAAAGTTTGTATGAGCAATACATTTTCGATCAGCAATTTGCACATCAAGGATGGAGTGGAATGGTATCTGCTATTGAAGATCAACCGCAATCCTTGCTGGACCCAAAGAAAATATCAATTGAAGAATTGATCGTACTTGAATGTTTGCTAGAGATCGATACATTTGATAGTAAATTCGGCGAGAATTGGTCACCCCTCTCATTCAAACTCAAAGAAAAACCAATCGATCTTTTTGCCCCGGTACCAACAGATGAATTAAGTGAAGTTTATTTCTTGTTTCAAAATGCGTTTGAATGGACCTATTATGATTCGGTTTTAAACGGCATACAATTGATCAAAGAAAAACCAAAGAACACTGCAACAAGATCATTTCAAGCAATGTTTTGTATTGATGATAGAGAATGCTCGATACGAAGATATATTGAAGACAATGATAAGAATTGTGAAACATTTGGAACACCCGGATTTTTTGGCGTTGAATTTTATTTTAAACCGGAGCATGGCAAGTTCTATAGCAAGTTATGTCCTGCACCTGTTACTCCTAAATATTTGATAAAGGAAATTGATACATCCAGCAAACGAAAAAAAGATGCACACTTTACGAGTCAAACGCACTCCTTATTAAGAGGATGGCTGATCTCACAAACACTGGGTTTTTGGTCGGCCATAAAATTATTCTTTAATGTTTTCCGACCTACCATGAGTCCGGCTACCGCGCATTCATTTAACCACATGGATAAGTTCTCGAAACTAACCATTGAGAATAAAGATCCAAATGATTGTGAAAATGATCTACAGATCGGCTTTACTATTGAAGAAATGGCGAATCGTGTTGAGGCCTTATTAAAAAGTATTGGATTGGTGAATAATTTTGCGCCAATTGTTTATGTCGTTGGGCACGGATCAAGCAGCGTGAATAATCCGCACTATGCAGGTTATGATTGTGGCGCTTGTTCGGGCAGACCCGGATCGGTTAATGCGCGTGTGATTTGCTACATGGCCAATAAAAAAGAAGTTAGAGAGGTTTTGGCGCAACGTGGTATTACCATTCCGGCATCAACACAGTTTTTAGGAGGCTTACATGATACATCAAGAGATGACATACAATTTTTTGATGAAGACAATTTATCGGCTGACAATTTGCAAAAACACAATGCAAACAAGGTAGTCTTTAATAAAGCTTTAGACTTAAATGCAAAAGAACGTTCAAGACGTTTGGTTTCAATTAATACAAAATTGAGTGCTGCAGAGATACACGAAAAAGTAAGAACGCGTTCTGTTTCTATTTTTGAACCTCGACCTGAATTGAACCATGCAACCAACGCGCGTTGTATTGTTGGAAGCCGATCGTTTACAAAAGGATTATTTCTTGATCGCCGTTCATTCATGAATTCTTACGATCATAAAATTGATATAGACGGAAAAATATTGACCAATATTATGAAACCGCTGGGGCCTGTTTGCGGAGGAATTAATTTGGAATATTATTTTTCACGAGTTGATAATCAAAAGTTAGGCGCAGGCACAAAATTACCACATAACGTGATGGGTTTGTTTGGCGTGGCTAATGGTATTGATGGTGATCTTAGGCCCGGACTTCCGCTACAAATGATAGAAGTTCATGATCCGCTGAGGTTGCTAATTATTGTGGATCATTTCCCTGATGTAGTTCTTAAAACGATCAAATCTGTAGATGCGATGTATGAATGGTTCATTAATGAGTGGATCAATTTGATCGCGGTTGATCCGGAAACAAATAAATTCTATTTATTCAAAGAAGGTGAATTTGTGTCTTATGAACCATTAGAACGAAAAATTGAAGTTGTAAAAGATATGACCCCAATTTTCGAGAAAACATTAGATAATATTCCGGTAAGTATAATCGATTAATAGATCAATTAATTATGCAAACACTCATTCAGTTATTTGTTTTATTGCCGGTCATAGGCTTTATAATAAACACCCTTCTTCCTCGTAAGAACGAAAAACTAATTGCTAATACGGCAATATACTCTGTTGGATTACATTTCATTGGGTTCATAGCTTTTGTTATCTATTGGTTGTTCAATGGTCATCCAAGTTTTGATTTTAAGAATATTGTGATCTTTCAATCGGGTGATTATAATTTTTTCATTGATTTTTGTTTTGATAAGATCACTGTTGTATACATGATGGTTGGCTCTTTCTTAACTTTTCTTGTTACCATTTATTTCAACTACTATTTGCATCGTGAGCCAGGTTATAAGCGTTTCTTTAACACCATCATGTTCTTTTATGTGGGATATAACATTACGGTATTCTCTGGTAATTTAGAGACTTTGTTCATAGGATGGGAGATATTAGGTATATCTTCATTTTTACTGATCGCATTTTATCGTGATAGATATTTGCCTGTAAAAAATGCATTTAAAGTATTTTCTATTTATCGGTTAGGTGATGTTGGTTTGATTTTAGCGATGTGGGCAAGCCATCATTTATTTCACGAGAACATCACGTTTTTTCAATTACAAAATCAAACGCTGGTACATGAGCATTTAGAGAATCACACCTTCATCGGCATCTTTATTGCCATGATGATCTTAATAACCGCTGCGGCAAAATCTGCACAATTACCTTTTTCATCTTGGTTACCGCGTGCCATGGAAGGACCAACACCGTCGAGTGCTATCTTTTACGGTTCGCTTTCGGTTCATTTGGGTGTGTTTTTAATGTTGCGTACTTATCAACTATGGGAAAATCAAGTTTCAGTTAGGATCATTATTGCTTTACTGGGTTTAACAACAAGCATCGTTGCAACTGGCATAGCGCGTGTTCAATCGTCTATTAAAAGTCAAATTGCTTACGCATCTATTTCTCAAATTGGTTTAATATTTATTGAATTGGCCTTTGGTTTTGAGATCATGGCTTTGATCCATTTTGCAGGTAATGCCTTTTTAAGAACCTATCAATTATTGGTTTCTCCTTCTACTGTGAGTTATTTGATCCGTGAACAGTTTTACAATTTTGAACCGCGTCCAACTAGTATTGAAGATTCATTTTCTAAAAAAGTAAAATACTCATTTTATATGCTAAGTTTAAAGGAGTTTAATTTAGACACTTTTGTTTACTGGATGTGGCGACCTTTAAAGGTGATGGGACGAAGTTTAAATTTTGTCAACGCGAAAAACCTGTTGTATTATTATATTCCGGCTTACATCATTGGTTTAGTTTGTTTGTTTTTTGAAGCAAGCATTCCACCGCAAATACATGTTGCATTACCAAGTGTTTTTGCGTTCATAGGATTTGTGATGGTATTAAAATCGTATACCGAACGAAAAAATGTTCACTTAGCTTGGTCGCTAATAATTATGAATCATTTTTGGTTGGTTTTAGCAGTTTCTTTTAATGAGCATTTTAATTATATACAATCGGTATTGTATTTAAGTGGGATAATTGTAATGGGAATTATTGGCTATATAACATTGGCTAAATTAAAGAAGCATGAATCGCATGTTGATCTTGACACTTTCAATGGCCATTCCTATGAGCATCCAAAATACGCGTTCGTGTTTTTATTATCATGTTTAGGTTTAACCGGATTTCCAATAACGCCAACATTTATTGGTGAGGATATTATCTTTACGCATATTCATGAAAATCAAATAGGCTTAGCTTTTTTTGCCGCATCGAGTTTGATCATTGATGGTATTGCAGTAATTAGAATTTATGCGCGTGTGTTCTTAGGACCACATGTAAAAACCAATCATGAAAGCGCATTCAAATCCTCTTAGAGCATTCATTTATTTAATGTCATTTGTAATTGGCATTTGCCATGATGTTTTACTAAATGAAAAAGGCTGAAGTTTTGCTTCAGCCTTTTAATTTATTGTTCAAATTTTAATTTACTATTAATTTACCTCTGCTTTTTGCAACATTATTTTGTTCAACGGTAAATGTATAAATTCCTTTAGCAAAATGCTGGAGGTTAATTTTACAAGTTCCGTTCACCATTTCTAATTTACTAACTTCTTTTCCAATGGCGTCATATAATTTTACTTCACAATTGTTTTCAAATGTAAGATCACTTACTTCAATTGTTGCTTCTTCTGTAGCTGGGTTAGGGTAAACGCTATTTTCTAAATTGCTTGGCATTGTTTCGTTCAAGCCAACACCTACAATAACTTGTCCTAATGGCAAACGAACCATTCTGCCCGATACACTTGTTTTAACGGATGCAACAATATAATTTCCACTTACAGTTACTTTGGTCATTAAATTTTCAAAGTTTGAAAAGTTCAAACCGTTGTTCTTTCTTTGCCAGGTT
The DNA here is from genome assembly GCA_046345155.1 of Sphingobacteriaceae bacterium. GTDB lineage: Bacteria > Bacteroidota > Bacteroidia > B-17B0 > Aurantibacillaceae > Aurantibacillus. Next base: position 23,549 of record JBKDKI010000095.1, read on the forward strand.
GTTCCTCCATTAGTAGAGTATACAAAGCCTGAATCGGTAGCACAAAAAATATCATTATTTGAATAGATATAAATATCATTAATGCCGTAAAAACCGTTATTGTCGCCAATGTTATAAACGGTTGACCATGTAGCACCGTTATCGGTAGATCTGCAAATTTTTCCACCCATTGTTCCTGCAAATAACGCGGTACTGGTTGCGCCAAAACAATTAATGTATTTATTGATGTTCTCCGTTGGCATTCCAGTTGACGATCCGCTGAAGGTCATACCACCATCGGTTGATTTGATAACACTTGAATTGGTTGTTCCTGCAAATAATGTTCCGTTAAGATTACGAATACATCTTACTATTGCCGAATTAGTTGGCGATGATTTTAAAGCCCAATTGCTGCCATTCAATTGAAAGATCTTGAAGCTTACCGGGCTGTTAGGACTTGCACTTGCAATTACTGAGCCGTTAATACTGGTCATCGATTTAATGATCAACGATGTTGACATAGAACTAGCCATACTTGTCCAGTTATTACCAGTTGTTGTAGTAAACACGGTGTTATTGTTGTATGCGTATAAATTTGAACCACTAAGTGTTCCAAAGTTTACACCGCCTGTTGGTATGCCGGTATTGCTGGCCGACCAAGTTCCGCCGTTGTCGGTTGATACATCCAAGCCATTAGCAAAAACATCGGTAGCAAATACTTTCCCGAATGCCGAAATGCAATCTTGTGCGGAGTTGTTGTTTGTTGTTACCCATTGTGAAAATGAGCTGAACGAACTGATGACAAATAAACTAAGTAAAGTTTTTTTCATGATTTATATTTTAGGTTAAACAAATTTAATTTAAAAATGAATAGGTTCAATAATTTCTTTTAGCCGCAGATCTTTATAAAAGATCATTGGCTAAATTAGCAAGTTCACTTCGCTCACCTCTTTCTAAAGTAATATGCGCATATAATGGTTGGCCTTTTACCTTATCAATTAAATAGCTTAAGCCATTACTTTGCGTATCCAAGTATGGCGTATCTATTTGGTAAATGTCTCCCGTAAAAATGATCTTGGTGTTTTCACCTGCACGCGTAATAATTGTTTTTACCTCATGTGGTGTTAAGTTTTGTGCTTCATCAACAATAAAGAACACGTTACTTAAACTTCGACCGCGAATATAAGCCAACGGACAAACAACTAATTTCTGGTTCTCAACCATTTCATTTAATTGCTTGTGCTCCTTATCTTTTTCACTGAACTGACTGCGAATATATTTTAAGTTATCCCAAAGTGGTTCCATATAGGGGTTTAACTTACTATTTACATCACCCGGTAAGTAACCAATATCTTTATTACTTAATGGCACAATTGGTCGGGCTAAATAAATTTGATGGTAATTACGTCGTTGTTCTAAAGCACCTGCTAGGGATAATAATGTTTTACCTGTACCTGCCACACCTTGAATGGTTACCAACTTTATATCCGGATTCATGATCGCATCTAAAGCAAATGCTTGCTCTGCATTTTTTGGGATAACACCAAATGCTGCAGATTTTACAACGCGGTTAACCGTATTCTCGTCTTTATTATATCTCGCTAATACGCTTTGGTTGCCATTCTTTAAAATGTAATAGTGGTTCGGAATGATCTCATTCTTTTTCAAAACATCTTCAGCTTTGCAAAAGCCATTGTTATAAATGCTTGAAATGGCATCGGGTTTTATCTTTTGTATTTCACTGCGACCGGTATAAAGTTCATCAATAGTTTTGATCTTACCTGTTTCATAATCTTCGGCAATTAAACTCAGCGATTTAGCTTTGATACGAAGGTTTATATCCTTTGTAACCAAAATTACTTTTCTATCTGGATGTTGCTCTGCAGTATATAAAGCTGTATTTAAAATACGATGATCAGCCTTTTTATCATCAAAGATACGCTCTGCATTTATTTTGCTCGACGTATGCATTTCAATTTTAAACTTTCCACGAGTTGGCCCGTTAATTGCGGTCCACTCCTGCAAGGTATTGTTACCACTTAATGAATCAATGTAGCGCGTAAATTCACGTGCTGCATAATTTTTTGTATCATTTCCCTTTTTAAAATTATCAAGTTCCTCTAGAATGGTAATTGGGATTACAACATCATGTTCGGCGAAATTCTTGATAGCGGTGTGATCGTAGATGATCACTGAAGTATCGAGAACAAAGATCTTTGGAGCTTCTTTTTTGTTTGCAGGAGATTTTTTTACAGCCATATTAAAAAACGATTTGTACTAAATTAGACTTAAATGGTAGTTGTTTTGTTTAAGGAAAGTATTTTAATAAACACCTAAATGTTTATTTGTAACCACTTTTAAACAGCCCACATTTTTCAACACTTTTCAACATCATTTACGTAATTCTATCAATCTTTTACCTTTGTTTTTTTATATTCATGAGCAACTTAAAACAAATAAAAAGCGCCTTAATATCAGTATATTATAAAGATAACTTAGAGTCGATCATTAAAAAATTACACGCCCAAAACGTAACTCTATACAGTACCGGCGGTACTTTATCGTTCATACAAAAATTAAACATTCCGGTTATAGCTGTTGAATCGTTAACCAATTATCCGGAGATCTTTGGCGGACGCGTAAAAACATTGCACCCTGCCATTTTTGGCGGAATCCTTAATAGGAGGGACAATCCGAGTGATGTGATGGAGAAAGAGCAACATCAGATTGGGGATATCGACCTGGTTATTGTGGATCTTTATCCGTTTGAGGAAACTTTGGCTTCCGGCGCTTCTGAGCAAGATATTATCGAAAAGATTGATATTGGCGGTATTTCATTGATACGCGCAGCGGCAAAGAATTTTAATGATGTAGTGATCATTTCGTCACGTAACGATTACTCGGAATTATTGAGTTTGCTTGAAGATAAGAATGGGAATACCGACCTGTCAGACCGCAAGCGCTTTGCTGCAAAGGCGTTTGCCACTTCTTCACATTACGATACCGCAATTTTCAATTATTTTAACCGCACTCAAAATATTCCTCAGTTCAAACAAAGTATTCAAACGGGTCAGGTTTTAAGATACGGCGAAAACCCTCATCAGCAGGGCATTTTCTATGGTAATTTGGATGCCATGTTCACCAAATTGAATGGTAAGGAACTATCTTATAACAACCTTTTGGATGTAGATGCGGCCGTTGCTTTAATTGCCGATTTTAAGGATGCTGACCCAACTTTCGCGATCTTAAAACACAATAACGCTTGCGGTGTTGCTACACGCCCTACCTTAATGCAAGCATGGAACGACGCATTGGCCGGAGATCCGGTATCTGCATTTGGTGGCATCTTGATCACCAATAAAGAGGTTGATGCCGAAACCGCAAAGGAGATCAATAAGTTATTCTGTGAAGTGATCATTGCGCCTTCATACAGTGATCAGGCACTGGAAACATTAAAAGGTAAACCAAACAGGATCATCTTAACACAAAACCAAGTTGAATTACATCACCGTTCATTCCGCACCCTTTTAAATGGCGTGATCGAACAGGATAAGGATCTGAAATCTGAAACGGAGAAAGATCTGCAAACCGTAACAAATACATCACCTACGGCCAGCGAAATAAAAGACCTTCTTTTTGCAAACAAATTGGTGAAACATACAAAATCAAACACCATTGTTTTAGCTAAGAATGGTCAATTGCTTGCCAGTGGTACAGGGCAAACCAGCCGTGTAGATGCTTTACGTCAGGCGATTGCTAAAGCACAAAGCTTTAATTTTGACCTTAAGGGTGCAGTTATGGCCAGCGACGCGTTTTTCCCATTCCCGGATTGTGTTGAAATTGCACATTTGGCGGGCATTACAGCTGTTATACAACCCGGCGGCTCAATTAAGGATAAGGACAGTATTGAATATTGTAACAAGAACGGCATGAGCATGGTGTTTACCGGTAACCGCCACTTTAAGCACTAGAAAATTATTTTTTTAAAGCGTAACTTTATTAACATCACTATAGTATAAAATACAACATCGCGATAACTCATAAACTAACTAACTCACTATCTTTATCATATGGCATTACTGGATTTTTTGACGCAAGACATTGCAATTGACTTAGGAACGGCTAACACCATCATTATTCACAATGATAAAGTTGTTGTTGATGAGCCTAGTATTGTTGCGGTTGATCGTACCACTCAAAAAGTGATAGCGGTAGGACGAGCTGCGCAAATGATGCATGGTAAAACCCATGAGAATATCAAGACCATTCGTCCGTTAAAAGACGGAGTTATTGCCGATTTCCAAGCTGCTGAAGAAATGATCAAAGGGATGATCAAAATGATCAATCCCGGAAATAAATTCTTTAAGCCATCATTACGCATGGTTATTTGTATCCCAAGTGGTATCACCGAGGTTGAGAAACGTGCCGTACGTGATAGCGCTGAACATGCCGGTGCCAAAGAGGTTTATATGATCCACGAACCTATGGCAGCCGCAATTGGTATGGGTATTGATGTGGAAGAGCCAATGGGCAATATGATCATTGATATTGGAGGTGGTACTTCGGAGATCGCCGTAATTGCATTGGGTGGAATTGTTTGTGATAAATCAACGCGTATTGCGGGTGACGATTTCAATGCGAATATTGAAGAATATATGCGTCGCCAGCATAACATTTTAATTGGCGAGCGAAGTGCAGAGCGCGTGAAAATTGAAGTTGGTGCAGCTATGACCGAGATCGACAATCCGCCGGCAGACTATGCGGTGCAAGGTCGCGACTTAATGAGCGGTATTCCAAAAGAGGTTTACATCAGTTATGTGGAGATCGCTCATTGCTTGGATAAATCTATTTCAAAAATTGAAGAGGCGATCTTAAATGCCTTAGAGATGACACCTCCTGAATTGGCTGCAGATATTTACCGCAAAGGTATCTATATGGCCGGTGGTGGTTCACTTTTACGTGGTTTGGATAAGCGTATCTCCATGAAAACAAAATTGCCGGTTCATGTGTGTGAAGATCCATTAAGAGCTGTTGCAAGAGGAACAGGAATTGCACTTAAAAATGTTCATAAATTCCCTTTCCTTATCAAGTAATACAAACCTTTCCTTACTAGATTTAAAATAGATCCCGGAAATAATTCCGGTTTTGTTTTTGTATTGTATCATAACTTAAATAAGTTGAACCTTGCGTAATCTTTTAGCCTTTCTATATAAACACCATTTCATCTTTGTGTTTTTATTGGTACAGGTTATTTGCTTATGGATGATGATGCGCGGAAGGAATTTTCAAGGTTCTAGTTTGATCAATTCATCCAATAAAGTTGCTGCAAATATTTACGAGGCAGAAAAAAACACAACGGAGTATTTTGCTTTAAAACACGAAAATGCTTTGTTGGCCGCAGAAAATGCCGCGCTAAAAAATAAACTGCGTGGTAATTATATCGCTTTGGGCCAAACCGAATTTAAAGTGAATGATACGGTATACAAACAGCAGTATCAATACATTGGTGCCAAGGTAGTGAACGCATCCGTAAATAACCGAAGCAACTTCATTACATTGAATGTGGGTACCTCAAGCGGCGTAACGCGTTACATGGCTGTTGCAAATACATTAGGCATTATTGGTTTCGTAAAAGATGTATCGGAAAATTTTTCAAGTGTGATCAGTGTGCTGCATAAAGATTTTCATGTGAACTGTCAGTTAAAACGCGATGGTAGTTTTGGTCCGCTTATTTGGGATGGAAAAGATTACGAATATTGTTTACTTACCGATATACCAACGCACGCTAAAATTAAAGTGAAGGATACTGTTGTAACGAGTGAATTGTCGGGTATTTTTCCGGAGGGAATAATGGTTGGTACAGTTGATGGATATGAACGCCGACAAAATGAACCTTTTTTTACTGTGAGAGTAAAACTCAGTGTTGATTTCAAGAAGTTGAATCATGTGTATGTTATCAAAAACAGATTCAAACAGGAAAAAGATTCATTAGAACAAAAAACACAAATTCAAATTGACAAATAGAATAGTTGCAAATATTGTTCGTTTTATAGCACTTGTTTTATTACAAGTACTTCTTGTGCGTAATATAAATTTAGGTACCTATTTTATCATGTTGCCCTACGTGTTGTTTATTGTTTCCTTGCCTTTTGAAACACCGCGTTTAATGATCCTGGCATTATCTTTTTTTATTGGCATCACAATTGATATGTTTTACAGCACACCCGGATTGCACGCTTCAGCTTGCACCACAATGGGCTTTGCACGTTATTATGTTTTAAAATTTATTTCGCCACGCGAGGGTTATGATGTGGTGGTTCAGCCAACTATTGACGATATGGGTTTAGAGTGGTTCATTAAGTATGCCGGCGTTTTAATTTTAGTGCACCATTTTATGTTCTTCTTTTTAGAAGTATTTCGTTTCGATGAATTTTTCAGAACATTTTTCAGGGCTCTCTTAAGCAGCTTCGGCACATTTTTAATGGTGTATCTCATTCAGTTTTTGTTTTACACTAAACGCGGCAGAAAATGAGCATTAACAACACTCAACTTACCGACCGAAAGTATTTTATTGGCGGTTTTTTTATTCTGATCGTTGTGATCTACATTATTCGCTTGTTTTATATCCAGGTGGTTGACGACCGTTATAAGTTTGATGCGCAAAGTAACGCCGTGCGAAGCCGCACCGAATACCCGGTGCGTGGTTATATTTATGATCGTAACGGAAAATTATTGGTATTCAATGAAGCTTCCTACGACTTGATGATCGTGCCACGCGAAACTAAAGGTTGTGACACGATGGCATTATGTGAAGTATTAGGTATTAATAAAGAAGAGTATCTTAAACGAATTAAAAAAGCAAGTCAGCATCCCAACTCACCCCGTAAAGAAAGTATTTTTGAAAAACAATTATCAAAAGAAACGTATGCTGTTTTGCAGGAAAAATTATTTCGTTTCAATGGCTTCTTCGTTCAAAAACGTACTGTAAGAAAGTATCCTCGCCCCATTGCAGGACATTTGATGGGTTATGTTGGTGAGGTAAGCAAAGAAAAAGCCGAGAAAGATTCGTACTACAAAGAGGGTGATTATATTGGTATTAGCGGAATTGAAAGGAGTTATGAAGAAGCATTGCGTGGTAGAAAAGGTGTACAAAAAGCCTTAACCGATGTACACAACAAAGTTGTTGGCCGTTATATGGATGGCAAGTATGATACATTAGCAATTCCCGGTAAACCCTTGTACTGTTCAATTGATGCCGACCTCCAAGAGTATGGAGAAAAATTAATGGCCGGTAAAAAAGGTGCAATTGTTGCCATCGAACCTTCAACCGGTGAAATTTTATGTTTGATATCAAGTCCTAATTATGATCCGAATTTATTGGTTGGTGGTAAGGAACGTGCAAGAAATTTCGCAAAACTTTATGCTGATACGCAAAATGTGCCGTTATTCAATCGTGCGTTAACTGCCATGTATCCACCTGGTTCTATTTTCAAATTGATCGATGCGTTGATCGCGCAAAATGATGGATTGATTAGCCGCAATACTGTATACCCATGTATTGGTGGTTATCCGCCAATGGGAGGTAAGCCAAAATGCCATCCGCATGGAGGCGGCAAAGATCTGGTTGGCTCAATTGCTGTTTCATGTAATTCTTATTACAGTTATGTGTTCAGAGACATTGTTGATCAAAAAAAATATCCAAATTTTAAAGATGGCTACAATCATTGGCGCGATATGGTTATGACCTTTGGACCGGGAACACGTTTAGGAACCGATCTGCCTTATGATAAACCGGGTAACGTGCCAAGTGCTAAATATTATGATAAGGTGTTTGGAAAAAACGGATGGCGCAGTAACACCATTGTTTCACTTGGTATTGGTCAGGCAGAGTTAACACTGGTTCCACTGCAAATGGCTAATGTTGTTGCTATTATTGCGAATAAAGGTTTTTATTATACACCACATTGTATCAAAGGAGTAGGCAAAGAAAAATATTTGGATAAAAAATTTACAGAAAAACATTTTGTGGGCGTTCAAAACCAACAAGCGTATGATATTGTGATCGAAGGAATGGAGAATGCGTTGAAGCCGGGAGGCACCGCATATGCTTCACATTTAAAAGATATTATTGTATGCGGAAAAACCGGTACGGCACAAAATCCGCATGGTAAAGATCACGCCGTGTTCCTTGCTTTTGCACCAAAGGATAATCCAAAGATTGCTATTGCCTGTTTGGTTGAAAATGCCGGATTTGGTGGTGTGTGGAGTGCGCCAATTGTTACGCTAATGATCGAAAAATATTTAAAAGGTAAAACAGACAGGCCGGAGTTAGAAAAGCGGATGATGGAATCGAGCCCAACGAATACTGTTAACTCAGGACCAAAGTATATACATTAATGCTCAGTAGAAATCAAAATAGTTTATTTTATGGTGTTGATCGCTTCACCATAATTTTATATGTGATAATGGTGCTATTGGGTTGGTTGAATATTTATGCTGCTGTTTATAATGAGGAGCATAGTAATATTTTAGACATGAGCATGAAATATGGCAAACAGTTGATCTGGATCGGTGGTGCCGCTATAATTGCTTTTTCAATATTATTGATCGATGCTGATTTTTTTACAGCTTTCTCTTATGTGTTTTATGGTGTTCTATTGATAGCAAATATTGCCGTACGTTTTTTAGGAAGAGAGGTTAAGGGATCACACTCCTGGTTCAGGTTTGGCGATTTTGGTATTCAGCCTGCTGAGTTCATGAAGTTCTCAATGAGTTTAGCACTGGCAAAATTTTTAAGTAACCAGCAGATCATCGTTAACCAGCGTTTTCGTTTAAAACTAAAAGATATCATCAAGAATTACAGGAACACGTTTATTGCATTGGCAATAATTATAGTGCCATTGATCTTGGTAAAAAAATTACAGGATGAAACCGGATTAGCCATTGTGTTTATTGCCTTTATGATCGTGTTGTATCGCGAAGGATTATCGGTATCATTTTTAATGATCGGAATGTTAGTGGCCATTTTATTTGTGGTGGCGTTAGTGGTGGCAAATACAAAAGCTGAATTGATCTCTCTTGGTGTTTTGACTTTACTTTCATTTTTGGTAATACCAAGAAATAGAAGAAATTTACTCATAGTCTCACTCATTTATGTTTTCGCGGCTGGAGTTGTGTTGGGTACAAACTTTATTTATCAGAAATTAGAGCCACATCAAAAAGATCGTATAGATGTTTTGTTAGGTAAAAAAACCGACCTAAAGGGCGTTGGATATAATGTGAATCAGGCAAAGATCGCTATTGGCTCCGGTGGATTTATGGGAAAAGGGTATTTGCAGGGTACACAAACCAAATATGATTTTGTACCGGAGCAGGAAACCGATTTTATTTTTTGTACAGTTGGTGAAGAATGGGGATTTGTTGGAAGTTCATTAGTCATCTTTCTTCAATTAACGTTGATCTTGCGCGTGATATTTTTAGCAGAACGGCAACGATCCTCCTTCAGCAGAATTTATGGATATGGCGTAGCCAGTGTGTTGTTCTTTCATCTGGCAGTAAATATTGGAATGACCATTGGTTTAATGCCGGTTATTGGAATTCCTTTACCTTTCTTTAGTTATGGCGGTTCTTCATTATGGAGTTTCACCATCTTACTCTTTATCTTCATTAAGTTAGATGCGAATCGTTTATTGATCTTAAGATAAAGTTTAATTCCTACTAAATAAGTAGTATATTTACGGAATAATTCAAGTATATGCTGCCAAAAAAGACCAAATATGCCATCAAAGCCTTAACAGCATTGGCAAAAGTGTATTTCGATAAAAAGCCCTTACGTATTTCACAGATCTCTGAAACAGAAAATATTCCACGTAAATTTTTAGAAGCAATATTATTGGAATTACGTCACCATGGTTTTGTTGGAAGTAAAATGGGTGTTACCGGCGGTTATTATTTGGCTAAACATCCCGAAGAGATCATGTTAAGTCATGTTATTCGCGCTACTGGCGGACCAATAGCCTTGCTGCCTTGCGTGAGTTTGAATTTTTACGAATCATGTAACGAATGCGCGCAGGAAGACACTTGTGCTTTAAGAGATGTGGCACTCGAAGTTCGTGAGGCGAGTTTAAAAATACTTTCGAAAACGAGTTTAACCGATCTGGTTTTAAAAGAAAAGAGATTGATACGGAATAAAAAGTGATGAAACTGCGAAAATTCACGATGAATGTGTATTTGTGATTTATGTCAGAAACCTTCAATAAAAATTAAATACAATTGGCTTGATAAAAAAGAAATCCGCAACTTTGAACAAAGCGAACTTTAACTTGTTTTTCCATGCACTGAGAAAAGATAGTTACTTTTAATAAACGATTTAGAAAAACAAAATGTACATACTTATTTTCTTCCTAGCTCACTGGTTCCTTTCCTTATTTAGTCAAACCTTTTTTTTACACCGTTATGGTGCTCACAAAATGTTTTCGATGAGTAAATTTTGGGAAAAATTCTTTTACCTTTTTACTTTCATCACGCAGGGCGCATCCTTCTTAAATCCACGTGCATATGCCATACTGCATCGCATGCACCACGCATACAGCGATACCGAAAAAGATCCGCATTCGCCCATGTTTTTTAAAGATATTTGCCATATGACCATGCATACAAAAGATATTTATTTGAATTATGCAAAGTTTAATGTGGAGCCCGAAGAACAGTTCAAAGGCAATTATCCTGAGTGGGAATCATTGGATAAATTTAGCGACAGTTGGTTGGTGAGATTAAGTTTTGTGGCATTGTATATTTTATTCTACATACAATTTGCTACGTCATGGTGGATGTTCGCTTTATTACCGATCCATTTCTTTATGGGTCCGGTGCACGGTGCTATTGTAAACTGGTGCGGACATAAATACGGCTACTCAAATTTCGACAATCACGATCACAGCCGAAACACTTTGCCGTTTGATTTTTTAATGTTGGGCGAATTGTTTCAAAACAATCATCATAAATTACCAGATGATGTGAATTTTGCGCAGAGAAAGTTTGAGATCGATCCAACCTATGGCATCATTAAACTCCTGAATTGGATTAACATCATCCAGTTAAAGAAAGGCGAAGCATAATTCTACAAATTCTTACCCTGCTTAAAATTTCATATTTCTCAGTTGTGATAAGTGTTTTATCGAATAAACTCCTACAAGACCAATAGGAGATATAGAAAATAATTCAAAAAAAGCTTGCACGGTTATTTTTCTTGTCTTTACTTTGCATCACCAAATGATAAATGTTACAAAAAATAATAAGAACACCAAGCACTCAATGTGCTGCATCATGCGTTTTAATGCCGAGCGGATGAGGTAGACTTATTATTTTGAATTTTAAGACCCTTCCGCAAACGCGTGAAGGGTTTTTTATTTTAAACAGTATTATAAATATGCAAAGTTTTAGAACAGAATTAGAATTGATCGATCATTCAACCAAAGCCCTGGTTGAGAAAGATATTATTGATCTGGATAAAAAGATCAGGGAATACCGTGAAGGAAAGATCCATGATGAGAAATTCAGAAGTTTACGTTTAGCGCGCGGAGTATATGGTCAGCGTCAGCAAGGCGTTCAAATGATCCGCATCAAATTACCGTTTGGAAAAGTTACTACCAAGCAATTATTACGAATTGCTGATATCAGTGATGAATACTCAAATGGTAATTTGCACTTAACCACCAGACAGGATATTCAGATCCATCATGTGAGTTTAGACCGTACTCCTGAGTTATGGGCTAAATTAGAACAGGATGATATAACCTTGCGTGAAGCATGTGGTAATACGGTAAGAAATGTAACTGCATCGGCAGAAGCGGGAATTGATGCGAATGAGCCATTTGATGTATCACCCTATGCACATGCCGTGTTCAGTTATTTTTTAAGAAAACCATTCGGACAAGAACTTGGAAGAAAAATTAAGATCGCTTTTTCAAATAATGAAAAGGATACTGCAGTAACATATATACACGACATTGGTTTTATCCCAAAGATCAATTCAACTAATGAAAGAGGTTTTAAAGTACTGATCGGAGGAGGTCTTGGTGCACAACCATTTTTAGCACAAGTGGCTTTTGAATTTTTACCGGAGAACAAACTGATCCCTTTTATAGAATCTACCATTCGTGTGTTCGACAGATATGGAGAACGCGTGAGCAGACACAAGGCACGCATCAAATACCTGATCAATAAGATTGGAATAGAGTCGTTTTTAAATTTATTAAAGGAAGAAGAAAAAGCCTTATTAAATAAAACGTTTGAAATTGAAACAGGCACCATTAGTGTTGCTCCGCAATTGAAAAATGACTTGCCTTCCGAAAGACCATTGATCAACAACGATAAATTTGTAGCCTGGTTGAGCACAAACACATTTAAACAAAAGCAAAATGGGTATCATGGCGTTTATGTTAAAGTACAATTAGGAAATATTTCATCAAGTAAAGCAAGAGAATTAGTAAAGGTTATTGAACGTTTTGCATTGTCATCAGATGTGCGATTAACCATCAATCAAGGCATATTACTTAAATATGTGTCAACCGAAGAATTACCTTATTTATATAATGCTTTAAATCAGATCAATTTAGCAACTCTTGGTTTTGATTCTGTTGCTGATATTACGGCTTGTCCTGGAACCGATACCTGTAATTTAGCCATTTCAAACAGCACGCATATTTCAGTTGAATTGGAGAATGTGATCTATAATGAATTTCCTGAATTGATCTATAACCATGATATTAAGATCAAGATCAGTGGTTGTATGAATTCATGCGGGCAGCATGGTTTAGCACAAATTGGTTTTCACGGGAGTTCATTTAAAGTTGGTACGCATGTGGTACCTGCCTTGCAAGTACTTTTGGGTGGAGGAACCTTAGGTGATGGAAAAGGACGTATTGCAGAAAAGGTGATAAAGGTAGCGAGTAAACGTGCGCCGGATGTGTTGCGAACGTTATTCAAAGATTTTGAGAAGAACGCAGCTGAAGGAGAATATTTTAATTCATACTATGACAAGCAGGGAAAAGATTACTTCTATCAATTATTGAAACCTATCGGAGACAACTCCAATCTTAAGGAAGATGAGTTTTATGATTGGGGCTCGGAAGAGAGATTTAAAACAGAGATAGGCATTGGTGAATGTGCCGGAGTAATTATTGATCTGGTTCAAACCTTGTTTTTTGAAGCAGATGAAAAGTTAGCGTGGAGCGCGGAAGCATTTGAGAACAAACAATTCGGAGACAGCATTTACTACACCTATGCATCTTTTATTCATGCAGCAAAAGGTTTACTCTTGAATGGCGGATCTCATGTGAATACACATCACGCCTTGATCAACGATTTCGAGAAACAATTTGTAGAAGAAGGATCATTTCCGGCATTCAAAGACTTGGTTTTGCAAATAAATAAAAACGAACCATCAGAAGAATTTGCGGCAAGTTACTTTAATGAGGCAAAGAACTTTTTAAATGAAGTAAAAGAATACAGAGAAAAAACAAAAGAAAACGCATTTGAAACTGTAAAATGAAAAAGAATTTCTACATCTATATAAAATACGATTATTGTTGTTGTTGCATGATAATGCAAAGCCCAATGTGATCATCTTTTCCGTCATATTGGGCCATTTTACCCCGTATTGATCGGAGGACATATTAGGAAAAGTAAGAGCATAAATAATTTAAAAACAACAACAATGAAAAAAGAAATATATCCAAAATTAACAGTTGTAGGTGCCGGACCCGGCGATCCTGAATTAATAACAGTAAAAGCCATTAACGCTTTAAGTGAAGCCGACGTGGTTTTATATGATGCATTAGTAAACAAGGAACTTTTAAAATATGCGCCACTTGAATCTGTAAAAATATTTGTAGGAAAAAGAAAGAACAAACATGAATACACGCAAGAGCAAATAAACAATTTAATTGTTGATCTGGCTTTTACCCATGGCAGAGTTGTGCGATTAAAAGGCGGTGATCCGTTCGTGTTTGGCAGAGGAAGTGAAGAGATCGCACATGCAGAAGCATTTAATATTGAAACGGCTTTTGTGCCTGGAATTTCCAGCTCAATTGGTGTAGCAGGTGTTAGTGGTATTCCGGTAACTCACAGGGGTATTGCCGAAAGTTTTTGGGTAGTAACAGCTACTACTCAAAACGGAAAATTATCGAATGATATTTTAGACGCGGCAAAAAGTAAAGCAACGGTAGTTGTATTAATGGGTTTATCAAAATTGCAGGAAATCACTGATGTATTTAAAAAGGAAGGAAAGAATCACACGCCGGTTGCTGTTATTCAAAATGGCACCTTAGCAACTGAAAATACGGCCATTGGTTCCATTGAAACAATTGTGAATGAGGTGAAGGATCAGAATATAAAATCTCCTGCCGTAATTGTGATTGGTGATGTGGTGAAGTTTCATAGATATTATGAATCGGTAAGTTCCCATTTAAATTATTCATTGAATTAAAAAAGTGAGATACGGATCGCTCATAATTATTCTGCTGTACGTCAACAGTTGTTTCTCTCAAAAGAAGGAAGGAGAAAATTATAATATGTTTTGGTTGGGCTATTATAACTCTGTTCAATTGAATTCGAAATGGAATATAAATACAGATATTCAACATCGTACAAAGAATGGTTATGAGATCCAATCTCAATCACTCATCAGATCGTCACTTGCATATAAATTTAATGAAGGGATTCAAATAAGTGGTGGCGTAGCTCACTTCAGACATTTTTTAACCAATGAATTGAACAGGGGTGAATGGAGGCCTTGGCAGGAGATATCTGCAGCGCAACAATACGATAAGTTTAGACTTTCAAATAAGATACGAATTGAGCAGCGTTACAATCAAATAGTTGTTGCAGATGCCCTTACAAACTATTATAGTTTTAATTGGCGATTCAGGTATAAGTTTGATTTAGATGTTGTGATCTTGAAACGGTTAAGCAAAACACATACTTTAAACATTGGGAATGAGTTTATGTTAAATGCCGGAAGAAGTGTTCTTAATCCATTTGATCAAAACAGGTCTTATGTTTCAATTAATTATCAGATAGCAACTAATTTAAAGATCCAGTTTCAATACATGTATATTGTTCAGTACTTACCTTCTAAAATTAATTATGATCATATTTCAGTTCTAAGATTTAATTTATACCATACTATTAATAATGAGCGTTCATCCGGCAAATAATTTATTTCCTGTTTTTTTAAAACTGGAGAATCTTAACGTCCTATTGGTGGGTGGCGGGTTAATTGCGCATGAAAAGTTAACAGCCATCTTAAACAATAGTCCGCAAACAAAAGTTAAACTAGTTGCAGAAAGTATTAGTGATGAGATAAAAAAATTAGTGGAAGAAAAGGGGGCAATTGAATTACATGAGCGCAAATATACCAAAGCTGATCTTAAAAACATTAACGTTGCTATAAGTGCAGTAGGTGATCTGAAATTAAGTGAACAAATAAGAAACGATGCAAAGGAGGCGGGAGTGCTAATTAATGCCGCAGATAAACCTGAATTATGTGATTTTTATTTAGGTTCGATTGTACAAAAAGGAGATCTGAAAATAGCCATTTCAACCAATGGTAAATCACCTACCATGGCAAAGCGCATTAAGGAGACATTAAATGATGTTTTTCCGGAAGAAACTCAGGAAGTGCTAGAGAATTTGTACACCATACGTGAGAACTTAAAAGGGAATTTTGATCACAAGGTAAAAACACTTAATCACATTACACGTGAGCTATCATTACCAAAGCAAAAACCTAATTTATCGAAACGCATAAAAGTAGCAGTGTTTTATTCTTTAGTAGTAATTACCTTAATGATCTTTGGTCATTTGATTCTGTCATACGTTCCTGTAGAAAGTTTAAAGGATGTTTGTTTAGCAATTACAAACACCATTGATTCAAACTTTTTATTGTTTGTTGCGGGAGGATTTATTGCCCAAATGATAGATGGTGCTTTAGGTATGGCTTACGGCGTTAGTGTAACAACATTTTTATTGAGTTTGGGCATACCTTCCATTTCTCCTGCTGTTGCAAGTGCCAGCATGCACGCCTCAGAAATATTTACTACCGGTTCATCAAGTTTAGTTTATATGAGGTATAAGAACATCAATAAGAAACTATTTTTAAAGTTATTATGGCCGGGTATAATTGGCGCAGTATTAGGTGCAGCATCCGTTTCGTTTGTTAGTAAAGAAAACATTGCGTGGATAAAACCATTAGTGGCTGTTTACACTTTGATACTTGGCTCATTGATCGTTATTCGTGCATTAAACATTCAGTTACAGAAAAAGAATAAGATCCGCAGACTATTTCCGGTGGCATTAATTGGTGGTTATTTGGATTCGGTTGGCGGTGGTGGTTGGGGACCAATTGTTACAACATCATTGGTTGCAGGTGGCAGACATTTGCGTTATTCCATTGGTTCTTCACACTTAGCAAAGTTTTTTGTTGCAACAATAAGCACCATTACATTTTTTTTCATCATTGGATTAAGTCATTGGCAAATAATTTTTGGTTTGGTTATTGGCGGAATGATAGCGGCACCCATCTCCATTTATTTTTCAAATAAAATACCAACCAAAAAAGGATTGATACTCGTTGGAACTTTAGTGATACTCATTAGTTTAAAAACAATTTTACAAACATTATTAAAATAACATGATCACAACAGATATTGCCATAATTGGCGCAGGACCCGTAGCATTGTTTGCCATTTTTGAAGCAGGACTTTTAAAAATGCGATGCCATTTAATTGATTATTTACCACAGCCTGGTGGTCAATTATCAGAGATATACCCAAAGAAACCTATTTACGATATACCGGGTTACCCAAGTGTGTTGGCGCAGGAATTAGTTGATAATTTGCTAAAACAAGCAGAACCTTTTAAGCCAACATTTACATTAGGTGAAAGAGTAGAGAAATTAGATAAGATCGCAGAGCGTGATTTTATTTTAACTACCAATATGGGCACAAAAATAAATGCCCGTGCCGTTGTTATTGCGGGGGGGTTAGGTTGTTTTGAACCTCGCAAGCCGGAAGCTACCGGACTGGAAAAGTTCGAGAATGGAAAAGGTATTTCATACATGGTGCTAGATCCGGAAGCTTACCGAAATAAAAAAATTGTATTGGCAGGTGGTGGTGATAGCGCCTTGGATTGGACCATCTTCTTAGCAGCTATTGCAAAACAAGTTACATTGGTTCATCGCAGTGAATCTTTCCGCGGTGCGCCGGATAGTGTGAACAAGGTGATGACTTTAGCAGAGCAAGGAAAAATAAATCTATTACTTAATTCAAACCTTACTCATGTTGAAGGAAATTCGGTTTTAGAAAAAGTTGGTGTGATCAATATCAAAACACAGGAGAAACAGATCATTGATGCTGATAGCTTGATCCCCTTATTTGGATTAAGTCCGAAGTTAGGGCCTATTGAAAATTGGGGATTGGAGATCGATAAGAACGCCATAGTTGTAAATACCGAAGATTACCGAACAAATATTGAGGGAGTTTATGCGATAGGCGACATTAATACCTACACCAATAAATTGAAACTGATCTTATGCGGTTTTCACGAAACAGCTTTAATGAGTCATAGTGCATATAAATACATTAACCCGGGGGTAAAATATACCATGAAATATACAACAGTTAACGGCGTCAATCAGTTCTAAAACTTTATCTTTATAGGGTAAAATAAAAACGATATGAAAATTAATGTAAAACGTTTAGATGATGACTTTCACATGGAAGCATCTAATGAAGATGGTAACACACTTCATATAGATGGAGCGCCTGATATTGGCGGACATGGGAAAGGCATGCGCCCTATGCAATTATTGTTGGCCGCTACAGGTGGCTGTAGTTCAATTGATGTGATCCTGATCCTTAAAAAACAAAAGCAAGTGATCGAATCATTTGAAGTGGAGGTGGAAGGTGAAAAAGAAAAAGTAGAAGACCATTCGATCTTTAAAGACATTGTTCTGCATTTTAAGATCAAAGGACAAGTTGATCCTGAAAAAGCCGAGCGTGCAGTTAAGTTATCAATGGATAAATATTGCTCGGTGTCAAAAATATTAGGTAAAACAGCTCGTATCACTTATAAAGTAACAGTTAATTAAAATGGAAAAGAAACAATTTGAAACGATGGCTATCAGAGCTCAAATGGAGCGCACTGATTACAACGAACATTCTGCTCCATTATTTTTAACCAGCAGTTTTGTGTTTGATACAGCCGAAGAAATGCGTGCCGCTTTTAATGAAGAGTCTGATGATTTTATTTATTCGCGTTACGTTAATCCGAATACAACAGAGTTCATCAATAAGGTGTGTTTATTGGAGGGTGCCGAAGCAGGTGTATCAATGGCTACAGGCATGGCCGCTATTTATACAACGTTTATGGCGTTACTTAAATCTGGTGATCATGTTGTGTCGTGTTCTTCTGTTTTTGGTGCTACGCATGCGATCTTCACTAAGTATTTTCCAAAGTTGAATATCACGCATTCGTATTTTAATATCAGTAAACCTGAAGAGATCGAAAAATTGATAAAACCTGAAACGCGTTTTATTTATTTGGAAACGCCAACCAATCCTGCAATTGAATTGATCGATCTGGAATATGTTTCTGCTATTGCAAAAAAACACAACATCTTATTTATAGTTGACAATTGTTTTGCAACACCGTATTTGCAACAACCAATTAAGTATGGTGCAGATCTGGTTGTACATTCTGCAACTAAATATATGGATGGACAAGGACGTGTATTGGGTGGTATCGTAGTTGGAAAAAAAGAACTGGTTCATGAAATTTATTTGTATGGCCGTTTAACAGGCCCATCTTTGAGTCCGTTCAATGCCTGGGTATTAAGCAAAAGTTTAGAAACCTTGGCAATTCGTATGGAGAGACATTGTGAGAACGCTTTGTTTGTTGCCGAAAATTTGGAAGGTAACAAAGCCATCGAAAACGTATCATATCCATTTTTGAAATCACATCCTCACCATCATATTGCTAAAAAGCAAATGAAAATGGGTGGTGGTATCATAACAATTACAATTAATGGCGGATATGAAGCTGCAAAAAAATTCCTGGATAAATTACAAATGATCAAAATATCCCCAAACCTGGGTGATGCAAGAAGTATTGCAACTCATCCTGCTTCTTCAACGCATTGTAAGTTATCAGAAGCAGAACGCTTATCAGTGGGTATTACACCCGGCTTGATACGCATCTCTATTGGTTTAGAGAATAAGCAGGATATTTTGAACGATATATTACAAGCACTTCATTAATGAATAAAGTAAAAGAAATAGAAAATTTACTAGTTGGAAAAACAGCTCAAGAAGTTTTGCGTATCGTTTCGCAATTAGCTTCCGAGAGTGTTGTTTTTTCAACGAGTTTAGGTTACGAAGATCAGGTGATCACTCATTTGATCTTTAGTGATCAGCTTTCTATTTCTGTTTTTACTTTAGATACAGGACGATTATTTCCTGAAACATACTCTGTGCTTAATAGTACACTCGAACGTTATAAAAAACCAATTCAGGTTTTCTACCCACATACATCATCCGTTGAGCAATTGCTTACAAATAAAGGACCTTTTAGTTTTTACGAATCGGTAGACAACAGAAAAGAATGTTGTTTTATCAGAAAAGTAGAACCATTGAAACGTGCACTTAAAGGTCATACCATCTGGATCACCGGTATACGCGCCGATCAATCTGGTAACAGAAGTGATATGCCAATGGTTGAATGGGATGAAGCAAATCAGATCATAAAAATCCATCCGCTACTTCATTGGAGTTTGCAGGATGTGAAAAGTTTTATTGATCAGCATAATATCCCTTACAACCCATTGCACGATAAAGGATTTGTAAGTATAGGTTGCCAGCCTTGCACACGCGCCATTAAAGAAGGAGAGGATTTTAGAGCCGGCAGATGGTGGTGGGAAGATGCATCAAAAAAAGAATGTGGTTTACATATAAAGAGTGATAAATATTAAGATTAAAATACAGAAGAGTATGTTATGGAAAAACTAGATTATTTAGATCAGTTAGAGAACGAGGCTATTTATATATTACGTGAAGTAGCCGGTCAATTTGAAAAACCCGCTTTATTATTCAGTGGCGGCAAGGATAGCATTTGCTTGGTGCATTTGGCATTGAAAGCATTTCGTCCGGGTAAATTCCCTTTCCCATTGGTTCATGTTGATACCGGACATAATTTTCCGGAAGCATTGAAATACCGTGATGATCTGGCAGCGCGCATCAATGAAAAATTGATCGTGAGAAAAGTAGAGGATACCATTAAAGCAAAAAAGTTACAGGATGCTAAAGGAAAGTATCCGAGCAGAAATGCTTTGCAAACTTATACATTGTTAGATGTAATAGAAGAATTTGAATTTGATGCATGTATTGGCGGGGCTCGCAGAGATGAAGAAAAAGCACGTGCTAAAGAACGTATTTTTTCGGTGCGTGATGAATTCGGACAATGGGATCCAAAAAAACAAAGACCTGAATTATGGAATATTTATAACGGTAAAATAAATAAAGGCGAAAATGTACGTGTGTTTCCTATTAGTAACTGGACAGAGTTAGACGTTTGGAATTACATTAAGCGCGAGCAAATTGAATTGCCGAATATTTATTTTACACATGAACGGGATGTAGTTGTAACCGAAAGCGGACAACTCATGGCCAATTCAGAGTATCTTCAGTTAGATGCCAGCGATTTGATCACACGAAAAAAAGTGAGATATAGAACTGTTGGTGATATGACCTGTACAGCGGCTATAGCAAGTGAGGCGTATCATATTGATGATATCATTCAGGAAATTAAAGAAGCGAAGATCAGTGAACGAGGAGCAACCCGCATGGATGATAAGATCAGCGAAGCAGCCATGGAAGACAGAAAAAAGGGAGGTTATTTCTAATTTAAAACAAAAAGTTTTAGAATTCTAATTGTAACCACAAACTAAAAACAACAAACAAGAAACTAGATTATGGATTTATTACGATTTTTTACGGCAGGAAATGTTGATGATGGAAAAAGCACATTGATCGGGAGATTATTATATGATAGTAATTCCATATCAACGGACATTATTGAAACATTAACCAAACAAAGCAAAACAACAGGCATCAATGCCGATATCGATCTGGCTTTATTAACGGATGGTTTACGAGCAGAACGCGAACAAGGTATTACCATTGATGTAGCATACAAATATTTTACAACCGATAAACGTAAATTTATTATTGCCGATACACCGGGACATATTCAATACACACGAAACATGTTCACCGGTGCTTCCAATGCCGACCTTGCGATCATATTAGTGGATGCACGCAATGGCATAACCGAGCAAACAAAACGTCATAGTATCATCTCATCTATATTAGGAATTCCGCATGTGGTGGTTTGTATCAATAAGATGGATCTGGTAAATTATTCGGAGACAACATACAATTCTATTATTAAAGAGTATGAACAATTCGCAAAACCATTGAATTTAAAAGAGATCAGTTTCATTCCGGTAAGTGCATTGGCCGGAGACAATGTGGTTGCTAAATCTGAAAAGACAAATTGGTATAAAGGAAAAGCTCTTTTGGATTATTTGGAAACAGTAGAAATTCTACCTGACGTTAAAAAAGATGAATCACGTTTTCAAGTGCAATATGTGATCCGTCCGCAATCAGAAGAATTGCATGATTACAGGGGCTATGCCTGCAAGGTTTTAAGCGGCACCTTTAAAAAAGGTGATAAGGTTTTGGTATTGCCATCTCAAATAGAAACAGAAATTGTAAAAATTGAGAAGCATCAATCAGAGATCAATGAAGCTAAATTTTCTGATCCGGTTATTTTACATTTAAAAGATGATGTTGATATTTCAAGAGGAAGCACAATTGTTCCGGTTGATCAAATGCCTCAAGTAAATAAAGAGCTAACAGCAACTTTATGTTGGATGGATAATACAGCTTTACAACCAGGACAAAAACTATTGATACAACAAAACAGTTTCAGAACAAAAGCGGTGATTAAGGAAATTGTAAATAAGATCGATATTCATTCATTTGATAAAATAGAGAGTGATGGCGTTTTAAAACTTAACGACATTTGTAAGGTATTGATCAAAACAGCAGAAAATGTAAGTTTCGATTCGTATTTGGATAACAGAAGTACCGGTTCTTTTATTTTAATTAACGAGAACACAAACAATACGGTTGCAGCAGGAACGATAGATTAGTATATTTGCACTTTTTTATGGAATTAATTACAACATACATTTGCAAAAAGTTTGACATTGGCGTACACGATAATATGTTCGGTGGTACACTGATGTCGTTGATAGATGATGCTGCAGCTTCATACGCTGCTCAATTATGTGACACCCCTCGCATGGTAACAATTAAATTTGATGAATTGGTTTTTAAGAAAGCAGTTAAGGTAGGAAGCATCTTAAAAATTTATGGTAAGGCTATTAAGTTTGGCAACACCTCGATTGAATTGTATATTGAGGTGAGAAAGCATAATGTGTATACTGCAGAGCAAGATATTGTAACGCATACGAATGTAAAATTTGTTCGTATTGATGAAGAGGGTAATGCCATACCTATTTCTGAGCGCGTGAAAAAGCGCTATGAAGAACGATTGAAATTGTTTGGAAAAGGATTACTTACAATGGAAGAGACTGCTAAAGAAGCTAGTATAAATAATTAAATGGATTTTGTTTTTAAAGATTCGATTATTGCAAGGGGAGTGAGCCACAAGTATTATTTGTTACATCTATTTCCCCATTCCAATATTTAACGCCGTCGGTTGCGGAATAAAAATGTTTCCCTGTTGGTAAGTTAAAATTGGCACCTAATGTGTCGCCACAAACTACAGATGAGGACGAAGAGTATTTGATTAATTTGGTGACACCATCTATTGTTACATTTATTGGAACATTTCCTGTACCCCAACTGACATGCCAAAATATGATATCACCCTTTCCAAGTATGTTAATTGTTTTTGAAACTTCTTCTGACCTGTTTTTTAAATTATTATAGCCTTTAAGTTTAATTGTTAATGTTCCAATGTTTTGATTAAGTGGTATATTATATTGTGGCTCAAATTCATTTGATTTACTACCATCAGGTAGGGTCCAAATGAAATTTTTATAGTTTTGTGACTTGTTTTTTAATTTAACAACAGATCCTGGGAGATATGAGTTAGAGTCTGTTTCAAAGTTTAAATTACCTTTTTTACAACTTGTAAAAAGGTATATAGTAAGGACCACAATTAATGATTTTAAATTCATATTAAAACTAATTAAATTAATAACAAAAAGAAGGTTTGATAATTACTCTTTGAACCAACTGCTATACATTAAATAATTATTGGCAATACGATCTATTTCGCCACTAATTAATTCCTGCGAAATATCTTTTACTTTTTTAGCCGGTACACCTGCAAAAATGCATCCGCTCGGAACTTTTGTACCTTCTGTAACTACTGCCCCTGCGGCAATAATGGTGTTACTTCCAATTTCCACATTATCCATTACAATGGCGCCCATTCCTATCAATACATTATCGTCCACGGTACAACCATGTACTATGGCATTATGACCAACTGAAACATTATTTCCTAAGTGAACCTTGGTTTTTTGATACGTGCAATGTAATACAGCGCCGTCCTGAATGTTAACCTTGTTGCCAATTCGTATACTATTCACATCTCCGCGAATAACAGCATTGAACCATACACTGCAATCATCTCCCATGATCACATCACCACATAATGTTGCATTAGGTGCTAAAAAACAGTTATCTCCGTATTGAGGAGTGATATCTTTTACTGATAAAATTAAAGCCATAAATTTTCGTGTTGTAAATCTAGGAAGTTTTATGTTTTCTCATCAGCACCTAAATTTATTTTAGTTTAGATTTCACAAATTCATCATTAAATATTAAATTTTGTCGAAATTAATTCAGTTTAGGTGGGTGAAATTGTGTCTAAATATTGACTTCGCCTTTTTTATGGGGTAAATTCATAGGAATAATAATTTTATCATGAAGTCAATTTTTTACTCCGTATTATTTTTAATGTCAGCAAGTTTTGCAACAGCTCAAGAGTGGGCGCGTATGATGCAAGAACCGAATGCTAACTTTTATCAGGTACAAGCCAACTTTAATCAGTATTGGCAAGATAAAGACATTACAGAAAAAGGAAAAGGATATAAGCAATTTAAGCGCTGGGAGAATTTTGTTGAAAGACGTGTTTATCCGAGTGGTGATCTGTCTCAGTTAAATTTAACTGCAAAGAACTATCAAGAGTTCCTTGAACAAAACGGTTATAATACTACCGGTAATAAATTTTCAAGCAGTAGCATGATCGCATCTACTACATGGTCAGCTATTGGTCCGATGGGCCCTATCAGCGGCAGTGCCGGTGGACAGTTATTAAAATCAGGACGATTAAATTTCATTTCTATTTCACCTACTAACAGCAACGTACTTTTTGTGGGCGCACCTTGTGGTGGATTATGGAGATCAACAGATGGTGGTGCCAACTGGACCACTAACACAGATAATCTTCCTGTAACGGGTTTTGGCGATCATGCATTTGATCCTACAAATACGAACATCATGTATGCTGCTAATGGCGATGGCGATGCAGGCGATAGTTATTGCACGAATGTTTATAAATCAACCGATGGCGGAAATACCTGGAATACCACAGGCCTTACATTTCCTGTAAGCTCGGGTGTTCGTATCCGTCGTTTAATTGTAAACCCCACCAATACGCAAATTATTATGGCAGTTGGAAGTATGGGTATCAGACGATCGACAGATGGTGGCGCAACCTGGACATCGGTTAGCACAACCAACACATACGATATTGAATTCATGCCGGGTAATCCAAGTATAGTATATGCTGGTGGAACAACGTTCAGAAGATCGACAGATGGTGGCGTAACATGGGCAACCATTACCGGTGTTCCTGCATCTGGTACTTCTAACAGGCTTGCTATAGCTGTTACTCCTGCTAATCCAAATTTTGTTTATGTACTGGCATCTAACAATTCTGGAAGTGGTTTCCTTGGTTTTTTACATTCAACCAACGCAGGTGTATCGTTTGCTAATATGACAACAACTCTGAATCTATTAGGATGGGCATCTGCGGGAAACGATAGTGGTGGACAAGGTTGGTATGATCTGTGTATTGCTGCTTCACCTACCAACGCTGCTGAAGTTGTGGTTGGTGGTGTGAATGTTTGGCGAACCACAAATAGTGGAGGCTCTTGGGCATTATATGGTCACTGGACTGGTTCAGGCGCTCCTTTCACACACGCCGATCATCATGATCTGGAATATGCTTCTAACGGAACTTTATTCAACGCAAATGATGGAACTGTTTATCGTCGCACAGCAACTACATGGCAGGAAATTTCAGGAACCATGAATATTTCTCAAATTTATAAATTAGGAACATCTGCTTTAACTGCAAATTTATGGATCACCGGTCACCAAGATAACGGAACTAGCACCTGGAATGGCACAACCTACACAGCTCGTATGGGTGGTGATGGTATGGATTGTTTTATTGATCGCACAAACAATAATAATATGTTTGCAGAGTATTATAATGGTACTTTCCAAAAATCAACTAACGGAGGTTTAAGCTGGAGCGCATGTACAAGTGGTATGTCGGGTACAGCGCCGTGGGTTACTGTTTGGAAACAAGACCCTGTAGTTGCAACAAAGCTTTGGTCTGGTCGTCAAAATATGTTCGTATCTACCAATTCGGCAGGAACATGGACACAAGCAGGTACTTTACCTGTAACAGGTGGTGTAGTTGAATTCGCGATCGCCCCTTCTAACAATCAGGTATTATATGTTGTAAAAACAAACGCGATCATGAAAACTACAGATGGTGGTGCAACATGGACAAACATTACAGGTACATTATCTACAGGTGTGAGCTACGCAAACGTTTGCGTAAGTCCAACAGATGCTAATAAAGTATGGGTTGTTGCTGCTAATTATTCAGCAGGTAACAAAGTGTTTTATTCTTCAAACGGCGGAACAACTTGGACCAATTACAGTTCAAATCTTCCAAACATTCCTGGTAACTGTTTATTGTATGAGCCGGGTTCAAACGATAGAGTTTATGTTGGTATGGATGTAGGTGTATATTACAGAGATGCTTCGCAATCTACATGGACATTATACAACACCGGATTACCAAACACACCGGTATCGGATATGGAAATTACACCGGCTGAGCCAACAAAAATTGTTGCTGCTACCTATGGCCGTGGTACCTGGAAAGTAGATGTTGCACCAAGTGCTTTACCTCCGGTAAGTTCATTTGCGATCACTGGAAACATTTGTACTGGTGTTGCAAAAACATTTAATAATACATCTACAAACGGACCAACTTCTTATACATGGAATGTAACGCCTGCAACCGGTGTAACAATCAACACACCAAGTATGGCAAGTCCGAATATTACATTTGCGAATACAGGAACTTATGTAGTTGCAATGACAACTTCTAATACCAGTGGTCCGGGTAACACCTATACACAATCAGTTGTTGTTTATCCAACACCTACTATAACATTAGCTTCATCAGCAAACACAATTTGCTCTGGTTCTTCAGTTACATTTACTGCAAGCGGTGCAAGCACATACAGCTGGGCTTGTCCAACATCATCAATATGTACGTATACACCGGCAAGCACAACAACTTATTCATTTGTAGGTACAACAGCACAAGGCTGTTCGTCTGCCGGTACAAAAGTAATTACAGTAAATCCAACACCAACTGTGAATGCGGTTGCAAGTAATACTGCTATTTGCGGTACACAACCGATTACATTAACAGCAACCGGTGCAACAACTTATACATGGAATCCGGGAAATTTAACCGGCAGTTCAATTGTTGTTTCACCAACAGTTAATACAACCTACATTGTTAATGGTTTATCGGGCGTGTGTTCAAAAACAACCAGTATTGCATTAACCGTTGGAACAATTCCTACAGTTGGTTCAAGCGCATCGAGCAATAGTGTTTGTGCTAACCAATCTGTTACATTAACTGCAACCGGCGCCACAACGTATACATGGAATCCGGGAAATATTGTGGGGAATAATGTGGTAGTAAATCCTTCATCAAACATTACGTATGTTGTTACCGGTAAAAATGCAGCGTGTTCAAATACAAGTCAGGTTAACATTAGTGTTACACCAAATCCGAATGTTACGGCAAATACAACTAACTCGGTTTTATGTATAGGCGCAGCTGCAACTTTATCTGCAAGTGGTGCATCAACGTATTCATGGAGTACAGGTGCAACAACATCCACTATTTTAATTTTCCCAACTACTACAACTACGTATGTTGTTACCGGTTATAATGGAAGTTGTTCATCTTCATTTACGGTGGTACAAAATGTTGCAAACTGTACAGGATTTAATTCAATAGCAAACAATGACATTCAGTTCTACGTGTATCCAAATCCTTTCCGCGACGAAATTAAAGTTAGCGCGAGTGAAGTGGTTGAAGTGAGTATTGTAAACGCATTAGGCCAAACCATTAAAAAGGAAAACATTGATAAGTCTGGATCAATTGATACATCAGTGATTCCAACAGGTGTTTATATGATACATTTAAAAGGAGAAAGCGGATCTCGTACCTTGAAAATGATCAAACAATAACAAAACTATTTGAAATGAAAAGGGTCTGCAATTAGCAGACCCTTTTTTTATGCCGTTGTTTTTAGAGAGGATAAAGTTTCTTTATAAACTTTTAATGTTAACTCTCGTGCTGTTTTATGATCTACAATTGGTGAAGGATAATCAAAGCTATCAAACTCAGGTATCCATTTACGGATGTATTTAAATTCGGGGTCAAAGCGTTTCTGTTGTTCGGTTGGATTAAAAATACGGAAGTAAGGCGCAGCATCACAACCACTTCCTGCAGCCCATTGCCAGCCGCCATTGTTGGCACTCAGATCAAAGTCGTTTAGTTTAGCTGCAAAATAGGCTTCACCCCATTTCCAATCGATCAACAGATCTTTCACTAAAAAACTACTTACGATCATGCGCACGCGGTTATGCATAAAACCGGTTGCATTTAATTCGCGCATACCTGCATCTACAATTGGGTATCCGGTTTTGCCTTCACACCATTTAGCGAAATGCTTTTCGTTGTTAAGCCATTTAACGTGATCATATTCTTTTTTAAAAGAGCCATTAACCACATGCGGAAAATGATACAGGATCATCATATAAAATTCACGCCATATCAATTCATTTAACCATGTTTCGCTGGTGTTAATGCTCTGCGATACCAGTTCACGAATACTCACTGTGCCAAATCGCAAATGCATGCTCATTCGGCTGGTTCCGTTTACAGATGGGAAATCGCGCTGATCTTTATAGCCATGTAACAGCTGTTTATCAACTTGTGGGTTAATGCTTAATACAAGATCTGTTTTTTTGAATCCAATATCTTCAAGTGTAGGAATTGGATAGGGATCTGTTTTTATGAAATGATGAAAGTAAGTTGATGTTACAAATGGTGCGTGATCCTTTGCCGTTAATTTTGCCTTCCACTTTTTACTGTATGGCGTAAAAACAGTATAAGGTTTACCATCGTCTTTTGTTACTTCATGTTTTTCAAAAATGCATTGGTCTTTGTATGTTTGAAATGAAATGCCTTTCGTTGCTAAAAAGTTTTTAATGGCCTCATCACGTTCAATCGCGTATGGTTCGTAATCGTGATTGGTATATACAGCAGTGATCGAATGATCATTACACAATTGTTGAAATACCTCAGCCGGTGAGCCTTGTAAAACCAATAAACTTGAGCCAATGGCATTCAATTGTTTTTGAATGGAAAGCAAGGCCTGATGTATGTAATCTACACGGCGATCATACTTGTCTTCCAGTTCATTTAATATCTTCGAATCAAAAATAAAAATTGGCAAAACATTTTCATTGGCTATTAAAGCTTGGTATAAACCATGGTTATCGTGCAAACGCAGATCGCGCCTAAACCAAAAAATGCTCAGTTTTTTATTTTTCATGAAGCTTGTAATAGTAACAATTAGTTACGGTAGTGCTTCAGGTTTTCCATTAAAATTTTACGGGCAATAAAAATTCTGCTTTTGATAGTACCCAGCGGTAAATTTAATTCTGCTGCTATCTCCTCGTATTTAAAACCATTATAGTATCTGATGAACGGAACTTTATATTGATCTTCTAATGCATCAATATGCTTAATGATCTCTTTCGCATTCATTCTGCTTTCGCTGTGATCATAACTATTTTGTTTGAATGCGCGTGTTAAAGCCACATCATCTCCCTTACTAATTAACTCACGTGTTTTTACCGAACGGCGATATGAGTTAATAAAGGTGTTTTTCATGATGGTAAATAACCATGCTTTTAAATTTGTACTGTCTTCAAATTTTTCACGGTATCTGATCGCTTTCAGATACGTGTCTTGCATTAAATCACTCGCATCATCACTATTGCGTGTTAAGCTAAGAGCGAAGTTCTTCAAAGAGCTTTTCTCTTTAATTAATCGGGTGTTGAATTCTATTGCGGTCATATTGTTTAATGTTTTATTTGATTTCTTAAACAAATGTATGTAATGTTTAATGATTTGAAATATTAATTAAACAAAAAAATGTTAAATAACAGATAGTCAGATAGATAAAATTGTTAAGGAGGTGCTCAAAACGGCAAAATTACGTGTTAAAACACCTTTTTTGAATGAATTGCCTGCCGTTTATTATTTATCAATATTTCTTCAAACGCCACTTTCAATGCTAGCAAAACAATTACTTTTGCACATAAATTTTTATTATGCATATCGAACTAAGTGAACAAGAAATTCAACGAAGAGAAAAACTAAATGAGCTTAAAAACCTTGGTATTGATGCTTTTCCGGCAGACGAATTCAAGATCAATGCAAATGCATTGGATATAAAAGACAATTACGAACGCGATAAATTAAATTATAAGGATATTTCATTAGCAGGCCGTGTAATGAGCGTGCGTGACATGGGAAAGGCGTGCTTCGCGGTGTTGCAGGATTCTACAGGCCGTATTCAAATTTATGTTCGCAGAGATGATATTTGTCCTGGTGATGATAAAACGCTTTATGATACTGTTTGGAAAAAGCTGATCGACATTGGCGATATTGTTGGAGTTGAAGGCTACGTATTTACTACTAAAACAGGCGAGATATCATTACATGTTACTACATTAAAAATACTTTCAAAAGCATTAAAGCCTTTACCAATTGTAAAAACAGATGATGAAGGGAATAGTTACGATGAGGTGAGTGATCCGGAATTCCGTTACCGTCAGCGTTATGTTGATCTGATCATTAACCCGCATGTACGCGACACATTTAAAAAACGTACTCAGATCATGCAATCCATTCGTGGTGTATTAAATAATGCTGGTTTGTTAGAGGTTGAAACGCCGATCTTACAAAGCATTCCGGGTGGTGCAACTGCTCGTCCGTTCATTACACACCATAACGCCTTAAATATGCCTTTGTATTTACGTATTGCAAATGAATTGTATTTAAAACGTTTGATAGTTGGTGGTTTTGATGGTGTTTATGAGTTTGCAAAAGATTTCAGGAACGAAGGGATGGATCGTACACACAATCCTGAATTCACCGTTCTGGAGTTTTACGTGGCGTATAAGGATTATAATTGGATGATGGATTTTACAGAGAAACTTCTTGAAAAAGTTGTGATGGATCTTTATGAAACCACTACAGTTACATTAGGTGATAAGCAAATTGATTTTAAAGCACCGTTCAAACGCATTAGCATGTACGATGCCATTAAAGAACATACAGGTTTTGATATTTCAAACATGGATGAAGATGGTATCAGAGAGGTATGTAAAAAATTAGGCATAAATGTTGAGCCAAGCATGGGTAAAGGAAAATTAATTGACGAGATCTTTGGTGAGAAATGTGAAGCAAACTACGTTCAACCAACATTTATTATTGATTATCCTGTGGAGATGAGTCCGCTTACCAAAAAACACCGCACCAAAGCAGGCCTGGTTGAGCGCTTTGAATTAATGATCAATGGTAAAGAAGTTGCAAATGCGTATAGCGAGTTAAATGATCCAATTGACCAGCGCGAACGTTTTGAAGAGCAATTGAAATTAATGGAGCGAGGAGATGATGAGGCTATGTTCATTGATCACGACTTTTTACGTGCATTGGAATATGGTATGCCGCCTACTGCCGGTATTGGTATTGGTATTGATCGTTTAACGATGATGTTAACCAACAATGCCGCCATTCAGGAAGTGTTGTTCTTCCCACAAATGCGTCCTGAAAAAACACATACAAGTGCTGAGGTAGAATAGAATTATTTGCTACATTTGATATACGATAAACAAAATGCGTAAACTCCTTTATATCTTATCTATTGCTTCTGCTCTTTTAATGGCTGCATGTCATCAAAAAGAGCCTGAGGTAGTTCAAAAGGAGCGTGTATTTGAAGGCTTTCACCCACTGATGGATGAGATCGTAAGATCTAAAAAAGGGGTATTTAGAGGATTAGATCTGAACAGCAAAGCAGATGCGATAAAAAGTGTTGAAACTGCGCAGCCAATAGAAGCAGAAGCAAACCGCTTGTTTTTTGAATACAAGGCAGATAGTATTACCTCTTATTCGATTGATTATACCTTAAATAAAGATAGTTTAGAAGAAATAAATGTGCAGATCAATTGCAGCGATCTGGAGTTATGCTCATATTTGTTTTGTGACTTAAAAGATTATTACGCAAATAAATTACCAAACCCAATTGAGGATCAAGGGGCTGTTGTATACAATTGCTTTGAAGGTCAACGTAAACCTTTTGTTATTTCGTTAAGCGATAATTCAACACCTACACAAGGCATCATTAATATGGTGATCTATAAGGATAAATAGTTTGATTTTTAACTTTTAATTACTTCCTTTTCCGGTTAACAACTTTTCCCAATCTAAATTGTTTTACAAGTATATTTGCCTCAAATAAATTTTTATTGAAATGATAATGACATCTGAATTAATACATGCAGAAGTAAAGAATGGTGTTTTGGTAATTACCATTAACCGTCCGGATAAATTGAACGCTTTAAATAAACAAACTATAGAAGATCTTCATGATACGTTGGTGGAAGCAGAGAACATGAAGGATATAAACGCGGTGATCATTACCGGCAGCGGTACCAAAGCATTTGTTGCCGGGGCTGATATTGCTGAGTTCGCAAATTTTTCTGTAGAGCAAGGGAAGCAATTAAGTTCAATAGGGCATTTTAAAATATTCAATTTCATTGAGAACTTTAGTAAGCCGGTAATTGCAGCAGTAAATGGTTTTGCATTAGGCGGAGGTTTAGAGTTAGCAATGGCTTGCCATATTCGTGTGGTAAGTGATAATGCAAAAATGGGTTTACCTGAAGTAAGTTTAGGAGTTATTCCAGGATATGGCGGAACACAACGTTTAGCGCAATTGGTAGGAAAAGGAAAAGCATTTGAAATGATCGTAACTGCAGATATGATAAACGCGCAGGATGCTTACAAATGGGGATTGGCTAATTATGTAACCACACAGGAAGAATTATTGGCTAAGTGTTTTGAGATCACATCTAAAATTCAAACAAAGAGCCCAACAGCTATAAAAACGGCAATTAAAGTTATTAATGCAGGATACAATACGAAGTTGAACGGTTACGAAGTAGAGATAGAAGAATTTGGTAAGAGCTTTGGTACTGGTGATTTTCAGGAAGGGGTAGCTGCCTTTTTAGAGAAGCGCAAAGCAGCTTTTAAAGGAAATTAAAACGGTTTTATACCTAAAAAAGAGCAATTGAAAGGGTGATTTTTATCATCCTTTTTTATTGTATGTAATTGATAATCAACATATTGAATTACTTAATTTTATCCTAACCTAATTTTAACTTGTTTGATATCTAAATATACCTAACTTTAAACTCATAAAAATTAAAAACAACATGAAAAAAATTTTATTAATCGCTGCTGTTGCTGGTTTAGCTTCAGTATCATGCAGAAAAGACAGAACTTGTACTTGTACTAGTACACCTGCTACAGGAACTGCTACTACAACTACTACAAAAATGTATAAAGTATCTAAAGATGATGCACGTGAGAATTGCATTGGCGGTCAAACAACCACTTCTTCTGGTGCAGTTTCAGTTACTGGATCAAACGTAACTTGCGAATTAAAATAACAAATAAATAAAAACAATATGAAAAAAGTATTATTAATTGCTGCTGTTGCTGGTTTAGTATCAGTATCATGCAGAAAAGACAGAACTTGTACTTGTACTGAAACTCCTACAACAGGTACAGCAACAACTTATACAACAAAAATGTATAAAGTTTCTAAAGCTGATGCTCGTGAGAGATGTATTGGGTATCAAACTACAACTTCTTCTGGTGCAGTATCTGTAACTGGAGATAATGTAACTTGCGAATTAAAATAATTCTCAATTTATTGTAAATAAAAAACCCCGCTAATTAGCGGGTTTTTTTTATGATGTTATTTTTTAATACTCAAATGTGCCAAACTCGCTTTTTACAGTTACGTGTTTGCCGTCGCCTTTTTCTACACGTCCTATGATCTTGGCATCAATATTAAAGTAACGCGCAATAGAAATGATGTCGATCGCGTGTTTTTCACTGGTGTAAATTTCCATACGATGCCCCATGTTAAACACTTTGTACATCTCCTTATAATCGGTATGACTTTGCTCGTGAATGGTTTTAAATAATGGCGGCACTTCAAACAAATGATCTTTGATCACATGCAGACCGTCATTTAAAAAGTGCAATACCTTGGTTTGTGCGCCACCACTACAATGCACAATACCGTTGATGTTCTTCCCTAATTCCGATATAACCTTTTTAATTACCGGTGCATAAGTGCGGGTAGGTGATAGAACCAATTTACCGGCATCAATTTTTTCGGTGATCATATCTGAATTTGAATTCTTGTAACTCACTTCAATTTTGTCGGTCAGGTTCAAACCGCCTGTATAAACAACACTTTCAGGTAAAGCAGCATCGTAACTCTCCGGATATTTCTTCGCTAAATTCTTATTGAACACATCGTGTCGTGCGCTGGTTAAGCCATTGCTGCCCATGCCGCCGTTGTATGCCGTTTCATAAGTTGCTTTGCCGTAACTGCTTAAACCAATGATCACATTGCCTTCTTTAATGCCGTCATTCGATATCACATCACTGCGTTTCATGCGGCAAATAACAGTACTATCAACTATAATTGTTCTTACCAGATCACCTACATCTGCCGTTTCGCCACCGGTTGATGAAATTGAAATGCCATTGTCTCTCAAACTCTGCAAAACTTCTTCAGTTCCATTGATAATAGCAGAGATAACTTCACCCGGTATTAAATTCTTGTTTCGCCCAATGGTTGATGATAGTAAAATATTATCCGTTGCGCCAACACATATCAGATCATCCACATTCATGATCACCGCATCCTGTGCAATACCTTTCCAAACGCTTAGATCGCCGGTTTCTTTCCAGTACATGTAAGCCAAAGATGATTTTGTTCCGGCACCATCGGCATGCATCACCAAACAATGATCGTTACTACCACTCAACAGATCGGGTACTATCTTACAAAACGCCTTTGGGAATAAACCTTTATCAAGCTTTGATATAGCCGCATGCACATCTTCTTTTGAAGCCGAAACACCGCGTAAATTGTATTTATTGTCGCTCATTATTTTGTTTTCTGTGTTCTTTAATTCCTTTATGTATTTCGAAAACACATCATGCTGTCACCCTGAACTTGTTTCAGGGTCTCAGAACTAATTAATCTTAGAACTGAGATGCTGAAACAAGTTCAGCATGACCTCAACGATTAAAAGTTTCTCAAACATTAAGGCCTTCAAAATTAAAGTTTATTTACTAATTCATTCTTCTTATTTTTACAAGCGTTTTGAACAAGCAACCACTAAAAATATCCATTGTAAACTACACGAATACCTTGCCTTTTAAATGGGCATTAAAGAAAAGTGAGTTGCTCAGTAAAATAGACCTTCAGGAAGACATTCCCAGTATTTGTGCGCAAAAGCTGAAGTTTAACCAGGTTAATTTGGCATTGGTGCCGGTAGCTTTGTTGGCCGAATTACCGCATTATTTTATTGAGACCGATTATTGCATTGGCGCTTATAAAAAAGTAGATAGTGTGATGTTATATAGTGATGTGCCGCTGGAGGAGATAAAAACCATTACACTCGATTATCAATCCAAATCATCCATCACATTAACTAAAGTGTTGAGCAAGTTTTTCTGGAAGATATCACCTCAGTTCATTGACGCCGTTCCGGGATTTGAAAAACAAACAAAAGGTACAAATGCTTCTGTAGTTATTGGCGATAGAACATTTGAATTAAATGGCAATTACAAGTATGAATATGATCTGGCAACCGAATGGTATAAATTTACCGGTTTACCATTTGTGTTTGCAGCCTGGGTTAGCACAGAAAAGTTAGATGAAAATTTTATAAACGAATTTAATGCCGTATTAAAATATGGTGTTGATTTTTGTAATGCTGCCATCAACGAATCATATCAAACACTTTCTATTTCTAAAGAAAAGGCCATTGAATATTTAATTCAGCGCATACAGTATAAATTTGATGCTGATAAACGAAAAGCAATTGAATTGTTCTTAAGTTACATTAAACAGCTTTAATGTTGGCACCAATTATTACGTTCAATTGCTGTGGATGACAGATGTATTCCAGTTTCTCGTCTTTAAAATCAGGCTCACCATCGTAATGGATCGTATCTTTCCATTTACGTTCTATCACTAATTTTTCGGTCGTGTACGTTTCTATATTAGAGGATTCATTTGCTTTACCTCGCAACACATGAAATAAGATTCCAAATACACTAAACAGATTAAATGGTTTAAGAATTACAACGTGAAATTTGCCATCATTTAATTTTGCTTGCGGTGCTATATAAAAATCGTTTCCATATTGGCCTGCATTTGCAACTGTAATTAAGTATGCTTTACGTTTGATCACTTGATCATTTAAATACAATGTATATTCTTTTGATCGGTATTTTAGTAATTCGCGTGTTGTAATTTTCACATAACTTTGCAAGCCTCTTTTTTTAGATGTAGCAAACAAATTACCTATATGTGCATCAAACCCAACCCCACTGGTACAAAAGAATGGAATATTGTTAACCGTGCCGTAATCAATTTTTGTTGTTTTGCCGGCAGCAATTTGTTTGATCACTTCCTCCACATTCATTGATAAACCAAGTGTTCGTGCCAATCCGTTTCCTGAGCCTGCAGGAACAATACCTAGGGCAATATTTGTACCTACAATGCTTTTTGCTACTTGATTAACAGTACCATCTCCGCCAACAGCAATAGCGTCAGTATAATCACGTGAATGCAAAATGTCGAGTACCTCCTGAAAGTGATCTTTATCTTTCCAAACAACAATTTGGTAATAGATGTTTTTTGGAAATTCTTTCCGAATCGTATCGATCAGTTTTTCTGATATTTTCTTGCCCGCATTGGGGTTTACAATAAATAGTAATTTGCGCGGCATATCAGGCGTTACTAATTTCGTTGTATATTCTGTTTTTTGCATTTAATACCCAATCTTTATAAAACTTGTTACCAGTACCAAATTTAGCACTAATATTTACAAGTTCGCTCAAGTCAAAGGTATCTGAAAAAACACCTGCGCCGGCTTTATAGGCATCTCTTGAATTGCAAAATTGTTCGTAATGACCCTGCACAGGAACCATTAGAACAGGCTTTCCTAAATACATGGCTTCGCACACACTTTCAAAACCAGCAGTGCTTGCTAATCCTTTTGCCTCACTCATCATCTCTAAGAACAATTTATCATTAAGTGCATGAACAAATAGTTTTTCTTTATTGAATTGGTAGTTTTCAATGAGTTTTTGTGGCTGATCAGTAAAGCAATGGAGCTCGATGTTTTGATTGTAGTTATGCCATTCGATCAGATCTTCAAAATACCCGTTGTTAACCAAATATACCAGGTAATAATCGTTTTGTTTTGAGGTTAGTTCAAAGATCTCCTTACGCAATAGTGGCGGAACAATAACTACATCATCATGCATCGTATGAATGTTGTAAAATGATAAGGCTAAATTTTTACTTGAGTTATATGCAGTTAATTTGGTGTAAAACTTTATCACCATTCGATCAAGTAATCTTCCTGCCGGAAACTCAAAATCTGGATGTAAATAAATATATTGATGCGCTATGCAAATAAGCTTTGCTTTTGGTTTATTAAAACGGTAATAAAGGCCAATCAACAGATCGAAGAAATTAATGACCACATCCGGATCATGTTCTTTTATCAAATGATCAATACGCTTTAAACTGGCTTTATAAATTCGTAATTCTTTAAAATTATGAATTAGTGTTTTTGGGATATTGATGCTTTTGTTTTTGCTATCCGTTATAAAATTTGGACTAGGCAATGGAACAATTTTTGTTTTTACCTTATCGTAAAAAAAGGCCGGTATTTCGCGCCTTCCACTTGTTCCAACTATTACAGCGCAAACTGTGTGTCCTTGTTCCACCAACATGTCATACATGCTAATGGCCTGCGTCATATGTCCACGGCCTTCGCCCTGAACTGCTAAAATGTATTTTTTTCCCATAATTTATTTTGTGATTACAACTCCTTCAGGAAGTATTTCCTCCAGATCTTTTTTACGCTTCGTGTTTTGTTCGTGTTCCATTTCGGTTAACCAATCTTGGTAGTAAACTATTTTCCAATTGCCTTCAATGTCTTCTACTAGCGCAGTTAAACTTTCAACCCAATCTCCTGAATTCAAATATTCGATCCCATTGATCATTTTAATAGCCGGCTGATGTATGTGCCCACAAATAATTCCATGACATTTGCGTGCTTTAACAACCTGTGCTAATTCATTCTCATAATCAGAAATAAATGATACAGCAGATTTAACTTTTGCTTTTACTACTTGTGATAGCGAATAATATGGTAAGCCGCGTTTTTCGCGATAAGTGTTATAATGGCGGTTTAACCATAAAAGAAACGTGTAGCCCACATCACCTAATTTTGCCAGCCAACTTAATTTGGTGGTAACGGTATCAAAAATATCACCGTGTGTTACAAAGTATTTTCGGCGCACGCCGTAATGAATGTGGTGGCGTTTGATCTTAAAATTACCCATGGCAAAAGGTAAGATCTCATCTAAAAAATCATCATGGTTGCCTCGCAAATAAATGATCTCTTCACATTTGCTTTTTGCAACCAGGTTTAAAACATATTTAAAGAAATTGCTGTGTTGTTTTTTCCATTTACCATTTTTGCGCAATTGCCAACCATCAATTATATCGCCGTTTAAAATTAGCGTATCACATTTGTGGTTTTTTAAAAAATGAACTACTTGTTTGGCTTTGCTGGCTTTAATGCCCAGATGAATATCTGATAGAACAATGGTTTTGTAAAATGTCTTCATTATAAAAGTTTTACAAATGTTCTATATTACTCTTACTATAACGTGAAGTTAGTTTGATGATATAATTAAAAAAACCTGCGCAAACATTATGCGCAGGTTACCTAAATAAACACAGTGTAAAGTATTAATTAACTATCAACTTCTTAGTGTTAATAAGCATGTTGTTTGATTTTATGGCAATGTGATATAAACCTTTATTCAGATTTCTAACATCAATTGCTTTGCTATTTGAATTAACAGTATCAACTTGTATCAACGAACCAATTGCATTGTAAATTTCAATAGTTAAATTTTCGTTTGTTCTACTTGTTATAAAAATCTCTGTTTGCGCCGGGTTAGGATATAATTCTATTGCCGTGTTGTTTGTTAACTCATCTAATTTAGTACAAGGTGAAACTGTTTGTATGAATTGTGTTTGCGATGAACAGCTATTTGTATTTACGCCTGTTACCGTATAGGTAGTTGTAGTAGTTGGACTCACAGAAATTACCGATGTAGTTGCACTTGTGTTCCATGTGTATGTCCCGTTTGAACCGCTTACTGTTAATGTTGCTGTTTCCCCCGCGCATAATACCGAATTGCTGCTAATAATACTTAACGTTGGTGTTGGGTTAACGGTTAAAGTTTGAGTTAGTGATTTGGTATTACAATTAGGACCACCATTAATAGCTACCGAATAATTTCCGCTAACTGCCGGTACAAATATGTTGTTTGTTGCATTTGACACTGCACTTGTATTATTATACCATTGGTAAGTTAAGCCTGTTGCATTAGGAACGGTTAATGTAACCTGACCTGAACATGAAACAGTATTTCCATTGATACTTAGTGAACTTGAGATTGGTGTAGTACAACCTGCAATTCCCCAAATACTTAAACTACTGCTTATTTCATTTGCAGCAATTACAATATGTTGGCCATTCGGACTTTCTGATTGCGGAATAAAAATTAATCCTTCTGCACCGCGATCCGGTCCGTTTGATGAAAATAAACGATTGTTCACATAAGTAACATAAACCGGCGAATTCGGATTGGTAACATCATACACCATTACACCGCCAATTCTTTCCAAAGCTATGAAGGCGTAGGTATTCAAACCAATAGTGCCTATTGCCACGCCTTCAGGCTCCGGACCTTTATCATCGCTACGGTCTTTTTTTGCAATGCCTGTATTGCTGGCATTGAACATAACCGAAAATGAGTTGCTTGCTGTAATTTGTTCAAAGTCATCCTTACTATCATAAACTAAATTACCTGTGTTGGCATTCCAAATTGAAAACGAACGTGAGCCGTATGTATAGATCGTGTCAATGTCACCATCATTATCTGTATCACCATTCTTGTCGGTTGCATTTAATCTACCTAAAACGTAATTGTTTTTTAATTCACTGGCGTTCGGAAATTTAGTCGGATCAAGATTTAGTGAGGCAATGCGCTTTTCTTCTGTAAACGAGGTATAAGCGCGTGAGTCACCTTCATTTGCAGTAATTAAATAATTGGCACTTCCAACCGAATAAGATGCAATAGCATCAGGTAAATAAAAACCTTTGATTGGGAAATTGCTGATGTTAACACCTTTCGTCATGTTTGAAACATCCATTCCGTTATTAAGTAATGAATGATCTTTGGTGCCCAATGCTTTTATGTAATTGATGTTGTTGTTTGATAAGTTAACTTCAACAATAGCATTATTCTCTTGAAGTGTAACCCATGCTTTTGAATCATCTTTTGCAACGGTTACATATTCAGGTTCAAAATCTTTTGATGCCATGTTGTGCGGACCGTAAATACGAATACCTTGACTTCTTAATGTGTTTTCTTGACCGTTATATGCAGTAAAGGTGATGTGTGCAACATTGCTTTGTGTTAATGCTGCAATACCATTAGTAAGTGTAATTACACTAATTGAACCATCCGGATCATTTGTAGGTGATACCGAATAATTGGCATTGGGCTCACCTTCATTTGCCGTAATTACTTTTGTACCTGCATGGTTAAAGGTGATCATATCAGGCATCATACCAACAGTTAATTGTTTTAAGAACACACCGTTCTTGTCGAAGAATACTACTTTACCCGAATCTTGCGGATTAGCAGCGTTTTCCATTGCACAGGCAACCGTTCCGTTTTTAACCGCAACAGAGTTGATGTTACCATATGGTGTAACTGAAATAGAAGAAAGTAAGCTAGGAGAAGAAGGATTTACAAAGTCAATTATATCAAGTTTAGCTCCAATACTATTGGCAATATATAAACGTTGCGTTGTAGGGTCATGTACCACGATCTCAGCAGAGTTTGATCCAGTTATTGAGTTTGAAAAGCTTGCTAATAAATTCATTGTAATACTATTATTAGGCGAAGGAATTACCTTGTCATTATCCGCAATGTAAAAAGTACATTGGTTGGTAGTTCCAATTGTAGCGTTTACAGCATTAGATAAACGTAAAATAACATATTCAGCACTTTCGATAACTGCATCATTATTAATTAAAATATTTATCGGAAAAGTGGTATTACTTGGTGTGTTTGCGGCAACTGTTACAATGGTTGTGGCCAATGTGTAATCCGTTGCAGAAGCATTTGATAGAACACTGCTATTGATAGTGATTGTTGATGGGGAAGTACTAGATGATGTGATCTTTAAATAAATGGTAGCCAGTGACGAAGACTCTAAAGCTGTTGTATCATTACTTGCAAAATTAAAGGTCATTGGTCCCGCTGAGTTAGAAGTTAATGAAACCGATGAAAGGGCAGTGATACTGCTTGGTCCCGCTGTTGAAGTAAGTGAAAAAGTTCGTGGTGTGGTCCATGTATTAGTGCTTGTATTAAAAACACCAACTGCTGTTATAATATCTGCAACCGGATCAGCAGTAATAAAACTGCTGCTATTTAACTTACCACCTGAGTAAAGATCATTAATCGGTAATTGGTATCCATCTATACCTGCGTTAACACTTGCCGTGCCAATTCCTGTTCCCCAAAACAATGCGTCAGTAGGAACTGTGTTATTTGTTATTGTTGATACAGCTCCTGCAAAAACTGCTATACCATCAGCATTTGCGCCGCCGTTTCCAAAAACCCCCGCTGCATTAGCTGTTCCAATTCCTCCGCTGCCACCAACATATTTTACATTTAATACTTTTATTTGATTATTGGTAGGTGCCATACAGCTTCCGCCAACATATACAACATCGCCGGTTGAAACAGAGCCTGTATTTACTTCAAAAGCATAACTTAAATTGCCTCCTGCAACCCAACCATTTATTGTTGCAGCGCCATTGTTATTTACAATAATAGTATATGGTGTTAAAGAAAAGTTGATGTTTTTTGTTGCTAGCAATTCAACAAATTCTTTACAAGAATCAGTTCCTGCAGGATTTATAAATACTTCGCTTATAACTAAGCCGGGATTTTGTGCGTGAACATTTAATGATAGTAAAGCAATAATAAAAAGTAATAATTTTTTCATGTTTTATTTTTTTACAAAGCAACATGTCTTTTATTAGTTTGGCGTTTTGCAATCCTTATGAGAAAGTCATTTAATTTGCCTAGATTATTAATGAAATGTTAACTAAAGCTAATTTCTGTTAGTAATTAATTTACTTCAGTAATTTAAATTTGGTTTAGAAGCATTACACCAATAATTATAGTTATCTTTATGCACCAAATTTTAAAAGATATGCAAGACGTATTAAAAGCATTAGGAATTAAAGAAGTGAATGATGGATGCAGTACCGGTTCAAATTGGTTTGCAAGTGGCGATGTAATGGAGTCTTATAGTCCGGTTGACGGCAAATTAATTGCAAAGGTAAAAACAGCAACTAAAGCTGATTATCAAAAAATAATTAATGCAGCTTCAAGTGCATTTAAACATTGGAGAACCATTCCTGCACCTAAACGTGGTGAGATCGTTCGTCAGTTTGGCGATAAATTACGTGCAAAAAAAGCCATGCTTGGTAAATTGGTTTCTTATGAAATGGGAAAATCATATCAAGAAGGATTGGGTGAAGTACAGGAGATGATCGACATTTGCGATTTCGCGGTTGGTTTATCTCGTCAGTTATATGGATTAACTATTCAAAGCGAACGTGCTAACCACCGTATGATGGAGCAATGGCATCCGTTAGGTGTTGTTGGTATCATCAGTGCGTTTAATTTTCCGGTTGCCGTTTGGAGCTGGAATACTGCATTAGCATGGATCAGTGGTGACACTTGTATTTGGAAGCCATCTGAAAAAACACCGTTGTGTTCTATTGCTTGTCAGAATATTTGGAATGAAGTAGCCAAAGAAAATAATTTACCGGAAGGTATCTCTTGCATCATTAATGGTGATTATAAAGTTGGCGAATTACTAACTACCGATCCGCATGTGCCATTGATCTCTGCAACAGGTTCAACTCGCATGGGTAAAATAGTTGGGTCAAAAGTAGCAGAACGCTTTGGCCGTTCGATATTGGAATTAGGAGGTAACAATGCCATAATCGTTTCTCCGCATGCTGATCTGGATATGACCATCATTGGTGCTGTGTTTGGTGCTGTTGGAACTGCAGGTCAACGTTGCACTACAACACGTCGTTTGATCATTCATGAGAGCATTTACGATAAGGTTAAAGAAAAATTAGTAAAAGCATACGGCCAATTAAAAATTGGTGACCCATTACAGGAAACCAATCACGTTGGTCCGTTAATTGATAAAGATGCGGTTAAAGCATACATGAATGCCATTGAGCGTGCGATAGCAGAAGGCGGTAAAGTGGTTGTGCCAGGAGGAGTGTTAGAAGGTAAAGGTTATGAGAGCGGATGTTACGTGAAGCCTGCCATTGTTGAAGCAAAGAACGAAATGGAAATTGTACAGCACGAAACCTTTGCGCCAATCTTATAT
Source organism: Sphingobacteriaceae bacterium (assembly GCA_046345155.1). GTDB lineage: Bacteria > Bacteroidota > Bacteroidia > B-17B0 > Aurantibacillaceae > Aurantibacillus. Next base: position 66,999 of record JBKDKI010000095.1, read on the forward strand.
TTAATAAAATACAAAACCATTGAAGAAGCAATTGAATTGCAAAATGGTGTACCGCAAGGCTTATCAAGTGCAATTATGACTTTAAATGTGCGTGAAGCAGAGTTATTTGTAAGTGCAATGGGAAGTGATTGTGGTATTGCCAACGTAAACATTGGAACAAGTGGTGCTGAGATCGGTGGCGCATTTGGTGGTGAAAAAGAAACAGGGGGAGGAAGAGAAAGTGGTTCTGATGCATGGAAAGCTTATATGCGTCGCCAAACCAACACGGTTAACTACGGATCGAATTTACCATTAGCACAAGGCATTAAGTTTGATTTAAATTAATTTTTTTATATTTAAGTAGTATTTAAGCCATTCGCTTTAAATTCGAATGGCTTATTTTTTTTAATAAAACAACACCTGCAAAAAGATATAGCTTTAAGCAGATTAAACAAAACAAAAAATGACAATTTCAGAAAACAAAGTAGCGGTAGTAAGTTATCACCTAACCGCAAGTAAAAATGGTGGAGCAGAAGAATTAGTAGAACAAACCGATGCAGAGCATCCATTTGCATTTATTTATGGTGTAAGCTCATTATTACCTGATTTTGAAAAAGCTTTAGATGGCAAACAAGCAGGCGATAAATTTGATTTTCATATTAAAGCAGAAAGCGGTTACGGAAATGTAGAGAATGACTACATCATTAATATTGATAAACAAGCATTTTTAATTGACGGGAATTTTGATAACGAGCGCGTGTTTGTTGGAAATGATATCGAAATGCATGATGCTGAAGGAAACCAATTAGTAGGCCGTGTGATTGAAATTGCTGATGCGCATGTGCGTATGGATTTTAATCACCCTTTAGCTGGTCACGATCTGCATTTTGTTGGACAAGTGATGGAAGTAAGAGAAGCGAGTGAAGAAGAATTAGATCATGGCCATGTACATGGTAAAGGTGGACATCATCATCACTAATAATTCGTAAATTTTTAAAAACCTCCTTGCAACACAAGGAGGTTTTTTATTTGATAATAATACGGTAAATTTAGCGTTACTAATCAAGAAGCGTCATCCTGAGCGTTCGCCTCGGCGAATAGAAGGACGACCAAAAGTACCTAATGAATATCTACACACGAAAACAACAATGGAAATGGCTTTTAGCAATAGCCGCTTTTGCTATTGTGATCGTGTCGTTATGGTATACCAATAATTTGGTAAAGCGTATTGCCGAAGATGAACGCAGAAAAGTGCGCTTGTGGGCAGAAGCCGTTCAAAAAAAGGCCAATTTGGTAAAGTTCACCAACCAGTTATTTGAAAAAATGAAAATTGAGGAACGAAAAAAAGCCATCCTCTACGCAAAAACAACAGAGCAGCTCACCAAAGATTTTTCAAATTTCAATTTCTTGTTATATGTGTTGCAGGATAATACAACGGTGCCTGTAATATTAGCAGATGAACAAGGAAAGATATTGGCCAAACGGAATTTTGATTCAATTAAAGAAAAGGATGATGCTTACATGCAAAGCGAATTGGAAGGCATGCAAAAAATGTATCCGCCTGTGGAGATACAAGTAGATAAAAAAACAAAGCAGTACTTATTTTATAAAGACAGTCGTGTGTTCAATGATATTAAATTGGTGTTCGACAGTTTGATCAAATCCTTTATAACCGAAGTAGCTGTTAATTCGGCTGATGTGCCGGTGATATATACAGATAGTACTACTAAGCAAGTGATGGCTTATGGTAAAATAGACACCACCGAAATAAATTCGTCTGAAAAGTTAGCTGCAAAATTAAATCAATTACGGAGCGAGAATCCACCCATCGCCATTGATCTGGGAGAAGGAACGGTAAATTATATTTTTTATGCGCAATCAAATTTATTAACCCAATTAAAGTATTATCCGTATGTGCAATTCGGTGTCATCGGTTTATTCTTGTTGATTGCTTATATTTTATTCAGTACCGCACGTAAAGCCGAGCAGGATCAGGTTTGGGTAGGTATGAGTAAAGAAACCGCACATCAATTGGGCACACCTTTGTCATCCCTCATGGCTTGGAACGAACATTTAAAAAGTATAGGTGTAGATGAAAGTATTGTAACCGAAATGCAAAATGACGTAGAGCGATTAAGTACCATTACCGATCGTTTTTCAAAAATTGGCTCTCAACCAACTTTAGTAAGCGAAGATGTGGTTGCTTTGTTGGATAAGAGTTTGCAGTATTTAAAAAAGCGCACATCAAAGAACATCAACAATCAGGTCAAATTACCGGATCATCCGATCAACATTCAATTATCGGCACCTTTATTTGAATGGGTAATTGAAAATTTATGTAAGAATGCGGTTGATGCCATGGATGGTAAAGGTGACCTGAATGTTGAATTAGTTGAATTACCTGAGCAGATACAGATCATTATTTCTGATACCGGAAAGGGCATTGCTAAAAATAAATTCAAAGAAGTGTTTAAGCCCGGATATACTACTAAACAACGTGGTTGGGGATTAGGCTTAAGTTTATGCAAACGCATCATCGAGAATTACCACGATGGAAAGATCTACGTAAAAGAAAGTGAAATTGGAAAGGGTACAACGTTTTGTATTGAATTGAGGTCGTAGTTTCTAGTTTAATGTTTCTTTTTTATAGTTGGGTGATATTGCACACAGAACCAGAAACCAAAAATCTCAAACCATAAACATCAATATCCTAAGATCTTCAGCATGCTCTTGTAACTTTGCTCTTTGGCAAACAAACGTGTTGTAATTTCTCCGTCTTCATCTCTGTCAATTAACACATGTTTTGGAGCAGGTATCAAACAATGTTGAGTTCCACCGTATCCGCTTAATGCTTCTTGATAAGCGCCTGTATGAAAAAAGCCAATGTACAATGGTTCTTTTTGGTTTTTTTCTACCTTAGGTAAGAATACCTGATTGGTGTGCGCTTCGGTATTGTAGTAATCCATACTATCGCAGGTTAATCCACCCAAGTTAATTGGCACATAAGGTTTATCCCAATTGTTGATCGCTAATAATATAAATCGTTGGTTAATTCCCCAGGTATCAGGCAAAGTTGTTATAAATGAACTATCGATCATGTACCAGGTCTCACGATCGTTTTGTTGTTTTTGATCAATTACGCTGTATAAGGTGGCACCACTTTCGCCAACGGTGTAAGAACCAAACTCGGTGAAAATATCCGGTTCAGGAAGTTCATTCTCCACACAAAATAATTTTATCTGTGAGATGATCTCTTCAACCATGTATTCGTAATCGTATTCAAATCCTAGTGAGGTGCGAATTGGCATTCCACCACCAATGTTCAATGAATCTAAACTCGGACAAATTTCTTTTAAGCTTTTGTAAATACTTAAACACTTATTTAATTCAGTCCAATAATAAATGGTGTCTTTAATACCGGTATTTATAAAAAAGTGTAAAAGCTTTAAGTCAAATTTTGGATTCGATTGGATCTTCTCTTTGTAAAACGATAATATTTCTGAATCACGAATACCCAGACGAGATGTATAGAATGTGAATGAAGGTTCTTCCTCGGTACTGATTCGAATACCTAAATTCACCTTATCTACTTTAGCGTGTTTTTTGTAATATTCGATCTCATCTAAATGATCTAATACAGGTATCACATTAAAGCCATCATTTATCAATTCACAAATATTTTGCTTGTAATTCGGGCGTTTGTAGCCATTACAAATAATATATGTATCTTTGTTTAGAGCCTTTTTTTCAAACTGTTCTTTGATAATTTGAATATCAAATGCCGATGAAGTCTCAATATGCACATCGTTTTTAAGCACTTCATCCAACACAAAACTAAAGTGTGAGCTTTTAGTACAATAGCAATACACGTATTTGCCTTTGTAGTCGGCTTTAGCCATTGCTACATTAAACATACGCTTTGCTTTTTGGATCTGTGATGATATTTTAGGCAAGTAGCTGATCCTTAATGGTGTGCCATATTGCTTGATGATGTCCATTAAAGGAATATCATTAAAGTATAATTCCTCATCTTTTACTTCAAACCCTTCTTGCGGGAAGTTAAAGGTTTGATGGATCAGGTTTGAATAGGTATTTTCTACGGCCATGATGTAAGTTAGCTACTTTGTTATATTTTATGCAAAGTAAGTGATTTAGTTTGTTCAAATAAGGGTTCAATATGTTAAATTAATATGAAGAATATGATAAAACCAATACGAATTGTTGAGGTAAAGAGTGAAATTGGAGCAGGAACACGTGGCTCCAGCATGGGAATTGACGCTATAAAGATTGCTGCCTTGGATTTTGGAAGTCCGTTTTTTAAGAAGTTTAAAACTGTGGAGATACCTACTGAGAACCAGCTTTTGTTGGAGCCGGTGGTTAATGATTACGCAAAACGTATCAAAGGGATATACTCTTTAAACGAGCGCATTGCCAAAGAAATTCAGAAAACATTGGCGAAGGATGAGGTACCTATTGTTTTAGCCGGCGATCACAGTTCGGCACTTGGTACCATAAGCGGCATACGAATGGCCTACCCACAAAAGCGTCTCGGCGTTATATGGATCGATGCTCATGCAGATATTCATAGTCCTTACACCACCCCAAGTGGTAACATGCACGGAATGCCAATTGCCTGTGTGTTGGGTGAAGATAACCGCGATCGTCAGCAAAATAAACCCGATGATGAAACGGTTGAATATTGGGAAAAATTGAAGAATTTGGGCGGAATTAGTCCTAAGATACAGTATAACGACTTAGTTTTCATTGCTTTACGTGATTTTGAACCACAGGAAGACTATCTTATTAAAAAGAATAAAGTGCGTGTATTTGGTTTACCGGAGATACGTAAAAAGGCCGTGGAGCGTATTGCTATTGAAGCGTTGAACTACCTCGATCATTGTGACTTGATATATGTAAGCTTTGATGTAGATAGCATGGATAGCCGTATAAGCAGTGGAACCGGAACACCTGTACCTAATGGAATTACTGAAAAGGAAGCGGGTAACCTCATTTATTACATCATGCGTAGTAAAAAGATCTGTTGCTTTGAAATGGTGGAGATCAATCCAACATTGGATAAAGAGAACTTAATGGCTGAAAATGCGTTTGAGATACTTCAAAAAGCTACCAACCAGTTAAGTCACGATTTTTAATTCAAAATCATTTTTTTAAAGCTTTGTTGACCATTAGTGAACGTAATGGCAAAACTGTATATGCCTTTACTTAAGGCGCTCACATCAATTTCATTTGAATTAAATTTCAAATAAGTTTGTTCCCCTAACAGGTTAATAGCAACAATGGTTTTTATGGTTGATACATGTTCATTTGAAACATACAATTTACCGTTACTCGGATTAGGATAAAGCATGAGCTTGTTATTAAAATTTTCTTCGGCAAGCGATGCAGATGTACAGTTTAATTTATTGATGTAATCCCAAAGCACATTATCAAAAGCTGATGCAGCAAGGTTAAATCCGCCGGCAGAATTTCCCTGACGTATAACCACTAATTTTTGACTGGGTACCACATAAATTTTCTGATCATTTTTACCTAATGCACAATACATATCACTTGGGGCATTAGGCATTAAAGTTCCTGAAAAAGTGAATTGCACTTGCGGCGTCATAAAAGTTGGTTTGCCATTTAACCACCATAAATAGCCATAAGCTTCGTTAAGTGTTTGCGAGGTGTTTATCATGTCTTTAAAAAACAATGAATCTTTCAAAAGTGTATCTGCGCCCCAGATCCCTTTATTTAAATTCAATAATCCAAAGCGTGCCATATCTCTGGCTTTACTGTAGTATATCTGATCGAGCCAAAAACCCGACATGCCTGTTTTACTTTCGATCCAATTATTGGTAATGCTGTTGTAATTTATACCAACTGTTGCGCTTACAACATCCTGCACTTTTCTATATGCACCGGTATGGTATCCCCAACGGGTGCCCGCATCTGCTTTGTAAATCAAACAAGCTTTTGCCGTATCAATATGATCACAAGGTGAAGGAGGCAGATCATCCAATCCTGCTGTCATTTTTAATAGATGCTTTACGGTTATCAGGTTCTCTTTTACCAGAGGCGCGCTGGTCCAGCCTTGGCCAATGTATTGCGAAACCTTGTTGTTAATTTGAATGTATCCTTTTTGTTGTGCAATACCGGTAATAAATCCGGCCAGGCTTTTACTGGCTGATGCCCAATAAAACAAGGAGTCTGCAGTGTAAGTGCCAAAATATTTTTCAAGTACAATTTTCCCGTTTTTTAGGATGATAAAGGATTTTGTATTTTTTACCTGTAAATAGTTGTATAACGAATCAATGCGCGCTGTGCACCAATTTAAACTTTGTGGATGCATAGTATCCCATGTTTTGCCTGTTAATGGCGGAAAGTAAAGCGATTGCGCGTTTGAATTGAGGATGAACTGAAGTAAAACGAAAGTAAAAATGATTTTTTTCATGTGAGTATGACCAAATAAATATTAGGAAGTTTAATTTTGAAATAGTTAAATTTATAACAAATAAAATTACACTCATAATTTAACATGAATCAAAACTTGTTTGAAGAGGCAAGCTGCCAGCATTACATACAACGCATTCATAAATTAACGCCTCAGTCGCAAGCAAAGTGGGGAAAAATGAATGTGTCGCAAATGCTTAGCCATTGCCAAAAGCCATTTTTAATTGTAGATGGCAGCTTAATTGCAAAAACAAATCCGATCTTTAAATTCTTAGTTGGCAAATCGGCAAAAAGGGAAATGTTAACCAAGCCTGAATTCAGAAAAAGTTTACCAACCTTTAAAGAATTTCAAATTAACGACCCAATGGAGTTTGAAAAAGAAAAAACAGCCCTTATTCATAGTATTGAGAAATTAAAACAAAAGGTGAGGCAGGGCTCGTAAATAAGGATCATGGCTTGTTTGGTTAGATGAATACAGATGAGTGGAATTTACTTTTATCAAAACATTTAGATCATCATTTAAAACAATTTGGAGTATAAAATAAGTATTATGAGTTTCATTGATTCAAAAACAAATGGCGGAGTGGCAGTGATCACTTTAAATCGCCCCGACAAATTCAACAGTTTTAACCGCGACATGGCTATGCAATTAATTGCAGAGTTAGATAAAGCCAACGAGGATAAAAACATTCGTGCCGTGTTACTTACCGGTAATGGTAAAGCTTTTTGTGCCGGTCAGGATTTGGCGGAAGCAATGGATAAAAACGGACCGGGTATTGAGCGCATTGTACACGAACATTACAACCCCATAATTTTACGCATTCGTAAATTGCAAAAACCTGTAGTATGCGCAGTTAATGGCGTTGCAGCCGGAGCCGGTGCAAACATTGCCTTGGCATGTGATGTGGTTTTTGCCGGAAAATCTGTTGCCTTTATTCAGGCATTTAGTAAAATAGGTTTGATACCTGATAGCGGCGGAACTTATTTTTTACCAAAGCTGATCGGTTTTGGTAAAGCAAGTGCATTAATGATGTTGGGTGATAAAGTAATGGCAACGGAGGCTGAACAAATGGGGATGATCTATAAAGTGGTGGAAGATGATAAATTACTAGAAACAGCTTTGGCAACTGCAACGGTATTATCAAACATGCCAACTAAGGGAATTGCTTTAACCAAAAAATTATTGAACGAGGGCACAACCAACTCATTTGAAAAACAGTTAGAGCGTGAAAAAGAAGAGCAGGTGATAGCAGCTTCAACCTACGATTATAACGAAGGTGTGAATGCATTCTTAGAAAAACGTCAGCCTGTTTTTAAAGGGGAATAATTATCATTTAAGCATCTCTTTGATCACTTTTCCTTTGCTATATGGCATTTGGATCTTTAAGATCTGTGCAATAGTTGCCGCAATATCTATTTGTGAATAGGCTTGAGTAATTGTTTGTTTCTCTTTAATATCCGGACCAATTGCTAATAAATTAATGTGTTTGCAGCCCATGCAATTATCGCCATGTGATATAAAGCCATCATTCACATTATCCAAATGACGGCCATGATCGTTCGTAATAAAAATATCAGTTTTATTTTTATAAGCCGTATCGCTTTGCAGGTAATTCCAAAACTGCCATAAATATCTATCGCTATCCTTTATCCCCTGGATGTAATCACTCCAAACACCTGCATGGCCATAGGCATCCGGTTGTTTTAAATTGATCACCACTAAATTCGGACGATGTGTTTGTAAGATCGAAATAGCGCGTTTTATGGTAGTTGAATCTTCCGAATAACCGCTGCCTAATCCGGCAATTCCACAGTTTGTGCTTGGCTTGTAGTTATCTTGGAAACCACTTTCGGTACAATTCGCTAAAACTTCTAATTTGTCTTTTGTAGTTATCACCCATGCTTTGGTTTGCGGCGCATCTGTTTGTTTGATCCAATATTGCATAAATGATGGGTATCGCGGGAGTTCGGTACCATTATTAACCAGGGTATCGTAAACGCCGGTGCAAACAGCAATATGTCCGTTTACCGTATTAGTCATACCTTCGTTGGTAAAGTTGGTGAAAACACATCCTTTTTGGGAAAGGCTTGTGTAGTATGGGATGTACTGGTGTGTTGAATCGCCCCAGGTTTCTGAATACCTTGGCCCATCGATCACAAAAACGATTACTTTTTTAGGTTGGTAAACAGGTTCAGAAATAGCAGAATCTTTTTTGCAGGAAAGAAGAAAGAGATTTAGAAATGAGATGAATATGAACCTTGTTGAAAGCATGTTTACTAGTTACTAAATTAGCAAAATTTATGCTCCAAAAAATAGCGGAAAGTCCTTTAAATGTGCTTTATTTTCCTATTTTTACACAAAATTTTTGTGGCAGCAAATTCAAAATATATCAAGTGGGTGTGGATAGGCGTTTGGAGCCCATTCGTAATTTTATTCCTTTTGCTTTTTCTTATTTCGGTAGGCGTATTTGGCGAATTGCCCAGCGTTGAAGAATTACAAAATCCTAAAAGCAACTTAGCTACCGTAGTATACAGTAGCGATATGAAAACTCTCGGGAAATTTTACAGTGAAAATCGTGTAAACGTTCGTTTTGAAGAGTTAGATAAAGATCTGGTGGACGCTTTGGTAGCAACGGAAGACGCACGTTTTTATGAACACAGTGGAGTAGATGTGAAAGCATTGTTTAGAGCTGCATCTGGTGTATTTGGTGGTGGAAGCAGTGGTGGTGGCAGTACAATCACGCAGCAGTTAGCTAAGATGATGTACCCGCGTGGAGAAAAGCTTGGTAAGGCTGCATTGGTAACACGTAAAATGAAAGAGTGGATAACCGCAACACGCTTAGAAAAAAATTACACCAAGGATGAGATCATGGCGATGTATCTCAATAAATTTGATTTTTTAAATTTAGCAGTAGGTATTAAATCTGCCGCAAAAATTTATTTTGATAAATCATGTGATAGTTTGGAGATACAGGAAGCAGCCATGTTGGTTGGTATGGCAAAAAACCCATCCATGTTCAATCCTATTCGTTTCCCTGAGCGAGCAAAACAACGTCGTAATGTTGTTATGAATCAAATGGTGAAGTATGGTTATTTGAGCAAAGAAAAGTACGACTCATTAAAATCGAAAGAGCTAGGTATTAATTTTCATCCGGAAGATCATAACGAAGGGCCTGCGCCTTATTTCAGAGAATACTTGCGTGATAATTTCTTAAAAGCATGGTGCGAAAGTCACATTAATCCTGAAACAAAAAAGCCGTATAATATTTATAAAGATGGTTTAAAGATATATACAACTGTTGATTCACGCATGCAGCGTTATGCTGAGGAAGCGGTAAATGAGCATATGCATAACTTGCAGATAATTTTTAATCGCGATCTAAAGCAAAAAAAGAATTATCCATTTGCGTGGAATGTAAATAAGGATGAGATCAATAGCATCATGAATGCTTCTATCAAGCGCAGTAACAGATATAGAGAATTAAAGCAACAAGGTTTATCACATGAACAAATAGTAGCTACATTTCACAAACCTTCCCCAATGCGCGTATATAGTTTAAGGGGCGATATTGATACAGTACTAACGCCGTATGATAGTATTAAATATTACAAATCGTTTTTACAAACCGGCTTTATGGCCATGGAGCCGCAAACCGGATACGTAAAGGCATGGGTAGGCGGCATTAATCATAAACACTTTCAATATGATCATGTTAAGGTAAGTAAACGTCAAGTAGGCTCAACTTTTAAGCCTTTTGTTTATGCCTTAGCAATACAAGAAGGGTATAGTCCATGTCATCAAGTACCAAATGTAAAAACATGTATTTCTTTACCTGAAGGAACAGAATGGTGTCCTAATAATGCTGATGGTCCGAATGCAAAAACAAATGGCAAAATGATCACTTTGAAAAAAGGCTTGGCATTGTCAATTAACTATGTTACAGCTTGGGTGATGAAACAATACGGCCCTCACGCGGTAGTTACGCTCGTTAAACGCTTGGGAATAACAGCAGATATTCCGGAAGTGCCATCTATTTGTTTAGGAACGCCGGATATTAGCGTGTATGAAATGGTGGCAGCTCTATCTACATTTGCAAATAAAGGAACCTATGTGCAACCAACATTTATTACGCGTATTGAAGATAAGAATGGAAAAGTGTTGGAGGAGTTTGTACCTAACAGTGATGAAGTATTTAGTGAAGAGAAAGCATTTACCATGATTCAATTAATGCGTGGTGTTGTAGATGGTGGTACAGGAACTTCTTTAAGAGGGCCAAAGTATAAATTAATGAATCAAATTGCTGGTAAAACGGGCACAACTCAAAAAAATGCCGATGGTTGGTTTATGGGCCTAACTCCTGAACTTGTTGCGGGTTGTTGGGTTGGTGGTGAAGATAGAAGTATTCACTTCAACTCAATGGCAGAAGGGCAAGGCGCCACAATGGCTTTACCAATTTGGGGAAAGTTTTTTAGCAAAGTGTACGCCGATAAAACTTTAAAAGTTAGTAAGGGTGAGTTTCCTCGTCCGAAAAACCTAGATCCGAATTTGGAGTTGGATTGTTCAAAATACGACGCCGATAATTTTCAGGAAGAGGTTACCCCAAGTGAATTTGATAATTTGTAAGAATTAAAAATGCAATTCACTAAGGAGCAATTATTTCGTTTTTTTTCTAACCAGCTCATTGCACACTTTTTATCCTTTGGTGTGTTGATCTTTAGTGTTATTTGTTATTATTCGAATTTCACAGATTATAATTTTGATAACACTTTTAATTCTGATTCGGTTGGTGTACCTTATTTATTCAAAGATATTTTTCATGATGGCGGAAAATTTAAAGATTGGCAACTGGCATCTGCGCCAACTTTGTTTCCGGACCTTGTACTTTATTATGTGTTGTATTTGATCTTTGAACTTGATTTTTTAACTGTTACGTTTTGGTTTGCCTTAATACAGGTTGTTACTATCGCATTATTAACTTCGTTTATTTTTAGAAAACTTGTACCTACGGATGTTAAGAGATTTAGCTGGTTGGTGCCATTGTTGTATTCAATAATTTTTTTTGAAGGGTATTATTTTACGGGCGACCAAATTTTACCGTTTTTGTTTTCAACTTATAGTTTTCACACTGGCACTTTTTTAAACGCATTGATCGCGTTGAGTCTTTTTGTTGCAAATATAAGGTTGTTTTGGAAGACTATTTTCTTGTTTATCATTTCAGGTATTGCTATGTATAGTGATATGATGTTTGCGGTTGCTTTTATTGCGCCTTTAATAGCTGTGTCAGTTTTACAACCGTCATTTTTTGGTTGGAAAAAAAGTTTACTATGGTTGCTCTCGGTTCTTTTTGGTGGAGCACTTGGATATTATTTGTTTTTTTACATCAATACTTCCGGAAGTTTAAACTATGCTTCCAGCAGCAGGTTTTTTAATTTTGACAACATTTCTCCATCATATGATGTCATGTCAAACCACATTAAATGGTATTTAGATCGTTCAGGATACATGACATTGATCGTTCAATTTTTATTGATATCAATTCCTTTGGTATTCCTGTCGCTTGTGGTTTTTTATAAACGAATAGCTTCCAACTTCAGATACTTTCTAATATTTTATTTTGTTTTTATCACAGCAACCATGAGTGCCCCGGTTCTAATGGGAAATTACATGTTTGTTGATTGTATTAGATATAACAGTTCAATGTACTTCTTTTCAACTGTTGGTATAGCTGTTGTTATTGCCCTGTTTTTAAGCATGCCTAAAAGGTATCCTGCTTTTCAATTAGCATTTACATATATTATTATTCTTATGTTTTTCCTCGCACCTGTCATGCGATTTAAACCCGAGGGATTTAAGAGTTATTTTACATATTACCCACCAAAAGTGAGAGTATTAGATAGTATTTGCGAGAAGCATCACTTGTCTAAAGGTGTGTCAGACTACTGGAAGGCAAAGTGGACATGCATGTTCTCTCGTAAAGGTGTTCAATTGGTTACAGTACATTCTAGCATCAATTTTTACGAAGTTGGTAGTAATATCAATTGGTTTTATGATGGAGATTATGATTTTGTTGTACCTGAAAACTTAGATTCGGCTCAAATACGAAAGATTTTTGTAATTTTAGATACGATTAAAACCCCTGAAATAACAATACTAAAAGTGAATAAGTACAGGTATATTCCAGGTGTATTATTTCCGGTACAAGTTGATTCAATTAAACACTAGTTATGATAAATAGAGTTGTAAAAAATGCTGAGGAAGCATTGAAAGATGTGAAAGATAACCAAACCATTATGTTTGGTGGATTTGGATTATGTGGTATTCCTGAAAATTCAATATCTCAATTAATTAAAATGGGAACCAAAGGAATTACCGCAATTAGTAATAATGCAGGTGTAGATGATTTTGGTTTGGGTTTGTTGTTACAAACTAAACAGATCAAAAAAATGATCTCCTCTTATGTTGGTGAGAACGATGAGTTCGAACGCCAGATGTTAAGCGGCGAGTTAGAAGTAGAGTTAATTCCGCAAGGGACTTTAGCTACACGTTGTTTAGCCGCTGCTTATGGAATGCCTGTGATTTATACACCAGCAGGTGTAGGAACTGAAGTTGCAATTGGAAAGGAAACACGAGTATTCAATTACAATGGCCAGGAGAAGGAATACCTGATGGAAAAGGCTTTTGAGGCTGATTTCGCGATCGTAAAAGCGTGGAAAGGAGACACTGCCGGAAATTTAATTTACAGAAGTACTGCTCGTAATTTTAATCCTATGATGGCAATGGCCGGAAAGATCACCATTGCTGAGGTTGAGCACTTGGTTCCTGCTGGGGAGTTAAATCCTGATCATATTCACACACCGGGTATATATGTTCATCGTATTTTCCAAGGAGATAGATATGAGAAGCGAATTGAACAGAGAACTGTAAGGAAAAAGGGGTAAAAGAATTTGATTTATTAAACAAAAAATATTTTGAAAAATGTTAGATAAGAATGGTATTGCAAAACGAATTGCACGAGAAGTAAAAGACGGGATGTTTGTTAACTTAGGTATTGGTATACCAACACTAGTTGCAAACTACATTCCAGAAGGAATAAATGTGGAGTTACAAAGTGAAAACGGAATTTTAGGAATGGGTCCTTTCCCGTATGAAGGAGAAGAGGACGCCGACTTGATCAATGCCGGTAAACAAACCGTTACTCTTTTACCAGGCGCATCCATATTTGATAGTGCCATGAGTTTTGGAATGATACGCGCACAAAAAGTTCATTTAACTATTTTGGGTGCAATGGAGGTAAGTGAAAATGGTGATATAGCTAACTGGAAGATTCCGGGCAAAATGGTGAAGGGTATGGGCGGCGCAATGGATCTTGTGGCAAGCGCAAAGAATATTATTGTTGCCATGCAACAAGTTAATAAAGCAGGACAGTCAAAATTATTACCAAAATGTGAATTACCATTAACGGGAATCAAATGTGTAAAGAAAATAGTTACCGAGCTTGGTGTTTATGAAATTGCACAAGGTGGTGGATTCAGATTATTGGAAACCGCACCGGGTGTAACTGTTGATGATATTAAAAAGGCTACTGCCGGAAAATTGATAATTGATACTGATGTGAAAGAAATGGTGATCTAACCATGAGGTTTTTGTTTCTAACATGCCTGTTCGTTAGTTTATTTTCCTGTAATGAAAGCACCAATGTAATTCATGAAAAGTTATTTGTGTATTCAAATAAGAACGGAGCAAAGGAAGATCCGGAAAACAAAGGACATTACTTTTTTCGTCATGATTCCATTAACACCTATGGATTTATTGACACGATAAGATTTACCGAAGAACAGTTAAGTAATAAGATCATTTTAGATTACAAAGGGAATATTAGAACAGATCATGTTCACTCATTCGGGAGTTTAAAAGTAGTTTTATTTCGAGATAATGAACCCATACATTGGTCAGGCATTTTATTGCGTGACGAGGTAATTGATCTGAATAAATGGAATCAATTCAGTGGTTATTTTGTTTTGCCATCTCGAACCCATGAAAGGCAGTATAACAAGGCTGTGGTCTTTACAGAGTTGGCAGAAGGAAAAAGCGAAAAGTTTGATATTGATTCGGTTGAAATCACCTTTAAAAGCGTTGCAAAATAAAGTATGATGTTTGCAACAGAAATAAATAACTTAAAAGATAAAATAGGATTAAAAGGCCTTACGCTATTATCTGTTGTTTTCTTTATTATCTCAATTAATATATACCACAAATATTTAGGTATATATGATCATATTGAAAAAAGACCATGCTCAGTTCATATTTGGGCCCAATGTGCTCGAGCGTCTGTTGCATTAAACTATTATAAAACCGACATGAATTTTTTTAAACCCCATATTCATAAATATTTGAATGGGGAAGGAATTACTGGTTTAGAATTTCCTCTTGTGAATTATATACCTGCTGTTTTATACAAGTTGTTTGGATTTAATGAGGCATATTACAGGGGCTTTGTTCTTTTCTCGATAGTTGTAGGCCTTTTCTTTTTCTTCCTTATACTTCAATCGATATTAAAGAACTGGCTAATTGCATTTGCGTTGATCTTATCAGCATACTGTTCGCCTGTTTTCGCCTTTTATAGTATAAATTTTATGCCAGACATTACTAGCCTGTCCTTCGCTTTAATAGCATGGTATTATTTTTTTAAATTCCTCAAAGAGCAAGAAAATAAACGGGTATTATACGCTTTTGTGATATTTGGAACCTTGGCGGCACTTATAAAAATCACGTCATTAATTTCTTTATTAAGTATTTTGTGTTTGATATTATTGGATAATACTTCATTTTTTACCAGAAAATATAAAAAGCCGCTTTTTGACGAAAAAGTTAAACTAAGCCTGAAAATTGTTGCCGGAGTGTTTGTTGTATTTGCATGGTATACCTATTCGTTTTGGTTAACTAAGCATTATAAAACCGAATCATTTACAATGCAAACTGCGCTTGTAACTGATATACCAACCGCCTTGGAAGTTTTAGGTAGAATTATGGATGATCATATTTATGAGTATTACCCCTACGAGAATTATATTCTTTACGCATGTTTTATAGTTGTTTTAATTCTTGGTTTTAAATTGGTAGACAGACTGTTGTTCACCACATTCGCCATTGTAACTTTAGGTAATATATGTTTTGTTTATTTAATGTTTTATCAGTTTAAAGATCATGATTATTATATCATCCCAATTCTAACAAGTGTTTTTTTACTCTTATTGGTTTTTGCAGATGTTATTTCAAAAATAAAACAACGTTATTTTAAACTCTTGTATTTACTATTTTTAGTGGTATTTTTCTTTAATTTTAAAGAAAGTATTGTTTGGACCAAGCGCGATCTTGATAAACGATTTAATACAGATTATATCAGGTATTTCGATAGGTCAAAACCCTATGACGACCTGGAACCAAAACTCAGAAAACATGGGATCAAGCGAACGGATAGAACTTTAAGTGGCTTTGAAGATGGTTGGTGTAATAGTTTATATAAAATGGATCAATTAGGTTATACTTTTTCTGAAGACAGCGCAAAATTCCAGTTGCCAAAATTAATTCGCGATCATGAATTTAAAATATTGGTTGTTTCTGATAGTACTAAATTCAATCAAATTTGTCCAAAGACACTTAAAACGCAAATTCTCACTACACATAGAGGTTTGATCATTTATAAAATAAAGGCACAATAAAAAGAAATGAAGGAATGGCTTTTAAAATATTATAAAGAGACCCTTGGCTGTTTATTTTTTTTAGGCATTTCACTTTATTATGCAATTGGAAACGATCATTTTCCGACAATGGATGGCGCCTCTCATATGCATAATGCCTATTTGTTGAAAGATTATTTTTTAGGGAATGAAGTGGTTAAACAAAATTATGAGTTGAACTCATTTATTATCCCAAATATTTTTTCAAGTTATTTGTTAATGTCACTTTTGTTTTTTTTTAATAGCGCTATTTCCATTTTTATATTTCAACTCATACATTATTTACTGTTTTTTTTAAGTTTCCTCTATTTTTTTAAGGCATACAAGGTGAAGTATTCCTACTTATTGAGTATAGTGGCAGTTTTGTTTTTTAATAGCTTTCTATTTAATCTTGGTTTTTATAATTTTTCATTCTCAGTAATTTTCTTGATATTTTCTATTGCTTTTTATTTTAAGAATTTTTCAGAATTAAGTACAAAAGGACTAACGGTTTATAGTGTTTTATTAGGATTATTGGCGCTTTTATACTATTCCAATGCGTTAAGTTTTTTGGTATTTGTAACCTATGTTGGTATAAAGGAATTGAACAAAGTTTTTAGAATGATTAAAACAAAAGAGCAGGAAATGCGGAGAGTTTTAACAGAGCAATTTAAATTATCATTGATCTTTTTGCCATTTTTGGTTTTACTTTTTGCCTTTCACTCCTCATTCACCTTTCAAAGCCTTCCCTTATTTTTGAATCCCATTAAAGATTATTTAGAAGCCATATTGGATCTGAAGCCATTTATTGTTTATGTTTATTTAAGCGAAAGAAACTTGGTAAAATGGATCGGATATGCTTTAATAGTTCTAATACTTTATACAATTATTATCCAATTTAAAGAAAGAATAAGTTTTGTAGTCAAGGATCTAGGGCTTCTATCTTTATCAATCATTGTTCTTGTATTATATTTAATAGTACCTGATAATTCAAGTGTAGGCATGATGTCTCCACGTTTTTTGTATTTCTTTTTTGTCTTTCTTATACTGTGGCTGTTTATTCAGAGTACTGATATAGTGAAATTGCCGGTAGCCATTATTATAATTATTGTTGTGTTTTTTGAGCGTGACCGAAAGCATATGCCAGTAATTAATTTATTGAATAAGGATGTTGAACTTGTAAAAGATGTGGCACAACACATTAAACCTAATTCGGTTGTATTAACCCTTAATTACCATAACAATTGGCTGGAGCCGAATTTTTCAAATTATTTAGGTACTGATAAACCATTGATCTTGTTGGCTAATTATGAAGCAACTGTAGGGTGGTTTCCTATCAAATGGAATCTTAAACAAATGCCAAAATATTTATTGGGTAACAGTGAACAATTAGATGGAGCATATTATTGTATTAATCCTAGTGGCGAACCTAAAATAATTGATTATGTTTTTGTTTTTGGTGACAGGAGTCAAATCAATTCTAATACAGCATTAAATGATTTACTTGCAAAGCATTATCAGAAAGTGATAACTGCCGAAAATGGCCTTTGTACACTTTATTACAAGAAAGAAGAATCGTCTCAATAGAAAAGTTTTCAATACTTGATATAATTTTTCAGTTTACTTATTGGCCTTTCAATAAAATAGAACGATGTAATAGCCAGTATAAAGGTTATGGCAAAATAGGTGAACCACATGGCGCCTTTGCTCTGTAATCCAATTTTATATTCATTAGCAAGGAAATCCCAGAAGAACTTTGTTATAAAAAGGTGATAGATATATAGCCCATATGATATCTTGCCGGTAAAAACTATTATATCATGTTCTAATAGAGTTTTACCGAGATATTTAAAACTATTAGAAGATGCTTTTGCGATAATAAAAATGCAAGCTAAAGCAAATAAATATTCATCTATGATCATATCAAATGCGGCAATGCCTTTTTTGTAATGTAAAAAATAATAGCAGATGATGTAGATTAGAATACTGCCGTATAAAAGAAAACTGTTTTCAAATAAACGTAACAAATTTGCCTTATACCTTTTAGCATATGCTAATAAAGCACCTAAACAAAGCGGTAAAAATAAATTAGGTGTAAAGTAGGCCGACAACATCCAGTTCTTCGGACTAGCAATGTAACAGGATACTCTTGAAATAAAAGAGATGATCATAAAAGCCAAAATAACTTTGTAAATTTTCTTGTTTTCTACAAAGAATATGATGAAGGGCCATATCAAATAAAATTGTTCTTCAACCGCTAACGACCAGAAATGGTTAAAATCACCAACGTACTCGCCGGTTGAACATTGCAATAAGTTGGATGTATAAGTGATCAGCCAAGGAAAAATGTCACGGGTATTACTGTAATTGATGTTGTATAAATAAATTATTAAAATGTAATAAATAGGGAAGATCCTGATGAATCTTCTGAAGTAAAATGTTTTTAAACTTTCGCCAATGGTAACCAAGCCTTCATCAATTTTTTCTTTTTGTTCAAATAGTATATTGCTGATCAAATAACCACTTAGCACAAAAAACAAGATCACACCATGTCCCCATGGCGCATGCTTAACAAATTCATTTGGTGTATCCCAACTGATCCAATGTCCGATCATTACGAATACAATGGCAAATGCCCTTAAGCCATCTAATTGTGAGTAATATTTTAAGCTGGAAGAATTCATCAAACCTCTCTTCTCATTCGTGCAACAGGGATATCTAGTTGCTCGCGGTATTTGGCAACTGTTCTTCTGGCAATGGTGTAACCTTTTTCTTTTAAAATATCACAAAGAGCATCGTCTGTAAGCGGCTTATGTTTATCCTCTGCTTCAATGCAATCTTTTAATATTTTTTTGATCTCACGCGAACTCACTTCTTCACCGCTTTCAGTGCTCATACTTTCGCTGAAGAAAGTTTTTAGTAAAAAAGTTCCGTATGGTGTTTGTGCATATTTACTATTTGCCATTCGTGATACAGTAGAAATATCCATCTCAACTTTCGTTGCAATATCTTTTAAGATCATGGGCTTTAACTTACTTTCATCACCCGTCATAAAATAGTCTTCCTGAAATTCTAAAATGGCTTGCATACAGATCATTAACGTTAAGTGTCGTTGATTTAAAGCATCAATGAACCATTGTGCACTTTCGATCTTACTTTTTATGAATGTTGTTGCCTCTTTCCCATCTTTGTTCTTTTGCCTCGAGTATTCTTTGAGCATCTCCAAGTACTCTTTACTCACTTTCAGATCGGGCATGTTGCGTGAGTTGATGGAGAACTCCGGTTTGCCGTCATTTACCGTTACAATAAAATCCGGAACGATCTCACTATATGAACCGGCCTTTGATTCGGCATCACCCGGTTTTGGATTCAAATGTGTGATCACATCTATCACTTCTTTCAGTTCTTCATTACTGATCTCTAATCGTTTTAAGATCTTCTCGTAATGTTTTTTACTGAACTCTTCCATGTGATTCTTTACCACCTCTGTTGCCTGCAATACATCTTTCGTTTGATCGGGTTTGCGATGCAATTGCAACAACAAACATTCCTGTATATTTCTTGCTCCAACACCCGGCGGATCAAAACTTTGAATGATCTTTATGATCTTCTCAACTTCCTGCGCATTGGATTTGATGTTGTAATTAAATGCTAGGTCATCAACGATCATATCCGTTTCTCTGCGCAAATATCCGTCTTCATCAATACAACCTATGATATAAATTCCAATGGTGTATTCGGTTTCATTCAGTTCCTTTAAACCTAGTTGTTGTTCAAGCTGACTGTGAAAATCCGGACCTTCAACCACCACAAATTCACGGGTCTCGTCATCCGCGCCTTTATTGCTTACCTCGTATTTGTAAGAATCCAATTCTTCATCGCCCATGTAATCTTCCATCCCTACACCATCATCTATGCGTTCGATCTCTGCTTCCTTTACATCACCATTATCATCCAGCTCTATCTCTCCTTCATTACTATCTTCGTTGCTGTATAATTCTTCTTCTTCGTAGTTCTCGTTATCTTCTTCCAGTGCCGGATTTAATTCAAGTTCTTCCTTAATGCGTTCTTCAAGAGCAAGTGTGGGCAATTGCAACAACTTCATCAGCTGAATTTGCTGAGGCAATAATTTTTGCTGTTGTTTTAAATATTGCGATTGCTTTAGTGCCATGCTTAACTCAACTTACATAAAAAGTAATTCTTTTTTCCTTTTTGAATAAGAATGTATTTGTTATTGATGGCATTCGTTTGATTCACCATCATTTGAACATCTTCAATTTTATGTTTGTTCATGCTCACACCGCCGGCTTGTATCATTTTACGCGCCTCGCCTTTACTTGGGAAAATACTTGTTTTTTCGGCTAATAGATCTATAACGCCAATGCCATTTTGTAATTCACTTGCCGATACATCAAACGAAGGTACGCCGTCAAACACATCTAAAAATGTTTTTTCCTCCAATGTTTTCAGATCATCAATACTGCCTTTAAATAAAACATCAGAGGCTTTAATCGCACTCTGCAGATCTTCCTCACTATGAACTAATATGGTTAATTCGTTTGCTAAAGCTTTTTGTAAATGACGTTCGTGCGGCGCTTTATCATGATTCGCAACGATCTCATCAATTGTTTCCTTATTCAGAAAGGTAAAGTATTTAATGAAATTCTTTGCGTCTTCATCACTTGTATTCAACCAAAATTGATAAAAACGATATGGCGATGTTTTATTTGCATCTAACCAAATGTTACCGCCTTCTGTTTTACCAAATTTCGTCCCGTCTGCTTTTTTGATCAATTGGGTAGTTATGGCATAAGCCTCTCCGTCACATTTGCGTCTGATCAACTCGGTACCACTGGTAATATTCCCCCACTGATCACTACCGCCTAATTGCAGCTTGCAATTTTTATTTTGGTATAACCAATAGAAATCATACGCTTGCAATAACTGATAACTGAATTCAGTAAAACTCATGCCGGTCTCCAATCGGTTCTTAACAGAATCTTTAGCCATCATGTAATTAACGGTTAAAAATTTACCTACGTCTCTTATGAAATGAAGAAAACTGTAATCCTTCATCCAATCGTAATTGTTCAATAATTGCGCGTTGCTGTTCTTAAAATCCAGAAATTTTGATAATTGGTTTTTTATCCCTTCAATATTTTTATTCAAGGCTTCTTCATCCAGTAAGTTACGTTCGGCACTTTTTCCGCTAGGGTCACCAACCATACCGGTGGCACCGCCAATTAAAGCTATAGGGTTATGCCCCGCTTTTTGAAAACGCATTAAGGTGATGATCTGCAATAAACTTCCAACATGCAACGAATCTGCCGTAGGATCAAAACCAATATAAGCCGTGCAAACTTCTTTTTTCAATAATTCTTCTGCACCAGGCATCATATCGTGCAGTAATCCACGCCAACGTAATTCGTCTACAAAATCAGTTTTCATTTTAATTTAATTTTCACTTTTCTAAATCCACCCATTTTATTACAAATAGCAGTAAAATCGGGTGATTTCGTGTTGTTAAAAATACGTATTTTCTCTTAAATTTTAGATGAATAATGCTGCCTATAGCCAAAAAATTAGTTGTATTTTTACATCATGTTTATTTATAATGTTACCGTTAATATTAGTGATGATGTGCATCAAGACTGGGTGCAATGGATGAGGGAAGTGCATATTCCTGATGTGATGAGAACGGGTTGTTTTGTAGATAGTCAAATGGTAAAAGTGCTTTATGTGGAGGATCAGGGCCACACGTACTCTATGCAATATAAATTTTTGGAGATGCCGGATATTGAAAAATACCAAAAGGAATTTGCTCCTAAATTGCAAGCTGAACATTCGAACAAATTCAAAGATAAATACGCTGCTTTTCGTACCATTTTACAGATCATAGACTAATGGCACATTCGGTAAGAGCAAAGAAACATTTAGGGCAACATTTTTTAAATGATGAGAACATAGCAAAGAAAATTGTTGATGCTGTTCTTGAGGAAAACTCCCCGAATGCTTTAATAGAGATCGGTCCGGGTACAGGTGTACTTACGAAGCATTTAATTCACCTCCCGAATTTCTGGGCATTGGATATCGATACCGAATCAATAGAATTTTTACGAAATACCTATCCGGAGCACTTGCACAAAATTGTTGAAGGTGATTTTTTGGAGATGGATATCATTAAGTTGGTTGGAGATAAAAAGATCAATATCATAGGTAATTTCCCATACAATATCTCAAGTCAGATTATGTTTCGTGTGTTGGAGAACAGAGATAAAGTGGATGTGGTTGTAGGCATGTTTCAAAAGGAAGTAGCTGAGCGAATTGCAGAGAAGCCGGGAACAAAGGCATATGGTATATTAAGCGTTATTCTGCAGGCTTTTTATGATATTTCGTATTTATTCACAGTGCACGAAAATGTTTTCACACCACCACCAAAGGTAAAAAGCGCTGTTATTAAACTCAAACGCAACGAAGTGAAGCAATTATCTTGTAACGAAACACTTTTTGTGAAGGTTGTAAAAACCACATTTAATCAACGTCGTAAAACCATTCGTAATTCCATTAAGCCAATGTTGACCTCAGTAATGGATACAAAATCTTATTTATTTGAAAAACGTCCGGAGCAGTTGAGCGTGGCTGAATTTGTTGAACTTACAAAGTTAGTGGAACCTCACACGGTTTGATAGTACGCGAATAGTTGCTTGCCTACTGCTTCGTATGAAGCATGTTGCAAAATAAATTCACGCATCTTCGGTTTATTAAAACTAAACTTCCCTTCACTAAATTTTTCAAGTATTTCCGAGAAGCATCCAGTATCATTTCGCTTAACCAATTTACCAAACTCCGGTGAGATGAGGTGTGGCAGTTGACCAACATCTGATGCAAGTACCGGTAATTCGCATGCTAATGCTTCTAAAGCAACAACAGGCATCCCTTCAAAATTACTGAACAATAAAAGCGCATCGCTTTTATTCATTTGCTCAGCTATTTCATTTTTTGTTTTGTATCCTAAATAGGCAATGTTCTTTACACCAACTTTGTTTTGCAGGATTTTTGTATCATTTATGGAATCAGCATTTCCGCCAATGATCACCAGGTCAAGATCAAAACCTTTGTTTTGTATGATCTTAAGTGCTTTAAAAGTTCCGCTTAAATTTTTTTCGCGTTCAACTAATGAAGAAACATGTAAAAAAGTTGTTCTTGTTTTTGTTCCGCTTGGCAAGGGTTTAAAGATGCTAGTGTCTATAGCGTTATAGATCAGTTCAAAATTCCCACTTAAACCATGATGGATCAAACTTTCTTTTTGGCGCTCGGACACGTAATAAATTTTAGAACAGTGGTTAAAACATTTTTTTGTGAAATGGCGCATCACTGTTCCTCTGTAATTGCCATCTTCTTTCAGGTATCCGCTCCAATGCTCAACAATGGTGTGTTTTACTTTAAAATGATCTTTGAACAGGGGCAAGGCTATAGATGCCGGAAAAGCAACATTCACCTGAATAGCCTTTACCTTTATTTGCAACTTAATTAATTTTTCGAGTAACAACTTATAGGCCAGTTTAAAGTTGCTGAATTGCGAATACTGTTTTAAGAATGGCAGATCGAGTTTGCTTTTTGGGTATGGCAAAATTAACTCAGTTAAATTACCTTCTTTTTTTATTTGTATTTCACCTGTGGTTGGAAGATGTGTGCTGTATGCATATACAACAGTTACCGGTGTATAAAGCGCTAAAGCCTTTGCATGGTTTTGAATAAAAATACCATGTGTAGGGTTTTCAGTTGTTGGATACCAGGATGCTAAAAATAATACGTTTGCTTGACTTGACATGACAGGCGTTGCTATCAATCAACATTAACAGCTGCTTCAAGTTTGAACAGTGAATGAAGTTCGCTGATCTGATGGAAAGAGTAATTTAATTTATTACCACTCTTCATGGCAATGGTTATAAAGCCTAAACCTGCACCACCTTTTTCGCTTAATTCGTTTTTCTCAAGATGATTGATATAATATGCTTTAAGATCAGCAGGATCGTTGAACGAGTTGATCGTTTTTAGATCGTTATCAACCTTAGGGATAGCGTTATTGCTAATTAAATTAGCTGTAAGTATAAGGATCTGGTTAGCTTTTTTATAAACTAAAAAGTAGTTATGCTGGTTTCCGTTAAGATCGCGGTGACCATGGATCAACATGTTTTGTAAAGATTCAACGCAAATAAAGAAGATCTTTTTTAATGCAGCTTTTGGTACATTTTGTTCGATGATCTTTTGCTCGATCTCCATTTCCAACTTACTGATGGTTTCGGTATTTAAAACCCCATCATAAGCAATGATCAATTCGCAAGAGGCATTAATAGCCTTTATTGAATCCGTAAAATGGACATCAAAAAACTCAGATTCTTTATTTACAATAGCGCTCAATGCTTATTTAAATAGTCCGTTTTGTTTACTGTCAATTAATCGGATCACTTTTCCTAGATCCTCTTTGCTTTCGCTGAAATTAATATCATCAACATCTACAATTAACAGTTTACCTGCCTCATATGATGTTGCCCATGCTTCATAACGCTCGTTCAAACGTTTTAAATAATCTAAACGAATGCTGTTCTCATATTCTCTTCCGCGTTTTTGGATCTGTTTTACCAAGGTTGGAACCGATGCACGTAAATAAATGATCAGATCCGGGGCCTTAATTAAGCTTTCCATTAATTTGAAAAGAGAGAAATAATTATCGTAATCTCTTGTGGTCATTAACCCCATGGCATGAAGGTTTGGCGCAAAAATATACGCATCTTCATAAATGGTTCTATCCTGTATAACGGTATGCTTACCTTTTCGGATATCCAAAATTTGGTTAAATCTATTGTTAAGAAAATATACCTGTAAATTAAAGGACCAACGCTGCATATCCTCATAAAAATCATTTAAATAAGGATTATCATCGGCATCTTCATAATGTGCATGCCATTTATAGTGCTTAGCCAATAATGAAGTTAATGTTGTTTTACCTGAGCCAATGTTTCCTGCTACCGCAATATGCATAAATCAAACTTCTTATAATAGACCAAGGTATGAATATAACTTATAAATACAAAGAAATTAGTGATAAAATTTGGAATTTATCTAAATAGTTTAGTTTTTAGATTTTTCTAGGTCCTTTTTTAAACAGCCCGCAATGAATTTTATGGCTTGAGGAATTGGGGTAAATTCAAATGAAAGTATGCTTTTGATCTTTTGGTTTGAAAAATCTTTATGACCCAAAGCTGAATTTATAATGTCCTTGGTTAAAATGCGATCTTTTCCTGTTAGCCTGCTTAGCAGGCCATCCGCAATTCTGCCCGAATGCAATAGAAATTTGCTGCTTTTTATTTTTGGCGCTTGTTTATCAAATTCGTTTTGAATGAGTGTAAAAACGGTTTTGTAAGAATACATTCCCTCGTTCACTATAAAGCGCTCATTATACAGTTTTTTATCTACCAATTGTACCATTACCTCCGCAACATCCATTGCTGTTACATAACCGGTACTTCCATCGGTGTAAAATAAATTCCCCTTTCGGCAAAAGTCAAATAATTTACCACTGCTTTGATCCCAAAAACCAGGCGCCAAAATTACGCCGGGGTTTACTATTACGGCGTTTAATCCTTCTTCAATTCCACGCCAAACCTCTCTTTCGGCATTGTATTTACTTATAGCATATGAGCTTTCTTTACCTGAGGTTTTCCAGAAAACTTTCTCGGATAATTGCCCCAGGTAATCGTTATTATTAATAGTTGCAATGGAGCTTGCCAAACACAACACCTTAACGCCTTTTTCAAGGCAAGCATTTACAATATTTGCTGTTCCAACTTCATTGATCTGCTTTAACTTTTCATGATCTTTATTTTGAAACGAAACAAAACCTGCACAATGGTAAACCGTATCAATTCCATCAAGTGCATCTTCTATTGAAAAATGATCGCGCACATCCATATCTACCCATTTGATTTTGCCAAACAATTCGTCGGCATTGGATACATAATACGAAAAAACTTTTCGTACGCGTTCAGTATTGCTTTTTGATTGCTTGCCGCCAACCACGGTTTTACCTTGTTGTAATAATTTTAAAACAACATGACTTCCTAATAAACCGGTGGCGCCTATAACTAAATTCAATTAAAAGTTTAAATTAATTTGTTGTAAAGGTAAGAACAAAATGAATTGACAAAATATACCTAGGAAAAAGCCTAAATAAACCTGAGCTGGCGTGTGTTCTTTTAAATACAAACGTGAAGCCCCAACCAAACCAGATGCAATTACACCCAAAATAATATAAAGCATCAGATCGTAATTAAGTAAAATAACCAATGACAGCATCATGCCAACAATACCACCAATGCCAACCATGTGAGCGCTAATTTTATATTTTAAATTAATAAGCGCAGTTAATAATATGGCCGAACCGGCGCAAAACACAAATATCTTAATGGTTTCCCAAATGCGCAGATCAAAGAACAAATAAAACAAACCAAAATAAAAAATGGCGGTCATGATGTATGGAAAAGTACGTTCATGTTGATTGCTCAAAGTGATACTATTTATACGCTTGAGTTTGTACATTAAATAAATATTTAAAGCAGGTAATATAAAAGTGAATGCGAATACAGTAATTGTAATTTGCCATTTGGATGCGGTGGCCGTCATTAATTCAAACACCGAATCTTTAAATCCAAAGAAGAGTAACAAACAGGCGTAAGTTGCCATTAACAGCGGCTGAAAAATGATAGATATAAAAAACGCTACACCTTTCAAGCTTACGATAATAAGTGAGATAAATGTTCTATTTCTTTACGTGGATCTTTTTTCTCGTAAATAATGTTGTAAACAGCGTTTGTTATTGGCATATCCACGCCGTATTGTTTGTTTATTTCGTAAACGCACTTAACAGCATAATAACCTTCGGCTATCATGTTCATTTCCAATTGTGCCTGTTTTACGCTATAACCTTTTCCCAACATGGTACCAAACATGCGGTTTCGGCTAAATTGAGAATAAGCAGTTACGATCAGGTCTCCTAAGTAGGCAGAAGCCTTTATATCTCTGTCAATCGGATGTACCGCGTCAACAAAACGTTTGATCTCCTGAATGGCGTTACTTACCAATACTGCCAAATAATTATCGCCATAACCTAATGCATGGCAAATACCGCCGGCAACTGCGATCACATTTTTTAAAACAGCCGAATATTCGGTGCCGTAAATATCATCACTTACGGTAGAATTCAAATAACGGCAATTCAATAAATTACTTATCAATTGGGCGTTTTCGGTATTTTGACTAGCAATGGTTAAATAACTTAATTTTTCCAGAGCAACTTCTTCAGCATGGCAAGGCCCTGTGATCACACCAATGTTTGAAAGCGGCACTTTAAATAATTTATTTAAGTATTCACCTACAATTAAATTGTGTTGTGGAACAATACCTTTAATAGCTGAAAAGAATATTTTTCCTTCGAAATCTTTTTCTTCTAAAGATGAAATGGTATCAAATAAAAATGCAGATGGAACAGCCAGTACTATCATGTCAGAGTTCTTAAAGCATGATTTTACATCGGTGTAAAAATTGATTTTTGATGTTTCAAATTCAACCGAACTTAAATAGCGTGGATTATTATGATAGGTATTAAAAAAATCAACATCTTCCTGCTTACGCATGAACCAGTTGATCTCATTGCAATTATTTAAAAAAAGTTTCGCCAGAGCAGTTGCCCAACTTCCATTTCCAATAATTGCGAGTTTTAAATGTGTCATAGTTACAATGCGAATTTAGGCATTTTTTATATAATAATTTTAAGAGGCAGAAACCACGGAAGTGCCAATGGCACTTAACAGAGTTTTACAAAGAGACCACAAAGGATACCCAGTGTGCATATAGAATAGGGAAGCTTTTTCTTTGTGCTCTCTGCGCATACCTTTGTGTAGAGCGAAGCTCGCTCTTCGGTTCCCACTTCTATTTTACTTCAATTGTTTTTCTTGGTACAATTTGGCAAGTGAAACGGCAAACCGAGCAAAGATCGCCACTTTCATCGTACAATTTAATATCCCAAACATGTGTTTTTCCTTTGATATGTATAGGAGAGCAAACGCCTTTTACAATACCAGAACTAACAGCCTTGGTATGATTCGCATTGATCTCAACACCAACTCCAATGAACAATACAGGGTTTACCACCATGTATGAAGCCATGCTGCCCAATTCTTCACCTAATACAACATAGGCTCCCCCATGGCAAATACCAAAGGGTTGGCGTGTTCGGTTATCAACGGGTAATGTAGCAACTAATGAATTTTCGGTGATCTCTATATATTCAATACCCAAATGCGCCGAAAGGGTATTCAATTGCATGGCTTTAAGATCGTTTAATGTATATGGTTTGTTCCAGATCATAGGTAAACAATATTTTCTTCTTTTAATTCGGGTGCGCCAACAAATCGGCCGTATACTCTTGCTAAGGTGATCACATCCTTTAAACAATACCGGTTTATCTTCTCCAGATCCTTTTCTTCATAGTAAACTTTACTTACCATACTGCCGTCCAGTTCATCTTTTGGTGATGGTATTTGAAATACATGTGCCAATAAATTCAGGGAGGTGTAATTTTTTATATCGCCAAATTTCCAAAGCTCCATAGTATCCAAGTGTTTTACTTCCCATGGTTTTTTCCCTTGTATTTGCAGTATTTTCGGTAAGTTTAAACCATTGATCAAAAACCGTCGGCATAAAAACGGGTAATCAAATTCTTTACCGTTATGGGCACAAAGTTTATGAGCAACCTTATTAAAATGTTTTTCAACGAGCACCGCAAATTCCTTTAATACCTTTTTTTCATCATCACCCGAAATGCATTTTACCCTGAATTCACCCTCGTTATAATAACCAAGCCCAATTGTTATAACTTTTGCAAACTCAGCAAAAATGCCGGCTTTGGCGTACTGTTGTTCAGCTGTAATGTCCTTCCCGTATTGCCATTTGGTATCCCATAATTTTTTTGTTGAATCTTTCAGATCCTTGTATTTATAGGTCTGGGGTACGGTTTCAATGTCAATAAAAAGGATATCGTTCAATTCCTTCATATATGTTAAATTATGTTTGATGCTAAATTAAATAAATTAAAATGATTAAAATCACATTAAATATTTTGTTTCTATTTTAGGTTTGTAACTACTAAATTTATTGTATGGAAAAACGTTATAAGTTCAAAAGCTTAAACACATTTGCAAGTAACGAGTGGATGGCCAATTCGGCAAAACGTTACAGAAGTTGTTTTGATAAAGATGAGGTTGATTATGTGCGCTGCGAATTAGCCATTTACAATAAGTTGTTTGATGAAGAGGATTGGACCGCTAAATTGGTTTTGAAAGCAGTAGATGAAAAAGGCCAGAAAGAGCATTGCAGCCTTGAAGAGGAGATAAAGGTTAGCAAAGAAGATAATATTTTTTATTTCCGTGATGGGTGGGGAAATGCTGTTGCAGGTGAGTATTGGACAAAAGGTACCTACAAATGGCAGGCATTTTTAGATGGTGTTTTAATTGGTGAAAAACTTTTCCATATCAATGAAGTTGGTAAGGTTACCAATCATCACAATCCGTATTTTATTATTGAGCATATTCGTTTGTATGAAGGTGATGCAAACGGATGGCAACAACGCAATCGTAAATATTTAAAAACGTTCAATAAAAAAACAACACGTTATATCTGGACAGA
Organism: Sphingobacteriaceae bacterium; assembly: GCA_046345155.1. GTDB lineage: Bacteria > Bacteroidota > Bacteroidia > B-17B0 > Aurantibacillaceae > Aurantibacillus. The sequence continues at coordinate 96,891 of JBKDKI010000095.1, forward strand.
GATCAAATTCAAGAACCTCACCCCGAAAGATTACAACTACGAATTTTATTTGAATTATTTTGACGATGCAGGTCAGCCGAAAGCCTCAATCTTACACTCTGCTTTCATGGGAGATAACAGACAGGATTTCAGTTATTACATTGAACGTGGATGGGGAACTGAGGAAGGCGGTACCTGGATTGATGATAAGTACACCTTGGAAGTTGTATTTAATGATGTGTTGGTTGGTGCTGTTACTTTTCATTGTGGAGATGCAGAAGAAGAGGGTGAGTTGGAATTAATTAAAACCATTGAACAAACACTAACTGTTGGAAACACCGGAACCGATCAAAAACAAAATGTTATTGATAATGGTGATACAAAAACATTGGATGAATTATTAAGTGAGTTAGATGGATTAATCGGATTAGAAAGCGTAAAAAAATCTATTCGTGAGAACATAACCTATTTGAATTTTACAAAAGTTCGCCGCGAAAAAGGATTTGAAGATACCGATAAACTTTCGCTGCACAGCATTTTCACCGGTAATCCGGGCACCGGAAAAACAACTGTTGTAAAAATGTTAGGTAAGATCTATCACAAAATGGGCTTACTAACTAAAGGACATGTGGTTGAAGTGGACAGGGCTGCGTTGGTTGGTGAGTTCATAGGACAAACAGCACCAAAAACTAAAAAAGCAATTGAGAGCGCACGTGGCGGTATTTTATTTATTGATGAAGCTTATTCGTTAGCGCGTAACGATGATGATAGTAAAGATTTTGGGAAAGAAGTAATTGAAACTTTATTAAAAGAAATGAGTGATGGTCCGGGAGACATTGCCATTATTGGTGCCGGCTATCCGAAGGAAATGAAAACCTTTATTGAAAGTAACCCCGGTTTAAAATCGCGTTTCACTCAGTATTTTCATTTCGATGATTATTTGCCTGAAGAGTTGTATCAAATTGCTTTGTATTCTGCTAAAAATCGTCAGGTTTCATTTACACCACAAGCCGATGAATATTTGAAAGAACAATTAACAGAGGCTTATCGTAAACGTGATGAAAGTTTTGGTAATGCACGTTTTGTAAATGCATTGGTTGATGAAGCAAAAATGGATATGGGCTTACGATTGATGAAAGCTCCCGACCTGAACGCTTTATCAAATGAAGAGCTATCTACTATCACAATTGACGATCTTCGAAATGTATTCTTGTCTGAACAAAAGAAGAAATTGAAATTAGTGATCAACGATAAGGAATTGCAAGTTGCATTAGGTGAATTAAATGAGTTGATCGGATTAGAAAAAGTGAAAGAGGACATCAATGAAATGGTAAAGCTTATTCGTTTTTATAACGAAACAGGAAAGGATGTGGTTAATAAATTTTCGCTTCATACGGTTTTCACCGGCAACCCCGGAACCGGAAAAACCACAGTGGCGCGCATCATGGCAAAAATTTACAAAGCATTGGGTGTATTGGAAAGAGGACATTGTATGGAAGTGGATCGTGAAGGATTGATCGCAGGTTTTGTTGGGCAAACAGCACAAAAAACGGCCGGTAAAATTGATGAGGCCATGGGAGGTATCTTATTTATTGATGAGGCTTACGCATTGGCTAACGCTTCTGGATCACACGATTTTGGTCAGGAAGCCATACAAATAATTTTAAAACGCATGGAAGATATGCGCGGCAAGTTTGGCGTTATCGTAGCTGGTTATCCGCAAAATATGCATCAATTCATTGAAAGCAATCCGGGTTTTAAATCGCGTTTTGATAAAACATTTTTGTTTGAAGATTATACGCCGCAACAATTGCTGACCATAGCCGAAAATTTACTGAAACATGAGGGTTTAAAGCCTTCGCCGGCTGCACATGAGCACATCATGAATTATTTAACATCACTTTACGATAAACGCGATAAGCATTTTGGAAACGCGCGCAGTGTGCGTCAGATGGTTGGTGAGGTTGTAAAAAAACAAAATTTACGTTTAGCGGTCATGGAAGCATCTAAACGTACTTCGGAAGAATTGGAAACATTGAATTTTGATGATGTGAAACATCTGGAAATTGCAGCATCTGAAAACAAACAAACTTTAGGATTCAGACTAGGTGGAAAATAAAACAAAACAGTTACCTCATAAAAAGCACTTTTATACGAAGTTTATTCGAAGTGCAATTGTTGCTTTTGTATTTATTGCCGTTTCACTTTTTATTGGCATGTTAGGCTATCATGTTTATTTTAATTTAACATGGGTAGATAGTTTGTATAACGCAAGTTTGATACTCACCGGAATGGGTCCGGTTGATAAGGCGCCAAGTGATGCCGCAAAAATATTTGCTTCTATATACTCAATTTACAGTGGGGTGGCTTTTTTAACAAGTGTTGCAGTGTTGTTTAGTCCGGTTTTTCACCGTTTCTTACACAAATTCAGGCTCGACGTAGAGGAGTAGTTTTCAACCGGTTTTCAACCGATTTTTCCCTTTCATAAGCCTTTGAAATTGGTTATATTTGTACCTCAATTTAAAAATCTTCTCGTATGACTACAGACAAATTTGTTTCGCGCCATAATGGTCCGCGTGAACAAGAAGTAAAGCAAATGCTTGCAAAGATCGGTGTTTCCAGTGTTGATGAACTGATCAGTCAAACCGTTCCGGCGAACATTCGTTTAAAAGAGCCTTTAAAAGTAGGTGCTGCCATGAGCGAATTTCAATACCACAAGCATTTACGTGCTTTAGGTAAAAAGAACAAAGTGTTCCGTAGTTACATAGGTTTAGGCTATTACAACAATATTTTACCGGCAGTCATTCAACGTAATATTTTGGAAAATCCGGGTTGGTATACGGCTTATACGCCTTACCAGGCCGAGATCGCGCAAGGTCGTTTAGAAGCGATCTTGAACTTTCAAACCATGGTCATGGATCTTACTGCAATGCCAATTGCCAATGCGAGTTTGTTAGATGAGGCAACAGCAGCTGCTGAAGCTGTATTCATGTTCTATAGCAACCGCAGTCGCGAAAAACAAAAAGCTGAAGCAAATAAATTATTTATAAGCAATACCTTGTTCCCTCAGGTGATCGATGTGATCAAAACACGTTCAAATCCTGTAGGAATTGAAGTGGTGGTTGGTGATATCAATTCAACTAATTTAGACGCATCATTCTTCGGTTCTATTATTCAGTACCCGGATATCAATGGTGAGGCAGTTGATTACAGCAAGTATATCGAGAAATGTAAATCATTAGAGGTACAAGTTGCTGTTGGTTCTGATCTGTTAGCGTTAGCATTATTAACTCCTCCGGGTGAGTGGGGTGCCGATGTGGTTTATGGTAACTCACAACGTTTTGGCGTTCCATTGGGTTATGGTGGTCCGCACGCTGCTTTCTTCGCATGTAAAGAAGATTACAAGCGTTTGATCCCAGGCCGTATAATTGGTGTAAGTGTTGATGCTGAAGGTAATCAAGCTTTACGTATGGCTTTGCAAACACGTGAACAACACATTAAGCGTGATAAAGCAACATCAAATATCTGTACAGCTCAAGCTTTATTGGCTATTATGGCTAGTATGTACGCAGTGTATCATGGAACAGAAGGTATCAAAGCTATTGCACAAGGTGTACATAATGCAACGCACACAGTTGCTGAAGCATTAAAAAAGGCTGGACTTACAGTTAACACAAAATTATATTTCGATACGATTGTTGTTGCTTGTGATGCTGCTAAAGTAATGGCAGCAGCCGAAGCAAAGGAGATCAACTTCCGCAAGGTAGATGATAAACATGTCGGTATTTCATTAGATCAAACGGTTGAGCAAGAAGACATCAATGATGTTTTAAGCGCATTTGGTATTACTGCAAAAGCTGAGGTTGTAAATTCAACATTGATCGCTTCATCAAACTTAAATCGTAAATCTACTTTCTTAACACATCCAACTTTCAACACCTATCATAGTGAGAGTGAAATGATGCGTTACATCAAGCGTTTGGAGAATAAGGATCTTTCATTGGTTCATTCAATGATCTCTTTAGGTTCTTGTACCATGAAGTTGAACGCAGCAACAGAATTATTGCCTTTAACATGGCCTGAATTTGCAAGCATTCATCCGTTTGTTCCGGTAGCACAAGCTGCTGGTTATAGTGAATTAATTCAAACCTTAGATAAGGATCTAAGTAATATTACTGGTTTTGCTAAAATGAGTTTCCAGCCAAATTCTGGTGCTCAAGGTGAGTATGCCGGTTTAATGGTTATTCGTCAGTATCACATTGCAAATGGTGGCGCGCATCGTAATGTGGCGTTGATCCCGCAATCTGCTCACGGAACAAATCCTGCAAGTGCTGCAATGGCGGGCATGGATATTGTGGTTGTGAAATGTGATGAAAAAGGTAACGTGGATATCAATGATCTGAAATCAAAAGCTGATCAGCATAAAGATAAATTAAGCTGTATCATGATCACTTACCCAAGTACTCATGGTGTTTATGAAGAAGGTATCACCGAGATCACAAAGATCATTCATGATAATGGTGGTTTGGTATATATGGATGGTGCAAATATGAATGCGCAAGTTGGTTTAACATCTCCCGGAAATATTGGTGCCGATGTATGCCACTTGAACTTGCATAAAACCTTTGCTATTCCTCATGGTGGTGGTGGTCCTGGCATGGGCCCTATTGGTGTGGTTGAAAAATTAGTGCCTTATTTACCTTCACATACCATTGTAAACACTGGTAGTGAAAAAGGTATTCACGCGGTTAGCTCTGCGCCTTACGGAAGTGCTTTGATCTTATTGATCAGTTACGGTTATATTAAAATGTTAGGTAGTGATGGTTTAAAGGCAGCTACAGAAATTGCTATTTTAAATGCAAACTACATGAAGGAGATCTTAAAGGATCATTACAAGATATTATATACCGGCACAAAAGGACGTTGTGCGCATGAGATGATCTTAGATTGCAACGACTTTAAAATGGCGAGTGGTGTTGAGGTAGCTGATATGGCTAAACGTTTGATGGATTACGGTTTCCACGCTCCTACAGTTGCGTTCCCTGTTGTTAATACCTTAATGGTTGAGCCAACGGAGAGTGAGAGTAAAGAAGAGTTAGATCGTTTTTGTGAAGCCATGATCCAGATCAGAAAAGAGATCCAGGAGATCGTTGACGGAAAAGCAGATAAAGCAAATAACGTGATCAAGAACGCGCCGCACACTGCTAAATTGGTTATCTCTGATAATTATGATAAGCCTTACAGCCGCGAAAAAGCGGTTTATCCATTGAAATGGGTTAAATCAAATAAGTTTTGGCCAAGTGTGGCACGCGTTGATAATGCCTATGGCGACAGAAACCTAGTTTGTTCTTGTGCGCCTATTGAGGCATATATGCACGAAGCGGTTGAAGCTTAATATGAATAAAATTCAGATCAAAAAAGGACCATAGAAATATGGTCCTTTTTTATTTTCACGCGAAATCATTTTTATTGCTAATTTTATATAAGAGCAAATTACAATTTGAAATTTAAATTCAGATATACGATCCTATTTTGGTTTTTGAGTTTTCATTTTATGAATGCGCAATTTAGTGCAAAAGCCGATTCGTTACTTACCTTGTTGAATGAGGCACAAAACGACACAAACAAAGTTAATCTTCATTTGAATTACGCTCGATACTTAGATTATTTTAGATCGAGTGAACGCATTGAACAGTATGTTGCTGCCGTTAATTTAGCCAAACAATTAGAGTATAGTAATGGTGTAAAGCGAAGTTATACTACATTAATTACTGTTTTGTTGCACCGCAACATGTTCGATATTTCATACGCGTATTGTATTGAGTACATGTCGTATTTAAATCAAAATGGTTTTAATGATGATCTAATGGAGCTTTACAATTCCTATGCAACGTTGTTGAGTAAAAAAGGCAAGAGTGCAAGGGCATTGGAGTTTTATAATAAGTCATTGGATCATTTTTATGCAAAGAAAAACTATAAAGGATACGCTAATGTTTTAAATAACATTAGTATTCTTTATAATGACAAGAATGAGTTAGACAGCGCCTTTTTCTATCAATTGAGAGCTTTAGAGATCTTTCGTTCAAACAATCAGCAATCGGAAATGGCAAATTCAATACTTGGTATTGCCGAAATTTATTTAAAGAAAAATGATCTTGCGAATGCTGATATGAAGGCAAACGAATCAAAGGATATTTATTTGAATGCAGGGATTGAGCTGGGAGTGATCAATGCAAATTTAATTTTGGCGAAAATAAATTTACAGCAAGGTAAAGCAAAAGAAGGTATCGAAAAGATAAATGAAGCTTTAAAGTTGTCAGAAAAGTATACAATTTATGCGGTAAAACGCGATCTATATTTTGAATTAACAAATCTGTATCATTCAGTTTCAGATGATAAAAATGCCTTTTTAAGTCATAAATTATATAAACAATTCAGCGATAGTGTTTCAGAATTGCAGTTGCAAGCTAAAACTTTGGAAATGGACGTGAAGTATGATATAACTCAAAAAGACAGAGAATTGGAACGTCAAAGCAGTTTGATCGAATTGCAAAGTAAGGAGCGCACTTTTTTAATTTACGGAATTTTAATTGCAGTGCTTTTACTTTCTATATCGATCTACGCTTTCTTGCAAAAACAAAAAAGTAATCAGATCATTTCAAAGCAAAAGAAATTGGTAGAAGAAAAACAGCTCGAAATTTTAGACAGTATACATTATGCCAAACGTATTCAAAATACACTGATCACTAACAAGGCTTTTATTGATGCAAGCATACCAAATAACTTTATTTATTTTCAGCCTAAAGATATTGTGAGTGGCGATTTTTACTGGGCAACTCAAAAAGATAATAAGTTTTATATAGCTGTATGCGATAGCACTGGCCATGGCGTTCCGGGCGCTTTTATGAGTTTGATGAACATCACTTTTTTGAACGAGGCCATAAATCAAAAGAACATTGTTGAAGTTGACGAAGTGTTTAATTATGTGCGTGAGAAGCTCATTGAAAATTTAGGTAAAGATGGTCAGAAGGATGGTTTTGATGGGATCTTGTTATGCCTTGATCGTTCAAAGCAAGAGCTGAATTATGTAGCGGCAAATAATTCGCCAATACTGATCAGTAAAAACGAAATGATCAAATTGCCTTGCAATAAAATGCCGGTTGGTATGGGTGAGCGAAGTGAAAAATTCACAAAGCAAAATGTACCAATAAACAAAGGCGATAAACTTTATTTATATACCGATGGATTTGCTGATCAATTTGGCGGACTCAAGGAAAAAAAGTTCATGTACAAACAATTGAACGAGTTATTATTAAACTCAGTTGAATTGTCGTTAAGCGAACAGCGTGATCTATTGCATCGCACCTTCGAACACTGGAAAGGTGATCACGAGCAAGTAGATGATGTTTGTGTCATTGGCATTGGATTTTAAATTCATAGATGTAATCAGACTTTACGTAAATTAAATGTTAAAACACTTTTATACGTGCGCTTCATGTTTTTAAAGTATTGAATATTAATAGGTTACAAAGCCAAAGAATTAAGAATTTCAAGAAAAATTCCTTATCTTGTAAAGTCTAATGCAAGATACTGTAACAAATAATTCCTTATCAGAAATTGATAAGCTCAATAAAGAGGCATGGCAGATCAACCGGAAGGATGGTAATAAGGCTTTAGAATTAGCGGAACTTGCATTGCAAAAAGCAACAGCCATTAATTATTCGGCAGGTATTGCTCAAGCAAAAAAAACTATTGGCGCATGTTACATCTGGCGATCTGAAAGTGAAAAAGGAGCTCAGTATTGTTTCGAAGCCATTTCCTTATTTAAAGTATTGCACGACAAAGCAAGTGAAGCCGCGGTATATGTTAACTTAGGCACCAACTCTTATTTTTTATCGGATTACGATACGGCTATAAAATTTTATAAGACCAGCTTAGACATTAATACCGAAATAAAGAACGAGATCGGCATGGCCGGCTCTTTGAATGGTATTGGTGCTGTTTATTGCGCTATTGAGCAATACGAGAAAGCATTAGAATCGCTTTTAGCCAGCGAAGAACTTTGTATTAAAAACAATAGTATTGATGGCCTAGCTAACATACAAGATGGTATTGCTGAAAGTTATTTATGTCTTAAACATTACACCAAAGCCCTTGAGTATTACGAAAAATGTTTGAATACTGCAATTGAACTTGGTAGTTTAAATTTACAAGCTTACTCATACAATGGTTTAGGTAATACTTATTTAGCACTTCAGGAATTTGATAAGGCCTTAGATTATTTTCAAAAATGTTTAACGATCCGAAAGGATATTGATTTTAAGTTTGGTGTTGTTACAACATTAAATCATATTGGTAATCTTTATATTCAAAAACACGATCAGGAAAATGCCATTGATTATTTAACTCAGGCTTTTGAAATGGCCAACCAGGTTGGTTCAAAAGAGGGTGTTTATCAATCGAGCGAAAAACTAGCCGACTTGTTTGAAAAAAGAGGTGAGATCGAAAAAGCACTTCAGTATCAAAAGATCTATCATCAAGCGAAGGAAGATGTGCGTAATCATAAAAGTGCCCAGCTTTCAAAGAACTTTGAATTACAAAACAGGGTATTGCAATCACAATCTGAACGTGCTTTGCTAGAAGAGCGTGCCAAGGAATTGGAAAGCTATTCTAATAATTTGGTTTTAATGAGTGAGATCGGTCAGGAGATCATTTCACAACTCAACGTGGCTTCAATTGTTGAAACGGTTTATGATCAGGTAAATCGCTTAATGGATGCCACGGGTTTTGGAATTGGCTTGTTCAATCGCGAGAAACAACAGATCATATTTCCACTTTTTATTGAAGGTGGCGAAAAGTTCAATAACATCACGTATGATATTGCAGACGAAAAGAAATTATCTGTAATTTGTTTTAAACGCAAGGAAGAGATCATCATCAATGATTTTGATAAAGAGATCGAACGTTATTTCGAACGATCTACCTCACCTAATTTTGGAAAAAAAGTAAGTTCAATTTTATATTTGCCACTAACGGTTAAAGGTCGTGTGTTAGGTGTGATCACCATCCAAAGCTTTAAAACAAATGCTTATAATCCTTATGAGGTAAACATTTTACGTAACCTCGCTTCTTATACATCCATAGCACTCGATAATGCAAATTTGTATCAGGAGCAGGAGCGCATTATCAATAAACGAACTGCTGAGGTTATTGCCAAGAAGGAAGAGATTGAAAAAGCCTATTTAAATAACAAATTACTCAGCGAAATTGGCCAGCAGATCACATCAACATTAAATTTTGAGGATGTATTTGAACGCTTGCATAAATACGTGAATCAGTTAATGGATGCCGATTGTTTTGGTGTTCGTTTATATGATCCTGTAAATAATGTAGTGGAGTATAAATACGGTATTGAGCGCGGCGTTAAAGATGAAGGTGTGGCTATTGTATCGATGGATGATGATGATAACTACACAGTGTGGTGTATCAAAAACCGTAAGGAGATATTTTTAAATGATAATCAGAACGAATACACCAAATACGTAAAGCAAATCAAAGTGGTTAGTGGGGATATGCCGCATTCACTTATCTTTTATCCGATCAATATTGGTGAAAAAGTAATTGGCGCTATTACCATTCAAAGTTTCAAAAAATTTGCTTACAAAGAACATCACCTTGATCTATTAAAATCATTAGCATCATACATTGCGATTGCATTGGAAAACGCTTCGCTTTATGAAAGTACCGAAGAGAAAGTTAAACTCAGGACGGAGGAGTTAGTAAAGCAAAAGGAGCAGCTTGAGCAAACATATAACAATACAAAATTATTAAGCCAAATTGGAAATGATATCACGTCAACATTATCTGTAGTTGAGATCATTGAGAAGGTGTATGCCAATATTAATTCATTAATGGATGCCTCTGTTTTTGGAATTGGTCAGTTTGAGGCTGAAACAAATAGTATCGTCTTTCATTCATCCATTGAAAAAGGCGAAAAATTACCAACGCATGTTTATGGCTTGGATAATCCGGATAGACCTGCAGTAAAATGTTATTTATCTCAAACCGATTATTTCATTAATAATTTTACTGATCAACTTTTAAAACAAGGGAAGATCAGACAAAAACCGGTTGTAGGGGAGAATACAGAATCGATCATTTATGTTCCTGTAACCTATAAAGATCATAAGTTGGCGGTGTTAACCGTACAAAGCTTTAAGGAAAATGCCTATTCCGAATATCAATTACAAATTGTAAAGAACTTAGCGGTGTATGTTGCCATTGCCCTTGAAAATGCAAATTTGTATGAGAGTTTAGAAGAGCGTGTTGAAGAACGTACCAAAGAAATTAATACGGCATATCAAAACAACCGTTTGTTAAGTGAAATTGGTCAACAGATCACATCAACTTTAAACTTCGATAATATTTTCGAACGCCTTTACAAATACATTAACCAATTAATGGATGCAGAGGTTTTCAGTGTGCGTATTTATCATCCTGAAACCGACATGATCGAATATAAGTTCGAGATCGAAAAAGGTGTTCGTGATCATGAAGTGATCTTATTGCCCGCATCTGCTGAAGGAAATTATTCAGGCTGGGTAATTCGCAATAAAAAAGAGATCGTGATCAATGATCATGAGCAGGAATATCATAAGTATGTGAGTACAATGTCGGTTGTGGCCGGTGATATGCCTGAATCATTGATGTTTTACCCGGTGATGATCGGTGAACGTGTGTTGGGTGTAATAACCGTACAAAGTTTTAAAAAGAATGTTTACACCGCTTACCATTTAGATATATTAAAGAATTTAGCATCTTACACTGCCATTGCTTTGGATAACGCTTCCCTTTACGAAACAATGGAAGAAAAAGTGAAGCAACGTACGGCAGAAGTTGTAGCGCAAAAAGAGGAGATAGAAAAAACATACGAGAACACACGTATTTTAAGTCAGATCGGAAAAGATATCTCAACTACATTTTCAATTCAGGAGATCATTAATAAGGTTTATGCAAACCTTAATACCTTAATGGATGCTACTTGTTTTGGAATTGGGATCTTCAGGGAGCGTTCTAATGAAATTGTTTTTCCATCAACTATTGAAAAGAAGAAAAGCTTAATGCCATACACCTATAGTTTGAAGGATGCTGATCGTCCTGCTGTTTGGTGTTTTACCTCGCAGCAAGATTACATGATCAACAACTTCAGTGAGGAGTTTGTAAAGAGCAATAAAGTGCAAGATTATCAGGCAAAAGAGGGTGATAATCCGGAATCGATCATTTATGTTCCCATCACACAAAATGATAAACGTATTGGTGTGATCACTGTGCAAAGTTTTAAGGCAAATGCGTATAAAGATTATCATTTACAGATCGTAAAAAGTTTAGCGGTGTATGTAGCCATTGCTATCGATAACGCTTCACTTTATAATAACCTCGAAGATCGTGTGCGTGAAAGAACGGAAGAGATCGAGAAAAATTACAACGACACCCGTTTGATCGGTGAAATATCGAAAGAGTTGAGTTCATCACTTTCTGTTGATACAATCATTTCATCTGTTTACAAGAACATCAATCAGTTAATGAAAGCCGATTCGTTTGGTATTGGCATTGTTAACCTGAAAACAAATAAACTCGAGTTCAACGGCTTCAGAGAAAACCAAAGTGTGATCCCTGATTTTACCATTGATGTGGATGATCAAAATCGCTTAGGTGCTATTTGTTTTAAAATGAACAAAGAGATCGTGATCAATGATTTTGTTACCGAGCACTCAAAATACATTAAGCTTGAACGCAAACCAATTTTAGGGAATGATAACATGTCGGTTGTTTATTTACCGCTTTACTCTAAGAACGAGAACATTGGTGTAATAACGGTTCAAAGTTTAGATAAAGATGCTTACTCTGAATACCATTTAAGTATTTTAAAGAATTTAGCTGTTTCTATTGGTATAGCCATTGATAATGCTTCATTATATGAAACCCTTGAAGAGAAAGTTAAAGAACGAACGCTGGAGGTAGTGAAGCAAAAAGAAGAAATTGAGCGAACCTATCAAAATACCCGATTGCTTGGAGAAATTGGAAAAGAGATCTCAAGTACCTTATCTATTGAAGGGATCATTACCAAAGTTTACGATCACATTAATGAGTTAATGGATGCCACTGCTTTGGGTATTGGTATTTATCGTGAAGAGGAAAATGATCTGTATCACCCTTGCGTGATCGAAAAAGGAAAAAAATTACCACCGTTTTCTTATGCATTGGAAAGCGAGCGTATTGCCATTCGTTGTTTTAAAATGAACGAAGAATTGGTGATCAATGATTGGATAAACGAATACAAGAAATACATTAAAGATGATTATGCGCCTGTTGCAGGTGAAAGTCCGCAATCGATCATTTACATTCCGTTATCATTAAAGGATAAAGTAGTAGGTGTGCTTTCTGTGCAAAGTTTTGAAACCAATGCATACAACGATTATCATTTGAACATACTACGCAATTTAGGTGTTCATATTGCCAGCGCTTTGGAAAATGCTAACTTATACCAAAGCATGGAAGATCGTGTGGAGAAACGCACTGAAGAAATTCGCGTGGCGTATGAAAATACTCGTTTGTTGGGTCAGATCGCCGAAGATATCAGTTCATCATTATCGGTAGAAACCATTGTTTCAAAAGTATATCAAAACGTAAACAAATTAATGAATGCCACTTGCTTTGGTATTGGTGTTTATAACGAAAAAACCAAAGAGCTTGAGTTTAAAGGTTTCGTGGAGAATGATGTGATCATGGAAGATTTTTCTTACAATGCCAATGATCCAAACAGATTAGCTGCACAATGTTTTTCAGGCGAGAAAGAAATATTGATCAATGATTATACCGTTGAATACGTTAATTACATTAAAGGAATTCAGGCACCTGTTTCAGGTAAAGATTCAACGTCGATCATATACTTGCCTATTTATTCAAAAGATCGTGCCATTGGTGTTATTACCGTGCAGAGCTACGATAAGAATGTTTACAGCGATTACCAATTCAATATCCTGAAAAATTTGGCCGTATCGGTTGGTATTGCGTTAGACAATGCTTCACTATATCAAAACCTGGAAGAAAAGGTTAAAGAGCGAACTTTGGAAGTAGTAAAGCAAAAAGAAGAGATCGAAAAGGCGAATGAGAATACACGTTTATTAAGTGAAATAGGAAAAGCGATCACCTCTACCTTATCAATTTCAGAGATCATTGAAAAGGTTTACTCCAATGTAAATAATTTAATGGATGCAACTGGTTTTGGAATTGGTGTTTATAATCCGGCAACAGAACAAATTGTATATCCATCCTATATAGAAGGTACCGAGAAGTTTGAGAATATTGTTTATGAAAAACAAGATGTGAACCGATTAACGAATGTTTGTTTCTATCAAGACCGTGAAATCGTGATCAATAATTTTTTGCGCGAGATCAAACATTACATCTCTAATTATGTGCCGCCTTTAATGGGTCAAAATGTCGAATCGATCATTTATTTGCCGCTCATATTAAAGGATAAGAAATTAGGTGTAATAACCGTACAAAGTTTTAAGCGTAACCGTTATACCGATTATCATGTTCAGATCTTAAAGAATTTAGCTGTTTATGTGGCAATTGCCATTGACAATGCTTCCTTATACGAGAACATGGAGCAGTGCGTTATTGAACGTACGAAAGAAGTAACACAGCAAAAGGAACAATTAGAGAAGAATTTTAATGATACAAAACTCATTGCGCAAATATCAAAGGTGATTACGTCATCATTATCTGTTGAAACAATCGTTTCGATGGCTTATGAGAACATCAATAGTTTAATGAGTGCCGAATCTTTTGGTATTGGAATTTATAACGAAAAAACACAGAGCTTACAATTCCCCGGATTTATTGAGCGCTCTGAGAAAATGCCTTACTTTGAATTTTTCTTAAAGGATAAAGAGCGCTTTGCTGTTTGGTCTTTTGAGAACGAGAAGGAAATTTTAATTAATGATATTTACACCGAATACAATAAGTACCTTAAAGATATTAAAGCACCAATTGCAGGAGATACACCTTTATCTGTTATCTATATGCCTTTGTTCTCTAAGGATAAAAAAATTGGTGTGATCACCGTTCAGAGTTTCTCGAAAAATGCGTATTCAGAATATCAACTGAATATCCTAAGAAACTTGGCCAACTCTGTTGCTATTGCAATTGATAATGCAGCGTTGTATGAGAATCTGGAAGAGAAAGTAAAAGCTCGTACCGAGGAAGTGTTCAAGCAAAAAGCTATTATTGAAGAGAAGAATAAGGATATTACCGACAGTATACAATACGCTAAAAAAATTCAGTTGGCCTTAATGACAGAGACCAATTTGTTTAACGATACCTTTAATGAAAGTTTTGTATACTTTAAACCAAAGGATATTGTAAGTGGTGATTTTTATTGGGCAACTAAAAAAATTGCACCTGTTGTAAATGCAAACGGCGAGCTCGAGAATCATGAGTTGGTTTATTTAGCTGTGTGTGATAGTACCGGACATGGTGTACCGGGCGCCTTTATGAGTTTGTTAAATATTTCATTCTTAAATGAAGCGATAAACGAAAAAAACATTACAGCACCGAATGAAGTATTCAATTATGTGCGCATGAAACTGATCAACAACATCAGTAAAGAAGGTCAAAAAGATGGATTTGATGGCACTTTACTATGCATTAACCGCACTACGAATGAGGTGTCATATTCTTCTGCATTTAATTCGCCAATATTGGTTTCAAACAATAGCTTGGTTGAATTGCAATCTGATCGCATGCCGGTTGGTTATGGCGAAAAAGAAGATCATTTTTCATTGAAACGCATTGAGATCAAGAAAGGCGATACATTATATCTATATACGGATGGATACGCCGATCAGTTTGGCGGTCCTCGTGGCAAAAAGTTCATGTATAAAAAACTCAATGAGTATATACAAGCTATTAGCGCCATGCCTCTTCAAAAGCAATGGGAGTTGCTTGGCCGCAATTTCGAAGAGTGGAAAGGAAATTTAGAGCAAATCGACGATGTTTGTATAATCGGTTTAAAATTCTAAATTTGCTTAGCTAAACAATTCATTGGTCAGAAATAAATTAATATTGGTCTTGCTTTTTTGCAATTCTATCTTTTTTGCACAGTCAGATAAGATCAAAGATTCTTTAATGACCTTGATCAATACCTGTAAAGTTGATACTCAAAAGGTCATACATTACAAAGCACTCGTTAGTCATTTCCAATCTACCGATCCAACTCAGGTTGAAGAATACGGTAAAAAGAACCTCGAATTCGCTAAAAAAATTGGATACACCCGTGGTGAAGCAATGGCAGCGCAAAGTTTAGGCGAATTTTATAATGCAAAAGGTGCTTATGGTTTTGCCTTAGAAAACTTTTTGGTCTCTTCAAAAATATACGAGAAACTTAAAGATTACAAAAAAGCATCCATTGTTTCAAACTCAATTGGTAATACTTATTTAGGATTGAAGGACAATGATAAAGCACTTGAGTTTTATAAGTTAGCATTTTCATTAGGTGAGCAAGGCAATAGTAAACTGGCAAAAGCATACGCCTCTGCAGGAATAAGCAGTGTGTATTCAAACCAAGGGAAATACGGAGAGGCCATTGACGAATTACGTTTCTCTAAAATGGTTTTTGAAAACGCCAATAAAGATCTTCAGGCAGCATTTATTTACTCCAACATGGCAGAATTGTTCAATAGTATGGGCAATTTGGATTCGGCTACTTATTATGCAAAGCGTGCTCTCCCGATCATGGAAAAGTATAATTCGCGCTATGGTAAATCGTTAACTTATCAAATACTGGGTAATATAGATTTTAGTCGCGATAAACTAAACTCTGCACTCAATTATTACTTTATGACCCTTCAAATTGCTGAAGAGGATAAGGCCATTGATAATCAAAAAGAAGTTTGTTTACAGATCTTTAAACTTTTCGAAAAAAAGGGGAATGCCGAGCAGGCTTTAGCCTATTATAAAAAATTTATTTCATTAAAAGACTCTATCTATAACAGTGATAGCAGAGGCAAGCTGTATGAATTGCAAACAAAGTATGATTCTGAAACAAAGGAAAAAGAAAATCGCTTGTTACAACAAGATAAGATGATCGCAAAAAAATCGTTACAAACGCAACGCATTTTATTTTATTTCATTGCCGGTATCTTGATCCTGGTATTTGTTTTCTCTTATATTTCTTTCAAGAATTTGAAGAAGCAGAAGAAAATGAACATCATCCTTCAGCAACAAAAAGAATTAGTGGAGCAAAGCAGAAAAGAAATTCTGGACAGTATCATGTATGCCAAACGCATTCAAACAACTATATTGGCGCATAAAGAATTTATCGACGATCATATTTCAAAGAATTTCATTTTCTTTAAACCTAAGGATATTGTGAGCGGCGATTTTTACTGGGCCACTAAAAGGAATAATCTATTCTATCTGGCGGTTTGTGATAGCACGGGGCATGGTGTTCCGGGCGCGTTCATGAGCTTATTAAGTATTTCTTTTTTAAATGAGGCCATTGGCGAAAAAAATATTACGAAACCAAACGAAGTTTTTAATTATGTTCGTCAGAAATTAATTGAGAATATCAGTAAAGAAGGACAGAAAGATGGTTTTGATGGTGTACTGTTATGTATGAATCAGGACACCAAGGAAATAACTTATGCTGCGGCAAACAACAGACCGGTGATTGTTTCTGCCGAAAATAAATTAATGGAATTGGCTTCTGATCGCATGCCTGTAGGTTATGGCGAACGTAAAGAAGATTTCACACTCCATAGCATCCAATTACAGAAAAATGATACCCTGTATTTATTCACTGATGGATATGCCGATCAGTTTGGCGGCCCTAAAGGTAAAAAATTAATGTATAAGAAACTTCATGAATTTTTGATCAATATTGCCGATCAGCCTTTTGAAACACAAACTGATGCGTTGAATACGAATTTCGATTCATGGAAAGGTAACCTAGAGCAAGTAGATGATGTTTGTGTAATTGGTTTAAGAGTTGCGTAAATGAAGCTTTCAGCCAAATCAGTAATCACCTTTTCTTTTTTCATCTCTACTTTTTTATATTATTCTCAAGAATCAAAACTTGACTCTTTGCTTAATGCATTTAAAAAAACAAAAGCAGATTCGGTTAAAATAAATTGTTTGAATGAGTTTGTTAAGCTTGTTTTCTTAATTGAATCTGCTGATTCAACATATTTAGGTAAAGCAAATAAAATGGCAAATGAATTACTTGAAGCTAGTTTGAAAAATGGTAGTTCTAAAGGTGAGGCAAATGCACGAATACAAATTGGGAATATTTATTTTAAAAAAAATAATTTTATTGGCGCATTTGAACAGTATCAAAAAGGCTTAAGCATTGCCGAAAAAACAAATGATAACGAGTTAAAGGCAAATTTTAATAATAAGATAGGCTTCATCCATAATTTTATAATGAAGGATCCGCATAATGCTAAGCCTTATTTTGAAACGGCCTATAATTATTACAAATCTATTAATAATAAAAGGTCAATGGCTAAAACCATGGTTAATTTGTCGGTTGTGTATTCTGATATTAACCAAATTGACAAGGCTATTGAAATGAATTTAACGGCCTATAAGCAATTTAAAGAGCTAGATGATCAACAAGGACTGGCGATTGTTTCTGGAAATTTGGGTGATTATTATATTAAACGGGGTCAATATGATAAAGCAATGAAATTCATTGAACTGTCGTTCTCAATTCATGAAAAAAGAGGTTCAAAATTAGGTATAAATTATAATTATTTGCGTTTAGGGGTGGTTCATTATCATTTAAAGGAATATAAGATGGCCGAATCATATTTACTTAAAACGTATGAGTTCGCTACTAATATTCGCCACAACGATCTTATTTTATCTTCTGCAAAATATTTAAACCTCCTATACACCGATATTAAAAAGCCAGACAAGGCTATCTTTTTTCAAAACAAATATTACGTTGCTAAAGATTCATTGAATAGTTCAGAGAAAATTGCAAAAATTGCTGCTGTAGAAACAAAAAATTCATTGGAGCGCTTTGAAGCCAAGAAACAAATGGAAATGAAGTTAGCAGCTGTGGAGAATGAAAAAGAGCAACAAAAGAAGAACTATATCCTAATTGGCATCGCAATTGTATTGATGATAGTTCTGTTCTTTTCTGTAGCATTATTTAAACGTCTAAAAATATCAAGAGAGCAAAACGAGATCATTCAAAATCAAAAAAAGGAAGTTGAAGAAAAGAATGAATTGATAGAAGAGAAGCAAAAAGAAATTTTAGATTCCATACATTATGCTAAACGTATACAAACAACACTTTTAGCGCATGAGGATTTTATTGATGAGAATTTACCGGAGAATTTTGTGTTGTTCAAGCCAAAAGATATTGTGAGTGGCGATTTTTATTGGGCTACCAAAAAAGATCATTTATTTTATTTAGCTGTATGCGATAGCACTGGTAATGGTGTGCCCGGTGCATTTATGAGTTTGTTAAGTATTTCGTTTTTGAGCGAGGCCATTAACGAGAAACATATTTTAAAACCAAATGAGGTGTTTAATTATGTTCGCCGAAAATTAATTGAGAATATAAGTCGCGATGGACAACAGGATGGATTTGACGGAATACTTATTTGCCTGGATACTTTAACCAAAAAAGTAACTTATTGCGCTGCAAATAACGCGCCATTGTTAGTTTCAAATGGTTCCTACGCAGAACTTGAATCTGACCGCATGCCGGTGGGTAAAGGTATTCGAAATGAAGATTTCAGAGAATTTACGATCAAGTATCAGAAAAACGATAGGTTGTATCTATATACCGATGGTTACGCTGATCAGTTTGGCGGACCAAAAGGTAAAAAGTTCATGTATAAAAAACTGAACGAATTATTAGTAAATGTATCCGGAAAGCAATTGGAACAACAATGCATCGAATTAGATCAAACGCTGGAAACATGGAGAGGTAATTTAGAACAGGTAGATGACGTTTGCATCATTGGCCTTTGCTTATGATCTAAATGGTCACTAATGAAAGAAGTTCAATTTAGTTCTTGCAAGTGGATTTAAGCTATATTTTACTGGTCTAACCTTTTTTTGAGCGTTTAGCCTTAAAATTAACCGCAAATCACACTTAACAAATGTTATATATCTGATGTGTTATTATTCTGTAATTTTGCTTAAAATTTATAAAAATGAAACGTGCAATTACCCTCGGAGCAATTGGTCTTTTTGTAGCCTTCTTTTTAATGTATGGCTGTAACAAACGTAATTCGTTTGTTGAGAAGAATGAAACTGTAAAATCGCAGTGGCAGCAGGTAGAAAGTCAGTACCAACGCCGCGCTGATCTTATTCCAAATATTGTATCAACCGTTAAAGGACAAGCGAACTTTGAGAAAGGAACGCTTGAAGCTATTGTAGCTGCTCGTGCAAAAGCAACACAGGTAACTATTGACCCAACTAATTTGAACGAACAAAGTATGGAGCAATTTAAGAAGGCGCAAGGTGAAGTTTCATCGGCTCTTTCGCGTTTATTAATGGTAACCGAAAATTACCCCGAGTTAAAAACAAATCAGGCGTTTTCAGAATTACGTGTTGAGTTAGAAGGCTGCGAAAATCGTATTTCGGTTGAACGTATTAAATATAACGATGCTGTTAAAGACTTTAACGCATCTATCAAAAAGATACCAGGAAGTTTATTCGCCTGGGGTTATAAAGATGCCGCTTATTTTGAGGCAGAGGCCGGCGCTGAAAAAGCACCAAAAGTTGAGTTTTAATGATGTTCTTTAAAAAGCGCGTTTTTAGCAGGGAACAGGAACAGCAGTTGCTGGAGGCTATACGAAAGGCTGAGTTGCAAACATCCGGAGAGATCAGAGTGCATGTTGATTCAGCTCATGTAACTGAGCCTTTGGAACGAGCAAAGGAAATGTTCACCAAGCTTAAAATGCATAAAACAGAATTAAGGAACGGTATCTTATTTTACATCAATTTTAAGGAACGCAAGTTTGCCGTTTGGGGCGATGAAGGCATAAATAAAAATGTGCCCGAAAACTTTTGGGATAACATTAAAGAAACAGCCGTAAATCATTTTAAAAACGACGAGGTAATTGAAGGCCTTAGTAAATGCATTGAAATGTGCGGCGAACAATTGAAACATTATTTCCCTGTTTCTTCAAGTGATAAAAATGAATTAAAGAACGACATTTCGTATTGATACGTTGAAGACCAGATCACTCATATTATTCATTTTCTTTTTGATCGGGTTATTCGGTTATGCGCAAGTGCCACAGCAACCTGTTCCACCGAAGTTATACAACGATCTTACTTCGTCTCAAAGTTTTATTGATGCTTCATCTGCACAGCAACTCGAAACACGATTAGAAGAATTTTATCATCAAACTTCCAACCAAATTTGCATTGTGATCGTTGATGATCTCAATGGCATGGATGCTTCGCAATACGCTTTCGAAATTGGCAACAAATGGGGCGTAGGGAGTAAGGAATTCAGGAACGGTGTGGTTATTTTAATTAAGCCAACCGGTGGCCAAGGACAACGTGATCTTTTTATTGCAGTAGGATATGGCTTAGAGGGTGCTATTCCCGATCTGGCTACCATGTCGATACGCGAAAATGAGATGATGCCGTTTTTGCGCAATGGTCAAAATTACGAAGCGCTCCTTGCAGCAGTTGATGCCATTGAAAAAGCAGCAAAGGGCGAGTACAATGTTCAGGTAAAGAAGAAAAACAAGAACGACCTTCTTGCTTTCATTAAAAAGCATCCTATTTTAGCATTCATCATTTTTGTGATCATTTTAGTTGTGCTCATCGGCGGATCAAATAGTGGTGGCGGGAGTTACGGACGAAGAGGGTGGAGCAGCGGACCATTTTATGGTGGTGGCTTTGGTGGCAGCTTTGGCGGTGGCAGATCTTCCGGCGGCGGTTTCGGTGGTTTTGGTGGTGGCAGTTTTGGTGGTGGCGGTTCGGGCGGTAAATGGTAATAACTGTTTTAGTCGCACTCTTTTTATATTTGAAAAAGCCACGTTAAATTATACCTTTGTGGCCTGTTCATGGGATTATTCGGATCAAAAAATAATGATGGTAGCGAGCCGCAAGAAATGTCTTTTCTTCAGCATCTTGAAGCATTAAGATGGCATTTGGTTCGCAGCGCTGCCGTAATTTTTATTTTTGCGATCGCGGCGTTCGTATTGAACGATTTTATTTTTGATACCGTTATTTTCGGGCCCCTTCAACAAGATTTTATTTCTTACCGCACACTTTGTTCACTTGGTTATAAATTAGGTGCAGGTGATGTGATGTGTATTACGGTTAAAGACCCACATCTACAAACATTAGGCGCCTCCGAACAGTTTTTCAATCACATGTGGATCTCTTTGTTAGTGGGCATTATTTTGGGCTTTCCGGTTTTCTTATGGGAATTATGGAAATTCATTCGCCCGGCTTTAAAAGATAAAGAACTTGGTCCGGTTAAAATGTTCATTGTTATTGCTTCTGTTCTGTTTTTAATTGGTATTTGTTTCGGATACTTCTTGCTGTTCCCAATGAGTTATAATTTCCTCATCAGTTACCAGGTTTCATCCAGCGGCATCGTGCAAACCAACAATACGTTTGATGATTACATCTCCCTAATATCAACCATGACCCTTGTTTCTGGGATCATTTTTGAAATGCCGGTTCTTGTTTATTTCTTAACCAAGCTAACCTTGCTTACTCCCGAATTTATGAGCAAATACCGCAAGCATGCTGTTGTGGTAATATTAATTGCTGCTGCCGTTATTACTCCCAGCCCGGATGTTACATCACAAATGGTGGTTGCTGTTCCCATGTATTTACTGTACGAGATCAGTATTTTTGTTTCGCGTTATGTAGTGCGCAATCAAAAGCCAATTTAAAGGCTGTTTTCAACCTGATTTATTTGCAATTCATCCCTGTTTTCAACCAATAGCGTATTTTAGGGTATATTATTTTGGTTTACAGTAAATTAATCACATTTTTGTGTTCTAAATCCTATCTAATGAGTCGTTTTATATTTTCAAATTTTGTTTTGGTAAGCGCCGTTGTAATTGCGTGTACTTCCAATAAAAAAACAGTTGCTAGTCCGGCACCACAAACGCCGGCAGTTGTAGTGGCCGATACGCCAAAAGTTGAGAAGAATCTTCCTCCTGTAAAAGAAGCTTATCGTGCATCTAATCCAATTTCATGTGATCTTGTTCATACAAAATTAGAAGTGAGTTTTGATTGGACCTATTCGCGCTTGAACGGAAAGGCAACATTAACCTTAAAACCTCATTTTTATCCAACCAACATGTGTTATTTAAATGCAAGAGGGATGGATATCAAATCAGTTAAATTGTTTGAATTAAAAGCGGCTGCTCCGGTTGATAAAACAAAACCAAAGCCAACAGGTGTTGCGGCAGATCCGCGTGTTGAATTGCCTTGTACATTTAAGTATGAGAATGACTCAATTAAAATTGCCTTAGGAAAAGAGTATAAGCATACCGAAAATTTTATCCTTATGATAGATTACGTGTCAAAGCCAGATGAATTGAAAGAAGGCGGAAGCAACGCGATCAGCAGTGATAAAGGTTTGTATTTTATTAATCCGAAAAGTATTAATCCGTATAAAATGCCTCAAATATGGACCCAAGGTGAAACGCAATCAAACTCTGCCTGGTTCCCAACAATTGATAGCCCAAATCAAAAAACAACTCAGGAAATTTACATGACCGTTTTAGATCGTTTTACAACACTTTCAAACGGTTTGTTGGTTGATTCAAAAAAGAATGCTGATGGTACGCGTACCGATCATTGGAAAATGGATGAACCGCATGCACCTTATTTAGCAATGATGGCAGTAGGTGAATTTAAAAAGTTTGTTGATGAGCCTTGGAACGGAAAAGAGATCAGCTACTATGTAGAGGCAGATTATTATGCGCATGCTAAAAGTATTTTTGGCAACACTAAAGAAATGATCGATTTCTATTCAAAGAAATTAGGAGTGCCTTATGCTTGGCCTAAATATGCGCAAATTGCAGTACGCGATTATGTGAGTGGTGCAATGGAAAATACAAGCGCAACCTTACATGGCGATTTTGCTGTTTATGCAACAGGTAGAGAAATATTAGATGGTAATAAAGGTGAAGATATTATTGCTCATGAATTATTTCACCAATGGTTTGGTGATCTGGTTACTTGCGAAAGCTGGAGTAACCTTCCGTTAAATGAAAGTTTTGCAACTTATGGAGAATATTTATGGGAAGAGTATAAGTTTGGCAGAGATGCAGCTGACCTTCACCACATGCAAAGCCGCGCTGGATACATGGGATCAAACAAACAAGTGAATATGATCCGCTTTAATTACGAGAACCGTGAGGATATGTTTGACGGCTTTAGTTATAATAAAGGTGGTCAAATTTTACACATGTTGCGCAAGGCTGTTGGCGATGATGCGTTTTTTGCTTCATTGAAAAAATATTTAGAAACAAATAAATTCAAAGCAGCGGAGATCCATCATTTACGTTTAGCTTTTGAAGAGGTAACCGGTAGAGATATGAACTGGTTCTTTAACCAATGGTTCTTATCAAAAGGCCACCCGGTTATTGAAGTAACACAAACTTATAATGCAGCTGATGGCGCTGTTGAATTAACAGTGGAACAAAAGCAGAATTTTAAAAATGTGCCTTTGTATGAATTACCATTGGAAATTGATGTTTATGTGAATGGAAAAGCAACTCGTCATCACATTCATGTATCAGATGTAAAACAAACATTTAAATTGAAATCATCTGCAAAACCGGAGTTGGTAAACTTTGATGCAGAGCGTCAGTTATTGGCTGAGATCACTTATAAGAAATCGTTGGAGGATTATGCCTATCAATACAAAAACGCTCCTTTATATGGAGATAGATACGAAGCCATCAAAGAATTGGCAAAAGAAATAAAATCAAGTGAACTGGCGTACAATACAATTAAGTGGGCTGCAGAAAACGATAAGTATAACAGATTACGTGAAACTGCCATAAATAACTTAAATGGTGTTGCCAAAGATAAAGAAGCAGATCTGAAACCATTGATGATGAAGATCTATGAGAAGGATGTGAAAACTACAACTCGTGCACGCGCTTTGGAATTTTTAAATAAGAATTACGAATCGGCTCCTGAGTTAGCGGCGTTAAATTTAAAAGCATTAGAAGAACCATCTTACGCTATTGATGCCGAAGCTTTAGATTATTTTACTAAGAAGGATCCGAAAGATGCCTTGGTTAAAGCAAAAAGGTTTGAGAAAGAAGCTGGTAAAACCATTCTTTACACACTTGCTTCGTTATATGCTAATCACGGAACTGAAATGGATATCGCTTTCTTTACAAACAACATGAAAAACTTTGGTGGTTTTGAATTGATCACTTTCTTAAGTAATTACATTAAGTTAGCTAAGAAATGTGAAACCTACGCGCCGGCTATCACTGCAGCACGTGATTTTGAAGTGATCGCACAGGAAGGCGGGAAATTCTCGAAAATGGGTGCTGTAAAAGGATTAAAGGACTTGACCACCATTTGGACAAAAAAGGAAACAGAAATGAAATCAAAAATTGAAGCAGCTAAGAAAGAGAATAAAGATACTGCAGCAATGGAAAAAGATCTGAAAACAATTACCGAAACAAAAGATATTATTGCAGGATTATTAAAAGGAGTAAGCTAATTGCTTCAATCATAAAACAAAAAAAAGGCCTTCATTAATGGAGGCCTTTTTTATTGTTGGTTAAATAAGGTTACATGCCCGGTTTCTATCTCCATCCTTTTACTCACTACATTCTTGTAACTCGCTTTCCAAACATAAATATCTTGCTTGCAAGGTTGCCCTTTAAATTTTCCGTCCCAACCTTTTTCTAAATCTTCTGTTGTGAAAACACGTTGACCGGCACGCGTAAATATTTCCATTTTGTAATTTTCTACACCAATTGCTTGTGGTTTAAAAAGATCATTTAATCCGTCTTCACCAGGCGTGAAAGCATTGGGTACCCAAAAACGAAATTCAGGAAGTATGATCACTTCTTTGCTTTCTATATCCTGGCAGTTGTAATTATTGGTTACAATTTGTGTTACCATGTAATTACCGGGTGCAGAATAGCGGTGTTTATCGTTTAAGTAATTCGAAGTAAAGCCATCTCCAAAATCATATAACAGCGTAGTGATGCCTCCGCTTGTGTAACCTTCAAACGCTATCTCCGGATCAAAAATACTGGTTACACTTGGCGTTGCAATAAAGCCGGCTTTAGGACTAGGAAATACCGTTAAATTGTAAACCGATGAAACAGCAGTATCCGGACAAAGACCATTTCGTGTTACAGTTAGCATTACTGAATAATTACCGGGCGGTGTAAAAACATGGGTTGGTTCGTGGGTAAAGTAAGTTGAGCCATTACTAATATCCCATTTGTAATTTACACCGTATTCGCTATAACTACCATTGCTAAAAGCCACTGTTGCCGGATCGCAAAGTGTAACCGGAAAATTATTGATCTTAGCAGTTGGTCTGCCAATGATGTGTACGCTGTCTATCAATGAATCTTTACAAATAAATTGTGAGCCGTAAATTTTAATAGGGAATTTTCCGGCGCTGTTATACACTACTGTATTACTTGTTAAGCTGGATACACTTGGCGTTGCAGCTGCACTAAAATATGATTGAAAAGTAGCTTGAGTTGAATAGGTTCCTGAAATTTGAAAAAGGGTACTGTTGTTTTTTAAACATTGCGGCCCAGCAGGCGTTATAAATTGCGGATCAAATTTTGGATACGCGTAAAATGTTTTTTTGACACTGTCAGCACACGGCAGTCCCGGATTAACAACTAAGGTCACAACATGTTTGCCTGTGTCTTGATAGGTGTAGGTTGGATTTTTAACGGATGAGGTATCTGCAAGCGTTGTTTTGTCTCCAAAATTCCAGGCATAAGCAATATTAAAATTACTCGAACTTTGATTTTGGAAATTGATGGTATAGCCATCGCATTTATTCAATTGATCGGCAAAAGCCACTTTGATGTTTAGTAAACATGAAATAACAATGTATTGAAAATCGCGGTAATGTGTACTTAATAATTTTCCATTACGGTATTCTTTAACAGCAATACAAACAAGCCACTGACCAATTATTGTTGGAATACCGTTAACGGTTCCGTTGCTGCTATTAATATTTATGGGCGGGTTTGATGCCATTGGAAAAGCGGCGCTGTATGGCGCTTTGTATTGCACAACCGAATCTGGTGTGCCCATGGTTTGATCATATGCCGGTATAAGCGAATACACCAATGAGTCGCCATCCGGGTCAATAGCTGCATGATTAAAATTAATGTTTGCGCCTTTGCAAACGTATAAGGATGGGTAAAATACAAAACGTGGCGAGCTGTTACTGGCGGCAGATTCAGGACCCGGTATATAACATTTGTAGCCATTACCTTCGCTGGTAGGATTTAATAAGTTTAAATTGTTAGCGCTACGGCAGCATGTTTTAAATTGCAAAAAGTAACCTCCGGTTTTTGGCGGCAACGTAACGGTTTTTGTATAAACACCCTCTTCAACACAAACGCCTGAAGGCGATTTCATACACGGATTATTGGTATTGGCCACTACCTTATTTATTACAGGTGTTCCTAAAATAAATTGGTAAGCTAATTCCTGATTGTATCCTTTCACGTCTAAAATGGCTTCGCCATTACCCTGGCCATAAAATCCAATGTCACTTGTACAATCTCTGTATAGCTTTAAGGTAATTCGGTATTGGTTGCCACCTAAGTGATCGTAATACAATTCACCACCAACATAATGCGTGGCATTTACATTGAACTTTAAAAAGATCAATGTAAAAAATAAAATATGCCTAATGGAATATTTCAAAGCAAAAATAAAGTTAGTAAAAAACAGGAATAAAAAGCCTTAAATAGTGGCTTTTAACGTTTTAACAAGGCTAAAATTCGCCGTTTAGCGGATTCAATAAATTAAGCTGGCCGGTCCTCTCTTCGTTTTCAAGTGTAACATCATTCTTAAAGGTTATTTTCCAAACATAAACATCTTGTTTGCAAAGTATTCCCTTTCGTGTACCATCCCAGCCTTTTGTGGTGTCATTGGTATAAAAAAGTTGTTCACCCCATCTGTCGAACACATAAAATTTATAATCGGTCACACCAATTACTATTGGTAAAAAAACATCATTCTTGTTGTTATAATCAGGTGTAAATGAGTTAGGGACCCAACATCTGAATTCAGGCAAAATGGTAATAGTTCTTTCAGTTTTATCTACACAACCAAAATTATTTGTAACATTTTGGGTAACTACATATTTTCCCGGCGATTGAAAACTGTGATATGGATTAAAATTGGTTGATGAGAAGCCATCACCAAACTCATAAGTTAAACTTACAACATCTGTACTTGAATTATTGGCAAATTGTATTTCGGGTTCAAATATGGTTGTAATGCTTGGTGTAAATAAAAAATCTGCTGTTGGATTTGGGTTGATTGTGATCGGACTAAATATAGCTTTGCTGGTATCGGGGCATGGCGCACCTCTTAATAAAGTTAATGTTACACTATAAATTCCGCTGGGTGTGAACAAATGAGTTGGTTCGTAGGAATTGTAGGTTGATCCATCACTTGTTTGCCATAAATAGCCTGGTGGATATTCGCTAACGCTGCCATTACTAAATGAAACTTTTCCGGGATCACACAAAGTTGTAGGAAAATTATTGATCTTGGCAATAGGCCTTTTTAAAATTGTTATAGAATCAATAAATGTATCAACGCATGCAAATTGTTTAGCAATTGCTGTAATGTAATGTACCCCGGGTTCTGTGAAATTAATATTTGTTGGATTAGTAAGTGTTGATGTATTTGGATTCGCAAATGAACTGAAATCCCATTTAAAAGTAGTTTGAGGTAAGAACACGCCACCCGCTGTAAAATTTACCGAATTAGACTTTACACAAGCAATAGGCGGTTTAGTGAAATTAATAATAAGAGGTGGATAAACATATACCTGTTTTTTGATGGTGTCGGTGCATAATGCTCCAGGATTAACGATCAACGTGACATTGTAAATCCCGGTATCTTGATATGTGTATGTTGGATCTTTAATTCGAGATGTATCTGCTAAGGTATTTGGATCACCAAAATTCCACACATAAGTTGGGGAAATTGATTGATTGATACTTTGATTGGTAAAGTTGATGGTTAATCCCTGGCATTGTTGCGATTGATCGGCAATGGCTGCAACAATTGAAACTGTGCAGGTTTTTATGTTGAATTGAAAATCGCGGTAATGTTTGCTTAATAAATTTCCGTTTCGCCATTCTTCAACACATACTCCAACAACATACTTGCCCAATAAATTTGGTTTGCCTTGGAGTAAACCAGTGTTAGGATCAATAGTTAACGAAGGATTAGAGGCAACAGCATAATTACTTGAATAAGGTGATTTGTAAATTACAGAAGCATAGGGAGGAGGTGATGCAAATGTTGGACAGAAAGGTGGCGGGCTGCCGCAAAGTGTTCCCGGATTGGTTTGACCTAAGATCGCACAACAAGCATCTAACCCTTGAAAGGCTTCACTGAATTTATATATCAATTGATCTCCATCAGGGTCTGTGGCTGAATGATCAAAAACTAAAGACAAATTGTTGCAAATATCAATGGGTGGAAACTTATTAAAACGCGGACAGCTATTGGTTGATGCTAACTCGGGGCCCGGTACAAAAGAAAAATAACTTGCTCCCTGCTGATCACCTGATTGTAGATTATCTATACCGGCATTTCGGCAACAGCGTTGGTAAACTAAGTAATAACCGCCAGTTAAAGGAGGTAATGTTACCGTTGTTGTATAAATTCCTTCATGAACACACGGCACGTCCGTTTTTATGCACGGGTTGGTAATACTTCCTTGCACTTTGGAGACAATTGGTAAGCCCAAATTAACTTGAGTAATTTGATTTCCTGATGCGTCCATCACACTCAAGAGCGCAGTTGTATTTGGTGCAATGCCATCAAAATCAGGATTCATAGAATTATCACAGTCGCGATAAATTTTTAAGGTGACCTTATATTTATTCGATCCCAGGTAGTCATAATACATTTCACCACCAATAATATGGTTGCTTTTTACAGTTAAGTGAATACCAACTATAAAACAAAAAAGTAAAATATTTTTTATGTATCTGCTCAATTAAATAACAATAGTAAAATTAACAATAAATAGCCCATTTTTCGCTAAATTTGTAAGTATGAGGTCACTTTTAACCACGTTTATACTGTTAATTTTCATAACTGGTAAGGCTCAGCTAACAATTGGCGCTGATACCATTTCTGTATTGAACAATAATTATTGTTTAAAGTTGCCATGGGCCGGTGGAATTAATGCTGCTTCTTTTTCAAATATCGATCTGAATTATGATGGCAAAAAAGATCTTGTGATCTATGATAAGTTAAACAACTCTGCATTGGGTGCATTCAAATGCTTTGTAAACATTGGTAATACAGGTGAAACAAAATACAAACACGATCCTTCCTTAACTGCAAAATTTCCGCGAACATATAATTGGGCATTACTTTACGATTATAATTATGATAATAAAGTTGATCTGTTTTGTTCGGTAACCGGCGGCATTCAGGTGTATAGGAATATTGGTAACGTTTCTGCCGGCTTGCAATTTACTTTAAGCTACTCCTTGTTGTACAGCGATTATAATCCGGGCGGTCCGCCTTCTGTTTCTAATATTTATGCCGGCCCTGTTGGCTTGCCTGCCATTAGTGATATTGATAATGATGGAGATCTGGATATCTTAACGTTTAGCCCAACCGGTATTTTTATTGAATACCATAAAAATAAAAGTAAGGAGTTATTTGGCCATGCCGATAGTTTACGTTTTGATCTGGTTGACGGTTGCTGGGGTAAGATCAGTGAGAACAGTTGCCAGGTAAGTTTAAACCAATGTCCGTTACGCCCGCTTTACGATAGCTTGGTTTACCGAACAAATGATTCTCGTCACGCCGGTGCATGTTTAATGTGTATTGATAGGGATGCTGATGGTGATAAAGACCTGATCATAGGCGATATCTCTTGTTCTACTTTAGAATATTGCCAAAATGATGGAACCATTGCCAATGCGGTGATCTCAGATACAACAAAATTATTTCCTAATTATCCGAATACAGCTAGCGTAACACCAATTAATTTTAATTCGTACCCATGCACTCATTATGTGGATATTGATAATGATAATGTGAATGAGTTGATCGCTTCGCCAAATACCTTTGGTAGCGAAAATGCAAAAAGTGTTTGGTTGTATAAGAACACCAGCACAACCAATACGGTTAATTTTCAGTTTGTAAAGAACAATTTTTTGCAGGATGAAATGATCGAGGTGGGTCAAATGTCGCGCCCCATTTTAATTGATCATAATAATGATGGTAAAAAAGACCTGTTGATCGGCGGTGGCGGCGTTTACATCAATGGCGCAAGACGTCCGCGTTTTTACATGTATGAGAATGTTGGCACCTTATCGCAACCTGTTTTTTCATTGACCAATACCGATTACGCTTCACTGTCATCTGTTTTAAACGCGTCTATCATTAGTGCCTATCCTGCGCCAGGCGATATTGATAATGATGGCGATGTAGATCTGTTCATGATCACCAACAGCAATACATTAAGTTGGTATGAGAATACGGCAGGAGCCGGAAATCCTTGTAATTTCACTATATATAAACACAATTTCTTTTCAATTAATTTTCCTTCGAGTGATGCTATACCACAGTTGTTTGATTTTAATAAAGATGCAAAGTTGGATCTGATGGTTGGCACTAAAAATGGAAGAGTATATTATTATCAGAACATTGGTACAAGCTCAGTGCCTTCCTTTTCGCTCATTACAGGTTCCTTTCCAAACGTATCGTTAAAAGGTGATTTTTTTGTTTATGGATTGGATGGTTTTGGATCTCCACACTTTTATATTGATGGCACTTCAACCAAATTATTAGGAGGGTGTATTACCGGGCAGATCTATTTGTTTGATGTTCCGGCATCTTCAACTGCATCGTGTACCTTAATAGATTCAACAGCAAATAATATTTTAGAGAGTACCTATTCAACGCCTTGGTTTGAGGATGTGAATGGAGATGCAAAGCCCGATCTGTTTGTGGGTAATGCTGCCGGTGGCGTATCTTTTTATTCATCTAAAGCGCCCGATGTAAGTGTTAGATCAAACGTAATGGAAATGATGAGCAATATACATGTTTATCCAAATCCTGCGCAGTCACTTGTTTACATTGAGTCTGGCTCAACAGAAATTCAAATTGAACAAGTTGAAGTAATTGATATTTTTGGAAGAAGTGTTGTTTCAATTAATACAAATAAACCTTTTTATTCGCTGGATGTTTCAACTTTATCAAATGGCGTTTATTTTTTAAAAATGAAAGTGCTTGCTCAGGGAACGTCATACGAACAAACTAAAAAGATCATCAAGCAATAATGCTTAAATCATTTAAATATTTTTTGTTGGCTGTTGTTATTTTCTCTTCGTGCAGAAAAGATGTTGGCAAAGTAAATTTTGGTGATTACCCAAATGAAATTGGCGTATTGATCACAACCAAATGCGCCACCAGCGGATGCCATAACGATAAAAGTTACAAAGCCGCCGCAGGTTTGAATTTATCTACGTGGAATGATCTTTTCAAGGGGAATAACAATGGCTCTGCAGTGATCCCATATAGCAGTAAATTTTCTTTTTTATGTAGTTTCATAAACACCTTTGGCGATCTTGGTACTATTAACAAACCAACCATGCCTGTTGGCTTACCGCCACTCTCAAGGGATGAAGTTAAACTAGTGATGGATTGGATAAATTCAGGAGCACCTGACGGAAATGGCAATGTAAAATGGGCAGATGATCCAAAGCGAAAAAAGGTTTACATAGTTAATCAGGGTTGCGATGTTGTTACTGTAATTGATAGTGAAACACAATTGCCCATGCGATACATTGAGGTGGGAAATAAACCGGGTGCATCTGATACACCACATAGTGTGCGAGTTTCGCCGGATGGACAATACTGGTATGTGATCTTCATTAATAACAACATCATGCAAAAATTCAGATGCAGTGATGATAGTTATGTTGGAGATATTCCATTAACACCAAAAGCTGCCGGTATCAATTCAAGTATTGATGGGTTTGATTGGAATACAAGTATTATTTCATCGGACGGAAAAAAAGCCTACGCTGTTTCATGGACACAAAGCGGAAGAGTTGCTGCTGTTGATCTGGTAAATCGTAAGTTGCTCCACTACTTACCAAATTTAAATTATCCGCATGGTATTGCGCTGAATGCAGCCAATGATACATTGTATGTTACTGCACAAACCGGTAATTTTATTACTGCCATAGATACCGGTTTTACAGATAAATTCGAATATTCAATTGAGCCGTCGCAGCCCGTGAAATACACATCTTCATTGGATATTCATGATATTATATTAACGCCAAACGGACAAGATCTGATACTTACATGTCAAAAAACCAATGATGCACGAAAGTTTAATTTAGCAACGCACCAGATAACCATAATTAACACAGGAGTTTATCCTCAGGAAATTGTTTATTCAACAAGTACCGACCAGTATTTTATTTCTTGTCCGTATGATTCAACAACCTTCACAAATTCAATGGGCGTAGTTACCCGAATTGATGGGCAGTTCAGCTCATCTCCAACCAATATAAAAGTTGGGTTTCAACCACATGGTATTGGTGTAGATGAAACAAAAAAGGTGTTATATGTGGCTTCACGTAATTTATTATCAAGTGGTCCGGCGCCTCATCATACCAGTCAGTGTGGCGGCAGAAACGGTTTTTTAAATTTTATTGATCTGTATTCTTTAAAAGTTTTATCTAAAAGCTACGAATTAAGTAGCGATCCTTATTTTGTATTTTCGCGCCCATGACCGACATTAACGAGATCTTAAAAAAGCAACCTATATTATTAATTGATGGTGATTGCGTGTTGTGTAACAATAGTGTAAATTATTTATTACAGCGCGAAAGATCACCCAAGCTTTCGTTCGCTACTTTAAAGAGTGATACCGGAAAAGCATTGATCGATTATTTTGAAATACCGCAGGATGTGGATAGTATGGTGCTAATTAAAAATTACTCGGTACACATTAAATCATGTGCGGCCCTGCGTTTAACGTTATACATGAAAGGCTTGTGGCCATTGATGGTTGTGTTTGTGGTGATACCGCCTTTTTTAAGGAATATTGTTTACGATTTTATTGCGAAACGCCGTTATAAGAAATTTGGCAGAACTGATAATTGCGCCATGATA
Organism: Sphingobacteriaceae bacterium; assembly: GCA_046345155.1. GTDB lineage: Bacteria > Bacteroidota > Bacteroidia > B-17B0 > Aurantibacillaceae > Aurantibacillus. The sequence continues at coordinate 130,302 of JBKDKI010000095.1, forward strand.
GATCAAAAATACAGAGATAGATTTTTAAGTATTTGATTTTGCTCTGCGAAACTTCGCGACAACTCTGCGCCCTCTGCGTTTACTGCCTCTAAACATTTTATTAGATCACCCTTTGATCAATTCCTCCCAATACTCGGCACCGCGGCGTGTATGCGGTATTACAATGGTTCCGCCAACTATATTGGCAACAGCAAAAATTTCGTAGATCTCTTCGGTTGTGCAGCCTTGCTCATGGCATTTACCTAAATGATATTTGATACAATCATCACAACGCAAAACCATACTGGCAACCAAACCAAGCATTTCTTTGGTTTTTACATTTAGTGCACCATCGCTATAGGTTTGTGTATCTAAATTAAATAAACGTTTAATTACCAAGTTATCTTTGCCTAAAATAACATCATTCATTTTAGCGCGGTAATCGTTAAACTCTTTTACTTTTTCAGACATGAAATGTGATTTAAAATTATTTGTTAGGATCTATTTTTCCTTTTACAATAAACGCATTGGCAAACTCAACCTGAACTTTTTTCAATGCTTCAAAGGCTTCTAATTTTGTGCGGTAATCGCCAACCAAAACCACAAAGTTAGGTTGCTGATATTCTTCATCTGTTGAAATATCGGGGAATTTTGACGAAAACTTACTTCTTACATTTTTTGCAGCTTCTCTATCTACACCAAAATGGATCTTTATGCGGTAACCATCAATTTTACCGTTTGTAAGTCGGTGATATTCAGCTTTCTTCTCAATTAATTGGTTCACCTTTGTTTCGGTAGCATTTTGCGATCTGGCAAATGTTAAAACGCAGGTAAATAGGGCTATCAGAGCTATTTTAAAAGTGCTTGCTTTCATTACCACAAATGTACGCTAAAATTAGTGTATATCAGGTTAAAATTGTTAAATTTGTTGGTTGTTTAAATTTATAAAATGGACAAATTTTCATACCTAGGAACAAGTGATGTGAATGCTGTGGAAGATCTTTTTGCGCAGTATGTTAAAGATCCTAATTCGGTTGATAAGACCTGGCAAGATTTTTTTAAAGGATTTGAGTTCGCTAAAACCGATTACTCATCTTCAAACGGCGTAATTCCTGAAAATGTTACGAAAGAATTTAAAGTGATCAACCTGATCAATGGTTACCGTTCACGTGGGCATTTGTTCACTAAAACTAATCCTGTTCGTCAGCGTCGTACCTATTCTCCAACGCTTGATCTTGTAAATTTTGAGTTGTCGGAAAAAGATCTTGATACTGTTTTTCAGGCCGGAAACCAAATTGGTATTGGCCCTGCTAAGTTAAAAGATATTGTTGCGCATTTAGAGTTAACCTATTGCAATAGTATTGGTGTGGAGTACGCTTTCCTTCGCAACCCCGATGAAACTAAGTGGTTACAGGAGCGTATTGAAAAATCAAAGAATGTACCAACTTTCTCAAAGGAAGAAAAGAAAGTTATTTTAAATAAACTTATTCAGGCAACTACATTCGAAAACTTTTTGGCTACTAAATTCGTTGGTCAGAAGCGTTTTTCGTTGGAAGGTGGCGAATCGTTCTTACCTGCCATGAATACCTTGATGGAACATGGTGTGAAATTAGGGGTTGAAGATTTTGTGATCGGTATGGCGCATCGTGGCCGTTTAAATGTATTGGCCAATATTTTAAATAAACCCGCACGCGATATTTTCGCTGAGTTTGAGGGTCGTCCGAGTGAAGACAGCTTATTTAACGGTGACGTAAAATACCATATGGGCTATAGCTCAGATGTTGTGAGTGATTCAGGCAAACCTATCCATATTTCATTAACACCAAACCCTTCACACTTAGAAACCGTTGATCCGGTGGTAGAAGGTATTACACGTGCTAAAATTGATGCGCGCCATAATGGTGATAATTCAAAAGCTTTACCAATTTTAATTCATGGTGATGCAGCATTAGCAGGACAAGGTGTTGTTTATGAAGTGATACAAATGAGTCAGTTAGATGCATATAAAACCGGCGGTACTGTTCATTTTGTGATCAATAACCAGGTAGGTTTCACAACTAACTTTACTGATGGTCGTTCTTCTATTTACTGCACAGATGTTGCAAAGGTGGTACTTTCACCTGTGTTCCATGTGAATGGTGATGATGTGGAAGCATTGAGCTTAGTAGCGCAATTAGCAATGGACTACCGTCAGAAATTTAAAAAAGATGTTTTCATTGATGTGTTGTGTTACCGTAAATACGGCCACAACGAAGGTGATGAGCCTCGTTTCACACAGCCAATGTTGTACAAGCAAATTGCAGTACATCCAAACCCAAAAGATATTTACGCGAAAAAATTAGTTGCCGAAAATTCATTTACAGAAGAAGAAATAAAGGCAGCAGAAAAAGAATTCAAGGATAAGTTAGAACAGGATCTGGATGCAGCTAAAAAAGTTGAGAAAGCAAAGATTACTTCATTCCTGGAAGGTCCATGGAAAGGTATCCGTATGGCCAATGCAACTGATTTTGATTCATCTCCTAAAACAGGAATTGATTCAAAATTATTCTTGGATCTTGCAAAACGTTCAACTCAATTACCAAAAGATAAAAAGATATTCAATAAGATCGATAAGTTGTTCAATGATCGTCAGAATATGATCACGAACGATAATTACGACTGGGCAATGGGTGAGTTATTGGCTTATGCCTCATTAATGCATGAAGGACATAATGTGCGTTTCAGCGGACAAGATGTGGAGCGCGGAACTTTCTCGCACCGTCATGCTGTTGTAAAGGTTGAAGACAGTGAAGAGGAATATACACCGTTAAACAACCTTGGCACCAAAGGGAAATTAGATATTTACAATTCACATTTATCTGAATACGCGGTATTAGGTTTTGAGTATGGTTACTCGTATGCATCACCAAATGCATTAACTATTTGGGAAGCACAGTTTGGTGATTTCTTTAATGGTGCTCAGATTATCATCGATCAGTATTTATCATCATCGGAATACAAATGGCGTCGTATGAATGGCTTGGTGGTATTGTTGCCACATGGTTACGAAGGTCAGGGTCCGGAGCATTCAAGTGCACGTATGGAACGCTTCTTACAAATGTGTGCCGAGAACAATATGCAAATTGTAAATACAACAACTCCTGCGCAACAATTCCATGTGATCCGTCGCCAATTAAAACGTGAGTTCAGAAAACCATTGGTGTGCTTTACACCTAAAAAATTATTACGCTACCCAAGTTGTGTTTCTAAATTAGAGGATTTCACAAAAGGTTCGTTCAGTGAAGTGTTGGATGATACAAATATCAATGCAAAAGATGTAAAGCGTATTGCACTTTGCAGCGGAAAGATCTATTACGAAATGGTAGAGCAACGTGAAAAAGAAGGCGTTAAAGATATTGCATTCATTCGTTTAGAGCAATTGTATCCTTTCCCTCACAAGCAATTACAGGCTGTTTTGGATAAATACAAGAACGCTAAAGAATTTATTTGGGTTCAGGAAGAGAGTGAGAACATGGGCGCATGGCGTCATGTGGATTACAACTTGCGTAACCTGAATTTAAAATATGTTGGAAGAGATGCAGCTGCGAGTCCGGCAACCGGATTTAGCAAACGTCATAATATGGAAACAGAAATGATCATGAATGCGATCTTTTCAAAAGTATTAGTTAAGTAAGAATTAAAATTAAAATAAACTGATTTTAGAATAAATCTTAAATCAAAAATCTTAAATCTAAAATAGAATTATGGCAATAGTAGAATTAAAAGTACCAAGCCCGGGAGAATCGATCACTGAAGTTACAATTGCCCGTTGGGTAAAACAAAGTGGTGATGTGGTTGAAAAGGATGAGGTATTGGCTGAAATTGATTCAGATAAAGCAACATTAACTTTAAACGCTGAAGAAGCAGGAAAGATAGAGATATTAGCTGCTGAAGGTGATACAGTAAAGATCGGACAAGTAGTTGTAAAGATCGATACATCATTTAAGCCGGAGCCAAAAGCTGCAAAAGTTGAGGCAAAGGTTGAAGCTAAAAAGGAAGAAAAGGTAGAGCCTAAAAAAGAAGCTGCAGTTGTAAGTTCAGGATCTGAAAAAACGTATGCTACAGGCACACCTAGTCCGGCTGCTGCAAAGCTAATGGCAGAAAATGGAATTGCATCATCTCAATTGAATGGTTCAGGAAAAGATGGTCGCATTACCAAACAAGATGTGTTGGCTGCCTTATCAAACGGTTTACCAAACGTACAACAAGTATTAAGTAATACCTGGAAAGGTGAGCGCAAGCAAGAGCGCACAAAAATGACAACATTGCGTAAAGCAGTTGCGCGTCGTTTAGTGAGTGTGAAAAACGAAACTGCCATGTTAACTACATTCAATGAAGTTGACATGAGCGCGATCTACGATATCAGAGCACGTTATAAAGATAAATTCAAGGAAGTTTACGGAACGAACATTGGCTTCATGAGTTTCTTTACCAAAGCGGTTTGTGAGGCATTATATCATTTCCCTGCAGTAAACGGAATGATCGATGGCGAAGAGATCGTTTATAATAAGTATTGTGATATTGGAATTGCAGTAAGTGCGCCAAAAGGTTTAATGGTTCCTGTATTAAGAAATGCAGAGTTAATGAGTTTAGCGGAGATTGAAAAAGGTATTAAAGATCTTGCAATTAAGGCACGTGATGGAAAATTAGGAATTCCTGATATGGAAGGTGGTACATTTACCATTACCAATGGTGGTGTGTTTGGAAGTATGATGAGTACACCAATTATCAACCCTCCGCAAAGTGCTATTTTAGGTATGCACAATGTGGTTGAACGCCCAATGGCAGTGAATGGTAAAGTTGAGATCCGTCCGATGATGTATGTGGCATTAAGTTACGATCACCGAATTATTGACGGACGTGAGAGTGTAGGATTCTTGGTAAAAGTAAAAGAAATGTTAGAGAACCCTAACCGTATGATGTTTGGTGGTAAATTACCGGAAGAAGTATTGTTAGGATTATAGTTTTAAGAATTCAATCAAATAAAAAAACCTGATCATTACGATCAGGTTTTTTTTGTGCTTTTTAAGTAAGCAATTCCTTCAACTTTTTAATCTGATCAGGCGTTCCTAAAACAAAGATCTTTGCCTCCGGAATAATTCGTGTATCGGCACTTGGATTGATCACATATTCGCCTATGGCTGTTTTAAATCCAATGATATTGGCGCCCGATTTATTGCGTATCTCCAGGTCTTTTAAAGTTTTATTCTTTAAATGATCGGGTATGTGTGCAAAGGTTATTTCCTCTAAGTTATTATTATCACCACCATTAGCGGTTACATAATCAATAAACTCCATTACATCCGGTTTCATTACCAAGCTGGCCATATGAGCGCCACCAACTTTATCCGGCATGATCACATTATCGGCACCTGCAATTTTTATTTTTGTATCCGAACCATCTTCACTGGCGCGTGAAATGATGGTTAGGTTTGGATTTAAATTACGTGCCGTAAGTACAATAAATAAGTTATCGGCGTCAACAGGTAATGTGGTTATTAATGCTTTAGCACGTAAAATACCTGCCTTTAGTAAAACTTCATCCTGTGTTGAATCACCGGAGATCACAAGGTCGTGATACTTGTGATTCATTTTTTCGGTAACAGTGGCGTTATTCTCTATCACCACAAAACGTTTATGATGTTTTTTAAGAACCTGCGCTGCTTGCCTGCCATTACGGCCGTATCCGCAAATGATCACGTGATCGTGTAATTTTTCAATGGATGAGTTCAATTTTTGTAATTTAAATAATTGGTTAAACTCGCCATCTATTACAAAACGTGTAATAGATGATACGGCATAAGCAAATGTACCAAAACTCGTGATAATTAAAAAACTGGTGAATATTCGTCCTGCATCACTTAAAGGCTGAACCTCTCCATAACCTACGGTTGCAATGGTTATAATGGTCATGTAAAAGGCATCTAAAAAGCGAAAATCTTCAATCAATATGTAGCCAACCGTACCAATTACCAAAAGTAAATTCAATACCAAAATAGGAACAACAAACTGGTAATACAGCTTTATCTTATTGAAATTAAGTATGTTTTGTAGTGGATTAGGCACTTAAATAACCGCTAAAATAGTATATTTGTAAATATAAGAAGAACTAGTGAAAACTAAAACCATTAAGAAGAATAAAGTAAACGTAGTAACGCTTGGCTGCAGCAAAAATTTGGTGGATAGCGAAGTGTTAATGGGACAATTGAAGGCAAATAAATTTGACGTTGAACATGAAAGTGAAAATGATGATCATAACATTGTGATCATTAATACCTGTGGGTTTGTTGATAATGCCAAGCAAGAAAGTATTGATACAATTTTACGTTACGTTGAAGCAAAAAAAGATGGTTCGGTTGAAAAAGTATATGTTACCGGTTGTTTAAGTGAGCGTTACAAAGGCGATCTGGAAAAAGAGATACCTGATGTGGATGCCTATTTTGGAACCCGCGACTTACCACGTTTATTAAAAACTTTAAAAGCAGATTATAAGCATGAATTAGTTGGTGAACGTTTATTAACTACCCCAAATCATTATGCATATTTTAAAATAAGTGAAGGGTGCGACAGACCTTGCAGTTTTTGCGCCATACCATTGATGCGCGGCGGACATGTATCAGTGCCAATTGAAGAGTTGGTTCATAGGGCAAAAGCGTTAGCTGCTAAAGGCACTAAAGAATTATTATTGATCGCACAGGATCTGACCTATTACGGTTTGGATATTTACAAAAAACGTGAGCTGGCAAATTTAGTTGATCAGTTAAGTGATATCAATGGAATTGAGTGGATACGCTTGCACTATGCATTCCCGAGCGGATTTCCATTGGAGGTGTTGGATGTGATGAAGAATAAAAGCAATGTTTGTAATTATTTGGACATGCCTTTGCAACACATTAGCGATAATATGTTGAAGAGTATGCGTCGTGGAATTACCAAGCAAAAAACAATTGATCTGGTAAACACCATCAGAGATAAAATGCCGGATATTGCTATTCGTACCACCCTGATAGCCGGATATCCTGGTGAAACAAAACAAGATCACGAGGAAATGTTGAAGTGGGTGGAAGAGAGTAAGTTTGAGCGTTTGGGAATTTTTACGTATTCACATGAAGAGAATACACATGCTTTTAATTTAAAGGATGATGTAAGTGAGAAAGAGAAGAAACGTCGTGCTGATGCAGTGATGCAAGTACAACAAGAAATATCATACATCAACAATCAACAAAAAATTGGTGAAACATATAAGGTATTGATCGATCGCAAGGAAGGTGAGTATTTTATTGGCAGAACGGAGTATGATAGTCCGGATGTAGATAATGAAGTATTAGTAAAAGCAGATGATAAAACCTATTTGTCTGTTGGTTCGTTTGCAAATGTAAAAATAACCGATGCCAGTGATTTTGATCTGTATGGTAAGGTTGCTTTGTAATGGATAACATTGAATTTGAAATAAAACCGCAAAGCAAATTTAGTCTGGGTTTAAAAGAACTTTGGGACTACCGCGAACTTTTTTATTTTTTCACCTGGCGTGATGTGAAGGTAAAATACAAGCAAACTGTTTTAGGAGTTTTGTGGGCAGTATTTCAACCGGTGATCATGACAGCCTTATTTACATTAGGATTTGGAAACATGATCGCTACGCAAACGCAGTTAAGTATACCATATCCTGTTTTTGCATTAAGTGGTTTTTTATTGTGGAATGTTTTTTCAAGCGGCTTATCAAATGCGGGTAACAGCATGGTAAGTAATGCTAACATCATTAAGAAGATCTATTTCCCGCGTTTGATCATTCCGATCTCATCTATTTTGGTGTCGTTGATCGATTTTGTGATGGCATTTATTGTTTTTATACCTGTAATGTTGTTTTACGAAACATCCATGGTGTGGCAGGCAATTTATTTAATTCCACTCAGTATCTTGTTAACTATATTAGCAGCATTTGGTCTTGGTGTATTTTTATCTGCTTTAAATGTAAAGTACCGCGATTTTCGTTACATACTTCCTTTTTTTATTCAGGCATTATTATTTGCTACGCCGATCATTTACCCAATAACCATAACAGGTAGCGGCCCGTTTAACTGGCTGTTACGTTTAAATCCAATGTATGCACCTATTGAATTTTTCCGTTCAAGTTTTAACGGATTTAATTTAGTTACAACAGATGTGTTGCCAAGCATAGCTACTTCATTTGTGTTGTTAGTGTTTGGTGTATTTTATTTTAGAAAAACAGAAAGCTACTTTGCGGATCTGGCATAAACAATAATTTGAAACCGATACTCGAAATACAATCTATTAGCAAAAAGTTCAGGATCAATCATGAACAGCAGCCGTATTTGAGTATGCGCGATTCAATTGCATCCATATTTAAAGATCGATCTACAAAGGAAGATTTTTGGGCATTAAAAGATGTGAGTTTTGATGTGATGCCAGGAGATACAGTTGGTATCATAGGAAAGAATGGCGCCGGAAAATCAACATTATTAAAGATCTTATCAAAGATCACGCCACCAACATCCGGAAAAATAATTGGTAGAGGGCGAATTGCGAGTTTGTTGGAAGTAGGAACTGGTTTTCATCCGGAGTTAAGTGGTCGTGAGAATATTTTTATGAATGGTTCCATACTTGGAATGCGTCATGCCGAGATACAACGAAACTTTGATGCCATTGTAGATTTTGCGGGCGTAGAGAAATTTTTAGACACGCCATTAAAGCACTATAGTAGTGGTATGCAGTTGCGTTTGGCATTTGCCGTTGCTGCTTTTTTAGAGAATGAGATATTGATCATTGATGAGGTGCTAGCAGTTGGAGATGCTGAATTTCAAAAGAAGTGCATCGGTAAAATGGAGGATGTGAGTAAGAGTGGAAGGACAGTTTTGTTTGTGAGCCATAATATGGGTTCGTTGAGATCAATTTGCAAGAAAGGAATAATACTCGACAAAGGAAGTTTATCATTAATTGCACCAATATCTGAAACTGTAGATCATTATTTAAAAGTGCAATCAATTTCAAGTGAGTCTTTTTTGGATCTCACCAAATATGCCAAACTCAGTAAGGAGGCGCATGCACTCAGTATTCTTTCAAAACGCGAAAACGGAACTCAAACAAATTTATTTTTCGCAGGAGAAAAGCTCTGCATAGAAATTGAATTTTATTTAAGTTCGGCCATCTCAAATTTTATTATTGGAATAGGTATTGTTTCTGAGGAAGGCGCAAATGTAAGAACAGTATGGAGCAAACCCAAAGCTGTGAAAGAAGGAAAGCATAAAGCTGTTTTTAAAGAAAAGGATGTTTTATTTGGCGCAGGTAGATATTCACTATCAATTGGCTTATCGGCAAATGAAATTAATTTGCAACATATTACAGATTGTTTTACCATTACATTCGAAAAGAGCGAAAATAAAGAGCTTGCATTAAGAAGCGATTGTGGTTTTGTTTTGAATCAAATGGAATGCGAAATATATTAAGATGGATTTTAATACAGATGAATTTATAAAGAGTGATTTACCTCACAAATCTGAATTGCTAAAGTATTTCTCAACGCATGATGAGTTAACTATATTTGACATTGGAAGCTGTGAAGCTGAAGATTCAATAAGATATAGTTTATTATTTCCTAACGCGCGCATTTATGCTTTTGAACCTTTGGCAACTAATATTATAAAATGTCAGAATAATGTATCAAAATATAAAGCACAAAACATCAAGTTATTTAACGTTGCATTAAGTGATCAGAAAGGAAATGCTGACTTTTTTGTATCAAGCGGGAGTCCTGATGGCAAAAGTAATTCAAATGAGTGGGATTATGGAAACAAATCTAGTTCATTATTGGAGCCCGATAAAGTAAAAGAGATATTTAAATGGTTAAAATTTAATGAAAGGATATCTGTACAAACAACAACTATTAAAGAGATTTGTATCAATGAGGGTCTTTCAGATATTGACATAATGCATTTAGATGTACAGGGTGCAGAGTTGTTGGTTTTAAAAGGTGCGGGTAAATGGTTGAATAAGGTTAAAATAATTTGGCTGGAGGCAGAAAATGTAACCTTATATAAAGATCAACCATTGAAAAAAGATCTACACGAATTTTTGGAATCGCAAGGATTTATTAAAACTTTAGATTCAGCTACAGGAGTTGCCGGAGATCTTTTCTATTATAATAGTAAGTATTTTGAGCAAGAAAGAGAAGAGTTAACTGGGTTTAGAAATTATTTTACTAAATTCCGTTATAAGTATTTTAATAAACTATTTTATCAACAGTCATGTTTCTCGCAACATGGCGAAGATCTGATAATTGATAGTTGTTTAAAAAACCTTGGGATTCATAAGCCAAGTTTTATAGATATTGGATCTCATCATCCATACCGCCTTAGCAATACTTTTCGATTTTATTTAAAAGGCTTTTATGGTATAAATATTGAACCTGACCCCAATTTATTCGCATTATTTCAGAAGCATCGCCAACATGATACCAATTTGAATATTGGTATTTTTAATGAGAACAAGACCCTTGATTTCTATCTAATGTATCCGAATACGTTAAATACTTTCAATAAGGAGGAGAGGGATAATTATGTGAAGTTGGGACATAAGTACCTAAATAAAAAAAGTATTGAAGTTAAACGGTTAAGTGATGTATTGAATAGTGTTAATGATGGCGTTTTTCCTGATTTCTTGAGCTTAGACATAGAAGGACTTGATCTGTTGGTTTTAAAAACAATAAATTTAAAATCAAATTATCCGAAGGTTATATGTGTTGAAACAACGATTTATGATGGAAATAAGATAGATCAGAAAAAGAGTGTGGAGATAATTGAGTTTTTAAGATCAAATGGATACACGATCTATGCCGATACATTTATCAACACAATTTTATTTAAAAAATAATTTATTTTTTATTATAGCCTTTATAAATAGCTAGTGCAATTAGTGTGTGCGCTAATTTAAAGTAAAGAAAATCAAAAGCAATTTGATTTGGTATTAATTTGCTAAAACCTATTAACGTGTTATAAAAAGGCAATAATATTGAAATTAAAAATTGCTTAGTTTTATTGTACTTGATCTGATAAGTTTGATGACCTAGATCAAAAGCCCTTCGTCTGTTGATTGCACCGTTGTAGTAACGTGCCAACCTGCTTTCTAAACTTATTCTATCAATTTCATTGTGATGAACATAGATCTCTGGACAAATGAACATTTTAGTATTTTGTTTTTTTAACCTCATGCATAATTCATCGTCCTCGGTACCTTGATTAATAAAGGTTTCGTTAAACCCGCCAGATCGTAAGAAAAATTCTTTTGGTATTAACATAAAAAATCCGGCAAGTACGCTGGTTTCAAATAATTTGTTCTGCCAATTTAAATTTGGCACCCAGCCTTTATAATCTATTAATCCATTTTTAATAATAAACCTTCCGAACGATGATCTATTCACAAGTTGTAACATCTCATCTGAGTATTTCCAATTTGGGTTGTAACATGCAGGATCGTTCAATTGGTAATGTTGAAGAAGATCAACCACATTTTTAATAGTAAATTCAATATCATCGTCAATAAAAAGAAGTAATTTGCCATTTGCATTTGCTGCGCCTAAATTTCTGACACTCGCTAAACCTTGCTTTGGATTGTTAATGAGTTTAACATTTTTAAGATTTGGAACTTCAATGTTCGAATTTTTATCGTCGTTAATTACGATCAATTCTGCGTCTAATTCATTTAAAACAGGTAATGCGCATTTTATACATTTACTTAGTAATTCCGGCCTTTTGTAAGTACATATAATAAGGGTAAGTAACATTTGACTAATTTAAATTTAAAATTATTTTAAAAGACTCAATGAAATGCTTATTCTTTAAAAATATTGACAAGCAATGTTTTCTGAATTTTAATTTTTGGTCTTTACTGAATAAAGTAAAGAAATTATTTATTACTGATAAATAAAGTTCTTTACTTAGTTGATCGTAGCCAAGTTTAGCATAAGTGTCCATCCAAAATGTATAAAATTGAATGATCTTTTCTGCCAAGAACATCTTCATTTCCGGAAAGTTTTCAGATAATTGAAGTAAACCAAAACCTGCATAACTTGGTTTAAGCTTATATTTTAAATATGCCGAGAACACAATGGTGTGTTCAAGTTTGTTTTTAGAAATATTATTGTTATGAATTCTATAATGGATGTAGGCTTCTGTTGTGTTTTCAAAAGTGAAACTGGCTGATGCACGGTAAAAGAAATCCCAGTCTTCACAAATAGTTAACGATTCGTTATAACCATTGATCATTTCAAAAACTTCTTTTTTAAAAATGCAAGTTGGGTTAGCAACTGAACATGAATTTGCAAGTTCTTTTTTTATAACTGAATTGCTTGTTGGATAAAACCACGTGTCAAACAGTTCATCTTTATCATTCATTAAAATAACTGATGAACCCAAAACATCAATATTTGTGTTGGAAAGCATTATTTCCATTTGTTTTTCAAAACGAGTTTTAATGCTGTAGTCATCTGAATCAGCTACCGCAATGTATTTTCCGGAAGCTTCTTTAATTATTTTATTTCTGGCAAAGGAAAGGCCCATCTTTTGGGAATTTTTAAGATACTTTATTCTTTGATCTTTTTTTTGATATGATAGTATTATTTCCTCGGAGCGATCAGTGCTGCCATCGTTCAATATCAAAAATTCAAAATTAAAGTATGTTTGATCAAGAATTGAACGTATAGCCTTCTCAATATAAAGTTCGCCATTATTTACGATCATAATGACACTTAATTCATATGTCCTTAAATCAAGATCCATTCTTTATCAAAAATAGGTAAATTCTCAGTTTTATTTTTTACTGTCCAATTTATGGGAGCAAATACACATTTGTTCTTGTGTTCGTTAAGGTAAGAAGCCCAACAACTTAATGAACTATTTGACATTATTAAATTGCAACAGAGCTTCATAAGATATAGATCAATTATAGGATCATGTATGTCGCCATTAAAAATGTGAGCTGGTTTATTTAGTTTTAAATTGTTTTTTGCCCAATCTATATCGTCAGTAAAAATAAAATACGCGTCAATTTTCTTTAATTTTTCTAATTGTTCAGCGGCATTTAAATAGTATGAAAGGTCACAATTTCCATGATAGGAGTTAATAAATTTGTTACTCACATAATCACCTCTACGAATGTGAATGGCCGCAGTTTCGCCGCTGTCTAAAATAAGTTTTGCAAATGGATCTTCTTTTGCTTTGAGCGATAATGCACTGTTTGTTTCTTTACAAATTGCACGAGCATAGCTTAAATTCTGCCAATACCCATCTAAATAATAGGTATACCCACTCTGCAACGAAATGTTATTTGTTTCAGTAATGTACTTATGGTTATTTATTAGGCGATATATTTTTTTATAAGATTTGAGTAAAAAATGGTCGTTTTGAGAATAAAATAATTGATGCGTGTTAGTGTTTGTGAATTGCATTTCTGGAAAAAGCTGATCGATCAGTAGATTTCTTGCAGTTAAGTTATCGCCTTTTTCATTTAAAGGAAGGGTATCAAAATAAATAGCGCAGCCATATTTATTTTGTAAAAAACTACCAATCGCATATTGAAATAATTGATTGCCAAGGCCGCCTTTTATTGCTATATTTACCTTCATTATAAGTTTAGAAAGGTAATTAAAATTAATTACAAAATAAATTAGCAAACATATAATTTTAATGAACTCAACTAAGGAAATAAATTTAGTAACTGTTATAGTACCATCTTATAATTCGGCAAAATTTTTACCTGAAACAATTTCTTCTGTTTTAAATCAATCATATACAAATTTGGAATTGATAATTGTTGATGATGGTTCGACAGATAATACAAGCGAAGTTGTAAATAGTTATTTAAGTGATAGCAGATGTGTTTACATAAAAAAAGCAAATGCAGGTGTTTCATTAGCACGAAACGATGGTGCAAAAATTGCAAAAGGTTCTTACATTGCATTTTTAGATGCCGATGATCTGTTGCTTGAAGAAAGCATTAAAGAGAAAGTTAAGGTTTTAGATGCAATGCCTGAAATTGGACTTGTACATTCAGATGTGAAATTAATTGATGAAAGGGGCAATTATTTAGGAAAGGAAATGACTGGTTTAACCGGTAAAAACAGCCATGTAGATATTTTGCTTTGGAATGAGTGTGTTATTCCTGCACCAAGCAGCAACGCCATTATGCGTAAAGCTGTTTTTGATGAAGTAGGAGGATACGACCCTTTATTTTCTACTGCGGCCGATCAGGATTTTTTAATTAGGGTATGCAGCAGGTATCAGATCTATAGGATTGAAAAAGCATTAACGGCCTACAGGATTGTTGGTGGAAGTATGGGTAAAAATGTAGCAGTTTTTGAAAGAGATCATTTAGGGGTTTTCAATAAAGAAAAGCATCTGTTAAATGACGATAATTTGATAAAGCTTAGTTTTGCAAAACTTCATTTAATAATAGCAAGTAGTTGGTGGGTGCATCATAAAAAAATTAGCAAAACACTTAAGCATCTTGTCTTATCATTGTCCTATTCCCCAAAACCTTTTTTTGTGAAAGCAAAAAAGATATTCGCGTAAACACTTTTCTCTAAAATGAATTCTCATAAGATCATATTTTTCTTTTATAATCGGTTGAATGACCCACTTATTCAATCGAACATATTTTTATATATTAATGAACTAACGAGATCAAGTGATCACAAATATAAATTTAGTGTTATCAGTTTTGAAGATAGAAATATTCCAATTAGTGAAATTGAAAAAGATAAATTAAATAGAGAGTTCTTGAAGCGAAATATTACATGGGAACCCTTGAACTGGCATAGTGGTGACAGTTTGATCATAAAGTTCATTGATCTTACACTTGCTTTTTTTAAGTTATTAAAGTTAAGAATATCAGGGTATAAGCATTGTGTAACATTAGGATCGATAGCCGGCAGTTTTATTTATATCATCTCAAGGATAATTCCAATTAAATACTATTTATATCAATATGAGCCGCATAGTGAATATTTAGAAGATACTAAGGTTTGGAATAAGGAGAGTTTACAATTTAAAATATTAAATAAGCTCGAGCGTAATTCAGTTATGAAATGTGCCGTGGTAAGCAGCGGAACGAATTATATGCAAGAACGTTTAGAAAGTTGGAAAGTTAATAACCCATTTTATAAAGTTACGAGTGTTGCTAACGATAAGTTGTTTAATTATTCTGAAAAATTAAGACTAGAAATTAGGAACCAGTTAAATGTTTCTGAAGAGCAAAAATTAATAATTTATCCTGGAAAAGTTGGCGGTGTTTATGCAAATGCACAACAACTTATTCTGTTAATAAAGGAAATGTCCAGATTAAATGAAAATTTTCGTTTTTTAATTGTTACCCCAAATTCTTTAGAAGTATTGAATGAAATAGAAATTCTTGCACCAGAAATTAAGAGTTTAACCATGATCTTGCCACCTTTATCACTTGAGAAAATGCCGGCATATCTTTCAGCGGCTGATCTGGGCATTGTGAGCGTTTTACCAGGAGCATCACAAAAGTTTCGATCAAACATCAAGGTGGGCGAGTATTTATGCGCCGGTCTACCTTATTTAATTTGTCAAGGAATTTCTGAAGATGATCTGATAGCGGAAAATAATTCAGTAGGAATAGTAATTAAAGATCTTAAGCCTGAATTTGTTAGAGAAGCAAATGCAAAGATCAATAGCATTCTTTCCATACCCAAAACTGAAATAGCAATACGCTGCAGAGATATAGGGTTAAATTACAGAGGTTTTACTAACCAACATCAACAATTCACAAAAGCACTTCAATCACTTATCGAGTCGTAGAACTTAAAAATGTTTTATACAATTTAATTTTTTAGTTAGTGTATACTCAAAGGATTTAATATATTTGTTTCAATGGATTTATTCATACTATTATATATCGATCCTGGAACTGGGAGTTTGTTACTTCAAGTTATTATTGGTGGTATTGTAACTTTTGGCTTATTCTTTAAGAATAAGTTAAAGGCAATATTCTCTATTTTTAAAAAGAAAGAATCTGATTCAAATAATGATTGACCCTGAGAGTTCTTCTTTTCGTGATCCTGATGCCAAGGTAATTTCAGTTGGTAACAAAATTTATCGTTTGGTATATCAAAACTATAAGCAGCATTACGATAAATTGATCAATTCAGGATTGAAAGAATTGCTTTCAAAAAATGGATATCTAATAAATGAAAAAATTGTTAGTGAGGTAGATTTGTTTGATAAAAACCTATCAACTCAAAATTTATACAAGGTTCTTGAACCCGAAATTGTGCCATTCATTTCATATCCTTACGAATGGAGTTTTTCGCAATTAAAAGAGGCTGCTTTATTGACCTTATCAATACAAGAACAGTCCTTAGAAAAAGGGCTTTCGTTAAAAGATGCATCTGCCTTTAATGTACAATTTCATAATGGTAAAGCTGTTTTTATTGATAGCACATCTTTTGAGGAATATATTGATGATTTGCCATGGGTAGCTTATGGCCAATTTTGCAGGCATTTTTTAGGACCTTTACTTTTATTTAAATATAATTTGAGTGAATTGGTGGCTTTGCAAAAAACATATTTGGATGGGATACCTTTAAAGATTATATCCAAAAGTTTACCTGTTTCTACTAGATTTAATTTTGCAATTTTATCACATATTCATTATCATTCTAAATTAGAAGCAAAATATTCACAAAACGAAAGCTTTAAACACAAACAAATTAAGTTAACCAAATCCCGTCTTAAAGCTTTAATTATACATTTAAAAGAAACAATAAAAAGTATTTCTCCGCCTAAAAGTTCTACTGAGTGGACTGACTATTACAAATTGTGTTCTTATGAAAAGGAGTCATTTGAACATAAAAAAGAATTGGTAGCTGAATACTTAGGAGCTGACGAGCGAACAATTCTACTTGATCTAGGGTGTAATGAAGGCGAGTTTACACAAATTGCCCGGTTAGTTTCAAAGCATGTAGTATCTGTTGATGTTGATAATATGGTTATTGAGCGCTTGTTTAAGAAACTACGAAAAGATAAAATAACAAATGTATTGCCGCTAGTAATAGATGTTTGTAATCCATCGCCTGGAATAGGATGGATAAACAATGAACGAACAGATTTTTTAAAAAGAACTAAATACGATACAGTATTAGCTTTAGCAGTAATTCATCATTTAGCAATAGGAAATAATGTTCCTATGAGTAAGATTGCACAAATGTTTGCCCAATTAACAAATGAATTGATCATTGAGTTCGTTCCAAAGGATGACGGGCAAACACAGCGACTATTGGTTACCAAGCGTGATGTTTTTAATGATTATTCTATAGGCCAATTTAAAACTGAGTTCAGTAAATATTTCACTGTAGTTCGTGAGGAGCCTATTAAAGGCACTAATAGAAAATTATTTTTAATGAAGAAGCATGACTAATGGTTTAAAAAAATGGCCCCTGCATATTCTGCTTTTCGTGATGTATTATGTTTTATTTCTGTACACAAGAAATTCAACTTTTTTACCTTTTTCAGTAGTTTATAAACCCCTTGCTTATTCTGTTTTGTTTGTTGGCATAGAATTCTTGCTGTCTTATATTATTTTTAAAGATGTTTTAAAATCAGGGTTGATTGTTACTGCCTTTAATATTCCAATTTTAAGTTATGGTATAGTTTATGATTTGTTTGAGAAGTTATACGTTAAAGGTTTTTGGCCATTAGGTAAAATACATAGGTATTTAATTATTATTGTTTTAGTTTATTTCATAGTTGCTATATATTGGTTATTAAAGTCTACAAATAAACATCAACTTATTAATTATCGTTTAAATGTTTTTTTCTCGATATTGATCTTAATTAATGCAACAGGATATTTGCTAAATAATGAATCTCTTAATTTAAAAGGTAATGAGTTTGAAGTTAGCACTCCAAAAAAGCCACAAATTAAGGACCTGCCCGATCTTTATTTTATTTTGTTAGATGGGTATGCTAATGAGCATATATTAAAAAAGTATTATCAATATGACAATAGCACGTTTTTAAATAAATTAAGGCAGCATGGTTTTTACATTGCCGATAGCTCTGTTGCAAATTATTATTCAACACTTCTTTCTTTGAATGCTACATTTAACATGTGTTACAATACTGATTTAGTTAATACTCAACGAGATTTGGATGATAATAAATTTTTTAAAGACCTTAAATCAAACGGGTATGAAATTTACAGTCTTGAGTCGGGTTATTCTGTAACCAGCACCTTAAATAATGTTGATTCATTAATTCCAATTTTAGCCCCAACAGAATTTGAGCGCATATTATTGAAATACACTATTTTAAAATTAGACGATCTTTTTGGATTGATGCATCATCAAAGGATAAGTGGCCAAATTTCTAAACTTGATGAAATTTCAAGAATTGGTAAAGGACCAAATTTCTTTTTTATACATTTTGTTTCGCCACACCCTCCATATGTATTTAATGAGAATGGTAAACATGTTTATGGTTTTAAGAATAATTCAAGTTCTTGGGAACCTAAAGAAAGTTATATTCAACAACTCAAATACATGAATCAGGTGATCTTAAACTTTATTGAAAAGGTTTCTGTAAACAAAAATGCTGCAATCATTTTGCAGTCGGATCACGGACCTTGGATAAAATCACCAAACCACCAAAATGTATTCGAGGCAAGATCAATGGTTTTAAATGCCGTAAAATTTCCTAAAATGAAAGAGAATTTATTTTATAGAAAAATTAGTTTGATAAATACATTTCGGATATTTCACAATGTTTATTTGAATGACAGCTTGAATTTATTAAATGATAGCCTTGCAGGAAGAGCAATATTAGAACGTGGAATTTTGTTCAACGACCTAAAGCAGGTGGAAACTAATTAGTTTAAAATCTCGAATCGTTTCTTCCCTTTAAATTAAATTCATATAACATAAAAAGTGCTGAAATATAAAAAGGCACTAATGGAATTTTTAAGCGCACCAACGCCCCATAGTTAGCTGTTGTTAAGCCTACCGAAAAAGCGAAAAATAGCGAAAACAAAAGCGAAAACACAAGTAAAGGATGACTAAATAATGATTTAAACAAAGCCTTAAATTTTATTCGGATGATAATAAAAATTGTGAACCCAAGTGTAAATAGGTTTTCAAGTCCTGATAAAAGCATTACCGGATTACTGGCATTCCATAAATATGGTCTGAATAATGCCATATTAATAGCAGCGGGCGCTTTAGACAGTATACCGGCCATACTTGGATCAAAAGAGCCAATGTCGTAAAAATTTGTTCCATATTGTTCTCTTACTAAATCTTTCTGTGTTTTTACTGCCTTATCTAAAACATTGTCCAGGCTATAATCACCTAAATATTTTCCAAGAAAGGTAAAGGCAGCACCTATGCTTGCTATTAATATAATTAACAAAAGTGGAATACTCAATGTTTTTAATATTGGGCTTTTGATATTTTGAATTCTGTTGAAGTTTATCCAAATTAAAGAACCCGGCATTAATGCAGCGAGTATATAAGGCTTTATAAATATTAATAGAAGAGACGAAGTTAATAGTAACAATAGGTATTTTAAATTTCTGTTTTTTTGAATTACAAATTTAAAAACGCTGTAAGTATAAATACCTATAGAGAAAATTGCATAAGTATCCTTTAATAAGCCACTACCCCAAAAGAAAACTGATGGTATGAAAAAAATAGCAATTGCAAATTGTTTTATCATTTGAGGAAAATGAAATACAAAAACTTCGTATAATTTCCACAAACCTAAGAAACTAATAAACGACAAAACCATAGTGGAAGCAATAAAGCTTTTGCAGCCTATTATTATTGTTGGAATGCATAAAACTGTTGTAAATAAAGCGTAGTAATCAGTGTGTCTAAAATGTATCTGACCATAATCTTTACTTAAAATACCAGTAAGATGTATATTGTTGTTGTGAAAATCAAGCATGTCAAAGAAGAGTGAAAAGTTGCCATCAAATAGCACATTTACAAAAGTTTGTGCTGTTAGAAAATAGTTTGTTACATCTCCACCTATTTTATAGTAAAAAGTATATATCAAACACAGTGATATACCACCGATCATTTTGCAAAGTAAAGCCGGAATAAAATAAATGTAATGATCGTTACCCTGAATGCGTAATTTTCTGTTCTTAATCAGTAAGGCAATTAAGTAAATGGCAATGAAATAAAAAGGCGGTAATAATAAGTCAAAAATATCTATCCATTCAGCCATGCTTTTAAAAGTAGGAATAAAATTTTCAATATAAAATTAAATAATTCACTTCCTCACCCACAATAAACTGCTATCACCATAGCTCAAAAACCTGAAATCATGGGATAAAGCATGCTTGTATATTTTTTTCCAGTCATCGCCAACAACAGCAGCAATTAACAACAACAGCGTTGAGCCGGGCTGATGAAAATTGGTGATCAATCCATCCGCTATTTTAAAATCATAACCTGGAGCAATTAATATTTGTGTTGTGGTGTAAAATGAATCTAGCTTCTCGGCTTCCATCTTATCCAATAAAATTTTTAAAGCCTCATCCTTACTTAAAGTGGTTTTTAGTTCGTATGGGTCCCACTGGCCTACTTGCATTTTGGCAAGACTTAATTCTTTTTTTTCATGACATAAAACGCCCAGCCAATACAAACTTTCAGTTAATCGTAAACTGGTAGTGCCAACGTTAATTACTTTCCCTTTCGTATTCAATAATTGCGTCACCAATTGTTTGGTCACACAAATCCATTCACTGTGCATTTCATGTTCACCCAACTTTTCGCTTTTAATGGGTTTAAATGTCCCTGCTCCTACATGTAAGGTTATAAATTGTTTTTTAATGTTCTTTTTGTCCAGCTCATTAAAAACTTCTGAGGTAAAATGCAATCCCGCAGTTGGCGCTGCTACCGATCCTTCAATGGCCGCGTAATAGGTTTGGTAAGTTTGTTTATCGGTTGCGTCTGCTTTTCTGTTGATGTATGGCGGCAATGGGGTTTCGCCTATCAATTCTAATATTTCAGCAAATGTAATGTCCTCGGTCCAGTTTAATTCAATGTGTTTGCTATCAGGCAGGTCATTTAAATAGCGGGCAAACAAACTTATTTCTTTTGAATCATGCTGTAATTTTTTTTCAAGCGGACCTTTTTTCCATTTACTTATGCCGCCTACTAAACATTCCATATCTACCTTGTTCCTGGCGCCTAGCACATCTTGCCATAATCTATCACCTGTTGGCTTCAAACAAAACACTTCAATTTTACCACCACTTTCTTTTTCAAAAATTAAACGTGCTTGTAAAACCTTGGTGTTGTTCATTAGCAGCAGGGTGTCCTCTTCAAAAAATTCGGGTAAATGTAAAAAGGCGCTTTCCTTTATCTCACCGTTCTTGTAGATCAAAAGCTTACTGTTGTGTTTGGGTTGCACCGGAAACTTAGCGATCTTCTCCTCAGGCAAGTCATAGGTGTAGTTATTAGCCGATATATCTTTAGGTGAGCCCATTTTCAATGAAGGCAAATATCCGATATTGCTTACACATATTCAAAGATTAGATGCATTTAGCCGCAATAATTAAGCATTTTGATCGTTTTTTGATAAACATTTTTTGTGATGTTTTTTCTTGTTAAAAATCATTAATTGAGCCCGTATTATTGCCCACTTTCTTGATTTTACTATCTTTGCCAACCAAGACAAATGGACTTATTAAGCCAGATAAATAAATCAAATGTACCAGAACATGTAGCTATTATCATGGATGGTAATGGCAGATGGGCCAAACAACAAGGTGAAAATCGCGTGTTTGGTCATCATGAAGGGGTTAACTCCGTGAGAGAGGTTGTAGAAGCTTGTGCCGAAGTGGGTGTTAAGTACCTTACTTTATACGCTTTTAGTACCGAGAACTGGAACCGCCCAAAGGATGAAGTGGATGCGTTAATGGAGTTATTAGTGGCAACCATTAGTCTTGAAACGCCTAACTTGAACAAGAACGGTGTTAAACTACAAGCTATTGGTGATATTGAGAGTTTGCCAAAATCGTGTCAGGAAGAATTACAGGAATCAATAAATATTACAGCTAATAACTCTAAGGTAACGCTCATATTAGCGCTGAGTTACTCAAGCAAATGGGAAATAACCAATGCCGTAAAGCAATTGGCTAAAGATGTGCAGGCAGGAAAATTGAAAGCGGAGGATATCACATCAAAAATGATCGAACAAAATTTAACCACTAAAAATTATCCTGATCCCGAATTGATGATCAGAACTAGTGGCGAACACCGCATCAGCAACTTTTTATTATGGCAATTGGCATACGCTGAATTTTATTTCACCGAAGTTTTATGGCCTGATTTCAGAAAACAGGAATTTTTCAAAGCAATTTTATCTTACCAAAACCGCGAACGTCGATTTGGCTTAACCAGTGAGCAATTATCAACTAACTAATGGGCATTCGTTTCTTTTTTATAGGCATAGCCACTTTGTTTTTTGTGTTTTCTCAGGCACAAAACCAAGATAGCTTGTCGCTTGATGTTGTTAAATCACCCAAAAAATACAATATTGGCGGTATTCGCATTGAAGGTGCCGATAATTCAGATAAAAATGTTATCCGTTTGCTTTCAGGGTTTGTTGAAGGCGAAAGTATTACCATGCCTGGCGATAAAGTTACCGATGCCATTAAAACACTTTGGAAACAAGGTTTGTTTGAAAGCATTGAAGTATATAAGGAGAAGGTAATTGGAAATGATGTTTTTTTAGTGATCAAAGTTGTTGAGCGTCCCCGTTTATCAAAGTTTGCATTTAAGGGCGATGTGCGAAAGAGCGATGCCGATGATATTCGTAACCGCATTCGTTTATTGAAAGAACGTGTAATTACTGATTATTTGATCGGGTCAATTAAAAATACGGTTCACGATCATTACCTGGAAAAAGGATTTTACTTTAACAAAGTAGAGATCATTACCGAAAAAGATCTTACCACAAAAACACCTCACGTTATTTTAACCATTAAGGTTGATAAAGGTGATAAGGTGCGCATCAAAGATGTAAATGTGATCGGCAATACCGTTTTAAAAGATTGGCAAGTACGCCGCAAATTAAAAGAGTGTAAACCTTTCCGATGGTATAATCCGTTCAATTCGGGTAAATATCTGGAGGAAAATCTGGAGGCCGATCTTCCGAACATTGCAGAAAAGTACAATTCAAAAGGTTATCGCGATGCCCGTGTAGTAAAGGATACCGTTTATTTTGTGGAGAAGAATCGTGTGAATATCGATATCACGGTTGACGAAGGACATAAATATTATTTTGGAAATTTCAGATGGTACGGTAACTCAAAATACCGCAGCACACAATTGGATACTATTTTGAACATCAAGCCCGGAGATGTTTACAACCAATCGAAATTGGATCAAAAACTTTTTATGAATCCGAACGGTTTTGATATCTCATCGCTTTATATGGATGATGGTTATTTGTTCTTTAATCTTACCCCTCAGGAAAGCAATATTCATAACGATACAATTGATTACGACATCATTATTTACGAAGGCAAGCAAGCTACTATCAATAAAGTTACGGTAAAAGGAAATGATAAGACCAACGACCACGTGATCTATCGTGAGATCAGAACCAGGCCGGGTCAGTTGTTCCGCCGTTCGGATATCATTCGTACGCAACGTGAATTATCGCAATTATCATTCTTCAATCCCGAAAAAATGAATGTGGTTCCAACGCCTAATCCTGCTGATGGAACGGTGGATATTGAATATACGGTTGAAGAAAAACCAAGTGATCAGATCGAATTAAGCGGTGGATATGGCGGAAGAAGAAACACCATGATGGGTGGTATACAAGGTGGCGGCGTTGGTATCATTGGTACGTTGGGTGTTACGTTCAATAATTTCTCGGTGCGCAATTTCTTAAAAAAGGAAGCTTGGCGACCTCTACCAAGTGGCGACGGTCAGCGTTTATCCATTCGTGCGCAAACTAACGGAAGATTCTATCAATCATACAACTTCTCTTTTACAGAGCCTTGGTTGGGTGGTAAGAAACCAAACTCACTTACATTCTCATCATTCCACTCGTTATTTAGTAATGGCGAAGCAAAATATGTTAATCGCGATCTAAAGGTTCGTAATCCAAATAACGCCAGCATGTCTATTTGGGGTGGTTCGGTTAACTTTGGTCGCCGTTTAATTTGGCCCGATAATTATTTCAGCATGTTTAATTCAGTTAACTACAATTACTATGAGTTAAACAATTACAGCGCCTTTATTTTCAGGAACGGATACGCGCATGATGTGAATACCAATTTAACCATACAACGTAATTCAGTTGATCAACCCATCTATCCAAAAACCGGATCTAATTTTACCTTTTTCGCTCAGTTAACACCACCTTATTCGCTTTTCAATAATAAGAACTATGCCGATCTGCCAATAACCGAAAAGTTCAAATTCATAGAGTATCAAAAGTACAAGATCACTGCGGAGTGGTTCACTCAATTAACCAATAAAAAGGCGGCTGAAGGTAAGGAAGCCAGAAATTTAGTGTTGCGTACCAAAATAGGTTATGGCTTTTTAGCATATTACAATAAAAATGTAGGGTTTAGTCCGTTTGAACGCTTTTACATGGGTGGAAGTGGTTTAAGTGGTTTTCAAAATTTCGTGGCTCGCGAGATCATTGCATTACGCGGTTATCCTGATAACTCACTTTCAGCGCAAACCGGTGATCCTATCGTATCGCGTTATACTATGGAGTTGCGTTACCCAATTACCTTAAATCCGCAGGCAACCATATTTGTATTAGGTTTTGCCGAAGCCGGAAATTCATATGCTAATTTTAAAACCTTTAACCCGTTTCAGGTTAAACGCAGCGCAGGTGTTGGTTTACGTATCTTCTTGCCAATGTTTGGTTTATTGGGCTTAGATTATGGTTGGGGCTTTGATAATATCAACCAAAGCGGGGCCGGAAACGGTAAAGGGCAGTTCCACTTTACAATTGGTGGACAGTTAGGTGAGCTTTAAAAAAATGTTAATTTCAAATAAATGTGTAAATTGGCACGTTTTATGAATATTATATAAATGAAGTAAAAATGAAAAAACTAATTTTAATATTCACATTAGTAATTGGCGCGTTTGCGGTTAAAGCGCAACAGGCTGCTAAGTTTGGTTACGTTGATACCGATTATATTTTGAGTCAGATACCGGAATATAAGGCAGCGCAAACCGAGTTGGATAAAACCAGCGTTCAATGGCAAAAAGAAATTGAAGCAAAATACACCGAAATTGATAAGTTGTACAAAGCTTACCAGGCCGATGCCGTGTTGCTTACCGATGATATGAAAAAGAAACGTGAGAACGAGATCATCAATAAAGAAAAAGAGGCAAAAGACCTGCAGAAACAACGATTTGGTGTTGATGGCGAATTGTTTAAAAAGCGTATCGAATTGGTGAAGCCTATACAGGATAAGGTTTATAACGCCATTAAATCCGTTGCCGAAAAAAGTGGTTTAGGCTTTATTCTTGATAAGGCAGGCCAGGTTTCAATATTGTATGCTAACTCAAAGTATGATAAGAGTGATGATGTTTTAGCATTATTAGGTTATAAAAAGTAGAAAAATAAAAAAGTAAAAAATGAAAAGAACAATTAAAAAGGCAGTATTGGTTTTAGCTGCGGTTGCATGTACATCTGCGCTTAGTGCACAAAAGATCGCGCATTTAAGTTTAGATTCGTTGGTGAGTTTAATGCCTGAATCAAAAACTGCTAAAGAAGTGGCTCAAAATTATTTGAAAAGTTTAGAAACTGAAGTAGCAGTAATGAGCGAGGAGTTTCAGAAAAAATATACCGATTATATGGCTGCAGGTGAAGGAATGAGCGAGTTGGTTAGAAAAACAAAGGAAGAGGAATTAACGCAAATGCAACGCCGAATTGAGGATTTCAGAGGTCAGGCGCAACAAGATTACCAGAAAAAATACGGCGAATTAACTGCTCCAATTATGGATAAAGCTAAAAAAGGCATTGAGGCTGTAGCAAAAGAAGGCGGTTATAAGTATGTGTTAGATACAAGTATGGGTAATGTTTTATACAGTGAGCCTGCTGAAGATATTTTAATGGCAGTTAAGAAGAAATTAGATTCTATGCCATTGGCTAACATTCCTGGTGCTCAGGGCGGTACAACACCTCCTAAAACAAACACACCCGGCAAAACAACAACACCAAGTCCTAAAGGAAAGTAATATAAATAAGGCCTCATTGAAAAATGAGGCTTTTTGTTTAAACAAAATCAATAACTGCTTGTTTTATGGTTAGTTTTAAGAACATGCCATCAAAATATTCAATAAAGGATCTGGAGCGTTTATCTGGTATAAAAGCCCACACACTGCGTATTTGGGAGCAGCGCTATGATATTTTAAAGCCCGAGCGTACCGATACCAATATTCGCTATTATAAGGATGCAGACCTTAAAAGGATCTTGAACATTTCATTATTGAACAATAATGGTTACAAGATCTCTAAGATATCCCAATTATCAGATGCGGAAATTATTAAAGAAGCTGAAAAACTATTAAGCAGTTACCGTTCCGAATCCGATCAGATCGAGAATCTGATCATGTGCTTGATGGACCTGAATGAACAAAAATTTGAAAGCGTGATCAGCAATGCTGTTATTCATTTCGGATTTGAGAACACGGTTGAAAAGATCGTTTTTCCCTTCTTAAAACAATTGGGTAATATGTGGCAAGTAGGAATGATAACGCCTGCGCAAGAACATTTTATCAGTAATTTGATCAGACAAAAACTCATCGTAGGAATAGATGGATTAAATCCACATAAGTTAACCGATGCTGAAACATTTGTTTTCTTTTTACCAAATCAGGAATTGCATGAAATGGGATTATTATACTGCCATTTCTTAGCTAAGGCTAAAGGTCACCGCTGCATTTATTTAGGTCAGTCGGTTCCATTTGAAGATGTTATATCAATTTGCGAATCAACCAAGCCATCAAAAATAGTTACCATTTTAACCAACAAGCCTGCAGACATTGATGTGACAGCATATCTTGAATTACTTTGTAATGGTATCCCTGAAGGTAAATTTCTTGTTAGCGGAAGAGTATTTTTCGATCAAGAAGATGCCAATATTCAAATACCTCCGCGTTGTAAGTTCTTTAAAGAGTTTAGCGACTTCAAAAAACTGATCGATTAAGGCTCTAAACCCTTGTAGCGCTCAGTAAGTAGGCAAAACTTTGGTTTTGTACTATTAAAAAAATTAGTATTTTAGATTCGATAAAATACTATGGTAACACGAATTTCATTCCTACTATTACTTACAACAGTAATGTTTGGGCAAAAAAGCAACGTTTTTACAAACACAGCCGATAAAGCTAAAATTGAATTAGCTAAACAAAAAATTTACGGCGGTCAGTATCTAGGCGCCATCAATTCTTTAAAAGAGATCTCAAAAACATCGCCAAACGATGCGAATGTGTTCTATTACATGGGCTACTCGTTTTTCATGTTAAATCAGTTAGATAATGCAAAAGAGCAGTTAACAAAATCTATTGCAATTACTGCTACAAAGGCTAACGCTCATTTTATGTTAGGAAAGATATTGCAAACAGAAGGTAAATACGACGAAGCCATTGCCGAATATAATTTATGTACCACCAACTCTAAGCCGGGAGACGAAGATAGTCAGGATGCATCAGTATTTATTAGTCAGTGTAATGTTGCGAAAAAAATTACTGCTGCTCCGGTAGATGTAAATATTGAAAACGCAGGAGAAGAGATCAATAGTAAATATGATGATAAGAATCCTTGTATCACAGCCGACGGATCATTGTTGGTGTTTACTTCTCGTCGTCCTGAGAACACAAATTCAGAGGTAGATGCGGAAGGTGATGGTAAATATTTTGAGGATGTTTATATTGCTTCTTTTGATACTGCAACACGAAAATACGCTGCTGCAAAGCCGGTACCGGGATCTGTGAACACCAAAGCACACGATGCGGTAACTAGTATTTCTCCTGATGGAAAACAGATCTTCTTATACAAGAACGATGTGAACGATAAAGCCTCGCGTGGCGGAGATGTATTTGTAAGTAAGATCAATAACGGTAAATGGAAAACACCTGAGCAATATGGTAAGCCTGTTGCATCAAGCTTTTGGGAGGGTGGCGCATGCATCTCACCTGATGGTAAACGTTTGTTTTTTACCAGTGAACGCAAAGGTGGCCTAGGTGGCAGCGATATTTGGATGGTTGAAAAGATCAGTAAGAAAGAGTGGGGAAAGCCGGTAAACTTAGGCGCTCCTGTAAATACAGTTTATGATGAAGGTGGTATGTTCTTAGCACCGGATGGTAAAACATTATTCTTTTGCAGCAACGGCCCAAACAGTATGGGAAGCTACGATATCTTTAAAACTGTTTATGAAAACGGAAAATGGAGTGAGCCAACAAATTTAGGTTACCCAATTAACAGCGCTTCTAAAGAGGGCCAATTAACGATCAGTGCTAACGGAAAGATCGCTTATTTTTCAAGCGAACGCGAAGGTGGTGTTGGTGAAAGTGATATTTACCGAGTAGATCTGAAAGATTATGCGATCCTTGAAAAAGATAACGCCATCAAAACAAATAATGGCTTGAGTATTTTAAAAGGCACCATCAGAGATGGTTATGAAGGATATGGTTTATCAGAGGTTGAGATCATTATTACTGATGCTAATGGCGCAAATGTGGCATCAACCAACACAAATGAAAATGGCGAATACTTTTTAACTTTAAAAGGTGGCGTGAGTTATAAGATCACTGTAAAGAAAAAGGGTTTTCAAGAGATCAATGAGAGTTTTGAATTGAAGCTTGGCACAAAAGATACCTTTACACTTGAAAAAGGATATTTGTTAAAGAAGTAATTCTTTTAAAAGTAGGCTCTTATTGTTGCATTTCCTAAGTGAATGATGTTTGCTGCGTTTGCCGTTTTTCTACCGTTGTAACCAATACTCATTTGTAAGTTTGAATTAATATTACGCTGGTATAACGCTTCCCATGTGTAGTTTGTGCCATTCGCCAAGCCATTCAACATCTCAAATGCAATTGCCGATGATTCGGTATCGTTATACTGCAATTGCACCATATCAAAACGGGCATTAAAACTTCCTTTTTCTGTTTGATTGTATTTTATCTCTGCACCAAGTGTATTGCTAAACGCTTTTTGAGATCCATCGCCAAATGTATTTGCTTTTTCACCGTATTTGTATAGCACACTTATTCTGAATATAGTTCCCGGTTGGTAACTGATCTTTTGTTCGGTTTCCAGTGTGTGTATTAAATAATTTCTTGCGGCGAACAAGGCCGATCGGTTGCCTTTTATACCTCTGCTTGTTGCCGACGCAAATGTGAACCATTTCGCAAAATTCAAACGCCATTTAAGTTCATGCGTTTCAAGCAAGCGTGTTTCAATGCCATTATTCAAAAGTTGTTTGGCCGCATTATTTATGTATGTATAATCGCCGCCAAATACAGCTGATGATTGATTGAAAAATACACTTTGACGTAAATTGTTATTATTGGCGATCATTAAACTATCGTTAATATCCAAGAACGGATTAAAGTAATAAAGATCACCATTGTCTGTTGTTCGGTTGTCGGTTCTGTATGCAGTTTGCAATGCCCATCTGCTTACAAATTTTGCCATACCCGATCTTTTATCGCGCAATAAATTCGCAGGTCTAATGTTCGCGTTAGCACTCAATTGATTTTGCAATACTTTCACATAAACATTGGTTGGTGTAAATATTCTGATGTAACGCGCCTGATCACTGAATTGCGCCACTTCAAATTCGTTCAATTGCTTTACATTATCGGCATTATAATCTATCCATGAATATTGGCCTTGCCCCGGCGCAACTTCTATGTAATAATATTCACGCTTATTTTCCAATCCATATCCGGTTTCGTAAAACAAGCCAAGTGTTATAAATCCTTTGAACCAACGCGGGTTATATTCAACACGATTTAAAAATGTATTATCTGGTTTTAACAGGTTGCTGATGGTGTTTTTTAAATTTAATTCACGATAGGTAACGTATACAGCAAACGGATTATTCTTTATAGAATTAATGGTAGCCTGCAAGCCAATATTAGTAGCCTTTGTGCTATCCTTTACTTCATTGTTATAGGCTTGTTTATCTCGTCTTTCTTTATAAAAGAGTTTAATAAAATTCTTTGCGGTATCAGCATTGGTTATACTTCCTTCCCATTCCCAAAACTGATAGGTGCGCGCCGTAAATTTTTGTGTACTGTCTATTTTAAACAGGTTGTTTTCAAAATCATCTGCATAACCAACCTTTAATTTCCCTAATTTTTGAGTGGCATTTATTTTATGACGGTAAAAGTTTGTGTTGGTTAGTTTATCATCACTCGTTAAGTAACTGCCATTGTACTGACCGTAAAAATTTTGTTCGCTTAAACGGCTTGTTAAATTGTGTTTTAATCCTGTGTAGGAATTACCTTCAATAAAACTATTTAATTGGTAGCCGGCATAAAACCGGTTTTGTTTCATGTATCCTAATTCAACTGTGCTAATGTGCTGATCGTTACTGATGCCGCCATTTAAAGCCCTGTTCCAGTCTCTTTCAAATTCAATACTTCTAAAACGTTCTATTTGCTTAAAATTCTTTTGTACAAATTCATAATTTAAATTGTAGATCAGTTTTGAGCCAAGTTTGCTCGTGTCTTTTTTTAATTTGCTAAAGTTTTTACTCGCCACTTTTACACCGCTGCCATCATCATTTCCTTTATTGTAAGTGCTAAAGGTGTTAATGTCGTTTTTTGTATAAACACCTTCTACATCAATGCTATTACTGTTTGTTAAACTGTAATTAAATCCTGCGGTTAGCATTTGATTTTGTTTTGGACTAACCAAAGGTATTACAGGTTCAAAGTTACCTTGTGGTAAATTGTTTATAGGCGCAACCCATTTATAAACTTTTCCATTTGCTGCCGAAGGCACTTGGATGTAATTTCCATTCCCATTTCCAACATTACTGAATTTCACTTGGTATTTAGCACTGTCACTATTAATGCTGTAGATGTATATTGAATTGTAAGTGATACTGTTTACGATTGTATCTTTTTTCTCGTAAAACACATCGTTGCTGTTAAATGTTGCCGTTGTTTCTCCACTCGAAAATGCTTTGTTCAAAGTGTCGCCCAGGTTTGCTAAAATGTTTTTTTGTTCTTGTGTAAGGTTTTGTTGTAAGGGTCTGTTCTTGTTATCCTGCTCACTGAAAAAATTAATGAAGGCCTTCACTTTTTTTCCCTGTATTTCTTCCCCAACAAAAAAAAGTGAGCGCGAATAATTTCTTTCAGCGTATTGAAATTCGGCAACTATTCGTTTGTCTTTTGTTATCTGTTGCTTTGCAGTAAATGTAATTTCACCGGTGTTATAATCAATAATGTAATCATTCTCTTGTCCGCGCAAAAGTTGTTTACCGTCAATATAGATCTTTTCGGTTCCACTCAATACAATAATAAACGGCTCGTTATCTGCGCCGCGCAAGCGATAGGGGCCTTGATTGTTTTCGGTACCAAAAAAGCTCATGCGCGAAAATTTACCTCTTGATATAGCTCCGGCAATTTTGGTTTTAAATAACACAGGTTTGTTGTTGGTACTATCCACAAAACTATTCTCCAGGTCAACACCCTGCGCACGTTTAAAGTAATTCATAAAGTAACTGTTTTGTGGTTTCTGTAACTGATAATCGCCAACCACCAATTTTGTGCTTTGGTTGTTCAACTGCACAAACACCTTATCAAATTCCTGCAATTGTGCCGTTGTTCCATCTGCCTGAAAAGGTATGTTGTTATCGGTTGCGGCCATTAATATATCTATCTCTGGAGTAAGCTTACCACTAACCTGTAAATTAAGGTTCGAATTTAAAACAGCATCCTGGTTGTTACCTACCGATATGCCTCTGCTTATATTTCCGTTTTTGTTTAATCCATCATTTTTCAATAAGTTTTGATTGTTCTTTTCATCATTATACTTAATTGTAAAAGGCCTGTCAACCGCCGATAGATCGGTAAATAAAAGTGAAGCGTCTTTATGAAAAAGTTTTCGCTCAAAATCATACGGAAAAACTTTATAGCTCACAAAAATACTGTCGGGCCGTTTTCCTTTAAAAATCAAGGCATGCAAAGTATAATTGACTTGAGGTGCATGAAGCGAATCGGCGGCAGGATAATAACGAATGTTTATGCTGTTCTTAACTATACTTAGGCTATCTAACTTAATTGTATCAGAGGTGAATTTGAAAAGCTTACTTCTTTCTGATCGGAAATATTGCGCTTTCATTGCAAACACGCACAGCAACATGGCAGTTAGTAAAACATATGTGCGCCTTAATATCATTAGCGTTTAAACGATTTTAAAGTTAGTAAATTGTGTAAGTTTTAATGGATAATATTTTTGTTTTCAGTGGCTGTAATGGTAATTTGGCTATCATATGCGAATCATAAGTTATAATGTAAATGGCATAAGAGCTGCCATGGGAAAAGGGTTGATCGATTGGATCAATAGTGCAAACCCCGATGTATTATGCCTTCAGGAAATTAAAGCTAGTCCTGAACAGGTTGGTTTATTGGAGTTTGAAGAGTTAGGTTACCACCACTATTGGTATCCGGCGCAAAAAAAGGGATATAGCGGCGTGGCAATTTTCACAAAGGAAAAACCGGTGCAAGTTGAGTACGGATGCGGGGTGCAAAAGTATGATGATGAGGGTAGGATCATCAGGGCCGATTACAAAGATCATTCAGTTATGAGTGTTTATCACCCGAGCGGAAGCAGTGGAGATGACAGACAGGCATTTAAAATGGAATGGCTTTCGTTTTTTCAGGAGTACATCAATAATTTAAAGCAAACCAAGCCCAATTTGGTAATTAGTGGTGATTATAATATTTGCCATAAAGCCATAGATATCCATAACCCAATATCAAATGCTAAAACAAGTGGTTTTTTACCCGAAGAGCGCGAGTGGATGGAGCAATTCATAAACAGCGGATTCATTGATTCCTTCAGGCACTTTAATAAAGAGCCCCATCAATACAGCTGGTGGAGTTACAGAGCCGGGGCACGGGGTAAAAATTTGGGCTGGCGTATTGATTACAATATGGTGAGTGAGGGTATGGCCGATCGACTGAAACGGGCACTTATTTTACCGGAAGCAAAACACAGCGACCATTGCCCTGTATTGGTTGAAATCAGTTGATTTTAGCACTCTTATCTCTTATTTGTTAAGATTTATCGAATTCCTTCATTTTTTTATGAAAATATTAGGAATGTTAAGTCAAAAACATAACTTTGTTCCTTGCAAATTAGTCGTAATTCTAATTAAATTGTTAATTTTTTGATATGAAGAAAGTATTCTTGTTATCCGTTGCATCATTCTCACTTTTACTAAGTTCTTGTGGTGGCGATAAAAAAGATGATAAGTCTGGTAAAACAGAAGGTAAGGGTGGTATATACACTGGTGGGATTTTGCGTTTGAATGAAGTAGAGAACTTAAAAAGTTTAGTTCCAATGTCAATTAACGATATTGGAAGTTATCACATTGCTTATCAGGTATATGAAGGGTTGGTAAAATATGATCCAAATGATCTTACAATTAAACCGGCAATTGCTTCTCGTTGGGAATTTAGCGCTGATCTTAAAGAGATCACTTTTCATATCCGACCAAATGTAAAATTTCATGATAACGCATGTTTTGCTGACGGCAAAGGCCGCATGGTAACTGCTGCCGATGTTAAGTACAGTTTTGATAAATTATGTTCTCAAGACCCTGCAAACAATCAATTTGATGTAACATTTAAAGATCGTGTTCTTGGAGCAAATGAAGCTTACGCTAATTCAAAAGGCGCAGTTAAAAATGTATCGGGTGTTGTTGTAACTAACGATAGTACGGTAGTTTTAAAAATGGCTAGCCCTAGTTCAGGTTTCTTGAATATTTTAGCAATGCCGGGTTGTTTTATTTACCCTAAAGAAGCAGTTACAAAATATGGTAACGATATGCGCATTAACGCTGTTGGTACTGGTCCTTTCTTTATTGAAACATTAAAAGAAGGTGAAGTGATCATCATGAAAAAGAATCCTGATTATTGGGGTGTTGATGAGCATGGTAACCAATTACCATACATGGATGGTGTTAAATGGAGTTTTATTCGCGAGAAAAAATCAGAGATCCTAAAATTCAAGTCAGGCGATCTGGATATGATCTACCGAATCCCTGTGGAAATGTTCTCTGAGATCATGGGTGGTTTAGATGATGCTAAGGCAAAGAAGAACGAATTCCAGATCATTACATCTCCTGCTTTAAACACTAACTTTTTTGGTTTCAATGTACAGGCAAATCCTGTATTTGGTAAAAAAGAAGTTCGTCAGGCTTTTAACTACGCTGTAGATCGTAATAAAATTGCGGTATTCACTATTCAAGGTGAAGGAACTGCTGCAGAGTATGGTATGGTTCCTTACACTGAGGTATTTGAGAAGGAAGGTTATAATTACAAGAATGTGAAAGGTTATCCGTTCGATCCTGCAAAAGCAAAAGAATTATTAAAAGCAGCAGGATATCCTGATGGAAAAGGTTTCCCTGAGATCAACTTAGAGATCAACAGCGGTGGTGGAGATAGAAATATTTTAGTTGCTGAGGTTATTCAAAGCATGTTAAAGGAAAACTTAAATGTAAAAGTTAACATCAATACAGTTCCATTGGCTGAGCATATTGAGAATGCACAATCAGGTAAAACAGATTTCTTCCGTTATGGCTGGATAGCTGATTACCCGGATCCTGAAACATTCTTAACATTATTCTATGGTAAGCACTTACCTGCAACTCCACAGGAAAAATCATACATTAATATTTTCCGTTATAAGAATCCACGTTTCGATTCTTTATTTGCAGCTAGCCAGGTTGAACCTGATAAAGCAAAACGTTTCGAATTGTTAAGTTTAGCTGAAGGTGTTGTTATGGAAGATGCGCCATTTATGCCGATCTTTTATGATGAGAATTTTAAATTGGAACAAAAAGGTGTACGTAACTTGCCTGAGAACGCGATCAACTTTATTGATCTGACAAGAACATACGTGATCCCTGCAGATAAATTGAAAAAATAATTAAACTTTATTAAAGAAGATCCCGATCAAAACTGATCGGGATTTTTTTTGGCAATACCGTAACAACTTCATTTTTGTATCCGCTAAGCCGCATAAATAATGTATTTTTATGAAAGCAAAAACGAAGTAATATAATGCCTAAAAATCATGTAATAATAGTTGCCGGCGGAACAGGATCGCGGATGCGTTCTGATATCCCGAAACAGTTCTTAAAAATAAAAGGCACGCCTATTATTGTTTTAAGTTTGCAACAGTTTTTTTTGTTTGATCATACCATTGGTGTTGTAATTGCAGTTCATAAAGATTATGAGAAACACCTGAATGGATTGATCAAAAAATATTTCCCTGAAAAAAAGATAAAGGTTGTTTTGGGCGGAGAAACGCGTTTTCATTCGGTTAAGAATGCATTAGCAACCATAACTGAAGTTAATACTGTTATTGGTATACATGATGCGGCTCGTCCCTTTGTTTCAGTTGAGGTGATCAAAAATTGCTACTCAACAGCCGCAAAAAAAGGAAATGCCATTCCGGCAATAACCTTAAGTGAAAGTGTGAGGAAAGTATCAAAAAGTAAAAATCAAGCGGTAAACCGTAACGATTATAAAGTTATTCAAACACCACAATGTTTTAGATCGGGCTTAATAAAGAAAGCATTCGAAAAAAAGTATAGTCCAAAATTTACTGATGATGCAACCGTATTGGAATCAATTGGCGAACGAATTAATTTAGTTGAAGGAAATTTTGAGAATATAAAGATCACCAATCCTAATGATTTGATCATTGCTAAAGCTTACGCTACACATGACAAGTGATGAGATCATAGAAATAATTGAATTGCATGCCAAGTTGCTGGAGCTTCACGGCGAGAATTCATTTAAAGTAAAAGCTTTTTCAAATGCCGCGTTCAAGCTAAATAAATTGCGCTATGAATTCGAAGGTAGATCGCAAGAAGAGATAGATAACATTGAAGGTATCGGTAAAAGTATCTCTAAATTTATTTCGGAGTTAATTCAACATGGTTCCGCAAAGGAACACGATCAGCTTCTTGAGAAAACACCTGCAGGAGTGGTTGATATGTTGACCATCAAAGGCCTGGGACCTAAAAAAGTGCATGCCATTTGGAAAGAGTTGGGATGTGAATCTGTTGGCGAATTATTGTATGCATGTAACGAAAATCGTTTGGCTAGTTTAAAAGGTTTTGGTGAAAAAACACAAGAAAGCGTGAAAGCGAATATCGAATTCAAATTAATGAATTCCGGTAAACGCCATTTCGCTGCAGTTGAATCAGTGGTGATCGAGCTGATAAATTCACTGCAAAAAGAACATACACATTTTCAAATAGAGGCAGTTGGTGCGTTCAGGCGAAAGTGTGAGGTGATTGATGAGGTTGAGATCTTATGTGATCATGAGCTGAAGAATGATCTTGCAAGTTTTGAAGCACAGACAGGCTTAAGAATACATATTCATACATGTAAGCCAAATGAATTTGCAAATCAATTATTTGAATTAACGGCCACGGCTGAACATTTAAAACAATGCGGCTACGAAGAGGTAAAACAAACTGATTTCACTTCAGAAGAAGAAATATATGAAGCACTGAATTTACAATACATTGAGCCCGAGCTGCGCGAAGGTTTAAATGAAGTGAAGTTGGCTAAAAGTAATGCAATACCCGAATTAATAACTGTTACCGATCTTAAAGGTATTTTACATAATCATACAACCTATAGTGATGGTGTAAATACATTGAAAGAAATGGCGGATGCATGTCATAAATTGGGCTATGAGTATTTAGGAATTTGCGACCACTCCAAATCGGCTTTTTACGCAAATGGTTTAGATGAGAACCGAATCATACAACAACACAACGAAATTGATAAGTTAAATGCTTCATACAGTAATTTTAAAATTTTGAAAGGCATTGAAAGTGATATTTTAAATGATGGTTCACTCGATTATTCTTCTGATGTTTTAGCATCATTTGATTTTGTAGTTGCATCGGTGCATTCAAACCTGAAAATGACCGAAGAAAAAGCAACTCATCGTTTAATTAAAGCAATTGAAAATCCGTATACCTCTATCCTGGGACACCCCACAGGCAGGTTATTACTGGCGCGACAAGGATACCCCATCGATCATAAAAAAGTAATTGATGCCTGCGCTGCTAATGGTGTACACATGGAATTAAATGCGCACCCATATCGTTTGGATATCGATTGGCGTTGGATATGGTATTGTTTGGAAAAGAATGTGAAAGTGTCCATCAACCCCGATGCACATCAGATAGAAGGTTATGATGACATGTACTATGGTGTATGCGTTGCACGAAAAGGTATGTTAACCAAAGACACGTGTTTAAATGCATTAGATTTAAATGATCTTTTAAAAACCTTTAAAAAGTAAATGGCTATTATTAATTCCATAGCAAGTTGGTTAATGAAAAAGCGCATGCACCAAATTGAGCTTTTTATGAAATATCCGGTTGATGTGCAAATGGAATGGATGCATGATCTGCTGAATGAAGCTGCAAATACGGAGTATGGCAAAGCACACGGTTTTTCTGACATTAATAGTTATGAAAAATTCAAACAACAAATTCCTTTAAATGATTACGAAGCGCTAAAGCCATTCATTGATCGTAACCGAAAAGGTGAACAAAATATTTTGTGGCCAACAGAAATAAAGTGGTTTGCAAAAAGCAGCGGCACTACCGATAAAAGTAAATTTTTACCTGTTAGTCTCGAACACCTCGATGGTTGCCATTACCGTGGTGGCCGCGATATGGTAACTTTACATTGCATTCATAATGAGAACACACAATTATTCACCGGAAAAAATTTAGCATTAGGAGGCAGTTTTAAAGAGGATCAGTTTGGTGATTACCATTCGTTTCATGGTGATGTAAGCGCCATCATCATTCAAAACTTACCCATGTGGGCCGAGTTCTTTCGTGCGCCTGATGTAGCAACTGCTTTAATGGATGAGTGGGAAAGTAAGTTGGAGAAGATCGCCGACAAAATGATGAATGAAAATGTAACAAGCATTGCCGGTGTTCCAAGTTGGATGATGGTTTTAATGAAACGCATTTTAGAAAAAAAGAACGCACGAACTATAAAAGAAGTGTGGCCAAATTTTGAAGTGTACTTTCATGGTGGTGTAAGTTTTGGTCCGTATAAAGAACAATTTAAAACCATTTTTGGAAGCGATGATGTTTCCTATTTGCAATTATACAATGCTTCCGAAGGTTTTTTTGGTATACAAGATCAGGCAAACTCCGAGGAAATGTTGTTGATGTTGGACTACGGCATTTTTTATGAGTTCAGGGAGTTATCATTAAGTGAAACAAAGCCTGTGATATGTTTAGATGATGTAAAAGTTGGCATTGATTATGAGATTATCATATCTACTAACGCCGGTTTATGGCGCTATCAATTGGGGGATGTGATACAATTTACTTCCATTAATCCATACCGCTTTATTATTACCGGTCGCACCAAACAACACATTAATGTGTTTGGTGAAGAGTTAATGGTGCATAATGCCGATAACGCCATTGCAGCAGCATGCGAAAAAACACATGCGCAGGTAAGAGATTATACGGTTGCCCCAGTGTTTATGGGTGATAATGCCGGGGCACATGAGTGGCTAATTGAGTTTGAAAGACAGCCTAACAATTTTGACTTCTTTGTAGCGTTATTAGATGAGTCGTTAAAAAAACAAAACAGCGATTATGAAGCCAAACGTTATAATAACTTTGTTTTACACGAACCGGTAGTTCGCAGTTTGCCTGATAATAGTTTTTATAATTGGTTAAAGGCAAATGGTAAATTAGGCGGACAATACAAAGTACCACGTTTAAATAACAAACGAACTGTTTTGGAAGAAGTATTAAAAGTGAATCAAGTTAGTTGAAAGCAGTAAAAACATATATCATTCTTTTTATATTTGCCTTGTTTGGGTTTTCTATGCAAAGCGATCTCAACCCGCAGATCATTGTAAAAAAACACGATTTTTTTACGGTAGATAATTTGGGGAATGTATTTTTAGTACGTGATCACGAGATATTTAAATACTTGGCAAACGGTAATTATTACAACCGCTTCAGCAATTTAAAGTTTGGCGAGATAACCAGTGTAGATGGTACAAACGGACTAAGACTCGTTTTGTTTTATAAAGATTTTCAGCAGATCGTATTTTTAGATAATCAGCTTTCTCAAAAAAGTGAGCCCGTTTCGCTGGAGCAAATGGGCTATGAGCAAACAGAGTTGGTATGCGTATCGGCAAACAATGGTATTTGGATCTTCAACAAAGCAAATAACGAATTGATACGCTTTGATGAGAACCTAAAGAAGATCGCATCAACAGGCAACTTAAAACAAATTTTACAACGCGATCTAAAACCAAATTTTATGACCGAGCATAACGGTTATTTGTATTTAAATAGTCCGAGCGACGGCATTTTTGTTTTCGATATTTTTGGCACTTTCAGTAAGGTCATCAGTGTAAAAGATCTGAAGTTGTTTCAGGTAAATGAGGATATCATCTATTTTTATAAAGATGGTATTTTTTGCAGTTACGATCATAAGTTATTTGATCAGGTATGTAAAACCTTTTCGGCTAGCAATGTAAAACAATCGTTTTTCAATAAAACAAAGGTGTATTTGTCTAATAAGGACACCCTTTTTGCTTATTAATTCTCGATATAGGAAATCTTTAATTCAAATCCTCACAAAGTTATCTACTTGTATGCCAAATGGTTTAATAGTCAAGTAAATATATCTAAGCGAGAAGTACTTCTTAAAAACAAATTCATACTTTATTTATTTGATGATGGCTGCTTTCTTAACAAATTTTTCGTAATTATTCCCTTTCCCATTCGTTATATTTACGGTAGCCTTACCACTTATGGAAATGTGGTGCAAATGGCATCTTTATTTTGTAAATTAGGGGAGATAATTGGCTGTTCAAAACAACATATTAATTCAAAAGCTGGATGAGTTCATCCGCAAGTATTACAAAAACCTATTGATAAAAGGTGCTTTGTATTCGCTTGCTTTGTTGATCGGCGCTTTTTTAACTGTTGTATTGCTCAATTATTTTGGTGAGTTCAACACCACTGCCCGCTCCATTTTCTTCTTCAGTTTTTTGGCCCTTACCATTTTTGTATTGGCAAAGTATATAGCAGTACCCCTTTTGAAATTAAATAAAATTGGTGATCGTATTTCTTATACCGAAGCCGCATCAATCATCGGAACACATTTTACTTCGGTACAGGATAAATTGTTGAATGTACTGCAATTGCAAAATCAACAAGGCTTGATCGGTTCCAACGACCTTTTGCTAGCCGGTATCGATCAAAAGATAAACGAACTACAACCTGTTCCATTTACATCTGCCATCGACCTAAAGGAAAACACCAAGTATTTAAAATACGTTTTGCCAATTCTGTTCCTATTCCTTTCAATTTACTTCATTTGGCCAAGCATTATCACCAAAGGCACCGAGCGCCTGGTTAATTATCAAACCTATTACGCTAAAGAAATGCCTTTTCAGTTCAATGTGCTGAATGACGATCTCACTGCATTGCAATCACAGGATTACGAGTTAAACGTAAAAATTACCGGCGAGCAAATTCCAAACGAGGTGTTCGTTAAAGTAAATGGCATTGAGTATAAATTAGAAAAATCGGATAATATTAATTTCACTTACTTATTTAAAAATGTTCAAAAGAATACCGAGTTCAATTTAACTGCTGCCGGTTTTGAGTCGGATGCCTTTGAATTAAAGGTGTTGCCCAAACCTGTTATCACCCAATTCAGCGCACAGTTGATCTATCCTGCCTATCTCAACAAAGCAAATGAGCAATTGGTTAATTCGGGTGATATGCAATTACCGCAGGGTACAAAAGTGGTATGGACCTTCAATACGAAAAATACAGACAAACTCAGTTTACATTTTACCGATACCCTGATCAATCCCGATCATGTGAGCGCCAATCAGTTTACCTATTCGCGCAAATTCACGAATAGCAATAATTACATGTTAAAGGCAACTAACTTGCAGGTTGATAAGGCAATTGATTCGGTTTCTTATGTTGTTAACGTTATTCCCGATCAATATCCGTTGATAGACCTTGAACAAAAAGTTGATTCAACCGACACCAAACGTGTTTACCTGAGCGGAAGTATAAAAGATGATTATGGATTTTCGGAATTGCATTTTGTGTTCAAAAAATATTTTACCGATTCAACTAATACTTCTCGCGAAAAAACAGAAGTGATCCCTATCTCCATTAACAACAAACAGGTTTCGCAAAATTATTTCTATTACCTCAATGCTTCTACCTTTAGTTTGCAACCCGGTGATAAAGTGGAATATTATTTTGAGGTGTTTGATAACGATGGTGTAAATGGCGTTAAATCTTCCAAAACTTCGGTATTGGTTTACAAAGCCCCAACACTTGATGAGATAAACGAGAATGCTTCAAAGAACAATGCGGAGATAAAAAAGGATCTTGAAGAAAGTATCAA
Organism: Sphingobacteriaceae bacterium; assembly: GCA_046345155.1. Classification (GTDB taxonomy): domain Bacteria; phylum Bacteroidota; class Bacteroidia; order B-17B0; family Aurantibacillaceae; genus Aurantibacillus. Next base: position 172,042 of record JBKDKI010000095.1, read on the forward strand.
ACGTGCGAAACAATTGCAAAAAGATGTAAATGATCTTTCAAAAAAACTCAATGATAAAAATCAAATGAGTTATGATGAGAAGAAGAAGTTGGAAGAGATACTGAATAAACAACAACAACTCCGAAATAAGGTTGAAGAGGTAAAAAAAGAGAATCAGCAGAACAACCAAATGCAAAACGAATTCTCGCAACAAGATGAATCGTTAATGGAAAAACAACAGGAACTTGAAAAGTTGTTTGATGAGATCATGACACCCGAAATGAAGAAGTTATTTGACGAACTTCAAAAGGCCATGAATCAGTTGAATAAAGATCAGGTTCAGCAAAAACTGGAAGAATTGAAATTGACCAATAAGGATCTTGAGAAAGAACTCGATCGTAATTTGGAATTATTCAAGCAGTTGGAAGTTCAACAAAAAATGCAGAATGCGTACGATAAGTTAGAAGAATTAAAGAATAAAGAATTAGACCTGAAGAACGAAACAGAGAATAAAAATCAGGACAGCAAGAATCAAGAGAATAAGAACCAGGACAACAAGAACCAGGATAATAAGAATAAAAGTTTGGAAGAAAAGCAAAAGGAGATAAGTAAGGAGTTTGATAAATTAAAGGAAGACCTGAAAGAACTCGAGAAAAAGAACAATGAATTAGAAGAGCCGGCAAGCTTACCAAAAAATGAGGAGAAGCAAAACGAGATCTCTAAACAAATGGAAAAAAGCGCTGAGCAGTTAAACAAGGGAAATAAAAAAGAAGCTTCTAAGTCACAAGATGATGCAGCAAAAAAAATGGAAGAAATGCAGGACGAGATGTCTGATTCAATGGAAGCCAATGAGCAGCAACAGCAGGAAGAAAATGCCGCGGCATTGAGACAAATCTTAGAAAATCTTTTAAATCTCTCTTTCTCTCAGGAAGATCTGATGAAGCAATTGAATGTAACGCGAATTGATAACCCGCAGTACATTAAAATTCCTCAGCAACAAAAGAAATTAAAAGATGATAGCCAGATAATTGAAGATAGCTTGCTGGCGTTGAGTAAGCGTGTGCCTTCCATCAGCAGCATGGTTAACCGTGAAATAAGTTCTATAAATAATAACATTGATAAAACCATTAAAGCATTGGCAGAGCGTAATACATCTGAAAGCAGTATGCGTATGCAAAGCAGCATGACCTCCATTAATAATTTGGCCTTGTTGTTAAACGAATCATTGGAGCAAATGCAAAAGCAAATGAAAGCCAATGCAAAACAAAAAGGCAAAAAAGGAAATTGTAAAAAACCGGGATCGGGTCAGGGCCAATCGCCATCCAATAGTCCGAGTATCCCGAATATGAAAAAATTGCAGGAACAACTCAATAAGCAATTAGAAGAATTGAAGAAATCAATGGAGCAGGGGCAAAAACCTGGTGAAAAGCCTGGCCAAAAACCCGGGAATAAACCTGGTCAAAAACCCGGACAAAAACCAGGGATGGGTCAGGGCCAACAAGGTTCCGGTTTTAACATTCCGGGAAGCAGCGAGCAATTTGCCAAACTGGCAGCGCAGCAAGAGGCTATACGCCGGCAAATGCAAATGCTCATGGAAAAGTTAAAAAACAAGGGCTCCAATCCGGGTGGAAACATTGCCGAATTAATGGAACAAACTGAAAAAGAGCTAGTTAACAAGCAAGTTAGTAATGAAATGATCAAGCGCCAGAACGATATTTTAACCAAACTGCTTGAAAGTGAGAAGGCTGAACGTGAAAGGGAGCAGGATGAAAAACGGAAAAGTAATGAGGCAAAAAATCAAAATTTAAGCAACCCTAGTGAGTTTTTAGAGTATAAAAGGTTAAAAGAGAAAGAACTGGAGTTAATAAATACGGTTCCACCAAGTTTAACTCCGTTTTATAAAGAAAAAGTAAATAATTACTTTAACAGTGTAAATAAGAAATGATTTTGACCAAAGGCGAAAATTTAAAGATAAGTTCCGATACTCAAAATATAAGATTGGTAGAGCGAGTTATTGATGATGTGTGCGAGCAGTACAAGGTTAACGAAGATCGTTACGGTAATATTTTAATTGCTGTTACCGAAGCGGTTAATAATGCCATTACGCATGGCAATCATAGTAACCCCGATAAATCGGTAACCATTGCATATAGTATCGACCCTAACAGTATTACTTTTTCAATTTCCGATGAGGGTAGTGGTTTTGATTATAAGAATTTGCCCGACCCAACAGCACCCGAAAATTTAGATAAGGTGAATGGTCGCGGTATTTTTTTAATGAAAAATTTATCTGATAACATACAATTCGATGAGAATGGTAAACAAGTGCAATTAAAATTTAATTTTAATTGAACGCATTTGTTGTTTTAAATTCAAAATTTAACGTGATCACAATTAAAGAACAGTCTGGTAAGTCATCAGTAAAAAAGAGCGTATTCGTTCTTGTTCTTTTATTCATCCAATTTATTTCAAATGCCCAAGCCAGTAAAGAAGCACTGGCCATGCAATATTACGATCAAAAGGAATACGAAAAGGCGATAGAGTATTTAGAAGATATTTATAAATACAACCCTAACACCTGGTTTGGTTATTACTATAAATGTTTATTGCAATTAAAGGATTATGACCAAGCTGTACAGATCAGTAAAAAGCAAATTAAAATCAATAAGAACGATGCTTCTTATTATGTTTACCTAGGCAACGTATATAATATTACCGGTGAAAAAAAGAAAGAAAATGAAGCCTATGATAAAGCTATTAAAGAAATGGTGGCAGCTCAGCCGTTCATTAATAATTTAGCACAAGCATTTGTTGATTTTAAATTGTATGATCGTGTAATTGAAGTATACAACAAAGGAAGAAAAGCAACACCTGATTATCCTTATTTTTATGAGCGTGCTGAGATCTACAAATTAAAAGGAGATATTACTGCCATGATCAATGAGTACCTGGATGCGATCGCTTTCAGAGATTCGGAATTATACATGGCACAAAATAATTTGCAAAATTCATTGGGCTATGATGATGAAGGTTCGGGATTAAAGAATCCGATCTTAAAACAGGAATTACAAAAACGCATTCAGGCCGATCCTGATAAAATTGTGTTTGCAGAGTTTTTGATCTTTATTTTAAAACAGCAAAAAGAATTTGATGCGGCATTTGTTCAAACAAAATCCATTGATAAGCGGAACAAAGAAAATGGCCATCGTGTGTATGAGCTTGCAAAAATTTGTGTGGCCAATAAAGCCTGGGAACCCGCAAAGCGCTGTTATCAATATTTGATCGATAAATCAGATTCGCCTTATTCTGAATCATCAGCCATTGAAATATTAAGTGTTGAGTATGAATTGATCGTTGAAAAGGCACAAGCAACAAAAGAAGAATTGTTGGCAGTTGAACAAAAATTAGATGCGGCTTCAAATAAATACAAAGGATCGTTCATGCAAACCTTTGTGGTAAAAAATTTAGCAACCTTAAAAGCATATTATTTAAATAAGCCACAGGAAGCTATTGAATTATTAGAAACAGTAATTCAAAACCCGAGTTTAAAACCGGTTGATAAGGCAGATTATAAAATTTTGCAAGCCGATATTTATTTATTGGTTGGCGAAATTTGGGAAGCATCGTTGTTGTATTCGCAGGTTGAAAAAGATTTTAAATACGAACCAATTGGCCACGAAGCTAAATTTAAAAATGCCAAATTGAGTTTTTATGCAGGCGATTTTCAATGGTCGAAAACACAATGCGATGTTTTAAAAGGCGCAACTACAAAATTAATTGCAAACGATGCACTCGATCTGTCGCTTATTATTACCGATGCCATAGGTGTTGATACCAATGATGTGCCATTGAAATTATTTTCGAGTGCTGAATTAATGATCCTCCAACACCGCTATACTGATGCCGTTCAACGTTTAGATAGCATCAACATGCTATTTAATAATAACACCTTGGGCGATGATATTTTTTATAAAAAAGCCATCATCTTCGAAAAATTGGGTAACTATGCAGAGCAGGAAAAAATGTACAAGAATATTTTGGAGTTTTATCCTACCGAATTATATGGCGATGATGCACAATTTAAATTAGCAGAATTGTACGATAAAAAATTAAAGGATACAGAAAAAGCAAAAGAAGCTTACGAAAGTGTGATCGTAAAATATCCGGGAAGTATTTATGTGGTGGAGGCTAGAAAACGATTCAGAGAACTTCGTGGCGATAAGATCAATAATTAAAAAGTTAGTGTAAAATGACCATAGCAGTATACGCGCGTTCAACAAAAGACAATTTGCCAATTTACATTGAGCAGTTGTATACACTTTTTAAAAAGGATAAAGTTGAATTGGTGATCTTTAAAGAGTACTACGAATTCTTAAAAAAGAATTACGATTTCCGTTTAGATCTTCGTTCATTTTCTACTTCTGATGAATTGATCTCTATGGCCGATTACCTCATTTCATTAGGTGGAGATGGTACTATGCTCGAAACAAAATCATTGGTGCGTAAATCTGGTATCCCTGTATTAGGTGTAAACACCGGACGATTAGGGTTTTTAGCGAATGTAAATAAAGATGATCTGGAGAAAGCCGTTAATTTATTATTAAAGGAAAAATTCACCTTAGATAAGCGGGAATTAATTGAATTAACCGGTTGTGAAGGTTGTTTTGGTGAAGTGAATTATGCCTTGAATGAATTTACCGTTCACAAACAGGAAGGCGGCGCTATGATAAATATTGATACCTATGTGGATGGCGTGTTTTTAAATTCCTATTTCGCCGATGGTTTGATCATCAGTACACCTACAGGTTCAACAGCCTATTCGTTAAGTTGCGGCGGGCCAATTATGATGCCCGATTCAGATAATTTCATCATCACACCAATTGCACCACATAATTTAAATGTGCGCCCTATTGTGATCCCGAATAATAAAGAGATCAGTTTTAAGGTAAGCGGACGAAATGAAAGTTTTTATGTGTCGCTCGATTCGGTTACCTCATCCATTAAACCACATACCGAAATAAAAATTAAAAAGGCCGACTTTAAATTCAATCTTATAAATTTAGATGGTCAGCATTTCTTTGGCACCCTGCGTAATAAGCTACTTTGGGGTATCGATAGAAGGCAATAAATACCCTTTTTCTGCGTTATACTTGTTCGATGCGATCAAAACTGCTTTATATTTTAGCGTTATTAATTGGTTTTTCGGCTATTGGCCAAACCACCAAACGTAATTTCAGGCAGCGCGAATTAGGTATTTTCCTTGGTGGTTCGTATTATATTGGCGATATCAATCCTATCAAACATTTTGCTTTTGTAAAACCTGCAGCTGGTTTGTTTTTCAGATACACCACCAATTACCGTTATGCCTTTCGTTTCGGATTTAATTATGGCAGCTTAACCGCCAGTGACAGCAAGAGTTCTAACCCCGATCAATTATTGCGTAATACAAATTTTCGTACCAAACTTTATGAATTGCATGCCATTTCCGAATTCAATTTTGTGGAGTATCGTATTGGGCATAACAAACATTATTTTACCATGTTTATTTTTGCCGGCCTAAGCGGTTTTCATTTTAAACCCGAAGGAGATGTTGGTTTGGGATGGCAAGAACTGCAGCCTCTGCGCACCGAAGGACAAAAAAAGCCATACAGACTTTATCAAATTAGTGTGCCGTTTGGCGTTGGCTTTAAATACAATTTGTGGGATTTTATGGGAATTGGTTTAGAGTGGGGGCCACGTAAAACATTTACCGATTATATTGATGATGTTTCGGGATTATACCCCGATCCTAAGGTAAATCCTACTGCTCCGGGTGGCGGCATTTATTCCAACCCGAGTGGAAGTAATTACGATCTAACAGGCACTATGCGTGGCAATCCACGAACAAAAGATTGGTATTTTTACACAGGCTTAACGCTTAATTTTAAGCTGCGCGATCCGCACCGCCCGTGTTATGGCGTAGGGATGAATAAATAACCCGGCTGGTAGCAAGGGTTTATCCCTTTTTGAAAATCACAAAGCTTTGTATAACAGGCAGTTACAATCAATTAATTTTATTATTATTCTTTTGAATTCAATGATATTATTTTATCTTTGCCAGTCTTAAATTTTGAATAGAATATGAACATTTTAGAAAGCATTAGAAAGCGTACCGGACTTTTGGTGGGTATTGTTGGTTTAGCCTTAGTAATTTTTATTTTAGAAAGTTTACTGGGTTCAGGAAGTTCCATCTTTGGTGGTGATGTAAATACTGTTGGTGTGATCAACGGAAGAAAGATCGATAGAAATGAGTTTTACAATAAAGTTGAAACGCAATTGAATATGATCCGTCAGCAACGTCAGTCAAATGACATTGATGAGCAAACACGCAAGCAAGTAGTTGATTATATCTGGCAATCATACATCTCTGATAATGTGATCAAGCCTCAGTACGAGATCTTAGGTCTTTCTGTTAGCGAAGATGAATTATATGAGAACATGGTTGTAAATCCGGTTCAAACCATCATTCAACGTGTAACCGATCAAAAAACCGGAAAGGTGTATGAGCAATTAGCTCGTCCTGATGGTTCATTAGATCCAAACAAATTCCGTCAGTTTGTTTCAGGTGCTACCGGAGAACAGGAAATGTTCGTGAAGCAAATGGAAGAAGATGTGATCAGCACACGTTTAGCTGAAAAATACGGATCACTAGTTCGTAAAGCTATTTATGTTACTGCTGCTGAAGCAAAGAAGAACTATGAAGATCAAAGCGCAAAAATTAATGTAAGCTTTGTAATGAAGCGTTACGATTCAGTAGGCGATAGCGCTGTTAAAGTAACTGATGATGATATTAAAAAATATTACAACGATAACAAATACAAATACATTAATAACAACATCAGCCGTAAAATTGAGTACGTAGCATTCAATATTGTTCCAAGTGCTGAAGACGTAGCTGCAATTGAAAAAGATGCGCAACGTGTTGCTGCTGAATTCAAAAATAAAAAACCTTCTGAAGACAGTTCATACATGATGGCAGAAAGTCAGAATGGTAACATCGTTATTCAGGATTTCAACCGCAAAACCATGATCATTCGTGATACAACTGTTTATACTGATCCTGTTGGATCTGTTTACGGTCCGTATAACGAAGGTGCTTACTTTAAAATATACAAATTACAGGAAGTACGTTCATTAGCTGATAGCGCTAAAGTTCGTCACATCTTAATTGGTACTATTGATCCGCAAACAAATCAACCAACACGCACAAGAGAACGCGCTAAGAAAATGGCTGATAGTTTGATCGTATTGATCAAAGCTAAAAAAGTAACGTTTGATACATTGGTAAAAACAATTAGCGACGACCAGGGTAGCAAAACCAATGGTGGTGATTACGGTTGGTTTGATGAGAACAAAGGATTTGTTGAGCCGTTTAAAAATGCAGGTTTAATGGGTGTTAAAGGTAATATGAGCGCGGTTGAAACTCAGTTTGGTTACCACATCATTGAAGTGTTGGATGTAAGTGCATCGCGTCATACAAACTACCGTTTAGCGCAAATTTTTAAACCAATTGAGCCAAGTGAAGATACACAAAAACGCATTTTTGATGAGGCAAAACAATTCGCTGGTGAGAACAGCACTGGTGATGCATTTGATAAAGGTGTAGAAACAAAAAAATTAACCAAGCGTATTGCAGATAATATTGATGAGAGTGATATCACTATTCCTGGTTTAGAAACTGCAAAGGATTTGGTTAAATGGACCTACAGCGCTAATAAAGGTGATGTGAATTTATTCAGTTATAATGATAAACACATTGTAGCGAAAGTAGCTTCAATTAAGGAAAAAGGATTTTTACCTTTAGAAGATATTAAAGATGAAGTTGCTGTTGAAGCCACACAATTCAAAAAAGGTGAAATGTTCTTAGCTGAATTTAAGAGCAAAGCAGCAGGTGCAACCAGCGTTGAAGATATTGCTAAGAAAATGAATTTAGAAGCGATCAACCAGGATAACTTATCACCTGAAAGTCATAACGTACAAGGTGTTGGTCATGATGACTTTTTAGTTGGTACTGCGTCAGGAACAAAAGCAGGATCAATTTCAAAACCAATTGCCGGTGAGGTAGGTGTATTCGTTATCAAAGTAAATGGCGTAACTCCTGGCCCTGCAACTGATCTAAAAGCACACAAAGCTACATTAGAGCAAATGTATTCTTACCGTGCCGATTCTGAATTTTACAGTGCTTTAAAAGAAAAAGCAAACATTGAGAATCATACCGGAAGATATGAATAAGAGATTTTGAATAACAAAAAAGCCCGCTACATGTAGCGGGCTTTTTTTATATCATGATTTTATTTATTGGCCGGTGTCTGCAACCAATCAGTGAACGAATGCACTTTATTCTTCTCTTCTAAATGTTTTTTGATATCTTCTAATCGTCCTTTAGGGATAGAATTGATGAGGTTTTTAGTATAATCACTCTTCGGATGGTTACACACATCATCTGCATCGCCCATCTCTTCGATCTTACCTTTATTCATCACCACCATGCGGTCGCTCATGAACTTCACAACACTTAGATCGTGGCTAATAAAAATGTAGGTGAATTTAAATTCTTTCTTCAAGTCGTTCAATAAATTCAATACCTGTGCCTGCACACTAACGTCTAATGCACTTACACTTTCATCACAAATAATAAATTTAGGATTTACCGATAAGGCACGTGCAATACAAACACGTTGTCTTTGTCCACCACTGAATTCGTGCGGATATCGTGAGTAATGGCGCGCTTCTAATCCAACCTTTTCCAACAATTCATAAACCATTTTTTTACGCTCTTCATTGCTTCTGCCAATGCCGTGAACCTTCATAGGTTCAGTTAATGCATCACCAATAGTTAAACGCGGGTTTAATGATGAATAAGGGTCCTGAAATATGATCTGAATATCTTTACGCAAATGTCTGAAATCACTTTCTTTCATGCGTAAAATTTCTTGTCTTCTGTAAAATATCTTTCCGTCAACTGCTTCAGTTAACTTCATAATGGTGCGTCCTAATGTTGATTTTCCGCAACCACTTTCTCCAACTAAACCTAACGTTTCTCCTTCGTAAATATCAAAACTTACATCATCAACTGCTTTGGTCCAATTTAAAACTTTACCGAACATGGTTTTTTGTGCGGGGAACCATGTTTTTACATTTTGTATCTCTAATATTTTTTCGCGTTGATATAATTCTTTGTGTGCGGCAATTCGTTCTTCCTGACTAACACTTACATTTTTCAACGCATCTTCAACGCCACGTTTGATCTCTTCTATCTCACCATTCTCTTTACGGATCATAAAATCACTTACAACCGGTAAGCGTTTTAAACGCATGTCTAATGGTGGTCGGCACGCTAACAAACTTTTCGTATAAGGATGTTGCGGGTTACTAAAAATATCAATTACACTGCCTTGTTCAACAATTTTACCTTTATACATTACCACAACTTTGTCTGCTAATTCAGCAATAACGCCAAGGTCGTGTGTAATGAACATAATACCCATATTGTGCTCTTGCTGTAATTTTTGCATGAGCTCTAAAATGGTTTTTTGCACGGTAACGTCTAACGCTGTTGTTGGCTCATCGGCAATCAAAATATTCGGATTGCAACTCATTGCCATGGCTATCATTACCCTTTGCTTTTGGCCTCCGGAGATCTGGTGCGGATAACGCTCCATCATTAACTCAGGGGTTGGTAATTGTACCTGCTTAAATAGGTCAAGCGTTATGGCATATGCTTCCTTTTGCGATATTTTTTTATGAAGAACCAAGGCTTCCATCACTTGCTCACCGCATTTAATTACCGGATTAAGCGACGTCATTGGTTCCTGAAAGATCATGGCAATTTCGTTTCCACGGTAATTACGCATTTCCGATTCGGGCGCTTTTACCAGGTCAACTTGCTTTCCATCTTTTGTTTTGTATAAGATCTGCCCACCGGTAATTTTTCCGGGAGGGTTAGGTATCAATCCCATAACTGATAAGGAAGTTACCGATTTACCGGAACCACTTTCTCCAACAATACCAATAGTTTCGCCTTTGTGCAAAGTAAAACTAACATCATTCACAGCTTTTGTGAATTCTTCCTCCGATTTAAACTCGGTTACCAGGTTTTTTATCTCTAAAAGGACTTCCTTTTCCATAAAATAGAACTAACGAAGTAAGTGATTTTTTTTATGAATTAAAAGCACTTTAGCCATTATACCCCCATAATTAGATGAACTAATTTAAAATTAGTCTAAATAACACTTAAAATGCTTGTTGTATAAGCTTTTACAGGGTATTTGCTATGGTATTTTAAAACTTGTTCGTTTTTGCTAAACTATAGCTTTGTTTTAATTGTTTAGAGTGATAGATTTGTAACGCTTAAAAATTAACTAAATTCTATAAAAGTATGAGCAGTAACGCAGGTTTTTTAAAGTCCTCAATCGGAAAAAAATTCATCATGGGTGTAACAGGTTTATTCCTGATCACTTTTTTAATTGTGCATTGTTTCATTAACATGTTGATCTTCTTTAATGATGGTGGAGAAACATTTAACAAGGGTGCAGAATTCATGGGAACTAATTGGATCATCCGTACCATGGAGATCGTATTGTTCGCAGGTTTAATTTTGCATATGGTGCAAGCTTTGGTATTAACCATGGAAAACCGCAAGGCTCGTCCGGTTCAATACGCAAAGGTTGATGGTATGGCTAACAGCAGCTGGTATAGCCGTTCAATGGGTTTATTAGGAACATTGATCTTAATGTTCTTGATCATTCACTTAAAGCATTTTTGGGTAGTTAGTCGTTTTACCGATCACATTGCTCATAACGAATTTGAGAAAATGCCAGGCCAGGAAACTTTATTCCATGAAATGATGGAAGTGTTCGAAAACCCATTGGTAGTTGTAGTTTATGTGTTAGCTATGTTCTCATTAGCTTACCATTTAATGCATGGTTTTCAATCAGCATTTCAAACATTAGGTTTAAATCACCGTAAGTATACGCCGCAAATTAAAAAATGTGGTGTGGTTTTCTCAATTGTTATCTCTGCATTATTTGCAGCCATGCCAATTGCAATGCACTTTGGTTTAGTTAAATAATTTATTAGTAATCTAAAATCTTAAATAAAAATATGGCTTCATCACCAAAATTAAATGCACACATACCTGATGGTCAGTTAGAGCAAAAATGGACCAAATACCGCTCTACTGTTCACTTGGTAAACCCTGCAAATAAACGTAGTTTAGAAGTTCTTGTTGTTGGTTCAGGTTTAGCGGGTGCTTCGGCAGCTGCAACATTAGCCGAAATGGGATATAAGGTAAAAGTATTTTGCTTTCAGGATTCGCCACGTCGCGCGCACTCAATTGCTGCGCAAGGTGGTGTTAATGCTGCAAAAAATTATCAGAACGATGGTGATAGTATCTATCGTTTATTTTATGATACCATCAAAGGTGGCGATTACCGTGCACGTGAGGCAAATGTTCATCGTTTAGCTGAAGTATCTGGTAACATCATCGATCAGTGTGTGGCGCAAGGTGTACCTTTTGCACGTGAGTACGGCGGATTATTAAGTAACCGTTCATTTGGTGGAACTCAGGTACAACGTACATTTTATGCTGCGGGTCAAACCGGTCAGCAATTATTATTAGGAGCGTATTCTGCTTTACAACGTCAGGTTGGTATGGGTGCTGTAAAATTATTGGCACGCCATGAAATGTTGGATATTGTGAATATCGATGGTAAATGCCGCGGTATTATTGCACGTGATCTTGTGAGCGGAAAATTAGAGCGTCATTTTGGTCATGCTGTATTGTTATGTACAGGTGGTTACGGTAACGTATTCTTCTTATCAACCAATGCAATGGGTAGTAACGTAACAGCTGCATGGAAGGCACATAAAAAAGGTGCGTTCTTCGGTAATCCTTGTTACACGCAAATTCACCCAACTTGTATTCCGGTATCTGGTGATCACCAATCAAAATTAACCTTGATGTCTGAATCACTTCGTAATGATGGTCGTATTTGGGTTCCGAAAAAGAAGGAAGATGCGCAAGCTATTGCTTCAGGAAAAATGAATCCAAACGATCTGAAAGAAGAAGACAGAGATTATTATTTGGAAAGAAGATATCCTGCATTTGGTAACTTAGTGCCTCGTGACGTTGCGTCGCGTGCTGCTAAGGAAAGATGTGATGCAGGCTTTGGTGTGAATGCTACAGGTCAGGCCGTGTATTTGGATTTTGCTTTCAATATGAAATACAAATACGGTAAGATAGAAGCTACCAAGAAGGGTATCGAAAATCCTAATGAAGCACAATTAACCGAATTTGGTCATGCTGTTATCAAAGAAAAATACGGTAACTTATTTGATATGTATGAGCAAATTACCGGCGTTAATCCATATCAAAACCCAATGATGATCTACCCTGCGGTTCACTATACAATGGGTGGTTTATGGGTTGATTATAATTTAATGACAACCGTACCGGGCTTATACGCTTTAGGTGAGGCAAACTTCTCTGACCATGGTGCTAACCGCTTAGGAGCTTCTGCTTTAATGCAAGGTTTAGCTGATGGTTATTTTGTTATTCCTTACACTATTGGTGAATATTTATCTGAAGAGATCCGTACAAAAGCGATCCCAACAGATCATGAAGCGTTTGTTAAAGCAGAGCATGAGGTTCAGGAGCGTATCAATAAATTATTGAGCATTAAAGGAACTAAATCGGTGGATTATTTCCACAAGCGTTTAGGAAAAGTAATGTGGGATAAATGTGGTATGGCTCGTAATGCAGAAGGATTGAAGTGGGCAATTGATGAGATCAAAAAAATTCGTGAAGAGTTTTGGAAAGATGTTCGCGTACCGGGTGAAGCCAATGAATTTAATCCTGAATTGGAGAAAGCAGGTCGTGTGGCCGATTTCATTGAGTTAGGTGAATTAATGTGTAAAGATGCTTTACACCGTAACGAAAGTTGTGGTGGTCACTTCCGTGAAGAATACCAAACAGAAGAAGGTGAAGCAAAACGTGATGATGATAATTTTGCTTACGTTGCTGCTTGGGAAATGAAAGAAGTTGGTAACTGGGAACTACACAAAGAAGAATTAAAATACGAGAATATTAAAATTGCTCAACGTAGCTATAAATAATTAAAAACATTAACCATGGCTGGAACAAGCGAAAAAACAATTAACGTAACCGTAAAGGTTTGGCGTCAGAAAAATAAAAATGATAAAGGTCGTTTTGAAACACATGAAATGAAAGGTGTTTCAACCGATATGTCTTTCCTTGAAATGTTCGACGTTTTAAATGAGCGTTTAATTAATGAAGGAAAAGATCCTGTAGCATTTGATCACGATTGCCGTGAAGGTATTTGTGGTATGTGCAGTATGTATATCAATGGCCGCCCACACGGACCAAAAAATGCAGTTACAACTTGTCAGTTACACATGCGTAGCTTTAACGATGGTGATACAATTGTTGTTGAACCATGGAGAAGCGCAGCGTTCCCTGTAATTAAAGATCTAGCAGTAGATCGCGCTGCGTTTGACCGTATTATTGCTGCCGGCGGATTCGTTTCGGTAAATACCGGTAACGCACAGGATGCAAATAATATATTAGTTCCTAAGCCTGATGCAGATGATGCGTTTAACGCGGCAGCTTGTATTGGTTGCGGTGCTTGCGTTGCAGCTTGTAAGAACAGTAGCGCTATGTTATTTGTTTCTGCAAAAGTTTCACAATTAGCTTTATTGCCGCAAGGTAAGGTTGAAGCGCAAGAACGTGTATTGAACATGGTTCACCAAATGGATACAGAAGGATTTGGTAACTGTACAAACACAGGTGCTTGTGAAGCGGAGTGTCCGAAAGGAATTTCCTTGGAGAATATTGCCCGCATGAACAGAGAATATTTATTTGCAACAGCAAATGATAAGAAATAATTAATTGATAATTTAATTTACGAGAGCTATACACAACTGTATAGCTTTTGTTTTTTATAATGGAAGCTAAACAACTGCTAGATAAAAAAGGGATTTTTTCATTTTTGATCATTACGTTTGTGATCACTTATGGCATTCATTTTCTTTTGATCGGAAGCGGCGTTTCACCAATTGTTTTCGGTTTAGGACAGTATGTAGTTGCCGCTGTTATGTGGGTTCCGGCGCTTGCAACATTTATTACTATTAAATTCATTACTAAAGAAGGATTTGCGATCACCAATATTCGTTTTGGAAATTGGAAACCATATTTGTTTTCCGGATTGATCATACCGCTTTGTTTTTTGATCATCTATGTATTAACCTATTTATTTGGTTTTGGCGCACCCGATTGGGGAATGAATTCGCTACGTAAAATTTTCGAGAATGGAGGCGCTCAAATTCCTGAAATGCCTTCTGCAGCTGCCACCTGGGGTGGTCTGTATTTTTCTACATTATTTTTAGCACCTATTTTAAATACCATATTTGGTTTTGGCGAAGAGTTAGGATGGCGCGGTTATTTATTACCAAAACTCATGCCATTAGGTAAAACTAAAGCGTATATAATTTTAGGGATCATCTGGGGAGCCTGGCATTTTCCAATGGTGTGGATGGGTTTTATGTATCCGGGTTATCCGTTATTGGGAATGGTGATGTTCACTTTGCTTACCATAATTTTCGGGATCTATTTGAACGAACTCACTTTAAAATATCAAAGTTCTATTTTAGCAGGTTGGCTGCATGGTGTTTTTAACAGTCAGCGTTTAGGTATTTGGACCCTCCTTTTCCCCGGTGTTAACCCGCTTTTTGGTGGTTTTTCTGGCTTGGTAGGGCTTGGAGTATGGTTATTGCTTGCATTTATAAGCTCTAGAAAACGCCACATTAATTAAAAATAAATTTGATTAAATTAGCATTAAATTTTTAGCGAATGAATTCTAGTAAAAAGTTAGTTATTGCATTAATATTGCTATTTAGCCAAATGTTAATGGCTCAAACAACAGCCAGTTTATCTTGGTTAAAAGGTATTGGAGGTACAACTTCTAATGATGTGCTTAATGGGATGCATGTTGATGGTTCGGGTAATGTTTATATTGCTGGTAGGATCCAAAATACTGTAGATCTTGATCCGGGTCCTGGCTCGTATACGGTAGATCTTAATAATGAACATGGATTCTTTGGTAAATACAACAGCAACGGAAACCTGATATGGGCTTCAAATTTGGATGGCGAAGGCTTATCAGAAATAATGGCAATTACTACCGATGCTTCAGGCAATGTATATATTGCCGGTGAATTTGAAATGGGTCCGTTGGATTTTAATATTGCCTCTCCCGGAACAAACACCATTGCACCTGCAGACAAAGATATTTTTTTAGCGAAATACACTGCAAGTGGAGCCTTTACATGGGCAAAAGCTATCGGTTCGCCTTCTGCAACCTTAAGGGTAAATCATTTGAAAGTTAATTCTGCCGGTGATGTGGTAATTTCCGGTTATTTTAATCAGGAACCAGCTGCACCTGTTAATTTTAATCCTTCAGGACCATCTTTTACAATGCAAACTAACGGATATTCGGATGCATATATCGCAAAATATAGCTCTACTGGAACGCTTATGTTTGCTACTAATATCGGAGGTCCAAAAAGTGATTATCTATATGGTATGGATGTAGATGCCGCAGATAATATTTATGTAACCGGTGTTTTTAAAGATACTGTTTTTTATGGAGGCGCCTCTCCAACGAATTCAATAGTTGGCTTTGGTCCTGGATTTCAGGATATGTTTACTGCCAAGTATGCTTCCAACGGTTCTTTTGTTTGGGGAAAGGCCATTGGTGGAACTGGTGATGACGGCGGATATAGATTAAAAGTGATAAACAATAATGAGTTTGTGATATCGGGCTTTATGTATAGCCCTACCATGGACGCTGATCCATCTACAACCGCAGCAACTAACTTAACGTTGATGAATACCTCTACTGATTTTGATAATTTGTTATTAAAGTATAGTAGCTCAAGCGGTAATCTTATTTGGGGTAAAAATACCAGCGGTAATGGTTATGTTTTGCCTTACATTTTAAATTCCGATAATCAGGGTAACATTTATTTTGGAGGTGCCTTTCAAGGTGTTGTTGATTTTGACTTCGGTACAGCCGTTCAGAATTACACCAGTACAGTATTAGCAAACAGAGATATTTGTTTTGCGAAGTATAATTCTACCGGTGATTTTATATTTAACTACCAATTTGGTGCAGCATCAGCTAGCGAGGCTTATCAGGCCTGTATCACCTCATCCAATGAAATTATTTTAGGTGGAGGTTATTCTGATGCGGTTGATTTTGATCCATCCTCTTCATCTAACACACTAACTCTTTACGGACTCAGAGATATTTTCTTTAATAAGTACAGCCAATGTATTTCCCCTGATACGCCTACGCTTTCGATCGTATCCAACACTATTTGTGCAAATACCACAGCAACAATTACGATCACAGCAGGTAATTTAAATTCTGCAACAAATTGGGTTTGGTCGCAGGGAACATGCGGAAGTTCTACTATCGCCGTTGGAAATTCAGCTACGGTTGCACCAACATTCGCAACAACTTATTTTGTAAGAGGAGAGGGCGGTTGCTCAACGCCGAGCAATTGTGCCAGCATCACCATTTCAGTAACACCATCAACCGACATCACAGGTGTGGTAACTACAAGTCCAGCTGTTCCTGTAACAGGATCGGTTGTGATCTACAGATATGAAGGTCCGGGTACATTATGGGACTATGTTGGTTTCCAAAACATCAATACATCCGGTAATTATACATTCAATGCGGTAAATTCAGGAAGTTATATTGTGATGTGCCAACCGGTAGCAAGCAGTTTGCAAACAACGTATGCGCCTAATAAGATCAGCTGGAAAGGCGCAACAGTATTTGGACATGGTTGTAATACTACCACCAATTTAAATATTGATGTACAACCATTAACAAACATTGGTACAGGCCCGGGCGAATTATCTGGAAAGATCACAGAAGGAGTAGGTTATGGAAACAGAGGTACAATAGTTCCGGGAAATCCAATTGGAGGTTTAAATATTAAGGGCGGTAAAAATCCGGGTGGTAATATTGTAGCGCAAGGCAGAACAAATTCA
>JBKDKI010000096.1:0-1819 GCA_046345155.1 Sphingobacteriaceae bacterium
TGATGGCGAAACTAAAATACTTGATGTTGTTGCACCTGTATTCCATGAATACGTATTAGCACCGCTTGCTGTTAATACTGTTGCCTGACCAATACAAATTGTTCCTGCACCGGTTACTGAAACAGATGGCAATGCCTGTACAGTGATGCTTGATGTTGCAAACGTATTTGATACACATCCTGCTGAGTTTGATCCAACTACTGTATAACTTGTATTTGCTGTTGGGCTCACTACTGCATTACCTCCCTGGAAAGTATAAGTGCTTGCTCCTGTTGGAACCATTGTGAATGAACTACCTGAACAAATTGAACCATTGTTTACAGCAACCGTTGGTAAAGGAAGTGCATTTACTGTTACAGTTGATGTTACTGCTTGTGAAATACAACCTGCGGTACTTGTTCCTGCTACTGTGTAAGTTGAATTTACTGTTGGTGAAACTACTGTGTTACCTCCCTGGATGGTATACGTGCTCGCACCAGAAGGTGAAATTGTAAATGAATTACCTGAACAAATTGATCCGCTATTTACTGCTACGGTTGGATTTGGATTTACTGTTAATACAACTGCTGTGCGAGATGCTGAAATGCAACCAACTGCTGTGATTATTACTGTACCATTACCTGCACCTACCATTGCGGTATTAACTTGACTGGTGCCTGAGTTAAAAGAGCCGCCGCCGCCGCCCGAATTATTAATATTACCAGATCCGCCACCTGAATAGCCGCCACCGCCACCGCCACAATTACAATAACCTGTGCCAACAGAGCCGCCGCCGCCGCCAAGGCCCCAAGTACCAGTTGTTGTGGTTGTGTTTAGACTTTGACCATTCAATCCAAATGAACCTGCATTATTAAAATTCCAGCCTCTACCACCTCTGCTGATGTGAATTGAACTATAAATATAATCGCCACCATCAGTACCGCCAACTCCTCCAGCACCGCCAGTACCGCCACCAATAACGCCACCTGTTGTTGTCACTGCATGTCTACCTGCGTAATTTGGTTGTTGAAAATCTACACCAGCTCCACCACCTGCAACTATTAAAGGAGTTGTACCATTTGCAACACCCGAAGCGCCACCACCACCACTTGATGATGGATCTGAATTTCCTTTGCCACCTACTACTATATTTAATGTGTTTCCGGGAACAACAGCAAACACCCCTTGCATACTGGCACCTAATCCACCGGTATATGAGCCATTGGCTGTTAAACTTCCACCTGCAGCGCCTATTGCCGTTATTGTGATTTGTGTAACACCTGTTGGTACAACAAATTGCTGTAAGTTACCAGTGTAAGAAAATGTAGTAGATGCCGGCAAAAACGATTCCGCATAATAAGTTGTTGTTGTGCTCGGATTGACCGTAAAATTTGCTGCACTGTTACTAGTACCTATTGGTGAACCACTAACTGCTACTGTGTACCAGTTGATAGAATAACCAATCGCCGTAGCATTTAAGCTTGTTGTTGCACCTGCACAAATTATGCTAGGCGTAGCTGTTACAAGTGTAGGTGTAGGACATTGTCCGTAACCTTGTTTCAGCGAAAGTAAGGCAGCTGAAATAAGTAAAAGTTTTTTCATGTAAAATATTGCTTTGTGATTATAACATAAATGTAGAATAATTTTTCTTAATAGGAGATTTAGATTTATTAATTAACAAAAAAAGGGCGATCAGTTAGATCGCCCTTTTTACTTTACGAAGTATTACTTAATTACTGCTTTGAAACTTTTATCACTTTGGTTGCATTGTTACTTTCAACCTTTACATGATAAATACCGTTTGCAAACTGATCTAATGACACATTAATTTGATCGTCTT
>JBKDKI010000097.1:0-2092 GCA_046345155.1 Sphingobacteriaceae bacterium
CGGCAAGCATGAAGAAAAACTAAAAGCCGAAATGGCCTGGATAAATGTAAACCTAAAAGGCGCCACTATAAAACGTGAAAACATAATTAAAGAAGAACAAAGCACCGAGCACTTTAATTATTTTTATGGGCATTGCCCCGATGGTATTTACGAGGTTTACCAATACAAAAAACTAATCATTAAAAATGTGTACCCCAATATTGATTGGGTATTTTACAACAGCCAAAAGGGTGGCATGAAATACGATTTTATTGTACACCCCGGCGCCAACCCAAACGACATTAAACTCATTTACGAAAGCGAAAAACCACTAGACCTTGATAAAAACGGCAACCTACAACTAAAAACAAAACTAGGGACTTTAACCGAAAACGCCCCATACAGCTACATAAAAGAAACCACTACCGAAGTTAAAAGCAGTTTTAAAACCACAAATCTAAATAAACATGAAGTAGAGGTTGCTTTTAATATTAACCAAAATACTTACACCCAAAACTCAACCTTAGTTATAGACCCACAGTTAGTTTGGGGTACTTTTTATGGGGGGAATGGTTATGAAGGAATTATGTCTTTAAAAACGGACAATAACGGCAATTTGTTTATTGCTGGGTACGAATTTTTATCTAATATTCCTACTCAAAATGCTGGTACCTTTTTTCAAGCAACTAGTGGGGGGGGTATGGATGCACTCATATTAAAATTCTCTAATACTAGCAACCTACTTTGGGCTACTTATTATGGTGGTTCTACTGATGATTTTGGCAGTTCAATTTGCACAGATGTAAATGGCAATGTATTTGTTACTGGGTACACAACTTCTCTTGATTTTCCGATTCAAAATGCAGGTACTTTTTTTCAAGGAACTTTTGGTGGCGGATACAATGATGCGTTTGTATTAAAATTCGACAATAGTGGTACTCGCCTTTTGGCTAGCTATTATGGTGGTTCTGACGATGATTCTGGCACAAGCATTTGTACAGATTTAATCGGAAATGTATTTGTTACTGGAGACACAAGATCCACTAATTTTCCGCTTCAAAATGCTGGCACCTTTTTTCAAGCAACTTTGGGTAACGTAAGTGGTAACGCATTTATCTTAAAATTCACAAATAATGGTGTCCTCATCTGGGCTACTTATTATGGTGGTTCGAGCTATGAGCAAGGTTATTCTATTTGCACCGATTTAAACGGCAATGTATTTGTTACTGGGCAAACCTATTCAGCTGATTTTCCGCTTCAAAATGCTGGCACTTTTTTTCAAGGATCTATTGTTGGTGGCGGAAATGATGCATATATTTTGAAATTCGACAATAATGGCAATCGCCTTTGGGCTACTCTTTATGGGGGTTCAAATGACGAAAATGGTTATTCCATTTGCACAGATTCAAACGGCAATGTATTTGTTACAGGAATAACAGATTCTCCTGATTTCCCTCTTCAAAATGCAGGAACTTTTTTTCAAGCAACTTTAGGAGGTGCAGGATACGATGCCTTTATTTTGAAATTTGATAATGCTGGCAACCGCCTTTGGGCTTCTTACTTTGGCAGCGCCGGGAATGAAGCTTTCCAAACCTATTGTAATCTTGCAGCTGATAATTGCAATAATATTTATTTGAGTTTCCAAACCGACTCTACTCCTTTTCCTTACCTTATAAGTAGCTCCGCTTGCTCTTATTTTGATAATTCATATAACGGTGGGGTATCGGTTATTATTATTGCTCGGTTTACTAATAACGGCAGCCTTACTTGGTGTTCTTATATAGGTGGCGACGACACTGATTTTCGCTCTGCCATAGGCATTGATTTTAATAACAATCTATTTATAGCTGGAGAGTGGACTGGCAATACCAACCCCGCTTCTTACCCCCTTGCAAATCCGGGCAGTGGAGCTTATTTTGATGCAACTTTTAATGGGTTTGACGACGTTTATATAGTAAAGCTCTCCCCATCACAAATTCAAAAACAACCATCCCAACAAAACGCAACCAACTGCCAGTGCAATGGCTCTGCCACCTTTAGCATTACCTGCGGCGATGCGCCTTATAGCTATGTTTGGAGCAATGGATTAAGTGTTTTAAATACAACCTTAACC
>JBKDKI010000098.1:0-2359 GCA_046345155.1 Sphingobacteriaceae bacterium
CGGCAAGCATGAAGAAAAACTAAAAGCCGAAATGGCCTGGATAAATGTAAACCTAAAAGGCGCCACTATAAAACGTGAAAACATAATTAAAGAAGAACAAAGCACCGAGCACTTTAATTATTTTTATGGGCATTGCCCCGAGGGTATTTACGATGTTTACCAATACGAAAAACTAATCATTAAAAATGTGTACCCCAATATTGATTGGGTATTTTACAACAGCCAAAAGGGTGGCATGAAATACGATTTTATTGTACACCCCGGTGCTAACCCCAACGACATTGAATTAATTTACGAAAGCGAAAAACCATTAGATCTTGATAAAAACGGCAACCTACAATTAAAAACAAAGCTGGGCACTTTAACTGAAAACGCCCCATACAGCTACCTTAAAGAAACCAACACCGAAGTTAAAAGCAGTTTTAAAACCACTAAACTAAATAAACACGAGGTTGAAGTTGCATTTAACATTAACCAAAGCCGCAACCTACAAAACTCAACCTTAGTTATAGACCCTCAATTGGTGTGGGGTACTTTTTATGGGGGGAATGGTGGTATTAACGGAGCATTGTCAATAGACACTGACCTCGTGGGTAATGTATTCATAACAGGTTACTCGTTAAGTGGTGCTTTTCCCGTTCAAAACCCTGGCGGAGGGGCTTATTTTCAAGGCACGTTGAATGGTATTGCAAACCCATTTATATTAAAATTCTCAAATAATGGCGTTCGACTCTGGGTAACCTATTACGGCGGTTCAGGTTACTCATCACAAATGGGAATATTAAATGATTTTAGTAACTCAATTTGTATAGATCCAAACGGCAATGTATTTGTAACCGGAGCGACAACCTCTACTAATTTTCCTGTTCAAAACCCCGGAGGAAGTGGATTTTATCAAGCAAACAATAATGGTGGAAGTTTCAGGCAGGATGCGTTCATCTTAAAGTTCTCTAACAACGGCATTCGTCTTTGGGCAACAAATTATGGTGGTTCAGGAAATGATGTCGGAACTTCTATTTATACAGATTCCAATGGTAATGTATTTGTGAATGGTTATACAGAATCTGTCGATTTTCCTGTTCAAAATGCAGGAACCTTCATTCAAGGAAACAATAATGGTGGATTAAATTATGCACGTGATGCGTTTATTTTAAAATTCTCCAACACTGGCACACGCATTTGGTCAACTTATTATGGAGGATCAGGAGATGATTTTGGCAGTTCAATTTGCACAGATTCTAACGGCAATGTATTTGTTACGGGGTATACTGATTCTAATGATTTCCCAGTGCAAAATTCAGGCGCCTATTTTCAAGGAGTTTTAAATGGATTTGAAAATGCTTTTCTTCTAAAATTTGATAATAATGGCAATCGTCTTTGGGCAACTTATTATGGTGGTTCTTTACGTGATTATGGCTATTCAATCTCAACGGATTCCAACGGTAATTTATTTGTTCTGGGCTATACGGGGTCATCTGATTTCCCAGTTCAAAATGCCGGTACATTTTTTCAAGCAACTTTGGGCGGTATTACTGATGCCTTTATCTTGAAATTCGATAATAATGGCAATCGCATATGGGCAACTTACTTTGGCGGTATTGATTTTGATGCTTTGGGCACCTCAGATAATGTCACAATTGACAAATGCGATAATCTCTATATAAGTTTTGAGACTTATGATATTTCGTTTCCTCATTTGATAAATTCAAGTAATTCACCATATTTCGATAATTCTTTTAATGGTGGTCAAAATGATATTATTATCTCACGTTTTAGCAATACAGGAAGCCTCAACTGGTGTAATTATTTAGGGGGAGATGGTGATGATTATAGAGAAGCGATAGCGGTAGATGGAAACAACAATCTTTATATTACAGGTGAATGGTCATTTATTTTGAATTCAAATAGCTACCCTTTGGTAAACCCCGGAAATGGCTCATATTATGATGCCGTACACAATGGAAGTGAAGATTGCTACATCGCTAAATTCACAGCACCTGTGCAAATTCAAAAGCAGGTATCTCAAGTAAACGCAACAAACTGCCAGTGCAATGGCTCCGCCACCTTCAGTCTCACCAGTGTTGATGCACCCTACAGTTATGTTTGGAGCAATGGATTAAGTGTTTTAAATACAACCTTAACCACCAGCAGTATAAACAACCTATGCGCCGGTGTGTATAATGTAACCGTTACCGCCGGTTGCACGCAAACCCTTGTAGAAACTTACACCATAAGTGGAGGAGGTTTGGTTGCCCAAGCCAATGTATTACCCGGTAATACAATATGCGCGGGCCAAAGCTTAACCTTAAGCACCATTGCAGCAAACACTTATACTTGGGCAGGGCCAAATAACTTTACG
>JBKDKI010000099.1:0-3324 GCA_046345155.1 Sphingobacteriaceae bacterium
GCAAAGCCAATTTATTGCCTGCTTCGCAGAAAATAATTTTAATTTGTCTTTGCTAAAAAACATTAGTATCTTCAAATAAACATTTTCGGTAAAGACTGTTGATGCTTCGAAAGCCCAACTACGCAAGCCCCGAATACGTTACCACTAATACGCCAGGACATCCGTATAAAGACTTAAGGTCGACAAAAGAAATCATAACAAAACATAAATTTGACCTCTTTGAAACTTGGTCTCTTTTAAGTGTATTACTTAAAATAATATCTTTATTTTATGAAAAAAAACATCATAGCAATACTTCTTCTCCTTTTTTCTTCATTGCACTCTCAAATTAAATATCCATTGACTAATACCGTTGACAGCGCTGACAAATATTTTGGAGTGGTTTATCCCGACCATTATCGTTGGCTTGAAAACATAAAAGTTGACTCAGTTGCGAAATGGTATAAATCACAGGCCGAAATAACAAATAATGTAATAAATAAAATTAATGGTCGTGAAGAGTTGTTAGCTGAATGGAATGAGGCTGACAAAGCAAAGCAAATTAGATATACCGACATATTTAAAAGGCAAAATAGGATTTTTTATAAAAAACGTATTCCAGGTGAGGTTGCCAAATTATACTATAAAGAAAACAAGAATGAAAAGGAGTGTTTACTTTTTGATCCTTCGGCCTTTGAGCCAGAAAAAAAAGCAATTCTTCAAACTGCTGTTCCAAGCCTTGACGGAAACAAAGTTGTCATAACTCTTACTTCAGGAGGTTCTGAAATTGCAAGGATAAAGGTTCTCAATGTTGACTCTAAATCATTTGAGCAAGATGAAATCTTTCCCTGTTTTTCAAATATTTGGTTTCTTGACAATGAATCATTCATTTATACCTCTTTAAAAACTTCAGACAATGCATCAAAAGATTTTTTAAAAAATAATATAGTCAAAATTCATAAAATCGGAGAAGATTCAAGGGAAGACAAAGTTTATTTCGGAAATGAAGCTTATCCCGAATTCAAACTGAAACCTGAAACTTTTGTAAATGGAGAACTTTCAATGTCATGCTCCGAATATGTATTTACCAACGCTGGTAATGACGATGGATTATTTAACGTATTCATTGCTAAAAAATCCGATATCAATTTAAGTCATATACCTTGGAGAAAGCTATGCACACCAAATGACAAATTAGTAAACAGGATGGTTTTCGCTCATAACAAGGTTTTTTCCTTTACCAACAAAGACGAAGCTAATTTTAAACTCATCGCAACTTCATTGCACAATCCAGACTGGAACAATCCTGAAACTATTGCTGTAGAAAAAAAAGATCTTTCCTTAAATAATTTTATAGTTTTAAAAGACTTCATCATAATAGTATATTCCAACGGAATCAATCAACGTCTTTATAAATATGTATTTAAAACCAAACAGACATCAGAAATAAAATTACCATTTCAAGGTACTGTTCTTTTACAAAATCATTATGAAGCCGAAAACTCATGTTATATCAATATCACATCATGGAATAAACCTTATACTGAATTTATACTTAATGTAACAACAGAAACGTTCACTAATAGCGATTATAATGTGCCAAACAAATTTCCCCAGAGCTATCTAGACACAGAAGTTGAGGAGGTAGAAATAAAAGGACATGACGGAACAATGATTCCTCTTTCTATCATTTATAAAAAAGGCACGAAGAAAGATGGCAATAACATATGCCTTATTGAAGGTTATGGCGCTTACGGTTGGAGTTATCAGCCGGCATTCAATAATTACTGGCTATCATTGGTAAGTAAAGGTGTTGTCTTAGCGATTGCTCATGTAAGAGGTGGAGGCGAAAAAGGAGATTTATGGGAAAAAGGAGGTTTGAAGACGACCAAACCTAACACTTGGAAAGATTTTAATAGCTGCTCTGAATACTTGATAGAAAAGGGTTTTACCACTCCCAAGAAAATCATTTGTTCAAGTGGTAGTGCTGGCGGAATCCTTATAAGTAGAGCAATCACAGAGAGACCCGACTTATATGGTGTGGCAATTTCAAACGCAGGCGTATTAAACACAATTCGAAGTGAACAAATGCCAAATGGACCAAATCTGGCTTATCAATTCGGGTCGACAAAAGACAGTATCGAATGTAAAGCACTTTACGAAATGGACGGACTGCTTCATGTTAAACAAAACACCGAGTATCCTGCTGTTATATGTATAACAGGTTGGAACGATCCAAGAGTTTCGTCTTGGCAATCAGGTAAGTTTGTTGCTGCATTACAAAATAAAAGCAAATCAAAAAATCCAGTTTTATTAAAAATAAATTACGACAACGGACATTTTAATAATTTGGCAGACCTTGCAGACAATTGGTCATTCGCCCTTTGGCAATGCGGACACCCAAACTTTACTTTAAAATGACAAGCTGCGTGTGGCGCACAAGTGGTAACAGCAACTAATGGCCATTGGGCGGGAGAGGGTCATCGCCGCGCGCTATTAACAAGGTCGCTTCGCGAAATTTAATTTGCGGCGGCTAATAAACATTGGTATCTTTAAATAACCTTTTGTCGGTTAAGAAAGTTGAGTGTTCCAAAAGCCCAACGGCCATTAGTCGCAAAACGTTAGTGGTAAGTGTGACATGAAAAAAGTAATTATAATATCGATACTAATTCTCTTAATTTCTTGTGGACAAAAACACACAAGACAATCACCTTCTTTTAATTTCATTGACATTAGTTTCTCGGACGGTTGGACAGACGTAATTTCCGTTAATATAGACAGTTCAAAAGTAATTAAAGTGCGCGTCGACAAGCATAATGGTCATGACATCTACTATAAAGACACTTTACCAGACACCTCTTTTAATAAAATAAATAACTTGGTTAAAAGCGCTTTAAAAACTAAACACGACAGTGTTATTAACGACCCCGTTTGTGACGGTGGCGGATTTTATTTATTAATTGCCGCAAAACAAAGTACAATAAACACCTTAGTTTTTACAAGTGGTCAAACATATGCACCTCTCGACTCTTTAGTTAGTCAGTTATTTACTATTTCAAAGAACATAAAAAAAATTACCGCTGACACAAACTTCACTTTTATAAGCTATCAAAGACTAGCTCCTCCTCCCCCAATGAAAGAAATGACAAAGTTTGTTCCACCAGAAATTAAAGACGATAATATTAAAAAATAAACGCCAACCACTAACAGCAAGCCATGGCGCAATGCGGGCGGACATGCAAGGCTTTTGCAAATTTAAGGTCGCTTCGCGAATTGACATTTTCATTTTGCAAAAGACTAAAAAACACATATCTTTAAAAAAACGTTTCGGCAGACAGTGTTTCA
>JBKDKI010000100.1:0-2924 GCA_046345155.1 Sphingobacteriaceae bacterium
AAACCAAATGGAACGGTTATTACAAAGGCGAGATCTGCAAGGATGATGTGTATGTATGGAAACTGAATATACAAAACAACAAAGGAAAAAAACTTGATAAAACAGGGCACGTGAATTTGATGAAGTAAAAGATTCAAATAGAAATTTATAACAAAAGTAAAATGAAAAACAAGAAGTTAATACTATCAATCCTAGGAATTATTTTATTCGGGTTAAACTATTTAAGTTCACAAAACAAGAATTCCAAATTAACGAATTCTAATTTACAAAAACAGGAAACACCACCGCTACAGCGCACCTGCGGTACAGGTATATTACCACAGCAATTTGAAGATTGGGTGCAGAGTATAACCCCGGTTGGTGGTGTTAAAGGTGTAGGCGAAATGTCTACACAATCAATATTTAATATTCCAGTTATTGTTCACGTAATTCACGATAATGAGCCTTTAAATAGTATTTTTGCAACTTCGGGTGGAAATTTAAATGCGGCACAAATCATTGACCAAATAAACATCTTAAATAAAGATTTTAATGGCACAAATGCTGATACAAATTTAATTCCCGTAGCTTTTAAACCATTGCTAGGAAAGTTTAAAGTAAATTTTTGTTTAGCAGTTGTTAATCCAACGGGTGGAGTTTTGGCTGAACCAGGTATTGATAGAATTAATAGAAATTCAAAAGGCTGGACTGCCCCACCATATTCTTATTCGTATTCTAGCAATACCATAAAACCTCAAAGCATTTGGGATGTAAATAAATATTTAAACATTTGGGTTTGTGGATTAAGTGGTGGTTTGTTAGGATTTGCAACTTTCCCTAATCCCGGAACTTCTGGGTTAGGTGGTTTGTTTGCACCCTATGGAAATGCTACTTCTGATGGCGTAGTAGTTTTAAATAAAGCATTTGGAAGTATAGGAACCGCCGCAAACTTCGTCCCTTTCAATAAAGGCAGAACTTCAACGCATGAAATTGGACACTGGATTGGTTTGCGACATATTTCGGGTGATGGTTCTTGCGCTAGTGATTTTTGTAATGATACACCTGCTCAATCCAATTTAACAAGTGGATGCCCTAGTTTTCCAAATGCTTCTGGGTGCTCTCTGTCCCCAAATCCTCCGGGACGTATGTTTATGAATTATATGGATTACACCAATGATGCTTGTATGTATATGTTTTCTAAAGATCAAGCATACAGGGCACAATTAATTATGGTTCATTCTCCAATTAGACAAGCCTTATTAACTTCTACGGTTTGTAATTTACCAACAGTAACAAACGATTTAGGAATTATGTATGTTGCTAGTCCAACTTACTCTCAAGCTATTAATTGTAATAATTTTATTAATCCAGTAATTATAGTTAAGAATTTTGGTACGAATATGATTACGTCTGCAACTTATACATTTAATGTAAATGGAATAGGAACTCAAACCTTTAACTGGTCAGGAAATTTATCAGCTAACTCCCAAGCAACAGTTAATTTACCTACAATTAATACTGTGCCTAATGGAACTAATGGTTTAAATATTGGTATAACAACTGTAAATTCAGTCATCGATTCAAATTCAAGTAACAACATAAATAACCAAATGTTTGTTACACAAAATGGTACTACGATTACAGCAATTGGCGCTGCTACAATTTGTTCGGGCGGTTCAGCAACATTAACAGCTTCAGGTAGCGCATTAGGTTATACTTGGAATCCGGTTGCTGTAATTGGCACCGTGGCAGTAGTTAACCCTGTATCAACAACCGTTTATACATTAGTTGGAAATTCAGGACCTTGTGTAACTACCAGCACAGTTCAGGTAACAGTTAGTGCTACGCCTACAGTAGCTCTTAGTAATCAAACAATTTGTACGGGGGGTACAGCAACTTTGGCTGCAAGTGGCGCATCTAGCTATTCTTGGAGCACATCACAAACTACCTCATCAATTACTGTTACTCCAGCAAGTAACACAATCTATACGGTTACAGGCACTATTGGTTCTTGTTCAAATACCAAAACGGTAAGTGTTATGATTGGAACACAATTAGGGATTAATGTTGCCGCTACATCTACAGCATTCTGCAGTGGTAATTCAGCTACACTAGCCGCTTCGGGAGCTAATACATACACTTGGAGTACATCATCTAATAATGCCTCCATAGCTGTTAGTCCGAATTCAACTACAGTTTATACCGTGAGTGGAAATGCAGGCATATGCTTCGGTACCAAAACGATAAGTATTAACATTACAACTACACCAACATTGATGATTTCTGCTGTTTCCTTAACTATATGTAACGGTGATGCTGTAAATATTTCAGCATCAGGAGCAAGCAACTACACCTGGTTGCCAGGCAATCAAACTACATCTAATATTAACGTAACACCTGCTTCCTTAACTGTTTATACTGTTATCGGTGCAAACAGCTCTTGTAACGATTTAAAAACGTCCACTGTTACGGTTAATAATAAACCGACGGTAAATGGTGCAGCTTCGGCTAACCAGATTTGTTTGGGATCATCAGTGAATTTATTTGCAGCCGGTGCAAACACTTATACTTGGAATCCCGGTAACCAAACTGGTTCTCCAATAAGCGTTTCGCCAACATCTAACACAGTCTATACCTTGCAGGGGCAGTCTTCGAATGGTTGTATAGGTATTGACACTTTACTTATCTCTGTTTCACCTTGCACTGAATTAAAAATTAATGCCACTGCTTCAACTTCTATTCAGGCATTCCCGAATCCTTTCACTAATGAATTAACCATAGAGGTAAACGAGCCTTCGCAAATAACAATAACCAATGCTTTGGGCCAGGTTGTAAAAACTTTGAATGTAAATGGCAAAACAACGCTTGATACATATGATCTGCCAAAAGCTTTATATGTTTTAACTATAAAAACACAAAGTGGTTTACGTAACATTAAACTGATA
>JBKDKI010000101.1:0-4711 GCA_046345155.1 Sphingobacteriaceae bacterium
CAATTGAACTGGACCATTGTTCGCTGTCCAAACATTGTTGATAAACCTGCTAAAGGAAACTGCAAGGCAACTCTTGATGGAAAAGGCTTAAAGCTATCAATAACATTAGGAGATATGGCAACCTTTATGGTGAAGCAAATTATAGATAATACATTTTTAAAACAAGCACCTTCAATTAGTAATTAATATGAAACAAATATTTATCTTAATTATATTATTATTGCTTACCATGAGTAATTCAGCACAAGAAAAGGCACAGTTCATAAATACCAAAATAGGGAAAATTGCAATTTACACCAAAGAAGTTCAAACAAGTGAGTATCCAATTATTTTTCTACATGGTGTTTATTTCGATCATCACTTATGGAACAATCATATTAAAGAAATAAAAGACCACACAGTCATTACGGTTGATATGCCTCTGCATGGAAGCAGCTGGAACAATATAAAAGCAAACTGGACTTTGACAGATTGTTCAAATATGCTGATTGAAATTTTAGATAGCTTGAAAATTTCTAAAGTTATCGCCGTTGGTCATTCGTGGGGTAGTATGACTATTTTAAGAGCTGCACACAAATATCCGGAACGCTTTTCGTCAATTGGGTTGTGCAATATGCCTTTCCAAGCAGCATCAAAAAAACAAAGAGCAACCTTTGGACTACAGCACTCTATGTTGGTGTTTAGAAATTTTTATACAAAACAGGCTGCAAAGGCTTTGTTTGGTAAAACATCACTAAATGAAAATCCTTCACTGATTGAACAGTTAAAAAAGCCCATGAGTGTTTTATCAAACAAACAAATTAAGCAAATAGACAAAGCCGTTATTTTGAACGCAGAGGATGCAACCGAATTAATCCAAAATTTAAAAGTTAAAGCGATTTCCCTGAAAGGAGAAGAGGATTATGTTCCAACACCGCCAAGGATAGAAACGATCGTTATAGTAGGTGGGCATATAAGTCCGCTTGAAAACCCGAAAGAAGTCTTAAATTTGATTAATAGAATAATCAACTAAATTAGATCATGTTCCGTAATTAAAATTATCCAAAGTCTTAAGGCTAAAGACTAGTGGGCATTGTAAAAAAATGAAAACAGAATACTTAAAAATAATCCCGACACTTGGAGTTGTTGAAGACAATGAGATTGAATTAGCGTCAAAACTATTTGAATTCAAAATTTTTCAAAAAGGTGACTGTATCATAAAACCTGGCACTAATTCACATAATATTTACTTTCTTTTAACAGGCTTGGTTTATTCACAAAATACTGATGGAAAAATAAACTGGTATGAATTCGAAGGTCAATCATTCGCGGATATTGAAAGTGTGTTTTTTAATAAGAGATGTGAGCAATATATTCTCTGTGCTGAAAATTCCTCTGTCGTGTTTATCAATAAAGATAACCTCATGCAATTAGTGAAAGCAAATCATAAGTGGGCTGTTTGGTATGGGCTGTTTTTAGAAAACATTACTCAAAGATTGTATTACTATTACCAAAGCTTATTAGTTAAAGATGCCTCACAGCGATATAATGAACTAATTGAATTGCATCCTGAGATTCTTCAACGCATACCATTAGGACACATTGCATCCTATCTTGGCATATCTCAGGTTAGTTTAAGCAGAATTAGGGCAGGAAAACAAAAGAAATAGAACTAGGCTCTTATTTTTAACATATGTAAAAAAAAAATCTATTCTTGAGATTTACATTTGTGTAAAAATTGTCTATGTATATCAAAGAAATTCTTGTAAACTTTATTTACTACTGTACTTTTTACAGTATGGTTGCTGGTTCGTTATACATAATTTTCTGGGTATTATATGCTCAGAAATTATCAAATCTTAGAATACAAATCAAAAGAATAAGTACAATCAAATACATTAAACACGATTTTTTATATTCATTACAATCAATTGCTATTTCATCCATATTAATAACGTTTCTTTTCGCAGCTTATTCAAAAGACAAAACACAAATTTATTCAAGTTCTTCATCATATCCTTATTTGTACACTATTATAAGTGTATTTATTGTTCTTTTTATTGATGATACATTTTTCTATTGGTTTCATAGGCTTATGCATCATCCTAAATTATTCAAGTACACTCACAAGGCTCATCATTATAGTATTGACCCAAGCCCTTTTACTTCATTGGCCTTTCAGCCAATTGAAACATTGCTAGAGAATTTTGTGGGGA
Source organism: Sphingobacteriaceae bacterium (assembly GCA_046345155.1). Lineage (GTDB taxonomy): Bacteria > Bacteroidota > Bacteroidia > B-17B0 > Aurantibacillaceae > Aurantibacillus. The sequence goes on from JBKDKI010000101.1 coordinate 2,196, forward strand.
TTATACTTCCCTTTATTTTGCCTATTTATTGGAATGTTATTTTAATTTGGCAGTTCATTTCCTTTACCAATAATTTTATTGCTCATTTAGGTTACGAAGTATATACGGCCTTTTGGATTAAATTACCCTTCCTTAAACTTAAAACAACCTCCACACATCATAACATGCATCACCGATATTTTAATGGCAACTATGCTTTGTATTTTACTTGGTGGGATAGGCTTATGGGTACTGAAATTAAAGAATATGAAAGCTCATTTTTAGATGTTCATAAACGTAATTAAAATCAAAAATTATTTACATGAAAACAATATATATTCTTCTCCTAATCAACCTTAACTTAATTTTTAATCAACCTTCAATTATAGGTAATTGGAAGACAGACCTAGATAATTCAATAATAAAAATTGATATCCTTAATAACGTAATTGAAGGGAAAATTATTAAATCGGATGACCCTAAGAACATTGGAGTTGTTGTAATTAAATCTGTTAAGAACAATCAGGGTAAATACAAATGTGAAATATATGATCCTAAAGTAAAAAAGTACTTTGATGCTACAATAGAATTATTAAATCAAAACAAACTTCAGGTTAAAGCTTCATGTTGCTTTGGACTCTTTAGTGAAACATATATCTGGAATAGACTATAAGCAGTAAATGGTGTATTTCAAGTCAAGCTCTATAAAAACTGTTTTAATATTTAGCTAGCTGCGTGAATCTCTGTCATAATTCTTGTTAAAGCTTAAATTATTCAAATAAAATTCAATTAAGTGGTAAAAACGCAAAACAATAAAATCAAAGTTCATCGGTTTTTTCATGAACTATTCGGACAAGAAACCACAACCTTAGACTTGTTGGCAATTATAATTAGTTCGGTTTCGTTTGCCGGACTTACGCTTATACTTAAATGGGATGCAGAACTGTCAGTCATTAAAAAAACGCTGCTCATCATCCTGGCACTTGACATTGGCGGAGGCGTTATTGCTAACTTTACCAATGGGACAAATAACTATTATGCTGAATCAATAAGTAAGCGTTATTTATTTGTTCTTTTTCATCTTGCACAACCATCGCTATTAATTTGGATTTTCTCAAGTGAGTTGTTAGCCATTTTGGGAGTTACGTTATTTACTCTAACAAGCTCAATTATTGTTTTAAATACAAAAAAGCAATACAATCAAAGAATAGTTGCTATAACACTTTTGCTTCTTTGCTTAATTCTATCAACTATTTTGAATTATACCGACCCATTGATAGAACTGATAATGCATCTCTTTTCTATAAAACTCATATTGGCATTTAGTGTAAATTGGGCTTCACCTGATTAATAATAAATGATTCGTTTAAAAATCATATCATCTATTATCGCATTACTAATATTAGTGAAAGGTTATTCCCAAAATATTACGAACCCTTTTTAAACTTTGAAAAAAAAAAGAAAGAAATTGTATATGGAATTGATAATAGAAGAACTCACATTTATCAGCATCATACCGTTATCTATGGATTGTATTCAGGTATTGGCTTCGGAAAAAAACTCAGATTCAAAATAGGTATAAATGGAACTCCTTTTGAAATTGGAAAATTTTGTTGATGGGAATGGGTTTATAAAGAAAAACCAATTATTTTTTGCCAGCCTAGGAGAAGAATTTGACTTTTACCAGTATAAAAAATTTGGAATAACAACTTATCTGCAAACGGGTATTGGCAGCAACTTTTACAGGCAGCTTAATCAGAACGGAACAGAAGTGAACAAAGGCAAAGAACGCATAATACCAATTGAAACAGGTTTACATTTCAGTTATGATATTTTGACTTATTTTAAACTTAAGACTGGGTTTGGTTGGCGTTTTGTAATGCCAAACAATTCACGAGAGTTAAGTGGTTACTATGTAAAACTTGGTCTGGGTTTTAATCTTCAAAATTTTCATGAAACAAGAGCAAATAATAAAAAAAACGAGAAAGTAGAAGGTAGTAACTAAAAACCTTTCTCTCTTTTATTTTAAACCCAGATTATGCATTAGGAATATTAATGAGAGCTGAAAGCTTAATAAAACAGACACTTTTTTGACTGAAGCATAGTAACCACTATGATGAAGGAGAAAAAGTGGCAAAGCGTTCTGTTTTGAAGAGATTTCAGCTCGTAATAGATTTTCTAATGCGTAATCTGGGTTAAATCAATTTAAGCCCTACTTTTATCTCTCCTCTTAGGGTAGTTATCATAATGAAAATAACAAATAATTATTGCTTACTTTTATAGATAATTAATAATTTATCCCATGAGTTAAAAGAAACTATGGAAGCTTTAAGAAATTATTTCGAGAGGTTTATCAAATTAAGTGATGATGAATGGCAGAATTTCCAAATCTGTTGAACAAAAGAAGTCGTTCATAAAAAAAACTTGATCCTTAAAAAAAATGAACAATGTGATTTTCTTGCTTTTGTACAAAAAGGTATATTTAGATTTTATTCATTTAACGATAGATTAGCGCGAATAACAGCTTTTTTCTTTCC
>JBKDKI010000102.1:0-2123 GCA_046345155.1 Sphingobacteriaceae bacterium
AGCGTACCACCGGTACCACAACCGGCAAGTTTTGTGATCGTAAATCCGAGTAACGATTACACGGTAACATGTTTAAACCCGAATGTGGTATTAACAACGAGTGTAACCAATGGCGTACCGTTGAGTTTTACGTGGTTCCCAAATTGTACCAATTCGGTTGTTGGAACGAGCATGACCTTTACACAAGCTTGTACAGGTCAGGTAGTAGGAACCAGCTCAACGGGTTGTCAGTTCGTGCAAACCTTTACGGTGTATCAAAATTTAAATACACCAACCATTGTAATTACACCAACGGTACAAAACGTAACCTGTAACACGGCAGCATCTTGCTTTACGTTGTATACAGGTCCGGGCCCGAACGTATCGAGCAATTGGTATCAAATGGTAGGAAGCAACTCTGTAATTGTAGGTGTTCAACAAGGTACCATCAATATTTTCTGTCCAAATCAACCGGGTGTGTATTGGGGTATTGGTACCGATCTGGTAACAGGCTGTTCGGTGACCAGATCAGTGAATGTTACGGCAAGTGTAGGCGTACCAATATTTACGGTAACCAGTTCAACCAATTTCACCATAGGCTGTTCAACCAGCAGTATCACCAGTATGCAGGTTACCAGCGTTATAACATCACCGGTGCCTTCGGTAGCCTGTCAGTATACCTTTGTACCTCCCGGATTTACGGGCACACCAACCACCTTCTCATTCAATCCAAATCAAAATAACATCACCATTCCGGGTGTATGGGTAGTTTATGTGAAAGATCAAACAAACAATTGTATCTCATCACAATCTATCAGCATTATCCAAAACACAATAGCACCAAACATTAATTTTATACAACCATTAAGTATATTAACGTGTAAAGATCCGAGCATGGTGTTAACAGGTATCAGCAGCAATGTAAATACCAGCATTACATGGACAGTACCTGCAGTTCCATCCAACTCAGTTAATCCAACAGCAAACGCAACGGTGGTTATCAATCCGGCCATAACAGGAGCAACAAACAACATAACTTCAATAGGGGTATGGACAGTGGGCGCAGTGGATAATAATAATTTATGTAGAGCAACCAAAACTGTTCAGATATTGCAGGATATACGTTTGCCACGATTTACCATAAGTGCTGCATCTAACTCCGTTATTAATTGTAAAGATCCGAGTGTTTTACTAGTTCCGGTTGTAGCCAATACACTGGCAGTGGCATTGGTTCCAACCTATGCGTGGTATCCGCCTGTAGGTGCAGGAACCTATGGTTCATCTTATAATACCTATGTTGCCGGAACACACACATCCATCTCTACATCAGTTGTAAATGGTTGTACCTATGTTGCTACTTACAATGTAGCATCCGATCTCACACCACCTGCAATTGAATCAAGTGGTCAGTTTACCTTAGATTGTGCAACTAATCCAACAGTAAATATTTTTCCAACCGTAACGGGAGCAACAACGGGCTTTACCTATTCATGGACCGCACCACCGGGAGCCTTAACATCCAACTTAACATCATCGGCCTTAACAACCAATATGAACGGACAGTACATGATATTGGTGACCAACACCATCAATGGATGTGTATCGCAGGCATTCTTTGAAGTAGTGGAGGGTGGTATACGCGCTGATTTTATTGCAGATCCGATGACCGGTTTTGTACCATTGGCTGTAACCTTTACAAATACAAGTAACACCAGTACAGGAGCAAGCAGTATCATTTCAACCTGGGGTTATGGTAATGGTGTGATCACACCAACTGTTATGAATAATCAATTGGTATCAACAACGTATACCGCCGCCGGAACATACAGTGTGATCCTTAGAGTACAAAAAGGAACCTGTGTAGATACCGCTATGCGCATCATCAATGTGGAGCTGGCTTCCAAGTTAGAGATACCGAACATCTTTACACCAAATGGTGATAAGTCGAATGATATCTTCAGATTACGTTCAACCAATCTGTCGGAAGTATACATAATCATTTATGATCGTTGGGGAACTAAGGTTTATGAGTTAACCAGCGACACAGGAAATTTTGCCTGGGATGGAAAGAACCAATTGGGTAAGGATTGCTCGGAAGGAACCTTCTTCTATATTCTTAAAGCCAAAGGTAAAGATGGTCAGGA
>JBKDKI010000103.1:0-89002 GCA_046345155.1 Sphingobacteriaceae bacterium
ATGGATGTTTTACCGGTAATTTATTCAATTAATACGAATCAATTTGATACTTACAGTCGTTTATACTTCATATTATCATATAAGATCAACGGTAAAAAAGTATCAACAGAAATTGCTTTGGATATTTTAAATATCCTTTCAACTAAAAATGTGCTGGCATTAAGTTATGCGCCAGATCCTGCAGATCTGAAAAAAGATCCATTGATAAAGAATTATCAATTAGGCTTTTTACCTTTGTTTTATGTGAAGGTTGATTTTTAAGAGAAGTTTGTAAACTCTTTAATAAACGGGGAAATTGTAAATTATAGTTACTATTTCCCCGTTTTGTTTTTTATCAAGGTGTTAACCTCGTTTAAAAATTTCACTTCTTCTTTTCCGGGTTCAGCACCTGCCGGATAGCCGGTTGAACCGATCGGATCAATGTTGAAATTATTGGCTGTATCAGATTTATTTAAATTAAAAAGCCAAACAGTCGGGTAACCGTTAATACCAAAAGTTTGTTGTAAACTCTGATTTTGTTGAACAGTTTCAGGAGGTAGCTGTTTTGCACGCGGAAAATCAACTTCCAACAATACCACATTTTTCTTCGCCCAATCAATAAAATCTTTTTTAGCAAATACATCCGCTTGCAGTTTACGGCACCAAACGCACCAATCACTGCCTGTAAACATGGCAAAAATTGGTTTCTTGGTTTTTTTAGAAACATCATAAGCTTTCATCAGATCGGTATGCCATTCCAATGATTCGGCAGCTTTCGCATTTTTATCTGTTTGAGCAAATGATAAACTTAAACTTAATACAAAGTGTATAAACGATAGAAGAAGTATCTTCTTAAAATAAACCGAACTTTTCATATACAATAATACGCTATTTGATTTAGCCTTTTAAGTATATATTGTTAAAGAATGTTGGTTTAAGATAGTTTTAACTTTCATACTTAAAATGGTTTAGGAAAATAGTGATAAACTTTATGAAATTCGATAATAATTACGAAGCGTAACACTGCAATAATACGTATATTAGATGCCTTTATGTGGAGCAAATTTGCAGGTTTAATACTTAGAAATAAGATCACGTTCACATCAGCTGTGTTGGTGTTAACCTTATTTATGGCTTATCAGGCCAATTTAATGGAGTTGTCGTATGTTTATCCGAAGATACTTCCTGCAGATGACCCTACTTTTATTGAGTATCAGGAGTTCAAAGATCAGTTTGGAGAAGATGGTAACGTGATGGTCCTTGGCTTTGAAGACAAACAACTATTTACTTTAAACAAATTCAACGATTGGTATCATTTAAGTAAAGCCATTAAGATCATCAACGGTATCAAAGATGTTTTGTCGGTTCCTACGGCATACAAACTTGAGTTGAACGACAGCCTTTCTAAATTTGAATTTAAACCGCTCATTTCAAAGATTCCGGGTTCGCAGGCTGATGTGGATAGCATTAAAGCAGATTTCGAAAAATTAAAGTTCTACGATGGTATTATATACAACAAGGAGCTTGGCGCTACTTTAATGGCCATCACCTTCACAAAAAAATCATTGGATTCAAAACGAAGAATTGAAATTGTAAAAGAAATTAAAACGTTAACAGAAGCATTTGCACAAAAACATAATGTAAAAATGCATTATAGCGGTATGCCATACATCCGTTCGCAAATGATGGAAAAGATCTCATATGAAATGACCTTGTTTTTGGTGTTGGCAATTATTATCACCGGTGTGATCCTATGGCTGTTCTTCCGTTCGGGTGTAAATGTGTTTTTCAGTTTGGTTATTACTGCAATTGGTGTAGTATGGTCGGTTGCCATTTTGCAATTATTCGGTTATAAGATCACCGTATTAACCGGTTTGTTAGCGCCATTAACCATGGTTATTGGTATTCCAAATTGTATCTTTTTAATTAATAAATACCAGAGCGAATACTTATTACATCGCAACAAAATAAAAGCCTTATCGCGCATGGTTGAGACTATAGGCGTAACCTTATTTTTAGCGAATATTACAACTTCCATTGGTTTTGGCGTTTTATATTTTACTAAAAGTGCCATGTTGGTTGAATTTGGAGTGGTAGCCGGTTTAAGTGTTATGGCAACTTATTTGATCACCTTAATTTTGGTACCAATTGTTCTTTCGTATTTGCCAACACCTAAAGAAAAACACACCAAGCATTTGGAGGGGAAACGCATTACCAAATTATTGGATGTAATTGATAATTTAGTTCAAAAGCGTCGTGGTGCCATTTACATATCAACGATCATAATTACTTTAATTGGTTTTTGGGGCATGATGAAAGTTAATTTCATTGGATATGTGGTTGACGATCTTCCGAAGAACGACCCAGTTTATAATGATCTTCATTTTTTTGAAAATGCATTTAAAGGCGTATTACCGTTTGAAGTTGCCATTAATACCAAAAAGGAAAATGGTGTATTTGCCGAGAACGCAAAAACGCTTTATAAAATGAAAGCCATGCAGGCAATTTTTGCTGAATACAAAGAGTTCTCAAAGCCTGTATCTGTTGTTGAAGCAATTAAATTCTCTTATCAAACTTATAAAGGCGGTAATCCTAAATTTTATCGCTTACCTAGTATCACCGATCTTAAAACATTATCTGAATATTCAGGAGGCTCTTTAACGGGGCAGGATACACGATTAAAATCTTTCATTGACAGCTCGAAAAGTGTTACACGTGTGAGTTTTCAAATGGCTGACATAGGTTCGCAACGTATTAAGGAGTTGGTAGCCGAAATAAGGCCACGCGTAGATTCGATATTTGATCCGAAAGAATACAAGGTAAGCATGACAGGTCATAGTTTGGTATTCTTAAAAAGCAACGATTATTTATTGGATAATTTATTAGAAAGTTTGGTTATTGAGATCGTATTAATTGCAATTGTTGGAATGGCCTTGTTCCGATCTGTACGCATTATCATTCTATCAAAACTTCCTTGCTTAATTCCATTGGTGTTAACTGCAGGTGTAATGGGTTTTATGGATATTCGTTTTAAGCCATCAACTATTTTAATATTTAGTATAGCTTTTGGTATATCCTCCGATGGTACAATTTACTTTTTAACCAAATACCGTCAGGAGTTAAAGAAAAGAGGAGGGGATGCCTTTGCTGCAATTAGCGCTGCAATAAAAGATACCGGTTTAAGTATGATATATACATCTGTTATTTTATTCTTTGGTTTCTCAATTTTCTCGGTTTCAAGTTTTGGCGGTACAGCAGCTTTAGGTATTCTTATTTCGTTAACATTGATCATGTCGTTGGTAACAAACCTGGTATTATTACCTTCCATTTTATTATCAATTGCCAATAAAAAGCAAAATAAAGAATTGATGGCTCAGCCAATAATTGAGCTGGAAGAGGATAAAACCTTATCTATTTAAGGTTTTAATGCAATTAAAATCAAGTGCGTTTCTTGTGAACCATCCTTTTTAAGGTATGGGATGCGAAAGTTTTCTGCTATTTTAAATCCCATTTTTAAAAGGTAATCCGAAAGATCTTGTTCAGAATAATAATGTACAAAGGTTTTCAGATCGGGAACACTGCCGTACTCAAATTTCGATTGGTCATAATGTCCTTCAATTGCGCTGATGTATAAAATCCCTTTTGCGGTTAACAGATTATAGCAATCTTTGATCATTTTATTTACATCTTCCCTTGCTAAATAAGGAATACAAAACCCACACATGATCCCGTTGAATGTTCTATTAAGCTTTTCGATCTCTCTTGCATCTATCACTAAATATTCTGCCGCTAAAACATTTTGTTTTGCTAACGCGATCATGTTTGGCGAAACATCAGTGGCTGTTATTTTTAGCTCGGGTCTTTTGTTCAATAAGTATTTTGTAATGTTACCGGGTCCACAACCGATCTCCAGCACTGAATTATCAATATGATCAATCAGTTCACAAAATCTATCGTATGAATGATTGTAAATGGTGAGATCCATAAATTTATCCTGATAAACATGTGCTAATTGATCCCAGGTATTGATGGTTATGTTATACTTATTTTCGATAAACTTACTTTGTAATTCAAAAATCAATAAGAGATTACATTGATCTCAACCCGTCGGTTCTTTTCCTGCTCAAACTCACTTACAGCGTTCGGATATAGCATTTTGCTGGCGCCATATCCTATGGTTGACATTCGATCTGTTTCAATTCCTTTTTTTTCTAAATACTCAAAAACTGTTTTAGCTCTTTCATCTGATAACCATTGACTGAATTCATAATGGTATTTTAAATGGGTTGGATAACCATATTGTGAAGTTATTGGTTTTCGTTTTGGATCAGGAAGATAAACCGGATAATTGACGTGCCCCTCAATTTGTATCACCAGGTTCTTGTTTTTCTTCATTAACTTGTATAATGCCTGCAGTGAAGGTATTGAGGCCGGCAGTAATTGTGAGGTATCACCAACAAAATTAAAATTCTCTAGTGTGTATTTACCTCCTCCTTTTAATTTAGGTAACACGGTAGTAATGTTCGTGTATGGGAATTGCTCATTTGTAGCACTTATTTTTTTTGAGCCAATAAAGGTTGAGTCGTTATAAAAAATGAGCGTGTAAAAATCCTTTTTGTTCAATAATGCCTTTAGTTGGTATTGACCGTTCTTGTCGGTTTTCACAACTTGTATTTCGTTCCCTCTCTTATCGTTCAACGAAACTTCTGCTTTAATTCCTTTATTGGTGCTGTCTTTAACTATACCTGTGATCAATACTTCAGTAACATTAGCATCTATTACTTTTGGTTTTGGTGGAGGAGAGTATGTCATTACCATTTCTACACGCCTGTTCAATGCACGTTCGTGTTCTGTTTGATTAGCGTTAAGAGCAACACGTTTCCCTAATGCCTTAATAACTATCTTTTTATGATCAAGTCCGGTTTTTAAAAGGTACTTTTTTACTTCTTCAACACGTTTGGTTGAAAGTTCATCGTTATACTTATTGCTGCCAACAGAATCGGTATGACCTTGTAATGAAATTTGCTGAATGATCTTATTCTTTAAAAAGCTATCGATCTTGTTTATCGAAAGCGGATATAAAATAGATTCGTTAAACGCAAAGTAAACAGATAAAGTACCGGTGTTTTGAGATAGAATTTTAAAATACGACCCCAAAATGAAAAGTATGATCAGTGTTTTTTTCACAGCACTTCTATAACTATAAAATTAAAATAAGTTACACTAGTTTATTTCATTTCGATTAAAACTAACAAGAGCCGTTATTTCGTTCTTTGTTTAGTCGTATAAAATCAATAACCTCTCCTAAAGATAAGGATGGTGTTCTTTTTCGATTGAACCACAGGTCAATTATTTGCTGATCCTTGAATTTAATAACTATAACTTCTTCTGAATGTTTTTTACCTCCGTTTCTTAAGGCTATAACAGCAATATTCTCACCAATACCAAAAAAGTTCAATTCTTTCTCCGGTAGATCTTGGTTTACCAATTCTAACTTTAAAACCGAATCTTGTTTTTGTTCATCATACTTCTTCATCTCTTTCATTACTAAAGGTTGTGTGCCTGTCTCCATCCATTTACCGCACTTATCTGCCACATGAAAATGATTGTTGTATGACTTTTCTTTTAAAAATGTTACAATAAATTCAGGTATATCCTTTACGCTTAAACTTTCTTGCAATTTTTGGTTAGATAGTTCGTTATAAAGTACTGCTTTATTTTTGTCGCTAAAGATCACATTGGTATCTACCCTGTAAACCCCATCCTTTTTATAAACACTGGTTGCTCTGTTTGAAACGTATTTTTTTGAAATATCTGATTCAACATTTCCTATTCCAAAAACTAAATAGCTTAAACCCGCTAAAATAGAGGCACCCACAAATACAACTATCGCTTTTTTATCTGTCATATTTTAAAGGTAAGTAAATAAGATTTCATTATGCCCCCTTTAACATTTATTTGTATAACAATGTGGGGTTAGATTTAGGTATATTTTCTTGGAGTATGTATCCGTTTTATTGATTAGCTTTTGTATCTTTGGCCATCATTTTTATGGAAAAAAGAGTTAGAGTTCGTTTTGCGCCAAGTCCAACCGGCGGTTTACATATGGGAGGTGTTCGTACAGCCCTTTTTAATTATTTATTCGCTAAAAAACATGGCGGCGATTTTATATTGCGTATCGAAGATACCGACCAAACACGTTTTGTGGAAGGTGCCGAGCAATATATTATTGATGCATTGACCTGGTGTGGTATTGCACCAAATGAAGGTGTGGGGTTTGGAGATGGTAAGCATAAACCTTATCGCCAAAGTGAGCGCAAAGAACTTGGGATCTATAAAAAGTATGCCGATAAACTTATTGCAAGCGGCCATGCCTATTACGCGTTTGATACACCTGAAGAATTGGATGAGATGCGCAAGCGATTAGAGGCTGCAAAAGTAGTAGCACCGCAATACAACGCGGTTACACGTCAGAATATGCGTAACAGTTTAACCTTGAGTCATGAAGAGGTTGAGCGTTTATTAGCTGAAGGGAAGCCTTATGTTATTCGTTTAAAAGTGCCTCGTAATGAAGAGATTCGTTTTAATGACATTATTCGTGGATGGGTTGTGGTTAATAGTACTCAGGTTGATGATAAAGTATTATTGAAAAGTGATGGTATGCCAACTTATCACTTAGCGCATATTGTGGATGATATTGAAATGGAGATAAGCCATGCGGTAAGGGGAGAGGAGTGGTTACCAAGTGCACCTGCGCATATTTTAATTTACCGTTATTTAGGTTTAGAGAACGAAATGCCAAAATTGGCTCATTTACCGTTGATCCTTAATCCGGATGGTAATGGCAAGATATCTAAGCGTGAATCGCGCTTTCCGGTGTTTCCATTGAGTTGGAAAGACCCAAGAGAAGCGGCGCCTTTTATTGGATACAAAGAATCAGGTTACTTTCCTGAAGCTTTTGTGAACATTTTGGCATTATTAGGCTGGAATCCCGGAAACAATGAGGAATTATTTACGGTTGATGAATTAGCGAAGTTATTTGATTTTGAACGCGTAAATAAAAGCGGGGCTAAATTTGATCCTGAAAAGGCAAAATGGTTCAATCAGCAATACTTACGCAAGCATACAGATGCTGAATTAGCTGCTTTATTTAAACCAACATTAATAGAAAAAGGTTACGGTAATTTACCGGATGCATTTATTGAGGATTATTGCCGTTTGGTAAAAGAAAAAGCTCAGTTTGTTCATGAATTTTGGCAATACGGTCATTTTATTTTGGAAGCTCCTACAAGCTACGATGAAAAAGTTGTAGCTAAAAAATGGAATGCCGATGTAAAAGCTTTATTTGTAAAATTAGCAGATAAATTAAACACCGTTCAAAAATGGGATGCTCATGAATTGCATGAGGTATTTGCTGCTGCTACTTCCGAGTTAGGAAAGTTAGATATGCAAATGATGCGTGTATTGGTAACAGGTGTTTCCGGTGGTCCACAATTGTTTGATATAATGGCACTAATTGGAAAAGATAAAGTAATGGAACGTTTAAAAACTGCGTTTGATAAGCTATAGTGCGTTATTTGGTCACATATTTAATTTTATTGGCATTTGTTTTTCAAATAGCAAATAGAATTTATGTTTTAATTGACTTTCAGGTAAACCAAAAATTTATTGCCGAAAATTTATGTGAAAAAAAGGATGAGCCTGAAAGTTGTTGTGAGGGATCATGTCATTTATCAAAAGAATTAGTTAAGATAGAGGAGAAGGAAGATCAAAGTCCGGCCAATCCATCTCAAACAAAAAAGGAAAAAACTGAGGAATTGGTTTATATACAAACTAATAAAGCTAAATTAAAACCTCGTAAACATAATTTAGACCTGGTTAGAACTTCTATTGAAGATAATTTACAACCAGGCTTTGTAACCAAACCTTTCCATCCACCAGCACAATAAATACATAACAAATTTATTGGTATCAAAGTAATTAATTATCGGTTTTAAAAACCGAATAGTGAAGATGTATTTATATACATTGATCACTTTATTGTGTCATTTAATTAATATTAAAATGAAGTTATTAGTTATACTGGCAATTATATTGCTGGTGATAATGATTCGCTATTATATGGATATAAAGCGATTGATAAAAAAATTGAATCAAATGAATGATTCAGAAATAAAAGAAATATTTAACCAAAAAAACATTTAAAATGAAAAAGATATTATTTGCTGGCCTGTTAACCATAAGTTTAATTTCATGTAAAAAAGATCCGGTTGATCCAGAGCCTACACCAACTCCAGCGCCCACAGCAACAACAGGTTCCTTAAAAGTAAATTTTGAAGCCATTGTAGATACCAACGAACTTGTATTTGATACACAAAATTATGTAAATGCTAATTTAGATACATTTAAGGTTAATGTGTTCAAATACTATGTAAGTAATGTAGTGTTAACAAAGTCAGATAACTCAACATACGTTGTGCCTAACAGTTATTTTTTAGTTGATCACAAAACTTCCGGAGCTAATATGATTACTTTAACTGGCGTACCCATCGCAAATTACAAATCAATCCAGTTTATAATCGGTGTTGATTCTACTAGAAATGTTTCAGGTGCTCAAGAAGGAGCATTAGCTGTTTCAAACAACATGTTTTGGTCGTGGAACAGTGGATACATTTTTGCGAAAATGGAAGGTACATCGCCTCAGTCGGGCAACTCAGGTAAAAATTTAGCATTTCATATTGGTGGTTTTGCGGGCGCTAATAATGCTTTAAAAACTATTACTATTTCATTCGGAAGTTCAACTGCTAATGTTTCTGCATCGGTTACCCCTGAAGTACATTTAACAAGCGATCTTTCAAAATGGTTCAAAGGTGCTAATACTATTACTTTTGCTACTCAGCACTCAATTATGATGCCAGGAATGAATGCCTTAAAAATTGCCGCAAACTATTCAAGTATGTTCGCTTTTGAACATGTACACAATTAACTAAACATTTACCTTGTTCTCATTAGTAATTAATGGGAACAAGGTTTTTAAATTGATTTTATGAAAAAAAAGATACTTGTTTTGTTAGCCATTTTTATGGCTAATTATTCATTTGCTTGCGATGTATGTGGTTGTTTTATGGGTATTGTTCCTTATGATAATCAAAGCAGTATTTCCTTTATGCATCGTTACCGAGTTTTTAATGGTTACAGAACCTATCAGCAGCATTCAACCTTTTTTCCGGCAGGAGCCTACAAAACCAATCATGGTGGTCATTCAACAGATTCAGTTATTACCCGTAACTACTCCAGTAAAGATTTTGAAAGTTTTAAGGTGTTTGAATTGCGAATAAAATATTTCTTTCATCAGCGTTGGGAAGTAAATGCTTTTGCATCTATAGTTAATAATAAGAGTAAAGAAGATACAGTTAAACTAAATCATACAGGTTTTGCTGATCCTTCTGTTTTTATAGGTTATCACTTATTGCAGCCTAAAGCCGACCAATCAATTAAACAAAGGTTAGTGCTGGGTTTGGGAATAAAAATTCCTTCAGGTAATTATTATGTGAGAGATGAGAACAAAGTTCGTTTGCCGTTTTTAATGCAGCCCGGCACTGGCAGTGTTGATGCATTTACTTATGCAAGTTACATGTTGGGTTATAAAAAAATTGGAGTTTCAACAACAGCAAATATGAAGGTTAACGGCTCTAATTTTTACCATGAAAGAGTGGGGAATAGTTTTACCAATTTTAGTACGGTATTTTATAAATTTAATACTAAAAATTGGTCGTTCATTCCATCAGTAAATTCTTACTATGAATACACAAAAGGTTTATTTGTAAAAGAAAAGTTAACAGAAGGAACTGAAATGAATGAACTCATGGTTGGATTAGGTTTGGATGTTTTTTACAAGAATTTTGGTTTGAATTGCGGTTTTCAAAAAACAATTCATCAGCATTTTCACGAAAACGGATTAACTTCTGTTGGAAGAATTTTTGCGAGTTTAACGTATAATTTTAGTCAACGAAATTACCTAATTAAGTCAAAGGTATAAAAAGTTATTTTTTATTGATCTCATTCAATAAGCCCTGCATTTCAGGTTTAAGCTGATTAATGCGGCCTGCCGCAAGGCCAATGGTAATTACTTTTTTTAGGTGATGTGCCCGTTTATGTATCTTAAAATCTTTAGGTAAAAAGCTAAAGCCAAAATTTAATTTAAAGGTGTCATAAACATTATCATTGGTGCTTCGGCTTAACATGCTGTTTTCGCTGGTTTGAAAAATGGTAACCTCTGTAACGGTATTTTGCCAGATGTCATTAAAATAAATTGAACCACTTACATTTTTGAGTACCTTGCTGTTGTTGTTACTTAAATTGCTGAATTCTGTTCTGCTTATGTGAGCAATAAAATATAGGTTTGAACCACTCAAGTCGTCCATCCAATCATCGATAGTATCCTGTCCGGATTTAAACTTTTTAAAATCTAGTTTTAGGATCAGCTCTTCCTTGCTTTCATCATAAAACAAATACGAAGTATTGTTCACCGAAAAACAATTTGTTTTTTGAATGCAGGTTTGAATATAAGCCGATGAAGAAATAACGTTTTGAGCTTTTGCTATCCAAGTCAATACAACAAAACATAAAAGTATAAAGTGCTTTTTCATAATTATTTGATAATAATTCGTCCTAAAATTTTATTTAAATTTTTCTTTTCCTGCTCCAAATACATAATGCGTTCCTGAACCTTTAAAACATCTTCAAAAGCCAATGTTTTTAATGATTCTTTCATTTCCATGATGTGCTTATTGAGGCGTTTATCCTTTAAGCTATATAAAACATGCTCGGCCGATTTTTTTACTTCATTTTTTTCATCTGTAACCAATACGCCAAACTTTCCCCATTTATCACTTAGACTGTAATTTATCTGCGCATTATTAATGGCAAATGTGCTGATAGCAGGGTTCTGATGTTGGATGAAATAATTCAATAATGGTAATCGGTAGTTTTGCAATTCGTGCTTAAACTCATCTAATATCAACTGGTTAATTGGATCTTCAAATTCGATCTCGTCTCGCAGCAATTCAAAAACAACATATTCATCAATAGTAAGCGGTTGAATGTATGTTTCATTATTCAGATCCTTATGCTCAACACCAACCACAATGTTACCATAGTTCATCATTAAACGCAGAAGCTCACTCTCTTCATGATGTAGCTTTAATGCTTCGGTACTTGGTTCTTTTTGTTCTAAATTCTCTGTAAGTTCGGGAGGTAACTGTGAAGTCGTTTCTTCATCAGGGCGTTTTTGCTTATCTGTACTTTTTCTTCGCAGTTTATTAACTTCCACTTGAAGAATCGGTTCCTCCATCTCCATGATGTTCGCACATTCCTTTACATAAATGGTGCGTGTAATGGTATCGGGTATAAGTGCAATATTGGCAACAAGATCTTTAATTACGGTTGCTTTTTTAATAGGATCATTTTTTGTTTCGGCACTTAATTTATGTGCTTTAAAAATTAAAAAATCCTGTGCATTGCTTTCGAGGTAATTTGAGAATTCATCCGCACTCACCAAACGGCTGTAGGAGTCCGGATCATGATCATCAGGAAACAACAACACTTTAACATTCATGCCTTCCTCTAGTAATAAAGGAATGGCGCGATCGCTGGCTTTTTGTCCGGCTGCATCACCATCATACAAAACCACAATGTTATTGGTAAAACGATGTACTGCTTTTATTTGTTCAATGGTTAACGATGTTCCACTGCTGGCTACAACGTTCTCTATTCCTGCCTGGTGCATGGCAATAACATCCATGTATCCTTCAACCAGGTAACAGGTATTTTTTTGCTGTATGGCCTTTTTACCAAGCCACAAACCATAAAGTACACGGCTTTTGTGGTAAATATCCGTTTCGGGACTATTGATGTATTTGGCAACTTTTTTATCGTTAGATAACGTTCTGCCTCCAAAGGCAACAACTCGTCCGCCTTCATCCTGTATCGGAAACATTACCCTTCCGGCATAACGGTCAAATACATCATTTACAAGTATTTCATTTCCTTCAACATAAGAATTGCTTAATATACTCATGCCGGTTTTTGCAAGGTATTTTGGTAAGTAACCTGCCTTAACTGCAGCATTCGTAAAACATCTTCTGTCTTCTAAACTATATCCTAATTGAAATTTCTGAATGATATCACTTCTTAATCCGCGTTCTAAAAAATAACCTAAACCTATTGATTTGCCTTCATCGGTTTCATTCATGGTATCCTGAAAGTAGCGTGCAGCATATTGCATCACGATCAACATACTTTCGCGTTCGTTCAGTTGCTCTTTTTCTTCGGGTGTTATTTCTTTTTCAACAACCTCAATACCATATTTATTAGCTAACCATTTTAATGCCTCGGGATAAGAGAGGTTTAAATGATCCATAATAAAATTTACGCTATTGCCGGCTTTTCCACAACCAAAACATTTGTAAATACCCTTAACCGGTGAAACCGTAAATGATGGTGTTTTTTCGCCATGAAACGGACAAAGACCCAATAAGTTCGCACCACGTTTTTTAAGCGTAATAAACTCACCCAGAACTTCTTCAACTCGGGCAGCATCAATGATCTTATCAACGGTATCGCGAGGTATCAAGGAAACTAATTTGGGACTATAAATATAATTAATACATGCTCACAATTTAAATGTTAGCGCCAGAAGTTATGAGCAATTTAAGGGCTTTAAGGCTATTTAACCAAAAGGTGTTTGGTGTATTAAACAAAAAAACCCGACCATTTTATGGTCGGGTTTCTGATATATTTAATTAATTATTAAGCGTTTGCGCTATTAGCGTCAGAGCCTGTGTTCTCTTTTTTACCTTTTGCTTCAGCAACAACAATATTTCTTTCGAAATGTGAAGTACCGTTCAATGCGTTGATAGCAGCGTTTGCTTCATCATCATTAGCCATTTCAACAAAGCCGTAGCCTTTGCTTCTTTTGGTTTCTTTATCTTTAATAATTCTTACACTGGTTACTTCACCATAGGCAGAAAATAAATCCGATAAGGCCTGCTCGCGAACCTTAAAGCTGATGTTGCTTACAAAAATGTTCATTGTTTAGTTAGTTTTAGTATAGTAAAGTTAAACAATAAATCGAAAGTTCCAAAAAAAATGCAAAAAAAATGGGGGCAAACACCCCCTTTTTCTTAAAACAATTTAGCTTCCATGCTTATTTCAACGTTGGCATCTTTTGGTAAGCGTGCCGCCTGAATTGTGGCTCTTGTAGGGAAATCAGCCTTAAAATAACTGGCGTAAACTTCATTTACATGCACAAAATTATTCATATCATTTAAAAATATGGTAGTTTTAACCACATTGTCAAAGGTACACCCTGCTGCTTTTAATATAGCCTCAATGTAATCCATCACGATCTTTGTTTCTTCTTTGATTGGGGCTTTAATAAGCTTATTACTTTGAAGATCCATTGCAATGGTACCGCTTAAATAAACAGAATCACCAACAATTAATGCCTGGTTATACGGACCAATTGGAGCCGGAGCATCGGGAGTATTAATAATTTTTTTCATATGTTAAGGTTGTGGAATTATGAAGTAAAATTAGTAATAATTTCTAATTAGGAATCCATAAACGGTTAAATTACCAATTGACAAGCATCTTTTATCCAAATTTTATGTTGTAACTTCATGCACTCAATGGTTCCAAAGGTTATAATCAATTTATTTAAAGAAAGCGTATTTGCTGCCTGGCATGCATTAGTAGGAAATAAATTGCGTTCATTTCTCAGTTTATTGGGCATAACCATTGGTATTTTCGCGATCATTTTAGTTTTTACCATTGTTGATAGCTTAGAAAAGAACATTCGCGATTCCATTAAATCATTAGGTAATAATGTGGTTTACATTCAAAAATGGCCGTGGGCATTTGGTGGCGATTACCCTTGGTGGAAATACATGAACAGGCCTTTACCAAAATATGAAGAGTTAGAAGAATTATCTAAACGCAGCAAAACCACTGAAGCTTTGGCTTTTCGAATGGGTGCCCGTAAAACCATCAAATACCAATCAAGTAGTATCGAAAATGTGATTATCTCGGGGATTTCGCATGAGTATTACAAAATAAAAACCTTTGATCTTACAGATGGTCGTTACTTTACCAATATTGAAACCGATGCCGGATATCCGGTTGCTATTATCGGTTATAAGATCAAGCAAGGGCTTTTTCCTAATGAAGATGCCATTGGAAAACAAATAAAGATCAGTGGATTTAAAGCTCAGGTAATTGGCGTTACTAAAAAAGAAGGGGAGAGTATGCTGGGTGGCAGCATGGATAATCAAATTTTGATCCCCTTTAATTTTGGTAGAAAGTTTTTGGATACCAAATCTGAGAATGCCGATCCGTTTATTTTAGCAAAAGCAGCCCCAAATATTACAAATGCCGAAATGGCTGACGAACTGGCCGGTTTACTGCGTTCCATCAGACGATTAAAACCTAGTGCCGATCAAAACTTTGCCCTTAATGAAACCAGTTTGTTAAGCCAGGGATTTGATATGTTATTTGATATTATTGGCACTGCCGGATGGATCATTGGCGGCTTCTCTATTTTGGTTGGAGGCTTTGGCATTGCTAACATCATGTTCGTTTCTGTTCGTGAGCGCACCAACGTTATTGGTATTCAAAAGAGCTTAGGCGCAAAAAACTATTTTATCCTCATTCAGTTTTTAACCGAAAGTATTTTATTAAGTTTAGTGGGCGGTACCATAGGTTTGTTGCTAACATACCTGATAACCTTTGCCGGTAAAAGCGCCATTGATATGGAAATTACACTTTCACCAACCAATATTTTTTTAGGATTAACTGTATCGGTTCTTATTGGTGTTATCAGTGGGTTTATCCCTGCCTATAGCGCCTCGCAATTAGATCCGGTAGAAGCCATCAGAAGTACATAAAATGACCAGACCACGCATCATATCCATCATTTGTATCATCGGGTTCATTCTGGTTGTATTTTCATTTCCACAAGTGTTCTCTCCATCTATTAAAAAAATTGGCATGTTTGCACCGGCTGTATATGGTGCTATCACTGCTTTTCAATTTATTTCCTTTGTGGGTTTATGGCATTACAAACAATGGGGTGCCTTAGGTTTTATTATTGTTTTCTTCAGTAAAATGTATTTCAATATTAGTATAAACGACGTGGGAGCCTTATTTTACACGTATGTTGTTATTTCAATCACCTCGCTTGTCTTTATTATCAAGCATTACAAGCACATGGACCCTAATTTTTAGAATTTAGGATTTTCATACGTCTTTAAAATTTGTCCAATCATCTAATTTTTACCTCTAATGAGATAAATGTTTTGTTTTATTCATTTTTTTATGTATATCTTTATAGGAGAAATAAAAACTATTCACTCAACAATAACACCATTTTAATCAGTTAAAGAGATGATTGCCGAATTAGAAACCCCCGAACTGTTAGATTCATTAAAGAGTTTTTTTGGCTTTGATAAGTTCAAGGGAAATCAGGAGAAGATCGTAAAAAGCATCATGAATCGCAAGGATACCTTTGTGATCATGCCTACAGGTGGCGGCAAAAGTTTGTGTTATCAATTACCTGCTATTTTAAACGAAGGTACTGCTATAATTGTTTCCCCTTTGATCGCCTTGATGAAAAATCAGGTGGATGCAATAAGAGGTTTTAGTGACCAGGATGGAATTGCTCACTTTTTAAATTCATCATTAAATAAAGCCGATACGTTAAAGGTTAAAAAGGATGTAACTTCAGGTAAAACCAAATTACTTTACGTTGCACCCGAAACACTTACAAAAGAAGATAATCTGGCGTTTTTCCGTGAATTTAAGATCTCGTTCTTTGCCATTGATGAAGCACATTGTATTTCGGAATGGGGACATGATTTTAGACCGGAGTACCGCCGTTTACGCCCATTGATCGATTCGTTGGGAGAGAACATTCCGGTAATGGCTTTAACAGCTACTGCTACACCTAAAGTACAACAAGATATTCAAAAGAACCTTGGTATGCTAAATGCCAATGTGTTCAAATCGTCATTTAATCGTTCAAATTTATACTACGAAGTTCGTCCGAAACAAAATGTGATCAAAGAGATCATTAAATACGTAAAGCAAAATGCCGGAAAAAGCGGTATCATTTATTGCTTAAGTCGTAAAAAAGTAGAGGAAGTAGCGCAGGTTTTAAAAGTGAATGGTGTTAAAGCATCAGCATATCATGCAGGATTAGACGCAAAAGAGCGTGCTAAAACACAGGATATGTTCTTAATGGAAGAGCTGGATGTGATCGTTGCTACGATCGCGTTTGGTATGGGTATTGATAAACCGGATGTGCGTTATGTGATCCATCATGATATTCCAAAATCATTAGAGGGTTATTATCAGGAGACAGGGCGTGCCGGACGTGATGGAGGAGAAGGAAACTGTGTTACTTTTTACAGTTACGACGATATCATTAAGCTTGAGAAGTTCATGAAAGATAAACCTGTTGCAGAACAGGAAATTGGTAAACAAATGTTGGCAGAAACCTCGTCGTTTGCTGAAACCAGCAGTTGTCGCCGTAAATTTATCTTACATTATTTTGGTGAGGAGTTTGAAGAGAAAAAATGTAATGAGATGTGCGATAACTGTCGCCATCCAAAACAAAAATTTGAAGCAAAAGATGATCTGGAATTGGTATTGGAGTGTGTGTTGGAGATCAAAGAAAAACACAAATTACGCGATGTGATCAATGTGTTAATGAGCACTATGACCGCTACTGCCAAATCATACAAGCATAATACATTAGAAAGTTGGGGTAAGGGAATTGAGGATGATAAGGAAGAGAAATACTGGCAAGCGATCATCAGACAAGCGATAGTGAACGGCTTTTTAATTAAGGATATTGAGAACTATGGCTTGTTGAAGTTAAGCGATAAAGGTCATGCCTTCTTAAAGAAACCACATAGCATTAAGTTTACTCGCGATCATGATTTCAGTAATACCGATAAGGATGAAGATGATGCAATGGTTGGCGGTAAAGGTGCAGGCGCATCAGATGAAGTGTTATTTGCTTTATTAAAAGATCTGGTAAAGAAAACATCAAAGGCAAAAAATTTACCTCCATACGTAATTTTCCAGGAAACATCGTTGGAAGAAATGGCCATTCAATATCCGATCACAACGGAAGAAATGACCAAGATCAGTGGAGTAGGAGCAGGTAAGGCCGCTAAATACGGTAAGCCTTTTGTGGAGTTGATCAAAAAATATGTAGAAGAGAATGATATTGAGCGTCCGAGTGATATGGTCATCAAATCGGTAGTGAATAAATCGGGATTAAAAGTTTACATCATTCAAAATATTGATCGTAAAGTTGGCTTGAAGGATATGGCGAAGAGTAAGAACATCAGTATTGATGAACTGATCACAGAAATTGAGACCATTGTTGCATCAGGCACTAAAGTGAATTTGAATTATTACATTGATGATGTAATGGATGAAGATAAGCAAGATGAAGTAATGGATTATTTCAAAGAAAGTGATTCAGATAGTATTGATGCGGCTTTAAAGGAATTGGGCGGTGATGAATATACAGAAGAAGAGTTACGCATTATGCGCATTAAGTTTTATTCAGAATACGGAAATTAATACAACACGTACAAAAAAGAAAAGGGGACTTCGTAATTGAAGCCCCCTTTTTTATTATATACAAAAGGGTTAATGAGTTTTTTATTTGATAGAAGCAACGCTTGTGCTTAACTTATTCAAGTTTTCAATGGCTTCTTTTTGAAGGTTCAATGCGATGTTCTCTTTTTCTTCTGCATTAAGCATAGTGCCTAATTTAGCGGTTGCCGAAGGCATGGCATATGATTCCTGACGCATTTCTTTAGCTAATTTCATGGTTTGTTCAGCTTCTGCATTCAAGGCTTCTGAACGTTGCACAAAGTTGTCGTTCACATTTGGGTCGTTCAATAACTCCAAATACATTTCTTTATTGAAGTTAAAGGTCTCTAAACTGATCTTCCCATTTATTTCTGATGCCTGAATTTGAACTAGCGTTATTTGTACACCTAATTCATTGGCAGATTTAATGAGTTTTGTTCTTTCTTCTCCTTGTTTAATTTTTGCCTGAATGCGTAATTGTTTTTCTATGATCAACATTTCTTCGGCTTGGGCTGTAAGCTCTTTAGCGTCTTTAGCTGTGGCTTTACTGAGCAGGCTTTTGTTTTAAGCCGAAATGGAACCGGTAATAACGAGGTTGTTTTTTACAGCAGTGTGATCGGTAATAGGCGGTGCGTTTTGTGTTTCAGTATTAACTACTGCCTTTTGTGTTTTAGGGTCGTATGCACCAATAGTAACAAAGGTGCGCTTATTGGTTACTTGTATTTTTTTAGTGTTAGCAGCTTGGTTCCCTTGTGTTTGGCCGTTTACCACTACCTGAATGATAAGCGCCAACGCTGTTAAGATTTGTAATTTTGTTTTCATAACTAGTAAGTTTTAAATAGGTTAGTGTTTTCATTGATTAGTTTGTTTTAATTTTTAATTGATTTGATTTATTTGGATAGCTTTTGGTACCAGCCCCTTAAAACACTTGATTTTACTGGGGTTATAGGTTCTTTTCGTTTTTTAAGTTTGTGTTCTTAGTTTCTTTTACGTTCGGTTTTTTAAAAAGGTTCGGTTTTTTTTAAGATATTTTTAGAATTGAAATTGTTCATTTCGGTTTTTTTAAAACACTAAATTGTTTTAAAATATATCCTCATTAAAAGAGCATTCCTTCTCATTGCTTTATAGTTAAAGGTTTTAATAGGTATATATTATATTTTTGAAAGTTCATGGTCTTACCAATTATGATCCACTGATCATTTTAATATAATTCTACTTTATTTTAATTACGGATCGATTCTCTTAAAATCATCCGTTAAAATCAAACTATTTTGGATACACCCCCCTTTTTTTCACATCAAAATCTAAAAAAGTTGAAAAAATTACTTGCACCCCCCTCTTATTTGACTAATTTTGTGCAGATTTTATATAAAATCACATTTAACCCCCTATAAAAATGACAACAAGACGAATTTTAGCCATGCAGGATGCCATCAATCGCGTTCCTGTAGAATTAAGTAAAAGCGACAAAAAGGTTTCTGAGTATTATGGTTCAAACGTTTTTGGATTAGATGCTATGCGTGAATTCCTTTCTGATGAAGCGTTTCAAAGCATTCAACAATCTATGAATCAAGGCACTATTGTTGAGCGTAAAATGGCTGATCAGGTGGCTGCTTGCATGAAAGCTTGGGCTCAAAGCAAAGGGGTAACACATTATACACACTGGTTTCAACCATTATCAGGCGCTACTGCTGAAAAACACGATGGTTTCTTTGAACCTATTGAAGGTGGCCGTGCTATTGAGCGTTTTAGCGGTAATGCTTTAGTGCAACAAGAACCGGATGCTTCATCATTCCCAAATGGTGGTATCCGTAACACATTTGAAGCACGTGGTTATACAGCTTGGGATCCTACATCTCCTGCATTCATCTGGGGACAAACCTTATGCATCCCAACAATCTTTATTTCATACACCGGCGAATCATTAGATTTTAAAACACCTTTATTAAAATCATTAC
Source organism: Sphingobacteriaceae bacterium (assembly GCA_046345155.1). Taxonomy (GTDB): domain Bacteria; phylum Bacteroidota; class Bacteroidia; order B-17B0; family Aurantibacillaceae; genus Aurantibacillus. The sequence continues at coordinate 19,608 of JBKDKI010000103.1, forward strand.
AAGCGTTAGATAAGGCTGCAACCGAGGTTTGTCAGTATTTTGATAAGAACGTTACCAAAGTAATTGCAACATTGGGGTGGGAGCAAGAGTATTTTTTAATTGATGCTGCTTTATATAATATCCGTTACGATCTTCAACAAACAGGTCGTACGTTATTTGGTCATGCACCTGCAAAAGGTCAGCAATTGGAAGATCACTACTGGGGCTCAATTCCGGAACGTGTTGCAGCTTTTATGCGTGATTTTGAATACGAGTCGCATTTATTAGGTATACCTGTTCGTACACGTCATAATGAGGTTGCGCCTGCACAATTTGAGTGTGCCCCTGTGTTTGAAGAGACCAATTTAGCTGTTGACCATAACTTATTATTAATGGATGTGATGGAGAAAGTTGCCATCCGCCATAACTTCCGTGTACTATTACATGAAAAGCCATATGCAGGTGTTAACGGAAGTGGTAAACACAACAACTGGAGTTTAGCAACCAACACCGGAAAGAACTTATTATCACCTGGTAAAACACCTAAGACCAACTTACAATTCTTAACCTTCTTTGTAAATACCGTAATGGCTGTTTATGAGCATGCCGATCTATTGCGTGCTTCTATTGCCTCTGCAAATAACGATCACCGCTTAGGCGCTAACGAAGCACCTCCAGCGATCATGTCTGTTTTCTTAGGTCAGCAATTATCAAATGTGTTAGATGAATTAGAAAAAGCGGTTCACAGTGGTAAGATGAGTCCTGAAGAAAAAACGGCATTAAAAATGAACATTGGTCGTATTCCGGATATCTTATTAGATAATACAGATAGAAACAGAACATCGCCATTTGCCTTTACCGGAAATAAATTCGAGTTCAGAGCGGTTGGTTCATCGGCTAATTGCGGCGGACCAATGACCGTATTAAATGCGATCGTAGCGCAACAATTGATCGCGTTCAAAAATGAGGTTGATGGTTTAATGAATAAGAAGGTTGAGAAGGATGAAGCTATTTTCCAAGTATTAAAGAAATACATCATTGCAAGTAAGAAGATCCGTTTTGAAGGAAATGGTTATGGCGACGAGTGGAAAGCAGAAGCAAAGAAGCGTGGATTGAATAATTTCCCTACAACTCCTGCAGCATTAGAAGCAATGATCTCTAAAAAGACCTTACACATGTATGAGTCGTTAGGTATCTTAAACCACCGTGAGCAAGAAGCCCGTTACGAGATCAGTTTAGAGACCTATACAAAGAAAATTCAAATTGAATCACGCATTATTGCAGACATGGTTAATAATCAAATTTTACCTGCTGCCATACAATACCAAAAAACAATTGTTGAGAATGTGAACGGATTGAAGAATTTAATGTCGGCTGCTGAATTTAAAAAGGCTGCAGAAGTTCAATTGAATTTGATCAATGAGATCAGTGAGCGTGTAAACATCATTAAAAAGGCTGCTGATGATATGCGTGAAGAACGCAAGAAAGCGAACAACTTAGATTCGGCTAAGAAACAAGCACATGTTTATTGCGAAAAAGTGAAATCGTATTTTGATCTGATCAGATATCAGGTGGATAAGTTGGAATACATTGTTGACGACAAAGTATGGCCACTTCCAAAATACAGAGAAATGTTATACTTAAGATAATTAAAAAGCCCGCTTTATGCGGGCTTTTTTTTAGATATTCTTTTTAATTACTGTTTCAACCTCGTGAATGGTAAGGTTTAATTTTTTCTTTTGTTCGTCAATAAAATCCTTTAGGTCGGCTTTACCCAATTCAAACTGAATTTCCAGGTTCTCAACTTTATTTCTCAGATCACCGATCACGCCGGTTCCGTTCTGATAATCTAATTTCGATTCATGAACGAACTTTTTAAAATTCTTACTGTACTCTTCCCACTTATCTTTTGCTTCTGCTTTTCCAAGCGCAAAATCTACCTGAACTTGTTCAAGATCGTTTGCTAAATTCCTTAGGGTACTTACAAACCCGTCTGCTATTTTATGATTTTCCATGAGTTATAATTATTTAATACAAGATTAGTCCAATTTACTTGATCCAAACATGATTAAATACCAAAATACAAATGATATAAATCAGTAAATGGTTTACTCAATGTTAAATACGGATACCAATGATACAAACATCATCTACCTGTTCAAGATCACCTTTCCAATCATTAAAGGTGTCTAATAATAATTGACGCTGTTCATTCATCGGTTTGGTTTGTTGTTTTAAAATAGTTTCACCTAGCGTTTTGTATTTAAACTTTTTTCCTTTTGGGCCTCCAAACTGATCGGCATATCCATCACTAAAAAGATAAATACTATCTCCTTTATTTAATTGTAAATGCTGTACTGAAAACGCTTTTTCATTTTCAAAAACACCTATTGGTTGTTTGTCTGCCGATAATTCCAATAATTGCTTGTCTTTTATGATCCACGCTGGATTGTATGCGCCGGAATACCAGAGATCGCCTGTTTCTGTATCTAATTTGATCAGGGCAATATCCATACCATCCTTCTGGCCATTATAGGATGTGCTTTTTAAACTACGCTTAACTAATTTCCTCGTTTCATTCAATATTTGATCCGTATTATTGATCTTTTGAGAGATAACCACATCATTAAGTGCATTACAACAAATAACACTCATTAGGGCGCCCGGAACACCATGTCCGGTGCAATCAGCTACAGCACATAAAATAGTAGTACCGGTTTTGTTAGGTTTAGGTATGCCAAAAAACCAATAGAAATCTCCGCTAACAATATCTTTTGGTTTAAATAAAAGGAAGGCGTTTTGTAACACGTGATGGAATGTTTCTTCCGGTGGAAGGTAAGCCGATTGAATGCGTTTAGCGTAATTTATCGAATCAATGATCTCCTTTTGCTTTTCTTCAATGATGTGCTTCTGTTCTTCAACTTCAATCTTTTGCTTAACAATGATCTCATTTGCCTTTTTCTTTTCGCGATAGGCCTTTAATAAAAAGAAAGTAAAAATACCAATAGAGAGAACAATGAGTGACAAGAACAATTGAATGAATCTTTTCTTTTCTAATTCGTTTTCTTTTAATTGATTTTGTGCATTCAGATCTTTAATTTGGGATGATTTTTTCTCATTCTCGTATATACTTTCCATTTCAACCAATTGCTTTTGGTTTTGATCATTGAATAAACTATCGTGAATAGTAAAAAAAGAATTAAAATAATGGTAAGCTGAATCAAATCGGTTTTGTTTTGCCAATATATTGGCTAAAAACTTATAGTTTCTTCCCTTAAGGTCTGGGAAATCTGCTATATTAGCGTAGGATAGAGATCTTCGGAAATGAAATAATGCATCGTTATCCTTGTTTTCTTTTGCAAAAAACTCTCCAATTGAAAATTCATTCCATGCGATACCTAATTTATCATTTTTTCTATTTCTGATCTCTGTTGAACGATCCATGTATTTTATTCCTTCTTCATAATTCTTTTTCATAAAATAGATCCCGGCAATATTATTTAAAGTATACGGCATTCCAACACTATCATTGGTAATGATGTTCAATTGAAGTGCTTCATTGTAATAGAATAGGGCAGAGTCGAGTTGATTATTCATCTCGAATAAAACACCAAAATTATTTGTAACAGAACTAAGGTCTCGTTTTTCATTTAATAACATAAGCGCTGCTTTTGCTTCACGCATCCAATCGATCGATAATTTTAAATTTCGTTTCTTACTTTCATAAGCCATAGCGGCTAGCGCATTGGCTTTTTTTCGTTGTTCATTTGCTTTTTGAAAAAGGGCTATAGATTGTTTGTGCAGGTCAGATGAAGAAACATAATTACCTTTTAAATAATATACCAAAGCTAATTTTTCCTTAAGATCACCCAATTTAACAGGATCGGTTTCAAGTTTACTTTCATTTAATTTTTCAAAAATGATCAAAGATTTATTTAAGTTATTTACTATAACATCATATGGTAAGTTTATAGATCGTTCGATCTCGTTCTTCGTGATCGGTTTGTTTTGTATAGTGTGTAATATGGAATCTAATAATGCGTTAGACTGTTGGGCCATAAGCAGAACATTAGTAGATAATAAAAAAAGTATTAAGAATTTTAAACGGGACATTTTAGTTATATTTTTATGCCAATGATGCAAACATCATCTACTTGTTCAAGATCACCTTTCCAATTCGAGAACTCTTCCAGTAATTTTGTTTCTTGTTCGGCTACGCTCAAATGATTAATGCTGATCAAAAAATTCTTTAAGGTATTATACTTGTATTTTTTTCCTTTTACACCACCAAACTGATCGGCATAACCATCCGAAAATAAATACAGCATATCACCTTTTTCTAATTTCAGACAATGGTTTGTGAAATCTTTCAGATCAAAACCCGAATAACCTACCGGTTGTTTATCTGCCTTAACTTCTATTACTTCATTATTTCGAATGATCCATAATGGATTATTGGCAGCTGCAAACTCCACTAAATTCTCATTTTCATTAAAACAAAGTAATGAAATATCCATCCCATCCTTATTGTTCCCATCTTTTTGTTTTAACGAATGGATGATCTGGTCGCGTAGTTTATTTAATATTTGTGATGGCTTAATGATCCCCTGAACATTTACGATCTCATTTAAGATAGTTGAACCGATCAAACTCATGAATGCACCCGGAACACCATGCCCTGTGCAATCTACTGCAGCGATGAGTCGTTTACCATTCTTTTCGGTGAACCAATAAAAATCGCCACTTACAATATCGCGTGGCTGATACAAAACAAATGCATTCGGAAATAGTTTATGCTTTAATTCCTTAGCCGGTAAAATGGCCTCTTGAATTCGTTTCGCATAAACAATACTATCCTGAATATCTTTGTTTTTTTCTTCAATTTCAAGGAACGCATTTTTTAATTGAAGTGTACGCTCCGTGATCTTTCTCTCTAAATTTTCATTTTCAACTTTTAGCTTTTTTTCACGGTATTTAATAAATAAATACACCGCACTTGAAACACTAATGATCAAAAGAAGATAGAACCAATTTTGCTTCCAGAATGGAGGCGTGATGGTAAAGCTAAATTCAGTTGGTTTCGCATTCCATAGTCCGTCATTATTACATGATCTTACGAAAAACTTATACGTGCCAGGCGGTATATTAGAATAGGTAGCTTCATGCTTATTGGTAATAGGCGACCAATCCGGATCTAAGCCTTCCAGTTTAAATTGGTAACGAACACCCGAAGGCGCTGTTAAACAAATGCCATTAAAATAAAATGTTAGATGGTTTTGATCATAAGGTAAAACCAGGTCATGTGGAATACCCAATATATCTGTTTTGAAATTTTGATCTTCCCAGTTAACGGTTTTAAAATAGAGTTTTATTTCAGTTAATAAGGTTGACGACTCTTTAGTATTCACATTGGTTGTAGAAGGATCAAAAACAAATGCGCCTTCGGAGGTCTTTATCCAAATCTTACCATTTTTATCGATGAACGAAACAGAACATGAATTATCCACCAAACCATTTTCTTTAGTGTAATTTTTAAATGAACGATCGCCGTTCTTGTATGCATCAAGATCCATCATACTCAAACCAAATGCCGTACCGGCTATTAATTTGTTTTTATGAATGGTCAAAGAGTTAATTATATCTGATCCTAAGCCATTTTGAACTGTTAAGGAATCAAGTATTTTTATGGTTGTGTCATTTACTAACTTGCAATAATATATTCCTCGTCCGCTCGACCCAAGCCAGTAATTGCCATTCTTATCTTTGGTCACCGCGTTTACTGCCTCTCTGATCAAACCATTTGTTTGGTTAAAGTTGTAGGCAGTTTTTCCATTAAATAAACTAACACCAAAAAAAGAATTATACATCCAAATTCTGTTCTTGTTCTCAAAGTAAAATCCTACGCACGCTTTTAATCGTTTGTTATTGTATGGCCGCACTTTTATTAAACCTGAGTCGGGTGTATTACATAACCATAAAGCGTTTTCGGTTGCAACATATAAATAACCATCTTTTTCTTTATGCCATTGAAAACCGTGACTATATCGTTCCTGAATTAATTTGTTATTGGATAAGCGATATCCATTACCGCCATATGAAAAAGCCCAAAGTTCATTCTTATCATCAATATATAAATTAGTTAATATATTTAAAGGTTTGCCATCAAGTGTAGTGTAATTAGTAAATGTTCTTGTAGCCAAATTATATTTAGATAAAGCTACCTCAGAGGCCATATACACATTACCGCTGGTATCTTGGGTCATGGCCATTATTAAATTAGAGTGCAATCCATTCTTTTCGTTAATGTTTATAAAACCATCATTTGAGAATTTATACAATCCATTTCCCCATGAACCAAACCACAAATTTCCTTCTCTATCGGTGTAGCTCGACCAAAAAGAATTATAACTTAAACCTTCATTGAAGGAATAATTCGTGATGTTATTACCATCATATTTAAAGATACCTTTATCCCAAGTGGCCAACCAAATATTATTTTTGTTGTCTTTTGTAATGGTGAGTATACCCGAACCAACATCTATCGCTTTTTCTGTTTTATCATTTTTAATGAAATTTAATGGAGATCCCCAACCGGAAGTTATTTCAGAACCGTTATCCAATTCAATTAAATTGTAAATACTAAAGTTGGTTGCATCTGATCGCATAAATGTATCCGGCTTATAGATGTAGTACCCACTTTCACTACCGGCAATCATTGTTCCATTTTTTTTACGTTTTAAATAACGAATAGACAAATTCTTATCGTTACTCATGTGATAACGTTTGATCAACGTAGTTTTTTTATCATCAAAATTGAAGTGATAGATCCTATTGATACTACCGGCCCACATGGAGCCATCATTATCGCAGTATAACGACCAGCACATATTCCGAGGCATATTTGTTCCGGCAGTGTCTATGCGATGAACTTTATTTCCTTCAAAATAAAACAGACCATCCATGGTGCCTATCCAAACTCTGCCATTCTTATCTTCAGTAAGCGAACCAACATCCAAATTCCCAAACCCATTCTTAGAACTTAATTTATTGAACTTAACACCATCATAATAAAATAATCCATTCATGGCTCCAACCCATAATAAACCTCTTGAATCTTGGAAAACACAACGAATGTTAGGGGAGGTGAGTCCTTGCTTATAAAAATAATGGGTGAAGTTTACCTGACTACCGAAAGGCTTAATGCTCTGACCAAATAATGATCTAAAACTTCCGATCAAGAAGAGCAGGATGAGTAAATATTTTGAACTGGTTCTAATAATTAATTAAGTTAATTTTAATCCAATGATCAATACATCGTCAACTTGTTCTAAACTACCTTTCCACTCCTCAAAGGTGTTGGCTAAATTATGTTGTTGTTCTTTTAAGGGCTTTTGATTTAAGGTGATCAAAAGATTATTGAGTTTTTTATACATGAACTTTTTGCCTTTTGGTCCGCCAAATTGATCGGCATAACCATCAGTATAAAGGTATAACGTATCATTTTCATGCAGATCGAGATCAAATAATTGAAATGGCGTAAGGTTTTCAGCCTGACCAACCGGCATTTTATCACAAGGACAGCTTATAACTTCGCTATTTCTTATGATTACAGGTGAGTTATGTGCGGCAGAATAAGTTACTTTCTTTGTTTGTTCATTATAGCACATTAAAATACCATCGAACCCTTCTTTTTGCCCTTCTTTACTGATACTGGTGATCAATCTTTTTCGTACGTAATCAAAAATTTCATTAGGCTGGGTGATGTTTTTCTCATTAATAGCCTCGCTTAAAAAACCAATGTTCAAAAGACTCATAAATGCACCCGGAACACCGTGTCCGGTGCTATCACACACCGCCAGATAAAACACATTGTTATGCTTGGTTGCCCAATAAAAATCGCCACTTACAATATCTTTTGGTTTAAACAAAATAAAATTATTCTCAATGTTTTGATCAATAAATTCAGTTTGTACCAACAATGCATTTTGTATTCGCTTGGCATAATGTATCGAATCTAAAATTTCCTTTTGTTTTTCTTCGATGATCTGTTTCTGATGTTGCGTTTCAATTTCCTTTAATTCAATTACAGCTTTTTGTTTACGGGTAACCTTTAATCTGTTGTAAATAACTAATCCAAAGAATAAGATCAATAAAGTGATGACCAGCACCACGATCAAAATAATACGTTGTTCACGTTCTTTTGTTTTGTAGGTGTATTCTGCTTTTTCAATATTAGTTTTTACTATGGCATCCTTTTTCTCGTTCTCGTAAATGAATTTTTTTGAAACCGATTCTTTCTTAATGTTCTCACTCATTAAACTATCCTTTAATGAGTTTGCAAGATCACTCATTTCTAATGCTTTTGCATAATCTTTTTTTGCGCGGTATACCTTCACTAATGTTTCCGCCGCATTTTGAATAATAAATGGAAATTGAAAGGCCACTCCGATTTGATAGGCTTTATTCGCGTTAACCTCAGCTTCCTTAATTTTATTGGCTCTTATATTTACTTGCGCTAAGGCATTCCATGTATTACCTTCCCACTCTTTATCCCTTGAATTTATAAAATAGTTCAATGCATTTTTAATATATCTTTCTGCTTTTTCATAAGTAGTGTCGGTTGCAGATACACCATTTCGCTCTTGAACAATACCTAATAATTCATGATACATGCCAATATTAATATATGTAGTGGCTAGTCCATCTTCATTTTTAATTTTGTTATTGATCTTTAACGCACTATAGAAATCTTTATAAATATTTTGCAAACTTTCTGTACTAATGTATTTTTCTTGTTTGATCAAAGCTTCCAATTGTTTCATTTTGGTAGTGCCAATATTATTATAGGTACGTGCTATTCCAACGCTGTCCTTTAAGTCCAATTTTATTTTCAGGCATTTTTCATGAAACTGTAATGTACTTTTGAAATCACTTTGGTTGCTGTAAAGCACAGCAATATTATTGAGTGATTGCGACATACCTTTTTTATCACTAATTAGTTCGCGAATGTTCAAGCTTTCAAAGTAGTATTGCAATGCTTTTAACACATCTCCCTGACTGTCGTATACAGCAGCTACGTTGTTTAAAGATTGAGCAATACCGATGCTATCAAAAATACTTTTTTGAAGCGTTAAACTTTTTTGAAAATAGTTTAAAGCAGCGCGTAAATTACCTGTTTGAAAATTATTGAATCCGGTATTATTAAGGGATGCTGCCAAATAACGCTTAGCTGCTTTATTTATTTGTGGATCTTTTGAATTTTGAAGTTTAGATGCCAGTTTACCTTGCTCGTTATTATACCTTTGCCAAACACCTTCATCGGCCAATTCTGCAATAAGATTTAAAGTTCTTAGTTTATTGGTATCATCTTTTTGCTTACTTAATAATTGTATGAGCGAATCAACTTGGTCTGTTTGAGAACATAATAAGCCGGAGATGAAACAAAGGAGTAGGGTAATATGTGTTAAGCGTTGTTTCATAATAAATACCAAATTAGATCTTGATCCCAAAAACTAAAACATCATCTACCTGCTCTAAACTGCCTTTCCACTTTTCAAATGTATCTGTTAAGATCTCTTTTTGTGTATGAAGGTCTTTTTCTGCAATATTTGTCAGCAACTGATTCAATTGCTTATACATGAATTTTTTTCCTTTTGGTCCGCCAAACTGATCAGCGTATCCATCTGTATAAAGGTATAAAGTATCAGTTCTATCTAATTCAATGCTATGTAGCTTAAATAAATTATTGCGAATACCTTTACCAACTGGCATTTTATCTGATGATTGAATAGAGATACCACTTTTTGAAACAACTACAGGCGAACAATTTGCTGCGGCATACGTGATCTTTAATTTCTCATTGGCACTGGTCTTATCCGATTGGTCAATACATATCAAAACGCCATCAAAACCATCTTGCTGACCTTCGTTACTAATAGTAGATATCAACCGTTCGCGCACATAATTAAATATTTTATCGGGTTCCAATATTTGTTTTTCAATTACAGCTTCGCTTAAAAAGCCCATATTCAATAAACTCATAAATGCACCCGGAACGCCATGCCCTGTGCTATCGCATACGGCTAAATAAAACTTATTATTTTTTTTAGCTGCCCAATAAAAATCGCCACTAACAATATCCTTTGGTTTCATTAACATAAAATGTTCTTTTATGTTATTATTAATGAACTCGCTATGCGCTAATAAAGCAGTTTGAATTCTACGGGCATAGATCATTGAATCAAGTATCTCTTGTTGTTTTTGCTCAACTAAATTTTTTTGTTCGGTAATTAACTCGTTTGCCTTCTTTTTTTCTTTATAGTTTTTAAATACAAAAAACAGCAACACCGAAATGATCAATAGAACAATGCTAATAATGTACTTATAATTTTTTTCCGCTTTCAGTTGATTTTCCTTCACCTGAACTTCCATTTGGTGTTTAATGGAATCTTGTTCTTTAATCTTATTGAAAGCATAATTCAATTGTATCTCTGTGATCTCCTTTGTATTCTCTTTGTTTTGGATACTATCCGCCATTGACTTACCCATTTTGTAATATTTAAGGGCATTGCCTACATCATTTAATCCTTCAAATGCATTAGAAAGGTAAAAGGCTATCTCCTTTTTAGTTGAAATAGTGTTAGCCTTATTTGCAAAGTTCATGGCTTTTTCAAGCGTGTCAATGGCTTGTTTGAACTTTTTTTCGGTAATTAAAGTGTTTCCTATATAACTTAAATTGATGGCGCAACTATAGTCATCATTACGGCTATACCAAATTTTAAGGGCTTTTGAATAATAAATGTAAGCTAATTTATAATCTTTTAATTCATGATAGATCAAACCAATGTTTTCACTATTGATACCTGAATTAAAATCATCATTCAATTTTTTATTCAGATCTAAAGCCTTTAAAAAATACCGGAGCGCCATTGAAAAATTCTTTTCATCTAAATAGGCTAAACCAATATTATTGTAAACTGAACTTTGCCCGCCTGCAAAATCCATCTGTTTATACAATTCCAAACTTTTGTTATAAAATTCGCGGGCTTTACTATTATCCTTTTGAATGGCGCAAATAACAGCAATACCATTAAATATACTGGCCTTTTGTTTGATCAAATTCAACTTCTCGGCTATAGCAAGGGCTTCGTAATAATATTCCGATGATCTATTATAGATTCCTTTCTCTCGTTCAACTAATCCTAATCGGATCAAAAAATCACATTTGAATTTATCATTGTTTTGAACGGCATTATATCCTTTAGAAAAATAGTAGGTTGCCGAATCTAAATTACCTTCATTATAAAGGGCATTACCTATCTTAAGAATCGTTTTAAAAAGTACAGTGTCTTTTTGTGTTTTGGAAACCGCTATCATAGAATCAATTACCTCACCCTTCAAATTAAATTGAATGATCAATATTGAAAATATGAAACTCACGATCTGTTTCCTCATAAATTGGTAAGTACTTTTTACTCTGTTCTGTTTAAGATCAATTCTGATTCTTCTTTTTCACCATGGTTAATATGGTTGCAATACCAACCGTTTGGCCTGCCTGATCAACTGCATCGTATTTTTCTAATATATACATTGAGCTGGCATCATAAATATCAACCACCCATTTAACGATACCAACTTTCACCTCTTCACCGTTTGTTGCAGTTAAAGGTTTATCGTTCTCGATCTTTTCTTTACAAGTAAATTTTACGCCAATTGTCATACCCGGGTAAATTGGTCTTGTAAAACGACATTCATCAATTCCATAGTTCAATAAAACCGGACCTTTTGGAGGATCTACAAATAAACCCGCTGCCTTTGATAAAATGAAGTAGCCATGAGCAACAGTGCGTTTGAAGATGGTACCATCTAATGAATTAGGTTCAAGATGAGCATAAAACTTATCGCCGGTTAAATTCGCAAAATTCACCAAATCATCTTCACTAACTGTATGAGTAGGGGTAATGGTTGTTTCTCCAACCTCCAGATCTTCAAAATGCTGACGGAACGGATGAACATCTTTAATAATCTGTTTTGCACCAACCTGATAACTGTTTAAAATAGAAGTGATCATAGTTGGCGAACCTTGTATGGCTGTACGTTGTAAATAATGGAACACCCCACGTTTACCGCCCATTTCTTCGCCACCACCGGCGCGACCCGGACCACCATGAACAAGCATTGGCATTGGTGAACCATGTCCGGTACTTTCTTTAGCACACTCGTTATTCAATACTAAAATACGGCCATGCATACACGCTGCACCAATTACATACTGGCGCGCAATTGACTCATTAGCGGTTACAATTGAACTTACCAATGAACCTTTACCAAGTTTACTTAATTGAATAGCATCATCCATTGTTTTGTATGGCATGATGGTACTAACCGGACCAAAGGCTTCAATGTTATGACAATCGGTATTCACAAACGGATTTTCATTTAAGAAAATGATCGGCGGCATAAAACATCCTTTTGTTTTGTCAGCACCTTTCACTTCAAAATTTTCAAAATCGCCAATGATTATTTTTTGTGTTTTGCTTAATTGTTCCACTTTTTCGCGCACTTCCGTTAATTGTGATCTTCCTGCAAGTGATCCCATTTTCACACCTTCTACATTCGGATCGCCAATTACAGTTTGAGCCAAGCGTTTGCCTAAAGCAATTTGAACATCTTCGATCATGTTCTCTGGAACAATGATACGGCGAACAGCAGTACATTTTTGTCCGGCTTTGGTTGTGATCTCGCGCGAAACCTCTTTAATAAAAATATCAAATTCAGGCATACTTGTCGTTACATCACTTCCTAATACACAACAGTTCAACGAATCGGCTTCCATATTAAAATGAACTGATTCTTCGAGTAGGCGAGGGTGTGATTTTAGCATTTTACCAGTTGACGCAGAGCCCGTGAAAGTTACCACATCCTGATTGATCACATGTTCTAAAATACCATTTGCACTGCCGCATATCAATTGCAAAGCGCCTTCAGGCACAATACCGCTGGCAATAATTTCTTTTACAACGGCTTCAGTTAAGTAGGAGGTAAGTGTGGCAGGTTTAACAATGGCAGGTACACCGGCAAACCAGTTCACTGCAATTTTTTCAAGCATACCCCAAACCGGGAAATTAAAAGCGTTGATATGAATGGCAACACCTTCTTTAGGTACACAAATATGGTGACCAATGAACGTGTTATTCTTTGATAAACGCGCTACATCGCCCTCATAACAATAAGTTTCGTTAGGGAATTGGCGACGAAGAGAAGCGTAAGTAAATAAATTACCTATACCACCCTCAATATCAACCCAGCTATCAATTTTAGTGGCACCGGTAGCCCAGCTGATCTTATAAAAAATATCTTTTTTACTTAATAGGTGAGTGGCTAAAGCCTTTAACATCATACCACGCTCATGAAAGGTCATGCTACGAAGTTTTGGTCCGCCTACCTTACGCGCGTAATCAAGCATCTGACCAAAATCTAAACCTTTACTTGAAGCTGTTGCGATCACATCGCCATTAATTGCATTAAATAATTCCTGGCCTTTATCGGCGCCTGCAACCCATTGGCCGCAGGCATAATTTTTAAGTGAGTTCATATGTGTAAATAAATTGTAATATAAATAGGGTAATGGTCATAAATATAACAATTACAAATTGATTTTTTTTGAATGGTTATTAATTTAAGTAGCTGATTTAAAGTAAAATAGTATATTTATATTCTGTTAATTTCATCTTTTGAAATTTTTATTTTTAAATGAAGGGGAGTAGAAATAATATAAAAGAACTTTGGGATTTTTTATTTAAGGTTTTTCCAATAGTTGACCTGCCATTTAGTGTACTTGCAATATATTCTTCCGATCATTGGCTCATCACATTGATCATCGCAATATTATTTCCAATTGTTGCGTCAACTGTATTTTATTTTTCAAATAAAAAAGGATTTCAACCAGGTTATTTGATCATGAGTATAAATGGACTTCTGTTCATTCCATACATGTATTATTCAGGAGCAAATTCACCAACCTGGTTAAATGTAATTGTGATCACAGTGGGTTCATCATTTATGTTCAACAATCCAAAAGTTGGCCAGTACATGGTTGCAATTTGGTCGTTTTGCATTGGTATGTTTTATTATTCTATTGGCGCCAGTATCGAATATTCATTATTGATAACATTTGTTATTCTAGGTTTTGTGATCTTATTCAGCAGAGCTTTTGCTTATTTACAAAAGCAGCAAGCTAAAATTGAAGAGAAAAATAAGGAGATAGAAAATAAGTCAAAAGATATTACAGACAGTATCAATTACGCCAAACGCATTCAATATGCTGTATTACCGCACGAAGAGACCATATATAGAAACATCCCGTTATCGTTCATATTTTACAAACCAAAGGATATTGTGAGTGGCGATTTTTTTTGGTTCCATGAAATAAACCGTGATGAATATATTTTAGTTTGTGCCGATTGTACCGGACACGGCGTGCCTGGAGCATTTATGACCGTAATAGGAAGCAGCTTATTAAATCAAACAGTAATTGATAATAAAATTGATAAACCGGCAGCCATTTTAACGGAATTGGATAAGCAGATCAACTTTACCTTAAAGCAACAAAAAGATGGCGATCTAACCGTACAGGATGGAATGGATCTGACATTGATTCGTGTGAATAAATTGAAAAAAGAATTAATTATTACCTCAGCCAAGCGCCCTGTTATTTTAATTCGAAATAAAGAGATACAGGAATTCAAAGGCAGCAAATTTTCATTAGGAGGAATGCGCAGTGGTGATAAGGTATTTGAAGAAATTGTGATCAATTACCAGGAAGAAGATCTGTTATGTATGTTCACCGATGGTTATGCCGATCAATTTGGAGGCGATAAGGCCAAAAAATTCTCATCAAAACGATTACGTGAATTGTTGGTAGAGATACATCGTGCGCCAATGAACGATCAAAAGAACCGATTGGCAAGCACCATCAGCAATTGGCAGGGAGAATTGGAGCAAATAGATGATATGCTGGTGATGGGCATTAAGTTTTAAGGAATTGCGACCCTTTTAATATATTTTAAGATATTTGATAAAAGCTTAGCACCATATTTGAAAATAGAGAATTAAAAACAAACTATATGAAAAACAAAATTTTACTAGCAATAGCACTTTTTATAACAGTAAGCAGTATTGCGCAAGACCTCGGAAAAGTGGTTATCAGAAATGCCAATTTAGCGTATCCTAAATTTATTGCATCTATCAATGGCGTGCGCATGAGTAATGATTATGCGGCTAATATCACATTTAGTATGTTGGAGGAGAATGCCTATCGCATTAAAATATTACAAGCGGGTTCAACCAATATGTTAACATATACGATCACATCTGAACCGCGTTATCTTTCTAAATACATTATCACAAAGGATAACATGGGTTATTATTCGATATTATTAGAAAGCAAAACATTAATGTTGGATGAAGAGCCACCTGTAACCACAACAACGCCTACAGTAGCGGTTGTAACAGCTCCGGTTACTGCAGTTACCACAAGTGTTTTAACCGTAAACCCATCGGCAGTTAGCACCGGTACAACTTCAACAGCAACAGTTTCAAGCACCTCGGTAACAATTACGCCAATTACCTCGGCTGAATTTAATGAGCGTTTAGAAGCCGTAAAGAAAACAAGTTTTGATAAAGACAGATTGCAAAAAGCAAAACAGGTTTTAGATGATGAATATTTAAAGACCGATCAGGTAATTGAAATGGTAAAGGTGTTTTCGTTTGATGATTCGAAATTAGATTTTGCAAAATGGGCTTATTCGCATACAATAGACAAAAAGAACTACTACAAGGTTGAAGATCATTTTTCTTTCAATAGTTCTAAGACCAATTTACGCGAATACGTAAAAAAGCAACCTAAATAGTGAATTTATACCCAACACCTCTGATCGAATGGAAGTGTTTGGGTTCTTTTGGATTAACTTCAAAATGTTTTCTGAAGTTAAGAATGTAGTTATCAATGGTACGTGATGATGGATTTTCGTCGATGGTCCATAATTTATCAATGATCTCATCACGCGAAATTACTTTGTTTTCATTAGCGGTTAAAAGCTGTAATAGACCAATTTCGCGCTTTGATAGCGGATGTTTAGCGCTATGGATATCGGTGATCTCGTAAGTATCAAAATTAATGGTACCGCCATTGAATTGATAGGATGAATTATTTTGAGCCGGGTAAC
Organism: Sphingobacteriaceae bacterium; assembly: GCA_046345155.1. Classification (GTDB taxonomy): domain Bacteria; phylum Bacteroidota; class Bacteroidia; order B-17B0; family Aurantibacillaceae; genus Aurantibacillus. Next base: position 35,813 of record JBKDKI010000103.1, read on the forward strand.
GTTTTAAAACATTTCTGATGCGCAACAGTAATTCTTCCAGATCAAAAGGTTTTGTGAGGTAATCATCAGCACCTAATTTTAAACCGGATATTTTATCAATACTTTGGTTTTTTGCAGTTAAAAAGATAATAGGCATTTGAGGTTGAATAGATTTGAAACGTTCAAATAATTCGAAACCGTTCAATTCGGGTAACATCACATCTAATAGGACCAAATGAATATGGCGATGTTTATCTTTAAATAGTTCAAGCGCTTTATTGCCTGAAGCAGCAGAAATAACGTTGAAATTTTCTAGTTCCAAATTCAGCGTTAGGGTATCAAGGATCGCTTTTTCGTCTTCAACTATAAAAATGGTAAAGCCACTCATAAGGACCAAATATATTGATTTTATTGAGTTTTTACATTAAGTACAGACTGACTATACAACCTATAAAAATCTCTATAATTCCACATTATGTTAATATAGATTTGCGAGGGCGGCCTAACTGATTGGTACTCATAAAGCAATTCACTTTAATGTAATTATTTTACGGTGGTTATATCTGGAGTTTGAGTGGTGGCGGTACGCATGGAATCGGCCATTTTGGTTTGGGTTAAGTTTAAAACTAACTTTTCTAATTGCTTTATGTGAACTCGCATGGTGTCTGTTTTTAATCTATCATTATTTCCTTTAGACCAATTTTGATATGAAAAGAAAATCGTACAAATACCACTTATAAAAGTTAATATTAATAATGGCCAAAAGGCATTTACCTGTCTTTTTTTAGACTTAACATCTAATTGAAGTTGTGATAATTTTAGAGATTCTTCTTTTTCTATACTTTCTATTTTTTCATCTAAATACTTGCCTATATATGGTTTATCGTCGAAGAATTTATCGGTTAGAATTAAAGCACTTAAAAGATTCAAGTGATTTACACTATTTTTTATATATAGTTCATTTATTGATTCCTGATGTAATATTGGTTTATTCTTAATTTGCTCTAAAGTTTGATTTACTATATCTATTTCTAACATAACTCTAATATACAAATTTAGTACGATACGTCAAGGAGCGCAGGCGAGCGGAAGCAAGAAAAAATAAAAGACTAAAATTCGATTAAATTTTATTTTTTGTGTGTCTATTTACCCGACAGGGCAAAGACGTGAGTCCGCAGACATAATGTTTATTATAGGGATTTTTTTAAGTGCGTGGTTTCAGTGCGTATGCAAATCACTATAATTAATATTATGTTAAATAGAAATGATAAATAAAATAACCCAATGAAGGGTTATAATATTATTAAATGCTCTTTTTAGCTTGTGTGTCTACTTTAGAATATGCAGGACATTTCTCATGGCTTTTGCATGATGTGAAAGATCCACCGATAACTGCAACTGCTACTAATGACAATAAAAACTTTTTCATACTAGTTAATTAAATTATAAGTTTGGTAAATATAAAAAATCTACTTTAAAAGTATAACAAAAACTATTAACAATTGTTACACACACTTCTTCATAACTCTTGGCACAAATATCTTTCTGCTGAATTTGATAAACCCTATTTCCTAACATTAAACGAATTTGTTTCCAAGGCTTATAGCCAAACTCAGGTATATCCGCCCAAGAACCTTCTATTTAACGCCTTTGAACTTTGTCCGTTTGAAAATGTAAAAGCGGTGCTTATTGGTCAGGATCCCTACCATGGACCCGGCCAGGCTAATGGATTGTGTTTTTCGGTAAATGATGGCATTGCTTTACCTCCAAGCTTGCGTAATATTTTCAAAGAATTAAAATCGGATTTGGATGTTGAGATACCTATTAACGGAAACCTCGAAAAATGGGCAAAAGAAGGCGTTTTAATGTTAAATGCCATTTTAACAGTTGAAGGCGGCAAGCCCGGAAGTCATAAACAAAAAGGCTGGGAAATATTTACAAACACGGTCATTAAATTAATAAGTGATCAAAAAGAGCATGTTGTATTCTTATTATGGGGGAATTTTGCCTTTGAAAAGGAAAAACTCATTGATGCTTCAAAACATTTGATCCTTAAAGCTGCTCATCCTTCTCCCCTTGCTCGAGGCGCTTTTTTTGGAAGCAAACCTTTCAGTAAAACAAATGCCTATTTAAAACAAAATGGTAAAAAGGAAATAGATTGGCATTTAGATCTGTGGAATAATTCCTGATCTGCGTCTTACTATTAAATGAAACCGTTGATCAAATATTTTATTTGTTGTTTTCTTATACTTGCATCACTTATTGCTACATCGCAAACCTGTGTGATAAAAGGAAAAGTAACCACCCAATTCGGTAAAGTAATTGATCTGGTTGCCATTAAACTCGACCATTACAATGCCGCATTTACCAATAAATACGGGGAATTTGAGCTAAAACTTAAAAAAGACAACTATTACACATTAAACACCTACCATTTATCTTTTGAAAGTTATGTAACTCAGCTAAACACTTCAAATAATGATACAATCGAAGTTTTAATTAAGTTAAAAGAACTTACCAATTACCTCGATACAATTGCCGTGTTTGCTTCTCATAAGCCTGAAACCCTTGTAGGAAAACCTAACTACGGTATTTATGATTTTGATTTTTATGAGGATAAGTTGATCTTGCTAACAGCCAAACGCTCGTTAGAACATGCCGAAATTAAACTGACCGATTACACTGGTAAAGAATTTATGAGTTACGCCATCCCTAAAGAAGCCGGCGAAGCACAGAAATTAATGCACGATCACATGGGATATACGAACTTGTTGTGTAAGGATAGTATTTTTAGGATCGAGATCATTAACCAGCTGTTTGTTACCTATGGCGTTTCTAAAAAAGAATTTGAACAAAGTATAAAACCAGTGAACGATACGGCAAACGGAAATTTATATTTCAATGATCAAAACATTAATTATCCTATGTTCAATTATTATTATTTGCATCACTCCAAGCCTCAATTACATAATCGCTTGTATACTGTGATCAATAAGGACCTGATGGAACTATATAACTGGGAATATTATTACTTACCGCCTCGTGGTCAGCTTGAAGCGCGCAAAATTGCCCAAGAATATAATGTAGATAAAAAAATAGTTGCTGCCATGATGAGTGGTTTTACCAAATCACTATTCTATGAGCCCTTGTATGCGCCTTTATTTATAATCAATGATACCATTACACTTTTTGATCATCATACCGATCAAATACTGCATTTTGATAAAGAAAATAATTTGGTAGATAGTGTGAAGATCAGTTACCATCATCCAAAAAAATGGCGCACCTGGAAAAAACAAGTGTACCTAGATGATAGCGAACATAAGGTTTATGCCCTGTTTAAAAATGGCGCAAATGTGTTCATTAAACGCATCAATCATGTGAACGGAAAGGTTGAAGGTGTGCACAAATTTGTGAACATCACAGCCGATCGGATAAAGATAAAAGATGGCTACGCCTATTACATTTACAGGCCTTTTGAAAGCACACAGGAAAAGTTCTTATACCGCGAAGTGATACAAATTAAACCCGAAGAGTAACTTATTTTAAAATAAATTCAGCCATTTTATCGGTTACGCTTTTCGACACATGGTTTGGCTTGGTGGCATCTTCAGGCCTGGCCATTCCGCTTCCTTCAAAAAACAAATGATCTAAATTTTCCATCCAATACGATTTAAAATTGCTTTTACCTTTCATGGCTTCATTCCACAGATCAAAGTCTTTTTTGGTCACATTGTAATCTCTACCACCCTGTATTAAAACAATTGGTAAACTCAATGTTTTAGCTTCTTCCAGCACTTTGTAATTTCTGTCAAACAACCAGTATTTTGGCTTTGCGCCAAAAGGTAACATTACTTTGCTCTTCAAATTCAGGTCGGGTTTTTGAGCATTGGCAATTTGCCATTTCATTGCTGTTACAACTTTTTCAGTCTCTTCTTTATTTTTTTCTGAAGCAATACTCTTAATGTAATCTAATTGATCAGGTAAGATCTCTAATAAACTTCTGCCCGGTGCGGCCAATAATATTAAGCCTTTTAAGCCTTTACATTCTTTTGCGATCAAAGGTGCGCACATGGCACCAAGGCTATGACCGGCAATGTAAATTCTGTTCGAATCAATTTCTTTGATCTTTTTTGCAACTAAAAAAGCTTCTGCAGCATCTTCAATTGTTTCTGAATTGTAATCCATGCTATCCGAAGGAAAATGCAAATTTCGGAACTGATACACATAGGTTCGTTTATCATAGATCAATACTGATACGCCTTTTTGCACCAGCTGTAAAGCCATATCTAAATAGATCTTGTTCTTGCCCATGGTGCCGTTCCGGTCGTGCGGACCACTGCCATGAACCAATATAACCAATGGCGATTTTTTATTGGAATTTGGGATATATACATAACCCGGTAATTGTGTAAAATAGGTTGGTTCAATTAACACCTCTTTTCGCGAAAAGTTAGTATTGGTAATGGTTTCAGGAATATAAAACCATTGTTTTGAAAATGAATCAATATCAAAACGTTGGATGTACGATGCCTGATCGTAATAATTGTACCAAATATATTTACCGTCTTTTACCTTAATGGCAGTAGCAGCGGCCATTTTACAGCCTTGCGTATCTAACTCTGTTTTTTCAATGGCTACAATTGGTCCGTGTTTTTTGGTGAAATCCTGTATCAATTTATCGGTTTGTGCTTCTGTCATTCGGCCATAAACACTGGTATCAAAAAAGCGGTAGTTCTTATAGGGTTCATTGCGCTTAACTGCGCCAATGAACTGTTTGGTGAGTTTTTTATATGGATTTACTTCTTCTTGCGAAACGCTTATAAAGCTTAAAAAAGTTAAGCCGGCAATCAAAATGTGGTTGAATTTTTTCACGGTCAAATTAATTTTAACCTAAATAAGCAAGCAAAAAGTCAAATTAAAAATGCATTTATTATCAATTTTACACCATCCGAAAAAAGCCAATTCAGTTAAAAATTTTGTTGTGTATCATTAAGTTGCCTCAAAAGGCTGTTTTTAGGCATATTTTATCCCCTAAATGGTTTAGCAGAATGGATTTAAATGGTTGTTTATCAAATAAATAAAAATATTTTGCAGATTAAGAAATATGTCCTATATTTGTCATCCCAAAATTATTGAAATTTCTCTGTTATGAAAAAAGAAATACACCCAGAAAGCTACAGATTATGCGTATTCAAAGATATGAGTAATGGTTATGCATTTTTAACTCGTTCATGTGCTGAAACAAAAGAAACCTTGAAGTGGGAAGATGGTAATGAGTATCCATTAGTTAAGTTGGATATTTCAATGACTTCACACCCATTTTATACAGGTAAGCAAGTATTAGTAGATACTGCTGGTCGCGTTGATAAATTCCGCACTCGTTACGCTAAGAAGAAGTAATATACTGTATTATATATATTATAAAGGATCCCGATTTTAGCGGGATTTTTTATTTTCTAAAAAACCGCATGAGAGCTTTATAATAGCTTTGTGCCACCAGGTAAACCCGTTCATTTGTTAGCGTACCATTACAATCCATATTATTTTGCATGAGCCACTTGCTCTCCTCCACATTATCCTGATACAAACACTCGCCATATACCAAAGGCGAATTTATTTTATTGCAAAGTATTAATTGTCTGCTATAAACACCATGACTTTTTAAAGTGATGCAATTGTTCTTTAAATAATCAGCGTCATCTGTACACGCCATCGGAATATCTAAATTATCATGAAACTGATCAACTGTATAATGACTCAGCTTTTCTGAGCGGTTCAATTGATCGGTAAACAACAAGCGTAAAAAATTCAACTTCGACTCTAGGGTTTCCATTTTGCTTTCGGTAAAACATCCTCCAATAAAAGCCATGGTATAGTTAGCTTGAGTTGTTTTTTTCCAAGGAATATTTTTCTCATCAACATTATAATGGATGATGGCAGTGGCATCTGGTTTAAATTCATTGATGAGCTTTGCACGATTAGCCAATTCAAAGTCTCTGAAAAAATCCCAAAAGAAGTTGTACTCAGGTAAATTCATTAGCTTTTTATGATCGGCAGCTTCCAGCTTTTGAACAGAAAGTAAACTATCTAAAACACGTTTCTTGTGATTAGCAAACCAATACGAATAGTTGCATCCAAAGGTTGATCGGGTTATATCGGGTCTGGTTAAAAATATAGTTGCTCCTTGCTCTTCCAGTAATTGTGTTAAGATCATGGATGTTTTAAAGGTAAGCTCTGCTTCAAACAGTTTAACGGTGTCTAATGGATTCTTTAAACTATCCCTCAAAAAATAAAGATACTTTTGCTCATTCATGGCCTCGGTGAATGATGAAGCTAAATGACCGGCATCAATGGCAATTTTAATTCCCTGCAGTGGTTTATCTCTATCTCGTTTTACACTTTTTGCAGGTTGATCAATATTAATGTAAATACTATCTCTTAGAAGTTTACTTAATTTTTTATTGCCTTTGTTCTTATAAAATTTGATCTGTTCAGCAGGTGAATAATGTTCGAATACTTCTGCTAATAAGCCTATTTCTTTGGCATACGCGGTAAATTCTTTTTGTCCTTTTGCATTAAATATGCTTATGCTTTCTTTTTCAAACTTTACAAAACCCGAAATGCTTCCTTTATAATTCAAATACGTTTCAAAACGCTTTTTACAATCACTAATTGATTGAGATAAAAGTGTGTTGCAAATTAAAGTGAATACAATTAAAAAACGCATCAAATCAAAATTAATGGATAAGGGGCTCATAAAATTTGTATCTTCAAATGATTATTAATAGCGCCATGTTAACAGATTCAAACATACGACTGATCTTAAAACACGAAGTGCAATTTCATGCTTCGCACTCGAGTGGCAAGGGCGGACAAAATGTGAACAAGGTTGAGACCAAGGTTGGCATTATTTTTAATGTGGGCACTTCCGAAATATTAATGGAAGAAGAAAAGCAATTAATAATTACTAAATGCAGGCATGTAAATAAAGATGGTGAATTAAAACTGGCCTGTGAAACTCATCGTACACAGTTGCAAAACAAAAAGGAAGTCATTGAAAAATTTACCGAGCTTTTAAAGAAACTGTTTGTTAAGCCTAAAAAACGCTTTGCCACCAAACCATCAAAAGCCAGTAAGGTTAAAAAGGCAAAGGCCAAACAAGCTCATAAAGAAAAAAAACTAAACCGAAGAAAACCGATCATTTAGCTTGCTTTTCAATTCCATCATATTTACTATCTTTTTACCAATTGTATTTTGCATTTACTGGTTAATTAAACCTTCTTACCGAAATTATTTTTTACTGTTTGCTTCCTATTATTTTTACTACAGCTACGATCCGTGGTTTTTACTTTTATTGATTGGTACCTCAGCTTTTGATTTTTGGTGTGCCAAACAAATTGCGTCTTCAACGTATAAAAAGCAGTATTTACTATTAAGCTTATTTAGTAACCTTGGAGTATTGGCTGCTTTTAAATACTCCGCTTTTATTTTTAATACAGGTGTTATAACAGCGGAGAAACTCGGATTAGGCTCTTTTTCGCTCGTCAATGATCTGGTAATTCCGGCGGGCTTGTCCTTTTACACCTTTCAATCGTTAAGTTATACCATTGATGTTTATCGCGGAAAATATAAACCAAACGATACCTTATATGAGTTCTTGTTATACGTATCTTTTTTCCCGCACATGGTTGCCGGTCCTATTGTTAGGTATAATGATCTGATGCCACAGCTAAAGGTTACTAGTTATTTTAAGCAGATCAATTGGCAAGCTGTTACACAATTATGCACCTGGGGCTATTTCAAAAAAATGGTCATTGCCGATAATTTAGACCTGATTGTTACTCCTGTTTTTAACAATGTTACATCATACTCCGGATGGGAACTGGCTTTAACAGGCTTGTTGTTTGTTATTCAGGTTTATTGCGATTTTAGCGGTTATAGCGATATTGCCACCGGCGTTGCTAAACTATTCAATATCAATTTAAGTTTAAACTGGAGGCGTCCCCTACTCTCAACTTCTCTTCAAGAATTTTGGAAACGCAACCACATCAGCATCACCACCTGGTTCAGAGATTACTTGTATATAGGCTTAGGTGGTAACAGGGTTTCATATGAAAGATGGTTAATGAATATTTTTTTGGTTTTTGTGATCAGTGGTTTGTGGCACGGCGCCAATTACACGTTTTTAGTTTGGGGAGCCATGCATGGATTGTTGTTTATGATAGAACTTCTATTTCAAAAGCAATTCCCAAACTTCAAAGCACCAAAGTTTTTAGGCTGGTTGTATTTGATCGGTTTTCACACCATCAGCTTAATAGCTTTTAGAGCCAATTCATTGACCGATCTGAGTTATATCTATCGCCATATTTTTAGTTCAGAGTTTTTTCAATTCAAGGTATCTGCTTTACATCAATTGCAGGATAATTTTTATTACGGGCTCGTATTTTTACTTTTAAGTATCTGGATCTTAAAAGAACTGAATGAAGAGTTTGCAATTATCAACAGATATAAAGGAATGTATAAAGTTTTAAAACCTGCATTTTATGTTTTACTGATCATTCTTTTGTTTGTCTTCGGGAACTTTAATGCTAACACTTTCATCTATTTTCAGTTTTGATAAAAAGGGCCCTCATATTATTTACGATCATAACCATAGTTTTATATGGCTTCAGAAAGGTGCATTACTATGGTTTGTTAAAACAAAATAAGGGCTATTATCAAACATACAAAACCGCTTTTTTAGAAAAAAATGAGTTTAATGTATTGTTCTTAGGGTCATCACGGGTACAAATGCATTACAATACCTTTTTGTTCGATAGTATCAATCAAACAAATGCATTTAATTTAAGCATGGCTGGGGCAACACCTAAAGTAGCCTACTACGCATTAAAAATATATTTAAGTAAAAGTAAAACACCAACTATTGTAATTTATGATGTTGATTATCATAACTTAAACAATGAAAGTAAAGAGATAAAAGACTTTAATAATTACTTTCCTTTTTTAAAAGATGAAGTTGTAAGAAATGAATTTTGTAAGATAGATAAGCGTTTTAAGTGGTTTTACTATTTGCCATATTACTCCCTACCCTACACCGGAACTAAGAATTTAAGTACGGGTTTGCATGGGTTATTTAATATTCCGAATCGAACCGATAGTTTGTTTTATAAAGGTTACTTCAAAGAAAACACACGTAAGCCATTGGATGTAACGTTCACAAAAGCCTCTAACATAAAAATTGACCCGATCGAGTATGCTTATTTAGATTCCTTATGCCAAATTGGAAGAGCTAAAAACATTGAAATGGTTTTTTGTTCATCGCCCATTTTTGCCGGAGGTAAACTAGATGTCGCAAATAAAACAGAGCTATTGAATACCATTTTAAAATTGGTTCAGTCGTACAATTATACTTACACCGATCTTTCAAGTTTATCATTTTGCGATCAGCGTGATCTGTTTGTTGATCATTTTCACATGAACTATCAAGGTGCACGTTTGTTTACCCTAAAAATGAGTGAGTTATACCGCAATAATCTTGTAAAAAAGGCGTTAAAACCATAGCAAGTTTATTGAAAATACCTTAATTTTATACAAGATGAAAAACGCCCTTATAACCATATTTGTATCCTTTTTTACCCTCGCCCACGCTCAAATTGCCAAATACAGTAACGAGTTTTTAAATATTGGTGTTGGCGCGCGGGCCTTAGGTATGGGAAACACCGGTGTGGCTTCTACTACCGGAGCTTATTCGGGCTATTGGAATCCGGCGGGTTTATTGCAACAAAAAAGCGATATGGAGGTGGCTTTAATGCACGCCGAATATTTTGCCGGTATAGCTAAATATGATTTTATTGGTGCCAGCAAACGAATAGATAGTAATAGTGTTGCAGGTATTACCATGTTACGATTTGGGGTTGATAATATTCCAAATACTTTAGATCTGGTGGATGCAAATGGCAACGTAGATTACAGCCGTATAAAAACTTTTAACGCCGTTGATTTTGCTGCATTAATTAGTTATGCTCGCAAATTACCTTCATTAAAAGGAGTTGAGTTAGGAGGTAATTTTAAAATTATCCGTCGCCGCCTAGGTGAATTTGGCGGTGCCTGGGGTTTTGGATTAGATGCCGGTGCGCGATATAATTACAAAGGATGGCAGTTTGGTGTTTTAGGTAGAGATATTACAGGAACCTTTAATGCCTGGAGTTATAATTTAACCGATGAGCAAAAGGCAATTTTTGTTCAAACCGGAAATGAAGTGCCATCAAACTCATTGGAAGTAACCATGCCAAAGTTAATATTGGGTGTTTCAAGAACCTTCTTGTTTTGGAAAGACCGTATCTCGGTTTCTGGCGAGTTGAACTTGATAAACACCTTTGATGGTTTCAGAAATACAGTCATTAAAAGCGACTATTGGAGTATGGAACCTGCTTTTGGAGCAGAAGTTGGATATAAAGGATTTGTTTTTTTAAGAGGAGGTATTGGCAATATTCAAAAACAATTTGATGTTTTAGGTAGTAATCAAATTACAACTTTTCAACCTAATTTTGGCGTAGGTATCAAATACCGCATTTTTACGTTAGACTACGCTTTAACGGATATTGGTGATCGATCACTTGCTTTGTACTCAAACATCTTTTCTTTAAAGATCGATCTAAATAAGAAGGTAAATAAATAATGACTTTCAAAAGGCTATATTTAATTGTCATACTCTCTGTTGTTTTTAAGTTAGGATATGCACAAAAATATGGCAACGAATGGGTGAGATTTTCTCAAACCTATTTTAAGTTCCCAATTTATAAAGAAGGTGTTTACCGAATTGATTCAACTACCTTAGCTTCGCGATTTAACCTTCAAACCACCGATCCCCGTAATTTACAATTATTCATTAAAGGCAAAGAACAGTACATTTATATTAAAGGTGAAGCTGATGGTTTAGTTAATCAAAACGATTATATAGAATTCTATGCCAATAATTTACAACGTGAATACGACTCATTACTTTATTCAAACATCAACTATATACCCAATCCATTCAAACCAATTTTTAATGATACCATCTATGGCTATTTAACACTTAATACTTCTTTAACTAATAAACGCTATCAGGTTGAAACGGATACAACCATTGCCAATCATCCTTTAGGCGATCATTTTTATGCTGAGCAACGATTTGATCAAGTAAACGGTTACAATTATGTTAAGGATATTGATAATACCATTAGTGATTCAAGGTACACCCAAGCTGAAGGTCCGGGATTTAATATAAATAAAGGAAATTCATTATTTATAAACTTCTTTAATTTATCTGTTTTTACCGGCTCAATTTTACCGGCTCATATGTGGGTTAATTATTCGGGAGCTGATATGACTGGTACTTTAAGTATAGATCATCAAGTTAAAGTATCATACAATGATGTTTTAAATTCACCTGTTACTTTATCTGACTCTTTGTTTTTTGGTCATCACCCTGTGAGCTTAAGTTATTCAATATCCAATACATCCTTAAATAATGCTACAACATTTACCATTCAGGCGGTTAACAATCCTTCATTTACTACTTCATTAAGTAATGTTTTTTTACATGGTTTATATTTCAAATATCCTAAAATACCAACCCTAAGCGGCGTTCTATTCAATAAACTTTTTGTTAATGATGGGATAACACCTAAGCAAAGTTATATTTTATCAAACCCAAATGTAGGTTCAACAGGCAGTTTGGTAGCATACGATGTGAGCAATGGAAAAAAACTGCCAATTCAAATAGGCGGATTAAATGCACGCGTCGTAATTCCTAATTCAGGTAACCAAAAGGATATAATAGTATGTGCAGAGTCAGCCATCAATACTGTAACTGTTTTAAATCAAGTTAATCAAAATCAAAACTTTACAAATTTCAAAAGCACTAATGCTTCAAATGCATTTGTGATCATTTATCATCCAAGTTTAAATTCATCGGTTCAAGCATATAAAGCCTATAGGCAATCAGCACAAGGTGGTAATCATCAGGTAATAACTGCCAACATTAATGAATTATATGAGCAGTTTGGATATGGTATCATTAAGCACCCTCAAGCAATTCGTAATTTTATTAAATTCTTACATGATTCCCTACCTTCTCCTCCGGCATATGTTCTATTAATTGGAAAATCGGTTGAGTTAGAACAACTATCAGCAGCTAATCAATCACTTAATATGGTTCCAACAATGGGTTATCCGGCGAGTGACAACCTATTAACTACCGGAATTACCAATCAAAATTGTTTATTTCCTGAAATACCTGTTGGCCGTTTATCTGCTTTAACAAATAAAGATGTTACAGATTATCTGGCAAAAGTGCAGCAACATGAGATGGTTGGGAATGTTGATTGGAAAAAGAAGGCATTACATTTTATTGGTGGTGATACCCCTACCCTTACATCGTTTCTTACCATTTTTATGGATTCCTATAAGCAAATTATAGAAGATACATTATTTGGAGCCGAAGTTCTATCATTTAAAAAAAATACAACAGCGCCTATACAAACTAACATCAGCGATAGTATAAAAAACACAATAAAAAGTGGTGCATCATTAATAACCTTTTTCGGACATGGGTCTGCTGAAGGTTTTGATCAGTCTATTGACGATCCGGCAACTTATGACAATCAAGGTAAATACCCTTTCATTTTAGCTAATTCATGTTATTCTGGCGATATTCATATTCCGGGAGTTAGATCATTAAGTGAAAAGTTTGTATTTGCCGATCAAGAAGGTTCAATTGGATTTTTAGCGGCTGCCTCTACAGGTTATATCAGCTCTTTACATAATTACAGTACTTATTTCTATCAGGCTTTATCTTTAGATAAATATGGCAAAGGTGTTGGTGAGATCGTAAAAGAAACTGTATTTAAAGGTTCGTTAACCAATGATAAAGCCTTAAAATACACAGCATTAGATGTTACATTACATGGCGATCCGTCGTTAAAGATCTGGGTTGGCGATAAACCCGATTATGCTATTAATAATAGTGATGTAAAATTTAATTTAGCCAAGTATGTTGATTCTATTGGCTTAACCATACATTATAAAAATCTTGGGCGCGCACTTAAGGATTCAATTTTTGTAAAGATCGATCGTTTTTTTCCGAATAACGATTCACTATCTGTCTTAAAACGTGTAAATGCAACTTATTTTCAGGATAGTATAAAATTCTTTATTCCGTTGAATTTCGAAAAAGGTATTGGTTTAAATAAATTCAAGGTTCGCTTAGATCAATTCAACGAAGTAAGTGAAATCACAAAAACAAATAACGCTACCATTGGCACGGTTGATCTGTTCATTCAGGGCGGTGATATTATTCCTGTATATCCCTACAAATATGCTGTTGTTCCGCTCACTTCAACCATTACTTTAAAGGCCAGCACCACAAATCCATTTGCGCCATCTACACGCTATAAATTACAACTTGATACGAACGATAGGTTCATTAATCCTATTCAACAAACTTTAATTACAAGTTCGGGTGGCGTTGTTGAGTGGAAAGTTAATTTACCATTTAACGATAGCACCGTTTATTTTTGGAGAGTGGCTAAAGATTCAGTTGCAGTTACTGACCGAACTGTATGGCGTGAAAGTTCGTTTCAAACCATTGGTACAAAACGTGGTTGGTCGCAAGCTCATTTTAATCAGTTTAAAAACAACAGATACCGATTTGTCAATTACAACAAATCACTTCGTCGTTTTGATTTCAATAATAACTTGCACGCTATCAAAGTTAGAAATGGAATTTACCCGAACATTTCACCTGTAGCCATAAATTTCTTTTTTAATAACTTGAATCTTTCATCATGGGGTTGTGCGCCCGATGGTTGGAATTTTGCTGTATTTGATTCCATTAGTGGCGAACCGAAGCAAGTTGTTTCGGTAAATTATCCAAATTCCGGTGCAGGTACTTATAGCAATTGTGTTTGTGTTGATAACCAAATTTTATATGTGTATTCGTTCGGCCAGAACAATTACTGTGGTTTTGGTAATTGGCAAAATGATATGCAAGCCTTTTTAAACAGTATTGCTCCTAACAATTATGTTTTAGGTTATACAATGGGCGCTGTTTCGCCAACCTACGCGCAGGTGAGTTCATACAGTAATTCTTTATATAATGCCTTTGAAAGTTTTGGTGCGGCAACCATAAGAACTACTGCCGATACCGTACCCTATATTTTATTTGGACGAAAAGGAATGAGTGCGGGCCAGGGCCATGAATTAAAAGGGACAAAAAAATCGGATATCATTATTTTAGAAGATAGCATAAAAACAAAATGGAACAGCGGCTATGTTGCGTCAGAGATCATTGGCCCATCCTTTAATTGGAAAAGCTTGCACTGGCAATTGAAACCTTTTGATATAGTGGCAGGAGATACAACACTATTAAAAGTTGTAGGTATAAAATCAAACGGACAAAAAGATACATTGGCTACATTTATTAAAGATAGTACCGATGTACTTGCATTATATAATTATGTAGATGCGTCTATCTATCCTAGTATTCAATTGGTTGCATTAATGAAAGATAACATCAACCGAACATCACCTCAATTAAAAAAATGGCAAGTGTTATTTGATGAAGCGCCTGAATGTGCCATTAACCCACTCAAAGGATTTAAGGCCATAAACGACACTTTACAAGAAGGAGATTTTGCCAAATTCAGAATCCCAATTGAGAACATAAGTGATAAAACGTTTATGGATAGTTTGGTTATTACTTATTGGATAGAAGATAATAATAAGGTAATTCACACCTTACCTCAAAAGCTTAAAAAGAATTTATTTGCGCCCGGCGAGATCATTTATGATACCATTGCAATTAATAGTATGCAGTTTGTTGGTAATAATGGGATTTGGATAGATGTGAACACACCGGGCAATAGCAAGTATCAAAAGGAACAAGAGCATTTTAATAATATAGGTCGCTTATCTTATAAAGTAGATAAGGACATCACCAATCCATTATTAGATGTAACTTTTGATGGGATACGAATAATGAATGGCGATCTGGTTTCGGCCAAGCCACGCATTTTAATTACCTTAAAAGATGAGAACAAGTTTTTGGCATTGAATGACACTGCAGCGTTTACCGTTTTTGTTAAATACCCAAATCAATCTGCATCAAAGCGTATTTATTTTGCCCAAGGATTAGAGTTTACACCGGCTAATTTGCCTAATAACAGTTGTAAAATAAATTACAATCCAACATTAATAACCGATGGTGTATACGAACTTACTGTTCAAGGAAACGATAGGAGTTCAAATCGTTCGGGTTCAGCAGAATACAAAATTCAATTTGAGGTAAACAATAAGCCAAGCATTACCAATATTCTTAATTATCCGAATCCATTCAGCACCAACACAAAATTTGTATTTACATTAAGTGGAAGTGAAATACCAGAGGTGTTTACCATTCAAATTATGACCGTGAGCGGAAAAGTTGTTAAAGAGATAACAAAAGAAGAATTGGGTAACATTCATTTTGGAAGAAACATTACTGAATATAGCTGGGATGGTAAAGATGAATTTGGCGCTAAATTAGCTAACGGTGTTTATTTATATAAAGTGATAACGCGATTAAACGATTCATCAATTGAGAAGTCTAATACTGCAGCCGACAAATTCTTTGTAAAAGATTTTGGTAAAATGGTCATTATGAGATAACCAAACCTCCATGCAGATGAATAAACTATTATTTGTTTCCCTTTTAATTTTTAATGTAAATGCATTTTCACAAGTTACCCCTCCTTGTGGATTAGATTATGGTACAACCGTTAATGAGAATAATATAATCAACCAAATGCGTTATGGCACCATAGCAAATGCCGTAAATGCAATTGATCAGGGTAAAAATTCGAGAGGAAACGCATTAGGTTGTGCTCAAACTTCGGTTGCCTACTCTACACCAAATATCAATGAGCCAACATTAACAACTATCGTGAACACCTGGACTGCCAATCATGTTCCTGCCATTAATGCTTACACGGTTAATTGTGCACGAATAGCCAGATACGAAAACAATGCGGCATTAGGTGCTTATTATGCAAAATTAGCAGGCTATTATTCAAATGACGGAAAACTAGTACAAATTGCAGATATGATGTACGACCAACAATATGCCACTTGGAATATTTCGAATCCTGATCAAAGAAATGAAGGTGTTTATGGTTATTTAAATGTTGCAAACACAAACAGCTGTTATATTGGTGGTGTTGTTGGGTCTGGAGTTACTGCCTTATGCAGCACCCTACCTCAATATTGTAAAACATTTACCAATGGTCTATTTACCGGAAATAATTTTGCAATAAGTGGACAAGATGACGGCTCAAATTGGTTTGATGGCGGGATAGCATACGACCATGGATGGGCAGGAATACAAAAGATAGAATCGGCAATTCAACAACCTTCATTAAGTTTAAAACAAAAATATAGGAATTCAGCTGCATTAGCCGGTAAATATGCCATTTCTGAATATTGCGTTAAAAACCATAATTATACTGCAAAATTAATTTGGCTTTTATCACAGTTATATGCGTGGACAGCTGATGTTGCTTACAAGAACGAATTAAATTACAAGTTAGATAAAAGCTTAATGCCGGGTGTGTTATATGATTCAAATTCAGATGGTTTAGTTGATGGTACAAGCCCGGCAATTTCATTTACCAATTTAACATCGGTTGCTCAAACACCCGGAAGAATGTGGGATGCTCATAATTCTCTTCCTTGGTATCAGGCAATGAATACATGGGCAATGGTTGAAGCATATGTTGCGTTTAGAGACCAGGGAGACTTCAGCAAGGCAAATCAATTAAAGCCTTATGCAGTTGCAATGCTCGATAATTTAGCTAATGAGGTTATAAACAAAGGTGTGGTTACGCCTGATCAGTTAGGTGTGAGAGATATTACATATGCTCTATTAGTAGGTATTTGGAAGATATCACAATACGAGAACGAAACACATTTAAACTGGAAGAATGCGGCATGGGCTATGTGGAATTCAGGTTACTTCAATTCTTATAGTACCCACTCTGTTTGTGTAGGTCTATATTTAATTGTAAGATCAAACACACCGTATCAACCATTAGCAATAAGAGAAGCATTTTTATTGAATACAGGTGAGTCTGAAAATTTTGAAAAGAAGGTCTCAGTAAATCCAAATCCTGTTTTGAATTCTTTAACTATTGAAATTGATTCCAAATTAAGTGGAGCCGAATTTGAATTGAACGACATTTTGGGTAAAGTTATCACTCACGGAACCTTTGAAAGAACTGATAATAAGATTTCGATAAACACAGACAATTTAAAAGATGGCGTATATCTTCTCAAACTTCGCCAATCTAATTCTATTATACATCAAACAAAGATTATTAAAGTACAAAGTAATTGATCAATTAACCTTACCTTTGTGTTTTAATCTACCATATGTTACACATCGGAAAAACCAACACCCTAACCATTTTAAGAAATACAAGCGTAGGAATGTATTTAAGCGATAATGAGAACGCTGAAATTCTTCTGCCTAAAAAATATATTCATCCTGAATTTCAAATTGGAGATGACATTGATGTTTTTGTTTATAAAGATTCTGAGGATAGATTAATTGCCACTACTTTAAAACCATATGCACAAGTTGGCGAGTTTGCTAATTTAAAAGCCGTAAGTGTAAGCCGTATTGGTGCTTTTTTAGATTGGGGATTAGAAAAGGATCTGTTAGTGCCATTCAAGGAACAACGTCATAAAATGTTTGAAGGCTTTTCGTATGTTGTTTATGTTTATTTAGATGAGATAACGGAAAGAGTTGTTGCCACCAGTAAATTCAATAAGTTTTTAGATACCGATACTATTTCTGTTACTCAAGGCGAAGAAGTTGACCTCTTAGTTTATGATGAATCGCCATTGGGATTCAATTGTATCATTAACAACAAGCATCGCGGATTAATTTACTCAAACGATGTGTATCAGGATATTCAGCCGGGAGATAAGCTAAAAGGTTATGTTAAATTGATCCGCCCTGATAAATTGATCGATTTGAGTTTGCAGCCTATAGGTTTTAAAAATGTATTGTCATCAACCGATTTGATTTTGAATTATTTAAAGGAAAATAATGGCTTCATGGCTTTAACCGATAAAAGTTCGCCTGAAGAGATTGAAAGAATTTTTAAAATGAGTAAGGCTACCTTTAAAAAATCTATTGGCGTTTTATATCGTCAGCGTAAAGTCAGGTTAGAATCAGATGGCGTTTACTTAGCTTCACCAGAAGGTTAGGCTTTTTTGCACAAATAGATCATCTCCCCTTTTGGTAAACGGTAACGTTCTTGTAACTCGGGGCTAATGGTATTCACGAAATCATCAACGGTAACATTAAAACCGGCTGCTGCTAATTTGTCCTTGTAATCCAAACCAAATAAACGCACATGGTCTTTTTGCCAGTAATGTTTTTCACGGTCTTCTTCGGTTACAATTGTTTTATCTTCTAAAGTAGTTGCACGTGTAGTATCTAACGGTACCTGAAAAATACCCCAGCCACCCGGTTTCATGATACGGTGTAATTCTTTCATGCATTGATGCGCATCTTCAACATGTTCCAACACATGATTACAAAATATCACATCAAAGGTATTGTCTTTAAACGGTGCGTTATGCAAATCGAAATGAATATCGGCAATCGGGCTATTATAATCTCCGGTTGTGTATTCTAAATTCTTTTGAGCCTTAAACAATTTATAAAAACATTGTTCAGGGGCTATGTGAAGCATTTTATAGGGCTTGGTAAAAAAATCGGTTCTTTGTTTCAAATACAACCACAACAAGCGATGTCTTTCAAGCGATAAACTTCCCGGACAAAGTACATTTTTGCGTTTTGCCCTACCGCTGTAACCATATGGTAAAAACTTACGGTATGTTTTTCCGCTTATAGGATCTTCATACGTGTTTCCGTAATAAAGTATAGGCGCAATTTTACTAAAAATCAAACTTAATTGAATTAATATTGGCCTTGGTATGGTTCTTAAAATAAAGTGAAACATGAAATATAAAGCGTACAAATTTAAGA
Organism: Sphingobacteriaceae bacterium; assembly: GCA_046345155.1. Taxonomy (GTDB): domain Bacteria; phylum Bacteroidota; class Bacteroidia; order B-17B0; family Aurantibacillaceae; genus Aurantibacillus. The sequence continues at coordinate 54,873 of JBKDKI010000103.1, forward strand.
ATTAATTGCAAGCATAACCTTTTATAAATAAAAAAGCCCACTAAATTATTAGTGGGCTTTTAAGAGGCCTTAATTATTATTCAACAATTAATTTTCTTGCCATTTTAGTACCATTGTACTCCATGTTAACAAGATAGATACCTTTTTGTAATTGTGAATTTTCATTTAATGAAATTGAATGCTCACCAGCTCCAAGGTTATAAGCTTTTTCAGCAGCAACTAATTTACCTGTTACATCAACAACGCTCACTTTTACATTTGCATCATTACTTAATACGAAGGTTAATTTAGCTGTACCATTAGTTGGGTTCGGATATAAGTTCAAACGTAAATGAGCAGTCATTTCATTCACACCATTTGGTGTTTCAAAATTAACTTCATCTAAATAGAACTTGTTACCAAATCCTCCGTTTGCTTCCTGGAAGTAAAAACGACCAATAACTGAAGAACTCGCAGAGAATGTAAAGAAGTTAGGGTGACTTGAAACATCCTGGAATTTCCATTCTGCTGCAGTAGGAATAAAGTTTGAAGTACCTGTTCCACCTGAACCACTAGCTAATACTGCTGCACTTGGAGCATAAACATCTTTCCAGCTTGCACCACAATTGTCACTTAATTGTACTTTAAATACGTCATTATGAGTTGTGTTTTTTCTACGGTATGCATATTTAAATGTTAATAAAGCACCAGGGTTTGCAGCAAAATCCATAATTGGCATATCCAAAATATCTTCAGCTAAACTTGTACTTACCGAACCATCTAACATGAATGAGAATGCACCATTAGAACCTGCATTTGATGTTTGGTTCCAGGTTACACCACCACTCACATTGATAACATTCCAATTTGCAGGAGTTCCCGATCCTTCAAAACTTTCAGAAAAACCTGAAGTTGCAGTTGCAACACCATTTATTACTGTTATGTTTCTGCTGGTTGAACCAGTACCTTGTCCGTTTGTAACCGATAAAGTAACAATGCTTGTACCTACATTAGGGAAAGTTGCATTAGTTACTGATGAATTTGGAGCTGATAAAGTTGCGCCATTTGTTGCAGTCCATGTCCATGATGTTACTGTTCCGTTATATGAGAAATCCTTTAAAGTAACCAAAGTTTGTCCGGCACATAATGTATAATCACCTGCAGCAGTTGACATAAAATCAGCAACCGGAGCACAGTTACCACTAGCATTAATATCCGTAAAAGTTAAGTTTCCAGCCGACCATAAATTATTTCTTCCGCTATTAGAAGAAACTAAAGCAGCGCGCATAGCGTTTGTTTGTCCGGTTGTGAAGTTTCTTGGGCAGCTTGAATAGTTCATAATGTTTTGAACGTTATTTAAACCTGCCATAGCAACGTTAGTTTGTGTACAGGCTGTTGCTGATGAAGAAGGGCAACTGCTGAATTCACCTAAAGTAACAGGTGTATCAGTAATTCCATCATCACCACAAGCTACACCCGGGTTATTGGTATTACCCCATGTGTGAGATAAATTTAACCAGTGGCCAATTTCATGAGTTAATGAACGAGGGTTATCGCCACCTGATAAAAAGTCATAACGGTAAACGATAGCATCTTGTCCTGCACCTGTTGGCCAAGTGTTTGGTTTAAATGTATAACCAACAATAATACCACCGCCTGTAACAGTACTGGTAGGTACAATGTTTTTAACAATATAAATATTCATATACTTAGTAGGATCCCAAGTATAGGTATAGTTTGTTAAGTTGTTTGCTTGTTTCCATTCTGTTTTTGCATCAATATGGCGAACAATACCATTGGTACAATTTCCGTTAGGATCTTTTTTAGCCAACATGAATTTTATCTCAGAATCAATATAGCTAGTATTAAAAGGCGCTACGGTTTGACCCGCATCGGTATTTGTACGAGCAAAATCTTTATTGATATAATCCATTGCAGCCATTACAGTAGCATCAGAAATGTTTTCTGCACCACCTTGGTGTAAAATGTGAAAAACCACAGGAATTGTATAAACAGGTGCCGCAGTTTTAGCAGTTAAACGATTTGCAGAATAATCTAAATATTCCTTGTACATTGTTTTTTGAAGCGCTTCATATCTCTCCTTTGAACCAGGATTAGCAGCAAATGCTTCTTCCATAGCAGCATACGTATTACATGGCTGGATATGTCTGTTCTCCTGCCCGAATGCTGTTAAGCCTGTGATTAGAGACAAGCCTAAAATAGAACGGTTTAGTAAAAGTTTAATTTTCATGGTATTCGTGTGTTTGATTGATTTATATTAGACTATTTATTTTTGATTTGGTTTAATTGGTTCATGGCCATCATATCTTTCATTGACTTTTGCATTCCTTCTACACTGCCATCTAAAAATATTACGTTACCCTTACCTTCCTGAGCAAAGTTTTTCACGGCTTCTGTCCACATACTAAATAAGATCAATGATGAATCTAAGTTAGCTTCTTCCATTTCTTTGGCAGCACCTGCCATACCGCGCGCAACTTCCTGACGGAATAAAGCAATACCTTCACCTTTTAATTTAGCCGCTTCTTTTTCAGCAAGGGCACTAATTTTAATCGCATTTCCTTCAGCTTCTGCGGCCTTTGTTTTTGTGATCAATAATGCCTGACCTTCATTTTCTGCAGCCGCTTTTAAGTTATTACTTGCAACTACTTTTGCCATCGAACGCATTACCTCTTCATCAAAATTAATATCGTTCAATTGAAGATCTATTAAATGATATCCCCATTCTTCTAAGGTTTTATCTAATTGTTCTTTTACTGCTTCAACTATATCTCTTCTTAATGATAACACTTCTGATTGCTTTTTTGTTGCCACAAATGCCCTTACCGAACCTTCAACCGAACGAACCAAAGCTTGCATGAAATTGCGATCATCAACAAACTTAAAGGCTACGTTTTTAATTGTTTCCTCATCTGAATTTAATACCGAATAAAGTAACATGGCGGTAAAGTTCACGTTCGCTTGATCTATTGTAACTGCTTGAAAACCAAGTTCTGAACTTCTGTTTTGTACTGAAATACGTTTGTGAACCTTTTCAATAAATGGAATTTTGAAATTTAAACCCGGTCTTAAAATACGGTTAAACTTACCAAATATAGTGGTAACGCCAACTGTAGCCTGTTGTATGGTAACAAATGAAAGAAAAAATGTTAAAACACCAAAAACTGAAATAATAATAAAACCTACTCCGCCCATATTGTATTAATTTTGTTAAAGATAAGAAATTTATACTAATTTAAAAAACCTATTTAACATAAATTGAAAGGTGTATTTTATAAGTGGTTATTGGTTGTTTTGCTCGGCTTAATTTCTATTCAGGCACATGCCCAAAAGAAGAATAAAAAAAGCGAACAAAAGAAAACGAATGATATGATGTTGGTAAATGAAAGCGATTCTGCAGTTGCCATTTCAACCGAAGAAAAACATATAACCTATTATAAGGAGGGTATGAAATTGCTTGATTCGGCCGACTATAAAAAAGCAATGAACGCATTTAAAAAAGCCGTAAAAAGCAAGCGCGATTATTACGAAGCCTATTTAAAACTGGGTTACTGTAAAATGAAATTAGAGGATTATGACGGTGCCGAACGGGAGTTCATAAATGCCCAGGAAACTGGTCCGAATGATTTTGAGACCTATAAATTAAAAGGCATTAATTACTTTTTAATGGAGAATTATAAGGATGCCAAAACCTGTTTAGATTCGGCTTATACCGCCTTAGAAGTTGAAAAAGTAGAAGATGCCGAATTCTTTTATTACCGCGCCAAATTAATGATGAAGGGCAAAAGCTATAAAACGGCGCTAGAAGCTTGTGGCGTTGCCTTAGATTATAACCCGAAATATTACGATGCCATGATCTTAAAATGCGAAATACGTTTTGCAGCAAAAGAATACGCCTATGCTTTAAAAGAATTGAATGAGACAATTAAAACCTTGCCTGAAAAAAATAAGGATTACAACCTTTATAAATTGCGGGCCAAAACAAAATTTGAATTAAAAGATTATAAAGGCGCCGTTAGCGATTGGAACGTATTCATAGAGGCTATGCCGGGTGAAGAAGAAACATACATTGAACGTTCTATGGCCAAGATCAATTCAAATGAATATACCGGCGCCATTGTTGATCTGGATGAAGCCATTAAATTGAATCCAAAAAATCCGGTAAGTTGGTGTTACCGTGGTTTGGCAAAAGGCAGTAATAAGCAAATTGTAGAAGGCATTAAAGATCTGGATCAATCCATAAAGTTGAAGTTTGATTTTTCAACGGCTTATGTTAATCGTGCGGCATTAAAAATGGCTGCAAAAGATAAACATGGCGCCTGTGATGATCTTCAAAAAGCAGACAGCCTAGGAAATGAAATGGCTCCGCAGTTACACGAGCAATATTGCAAGTAATTAAAACTTCAAACCAACGCTTACCATAAAGCGGGTATTTCTTAACTCCAGATCTGATTTAATTGGGGCTGAACTAAAAATGTAATATTGTTCCTTAGTAAATGTTCGCGCCCAAACAACATCAAAAAATAAATTACTTTTTGTACGTAAGCCGGCGCCAAAACTAATGGTTTGCCTGTCAAACGGACCTTTGAATAAGCCGCCAAACGGACTGCTATTCATGGCGTATCCGGCACGAAGCATTACAGGTTTAATGTTTAATTCACCACCGATTCGAATGTTGGTAGCTGTTTTGTATTTGTTTTTTATTACAGCATTTACACCATCAAAATCAGTTGGTGTTGAACTGCTAATACTCGCTCTTCCGTAATTGATACTTTCAATATCCAATCCCACAGCACCCATTTTATTGAATATGAATGCACCATTAAATCCATATTTCATAGGTGTTATGATCTTGTATTCATAAGTGCCCATATTATCAGGATAAGCAGCAGATAATTTGTTTGATGTATTTGAATCAAACGTTGTTGTTATCGAATAAGAATAAATATCGTTTAAATATAAAATGGTAGGTGTATGAATATATCCGCCAAATCTGAAATTAGAATTAACGCGTAATAAACCACCTATCTTTAAATTTAAACCATACCCGGTTGTTCTGAAATATTCGGTATAAGCTACCGAATTAAAACCAAGGAATTGTGGATAGATAAACGGTAACTCATCCAAATAAGTTGTGCTGTATGTTGATGCAGATGTTAAAGTTACTTTCATACTATCATTTGCATCCACCTCAGAATGAACCATGGTATAATCGTATTTTACCCTTGGTATACCAAGGCTTACACCAATATAATATTTGTCATCAACAGCTTGTGATAATGAAAAATTGATCTCGTTCATCCTTCCGCTACTTGAAATTGATCGCGTTAAACTGTGATTACGCTTCAGATCCATGAACGTAAAAAACTTATTGTTGAGTGAATCATAATCTAACAAATAACTATTGTATCCTAACAATTCATAGGATGGGTTCATTTGATTCAATATTTTTTTATCATTGGCAAGTGTTAGCATATCACCTGCAATACTCGATCGTGTGGAGCCATTTGATAAAATGATCTCTTCGTTGAAATTTTGTAATTGATTATTGCTGAAACAAAAGGTCGTACGTTTGGTGGCGTCTTTTTCATTTGTGTTAGAGAAAGCCATCCCAAAACTTGAAAATGCAAAATTTCCGTTTGGGGCATAGGAAGTTTTATTTTCGAACTTACTGTAATTATTGGTAAACCTTAAGCCGCCTGCATAGATCATTTCACCCCTTCTGTAAATAGCTAAACCTGCAGGATTTGTGGATGCACAACTCACATCTGCTCCCAGCGCGCCAAACGCTCCTCCTAATGCTACGGCCCTTGGCGAACCAAACACATCGGTACGCGAATAACGCAATGCATCCAGATCGTTTTGAGCCGAAGAAAAAAGTGATGAGCTAATTGATAAAAGTAAAACAGCTCTTTTTAAATACCGCATACAGAACGTTTTTTATCGTGGCTTATTAGTGCTTCCGCCTCCTCTTGGGCTCGATGATCCGCCGCTTCCACCACCGGTATTTCCGCCACCTGATGAACGATTAAAAAATGTATCGTTGTTATCCTGAGCCTTATTGTTTGATTCAGATAATTTTGTTCCGGAACTCTGATTTTTACGAGGATTAGAAATAGTTCCGGTTTGCGTTTCATTGGTGTTACCGTTTCTATTTGTGTTATAAGTATTTCTTCCTGTACCAACCGATTTTCCATCATTACCGGAATAAGTGGTGTTTTTTGTACCTGTATTTCTACCTGTATTTGAATTTTGATCTAATACACCACCATTAACCGAAGGCTCATTAAATGTAGGATTTGTTCTTCTTTCAATATTGGTGAATTTTGGAGTTGATTCTTGCTTCTCGATCATTGAATTCATGAATTGTATTCTTTCGCCTTCAAGATCTTTTGGCATGGCCATACCGGCATAACTTCCACGTGCACTATTACTACCCGTATTACCTTGGCGAGGCGCATAGGTATAATTACTATTAACATCATAACTATTGTAATATCCCCAATTACCATAATTTCCGTATCCGTTATAAGAATTATTCCATGGGCTATTCCAGTAATTATTGCACATACCAAAAGGCTGACCATAACCATAACCGTAAGGATTGTTCCAATATGAGCCATAGTTATATCCTAATCCATAATTAAATCCGTTGTTGTAACACATTGGATTTCCCCAGCTATTACCCATGTATATACCTGTTGCAACATTCGGATTCCACCAATTATAACCACCGTAAATACTGGTACCATAAGCATATGGGTTTTGATTGTACCAATACGAATTCGTGTAATAATTATCATAATAGCCGGCACCATAAACAGGGTTTTGAAAACGACGCATACGAGAGGCATATGCATAATCGTAATAATCATCTGCATTATACTGCGGATCTTGATAATACGGATTGGCATCATCAATAGCCTTTTGTGCTAGTCGTGCAGCTTCTTCTTTTTCTCGTTGCTCCGCTTGTTGCTTCTTTAAAGCTTCTGCTTTAGCCAGCGCTATTTTTCTTTCTTCAACCGGATCGCTATAAACATCATCACTAAAATGAGTTAGTTTTGAACTTTTGCAGGAAAATAAAATCAACGAAACCGAAACTATTCCAAACATCAATTTTTTCATATATTTAAGTTTTTAATAGGCTAAATACCACAATATTTATATGTAAATTTACGAATTAAAAGCCATCAATCTTTCTTTAATTATAACCTTTTAACAAGTGGTAAGTTTAAAAAGATTTAGTGGTTAAGTTTAAAGATTTTTGTACAAAAAGGAATTATGAGCAAATCTATTACCCCACAGGAAAAAGATTACAGTAAATGGTATAATGATATAGTTGTTGAGGCCGATCTGGCCGATCACAGCGCTGTTAGAGGTTGCATGGTAATTAAACCGCATGGTTACGCCATTTGGGAAAAAATGCAACAAACCCTCGATAAAATGTTTAAGGATACAGGACATGTGAATGCCTATTTTCCTTTATTTATCCCAAAAAGTTTATTTGAGGCCGAAGAGAAAAATGCAGAAGGCTTTGCTAAAGAATGTGCTGTTGTTACGCATTACCGATTAAAAACGAACCCCAACGATAAAACCAAATTAATTGTTGACCCTGAAGCTAAATTGGAGGAAGAATTAATTGTTCGCCCAACTAGTGAAGCCATTATTTGGAATACTTACAAAGGTTGGATACAAAGTTACCGCGATCTGCCTATTCTGGTTAATCAATGGGCCAATGTAGTGCGCTGGGAAATGCGTACACGCTTGTTTTTACGTACTGCAGAGTTCTTATGGCAAGAAGGTCATACTGCACATGCAACAAAGGAAGAAGCTATTGAAGAAACCAAACGTATGTTAGAGGTGTATGCCGACTTTGCAGAAAATTGGTTGGCAGTACCTGTTTTAAAAGGAGTAAAAACCGCAAACGAACGTTTTGCCGGTGCTGATGATACCTATTGTATTGAAGCTTTAATGCAGGATGGTAAGGCTTTACAAGCTGGCACCTCTCATTTTTTAGGACAGAATTTTGCTAAAGCTTTTGATGTAAAATTTGCCGATAAAACAGGTAAACTAGAACATGTATGGGCAACAAGTTGGGGAGTTAGTACCCGATTGATGGGCGCATTGATCATGAGCCACAGCGATAATATGGGCTTGGTTATTCCGCCAAAATTAGCTCCTACGCAAGTAGTTATTGTACCAATTTATAAGGGTGAAGATGGATTAAAGAAAGTAAGTGAACATGCTTTAAAATTAAAAGCCAACTTACAATCTAAGGGTATAAGTGTGAAGTATGATGATAGAGATACACAACGTCCGGGTTTTAAATTTGCTGAGCATGAGTTAAAAGGCATTCCGGTTCGTGTAGCTATTGGTGAAAGAGATATTGAGAATGGAACTGTGGAGATTGCCAGAAGAGATCTATTAACCAAAGAAGTAGTTAAAGTTTCTGATGCTGATGATTATATCATGGATCTGCTCCATAGCATTCAACAAAACTTATTCAATAAAGCACTTGAAAGAAGAACTAAAATGACCCATCATGCATCTACCTATTATGAGTTTAAAAAGTTATTGGATGAAAAAGGCGGTTTTATTTATGCCCATTGGGATGGAACCAGTGAAACTGAAGATAAAATAAAAGAAGAAACAAAGGCAACCATACGTTGTATTCCTTTGGATAATAAACAAGAAGCCGGAACTTGTATATACAGCGGCAAGCCTAGTACTCAGAAAGTAGTGTTTGCTCGTGCTTATTAATTTCAATGAAAGAAAAATTAGATAACCAAAAAGAGACCATCTTAAAACTTCTTGCCGAAAAATCGGTAATGAAGCAAAATGTGTATGCAAATACCATTAAGGTGTTTGATCAAATGCGCAATGCATCAAAGCATATTACAGATGATTTTGCAAAGGAGATAAGATCGGTTGATAACCGAGTTACTTTAGGTTACAAAGAATTTAATCAGCAATCTTACCAATTGAAAGTTGCGGGTGATATGCTTCAGTTTGATATGCATACCAATGTGTTTGAATTTGAACGGTCGCACCCCATATACAAATCGAGTTATGTAAAACAAAACGATCTTAACTCGTATTGCGGCATCATTAGTGTATACAACTTTTTAGCCGATTCATTTAAATTCAATCGTTTGAACGATGTTGGTTTTTTAATTGCCCGCATTTTTGTGAATAGAGAGAATCGTTTTTTCATTGAAACAAAAACGAGTTTAAATAACCGTTACAGCAATTACAGCGATGAGCCAATTACAGAGGATAACATTAAAGATATTATTCAAGAGTTAATGATTTTTGCTGTTTCGTTTGACTTGTTTATTCCACCGTATGATGTGGTAAAACAAGTTAGTGTAATGGAAATTCAGGAAAAAGCAAGCAGCGCTGTTTTAAAAACAGGTAAACGTTTAGGATATATTGGCCACGAAGGCGACGATTCATCTTTTAATGATGATCTTAATTTATAATTTTTATGCGCATTTCTCCCACTCCATTAAAAGAGATCGCGGGTCTCGTACAAGCTAAATATATTGGTGCTGATGATCACCTGATCACCGGATTCAATGAGATACATCGCGTAGAAAAAGGTGATGTTGTTTTTGTTGATCACCCAAAATACTACGACAAAGCTTTAAGCAGTAACGCCACCACCATCATTATCAATAAAGAAGTTGAATGCCCTAGAGGGAAAGCATTGATCATTCACAACGAACCATTTACTGCATTCAATCAGCTTACCTTGCATTTTCAACCAAAGCAATACAGTAATGCTAACATCAGCGCTACTGCAAAAATTGGCAAGAATGTTACCATTATGCCAGGTGTATTTATTGGAAATAATGTAAGCATTGGCGATAGTTGTGTGTTGTTTCCAAACGTGGTGATCTATGATCATTGTATCATTGGAAATGATGTGAAAATTCATGCGGGTTCTATTATTGGCTCCGATGCTTTTTATTATAAGAACCGAAGCACATCTTTTGAACCATTGAACTCATGCGGCAATGTGATCATTAACGATCATGTTGTAATTGGCGCCAATTGCACCATTGATAGAGGTGTAACGCACGATACCATTATTGGTAAACATACCATTTTAGACAACATGATACATGTTGGACATGATGTTCATATTGGTGAAATGTGTTTATTTGCTGCACAGGTAGGTATTGCCGGTTGCACTACCATTGGAAATAATGTGAAGGTTTGGGGTCAGGTTGGTATTACATCAAACGCCATCATCCCTGATAATGTTACTGTTTATGCACAAAGTGGCGTTACCGGAAATCTGGAAGAAGGAAAAACGTATTTTGGATCGCCTGCCGGAGAAGCCAAAGAAAAAATGAAAGAGATCTTTGCCATGAAACAGCTACCCGATCTTATTAAAAAGTTGTATTGATAATTTGTTTTGAAAGCAATCATTCATATCTTTTTTTTAATTCTATTCATTCCTATCACATTAATCGCTCAAAACAAGATCATTTTAAAGTATGGTCATAGGAAAGCAAAAATAAAATCAGGAATGAGAATCGGAGTTACCAAGAAAGGTGAGTCATTCTATTATAAAAATTTTACTTCTGGGTGCACTGAATGCTATTCTGATACGGCTTGTAAACATAGAATCTGGACAGTCGAGAATATTGCTAATGGATACCTAATTCTAACAAAGCCAATTGTAAACGATACCGTTAAATCCTATACAAGGTATTTAAAACAAAAAATTCTTATTGATAGCGTAGAATCATTCAGTTTTTCGAGGAGCAATAGTTGTAGTGGATTTTCAATTTTTGTGCCAGTATTTGCCGCATTTGTAATTGTTGCGGGTGTAGTTATTTCGATTGTAGAAATGTCACTCGCTCCTCTGGTAATTTTTGAACCTGTAGGATTAGTCCTTTCATATTTGATGTACAGAAGGATAAAAGATGGCCAAGTCAGAACTTATAACACCAAAGAATGGAAAGTAATTCTTCGTTGAGTCTACTATATTTTTACCCCTTTTTGGATCGAATCCCAAAGTAGATCAGCACTTTTTTCCCAACTGAAATTTTGTTTTCTAACTATACCTTTTTGAATCAGATCAGCTCTTAAAACTTCATCTTGCCATAGTTTGATCATGGCCTCTTTTAATTGATCGGCACTCAACGGATCTATCAATAATGCCGCATCTCCGGCAATTTCAGGTAAACTGGTCACATTACTGGTAATAATTGGCACTTCGGCTTGCATCGCTTCCACCAATGGAATTCCAAATCCCTCGTAATACGGAACAAAAGTCATAGCAATGGCACTTCCTAAAACAGCCGCCATATCATCATTACTTAATCTATTGGTAAAAATTACCTCCCCTTCTATTCCACTCTCCTTTATCAACTTGCAAGTATCTTGCATACCCCAGTAATTTGGGCCCGCCAGTACTAGTTTTACTTTGCTTGTTTTTTCCTTCTTAAATTGAGCAAAAGCCTTTATTAATGTTGGAATGTTCTTTCGCGGATGTAAAGAGCCCACATAAACAAAGTAATCGCAACCATTGGCAAATTTCTTTTTTGTGGTACTTTTGGTGAACTCATCTACCGGTTTAAAAAATGAATTAATGCCATTGTATACCACATCTATTTTATCAGGATCAATGTTGTAATTCTTTGCAATATCTTGCTTACTGTATTCAGATACTGTTGCAATTCGCTTTGCTTTTTTAGCATAACGCGGAAAATAATAATTGTAATATTTTGCTGTTAACCAACGCGTATCCTTGGGGTGATGTTTAAAATTGATATCGTGGATCACCGGCAGCTGCTTGCAATTAGAGCTTAGCGACAAAAATCCGTCAGGCGACAAAAACAGATCGGGCTTTACTTTAGTTAGAATCGAACGCACCGAATGTTCGAACCATAAATAATACAAAAAGGGGTGGCGCGCTTGCGGACCAATAACCATAGGAGTTATATTATCTGAAAAAATAAATTCCTGATCATATGGCCGGTCAAATAAAAATACAAATTGATGCTCCTTATGCTTTTGGGTAATATGCTTTAAAGTTTGATAACTAAACCATCCAATTCCTTCTAAACGGTTTTTAATCAAAAGTCTTGTATTTACTACTATTTGCACCTTGCAAAACTATGAAATTAATTAGTTTAAAAGCCAAAAAATACTATCTTTGCCTGCTCCTGTGCAAAAAAAGAAGTTCATATTTGATCTGGCTATATTATTGGTTTTAAACCTCTTAATTAAACCATTTTGGATCCTGATCGTTGACCCCAAGGTTCAAATGGATGTTGGGAACATCATGTATGGTGAATATATTGTTCTATTCAACTTCTCTTTTCTTTCAAATATTTTACTCGATCTTGGACTGGCAAACTTCAACAATAGAAATATTGCGCAAAACAGCCATTTATTAAGTAAACATTTCAGCAAACTTCTTACTCTCAAATTTGCTTTAGGCATACTCTATTTCATTGTTACGTTAGCATTAGCAGCAGTTATTTACCAGGGCGACTTACGTTACATGAAGTTATTATTGGTGCTATGCTTCAATAGTTTTTTATTAAGTATGATCGCCTTTATGCGCTCGTATTTACAAGGCTTACACTTATTCAGGGTTGATAGTATTGTTTCGGTATTGGATCGTGTGATCATGCTCATTATCTTTTTTGCCATGATGTACAATTTATTTGGCTTAAAGGTTGATATCATGAATTATGCTTATGCCCAAACAGCGGGTTATGCATTAACGGCCTTTATTGGCTTTGTAATTGTTTTAAGCAAAACACACACATTCAAATTAAATTGGCATTGGCCGTTCAATTGGATGATCTTGAAACAAAGCTTCCCGTTTGCGGTATTGGTTTTATTAATGACCTTTTACAACCGATTTGATAGTGTGATGATCGAGCGCTTATTGCCTGGAGATTTTGGAAAATCACAAACAGGTATTTATGCCAAAGCATTTCGTTTGTTAGATGCAGCCAATAATATTGCCATACTTTTTGCTGTTCAATTGCTGCCAATATTCAGCAGAATGATAAAGCATAAAGAGAATATTGAGAACATTGTGAAATTATCGTTCACCATTTTAGTTGCTCCTGCCATCATTGTTTCAATCAGTTGCTTATTTTATTCAGATGAATTTTGTAAACTTCTTTATAAAGGCAGTGCCGAAGGACATGAGATATTAGGTGTTTTAATGTGCTGCTTTACTGCCATTTCCATGACCTATATTTTTGGAACCTTACTCACCGCTAACGGTAATTTTAAGCAATTGAACACTATGGCTATATTTGGAATTGCAGTTAATGTGATCCTCAATTTTATTTTGATCCCTCGTTTTTATGCGTATGGTAGTGCGGTTGCCAGTTTAATAACGCAATTTTTCACAGCTTTGGTTCAGGTTTATATTTGCTACAAAGTATTTAATTTTAAGGTAAATAAAAAGCTGCTTACTTCGCTTTTCCTGTTTATTTTGGGCGTGATATTTATTAATTATTTTACTGTAAATTTAACAACCCAATGGAAGCTGAATTTTGTAATGATGCTGATCTTTAGCGGATTATTTGCATTCGTTACAGGATTAATTAATCACAAATCAATATTAAGATTTATTAAATACAAATAATGGACAATCACAACATTAATTTAACAGGACTTTTTAAAAAGGCCATGGAGTGGAAAAAGCCTTTGCTTATTTTCACTTCTACAGCATCTATCCTGGCTATTGTAATTTCATTTTTAATAGCGCCACAATACAAGTCAACCGGAATTATTTTCCCTATTCGTCAGTTCTCCGTATCTAAATTACTGGTTGAACAAAATGTAGGTAATCAGGAAGATTATATGCAGATTGGAGATGAAGACGATGCTGAAAAAGTAATTCAGGTATTAACATCAGAAAGTTTAAAGCGTTTGATAGCTGATAAATTTAACTTATGGGAGCGCTGGAAAATAAAGAACGATGAGTTTGGCGATCATAACTTAACATTAAAGTGGGATAATATGGTTAAGATCAAACGAACCGACTTTAACTCTATTAAAGTGGAAGCGTATGATTACACCGCTAATGGCGCAGCAGAAATTTGCAATGGTATTATAAGTTACTGTGATACAGTTAGAAAACAAATGACGCAACATATGGCCGATGAAGCTTTTAATATTGTGAAGGAAGAATACGACAACACCATTGCTCGTATGAATGAATTGGAAGATAGTTTACAAGCATTAAGAAATTTAGGTGTGTTAGATTATAAAAGTGATGTTGAAGCATATACTAAAAGTTATGCTAAAGCGTTAGAAAAGGGAAATAAGCAAGGCGCAAGTTTATTGGATGAGAAATTAAATAACTTAAAGAAATACGGTGGAGCCTACCTTCATGTAAGTGAGAATCTGAGAAAATACCGTTTTAAATTTCCGGTGATAAAATCAAAATATGATGATGCTGTTGTAAATAAAAAGAAATATTTACCATTTATGTTCGTACTAGAAAAAGGAAAACCTAATGAGTTTAAAGCTCGACCGTTTAAAAGTCTGATCGTATTGGTTACTGCACTTTCAACCTTTATTCTAACATTTATATTTCTGCTTTTTAAAGAGAACTTAAGCGCTACTAATCAAAAAAAATCATAAACATTAATAACCTAATTTTAAGAACCATGAACGAGTTTAACAAGACCGAAGATATTTTTAAAGAGATATGGTCATACAAATTTAAGTTGATGATCATTTGTGCTGTTGTGGCTGTTATTTCATTTAGCGCAACTTATTTGATCCGTCCTTTGTACAAATCTACATCCATTGTATTCCCGGTTAACCTTTACCCTACTTCAGATGAATCGTCAACCGAGCAATTGATGCAGTATTTCAATAGTAATGATGTGAAGCAAGATCTTGCTAAAAAATTCAAACTATATGAATACTATGGCATTGATACAACAAAAGTTAAAGGCGGTAAAGCATTATTTGATTACATGTATAAAGAATATGTGAGCATTTCACCTACTTTATATGAATCAATTGAAATTACTGTAAAAGCCCCTGAAGCTTTAATGGCACAACAAATTAATGGTGGCATTTTAGAATTGACCAATGAGCTAGTAAAAAATAATAAGAAATATATCTTATATCAATACATTAATAACATCAACAAAACAATTGGTATGCAAAACAAATCAATTGACTCTGTTTTAACATTAGCTAAGGGCGACGAAGTTTATTTGGATGTTGATGGAAAAGATGTAGAGAAAAAGGGCAAAAAGGCTAAAAAATTAAAACAAAAAGAATATCAGGAAAAGATCAAAGGCTTATCAAAGTCTTATGGTCGCTTGGTTTATAAACGTGATAAATTTTATATGGATTATGCAGGAGATCTTACCTTCTTCTCTATTGTATCGCATCCAACCGTTGCCGATAAGCGTTGTTATCCGATCCGTTCAATAATTGTATTAACATCTGTTTTATCTACTCTTGTTCTTTCGTTGGTTATCATTATGATCCGTTTCCGCATCAAACAAAGAAATGCTCAAGCTTAATAAATTAAATATATTCTACTTATTAATTACCCTTTTTATCTTGGGTAATGTTTATGTTCTTGTAGAAAAGCGCGACTATTTTTACGAATACAATGCCATTCCGTTTGTATTAATAGTTGGTTATTACGCTGTATACCATTTACAAAGCTTATTATACTTTTTAGCATTTATCACACCACTATCCATATCATTAAAGGAACTTGGTTACTATGGTACCGTAAACTTAAGTTTGCCCGCCGAACCATTAATGGCAGGTTTGATGTTGCTTTACTTCTTAAATAAGATCTATACGAATCAGTATAGTTATAAGATCAACAGGCATCCGATAACCTTGATCATATTTGTTCAGTTATTCTGGATATTTGTAACCATGCTGGCTAGTGAAGATATTTTGATCTCCATTAAATTCTTTATCTCCAGATGTTGGTTCGTTTTCAGTTCTTATTTTTTAGCTAATTATTTATTCCGGAACAAGCAAACCATTATTCCGTTTCTTACATCTTACATGGTTGCATTAGCACTTGTTTGTGTTTATACCATTTTAATGCATGCTCGTTTCAATTTCGATCACAAATCGGCAGATTGGGTTATGTCGCCTTTTTATAACGACCACACAGCATATGGCGCTGCATTAGCCATGTTCATTCCTGTTGTTGTGTCTTTCTTTTTTGTAAGTACTATTTCTAAATTCAACAAAATGCTTTGCGGAGGCGTATTGTTATTGTTTTGTTTGGCCATCGTTCTTTCATATGCACGCGCTGCCTGGTTAGGCATATTTGTAGCATTAATGGTATTTATAACACTTTTATTGCGTTTTAATTTTAAAGTATTGGTTACTGTAATATTTACATCCGGTATTTTATTCTTTTCTTTTCAGGATGAAATTTTAATTGCATTAGGACGAAATAATACGGATGCTGAAGAAGGTTTTATGAATAACATTGAATCGGTTTCAAACATTTCAACAGATGCTTCAAATCTTGAGCGATTGAATCGCTGGAGTTGCGCCATTCGCATGTGGCAGGATAAACCATTTTTTGGTTGGGGACCAGGCACCTATATGTTCAAATACGCCCCTTACCAATTGAGCAGTCAAACAACAGTAATTAGTACAAACTTTGGTACAAATGGTAACGCGCATAGCGAATACCTGGGGCCATTAGCAGAGGAAGGTGTTATAGGATTGCTGATCGTAGTTGTGCTTTTGTTTTACACATTTAATTTTGGTTATCGACTCTTTAAAGAGATCAAGGATAGAGATACACGCATTTTAGGAACAGGTGTGTTCTTAGGATTGGTTACGTATTTTATTCACGGATTTTTAAATAACTTTTTAGATACAGATAAACTGTCCTTGCCTTTCTGGAGTTTCTTATCCATTATGGTTTGTATCGATCTATTTCACAAGAACAGTGGCGAAGAAAAAGAAAGCCACTAATTACATTAATTATCACAAATTTATTCGTGTTAATTCGTAATTTAAACTTAAAAATCAAAAGATCAGATCGGTAACCTTTAAGGTTAGTAAGGCAATATCATCCGTAAAATCTCTTTCGCCTTTATGCTCCATTGCTATATTCATAATGGCCTCATTTATTTTTTCAGGAGTGTTTTTTGTATTGGCTTCAATACACGTTTTAATTTCTTCAATTGATAAGGATATATCCTCTGTATTAACAGTATCGGTCAATCCATCGGTGTAACAAAACAAGGTGAAATCAGAGGCGTAATCCATTATCTCCACATCAATATCTCTTAACTCTTCCTGTATACCTAATAATGTGGTTCCTTTTGTTAATGAAATAAATTTCTTGTCGATATACCATAAAGGGGCATTATGTCCGGCATTGATGTAGGTTAATTGCTGACTTTTTGTATTGATCTTCCCTAAAAAAAACGAAACAAATTTTTCGTAATTGGTATTATTAATTACGCGCTTATTCAGTTCAATAATAATATCTTTTAAGTTATGGGTATAATTACATAAACTTTGTAAGGTAGCTTGCAAATTGCTCATTAAAATAGCGGCTGATACTCCCTTACCACTTACATCAGCAATACAAAAAATGTATTCATGATTGTTCAGTTTAATGAAATCATAATAATCACCACCAACCTGTTGATGCGGTAAATATTTGGCGCTAACACTAAACGAATCGGTATTTGGTAAATAATTTGGAAAAAGCATTTGTTGCATGCTTTGCGCTAATTCCAACTCCTTATTTATTTGCGCTTTTTGAATGTTCGATTTAAATAATTTCTTATTCTCAATTGCTACCACAATAATATTGGTAAGCGTTTGCACAAATGGTAAGTGCTTAACCGATTTACTTAATTCAACCTTATCCGGATCAACATCGCCAAGTAATACATAGGCAAGTGGACTTTTCTTATGATAAACCGGAATAACGATCTCAAAACTTTTACTTAATTCGCCTTTATTGTAAGTGATCGTTTCGATCTCATTAAAACTTAAAAGATCCTCTTCAAACCTTGGTACTGTTGCATAATCGGGCATACCATAGGTTAACAAACAATCCCAGGTCTTATCCAAGCTGAATAACACCAAGCGTCCAACGCCCAGTCTGTTTTGTAAAATATCCTGATATAATTCGAGTAATTGAGAAACCGAAAAGTTATTATTAATAGCCTTTGTTACTTCTAACAAGGCGGTTAATTTCACATCACTTTCCGATTTTATTTGACTCATCTTAAATTAAATGAACGGCCTCTTTACCTTTTTTACTGAAGTCGGCCTCTATATGCTCCTGTAAGGTTGTACTTAAGGTTAAACCTACAAAATCGGCTTTCACCGGAAAACGTGTATGGCTTCTGTCTACAAGTACTAATGTATTCAATTGTTTTACAGGTTTATCTAAAAAGGTTCTGATGGCGTACATCAAGGCTTTTCCGCTATTTAAAACATCATCTACAATGATCACCGCTTTATTTACAAAATCCTTTTCTGTAAAATCCATTACGGGTTTTGTTTTCCAAGGTTCTTCTTTATCCAACTTCAGTTTACCTACTTTAATTTGAATGGTTGATATTTTTTTTAATCGCCCAGCAATTTCATTGGCCACCTTGTATCCATTCCCATCAATACCAACAATAAACAACTCCTTCTCACTGAAGTTTGTTTCATAGATCTGGTAAGCCATACGATTTAGCTTTTGATCTATTTGAACGGCATTTAATATTTGTGTTTTTGCCATTAGTAGTTTTTAATGAGGTTATTCAATTTTTCTTTTACTGAATCATTTGGTTCACACAAAGGTAAACGCACGTATGGTTCGGTTATCTTTAATTTGTTTAATGCATGTTTAATTCCTCCCGGGTTACCATCTGCAAACAACTGATCGGTAATATCAACCAAACCATAATGTAATTTTTGAGCCTTTTCAAAGTCATATTTCAAAGCAGCACGCACCATATCACTGTAATCTTTAGGAAAAGCATTTGCTACAACCGAAATTACACCTACTCCGCCACAAGCTATGATCGGTAAGGTTAAATTATCGTCACCGCTGATCACCATAAAATCTTTTGGTTTGTTCTTAATGATCTTCATGATCTGCTCAATGTTTCCACTGGCTTCTTTAGTAGCTACTATATTCTTAAAATCTTTCGCGATCTTCACTTGTGTTTCCCAGGTTACGTTGCTTCCTGTTCTTCCCGGCACGTTGTATAGTATTACAGGTAATTTACTGGCTTTTGAAACTGCCTTATAATGCTCGTAATATCCTTTTTGATTTGGCTTATTGTAATAAGGCGCAACCGATAGTATAGCGCTAAAATCCTTTACATTCGTGCTTTTTAAAGCCTCAACTACTTCGGCTGTATTGTTTCCGCCTATGCCTAATACCAAAGGCAAGGTTTTATTATTTGCTTTCACAACGGTATCGATCACCAATTGTTTTTCGCTTTTGCTTAATGTTGCTGTTTCGCCGGTTGTACCTAATACCACAATGTATTCGATCTTTCCTTTGATCAAATGCTTTACTAATTTATCTAATGCTTTTGTATCAACTTGTCCTTTTTTTGTAAAAGGAGTAACGATGGCAACACCTGTGCCTGTTAAGAATTTATTCATGCTCAAAGTTAATAGAAATTGGAAAAGAGAGCCCCTAATTTTTATTAAAAATATCAAACACTTTATTAGGGATTTTGTTAGGTATTTGTATATTTACCCTTCAAGATAATTATGGATTTAGAATTCAATAAAAACGACGACAAGATGCGTTTGCTCATCTCTCAAATGGAGCAACGTTTATCAAAAATATATTTAGGCGGTGGTAAAAGCCGAATTGATAAATTACACGAACAAGGAAAGATGAGCGCGCGTGAGCGTATTGATTTCCTTTTGGATAAAGGCACGCCACGTTTTGAAATGGGCGCTTTTGCAGGATACGAAATGTATCCGGAGCATGGTGGTTGTCCGGGTGGCGGTGTTGTGATCGTAATTGGTTATGTTAGCGGCAAGCAATGTATTGTAGTGGCAAACGACGCTACAGTGAAGGCGGGCGCCTGGTTCCCAATTACCGGAAAAAAGAATTTACGTGCGCAGGAAATTGCCATGGAAAACAAATTGCCCATCATTTATTTAGTGGATAGTGCCGGTGTTTACTTACCAATGCAGGATGAGATCTTTCCTGATAAGGAGCATTTCGGACGTATTTTCAGGAACAATGCCATTATGAGCAGTATGGGTATTTTACAAATTGCCGCTGTTATGGGTAGTTGTGTGGCAGGAGGTGCCTATTTACCAATTATGAGTGATGAGGCCATGATCGTTGATAAAACAGGTTCTATTTTCCTTGCCGGCAGTTACCTGGTAAAAGCCGCCATTGGTGAAAATATTGATAATGAAACTTTAGGAGGGGCTACAACCCATTGCGAAATAAGCGGTGTTACCGATTATAAATGTAAAGATGATGCCGATTGCTTAACCCGCATTCGCAACATTATGAGCAAGGTTGGCGATTATGAAAAAGCAGGCTTTAACCGCGAAACCCCTGCCCTTCCTAAAAAAGATCCAAAAGAAATTTATGGTATTATCCCTGATGCTCGTGAAAAGCAGTTTGATATGCACGAGATCATTGAACGTTTGGTGGACAATAGCGAATACGAAGAATATAAAGAACTTTATGGCCAATCCATTATTTGCGCTTATGCCCGTATTGATGGCTGGGCTGTTGGAATTGTTGCCAATCAACGAAAAGTGGTTAAAAGCAAAAAAGGTGAAATGCAGTTTGGTGGCGTAATTTATAGTGATAGCGCTGATAAAGCAGCTCGTTTTATTATGAATTGCAACCAAAAGAAGATCCCATTGGTGTTTTTACAAGATGCAACCGGCTTTATGGTTGGTTCACGCAGCGAACATGGCGGTATCATTAAAGATGGCGCCAAACTAGTTAATGCCATGAGTAATTCAGTAGTACCTAAATTCACCATAATAGTTGGTAATAGTTATGGCGCGGCTAATTATGCCATGTGCGGTAAGGCTTATGATCCACGCTTGATCGTTGGCTGGCCTACGGCGCAAGTTGCGGTTATGGGAGGAGCACAAGCTGCCAAGGTTTTGGTACAAATTGAAGTAGCATCCTTAAAGGCAAAAGGCGAAGAAATTACGCCTGAAAAAGAAGCCGAACTTTATAATAAAACAAAAGACCGTTACGATTCTCAAACAACGCCATATTACGCGGCTTCGCGTTTGTGGTTAGATGCGATCATTGATCCATTAGATACACGCAAAGTGGTAAGTATGGGAATTGAAATGGCGAACCATGCCCCTATTACTAAACCATATAATGTAGGTGTTTTGCAAACTTAAACATGAGCCAGGAGCCACAAATAGTAAGGGAAATTGACCTAAAAGAGGTCAGGATCTCACTTAAAGGTGATGGCATTGTTTATGTGCTTTTAAAAGCAAATACCGTGTTGGATATTGAGCTTCAAATGCGCATGCTGGAGGCTTATAATGTAGTTACCGAGAAAAAACTTACTCCTTTTATTTTTGAGGCCGAAGAAGATATTAATGTTACAAAAGAGGCCCGTGATAATGCCATTTTAATTGAGGAATTATCACCCTGTAAGGCCATGGCTGTTATTGTTGACAACATAGCCTACGCCATGATCGGTAACTTTTATTTGAAATTCAACAAACCAAAACGTCCTTATAAAGTTTTTAAAAATCGTAAAGATGCGCTAGAATGGCTTTATCAATTCAGATAAAATTCAATTGTATAAACTTGAGTTAAAAAAGTTTATTTTTCTTAAATCTTCCCCTTATTTTATTGGCATTTTACCTATTTATTATTTAATTTAGGGGCTCTTAATTAAACAACTAAAACCTCTATAAATTATGGCATTTGATATTGAAATGATAAAAAAGGTTTACGCTAACATGCCTGCTCGTATTGAGTCAGCTCGCAAAACCTTAGGTGGCCCGTTAACTTTGGCAGAAAAGATCTTGTATTCGCATTTGGATGCATCTTTTGAAGTGAAGAATTACCAACGCGGTAAAGATTATGTAGATTTTAATCCGGATAGAGTTGCTATGCAAGATGCAACAGCTCAAATGGCATTATTACAATTTATGCAGGCTGGTCGCCCTAAAGTGGCCGTTCCTTCTTCTGTACATTGTGATCACTTGATCCAGGCGAAAGTTGGTGCTAAAGCCGACTTAGATAGAGCAAAAACTGAAAGTGAAGAGGTGTTTAATTTCTTAGCTTCCGTTTCAAATAAATATGGTATAGGTTTCTGGAAACCGGGTGCTGGTATCATTCACCAAATTGTTTTAGAAAATTACGCCTTCCCTGGAGGTATGATGATCGGTACCGACTCTCACACTGTAAATGCAGGTGGTTTAGGTATGATAGCTATAGGTGTTGGTGGAGCTGATGCTTGCGACGTAATGGCCGGTTTACCTTGGGAACTAAAGATGCCTAAATTGATTGGTGTAAAATTAACCGGTAAATTAAATGGTTGGGCAAGTGCTAAAGATGTTATTTTAAAAGTTGCAGGTATTTTAACTGTAAAAGGTGGTACCGATAAGATCATCGAATATTTTGGTGAAGGTGCTATTAGTTTATCTTGTACCGGTAAAGGTACAATTTGTAACATGGGTGCTGAAGTTGGTGCAACCACTTCAACATTTGGTTATGATGATTCAATGAGCCGTTACTTAAAAGCTACGGGTCGTGCTGACGTTGCTGCCTTAGCAGATGGAATAAAAGAACATTTAACAGGTGATGCGGATGTTTACGCAAATCCTTCAAAATATTTTGATGAAGTGATCGAGATCAACTTATCAGAATTAGAACCGCATGTGAATGGTCCGTTTACTCCAGATCTTGCTACACCTATCTCTAAATTAAAAGAAGAAGCTGTTAAAAATGGCTGGCCTTTAAAAGTTGAGGCAGGATTGATTGGTTCGTGTACTAACTCATCATATGAAGATATTGCTCGTGCTGTATCTATTGCTAAACAAGTAAAGGCAAAAGGATTAAAATCGAAAGCCGGCTTTATGATCAATCCTGGTTCAGAGCAAATACGTTACACTATTGAGCGTGATGGATTCCTGAATGTATTTGATGAGTGTGGCGCTGTGGTGTTTACAAATGCATGCGGACCATGTATTGGTATGTGGGATCGTATGGGTGCTGAAAAGCAAGAGAAGAATACCATCATTCATTCATTCAACCGTAACTTTGCGAAGCGTGCTGATGGTAACCCAAATACCTATGCATTCGTAGCTTCACCTGAGATCGTTTCGGCATTAGCTATTGCAGGTGATCTAGGATTTAACCCTATCACTGATACTTTGACAAACGAAAAAGGAGAAAAAGTAAAATTAGACCCTCCTGTTGGTGATGAATTACCAACAAAAGGATTTGCTGTTGAAGATGCCGGTTATCAAGCACCAGCTATTGATGGAAGCAATGTTAAAGTAGCTGTTGAACCTACATCAAAACGTTTACAATTATTAGATCCATTTGCATCATGGAATGGTGTTGATTTCAAAGGATTGAAATTATTGATCAAAGCAAAAGGTAAGTGTACAACCGACCATATCTCTATGGCTGGTCCATGGTTAAAATTCCGTGGTCACTTAGATAATATTTCAAACAACATGTTAATTGGCGCGGTTAATGCATTCAATGAAAAAACCGATTCAGTTAAAAATCAATTAACAGGTGCTTATGAAGGTGTGCCTGTGGTACAACGTCAGTATAAAGCAAAAGGAATTGGTTCAATTGTAGTTGGCGATGAGAACTATGGTGAAGGAAGTTCACGTGAGCACGCAGCTATGGAGCCTCGTCATTTAGGTGTAAATGTTGTATTGGTAAAATCATTTGCGCGTATCCACGAAACAAACTTAAAGAAACAAGGTATGTTAGCTTTAACGTTTGCAAATACTGCAGATTACGATAAGATCAAGGAAGATGACACAATTGATGTATTAGGCTTAACTAGCTTTGCTCCTGGTGTTCAGTTAACTGTTGTGTTAACACATGCTGATGGTAGTAAAGATGAATTTAAAGTAAATCATAGCTACAACGCTCAACAAATTGAGTGGTTTAAAGCAGGTGGTGCTTTAAATATCATCAGAGCAAATGTAAAAGCATAATTCTAAAAAATCATAAATTCATGAAGCCTACAAAATTTTGTGGGCTTTTTGTTTTAAGTTTAAGCAATAATTAAAATGGCAACGATTCTTTCTAAATCATATTTTTCAGGTCTCACAATACACTTTACTGTATTGTTTCCAGCTCTTGTATTGTCTCAAACAAAACCGCTTACAAATAAAACCGAACTTCAAAATATATACACACAAGCCATTTCTGATTTTATAAAAGCAGCTGAACAAAAAAATGCAAAAACCTTTGATACCCTTTTTATCAATAAAAGAAAACAAAATGATGAAGATGATTTTCCGAATATCGTTTTACCAAATACAATATCAAATACGCCAATTGTTTTAGATAATTTTGATGTGCATTTAGATCTATACAGAAAATTAAAACACCTAATGAATTTAAATATGATCGGCTGGGTGCAACAAGAAAAAGCCGAGTTTATGTTTGTAATGTTCACAAATGGTTTTGAGCATCAATACGATTACAACATCAAATACAATCATAATAAAAAAACAAAGAAATACGAAGTGGCTTCAATTAAATATTTTGAACAACCTTCATTTCAGAAAAAATAAACATCTATGGAGTTTTACGATCAAACATTTTTAAAGAGCGATTTCACGTCCAATTCCTTCACCAAAGGCGAATACGAGCAATGTACCTTTGATGGCTGTAACTTTAATGGAACCGATCTTAGCAATTGCAAATTCATTCAATGTGCCTTTTCCAATTGCGACCTGAGTTTGGCTAAATTAGATAAAAGCATTTTACAAGATGTAATTTTTAAAGATTGCAAAATGCTTGGTCTGCATTTCTATAAGTGTAATGAGTTTGCTTTATCTTTTAGTTTTACAAATTGTCAATTAAACCACTCTACCTTTTACAATACTAAAATAAAAAATACAAAGTTTGTGAATTGCCAATTGAAGGAATGTGATCTTACGCAAGCCGACCTTACCTCTGCCCTTTTTGATAATTGCGATCTTTTAGACGCACATTTTGAAAACACGAATCTTGAAAAAACAGACTTCAGAACCTCATTCAATTATCAATTAGCGCCTGAATTGAATAAGATCAAAAAAGCCAGGTTTTCGTTAAATGGCTTGCCGGGCTTGTTGCAGCACCACGGCATTACTATTGAATAAATTGATGGGTGTTTAACTTTTTTATAGAAATATCAATGTTATTATTTTATACCTTTAAATCATGAAAGAAACGATCACATTTATATTTATTTGTTTTGCAACCGGCTTAAGTGCTCAACAAGAAAAAGAAGCAGGACCAAATGCCAAACAAAATGAGAATGCTGCCATAAAAAGTATAGAAAGAGCCTTAAATGAGATAGACTCAACTCTTTCATCGGTTGTGGTTAAAATAGATAATACAATTGCCGATACAACTAATTTTGTGAAACTTAGAAAATCACTGGAACGTATAAATCAGAATTTTTTAAGCGCCTCTCAAAAGATCGATCAGAAAATGACAGAAATACTCCCTGAATTTGATGATAAAGGGAAAAAGAAATAACACCCAGCCTCGCCTCATAAGCGAGGCTTTTTGTTTTATTAAATGTCCTATAAAGCCATATTTGCATCCAATCAAATAAATGCAGACCTTTGCCATCTTACTTAAATGAAAAAGAAAGTTGAAATACTGGCACCCGCCAAAAATTTGGTTCAAGGCATGGCTGCAATTAATGCAGGTGCTGATGCTGTTTATATTGGCGCGCCTCAATTCGGAGCCCGCTCAAACGCAACCAATTCAGTTGAAGATATTGCAGAACTGGTTGAATACGCTCATTTATTTAAGGCGCAGGTTTTTGTAGTGGTTAATACCATTTTATACGATCATGAATTGGAAGATTGCCAAAAATTGATCTATGAATTATATGACATTGGCGTTGATGCATTAATTGTACAGGATATGGCCATTTTGGAAATGGATCTCCCTCCTATTGTAATTCATGCAAGTACTCAGGCAAATAACCGCGATCCGCAACACGTGAAATTTTTAGCTGATGCGGGTATGAAGCGAGTTGTTTTGGCGCGTGAATTAAACTTAGATCAGATAAAGGAAATACACGAAGCAACAGATGTTGAATTAGAGTTCTTTGTTTCAGGAGCACTGTGTGTATCATTTAGCGGAAACTGTTACATGAGCATTGCCGGCGGCGAACGCAGTGCCAACCGAGGTTCTTGTGCTCAAAATTGCCGTTTACCTTATAATTTAATTGATGGTACCGGTAAAACGTTAATTGCTAATAGCCATTTATTATCCATTAAAGATCTTGATCTGAGTGATCAATTACCAAACTTGATAGAAGCAGGCATTACCTCATTTAAGATCGAAGGACGTTTAAAAGATATTATTTATGTAAAGAACAATACATCTTACTTAAGAAAAAAACTGGACGCTTTTTTAGAGAATAATCCGAATTATATAAAGGCATCTTCCGGTAAAACCTTTTACAATTTTGAAGCGGAAATGGATAGAAGCTTCAACCGTGGTTATACCGACTATTTTGTGAACAAACGAACAGAAAAGATTGGTTCGTGGGAAAGTCCTAAATCACAAGGTCAGCTTATTGGAAAGGTAATTGAGACCAAAGCGAACGGCTATGTGATCGAAAATCATGAGAAGCTGAACAACGGCGATGGTTTATATTTTATAAATGAAGAAGGTGTGGCTGACGGAATGCAGATCAATATCATCATTAATGATATTGTTGTACCAAATACATTCAAGCCATTAAAATCAGGCACCATTATCTTTAGGAACTCCGATGCCAACTTTAACAAATTAGTTGAACGCGAAGATAGTGCCATCAGAAAAATAAGTGTGAAATTGATCTTCACTGAAACCAATAATGGATTTGAATTACAAGCCATTGATGAGGATGGACACATCAGCACATCTGAATTTCATTCAGAAAAAGAATTAGCTAAAAGCGAAGAATCAACGATACCAAACATTAAAAAGAATTTGGCAAAAACAGGTAATACGCCTTTTATTGTTGATGATATTGTGGTTGAATTTTCAAAGAATTGGTTCTTGCCAATTTCAAAAGTTAACGAGATCAGACGAATTGTTTTAGAACAATTGATGGATATTCGAGTAAAAGAATACCATCGTGAGGAATTTCAAATTCAAAAAACAGATCATCCCTACCCTGTTAAGCAATTAGATTTTACATACAACGTTTCAAACGAATTAGCTCGTACTTTTTACAAACGTCATGGTGTGACTGAAATTGAAAAAGCTTTTGAATTGCAGTGGGATCCGGGAAAATCACGCGTTATGACCACTAAATACTGTGTTAAGTACGAATTAGGAAAGTGTCCTAAATTTCAAAAAGAAACCATGGGCGAAAAGGTGGTTGAACCGCTTGTTTTAAAACATGGCGAAAATGAATACAAATTAAAATTCAAGTGTAAACCCTGTGAAATGGAAATTTGGGAAAAAGATGCAGAACTGGAATTTGACGATGAAGATTGATAACTGATATAACTAAAAAAGGCTTTCCGAAATGGAAAGCCTTTTTTGTTTGTTTATAAAACTTATTAAGGAAGCGTTATTGCATATGTCACTCCGTTGATCGTAACTGTAGCATTAAGGTCACAGCCACCATTTCCATAATCAAAATAACGCGTTGGGCGGTTGCCCGGTTTGTAATCTAATTTACCACTAATGAATGGATGACGCTTTGGATATAATGTACTAGGTGAACATGTAAAATCCTTTACAAGATCAGTAGCAACAACTGTGTAGCTTTCACCTTTTGTGTTTGTTCCATTTGCTGTACCGTTTACTTTAATTTTAGCTTTCGACCAATCAATTGCTAATAACTGACCTTTATAACAAGTTGGATCACTTGTATTGGTCAATTCTTTAGTTCTATTACACTGCCAGCTAAAAGTTCCACCACCGTTTGGTTTAGTAACCGAAATGTTTGCTGTAACATTCCACGTTAGGTTGGTACCGGTATAAACAGTTTGGCCGCCTACACTTGCAGGGGTTGTATTAGAAATTGTTTTATTTGTAATGGTTACCTGATTATCATCAACCATATAATTTAAAGATGTTACAATTGCTTTAAATCCGGGATTGCGGTAATATTTTGCTGTTGTAGGATTACATTGAGATAGGTCAAAGAAAAGCTTTCCTTTACGAACGCGTTTATCTTGTCCCTCACAACCTGTTGTACCAAAATCAACTGTAATTGTGTTTGTAGTTAAACCTGAAATAGTAGCACATGGTGCAATACTCAATAATCCTGTAGTTGCATCAGTACCTGAAGCTCTGTATTGAGTTAATGTACCAGATTCTGTTAACTCACCGCCAATCGAATTGATATCATTACTGATCCCTTCAACATTTGCGTTATCACTTATAGTGTTTGTTTCCTTATCCGGTTCTTCAGCCGAACGAGTTTCGCGTTTGCGACATCCTGTAAATAATAGCGATCCACTTAAAAAAAGAATGGATGCCCCTAAAATTATTCTATTTGTTTTCATGATCAATGTTGTTTTTTTAGTAAGACTAATTGAACTATTAAAGGTTTAATGCGTTTATCAATTAAAAATAAAAATAGTGAAAAAAAACGTACAAAAAACCGCATTATACTCCCAAACCACTTACCTTTGGCTTAAATTACTAGAATTCAATCAAAAAATTGTTAAATGAGGTCATTACTCCGACTCAACCATTTTTTTATAAAATACAAATGGCACTTTTTAGGTGGTTTGATCTTCATTTCCCTTTCCACAGTTTTTAAATCTTACCAGGGTGTTATTATTCGAAACGGAACCAATGAAGTTTTAGTGAGTATGAACGAGCATTCAACAACCGATGCAATGGTGTTTGTTTTGTTAGGTATTAAGATGATCTCATTTGCTTTGATAAGTGGCGTTTTTATGTTTTTAATGCGCCAAACCATTATTGTAATGAGCAGGCACATTGAATACGATCAGAAAAATGAAATTTATGATCAATATCAAAAACTAGACGCTCAGTTTTACAAACAACATAATACCGGCGATCTAATGAACAGAATAAGCGAAGACGTGAGCCGTGTTCGCATGTATACAGGCCCGGCTATCATGTATCTGGTAAACACTTTGGTTACCGTTATTACTGTTCTTTCGTTTATGCTTAGCGTTAACAGCTCATTAACCTGGCTCGTTTTTTTGCCATTACCAATTTTAGCATATTTCATTTATCGTATTTCGAATTTGATCAATAAACGCAGTTTAGAGGTTCAGGCAAAATTATCCGATCTAACCTCGCAGGCTCAAGAAACATTTAGTGGTATTCGTTTAATTAAAGCCTATGGTCGTGAAGACCATTATGCCGAGGAGATGATGAAAAAAAGCATCGATTATAAAGGCATTGCTTTACGACTTGCCAAAACAGAGGCATTGTTTGGGCCAACTATGTTGTTTTTAGTTGCAATAAGTACACTCATAACGGTTTGGTATGGCGGTAAATTGGTAATTGAAAACAAGATAGACTACGGAAATATTACCGAGTTCATTTATTACATTTTTCAATTAACATGGCCATTTGCATCTTTAGGTTGGATCACGTCTTTAGTGCAAAGAGCTGCAGCATCACAGGAGCGTATTAATGAGTTCTTGGAAGCAAAACCGGATATAGAAAATTCAAATAACAAAACTTATGAGATAGCAGGTGAATTGGAATTTAAGAACGTTAGCTTTTCATATCCTGAAAACAATATAAAGGCCTTAAACAATATCAATTTTAAATTAAAAAGCGGACAAGTTTTAGGTATTACAGGAAGCGTTGGCAGCGGAAAATCAACACTTTTAAATCTTATTTCCCGCCAGTATGATATTACAAATGGTGAGATATTAATTGACGGAGTGAATATAAAAGATCATAATTTGTATTTACTCCGCAGAGCAATGGGATATGTACCTCAGGAAGTTCTGTTATTCAGTGATTCGATAAAAAACAACATAGCTTTTGGTTCACAACAAGATCAGTTAAGTGATACCGAAATTGAAGATGCGGCAAAGGCAGCTCAGGTTCATGAGAACATACGATCGTTTCCTGATAAATATGAAACCATTATTGGCGAAAGAGGAATAACTTTATCAGGCGGACAAAAACAAAGAATATCCATAGCCCGTGCCTTGATACATAAACCAAAGATCCTTGTTTTTGATGACTGTTTATCGGCTGTTGATAGCGAAACCGAACATTTGATATTAGATGAATTAAAGAAACAAATGATAGGGAAAACATCCATAATTGTTAGCCATCGTATTTCCAGCATTAAACATGCTGATGTGATCATTTATTTAAAAGATGGTGAGATCATTGAAATGGGAACACATTATGAGTTGATTGCTCTAAAAGGTCATTACTTTAAATTAAATCAATTACAAAACAACTAAACTAATGAGAAGAACATTTTTACTTCTTGCATGCATTATGCAACTAATTTGCAATGCTCAAAAAGATACATTACCATTCATTCGGGTTTTAGGAGTTGCGCAAGATGGTGGATATCCTCATTTTGGTTGCGAAAAAAAATGTTGTAAGATGGCTTGGAAAGATGCAACTAAAAAAAGATTTGTTGTTGCATTGGCTTTAGTTGAACCGAGATCAAAAAAATGGTGGTTAATGGAAGCCACGCCTGATATAAAGGAGCAAATAGAATATTTTAAAACCCTTACAAAAGGTGCTTATAATTATTTACCAGACGGTATCTTAATAACACATGCGCATATTGGTCATTATGCAGGCTTAATGCAGCTTGGTCGTGAAGTAATGAACACATCAAACATACCGGTTTATGTGATGCCTAAAATGAAAACTTTTATTGAAAATAACGGACCCTGGAGCCAATTAGTGAAATTGAACAATATTCAATTAAAAGAAATTGATCCGAATTCAGAATTGCAACTTTCATCTGCTATTCATATAAAACCTTTCACCGTTCCTCATCGTGATGAATTTTCTGAAACTGTGGGATTTCGCATAAATACAAGTGCCAAAAAATATCTTTTTATTCCTGATATAGATAAATGGCAAAAATGGGAAAGATCGATACTGGAAGAAGTGAAACGATCAGATATTGCTTTTATAGACGCTACGTTCAACAACATTAATGAATTAAAGAATAGAGATATAAAAGAAGTACCGCATCCTTTTGTTCAGGAAACAATTGAATTGTTTTCTAATGAAGATGATAAAATAAAAAGCAAGGTGTACTTTATTCACTTTAATCACACAAATTCATTATTGTGGGATAAAGCTTCTCAATCCGAAATTGAGAAGAAAAAGTTTCACCTTGCTATTCAGGGAAATAAGTATTGATCTGAGATCAATGCTTATCTATATAAACTTACATTTCCTTTTTGATCGTATTCTTCGTTATCTTTTCCTTTTGCTTTAATGGTATAAAAATACACACCTTGTGCACACTCTTTACCTTGCTGATTCTTTCCATCCCACTCAAAGTTTCCTGTAGTGCTCGATACTTCGTAAACTACATTACCCCAACGATCGAAAATGGTAACATTGATCTCAGTTAAATTTGTTGCTCTTAAACGGAAATAGTCGTTAGACTTATCGCCATTCGGAGTAAACACATTTGGTACTTCTATTTTAGAAGGTAACATCACTTCAATTGTTTTTAAAACAGTATCAATACAAGCACCTTTTTGTACTTTTAAATAAACCTTGTATATACCTGCAGATGTGTAGATAGTTGAACACATTGTTACATTTGTTCCGGTTAATACGCTTCCGTTACCAAAACCATAACTTGATATAATGCTTGAAGCACCAGTACTTGTTGAACTATTATTGTTAAATGTAACAACTAACGGTGCAAAACCTACCGCAGGATTTGGTGTAAAATCTGCGTTAATTGCTCCAGGCACCACCGTATAATCACCGGTACTCTTACAACCATTTATGGTATTTGTAACGGCAATGGTATAATTACCAATTGAATTAGAGGTTAATAAAGAAGAAGTTAAGTTTGATGTGATCGCACCTGCTGGCACTGTCCACGAGTAAGTGAATCCTGTTGTAGAACCTGTTATTACCGGGATAATTCCTACGGTAGGATTTGTAGCACAATCAAGTGTGAACAACCTTGTTGATACTAAAGCCGGTGCCGTAAGATCGGAGGCGATGTTAATAGTTGCACTTGTTGTACAACCATTTACTGCGGATATAGACAATGCTGTATGCGTTCCAGGTGAAAGTGTGTTATAAGAAGATGCTGAAGCCGGATTACCTACAGGAGGTATCCAAGTATAAGTTGGTACTAATGCAGCCGCTAATGTGTTACCGATCACAGGAACAATTAGCACACTTGGATCTTTACAATTTATTATTGAATTTGAGGCGGCACTTATGGTAAATATTGGCAACCTGACATCCTGTATGATCTGAACTGTTTTTGTTGCTCTACACAAATTGTTATTATCAACAGCTCCAACCGTCCATATACCAACAGATGTTATATTAGCTGTTGCGCCTGTAGCTGCAGGATTAATGACACAAGTTGCATTTGGTGTTGGATTGATAGAGTTCGAAGGTATTGCCGGTACCGTCCATGTTATGGTGGTATTTGGGTTTGTACTTAAACCATTTAAAACCATTGTTGGTTCTTTACAGGTTAAAATACTCAATGGCTGAACAAAGTCAATATTCGGCGAGATCGTATTTTGTATAACGCTGATAGACTGACTTGAAACACAATTGTTTGTTTGATCTTTTACCCAAACAACCCAGGTTCCAGGAATAACAATATTGTTTTGATTCGGATTGAAAGAGAAAGTTGTAGGCGTTCCTGTAAAGCCTGGTGGTACAAATGTATATTGGCAAGCTACCGAAGGCACAGGTGATGTGATAACGCTTGTAACTTGCATACTGGTGATGCTGGAGGTTGAACAACCAACTGTAAAATTAGACGGACTCGTAACTGTAAATACAGGCACACCCACAGATGCAGTAACTTGTACGGACTTTGTAGATTTACAACCAGTTAAATTATTTACAGATTCCATGTAATAAATTCCGGGACTTGATGGTTGGAAAATATTGATGGTACCCTGGGGAACACCAACATAAACCGTATTACTACCTGCAATTTGAAACCAATTGGTTGTTACATTCGGACCTAAATTACTTGTACCGGTAAAACTTGAAGCAGAAGTGCTACACGTAATATTCATTACAGTTGGCGTAATTGCAACTGTTGGAGCGGTAAAATTTGCAAACACAACAAATGTTTGTGTATGTGTACAACCATTAGTTGCAGTTCCAATAACTGAACCGGAACAACTTTGCGTAAAATTTTGACTTGCTCCGGTAAGTGTACCACTACAAGATGGTAACCACGCATAAGTAAACGGACCACCACTTGTTACACTGGTTGTAATTAAAACATTTGGACTGTTACATGTTACTGTAAAACCACCGCTTACACTAGAAAGGGCAAATACACAATTTGTTGGAGTAGGTTGAGCCTTTGTCATAAGTATTCCACTTAATACAAATAAAGCCAACACGAAGAACTTTTTTAATTTCATAACTGAATTTTCTTTGATTTTGTTTTATTTCTTCAAAACCTAATTAGATTTAGAAGTCCTTAAACTTAAACAAAATTTCAATTATTAAACAGAAAGCTTATCAACCAAATGTTCAAAACCCCAGTAATTGCTGGGGTTTTGAATAAAATTAGCTGTTTCAGGAATATTAAACGCTAAAGTATCAAAATTAAACGACAAATTATCTATACAAACTCACATTACCTCTGAGCTCGTATTCCTGACCATCTTTACCTTTGGCTTTAAGAATATAGAAGAAGGTTCCTTCCGAGCAATCCTTACCCAATTGGTTCTTTCCATCCCAGGCAAAATTTCCTGTGTCGCTGGTTAACTCATAAACCTTAGTTCCCCAACGATCA
>JBKDKI010000104.1:0-2978 GCA_046345155.1 Sphingobacteriaceae bacterium
CTCCTTTATCTGCTTAATTAAAGCTTTTGCGGTATACTTTTTAAAATCTCTAATAATATCAGAAAGTTGGTTTTCGTTAATTGCCCTGCACATCAAATGCAAATGACTTGGCATTAAAACATAGGCATATATCTCCAGGCCCTTTTCCTTTTGACAATGTTTTAATGACTCAATAATTAGATCCTTGTGATTCTGTCTTGTAAATAAATCTACCCAATTTACAGTTGTTATTGTAATAAAATAAGCGCTATCGATATTTGTGGCTTTATACTTCGTTGACATAAAGTAAAAATAATAAATCTATAGAATTTTTTAAGCTTACTACTAGCACGGATGACAAATCCGCGCGAGCCGGGGCGGGGGGATTAGTCAGCATTGGCACTAATGTATTGCCGCTTAAGAAAGTTGGGATTATCAGAAATCATCTAAACTAATTTCAATCTCCTTATCGAAATTTTCAGGAAATGGGAAATCTAAATAAGGTTTTCGTTCTTCCCAAATTCTTTCAATCTCAGAAATATCTACCCTTGCTTCAAAAACACCCCTGTCAATTTCTTTAGCATTTAAAATATCAACATCTAAGCTTGGTTTTACATTTAAAATCACTTTACCATTACATTTACCCTCAAAAAGGGCAATGCAATCTCTTACCTTAACCCATCTTATTGCACGATAAGCACCAGTTATCTGTTTTTTGTCAATTCCCTCCAAAATTTTTATAGGATAAAAATTATTATCTAACTCTAAAGAACATAGGTCATATTTACCATTACGTTCAGCCCCAAAACTATATTCCTTATTTCTATAAATAGCTATATCTTTCATAATTTCTTTATAAAAACTTTCAAATTCATATCGTAGGTTCCTAAATAAATTTCCTCATTATTACCTATCTGAAGGTACATTTCAGCTCCATCATCAATCTTTAAATCCATATTATAATCAGCTTTAAGTTCTGGTACCCCTAATGTACCATTTTTTCCAGCAGTAAAACCATTACCTGTAAAAGGCATTTCATTTTTGTTGTAAGGATCTGAAATTAAAGGATCATTTAGAACACCTCCATTATTTTTATTTCTTGGTATATTCAAATTTCCAACATCTTTGGATTTAAACCTAATTATAATACATTCATTTCCTTTAAAATCGGAATTTTTATAATCTAACCTCATACCATCATAGATTTTTTGATAGGTATTTAATTCCTTACTATCAACTGCCGTAGTCATGTAACCACCTATTTTCTTTGGATTTCCGTCTGCTTTAAAAAATGCATCTTTTTTATCAACAGGTAATACTTTTTGCAATATAGTATTTGAATTTGGCATAGGAATAGAATTTCTAATATTATTTACAAAAGCCATTTCTTCAGAATTTAAAGCTTGCAAACCATCAACTGTTTCTATTGTTGATCGTTTAATTAGATTTTTAAACTCTTCTAAAGTAATATTCCTACCATTCAATTTATTTTTAGCTAAAAGTGAGGAAATGTTATCGGAGAATCCATTTAATTTATCTATCTCATTCTTACAAAATAAATAATTACCGGTACCATCTAGTGCTTCATCAATATTCTTACCTAACGTCTTTTGAAAATAATTCTTTAACTGATTATACCCCGCTCACGCGGATTTGCAATCCGTGTTTCCAATACCTATTTTCACTATTTAATATGTTTTTACTTCAGGACTTTTAACCACATCATCCAATAAACTATCCATATCTGCATAATCTATATTTGTGGCTTTATACTTCGTTGACATAAAGTAAAAATAATAAATCTATAGAATTATTCAAGCTTATTACAAGCACGGATTGCAAATCTGCGCGAGCGGGTGTTAGAATGTGTTTCGAACACTAATGATTGCAAATCCGCGCGAGCCGGGTCTCAATGAGGCTCTCTGGGTATTTCTATAATTCTTTCTTTTGGCAAATCTTTTAGCATGGGAAAATTTAATGATGATGGAGAGTATTCTTCCCAAAGTTTTTATAGTTCACTAATTAATATTTCTTTCTGATAAACTCCTCTTTCTCTAAAATCAAGATTTAGTTTTTCATAAACCTGTCTGTCATCTGTTACAATTCCAATTACATTATTTAAACTTAATTGAAATACATCAAATCGATATCCCTTGTATATACCAAGTGTTTTGATAAAAAACGCATTCGAAATTTCCTCTCTTAGAACATCTTTGTAATAAACGTTTTCTGCATACGATACGAAATCATCAAAAGGACAGTTAGTTCCTTCATAAATTAAACTACAAGCATCATGGTTCTCTGTCAACCTTAAATAGTAATCCTTGTATAAAGTGTAATCTCCGAATCTTATCATAATTCTAATTTAAAATAAATTTATTTAACTTGACATCCCAAGTAGCATATACAACTTCGCTGCCATCTATTTTCTTTCTGTAAATAACACCTTCTGATATATTTGCGTCTGGCATTTTCCATTCAGGTACACCTAGTTTATTATTCTTTCCAGAAGTAAATCCATTATTGGTATAAGGAAAAGGATCTGGATTTGCAATCCGTGTCTCCAATACCCCATTTTCACTATTTAATATGTTTTTACTTCAGGACTTATAACCACAACATCCAATAAACTATCCATATCTGCATAATTCCTTGAACTACTATATAAATATTCTTCTGACTTCATCACTATTCCATCTTGAACTGGATTTTGATGGATGTAATTCAGTTTTTCGTAAATGAAACTATTGCTAATAAGTTCCTTTGCATGATATCCATCCTGCCATACTTTATACTTCTGCTCTCGAGACAAATTTGCACATGCTTTAGAAAATAATTCCAATAACCATTCTCTTCTGCTTTCCGGCTCCTCCTTTATCTGCTTAATTAAAGCTTTTGCGGTATACTTTTTAAAATCTCTAATAATATCAGAAAGTTGGTTTTCGTTAATTGCCCTGCACATCAAATGCAAATGACTTGGCATTAAAACATAGGCATAT
>JBKDKI010000105.1:0-125349 GCA_046345155.1 Sphingobacteriaceae bacterium
AACCTGTGATGGCTCCTCCCGATACTGTTCCCGTTAAGGCAATGGTTGAGCCCGGGCCAGCACATACCGGCGCTAAAGTACCCACTGTTACCGTGGTGCGGCGTAAAAAACTTGACATGTAGTGGAATAAGCCGCCGGTGCTGGCATTACCACCAAATACACCTAACGCGAATACATCGGTTGGATTATAAACGGTATAAGACCCAATAGGTAATGTTGCAATGTTAGATAAATTAAGTTGACCGCCATAAAACGGACCACCCTGCAATGTTGCGGTACCCGGCACTAAAGTGAAATTTGCAGCGGTTATTGGAATATTAACAGTTTGAGATGCATTATTTAACGTGAATGTTCCTTGAGATCCGTTCTTGCATAATAAGTTCAAATAAAAACCTTGATTATTGGTTCGTGAAAACGAAACCAAATTTGAGCCGGCGCAATTCAAAGGTGGTAATAAAGCTTCACCTAATTCACAACCGGTACCGGATGCATGCAAACAATA
Organism: Sphingobacteriaceae bacterium; assembly: GCA_046345155.1. Lineage (GTDB taxonomy): Bacteria > Bacteroidota > Bacteroidia > B-17B0 > Aurantibacillaceae > Aurantibacillus. The sequence continues at coordinate 503 of JBKDKI010000105.1, forward strand.
AACAGGTTTAGTAGCATTTACATACGTTAAAGCTTGCGTTGTTTTATAATGATAGGTATCACCTTTGTTTATTAAAGTTGTAGTTGTAACACCATCATTAATGGTTAACTGTGTGAAATTTTCTGTACCAACCACATAAGCACCTTCATGCTCAGGGCCGTTCATGTAACCTTTGTTCAAAATATAATCAGTTCCAACAATATCAACCGGTACAATTTGATCACCCATTAAGTCATAACAACCTGTAACACCTGCCACCGAGTCATCGGCAACAGTTACAGCAATAGGCTTATCAGCAACAATAATTGTTCCGGATAAATTGTTTCCGGCAGTATTTGTTATCTGAGAAGCATTCTCTGCTGTATAGGCATCCCCTGCATTAACCAATAATACGCTATACGTAATGTTTGCAGGATGACCAATGATATTACACTTTGGGGTGATCCAAACCAGCGTATTTGGTCTGGTGGCTACAATATTTATCTGCTGCTTAGGTTGTTCAACGCCTGCTGGTGTTCCGCCTAAATTACCGATGGTTTGATTACGCCAACGTGTTTGAAACGGACAAACAAATTCTAAACCTAATCCATTTTGACCTTTTAAAGAAAATGTTTCCGGATTATAAAAATTGGTTGGTCGTGTAATAACATCGTATACAATTGTTATGTTAGATGATGCCGAAACATATATACCATATGGTACAACCTGATCTGCAGGACGAGTTTCAAGTGAATCATATGCTCTGTTAGTAGTTGACACAGCTGCATCTCTCCAAAACGTGTAGTCAAAATTACTGTTTGCAGGAATTATAATTGTTGTATCATACTTGTTAGGTGCTAAAGCAGCAGGCTGACGCAAACGAACAGTTGTTGTAGGAGCAGCAAATGTTGAAATATGCATTCTAATTGCATCACGATGCCAGTGATCGGGTGTTACCCAAGGCGCTGCAAACCAAAATGCCGTATCAATTTGCGATACGGAAGTAGAGGTCTTGATCAAAAAGATCAAAAACAACACAGCTATTTTATTCACTCTTTTCATTATTTCTTTTTACTTTTAATGTTAGTTTTCATACTATTATCAATAGTATTCAATTCCTCTTCGTCTGCACTTTGAACTTTATCTTTTGGAATTCCTTTTTTACTTAAAATGGTAAATGAAACTAAAATCTCATGAGAACCACTATTGTAATTTCTGATATTACTCAATGATAGATCGTAACTATAACCAAGTGTGATCTGTTTATTTATGGTGGTTCCTAACATGCCGCAAAACGAGTTGTTTTGCCATTTTTTACCAAGTGAAGTAACTGTTTTTGCATGACGGAAACTTGCTCCAACCCACACCATTGATTTATAGGCAGCCTTTAAATTATACTCAACCTCATAAGGTACAGGATTGTTGAAACGCATTAAAACAGAAGGCTGCAAGGTGTATTCTTTCTTTTTCTTATCAAGGGTGAATTCGTATCCAGAATACACATACATGTGTGGAGTTAATTTACCAATGGTGTTCATCCATCTGATCTTTCCACTAGGCAACTGTTGAGCACTGGCACCAAAGAAAAACTTCTTATTATAAAGCAATAATCCGGTATTGGCATCAATGGCATTTGCATTTAAGATACTTGATGTTAAAAAAACATCTTCCTTATCATAAGGCTTTGCATTATAGATCTTCACATTGTATTGCACAAATCCGGCAGACAAACCGAATCCTAAACGCCATTTATCATTCAGTTTTAAATGGTAACTGTATGATGCATACATCGCAGTTCTGTTGATCAAACCTAACTGATCATTTACAACCATGCCGCCAACTGCCATTTGAGGTCTCTTTTTTAATGTTCCATAACCTGAACCAATAATGGTACGCGGTGCGCCATCAAAACCGGCCCATTGCTTACGGTAACCTGCATTAAACTGCATACCTTTAACAACCCCTGCATAAGCAGGATTATATAAGTATTGGTTCATTAAAATATTTGTGTATTGTGTTTGCTGCTGAGCATTAGCAACAAACAAACAACATACCGAAACGATCACAGCAAAAAAATGTTTTGTACACTTACTGTAATATTTATTTAGTTTTACTTGCATTTGATATAAACTTTTTTGTCAAACATTTTTTATTTCAATAAGGTAATATTGCCTTTAATTACTTCCGGTTTTTTTGGATCCTTTAGGTCAATTGTAAAGTAATAAGCGCCTACCGGTAACGGATCACCTTTAAATGTTCCATCCCAAGCATTGGCGTATCCTTTTGAGGTAAAGATGGATTCGCCCCAACGGTTAAATATTTCGATCTCTGCGTTCGGATAATAAATGTCAATAAAATCTAATCGCCAAAAATCATTCTTACCATCGTTATTTGGTGTGATGATATTCGGAATTAATTCGGTTAACTCATCAACAATATTCAAAACGCGAACTACTGAAGTATATGTATCGGTACATCCAAACTGATCTACTACTGTTTGCGATACAGTGTAAGTGCCGTTACTGTAATAATTCGTATTAGGATTTTGTAAATTAGATGAAGATGGATTACTACCGTTTCCGAAATTCCATATCCATCCAACAGAATTTGCTGATGAATCAACAAACTGCACATTAGTACCAATTGAAGGTAATGATGAATTTATAAATAAGAATTTAGCCTTTGGACGTGGTGTAATGTTTAATGTATAGATCATTGAACTTACACATCCGTTATTAGAAGTTACCTGATGCGTTATAGAATATTTACCTTCTGTTGGAAAAACGAAACATGTATCTTTTGTGATACTAAATCCAACACCACCAAAATCCCAATAATAACCTGTACTAGGTATGTTTGAAGGAGGTGCTATTGTTGAACTATCCGTAAAACAAATTTGTTGAGAAGAACCCGTACAAGAGCGCGACACACCTAATTTTACATTTGGTAATGGATAAATTGTAACCGTTCTTCTTATGGTATCAAAACAATTAAATGTATTACTTACCACCAATTGAGTAGTATAAGTACCGGCTGAAGTATAGGTTAAACTCGGATTAGTTTGGGTTGATGATTGACCATTACCAAAATCCCACTGCCAAGAATTAAGTGAACCTAAACCAGAAGTGTTGATCGACTGATCGGTATATTGTGTTGTATTATTCAAACAAACCGTGTTGGTAATAAAATTAGCTGTTGGTTTATCCTGAAAATCAATACGAATTTGATCACTTGCAGATGTGCATATTCCGTTACTTGTTGTTGTAACCGATAGGATCACAAATCCTGTAGTTGTTTCACTAGGCGTTGCAATATATGTAGGACTTAAAGCCGTATTACTTGGCACAAATGATCCTGTTCCTCCTGTCCATAATGCGCTATTACTTGAAGTTCCAGTTATTACAGCATTTAAACCTATGAGTGGGTTATTCTTACAACTATTCAAATCAATACCCGCGCTAATGCTTGATGGTGTGGTGAAAAATACCCTCACGCTATCTGAAACATTTTTACAAAGCGCACTTGGCGGTGTTGTAAGTTTTAAGTATACCGATCCATTATTGATATCCAATAAACTCGGGATGTAATTATTTGTAAGTGAAATATTGTTTGGTACAAACACACCCGATCCGCTGGTTGACCAAATACCGGTAACAATATTACTGATATAGCCATTTAAACTCACAGTTGAATTATTACTACACCTCACCAAGGATGCGGTTGGTGCAGCTTTTACAATAGGTGCCTTTTGAAAATTGATCTTGATGGTATCTCGAGCTGCTGCACAAATACCATTATTGATACTGGTGAGTACGATCTTTATTTGATTTTGTGATGTATCTAAACTCGAGGGGAAATAAGTGGTGGTTAATGCCGAAATGTTTGCAAATGTACCGGATGCAGGCGCAACAGACGACCATGTGCCGGATGTTGCTGCACCAATTACAGAACCACTTAAATTAATGGTTGCATTATTGGTACATTTCAATTGATCGGCTCCGGAATTTACAATTGGGCCCTGTAACACACGTAACTTTAAAGTATCTGATTTATTTGGGCAAAATCCTACAGAGGTTAAAACCAAATTCACCAATCCACCTGTCCAACCGGAAATAGTAGGCGTTGGAACTAAAGACGTATCTAATAGATTAGGGGTATACACATTGTTTAATAATTGATTTGGACCACCGGAAAGTGTACCAAAACCATTTGTGCTCCATACACCTGCAATTGGTCCGCCACCCACAACACCATTTAAAGTAAATGAAGTGTTAGAGCAAATAGTTGCTGTTGGCACTGTATTAGCATAAACAAATGAACTTGTTCCAAACTCTGTGGTATAACCATAACCTACACCACCTAAAGTTGAACCATTATGTAAGGCGCTTCCAAAAACATCTTGCGAGTTCTTTAATTCGCAATGTGCGTTAACGGGAATTTGTGTGGTGTTGTAAAAAATTCGGGCAGCCACCAAGTTACCTGCGCTTCCCGGAACCGCTGTAAAGTTACCTGCAGGAACCGGAACCGGAGAACCGTTAGCCGTTAAAGTAAAATTACCTTGAAAACCCGTTCTCACATACATATCAATGAACATTGAATCCGCTGATAAACGCGAGAAAGCTGTAGAATAAGAGCCTGCGCAATATGCAGGTGTAACCTGCGCACCACCTAATTTACATCCAAAACCACTGGCATGAAAAACGTAAATTGGTTTATTTGCTTGAATAAACCCTAAGCTGCCGCTTGTAATATCAACAGAATAGGTTTCACCTGTATTTATCAACCAGTTTGTTGTTCCTGTACCGGTTGTAATGGTTAAACTCGTTGAGTTTTGCGGAGCCATGATGTAAGCCACGTTGATAGTAGAATTACCATTATGGATCACGTAATCTTTACCTAACTCCGAACTATTGGTGATTTGATCGCCGTAAAAACTCGGACAAACCGTACTATTTCCTGTGGCTCCACTTATGGTAACCGCAATTTGTTTATCGGCAGAAATGATGGACCCGGCAAGTTTACTTGGGCTTTGCGTACCCAGATCGCGGGTTGAAAATGTTTCACCGTAATTTAATGTTCTTGCAAATGTTACGTTTTGGGGTCTTCCGATGCAATTTCCACGAGGTGTGATCAAAATGGTTGTAACACCAGTTTGCGTTGCTACAACGTCAAATGAAACATCGCCAACAGTTGCGCCCGTAGTTAAGGTTGGTAAACTGGTTGGGAATGGTGTGTAAAAGTCAACACCTAAAGCACGGCGACCTTTAAGTGTCATCATTTCTTTGTTGTTACCAGATCCTACAGCATAGTATGCAGATACCTTTTGAGTTGAACTGATGTACAAACCTTTTGCAGAAACTGTGTTTGCCGGACCGCTTAAAATTGCTGTTAATGAAGCAGTTAAATTTACAACCGTAGTTGTATTTGCCGGTAAGTTAATGGTTACATCAACTCCTGCAGGCGCTGGGTTGGCCGGTTGGCGCACACGAATAGTGGTGGCCTGCGAATAGGATGAAAATCTCAATTCAGCTGGGCTATTACTTAACGCCGGCGGAACATCCGGAGCAACAAACCAAAAACTGGTGTCAATTTGAGCATTTGAACTGATGAATACAAAACAGCTAAAAATTAGTAGGTAAAAATACCGCATATGTCTATTTTTTTTAATACTTAATCAGTGATCTTTCGATCGGACTTGTTTATAAAAATTATGTTAATTGCTACCAAATTTAATAAAAAATATGGCAATAAAGGCAAATTTAACAAAATAATGAGCCTATCTTCACGCTATAAAAAGCAGTAATTAACAGCCTTATGCCAATAAACCAAAACCAGCTGGAACCCTTTAAAAACCTTGAATTAGTTGCCAAAAAGGTGGTTGAAGGGTTTATTACAGGCATGCACAAAAGCCCTTTTCATGGTTTTTCGGTAGAATTTGCCGAGCATCGGTTATACAACAAAGGTGAAAGTACTAAGCACATGGATTGGAAACTTTATGCGCGAACAGACAAATTATTCATTAAGCGCTATGAAGAGGAGACCAACTTACGATGCCAAATTGTGATCGACCAATCATCCAGTATGCTTTTTCCGAAAGATGCGGAGAACACCAAATTAAAATTCAGTGTTTATGCGGCAGCGGCACTTTGTGAACTTTTAAAACAGCAACGAGATGCTTTTGGTTTAACTGTATTTCAAGAAAAGATCAAACATCATTTACCTGCAAAAGGCAGCACCACACAAAAAAAGATCATTTTTGACCAGCTTGAAAAAATGATGGAAGAAAGTGAATTGAACCATTCTACATCTGCTGCATCGGCCCTTAATGAAATTGCAGAGATCGTTCATAAACGATCCTTAGTTGTGATCTTTAGCGATATGTTTGATAATAAAAACATTCATGATGATCTTTTTTCGGCCCTGCAACATCTTAAATTCAGAAAACACGAAGTGATCTTGTTTCATGTAACTGATAAAAAACTGGAATTGGATTTTGAATTTGAAAACAGACCCTACCATTTCATTGATATGGAAAGCGGTGAAGAGTTAAAATTAAATCCGAATCAAGTAAAAGAACAGTACTTACAAAGCATCAATAAATACAAAGAGGAATTAGAATTAAAGTGCGGTCAATATCAGATCGATTTTATTGAAGCCGATATTAACGAAGGTTTTGATAAGATACTGTATGCGTATCTTGTTAAACGAAACTTAATGAGCAGATAGCTTAAACACCTAATATTTCCTTCAGTTTAGTATAACTGGTTCTGCTTACCGGAACTTTTTTTCCTGATCGTAAAACTGCCACATATGAGTTCTTTTCCATTGGCTCAATACGCGTGAGTTCCTTTAAATTAATAATAAACGATCGATGTGCTCTGAAAAAATCGGAAGGATTTAAAATACTCTCATAAAAGTTCATGGTTTTCTTCTTCAAGTAATAAGTATCCTTTGTGAATATCTTCACATAATCGTCAAACGCCTCAATATAAAGTATATCAGCAGTAGGCACTATCCTTATATCGCTACCATTCTTGATAACAATGCGCGATCTCTCTTCGGTGTATAAATTTGGATTTTCAGAAATACTTGTAAGATCTTGTTCTGAATGCTTACCAAAATTCTTCAACCATTTTTCAATGGCACCATTGAACCGTTCTTGTGAATAGGGTTTTAAAAGATAATCAATTGCATTTGCTTCAAAAGCGTTAATGGCATATTCATCAAATGCGGTTGTGAAAATTACAGCGGGTTTTTTATCTAATAATTCCAACATTTCAAAACCACTTATTTTAGGCATTTGAATATCCAGGAATATAAGATCGGGTTTGTGCTGTTGAATGGCCTTAACGCCTTCAAACCCATCACCGCATTGTGCAACTACCTCTAACTCGGGGTGGTTCATTAAAAACTCAAGCACTACACTGCGTGCTAAAGGTTCATCATCTATGATCACTATTTTTTTCATTTATTGTGGTATGGTGATGGTTGTATAAAAAACAGATTCAGATTGTTTTAATTGTAATAGATCCTTACGTGCAAACAAAAGGTACAAACGGCGATGGATAGATTCCAAACCAAAATTATTCCCTTTTTTTGATGACTGGGTATTTTCATCAAATGGATTGGTAACCTCAATTTTTAAAAAACCATTTTCTAGTTTTGAAGTAATGGTTATAATTACATCTCCTGTTGTATCGTATAGGCCAAACTTTATGGCATTTTCAACAACCGGTTGCAAAAGTAAAGGAGGTGTTAACGCATTTAAACAGTTTTCACAATTTTCAATAACAACATTTAATCGGTGGCCAAATCTCACCTTTTCAATATCCAGATACAACTGTAAATGCTTTAATTCATCGCCATAAGGAATTAATTTTTGTTCATCCTTTTTTAATGTGCCACGCAAAAATTCCGACAACTGCTGCACCATTTTGCGTGCTTCCTGAGGTTGAGTTACAACTAATGCATTAATGGAATTTAAACTGTTAAATAAAAAATGTGGTTGAATTTGCTGGCGGAGTTTTAATAACTCCGCATCTCGCATCATTACTTCAATTTCGGCCTGATTGCGTTCTTGCTCTTTATTTGCATTCAAATAATAAACCAACCAATTGATCACCGTTATAAAGGTTAAGATCAATAGAACCTCAACGAAACGGATGGGTTGTGAATGCTGAATAAAATTTATGTAAGAAGTATTGTTGTGGAAGAATGCATTGATCACATATTCAAATAATAACTGATATAAAGGCACAAGAGCAATAACAAAACCAAATCGGTAGATCCAATTTGATTGGCCCGGTTGGTAAAACTTATAGATCAAAATGATCGCCAATCCAAAAAACGCGAGTAAGGTATTTGAGACGATTGAATCAATTAGAGATAACTCCCAACTCAACCCAAATTTATGAAGTGCAAAAACGTGCAATACGGCAAAACCAAGCCAACTTGCCGTATAGGCCATTAACAAACGTGAAGTTGAATATATAAAACTGTTGTTCACCAGTTATGCGAAGTTCAATAATTTAGTTTGTATCACTTGCGAACGATGCTTTACGAATTTTATAAAGCCATTTGAATCAATAGCCTCATGTGTTTTTGTATAAAGTTGTTCTCCATCCTTATAACTATTGATCTCGAACAGATCGGTAACATCAATAAATTTCCAATTTACATCAACACTATTCGCATTCTTGAAATTTTGTTGCAAGGTGACACCTTTTGCTTTTGCCTTTTGAAATGCGGTAGACATATCTTTCGCAGCTATAAGAATTGTTTGTTCATCAAATTGAGCCTGCTTTACTTCTTCATTCATCTCAATTTGAAATATGAGTTTAACTATAAATGTTTTCATGATTCTTATAATTAACTGTAACTTCTAATATCTATACCCCCAAAATAAGTTGTGCCTTTTAGTATCAATATTTTATTTGAACTAAGTGAGTTAGGCGACATGATCGGACGTTTGTCATCTATCCCACCGAATACGGCCACCAACTCCGATTTTATTTCCCAACTGGAAGGCACAATTAATTTTGTTCCACCAAACACCTGATTGATCTCTAAGGTTGCCGTTTCGGTAATATCTGCCTGACTCAGATCATACTCTGCTCCGCCAAACACATTACTTATCTCACCACCTTTAAAATCTTTTGTGATCACTATTTTTTTAACTCCTCCCATGAAGCTGGATGAGAAGATGTAGTTATCGTTCGAAGTGAAATTTTTTTTTTCACATCCATGCATCCCTCCGGAATAGCCGGTGTATTTTTGCCACTTTTCCCATTTTTGTTGGCTAAACTGGCGGCGTGGTTTAAAGATCATCACTAAACCAATTACGATCAATGCTATTGGCCAAATTATTGGTTTAATATTCCAATCAGGATTAAAATCGCTGATCAAAAACGCCGAACCAATGGCTATTAGCACAAACCACATGGGGCGTTTAAATGAACTTTTAATACCTACTACTAAACCCATCATGATCAAGAACATTTTCCAAGAGAATACCCAATAAGGGATCATGGCACCTAATTCTCTTGCCAAATAAAGTGAGCCTAACAATACGATCAAAACGCCACCGGCAATTTTCCCGCGTCTGTTATTGGTTTCCCATCTGTTCCAAATTTGTTCTTGTTCTGAATTACTCATTTGATTTTCCATTTTGTTTAAATTTTTCAGTAAAGTTACACCAGTAGCCAGGCAAGTACAATAACAATTAGGTGCCTGGTAATTAGCAATCGGTGAACTTTACCAAAAAAGAGGTCAATAGTAACTTATATTAATTTTCTTTTTGTGCTTTATAATATCGGATCATTTCCGGATAACCCATTTTCATTTTAAACCCTTCAATAGCTTGTGCAATTCGTTTACTTTTTGTTTCAATCGTTTTCGCGCTTTCGATCCAATTGGAGTAGTACTTCTGGTGCGATGGTGACAAAGCTTGATAAAACTTTTCTGCTTGTTTTTCCTCAGCTAAACACAATAAAAAATCAGCACTCATCATCAATTCACTTTTATCTAATTCAAGCGTAACCACTAGCTTATCGCCTTTTTGTTTTTTTATTTCTTTTCGTAGGTCTGCTTTTAATGGGATGATAAAATTACCATCGCCCATTGGGATCATGGCCATTTGTGAAATTGATTTTTTATCCATTTTTCCTTTCACGCGATAAGACTTCCGTACACCTTTATTAATCTTCTCTGCAATGTCAAAAGGTATAAAAATATAGGTCCAACCGGTTTTTTCGCCATTCTTCTCAAATTTTTCAATTATGCAGGTACATTGGATCATTCCTTTAAAAATAAACAAAATCTTAATACGGCTGGAAATTAAAGTGGTTATCCTCAACCTCCTCTTTGGAGTTAATGCTCAACCAAACCCTATTTTCGTTACACGAAAATGGTTTTTTGTTTTCCACGCCTCGCATCAAGCAAAGCTTGTGCTGGATTGGCTTCATCCACCTCCACTTTGTTCCGGCGGATGAAAGCCCATCCTCTTTGGAGTTAATGCTCAACCAAACCCTATTTTCGTTACACGAAAATGGTTTTTTGTTTTCCACGCCTCGCATCAAGCAAAGCTTGTGCTCGTTGTGAAAAACAAAAAACCCTTTCAACTCACGCTGAAAGGGTTTGATTGTTGCCCGAGCTGGATTCGAACCAACATAGTCAGAACCAAAATCTGAAGTCCTGCCATTAGACGATCGGGCATTGTTTTTAAGAACAGGCTGCAAAATTATAAAAAATTCATAAATCAACAATAAAAATGTAAAAAAAACGATTAATTTAAAGCTAAGTAAATAGTATATTCGCATCTCATAATACTTTATAAACATGACATTATCCTTTAAAAAATTAAACAATATCATTGCCTGGCTGGTTTGGGCCGTTGCAACCTACACGTATTGCAGTACCATTGAGCCTACTGCCAGTTTTTGGGATTGTGGTGAATATATTGCCTGTTCGTATAAATTAGAGGTTGGTCACCCTCCCGGAGCACCCTTCTTCCTTTTATTAGGTCGCTTTTTTGCCATTTTTGGCGGTGATAATCCTGCAAATGCCGCAATGATGATCAATATTTTAAGTGCATTGGCGAGTTCATTCACCATCTTGTTCTTGTTTTGGACAATTACACGTTTAGGTATTAAAATTTATGGTAAATCAGATTCTGAACTAAGCCCTGCTCAACAATGGGCTGTTTTAGGTGCCGGTATCATTGGTGGTTTAGCATATACTTTTTCTGATTCATTTTGGTTCAGTGCGGTTGAAGGTGAGGTTTATGCCATGTCATCTTTCTTTACAGCTTTAGTTTTTTGGGCAATTTTAAAATGGGATGAAGAAGATTCAACCGACTCAACTTCTGCCATGCGCTGGATCGTTTTCATCAGTTACATGATCGGTCTTTCAATTGGTGTCCATTTATTGAACTTATTGGTTATTCCTGCTATTGGTTATGTTGTTTATTTCAAAAAATACAAATTCAGCTGGAAAGGATTTTTTATTGCAGGTATTGCATCTGTTCTGGTTCTAGGAGCAGTTCAAAACATGATCATTCCTAAGATCGTAAAATTTGTTAGCGATTATGAGGTGTTCTTTACAAACAAAGCAAACATGGGCTTTAATACAGGAACACTTATATTCTTTGTTTTATTACTTACATCGATCGCTTCTTATACAACCTTTACGATCAATAAAAGTGAGCGTGCCTATAAAATAGGTTTGTATTCAGCCGTTGCTTTTTCTTTCCTTGCAATAATTGCAGCACCAAGTGGTTCGGGTATGTTCTTAAGAATTGTTGTTTTAGGTGGAATGATCTACGCCATTCATAAATACAAAACAAAAACCGTTACACTTAATACCATCTTTTTAAGTTTCGCTACATTATTGATCGGTTATTCGTCGTTCTTCGTTTTAGTTATTCGTTCACAAGCTAATCCTCCAATGGATGAGAATGATCCTGAGAATGCGCCAAACATGTTATCTTATTTATTACGTGAACAATATGGTGATTGGCCAATTTTATACGGACAATACTACAATGCTCCAACAGTTTCACAAAATGAATTTGGAAGCGGAGATCCTATTTACGCGAAAGATAAAAAAGGCGACAATAAAAAATATATTGTTGTTGATTCACGTAAAAACTCGATCCCTAAATATGAAAAAGATTTTTGTACCTACTTCCCGCGTATGTGGAGCAGTCAGGCTCATCATGAATCAGCTTACAAGTATTGGGGAAATGTGGCCCGTAACCATAAGAATAAAGTTGTTGAAAATCCACGTACCGGTGAGCCGGAAACAGTGGAGATACCAACCTTCATGGCAAACTTAAATTACTTCTTCTCTTATCAATTGAATTACATGTACTGGCGTTACTTTATGTGGAATTTTGTTGGTCGCCAAAACGATCAGCAAGGTTTACTAAGAAACACCATGGAAGGAAATTGGATAACCGGTATTACCGCGTTTGATAATTGGAAATTGGATTCAGATACAACGCTAATTATTAACCGAGATAAGAACAATAAAGCACATAATTCATTTTATGCCTTACCATTGATATTGGGTTTATTTGGCGCCATTTTCCATTTCAGAAGAAAGGCATTGGATGCGTGGATCGTATTGGCATTTTTCTTATTAACGGGAATTGCCATTGTAATTTACCTGAATCAAACACCTTACCAGCCGCGTGAGCGAGATTATGCTTATGCCGGAAGTTTTTACGCATTTGCAATTTGGATCGGTTTTGGAGTGATCGCTTTATTCGATCTTATCTCTAAAAAAATGGCAACCACAACAATGGCCATTGGTGCAACTGCATTTAGCATGATCGTTCCTGGTATTATGGCTAAGGAAGGATGGGATGATCACAATCGTTCATTAAGAACATTATCGCGTGATTGTGCTATTAACTATTTACAATCGTGTGCGCCAAATGCCATATTATTTACGAATGGTGATAACGATACATTCCCATTATGGTATGCACAGGAAGTTGAAGGAATTAGAACAGATGTGCGTGTTGTGAATTTAAGTTTATTGCAAACAGATTGGTATATCTCTCAAATGCGTCGTGCTGCTTACGAAAGTGCGCCGGTACCTTTCACAATTCCTGAAGATAAATTACAAGCATCAAAACGCGAAGTAGTTTATTTAATGGTAAAAGATCCGAAACCAATGCCCTTAAAAGATGCTATTGATTTTGTTTCAAGCGATGATCCGGAAAAGAAGTTTGACAATGGCGGAACATTAATTGATTATATTCCAACAAAAGCGTTTTATATTAATGTTGACTCATTAACCATCATGAGAAATAAAGTGATATCGGTTAAGGATACAGCGCGTTTATCAAAACGTATTGCTTGGGATCTTGGTAACAGAGGTTATATTACCAAGAATGATCTAATGGTATTGGATCTGATCGCTCATACAGATTGGAAACGCCCTATTTATTTTGCAGTTACTACTGGTAATGAAGCGTATGTTGGATTGGATAAATATTTCCAATTAGAAGGTTTAGCTTACCGTTTTGTGCCAATTAAACAAACTGAAAACGAACAAGCACAGGGTGGACGAGTAAATACAGAAAAAATGTACGACAACATCATGAACAAATTCTTGTGGGGTGGAATGGATAAACCGGGTGTGAGTTTGGATGAAACAAGTACGCGCATGGCCGGTAATTTACGTATGCAAATGAGCATTTTAGCGCAGGCGTTAATTAATGAAGGAAAGAAAACAAAAGCAAAAGCTGTATTGGATAAATGTTTAACAGTTATGCCGGAAGAAAATATTCCATACGACGGAACTATCTTTACAATTTGTGCTGCATATTACCAAATTGGTGATACCGAAAAAGCAAATGCTTTAGCAAAGCGCTTGTTTGATATTTTTGAAGGAGACCTTATGATCTACAACAAACAGAAAGGTAACCATCAAATTGCATTTGGTCGTGAAATGGATCAGGCAAAAGAAGTATTAAGAAGATTAGTTGGAATTACCGAGCAATTCAAACAAGAATCACTTTCAAAGGAATTCATGGGCCGATTCACTAAGATCGTTCCGCCTGAAGAAATGATGCCACAGGAAGAACAACAAGGTGGTGCTCCAATTGAATTGAAATAAAAAACCATTTGCTTTGAATAGAATTTTTTTAATACAGCCATCTAAGTTGATCAAAAAATTCTATTCAAAGGCCATTTGGAATTTTAATCGCGCTGAGAAAAATATTTACCTAACGTTTGATGATGGTCCGGTTCCGCACTTAACCGAGTGGGTATTGGACGAACTTAAAAAATACAATGCAAAAGCCACCTTCTTTTGTGTGGGAGACAATATTATAAAGCATAAAGCGATTTTTGATCGTATTTTATTAGAAGGCCATCAGGTAGCAAATCACACGCAAAATCACATTAAAGGTTTCAATTGCGAATTAGAAGATTATTTAAAAAATGTGGATGCTTGCGAAACACTCACCAAAACAAAGATCTTTAGAGCGCCATATGGTCAACTGCGAAAAAAACAATACCGATCTTTATTGTTCTTAAATTATAAGATCGTTTTTTGGGATGTGATCAGTTACGATTACGAAAAAATAAGTAAGGAAGATTGCTACAGAAATGTATATAAGCACATTAAAAACGGCAGCATTGTTTTGTTTCACGATAACATAAAGGCCGAACAAAATGTGAAATATGCCTTAAGCGAAACGCTGAAAGATTTTTCAGAAAAAGGTTACAGCTTTAAAGCTATAACATAAAAACTTTAATCTACTTCAAATCCGTATTGATCCAGAGTGATATCTATCTCCTCTATCCCGGTATTTACCTCTACTTCATACACTACCACATTATTGGCACGTTGAATTTTTTGGGCAAACGAAACTTTGGATAATGGGAATTTTTTTTCAATTGACTTTAAAACACGTTTTGGTAATTCAATATTTTTAATTTCTGTTTCTATCTCTTTAAAATTTCCATCTAAAGTGAATACAGCTGTTTTTTCTTTTCCGTCTAAAATAAAACCAACTTCATAATGACTATCCGTATCACTTTCCCATTTCACATCTATTGCATTCGGAAATTTTTGTTCAAATGTACGTTTGATACTTTCTGGGATCTCAATTTCACCCGGACCTTTTGCAAATGACAATAAACATAAACTTGCCAAAATAATAATGTAATGTTTCATGTAATATACTTTTAAACAATAAAAACCTTATTTAAGTGACTGTAAATAAGGTTATCATTATCAATTCATTACAAAATTACGGGGCAGTTTTGCTAAATTTTTAGGTAATTCAGTGACAATATCAACAAGGCCTTGTGAGTTTCTTGAATCAATCCTAAAAACCTCTGAAAACCTCAACCATCAAGGGATTTGCAAGCTGTACGTTAAAATTTAAGAAGCTATTAAATGGTTTTAAGTAATAAATGTATGTGCGATCGGCAACTGTTTCGACCATTTGCTGCGCCAATCAAAGGCTTTACGAATTGACATTTAAACTCTAATTAGGTATATTTGATATACTTAAATATCAGCTATGAAAAATGTGCTTTTAAAGTTTTTAATGCTCTTTGCTTTCTTGGGATCGAACCATTATGTTTTAGCTCAAAAAGATCTTTCAGTTTCTTCGCCTAAATACCCAACAAGTTTTATCATAAACAACAGTGAGCTGGATGCGCTTTTAAAATTAAAGAAAGGAGCTTCCTTTAAATCAAAACAAAATATTTATTTGAATGGCGCACAGATCATTTTAAATTCTGCTTATAAAGAAAACAAACAACTTAAATTAAAACTCAGTTATTTTAAAAATGCCGAGATGTTTGTTCAGATCAATGGCAAAGACTCTAAGATCATTTACATATTAACTAGTGACGATTCAGTTTTTTACAACAGTAAAGCTGAAGGCGATAAAATAACTTTAACGCAGTGTCATAAAGATGATATTTTATCAGAATAAACACATTCACAAATTTTATACCCAATGAAAATAAATTTACTTATTGGATTGATCATGGCCTTCACATTTCAACTGAATGCTCAGATCCCTTTACTTAACAGTAATCCCAATGCCATTCACAAGGTTATTTATCTTGACTTTGATGGTGAGACCGTTATTGGTACTGCCTGGAATTCATCTGTGAATGTGCCAACCATTACTGCATTGCCTTCTACATTAAGCTCAGCAGTTATCAGAAATATTTGGCAGCGAATGTCGGAAGATTACAGGCCATTTGATGTGAATGTAACTACTGATGTAGCAAAATTTAATGCGGCGTCGCCAATCTTAAGAATGCGTATCGTATTTACACCATCAAGTGCCTGGTACCCTGCCAATGTTGGTGGTGTTGCATTTTTGAACTCCTTCAGCTGGGGTGGAAATCCGGATACGCCATGTTGGGTATTTGAGAACAAACTTGGTTACAGCGGGAAAAATTGTGCGGAAGCAGGATCACACGAAGCGGGACATACGTTAAGTTTAAAACATCAAAGTGTTTGGAGTACATTATGTGCTAAAACTGCTGAATACCATTCAGGTGTTGGAGCTGGTGTTACTTCATGGGCGCCTATCATGGGCGTTGGCTATTCAAAAAATGTTACCATTTGGCATAACGGTGCAAACTCAAACACGTGTACCACTTTTCAGTTCGATCATGGTTCTAACGGCATCACCGGATCGTTATTTTTAAATTACTTAGCGGATGATGTTGGAGATGTATATTCAACTGCTAAAGCCTTAAACACCAATACCACTGTGTTGCTTGATTCAGGTATTATTACTACACCTTCAGACAAAGATGTTTACAAGTTTAGTATTTGTAACAACCGTTACATGACCTTTAATATTAAACCTTGGGCATTAGATACAGTAAATTATGATGCAGCCAATTTAGATATCCGTTTTCAACTTTTTGATGCTACCACAACAAACTCCTTAGCAATTGATACACCATTAGCTAAATTAAATACTCTGGTTGGGATGAACTTGAATGCAGGATCCTATTATTTTGTTATTGATGGTGGCGGATCAGCCAACTACTCTGATTATGGCAGCTTAGGAAAATACTATGTGCGCATTACATCAAACAATATTCCAAACATCATATCTGCGTTTAACACACCGAATGTTTTGTGCAGTGGACAAAGTGCTACCTTAACCGATCTTTCAACTGGTGGTGCAACAGCATGGTCGTGGACAATGACAAATGCATCTCCCGCAACTTCAACAGTTAGTAATCCTGTGATCACTTATCCATTTGCAGGTATCTTTACAATTTCATTGGCTGCTACTAATGGTACAAACAGTTCCTGTGCAACAAGTCAAACTGTAATGGTTAATCCTACTATGATGGTTGGTATTAATTGCCCTTATCCAAACATATGTTCAGGCAAAAGCACCACTTTAAGTGCGTTTGGCGGTAACACTTATTTATGGAACACAATTAACACATCTTCATTAATAGTAGTGTCACCAACATTAAATACTGTTTATACAGTTACCGGAACAACAAGTGGGTGTTCTAACTCATCAAGCATTTCTATTTCAGTAAATCCGAATCCTACAGTTAATGCCGTTAGTTCAACATCACTGATCTGCACTGGTGAGGCGGCAATATTAACTGCAAGCGGCGCAAACAGTTATACATGGAGCACGGGTCCGGTTTCGAACAGCATTACAGTTAGTCCAACTATTACAACAGTTTATACAGTTACAGGATCAGATGCTAATGGCTGCTCAAACACTAATACGGTGAATTTAATTGTATCGTGGTGTACAGGAATTAACGAAAATAATAGCCATGCAAATATTTCTGTTTATCCGAATCCTAATCAAGGATCGTTTACAATTAAAACTAATTCAAATGAAGTTAAAGATCTGATCATTGTTGATCATTTAGGAAGAACTATAAAACAAATGAGTATAATTGATCGCGAAACAAAGATCGATCTTACAAAAGAATCAAACGGTATATACTATTTGTTACTACTTCAAAACGGTCAGCAGATCTATTCAAAGAAACTGATCAAAAATTAACAGATTAATTTCTGATCAGTTTTTTAATTGATCGTGTTTTGCTTGTATTAACTTCAATGAAGTAAACACCTGAGGATAACTCTGAAATATTTAACGCTATCTCGTTCTGTTTAACGATCACCTGCTTGATTGATCTACCATTCATATCTGTGATACGAATGGTTTGAATCATATCTTCAGATCTTACTTTAAACAAACCATTGTTTGGATTTGGAATTAGCTGAACTGAATGGTCATAACTAAAATCTTCATTCATGCCAGTGCATAACGAAACTATTACTTGTGCTGTTGCATTTCCAACACAATTGTTTGCGCCGGTTCCACTAACAGTAAATTGCAAATTAGTTGAAGGAGACAAAGTAAATGTTGATGCATTTGAATTACTCGGATTCCAAGTGAAAGAATTTGCACCACTCACTTGAATTGTTGCTACCTCTGTTACACAAATTGTTTGAGTTGCTGGTGTAACAGTTAAGCTTGGTAAAGGATCAACGGTAATTTGTTTTGTTGCCAATCCAACGCAACCTACCATATTTGAACCAGAAACCGAATAGGTTGTATTAACTAAAGGAGACACAACTACAGAAGAACTTACAGGACCTGAACTCCAAGTGTAGCTTGAAGCACCAGATACAGATAAATTAATATTGCTACCTCCACACAACACATTAGTACCTCCGTTCACAGACAAAGTTGGCGTGTTCAAATTACATGGTGCAGTAACCGAAAGATCATCCCACGACAAATACCATGGCGATGTGTTACCAATTGCTTTTACAGCTATGTAATAAATACCATTTGCCGGCACTGTAAATGTATTTGATAATACTGAATAAGTTGTATTCGTAATACTTCCTGTTACAGATGCAATGTTTGTTAATCCGGCGGTGCTTTGTGAAGTACCGTATAATAAAGCAAATTGCGACCAACCATTAGCACCATCAGTTATATAGTTAACAGCCGCTGAATAAGTGATACCAGAATATAGCTGAATGCCATTGGTGTAAAAATGATCGCCATTCGAATTAGTGCCAAAATGAAACGCTGCGAATTTATTTCCGGTGTTTGGCTTGCGATTAAATGTTGTTTGCAGTGTATAGGTTTGGCATATTGTTGTAGGACTTGATGCAGACCAAGCACAATTAGGCAACATATTATTCACCTGAACACTTTCAAATCCCTCGAAATATGGTGTGGTATTAGTAATACTTGCAACTGCTGTTATTGCTATTGGCGCTGTGGTTGTGCTGCCGGCACTATTGGTACAAGTTACCGTGCAAATGAACCAGGTATTCGTTAAAATATTTGTGGCAGTATAAGCACTTGTTGTTGATGTGTTAATGGGATTGAATGGTCCGGTTGAAGTAGTTGCTGCACTCCATAAATAACTTAAACCGGAATTGGTATAGGTTTGAGATAGATTTAAATTCACATTTCCACCAATACAAGCTAAAGAGGAGCCGGCGATCGCTGAATTTGCAGCCGGTGTTCCGCTACAAGGTGAAGGGGGTGTCCAGCGAAAAGTTAAACCATTTGGAACCGTATTGCTGTTACTGAACACGGCAGTAGCATTATTTGCTAAACCCTGTGTAGATGTTGACCAGTTTGCGCTTAAAGGAATGCTACGGTTATTAAAATCGAGATTATTCATGCCTACCAAACCTATCTCGGTTGTCATGGTAAATGGATTGTATGTACCGCATCTGCCATACACAATTTCAACCACATTGCTTGTTTCGTATAATTTGATCTGAGCATTTGTAAAATCATCTTGTCCGGTTCCATCATTACTATAACGTGCCAAACGTTTCCACTGCATAGTAAAAACTCTGTTTGGTGTGATGCCTGTTGTAAGGTATGAGATCACGCCGGGCGAAGTGATACTGGTTCCTGATGCAGTGGCATTTGCTGTTATAGTTACATTTCCAAAACCAACTGCAGAAACAGAAGTGCTTGCAGGAATTCCTGTGCCAACGATGAGATCGCCAACATTAAAAAAATTGGAAGCTCCGGGATATGCAAAATTGATCACATTACTTCCGTTGGTAACTGTACAAGTTTGATAAGGACCTAACATCATATCACCACTTAAAAAAGAAATAGCATCACCATTTCCGCCGGAGTTACTGATAGGTGCAAAATTATCGTTAGGGAAATAAGCGCCTAAGGTCATCCAGCCATTTGTGCTCACAGCAACAGATGTATAAGTAGAGTTATTGAATGTGAATGAAAAACCAATTGGTAAATTGCTATATACATTATCGTCCTGATAACCTGAAGCTACAACGGTAGATCCGGGCACATTTAAAGATGTGTAAGTTGTATTCGTTTGCGAAAAAACATAAGCGGCTACTTGAGCCGTAATTTTATTTGTGATAAAAATAATTGAAAAAATGAATAGGCAAATTCTTTTCATGTGATGTATACCGGTTGATTACTGATTAAATTAAGACCAACTAAATATACAAAATATTTGAATGCTGCTAAAACGTCCTATATCGCTTTAGTTTAATTTGTATTATTTGAAACCTATTCTTCTGAATGTGTTTTTGCTTACCATATTGGTTAAACCGGTTTGGTATTGGCCTTCGATCGAGTCCATGATGCTGTCAGTAAATCGCTCAATATCTTTTATGTTTGAAAGATTGATCTCAAATATTTTTCCATCAGCGCCTAACTTTGCTTTATAAATATTTTCGATGTCTTTTGCTACATTAACTGAAACCACAACCGTTTCATGAGGGTAAGTTGATGGCGAGGCGTAAAAGGTTATCCCAATACCAAATTCAAAAAAACCATCTTCTCGCAAAACCATTGTTTTACTTAAGGTTTCTGCTGATTTATAACAGTTGCCCATTTCATCAACCATATACAAGGCAATTTGTGTGGGTGGAATTTCATTGTAATTGATAATGGCATTCCATATCTCATGCGCTACAATTTCACATGTAATTAAATACTCATCAAATTCACTTTTAGCTTTGGTGTAGGCGATACATAGGTCGTTAAACTTTTTCATAAAACTAAATTAATAATAAATTGGTGTTATAGATCAACAAAAACATTAGGCTCCTAGCCACAATTTAAAATCTGCAACACGTTCTCTGCTTACTATACCATCATCATCTGTTAAACCAGGAATATTAATTTTTAAGCGGCTATTAAAATAGGAGTTTACCTTTTGAATGGCGTTAATATTCACTATAACTTTTCGGTTGATCTTAAAAAAAACAGATGGATCAAGTTGTTGCAATAATTCATCAAGTGTTTGATCAAGTGCGAAACGTTTCATTTGATTTGTAGACAACAACACTACTCCATCCTCAGAAACAAAATGATTCACATCTTCCGTTTTAATGGTGCTAATGCCATCACCCATTTTTACCATGAAACGAGATTTATACTGTTGCTGCATGCTTTCATATACAAACGGCAGATCTTTGATATTTTGATTAAGATGCCCATCCGTAATACGTTTGAATTTTCCCAAAGCATTTCCTAATTCTAACAAACCTATTGGCTTTAATAAATAATCAATACTGTTGTATTTAAATGCTTTAATGGCATATTCATCATAAGCAGTAGTAAATATTACCGGAATATCTTGTGAAAATTTAGGAAAAATATCAAAACTTAAACCATCAGCCAAATGAATATCCATAAAAACAAGATCAGCCTTGATTCCTTTGCTAAAAGCAGCTATTGTTGATTTTACTGAATCATAATAGGCAATAACATGAATTCCTTTATCGATCCTTAATAACAAATTAGTTAAATGCTCGGCAGATAGTTTCTCATCTTCTATTATTACTACATTCATAATTTTAACAATAAAGGAATTGCAACTTTGAACAATTGATTATCCTGATAGATCTCAACCATTTCATCGGTATAAAACTTATATCTTTCTTTAATATTACTTAAGCCACTATTCGTACTTTCTTCTTTATTGGTTCGAAGTTTAATGTTGTTTTCAACTACCAGTTTATTATTTTCAGTTCTTATAACAACTTTTAAAGGGAACTCTGCCGATATCTCGTTGTGCTTAATAGCATTTTCAATTAACATTTGTAATACTAATGGTGGTATAAGTTTTTTATTATCGGATCCGTTTAAATTTATTTCAAATTTAATATTTGTATCAAATCGTATTTGTATGAGATAAATGTATGATCGAATAAATACCATTTCCTCTTCTAACATCACTAACTGTGCATTTCTAACTTCTAATAAATACCTATAAACCTTTGACAATTGATTAATGAAATCTACGGCTTTATCCTGGTCCTTATACACCAATGATGACAACACACTTAAATTATTGAATAAAAAATGAGGGTTCACTTGATTCTTCAAATTTTGTAATTGCGCCTGAACACTTTGTGTTTTATAATGCTCCACTTCTATCAACGACTTTTTCCAGTTCTTAAAAAATTGAGTACTGATCTCGACAAACAATAAAATTATGGAGACACCTAAACCCGCAATTAAAGCTACAACCGTTAGCATTCCTGAGCGGGCCTCTGGAATAATACACACATAATGATTGAATAAGCGCATTGGCAAATACGTTGCTAAAGATGAAAAAAGCATACTTAGCACAAACTGAATCAACAAGCGCTTTCCGGGTTTATCTATCCAAGGAAAAACATGGTTTAACCAATTATCTAAACGTAAATTTCCTTCCCAAACAAGAAATGTAATTAACAATGACTGTAAGTAATCAAAAAATACATTGTGATCATTCGGTACCCCAGGTAAAAGTTTATTTAAGAGAAACGCGATCAGCATTCCTAAAACGAACATATAAATGAAACGTTTCTTATTCTCTCTCATTAGCTAAAAATACTAATAATTTACTTTACAGCTGCACCTTGGGCCTCTAAGTTAGTTAACCAATTGGTACGAAATGGTTCTGTGGAATTGCGAATGGGGCCTATTCCGGTTACCTTAACCGGATCAATTCCGCAAAATTGAAGCACACGCTTTTTAACGATGTTTACAGATGGGGCTCCAAAAAACCAGTTATAAATAAAAAGTGGTGTATCTGTTGTATAGATCAAATCACCAGTTTTACCAACTAATAACTTATCCCACATAGGGCTATCTTTTTTATACTTGAATGCAAAACCTGGTAGTAAGGTGCGATCAAAAAAACCTTTTAATAAAGCAGGCACTGATCCCCACCAAACAGGATGAACTACTACAATATGCTGTGCCCAATGAATATGCTGTTGAGCTAATTTTAGATCTGTTTCTAATTCTTGTTCACTTTTAAAACCACTATTTAAATTAAGATCAAATTTTAATTCATTTAAATTTAAAATGATTACTTCGTTGCCAGATCTTAAATACCCTTTAGCGTAACTTTTTACCAAGGCAGAACAAAAACTGCCTTTATTCGGATGACCATTTATAATTAAAACCTTTTTCATATTTAAAATTGTATTTTATAAACAAAATTTGGAAATAAACCAATTTGATAAGCTGTATTTATTGAATTAGTAACAGGGTTGTAACGCTCAGCAAAAACATTCTTGTGATTTGTGACATTTTGAACATCAAAGAAAATAGATTGAGATAATTTGCGCTTTGAACTATTAAAGGTAACACCACTTTTTACATCTAATCGAAAAAAATCTGGGTTCCGCTGGGTGTAGGCAAATTCATCTCCTTTTAAAACCTGCTGCATGGCTAACTGTGAAGCTGCAAGATCAACAGGTGTGTAGTAACGGCCGCCTGCCTGAGTTAATTTCATATCCAATGTGAACGAATTCTTTTTGTTCTTACCAAATTTAAACTCCTTTCCAATTAAAACATTGTATACAAATTTTCCATTAAAAGCAGTATTTCGTTCAACTTGATCACTGCCTTTGTACTTTGATTGATACAATGTGCCGGTAACTAAACCATAATAGCCTTTACTAAAAAATTTCTCGATCGTTAATTCTAAACCATAATTTGTACCTGTACCACTATTTGTTAAATTTCCCTGTTCAGTAGGATTAAAACTTGCACCACTGTTTAACATTGAGAAACTGCCAGGTGTATTTGTAACTGGTACATTAAATAACATCTGATAATACATTTCAGTTTTAACACGCCAGTCTTTTACAGGCAAAACATCATATCCTAAAACAAAGTGATGACTTTTTGTAAAGTCTAAATTCTTATTCGATTGATCATACGAGCCATCCGCGTTCAATGATCGATAAAAATAAACATCTGTAGGTTGCATTTGGCTATGCAAACCATATCCAACACTCAAACTGTGTTTCTGATTCAATTGATATTTTAATCCAGCACGAGGTTCAATAGATGTTGAATTATTCAATGCTAGCATCTGACCATGAATACCTAAATTCAAAGTAAGGTTATCATTAAAATTATATTTACTATGTGCATATAACTGATATAATTGTGTGTAATCGTTAAAATCCCATATTTGATTCCAAACAGGCGAATATTGTCGGTTACGGTAGTTTAGGTTCAAATTCAATATCTCTGCAATTCCACCAATTTTTACAAACCATTTTGAATTAATTTTTGAATTAAATGATGTATTTGCGGTGTAATGAATACGGGTAGTTTTATTCTCAAGTACCCGAACCACATTCATATCCGATCGTGAAATCGTATCTAAGTTAAATTCAGAAGCTGCATATGAACTGCCGATAACAGTATTCATATAAGACCGTTCGCCTAGTCTCAAAAAATGCTTTACACCTACAACACCAATATCGCTAGTAAAATAACTGTCCTTTGTTGGATCTGCAAACAAATCTGTACTATCGGTCTTATCATGCTTAAATTCGATCTTACTTTTACCGCCTAAACCAAATAAAGTAATACGACCTAACTTTCCGTAACCACTGTTAAATTTAAAAGAGAGGTCTTGATAAAATGGCGTTGCAGTAGTGCCTACATTTACACCCAATGATTGGGCAAATCCGGTAAATGAATATCGATAGGCCAATAAATAGGAAGATCCTTTTTCCTTATTGATTGGCCCTTCCGTCATTGCTTCCAAACCTGTTAAAGCACCTAATTGAATGGTATGTTCGTGCTTTTCGGCATTTCCGTTTCTGAATCCAAGATCAAATACACCTGCATTGGCATTTCCATATTCAGATGGGAAGGCAGATGTAAAGAAATCAGAATTTTTTAAAACATTTGTATTGATAGCGCTTACAGGTCCACCGGTGGTCCCAACAGTTGAAAAATGATTTGGGTTAGGAACGTTTAATCCTTCAATACGCCATAATACTCCACTGGGCGAATTTCCTCTGATCACGATATCGTTTCTTGAATCGTCGGGTGAACTTACACCTGCAAAATTAGCAGCTAAACGTGATGGATCTGATCGGCCACCTGCATAACGATTTACCTCTTCCATTGAGAATGATCTTCCACTAACACTGATCAGCTCATTATTAGTTTCGTTATTTTTAGTACCAGAAACTACAACTTCGTTTAAGGTTTCAGCACTTTCTTCCAATCCTATTTCTAAAACAACTTCTTTACCAGTGGTTACAACTATGCTCGAAAGGATAACTTCCTTATAGCCCATAAAAGTGATCTTCAAATCATATCTTCCCGGCAACACATTGTTGATCTTAAATTTACCATTTGCGTCTGAAGTTGCTCCCTTAATAGGCTCTGAATTTAAGATCAACACATTTGCTCCAGGTAAGTTAAATTGAGATTGCTTATCAAATATAACACCGCGAATGATTTGGGTGTTTTGTGCGTTAATACTGTCTAGAGTAAACAAAAGTGCTAAAATGCTCACAAAGCTATTACAAAATTTTTTCATTGTTTTTAAATTATAGTGCAATAGTATAAACTACTATACCAATATTAAATGTAAAAACAGATGAATTGTAGAAATTACCGGTTGAATTGTAATATAGGATTATATGTTCCTACTTGCACTCTTTATCCGGCGTGCAAACTTTTCCTTCGCTTACTTCTAATTTAACCGACGGATTTTCTTTACGCCACTCGCTGAAAGATTTTTCTAAGGTCTTTGTGAATGCCTCAACAGGTTGTGCCCCCGAAATGGCATATTTACGATCAAATACAAAAAACGGAACACCTTGTACACCAATTTGATGTGCTTCTTCAATATCACTATTCACTTCATTCGTATAGGCTGTTGAATTCACCACTTCTTTAACCTCTGATTCATTCAAACCAATTTCTTTTCCCAAATCAACTAAAGTGGTAACATCGCTCATGTCTTTCCCTTCCATAAAATAGGCTTTGAATAATCTTTCTTCTGCCTCATCACCTAATCCTTTTGTTTTTGCAAATTGTATCAAACGATGTGCGTCAAACGAATTAGCAACAACAGCTTTATCAAAGTCATAATTTAAACCGGCGTTCTTTGCCATTTCAACTACATTTTGATGTAAAGCTTTCGATTGCTCCACACTCATTCCTTTACGCTCGGCTAAATAGGCATAGGTGCTTAACTTACTTGCAGGCTTAGGCAAACTAGGGTCTAATTGAAAACTCTTCCAAACAACCTCCACATTCGCTGAATCGGCAAAATTGGCAATGGCTGCTTCATAATGACGTTTACCTATATAACAAAACGGACACATGATATCAGACCAAATTTCTACTTTCATTTTAGTTGCAGTGCTCATAGTTTTTTCTTGCTTTGTTTTCGCGTTCTTTAATTTCGCTTGAGAAAAACCATTCTCAAAGAATGCTACAATAAATAATGTTATAAACGCGAATTGTTTCATACAGCAAAATTACCCATTTATATGCAAACAAATAGATTAATTTCTGCCAAAATCATCCAAATTTATCTGATCAAATGTCAATTCTTTATGAATTTTTTATGGGTCAAGGTATCCTTACATTTTAAACTTAAGAAATAGACTCCGCTTGGCCATTCATTTACATCGAGTACAAAGCCGTTCTTTTGTTCTTTCAAAGATGTGTGGGTACTTATTAATTTTCCATGTATATCAAATACTTTCAAATCATTAATCAGCAATTGCTCTGATAGTTGAATAGATAAAAAGCTACTTGCAGGATTAGGATAAATAGTGACCTGGCTACTTAAAAAGTTATTTGATATGCCTTGCGGACCACATACTAACGAGCCTTGCTTTTTTAACCCGCTTCTTAATGAAGAAACAGTGTTTACACTATCCATAAAACGTTGTCCTTCAGAACAACTATCTTTTAATACCTTATTTAAAAATGGCAATAGGTAATTCATGTATCGGTTAAATGCAATTGTATTATTAACCGTGTTGCCGCATCCGCTAATTGTTTGACCAAGTGTACAGTTCGAACTGGTGCCATTACCAAAATCACAATGCGTTAGTGCTTTTAAAATAACATGAAATTTTACTGCAGAAGCTAAATTAGAGTAATGGGAATTTTGAACAATGGTGTCAGCTACACAATCCTTTTCTCCTGAAAATATTAATACAGGAACTGTTACTAAACTAGCGCCTGCTAATGACGAAATACCCGTTGAGTTTGATGTTGCCGTTGCCATATTAAATAAGGCAGAAATCGTAGTGTTATTTTGAGCACCTACCATAGAACATCCTGCTCCCATTGAATGTCCGCCAATAGCCACACTTTGCTTTACCTTTCCATTAAAAATAGCAATGCCTGTTGGTGTGCTTAAAGTGTTCAATTGTTTTACCTGGTCTGCTAATAGCGAAATGTCTTTAGAAAACTCTAAATGATTTGGCGAAAAACCTCCTTCGGTTCGGGGTAGAGCAACTATAAAACCCTTTGCGGCTAATTGATTGTAAATATTATCATAATTATCATAGGTCATAACAAAGCCATGCGCTAAAACAACTACCGGAAATTGACCGGAAGCCAAAGCAACATTATTACCGGTTGTATTAGCAGGATAATAGATCTCGGTTCCAATATCTCTTCCTGTGCCGGGCATTTGAATACCACCTGCAATTAAAAAACCGCCCGCTCTGGCAGGATCCTTAAAATTAACGCTAACATGACCAACCTGAAATGTTTGACCAAAATTTAATACCGGTAGCAATATCGCTAAAAGACAAATTATTTTTTTCATATTGTAAATTTACCATTGTTTACATGCTATTAGCATTTACTGTATCATCGGTTTTTGATTAATACAATCGGTATAAAAAATTGTTCAATGGCGAGCTAAAATCTTCTAAATATACACCCATGACTTGATACATGCATAATAAGTTCGTGGTTTTAAGCTTTGCAGATTTTTCTCTACAAAGAAGGAAATACATATTAAAACTACAAGAATGAGCATTTTAATTAAGTTTATCATTTTCTTATTTGCTTCAAAACCACAAAACATCAGAAAACAACTTCCCTTTTATTTTATTAAATTCGCGATAATATGTCGTTATTCAAACAACTTGAAACCATTATCCCTTTAAGCAATGATCTGCTTGATGCACTTAATTCTGTTTGTAAAAAACAACATTGTACAAAGGGAGAAATGATCTTGAATAAAGGAGATCGTTGTAGTGATCTTTTATTTATAGAAAAAGGTATTGTAAGAGGTTATTACTTTGAAGAAGAGAAAGAAATTAGTCATTGGTTTGCGGAAGAAAATGAATTTGCAACCTCGTTTTACGCTTTCATTTCTCAAAATGCGTCATTTGAATATATCCAATGTTTAGAAGATACTGATCTTTTAAAGATCCCATACAGTTCACTCCAACATCTTTACAAACAATTTCCGGAAACTGAACGTGTTGGCAGAATAATAACCGAAAATTATTACATAAAACTTGAAGAACGATTATTGAACATCCATTTCAAAACTGCTAAAGAACGTTACCAAACACTTCTCGAAAAAAAACCTTCATTGCTTCAACGTGTTTCATTAGGACAAATTGCAAGTTATTTAGGTATCAGTCAGGAAACTTTAAGCCGTATTCGCGCAGAATCTTAAAAATAGTTAAGACAATGCTTTTTGATATTTGTCAAAAGTAATAGTTTAGCACCTCAATACCTTTGATGCATAATTTAAAAACTAATTTATGTATCAAAAACCATCAAATGCATTTATCGGAGCCTCTTGGGTTGCTTTACTTGCGGGCAGTATTGCTTATTGTGTAGGACTATGGAATGCCGACATGTATTTAAATGAAAAAGGTTATTATTTTACAGTATTAATGTATGGCCTTTTCTCCGCAGTTTCGCTTCAAAAAGCCGTTAGAGATCAATTAGAAGGGATAAAGGTAACATCGATTTATTATGGTATCAGTTGGTTCTCTACCATACTTTCAGTTTTACTATTGGTGATCGGTTTATGGAATGCCGATCTGATGAGAAGTGAAAAAGGTTTCTATGGAATGTCGTTCACCTTAAGTTTGTTTGCTTCTGTTGCTGTACAAAAAAATATACGCGATATGCAACTTGCAGAAAAACACGATAAGAAAGACCCGGAAGAACATTCATTTATTCAATAATTAGTTGATCTGTTACCAATAGTATTGGTAACAGATCTTTTTCTTCAATTAACATGAGATATACTTATAAGATCAATTTACTATTGATGGTAACATTAATAGGCATTACCATCATCTTTCTGCTTCCACCAATTGCACAAAGCAATAGCTACAACCAGTTTGCTGATAAACGTTTTTCAAATGGCATTTATAATTGCTATAACGTGATCAGTAATTTTCCATTCTTATTGATTGGCGCAATAGGTCTATTTAGATCTATCAAACAAAAAAGATCATTTAATGATCCTGTATTACTATTCTTCGTTGGTATATGTTTAACCGGAATAGGCTCCAGCTACTATCATGCCTATCCTACAACAGAACGTTTACTTTGGGACCGGTTACCAATGACCATAAGCTTTATGTCGTTCTTTAGTTTGATACTTTCAGAATTTATTAGAAAAGATCTTGGGAAAAAATTGGTGATCCATTTTATTTGTATTGGTATACTATCTGTTTTATATTGGTATAACGGCGAGTTAAGAGGTAAAGGCGATCTGCGTTTTTATGCATTGGTTCAATTCTTGCCGCTAGCGTTAATTCCTTTGATCTTAATGCTTTTCAGAAAAAACAGTACATCAACCGATCTATATTGGTTGATCATATTGCTTTATGCGGTAGCAAAACTATGTGAACATTATGATGAAATGATCTTTCAATTTACAAATGTCATAAGCGGTCATACTTTAAAACATTTATTAGCGGGATGCGTGCCGTTAATTATAATTTGGAAAGAAGTAACGATGCAACAATTAATGAGCTCCGTTGCTAAAGAAACAAACGTAAATTAACATTCAATGACCTTTACTAAACTTTTAAACCGATCACACAAACATCATCCACCTGTTCTTGTGAACCTTTCCAAGTTTCAAAAGCCTTATCTATTTCTTTCTTTTGCATTTCCATTGCAAGATGTTGAATGGAAAGGAGTATCTTTTTAAAATTACTTGCGTTTAATTTTTTTCCATTCTCACCACCAAATTGATCCTGGAAGCCGTCCGTTGAAATATAGATCACATCGCCTTTTTGCAATTGCATTTCATGAGTAGTAAATTTTTTTAATTCCCCATACTTTCCAATTGGCTGTTTGTCAGCTTTAATTTCTATTAACTCACCTTGTCTAATGATCCAAATTGGGTTATTAGCACCTGCCCATTTTAAAGTGTTATTTTTTATGCTACACAATGATATATCCATACCATCTTTAACCTCATCATCACTTTTTTCAAATTCTTGAATAATTATTTCACGCGTTTTATCCAAAATCTCACCGGGATCAGATAAACCATATTCACGTACACTTCTATTTAATCCATTATTACATATTACACTCACTAATGCTCCGGGAACGCCATGACCTGTGCAATCTGCTGCTGCAAATAAAATAGCCCCATCCTTTTGCTCCATCCAATAGAAATCTCCGGCAACAATATCCTTTGGTTTATACAAAATAAAAGAGTCCTTCAAATACTCTTTAACGATACGTTGTGGAGGAAGTATTGCACTTTGTAAACGTTTTGCATACGTTATCGAATCTAAGATCTCTTTATTCTTTCTCTCAACAACAATATTTTGATTGCTTACTTCCTCGTGTGCTTTTTTCTTTTCTCGATAATTCCTAAAGACCAAAACCAATAAAATTATTGCCGCTAGTGAAAAAACTATAAATACATTTTTTAAAACATTTTCAGATTTACGCTTTTCAACTTCTCTTAAAGTATTTGCTTCTTTTTCTTTAAGCTGTAACTCATATTCATGTTTCATACTAATGTTCTCTTCAGAAACAGGTATTGGTTTATCTAAACTATCTTTCAACTTAAAATACCACTTTGTGCAATAAGCTAAACGATCAAAGTTATGCAGGTCGGCATATACTTTTGTACCTAGCTCTGATGCCCAATAGTAAACGTCTGAATATTTATTGGTTTTTTCATTGTCTAAAACAGGAGTTAAATATTTTTCAGCAAGTTTTGCGTCATGCGTCCCATTATAAAGTTCGGAGGCGATAAAAAAATGATTAAAGAATGGTCCAGCATCGGTCTTTCTATTATTTTCATCTCTTAAAGACAAATCAAAATAATACAATGCACTATCCTTCATGTTTCTGCTGGCATAAAAACCACCAATATATCTGTAACTTGTGCCAATATGTAACTTATCATTTAACGCCTTGCCAATTTCCGCAGCCATTAAACGGTAACGAACAGATGCATTGTAATCTTTTAAACCATGAGAAATATTACCAGCCCAGCCAATATACTCGGCCATGTTTCCGGTTTTCCGCTTATTCATAGGTCTGAAATTATAAGCATCTAAAAACAGATCACGTGATTCCTTTAACTGCTTTATTGTATACAGATCGTAAGCGAGTTTGTATGAAACATTAGAAATGGCCATGCTGTCATTACAATCCCTTGCGATCTTTAGCTTTTCGCGGGCAGTGCTGATCTTCTTATCAATACTCTTAAGTGCGCTATAAAACGTCAGCAAAGGGTCGTAACTCCAAATTTTTGCCGCATCGGTTTTGGCTGTTTTTCCTTTCTTAAGTGCCGCTTGAGCCAGATCATAAGCCTCAGCATACTTATTGCGCTTAATTAAATTCGCCACTTCAATATCATCCACAAAATAATAAAACTGTTCTAGTTTTACTTTTTCTAATAAGGTCCTTGCCTTATTCAGGATAAGATCGGCTGTGTCTAAATTGCGATTAAAGCCATATGATAACCAACTAAGTTTTTTTAAGCGATCAACAGTGGCTGCGCTATCTAGGCCATCAAGATTAAATAAGGAGTCTAAAACGTGCTTATTAACTTGTGAAACGAGATTTAAACTAAGTAATAGAAAAAGAATAGTTATTTTTTTCATTCAATAAATATATAATTAAAAAGCCCCACATTTCTGCAGGGCTTTTGATTTATTTTAAAACATCCTTCGACTCCGCTCAGGATGACGATTCATATTAACTTCCGCAAGCTTCGCATCCTTCCGGATTATCAAGCGAGCAAGCTAATTGCGCTTGTTGCTCTTCAAAGCTTAACACGTGAGTTTGTCCGCGCTCCATTAATAAGGCATCTTCGTTTCCTAAGATAGCAGGTTGCGCTAAAGCACCTTGATCAACGGTGAACTTAATAGCATCAGCTGCTGCTTTTGTTCTTAAGTAGTACATGCCTGTTTTTAAACCTTTTTTCCATGCATAGAAATGAGCACTACTCATTTTAGCGAAGTTCGCATCTTGAATGAATAAGTTCAATGATTGTGACTGATCAATATATGCACCACGATCTGCAGCCATATCAATGATCGTACGTTGTTTGATCTCCCAAACAGTTTTGTAAATTTCTTTGATGTTTTGTGGGATCTCAGGAATATCTTGAACAGAGCCGTTTGCAGCAATGATCTTATTCTTCAATCCTTCATTCCAGATACCTAATTTAACCAGGTCACGTAATAAATGCTTGTTCACAACAACAAACTCACCACTTAATACACGACGTGTATAAATGTTAGATGTATATGGCTCAAAACACTCGTTGTTTCCTAAGATCTGTGAAGTACTTGCAGTTGGCATTGGCGCTAACATTAATGAGTTACGCACACCGTACTTCATGATCTCTTCACGTAATACGTTCCACTCCCAACGGCTGCTTGGCGTAACATTCCACATGTCTTGTTGGAAGATACCTTTGCTGATTGGTGACCCAGGATATGATTCATAAGCGCCATCGATCTTCGCCAGATCTTTACTTGCTGTTAAAGCAGCAAAATAAATAGTTTCAAAGATCTCTGCGTTCAACTTTTTAGCTTCTTCGCTTTCAAAAGGGTAACGCATTAAAATGAACGCATCTGCCAAACCTTGAACACCTAAACCGATCGGACGGTGACGCATGTTTGAATTGCGTGCCTCAGGTACAGGGTAGTAGTTGCGATCAATAATCTTGTTTAAGTTACGTGTTGCTACGTAAGTAATTTCAAATAATTTGTTATGGTCAAAAGTTCCGGTCTTCTCATCAACAAAACGCGGTAAGGCAATAGATGCCAGATTACAAACAGCTACCTCATCAGCGCTGGTGTACTCAAGGATCTCTGTACACAAGTTACTTGACTTGATAGTACCTAAATTTTGCTGATTCGATTTTGAGTTTGCCGAATCTTTGAACAACATGTAAGGGTTACCTGTTTCAATTTGCGCATCGATAATGGCAGCCCATAATTCACGAGCTTTAATTTGCTTACGGAATTTTCCTTCAGCTTCGTATTTTGTATAAAGTGTTTCAAATGCTTCGCTATGACAATCACTTAAACCCGGACACTCGTTAGGGCACATTAAACTCCAAACACCTTCCGCTTCAACACGCTTCATGAACAGATCCGGGATCCACAATGCAGTGAAAAGATCACGTGCACGCATTTCTTCCTTACCATGATTCTTACGGATATCTAAGAAATCATAGATATCAGCATGCCATGGCTCCAAATAAACGGCAATAGAACCTTTACGTTTTCCACCACCTTGATCAACGTAACGTGCTGTTTCGTTGTAAACCTTTAACATTGGAATGATACCGTTTGATGTACCGTTGGTTCCTTTAATATATGAACCAGTTGCACGAACGTTATGAATGCTGATACCAATACCACCTGCACTTTGAGAGATCTTAGCACATTGCTTTAAAGTATCGTAAATACCATCAATGCTATCGTCTTTTACCTGAAGTAAGAAACATGAACTCATTTGTGGCTTTGGCGTACCGGCATTGAATAAAGTTGGCGTAGCATGAGTGAACCAACGCTCGCTCATTAAATTGTATGTATTGATAGCTGACTCAATTTCATTTTTATGAATACCAACAGCTACACGCATTAACATGTGTTGCGGGCGTTCAGCAA
The DNA here is from genome assembly GCA_046345155.1 of Sphingobacteriaceae bacterium. Taxonomy (GTDB): domain Bacteria; phylum Bacteroidota; class Bacteroidia; order B-17B0; family Aurantibacillaceae; genus Aurantibacillus. Next base: position 34,910 of record JBKDKI010000105.1, read on the forward strand.
CCTTGCCATGCATTTTTAATAAATAAGAGCGTTCTAATGTTTTAAAACCAAAATAATCGTAACCAAAATCACGATCGTAAATAATAGACGAGTCTAATAATTGGGCGTTGTTCTTAACGATCTCGTATACATCATCAGCGATCAAAGCGGCGCGTAAACCCGTTTTTGGATCGATGTAGTTATATAACTCCTCAATAGTTTTAGAGAATGACTTGATCGTATTTTTATGCAAGTTACTTACTGCAATACGTGATGCTAATAAAGCGTAATCAGGATGACGAACCGTTAACGATGCTGCTGTTTCAGCAGCAAGATTATCTAATTCAACTGTGCTTACACCATCGTAAACACCATCAATTACTTTTTTAGCAACTAGGATCGAATCTACATGTGAAGGATCTAAGCCATAGCTTAACTTCTGAATACGAGCGGTGATCTTGTCGAACTTTACCGACTCTCTGGTGCCATCTCTTTTAATTACAAACATACGCCTTAATTTTTTATTGGTTTTTTTGAGTTTTTTCTTCTACACAAGTTACTTTCAAATTCCCCGGTTTTGTGTTAACGTTTTTTATTTAATTAACAATCCGTCGGTTAATTGTTTTTATCTGATTTTCTTTCATTTAGGGGGTTAATTCCCCATTACAAGAGGTCATCTTGTTAAATGAATTCGATCAAATGATGGTTTGGAGTTTCTATTCGATGAAATTCATGTGTTTAAAAGTCTTCATCTAACTTAAACACATTGTTTTCTTCGCTTTTGCCCATAACGCCGGCCTTTTGATATTCGGCCACACGCTTTTCGAAAAAGTTGGTCTTACCTTGTAACGAGATCATTTCCATGAAATCGAAAGGGTTTGCAGCATTATAGTATTTGCTGCATCCTAAAGCTACCAACAATCTATCGGCACAGAATTCGATGTACTGACACATAAGGTCCGAGTTCATTCCGATCAATTTAACCGGAATTGCGTCAACTACAAATTTCTTTTCAATCAAAACAGCATCTGTAATGATCTTGGTTACCTGTTCTTTTGGTAACTGATTTTTTAAATGCTGTGAATATAACAAGCAAGCAAAATCGCAATGCAAACCTTCATCACGACTGATCAACTCGTTACTGAAGCTTAAGCCCGGCATTAAGCCGCGCTTCTTAAGCCAAAATATCGAACAAAACGATCCAGAGAAGAAAATACCTTCAACTGCCGCAAATGCGATCAAACGCTCGGCAAATGAACCATTGCTGATCCAACGCAAAGCCCACTCTGCTTTCTCGCCAACGCAAGGCACAGTGTCAACCGCATGTAACAATCTATCCTTCTCAACAGGATCTTTAATATAAGTATCTATTAATAACGAATAGGTTTCAGAATGGATGTTCTCCATCATGATCTGGTATCCGTAAAAACAACGTGCTTCAGGATATTGAACCTCATTTAAGAAATTGATAGCCAAATTCTCATTTACAATTCCATCACTGGCAGCAAAAAATGCCAATACATGTTTAATAAAATGACGTTCGTTATCGTTTAACTTATTATTCCAGTCAGAAATATCAGATGCAAGATCGATCTCCTCGGCAGTCCAAAAACTGGCTTCCGCCTTTTTATACATTTCCCAGATGTCTTTATACTTAATAGGAAAAAGGACGAAACGATCTTTATTCTCGACTAAAATTGGTTCATTCATAATGCGTTCTATATTAGGGTGTGGTTAATTTATTCTTTTCGGTTATTGCCGACTACAAATATTTGCATAAATCAGTTGAATCCAATAACAAATGAATTAACACTTAGTTGAAGTTTTAAACACCACGGAAATTAACCGTTTACAGTTGATAAGATTAAATGGACTGATTTACAAAACATTAAAAAAAATTAAAAAATTAGTGGAGTTGAAAGTTGTTTTATTCGGGGAAATTTTTAGAACTACTATAATTAGGTTCACTTTTTCAGTAAATAAAGCGTTTGAAGGGCAACAAAAGCACCTTTTAACTGTAACTTTTTAACTTTTGGTCACGTACAAGTACTTGAATGATAAAATGTCTACCAGCGATTTGATCATAGCGTTAAGTAAAAATGAGCCTCAGGTGAAAAAAGACCTGTTTGAGCAACACTATGAATTAATGTCGAGCATGGCCTTACGTTTTGCCAAAAATGAAGAACAGGCCAAAGAACTTTTGTTTGATTCATTCAACAAAGTTTTACAAAATTACCTCAACATCCGATTGAACGAAGCGCCGGAGTTTGCCGAGTTCCTTAAAAAAGAGTTCATAAAAGAAGCCATTTCATTTATAAAAGCCATTAGAAGTGAATACTATGTGGCCAGCACTGTGATTGCAACAGTTGATAGAGATAAGAATTACAACTTATTTGAAAATACAGAGATCATCGACTTTAATACAGTTGATACTCCTGTTTTAGTTAAATCCTTACAAGAATTGGTACCATCACAACGATTGGTTTTTAACCTGTATGTGATTGATGGCTATGATCTTCCGGTAATAAGTGAAATGCTGGAAGCCAGCGAACAAACAGTGAAAAGCAACTTAGAAAAGGCTCGCTTTAATTTACAAAAGAACATTGAAAAAAATCATAAACTTTTAAAACATGAGCAGGCACTTTAACTACGAACTAGACGAACGCAGGATAAAGATCTTGCTCAAGGAGAACAGCATGCCCTATTCGGATGATGTGTGGAATGAATTTGTTGCTAAAACCAAACCATTGGCTAAAACCAGCAAACTCCCGAACTTTAAACCAAATGTATCATTCGAGATCAATAAAAGTGTGGTGCTTACCGGCGTGTTTGTTATTTTAATAGGAAGCTTTACACTATTAATTGCAAAGTTCGTTGATTTTAAAAGTTCAGGCGCCAACCTCGAAAGTGTGAGAGAGGTTAAACCCGACCCATCAAATTATAAAATAGAAAAACCGGTTGTTGCTGTTCAGGTTAAAAAGGAAGAACCAAAACCGCAACCGATCATAAAAGATACAATTACAGTTGCAGCAACACCAACAATTGCCCCGGTTACCAGCACTCAAGCCGCATTAGCTGAAACCAAACCAAGCACTCCGCCGGCAACTACTGAAACATCTTCAAAACAAAACGAATCGGATACAGTTGCTAAAAACAGCGAGAATAGCAGAAACAGCAACGTAACCCAAGCAGATTCGAAACCTCGAAAAAAGAAAAAAAGACAAGTTGAAACATTGGAAACTAAACCAATGACAACTGCTTTACCTACTTCAAACACAGAAGAACCCGAATTGGAATTGAAATAAGTTACTCCAAACGAACTCTTTTACATATTATTTGTTAATGGTTAAATATCTTTGATCTTATGCAACCATCAACAAATGCCTCTTCCGGCTTTTACTCCTTAAAAGCAACTACCATTGATGGTAAACCATTTTCTTTTGAAGAACTTCGTGATAAAAAGGTATTAATTGTAAATACCGCCAGTGCTTGCGGATTTACCAAACAATACAAAAAATTACAAGAACTATTTGATAGATTTAAGGATCGAAACTTTGTCATATTAGGATTTCCGTCAAACGATTTTGGGGAACAAGAAAAAGGAGACGCCGGATCAATTCAAGAATTTTGCTCAGTAAATTTTGGTGTAACTTTTACTCTTTTTGAAAAGACGCATATTATTGGCGACCAACAACACCCCGTTTACCAATGGCTTACTCAAAAGAAATTGAATGGTAAACAAAACTCAAAGGTATACTGGAACTTTCAAAAATATATGATCAGCGAGAATGGTGAATTGATCGATTTCCTCTACCCTTTCCGTTCACCATTGTGCGGCAAGATCATCCGTTGGGTAGAAAAATAAGTTACTTCTTTTTAAAATAATAATTGATGTTCAAGTATGGATGGTCCATATCATAGAACACAAAGTTATCTTGCCCCATACGGAATATTTTAAATCGTGTAGGCACATAAGTTGTCGTTTCTTTTTTGAAGAGATATTTTTGAATATACACAATACTATCCTTACAATCAAACCGAACCTTTCCTACTGCAGTTCCAAAGTAACCCATCTTTGCCTGATGCAATATATCCCAATCATACATGATAACCGTATCTGTTGGGTTCAAGTTGATCTTGTATTTTTTCATCTCGGCTTTTTCAGCTTCCGTAAGATCACTAACCAACTTCAGATCAAAGCTTTTGTATTTGAATTTATTTGTAAGTGCCGTATCTGTATAAAACAATTTACCTTTTCCATTCTTACAAGCGGTTAAACTAAATGATGTGCCAACCGTTTTAAGCGACTCACAGGTTACTTGTGCATTCACACCATATCCCAAAATAATACTTAAGATGATCAGTAATTGTTTCATACTCTATTTTATTTTTTAAGTTTTCCCCAAACTCCCAATGGTAATTTGATGCCGCTTTTTGAAGGCAGATACAACTCGCCCACTGTTAAATTTGATTTGTTCTTTTTTGCAAACGGACTCAATAAATTCTCCGGAACCATTGCCGAAAAGCCCAATGAATAAGCGTTTAAGATCAACAAATGTTTTTCTTTATCAACTATCTGCAAAACACTTTCCATCATTTCCGAAATGTTCTCCTCCAATTTCCATTTCTCACCGTTTGGCCCGTGACCATAAGCTGGCGGATCCAATATAATTCCTTGATACGTATTCCCTCTTCTCATCTCTTTCTTTACAAACTTCAAGGCATCATCAACCAGCCAACGGATATTATCGAGTTTTGATTTGGTCATATTCTCGTTTGCCCAGGTAACCACTTGCTTGATACTATCCACATGTGTTACATCTGCACCTGCTGCTTTAGCAGCTAATGAAGCACCACCGGTGTAAGCAAATAAGTTTAAGAATTTTGGTTTATTCAATTCGCTTAAGAACGAATAAATAGCATCCCAATTAACAGCTTGCTCCGGAAAAACGCCTACGTGCTTAAAGGAGGTTAAGCCTAATCGGAAGAAGATCTCTTTACCTTCTTTTGAATTTTGATTCATTAATTTATAAGCGATGGTCCACTGATCGGGCATTTTTTTCAAACTTTTCCACTCGCCACTGCTCGATGATTTGGCAACAAACTTCACATGCGCCTGCTTTTGCCATTCGGACTCAGAATATACTTTAGGCCACACAGCTTGTGGTTCCGGACGAATAGTAATATAATTGCCAAAGCGTTCGAGTTTTTCAAAATCACCACAATCTAATAGTTCGTAGTCTTTCCAGTTTTTAGGGCACAATAATTCCATACTTTAAAATTATCACTAAAAATTGGCCCGGCAGCACCGGCATTTATAAAATATCGCATATACAGTGTTAAAAACTTTAAAAGGGCTTAGCCTAATCTAAAAACCTAATCCAATATTTTTAGTAAAATTTATTATGGCTAGATCAACCTCTTCGTTTTTGGTATTAATATCGGTTTTCTTTTTCTGGGGCTTTGTGGCTGCCAGTAACGATATTTTAATTCCGGTTTTTAAAGAAAAACTCAATTTAGAACAATGGCAAAGTCAAATGATATCCTTTGCATTTTATGTGGCTTACACAGTGGGCTCATTAATTTACGTGGGCTTATCAAAATCATTTGGCGGCGATATTTTGAATAAGATCGGTTACAAAAATGGTATTGCTTTAGGTTTATGCATTTCAGCAATTGGCACTTTGTTATTTTATCCTGCCGCTCAAAGCGCTTCATTTGGTTTAATGATCAGTGGTTTGTTTATTGTTGGATTGGGTTTTTCGTTACAACAAACTGCTGCTAATCCGTTAGTAATTACAATTGGTGATGCTTCAAAAGGCTCACAGCGACTAAGCTTGGCTGGTGGTATTAATAATGTTGGAACTACAATTGGTCCGCTTTTAGTAAGCTTCGCCATTTTTGGTGGCATTGCCGATGGTGCAAAACTAGAAAGTTTAGAAAGTATTAAAACGCCTTACCTCATAGTTGGAGCTGCATTTTTGATAGTGGCCCTGTTTTTTAAATTCTCCAGTTTGCCGAATCAAATTCATCATACAGAAGATGAAAAACAAAATACAACAGCAACTCCACGCAAAAGTGCATTAAGTTATCCGCAATTGGCTTTAGGAATGATAGCTATATTTTTATACGTAGGTGTTGAAGTTTCAACAGCATCCAATCTGCCCGAATTCATGAAACAACATTTAAATACCACCACCGATCAAATTGCACCTTATGTATCTTTGTTTTGGGCGAGTTTAATGATCGGTCGTTGGACCGGAGCAGTAGAGGCGTTTGATGTGAATGCAGGATTTAAAAAGATCATGCGATTTGTAATGCCTTATTTAGCGTTTGGAATTTTCTTATTAGTGAATCGAATTGCTAACCACGATCTCACACCATTTTATTTATATGCATTTGTTATTGTAGCTATGATCATTGGTGATATATTAAGCAAGGGCAATCCGGCTCGTATGTTACTTATTTTTTCATTAATGGGAATTACCTCTTTGATCATTGGGATGATTTCTGATGGCATGGTAAGTGTATATGCCTTTACTAGTGTTGGATTGTTTTGTTCAACCCTGTGGCCTTGTATATTTACATTAGCTATTGCGGGATTAGGAAAATACACCAATCAGGGTTCCAGTTTTTTGATCATGATGATCATGGGCGGTGGCTTTATTAGTTTATTGCAAGGCTGGTTAGCTTCTGATAATATCTTAGGAATACAATACAGTTATTTTGTTGGTGTGATGTGTTTTGCTTATCTGGCATTTTATGGTTGGAAAGCACAACACATTTTAAAAGCTCAAGGCATTGATTATGATAAAAAAGCAGAAACAGCACATTAAACTGTTATACAGTTTACTTATATTTTTGATCATTTCAGGAAGATCTGCTGCGCAAACCGTTAACATCATTCCTCAACCTAACGAAGTAACTATTTCTAACGGATCTTTTGTTTTCTCACCTCAAACTAAAATTGTTGCCGAGAATAATTTCAATTCATCCGATATCAACTGGTTCAACGAAACTCTATTAACCAATTACGGTTATTCATTGCAAGTGATCAATAAAAAACCTGCAAGCGGGAATTACATTGAATTTACAAGACCGGATTGGGAAGCTGGATTTAAAGAGAATTACCATTTATTGATCGGTGAATCAAAGATCACCATTACTTCTGAGCGAGATGGTGCCGGAAGTTTTCATGCCTTGCAAACACTTTTACAGATCATTCCGGTGCAGGAAACACCAACAACAAAAACACCACCTAAAACGAGTTTTAATTTACCTTGTCTATACATCAAAGATTCGCCACGTTTTGAATGGAGAGGGATGCACCTAGATGTATGCCGTCATTTCTTTCCGATCTCATTCGTAAAAAAATACATTGATCTTTTGGCCACTTACAAAATGAATACGTTTCACTGGCACTTAACCGAAGATCAGGGATGGCGAATTGAAATAAAAAAATATCCCTTATTAACTTCTGTTGGTGCGTGGCGCAAGGGCACCATGGTTGGCAAATACAGTGATCATAAATTTGACACCATTCGTTACGGCGGTTTTTATACTCAAGAAGAGATCAAAGATGTTGTTGCTTATGCTACAAAAAAACACATTACCATTGTTCCTGAAATTGAAATGCCCGGACATTCAGTTGCTGCCATTGCTGCGTATCCATGGTTATCGTGTACCGGTAAAAAAATTGAAGTAGAAAAACAATGGGGCGTTTTTGATGATGTGTACTGCACAAAAGATTCAACTTTTAAATTTTTAGAGAATGTATTAACGGAAGTAGTAGCACTTTTTCCCGGGAAATATATTCACATTGGTGGTGATGAATGTCCGAAGACCAGATGGAAAACATGTGCCACCTGCCAGGCTAACATTAAAAAACACGGTTTAAAAGATGAACATGAGTTGCAAAGTTATTTCATTAAACGCATAGAGAAATTTTTAAATTCAAAAGGCAAACAGATAATTGGATGGGATGAGATACTCGAAGGCGGTTTAGCTCCTAATGCTGCGGTGATGAGTTGGCGTGGGATACAAGGTGGCATTGACGCTGCTAAACAAAAACATAAAGTGGTGATGAGTCCGGGTAAACCTTGCTATTTTGATCATTACCAAAGTACCGATACAAAAAACGAACCGCTTGCCATAGGCGGATACAATCCGGTTGATTCGGTTTACCTATATGAACCAATGCCAAAATCTCTCAATGAACAAGAACAAACTTTTATTATGGGTGCACAGGCAAATGTATGGACAGAATACATTCTGTCTGAAAAGCAAGTGGAATATATGGCTGTGCCGCGCATGCTAGCCTTATCAGAAGTACTATGGACCAAACCGGAGAGTAAGGACCTGAAGCAATTTCATGAGCGATTAAAAAAACACACTGCTTTTTTAGATCGCCTGGATTTAAATTACGCAAAACATTTTTTAAAACAACCATAAATGTCGAGTAGAAGAAATTTTTTGAAGCTTTCAGCCATTGGCGCATCGCTATTGGCAGCCGGCAGATCAAAAGCTGTTGAGTTAATTGAGACCAACAGTAAAAAACAAATTAAACCCATTGTGATATCAACATGGAAATTCGGTTTACAGGCAAATGACGAAGCATGGAAAGTTTTAAAGAATAATGGCAGAGCTTTAGATGCAGTTGAAGCGGGTGTTAAAGTGCCGGAAGGTGATCCAACAGAACGCAGTGTGGGTTTAGGCGGTAGACCTGATAGAGACGGTCGTGTTACATTGGATGCCTGCATTATGGATGAGTTCTCAAATATTGGCTCGGTTGCTTGTTTGGAACACATTGTACATCCAATATCTGTGGCGCGTGCTGTTATGGAAAAAACACCACACGTGATGTTAGTAGGCGATGGTGCTTTGCAATTTGCCTTATCGCAAGGTTTTAAAAAAGAAAATTTATTGACTCCCGATTCAGAAGCAGAATGGAAAGAGTGGTTAAAAAAATCAGAATACAAACCCGTTATTAATATTGAAAATCATGATACCATTGGTATGGTGGCTTTGGATATGAATGGGAATTTATCAGGTGCATGTACCACCAGTGGCATGGCATTTAAGATGCATGGCCGTGTGGGTGATTCGCCAATAATTGGTGCTGGTTTATATGTAGATAATGAAGTGGGTGCCGCTACATCAACCGGACATGGTGAAGAAGTGATTCGTGTTGCCGGTTGCCATACTGTAGTTGAATTAATGCGACAAGGTTTTCATCCGGAAACGGCATGTAAAAAAGCCGTTGAACGCATCATCATTAGCGCTAAAAAAAGAAATAAACCTTTAAAAGATATTCAGATCGGTTTTATAGCGATCAACAAAAAAGGAGAACATGGTGCATATTGTTTACAAAAAGGTTTTAACTATGCAGTTTACTCCAGCGAAATAAACAACAAATTAGTTGACGCTAAAAGTTTAATTTAATTTGTCAGCTTTATTAGAGATAGCCTGTTTTAATTTGGATTCCTGCATAATTGCAGAGAAAGCCGGAGCTCATCGAATAGAATTTTGTTCTGATTACAATTCAGGAGGGGTAACACCAAATGAAAAAGATATTTGTGAAATAAAAAAGAAAATTAAAATCCCCATTCATGTGATCATCCGACCAAGAAGAGGCAACTTTGTTTACTCTGAAGATGAGATCAATGAAATGAAACGAAACATTTTACTGTGCAAGCAAAATAATATGGATGGAGTTGTGTTTGGTGTTTTACATTCTGACCAAACAATTAACGAATTACAATGCAAACAATTAATTGAGTTGGCAAAGCCAATGAAAACAGTTTTTCACAGAGCCTTTGATCAAGTAGCCGATCTAGAACAAGGCATTCAAAAATTAATTGAACTTAAATTTGATGGTGTATTAACTTCCGGAGGAAAAGAATCAGCCTTATCAGGAATTGAGAATTTAAAAAAACTACAATCAACATACGGCGATAAAATTCAGATCATTGCAGGTGGAGGAATAAGATCAACTAACATTACTACCATTAGATCAGTTAGCGGTTGTCAATTTTTTCATTCAGCAGCAATTACTGATGGTAATGAAACAACCAATGAGAACGAGATACTAAAACTAAAATCTCAACTTACTTAATGAAATATTGGATAATATGCATATTTATTCCGTTCATTCATCTCGCTCAATTAAGTGAGCAGATCATTCTATCCACAAATTGGCAATTTAAAAATAGTGTTGGTCAAAACTGGCAAACGGCAAAAGTACCGGGCAATATTTACAATGATCTTATCGAGACAAAACAAATTCCGGATCCATACTTTTCAAGTAACGAAAAAAAAGTACAGTGGGTTGACACCTGTGAATGGGATTATTCAACCGAATTTAACATCAATGCGGCTCAATTAAAAAAATTTGATCATGCTGAACTTACATTCAAAGGCTTAGAAACATTTGCATCTATTTTTTTGAATGATTCATTGATTTTAAATACAACTAATGCCTTCAGGACCTGGAATAAAGATATTCTTCAATTGTTACGTGCTGATAAAAATACTTTACGCGTGCATTTTTTCTCAACAGTAAAAATAGCTAAAGCCAAGGCTAAACAATTACCTTATACTTTACCTGGTGATGAAAAAATATTCGCACGTGCACCACAATACAAATTTGGTTGGGATTTTGGTCCGCGATTTGTTGGCTGTGGCATCACTCAACCTGTAACAATAACATTTTGGAAGGAGCTGAATTTAAAAGTCGTTTCAGTTGAACAAACCAGTGTAACAAAAAATAAAGCCGAACTGAAATTCAATTATCACATCCATTCCACCAAACAACAGCAAGCAAAAATTGAGATACTTAATACCAACACCGGTAAAAAAGAAATTCTACCGATAACTTTATTGAATGGTGAAAATAATATCGACCAAGCTATCTCCATAAAGGATCCACAACTATGGTGGTGCAATGGCTATGGCAAGCCTTACCTCTACTCTTTCATTATAACCATTAAACTACCAAACGGACAAACCATTTCGCAAACTAAAAAAGTTGGTATACGCACCATTGAATTAATTCAAAAGGAAGACCCCTTTGGTACAAGCTTTTACTTTCAATTAAATGGTGTACCCATTTTTATGAAAGGCGCCAACTTAATTCCACCCGACATTATTAAACAAAACAGAAAAGATCATGAATTTCCTTTGATCGCAAAGAATAGTAATATGAATATGTTGCGTGTTTGGGGCGGTGGAAATTATTGTTCAGATGAGTTTTACAATGCTTGTGATGAACAAGGTATTCTTGTTTGGCAGGACCTGATGTTTGCCTGCGCCATGTATCCGGGCGATGATGATTTTACAACAAATGTACTGAATGAAGTATCGGAACAAATAAACCGAATAAAAGATCATCCTTGCTTAGCCTTATGGTGTGGTAATAACGAATCAGATGAGGGTTGGAAGAATTGGGGCTGGCAAAAGGAATTCAAGTATTCAAAAAATGATTCCTCAACAATTTATAACAGTTACCTTAATTTATTTAATTCAAAAATCCCGGAAGTCATTAAAAAACACTCTCCAACTATTGCCTATTGGCCAAGCTCGCCGAGTATCGGATGGGGACACAAAGAAAGTTTACTTCAAGGAGACTCACATTACTGGGGCGTTTGGTGGGGAATGGAACCGTTTGAGAACTATGAGATCAAATTCGGGAGATTTATGAGTGAATATGGTTTTCAAAGCTTACCATCCTTTCATTCGCTAAAAAAATTCTGTGAAAGTGATTCACTTAATAAGATCACCTCCTCAATTGCTTCTCACCAAAAAAACACAAGAGGCTTTGAAACCATTGAAACCTATTTGAAACGTGAATACCAAAACCCCAGCTCATTTCAAAAATATGTATACGCCACACAATTGGTTCAGCGTGATGGAATGAAAATTGCTATTGAAACGCATCGCCGTAATAAACCGTATTGCATGGGTACCTTATTTTGGCAATTAAATGATTGCTGGCCCGGCATTTCATGGAGCTCCACAGACTATTTTAATGAACCTAAAGCTTTTCAACACGAATTGAATAGATTATACCGCACGCTGCTCATTTCCATTCATAAAGAAAGAGAGAGTTATGCGATATACCTCATCAACGATTCCATCCAATCTTTTAAAGGCAAATTATCCATTCAGGTGAAAAATCTCCAAAATAAAATTTTAAGTACTAAAACACTAACCATTGAAACATCCGCAAACTCAAGCCAAATAAAGTATTTTTTAAATGAAAAGGAATTAAATGGCATGAACAAGAACGCAATATATCTTCATTGCGCTTTTAATTCTAATGATGGGGAAATTAAAGCCGATCAGTATTACTTCTTTTCTAAACCAAAGGATCTTCAGTTAAAGCAAGCGAGCATTAAAATGGCGCTTTCCGATGATGGTAAAGCCATTACAATTTGGTCGGATACTTTCATAAAAGATCTTTATCTTTATTCTGAACATTCTTCTTCGATCTTTAAAACAAATTTTTTAAATATAGAAGCGGAAACTAATTACATGATCCCTTTAAAAGAAAAAATTACTGATCTTAAGAACATACATTATTACACGATCAATACCTTATCGAAAGACAATGACTAAACAATATATATTTAAGAACCTTTATTCATTTTTAAAATTAACAGTGCTTATTTTATTAAACGTGAATGTAGCAATGGCACAAGTTGATTATTCAAAAAGTGTAAATCCGTTTATTGGAACCGGTGGTCACGGCCATACTTTTCCGGGAGCGGTTGTTCCTTTTGGAATGGTGCAATTGAGTCCGGATACCCGAATTGATGGCAGTTGGGACGGATGCAGCGGCTACCATTATAGTGACAGCATTATTTATGGATTTTCGCACACGCATTTAAGCGGAACCGGAGTAAGTGATTGGGGTGATATCTTAATTTCACCAGCCAATGAGAACAAAGGAACCAACAGTAAAAATTACGCCAACAAATTCAATCATAAAAATGAAAAGGCCCACGCCGGATATTATGCTGTTAAACTCGATAATCAAATTAATGTGGAGCTAACAGCCACGAATCGGGTTGGTATTCACAAATATGAATTCAGTGGAAGCAAGGCCTTTATTTATATTGATCTATTGCACCGCGATAAAGTTATTGATTGCAATTTGCAGATCATTGATAGTGTTACCGTAACAGGATATCGCAAAAGCGATGCTTGGGCACGCGAACAACATTGTTACTTCACATTAAAACTCAGTAAGCCCATTAAAAGAGGTACAGTTGCAAAAGGAAAAATGTATGCAGTTAATGCCGACATGGAAAAGAAAGAAATTAACGAAGGCGTACTTTTAGAATTTGATAATAGCGATAAAAAACCATTGATAGCAAAAGTTGCCTTATCGAATGTTGATATTCAAGGATCAACAAATAATTTGCTTGATGAAGCGAAACTTTGGGATTTTGATGCATATAAAAAAGCGGCTGAACAAATGTGGAATCAACAGTTAGGCAAGATCATGATCAGTGAGCCGGATGCCAATAAACGTACTGTTTTTTATACCGCTATGTATCATTGTTTCATCCATCCGAGTTTAGATATGGATGTTGACCACCGTTACCGCGGCAGAGACAATAAGATACATGTTGCACAAAATTACACGCATTACAATGTATTCTCATTATGGGATACATACAGAGCACTGCACCCATTGTTTACTTTGATCGAACAAAACAGAACCAACGATTTTATTCAAACCTTTTTCAACCAGTATCAGGAAGGGAAAAAATTACCCGTTTGGGAACTTTCATCTAACGAAACCAATTGCATGATCGGTTATCACTCTGTTTCCGTGATCGCAGATGCTTTTGTGAAAGGCATAAAAAAATACGACACCCTAGCCATTTATAAGGCCATGAAAGAATCGGCTTACAATAAAGAATTTGGTATTAAAAAATTCCTCAACAAAAGATATCTCGAAATAAATGACGAAAGTGAAAGTGTTTCTAAATCGTTGGAATATGCATACGATAATTGGTGCATTGCACAAATGGGCAAACGCATGAACGATAAAGCTTCAGTTGAACAACTAACCAAAACGGCACAAGCTTATAAGAATTTATTTGATCCTTCAACCGGCTTTATGCGACCTCGCATTAATGGTAATTGGTATTCTCCATTTTATCCGAACGAGATCAACAACCATTATACCGAAGGCAATAGTTGGCACTATTCATTTTATGTTCCTCAAGACATCAGTGGTTTAATTGCATTACATGGCGGAGAAAAGAATTTTGAATTAAAACTGGATGAGTTATTTAACACCTCGTCTAAAACACGCGGACGAGAACAAGCTGACGTTACAGGTTTAATTGGTCAATATGCACACGGAAACGAACCCAGTCATCACTCCCCATTTCTGTATCATTATATTGGCAAACCGGCTAAAACCGCACAACGTGTTAATCAAATATTAAATACATTTTATGTGAATGCACCGGATGGCTTAATTGGCAATGATGACTGCGGACAGATGAGCGCCTGGTATGTTCTGGCGTCTGTAGGCTTGTATCAGGTTTGTCCGGGTGATCCACAATTTGTAATATTCCAGTCGCAATTTGAAAAAACAATTTTCAATTTTGAAAATGATCGATCATTAACACTAGAGGCTGAAACAAATCCAAACAAAACTATTTCTTCCATAAAACTAAATGATCGTTTAAGCAAAGCATCCTTTGTTACCTACCAGCAACTTATAGATAGTAAGACTATTCATTTTGAATACACATCAAAAACGATTGCAAACAATTTTGGCGTATCAAAAGAAGACAGACCATTATCAGCAATAACTGAAAACCTGATCATCCCATCTCCAATTATTTCTTACAAGAGCAAAACCTTTACGAAGAATATGGAAGTAAGAATAAAACCAATAAATGGTAAAGCCGATGTAGTTTCCTTTTCTAATAGCAACGTACAGCCAACTAAACGAGCGAAAATTTATTCAACACCATTAATGCTTACCAATTCAACACAAATAAAATCAAAAGTTTACAAAGGAAATGATAGCAGTGTTACAACGTTTGCAAGCTTGTTTAAGCTCAACAGCCAGCAAATTGTAAAGGTAAGATCCAAAGCAAATCCACAATATTCAGCTGATGGAGACCAATCGTTAGTAGATGGTGTTTTTGGTGATACCGATTGGCGTAAAGGTGATTGGCTTGGTTACCAATCGCAGGATTTTGAATGTGTGATCGAAAACAAGAATGATCATTTGATAAGTTGTTTAAGCGCTAACTTTTTGCAAGATACCCGTGCATGGATCGTTTTTCCAACCTCTTTAACCTTTTATGCTTCTAATGATGGTATAAACTTCACTGAACTCAAATCGGTTAATAACACTATTCCGGCTAACGATTACCAAACACAAACTAATCGCTTAGAAGTTACCCTTTCAAAACCTCAGCCAATTAAATATTTAAAAGTTGTTGCGAAAAATTTTGGCAAATTACCGGAGTGGCACGATGGTAGAGGTGGCGATGCGTTTATTTTTATTGATGAAATCGAATTAAATTAAATTTTATGAGAACAATTAAATCCCTAATTATAATATGCCTTGCGGCTTTTATTAATTCATGCATCTTATTTAAAAAAGAAATTCCAAAGCCTGTAGTTATCAAAATTATTACGCCCGAAAATTTTGCAATTGTTCAAATGAATGCCAATTACTCTAAATATGTGAGTGGCGATGCGGCTTATTACCAGGCACAATTTATGAACGGATTTATGAATGAAGCTAAGATCACAAAAAACGTTACCATTGATAATAATGCTTTGAATCCGGATTTTATTTTGGAGATCAAAAAGATAACCGTGACCGAAAGTGATTTTACACAAACGGTTAACGATGCCAAATCGGAAAATAATGGCAAAGAATACTTATTGAACAAGGTTGAATGTTATGGTGAGGTGGATTGTATTGATGGAAAGACCAATAAAAAAATTGGCATGAGTTGTACCAATGTAAAAAGTAAACAAGAAAAATTAAAGAATAACAGAAACCTTGGTGATCTCATTAGCGGTACAAATAAAGACCGTAGCACCTATCGCCAAAAATTACTGAGAGATGATATAGCCCGCCAATTAACCGACGATGTGGGAAGAAGGGTTTGGGTACCTATTAGCAAACGCATTAAAAAATCGCTAAAGTAAAAGTACTTAACGTTAAACAAAATAAGCCTATCTTTGTTTATTGATTACCGTATCGCATTTATCATGTCAAACACAAATAAATACTGCAATAATTTAACTGCCTACTCCCGCTTTTTAACCCGTGAAGTTAAAATTGGCGAATTACTTTTAGGTGGTAACAATCCAATTCGTGTTCAAAGTATGACCACAACCGATACGATGGATACAAAAGCCACCGTAGCGCAAAGTATTCGAATGATAGAAGCAGGTTGTGAATTGGTGCGCATCACCGCTCCAAGCATGAACGAAGCAAAAAATTTAGAACAAATAAAAAAAGAAATTCGCGCCGCAGGCTTTAACACTCCATTGGTTGCCGATATACACTTTACGCCAAACGCGGCCGAAATGGCTGCACGCTTAATTGAAAAAGTTCGTGTTAATCCGGGCAATTACGCCGATAAAAAGAAATTTGAAACCATTGATTACTCTGATGCGGCTTACGAATCAGAATTAGAACGTATTCGTCAACGCTTTACACCTTTAGTAAAAATTTGTAAAGAATACGGTACTGCTATGCGCATTGGCACCAACCACGGATCATTAAGTGATCGCATTATGAGCAGATATGGCGATTCGCCGCTTGGTATGGTTGAAAGCGCTTTGGAGTTTGTAAGAATTTGTGAAGAGAATAACTATCATGAACTGGTAATTTCAATGAAAGCCAGCAATACACAAGTAATGGTTCAGGCATATCGATTACTGGTAAGTAAAATGATAGAAACCGGACGTAATTACCCATTACATTTAGGTGTTACTGAAGCCGGTGACGGAGAAGATGGTCGCATTAAATCAGCAGTTGGAATTGGAACCTTGTTAGAAGATGGTTTAGGTGATACTATTCGCGTTTCCTTAACAGAAGAACCGGAATACGAAATACCGGTTGCTCAAAATTTAGCGCGCAGATATTCGAATAGAACAGAACATGGCTCAATCAAACCAATTGAAAAAGAACTTCCGTACGATCCGTTTGAACACAACAGACATCAAACGCGAGAAGTAATAAACATTGGCAATCACAATGTTCCTCGTGTTATAGCAGATCTAAGCAGCAAAGAAGAGATCACAGCCGCATCTTTATTTGCTAATGGTTATGTTTATTCTGTTCCTTTAGATAAATGGAATTTAAACGATATGGCCGTTGATTACATTTATGCAGGTGATCATTCTGTTAATTTTGAAATTCCCGGAACACTCGGTATCATTTACAATTCTGAAACCTATAAAAAACACAGCACGCAAGAACGCGCTTATCCGCTGTTTTGTGGCGAAGAATATTTTAAAAGTACTTCACGCTCTTCGGTTTTAAATTTTATTGCCGTTGATCACACGGTATTAACCACTGATTTTATTGATCGAATTAACAAAGAGAAAAACTGTGTGTTGATACTTGATTCATTCAACAAATTCGCTATGGCTGAAATTCGTCGAATGGTAATGGATCTGAAATATGCCAAGTGCGAAACACCAATCATCATCAAATTAAATTACAAAGACCTTTCAGAAGAACAATTTCAACTATATGCCAGTACAGATGCCGGAGCTTTGCTTTTAGATGGTATGGGTGATGGTATTTGGATCAAGCAACATAACTGTGTGAATCCAATAACATTGAACTCAACTCAATTTGGAATTTTACAGGCAACACGAACCCGCATTAGTAAAACAGAATACATCAGTTGCCCAAGTTGCGGAAGAACATTGTTCGATCTTCAGGAAACCACTCAAAAAATACGTGAGCGTACCGATCATTTAAAAGGCGTAAAAATTGGTATCATGGGTTGCATTGTAAACGGCCCGGGCGAAATGGCCGATGCTGATTATGGTTACGTAGGAACCGGACCAGGAAAAATTAGTTTATACAAAGGCAAAGAAGTTGTTAAGAAAAATGTAACAAGCGAAACCGCGGTTGATGAACTAATAGCGCTAATTAAAGAGCATGGCGATTGGGTTGAGCGAGTTAATTAAAAAATAATTATCTTTAGTTTTTAAAGATAATTTTTGAAAGAACTGTTTTATATTTTTTGCTTTTTACTTCTTTCTTCTGCTGCATTTTCTCAAACCGATTCAGTAAAAGTTGTTGTTACTACCACTCCGCATAAGTGCGAAAAAGGCAGTGCTACTATTCAAATTTCAGGTGGGAAATTACCTTATACCATCAAATGGAGCACCGGCGAAATTGATGTATTGAACATTAACAAATTACCCGAAGGCGAATACAGTGTTTTAGTTCAGGATTCAGGAAAAGTAAGACAAACCAATACAACTTTTAAGATCATCAGAGAAGAATGTCCGGTTGTTGCCGAAAATCATTTTACTCCTAACGACGATAACTATAACGATACCTGGAATATTTACAATACGCAATATTATCCGGAATTTGAATTGTATGTGTTTAATAAATGGGGGCAACAGGTTCACTTTCAAAAAAAGATTTACACCCCTTGGAACGGCGACGGACTTGGATCAAAGGTAGCAGATGGCACTTACTATTTTGTGTTTTATTTTGTTGGAAGTGAAAAGGATAATTTCTTAAAAGGTGATGTAACCATATTGAGATGAGAAGAATATTTTACATAAGCCTTCTTTTATTGATCTGCATTTGCCTCAATGCGCAGCATACGCCACAATACACCCAATTTATATTCAATAAAGCAGGCTACAACCCTGCTGCTGCAGGTACTTCCTTAAAAAGTCCGATCGAAATAATTTTTGGGGGTCGAACACAATATATTGGTTTAGATAACAATCCAAAAACAGCATTTTTCAGCGGCAACTACACCTTCATACCTCAACGTGCTTATAGGAACTGGCATAATGCAGGTGTGTATTTTGATCAGGATAGAAACGGCGCTTTTTTTGATAACAGCATATATTTAACCTATGCCTTTCATCAACTGATCACAAAAAAAACAGTGATGTCGGTTGGTGTGTTTGCCGGATTAAAACAATTTTACATCAACAGCAGTTTGTTTGATCGCAATGATCCTGCCGTTGCGGCTTCCGCCAGATCACTCATGATCTATCCGGATATTATTCCTGGCATACGAATTTATAATCGTAAATTTTTTGCAGACCTTAGTTTTTGGCAGGTGGTTACCTATCAGCAAAAAGGATTCTTTTCATCAAAACAAATTGGCTCGCCAAGTAAATTGCCTTTGCATTATAACTTTAGCATTGGAAGAAAATTTTTATTACCACTCGACAATAAATTATTGATCTCATTTAACATGCGTTCGAGTTATAAAAATATTCCAGACCTTGAATTGAATGTAATGAATTACTGGTACCAGCGCTTTGCTTATGGGTTTAGTGTAAGAAATAAAGATTTTGTTTGCGGCATCTTTCAAATTCGTATCGTAAATAATCTGATCGTAGGATTGGCTTATGACCTTTCGGTAAATAAGATGTTCAGACCAAATACACATACCGCGGAGATCATGATAGGTCTATCACCAATATTTGGAACTAGCGGCGAAAAACGTTTGAAGTCGAGCGTGGATGATTGTTCGTTTTAATCGAGCAATTCGTTTTGTATACGAATACTTTCTTCATGCAATAACTGACAAAGCTTTTCAATATGTGCTCTTGAAATATTCCTTTTATCTGCCCATTGCGCGCGCGTTTTTAAAATTTCCTGCCAACGCTCTAATTGAAATGCGGTAACATTATGATCTTTCTTATATTGACCGATCAATCGGATCACATCTTCACGTTTTTGGATAACATCCATCAATTCTTCATCAATGGTATCTATAAGTTTTCGCAGATCATCTAAATAAACCTTCACTTCCGAATCAGATGAACGATCGGTTCTGATCTTTAAACTTGAAATAAGTTTTGTAAGGTCGGCAGGTGTTAATTGTTGTTTGGCATCACTTAAAGCCTCATCAGGTTTGTAATGCGACTCGATCATCAACCCGTTAAAACCCATATTAAGCGCTTCTTGCGCTACCTCCTGAATAAGATCACGCTTTCCGGCAATGTGGCTGGGATCGCAAATAACCGGTATTTCTGGTAATAAAGTTCTTAATTCAATTGGTAATTTCCACAAAGGCTCGTTGCGGTATTTGTGTGCGCCATAATAATGAAAACCGCGGTGAATGGCCGCAATTTGAGTAATACCGGCTTGATTAATGCGCTCAATGGCACCTATCCACAATTGCAGATCGGCATGAATAGGATTTTTGATCATCACAGGCACATTTACACCTTTTAATGAATCGGCAATTTCCTGCACACTAAACGGATTAACGGTTGTGCGGGCGCCAACCCACAAAACATCCACCCCATGCTTCAAAGCCATTTCAACATGTTGGGCATTTGCTACCTCAACGGTTGTTTTTAAGTGATAGCGCTGTTTAACCTCCTGCAACCATTTTAAGGCCTTATCACCCATACCTTCAAATGAATTCGGACGTGTACGCGGTTTCCAAACACCCGATCTGAATATTGCAACCTGCGGGATCTTACTTATCAACTCAGCGGTTTCCAGCATTTGTTGTTCAGATTCGGCTCCGCATGGTCCAGCAATAATGAGTGGCTCTTCTTTTGAATGTAACCAGGTATTTAATGGGGCAATGGTCATAATTGAATAACAAAAGTATTAAAGATTAGTTGATAAACCGAAAATTACCTTTTTTAAGGTATTGGATTAAAAGCCTTGTTGAAATACTTTTGATACCATGTTAGAGCAAGTAAAGGTAAAACCATTTGAAAACGAGTGCCCGCTAATGGTGCTGATGGAAAGCGCCTGCTTTAAAAAGAAAAAAGATTGTTGCCGTAAATTTAAAAAAGGCGACAGATGTAAAAAGTGTCCCGGACGAAAATAATTACTTCTCCAAACGCATCTTCATTCGCACATCCTTTACCGGCCTGTCATTAGAATTCGTTTTAACGGCTGCTATTTTATCGATCACTTCCAAACCCGATATCACTTCACCAAATACGGTGTAAGTACCATCTAAATGAGGCGTTCCGCCAACCGTTGTGTAGGTTTTCTTTTGGTATTCCGAAAAAAAGTAAGCCGGTGATTTTCGTGCCTCAACCTTGATCATTAATTCAATACTCTTATTTACCAGTTCGGCACTATCAAGCATATTTGCTGCCTTATAGCTATCGTACTTTACTTTTAAAGCCTTGCCCTGCTCGCTTTTCATGAAATTACGGGCTGCAGCATTATAGCTGTTTCGGTTAATGCGTTCTTCCGCTTTTTTCAGGTCTTCTTCTGTTCGCACTTTTCCCTGAACAATGTAAAACTGGCAGGCACTCGATTCAAACTTCGGATTAATATCATCTCCTTCGCGTGCCGCACATAGTGTGCCTTTTTTGTGTATGAGTTTTGGATCAATTTCGGCCGGAATAGTATAACCAATTTCGCCATTACCAAGTGTATCGCCTTCTTTAGCCCTTTTGCTAACCGGATCTCCGCCTTGTATCATAAAATTGTTTATTACCCTATGAAACAGCAAACTGTCGTAAAACGAATTATTAACGAGCTTTAAAAAATTTGCTTTATGTAAGGGTGTTTCCTCATACAGCTTCAATTTCATGGTGCCGTAAGGGGTTTCGAGAATAATGGTTTCTTTACTTAATGTTTGTCCGCATAGCCAAAACGCATTAAAGGTCAAAAAAACAGCTAATATCCTTTCAAATTTTGTCATTTAGCCTAAATTATATATATTTGTTAAGTAATTAATCAATTATGAGAAACAAAGTTATATTTCCATTCATTGTTCTAATGGTTTCTTTCAATTATTTTTTCATTTCTTGTGAAAAAAATACAGATTGTAAAGCTACTGTAAAATGTGTGGATGCAAATGGTTCTGCTGTACAAAATGCTGCAGTTCAACTATATGCAAATGTTAAAACCAGTAATGGCGGAACAGTTGTGGCTGACTTAAAAGCAAATGGTGTTACCGATGGTGGTGGAACTGTTTCTTTTGTATTCAAACTTCCAGCAATTTATGATATTGTAGCTTCTATGACTGTTGCAAATACAGGAACTACAGGGCCTGCAACTTCTACTTTGGTTGGAAACGGCATTATTAAGTTAGAAGAGGGTAAAACAGTTGAAAAGACTGTAACCATAAAATAATCCTTTTGAAATAAAAAAATTGATCATTCCTCCCTAAAAGGAATGATTTTTTTTTGCAAATCATGAAATTTAATTATAATATTACCCTTTTTAAAATTGAATTTTAATTTAAAGATATTTAAGAACTTCAGCCTTTTAATGGCATCTATCTTCATGTTAAGCTCTTGCGGCGGTGATGGCGATAAAGCAGGTGGAAAAGATGAAGGTATTATTGAGTTTGAAACCAAAGCGGTTGATCAAACCCATCCGTTATCTGGTTTAGCACCGGGTTCAGCTACATTAAAATACAAGAAGGATAAGTTTGTGATGGAAATGAGCACCATGGGTATGTTTAACACCACTATTATTGGTGATACCAAAGAAAAGACCATGGCTCAAACCGTAAAATTCATGGATATTAAGCAGGCTTGCATTGAAAAGGAAGCTGATATCATGAAAGATAATAATGAATACAAATTGGTAATTGAGGAAACCAAAGAAACGAAGAAGATCATTGGTTTAAAATGTTATAAATTAAAAGTTACCATGGCTAGCGATCCCTCTAAGGCATTTGAGGCATGGTACACTAAAGAATTAGGAATGGAGAATTGCAATGCACTTACCCCATATGCGCAAGTTAAAGGTGTATTACTCGATTACAGAGCTAAGCGTATGGGTATGGAGATGCGTTTCCTTGCTAAATCTGCTAAAAACATTGAAATCCCCGATAATACTTTCGAAATTCCGGCTAACCTTAAAATGGTTTCTAAGGCCGAAATGACCAAGTTTTTCAACGATCTGCAATAATATTTTCCAAACTTCTTTTTTAAAACTTTAACTCATTATGAAAAATGTTATTTGTTTTTTTATGCTCTTAACAATAGGGAGTTTTGCTCAGTAATCGTTCCTGGGACATCAAATACATTTTACACCAAAAGCATTCCCTAAAACAAATTTTAATGCCGATGTGTATTATCAGGATCTGATCACAAAGTATACACCGCTCATTAAAAAGCAAAATGAATTAAATGAATTTGCATCAGCATTAACTGAAAGCAAAAACTATTATGTGAACTCCAACACCGAATATGAGAATATGCCGGAAGCAGTTGCCTATTTGGAAAAGATACTCGCTAAACTTGAATTTGAAAAGCAATTGAATTTACAGATACGCATCATTCGCGATCCATCTATTAACGCTTGTGCTTTTGAAGATGGAACAATTTATGTGAACATTGGTTTGCTCGCGAAATACAAAACAGAAGCTCAGGTAGCTGCAATATTAGGTCATGAATTTGGTCACGTTTTAAAACAACATGCATATAACAGTTATGCTACTAAAAAAGAATATTTCAAAAGCACTTACTATTCACCCTATACACCTCATTCCTCTTTGCTTGGAACGGTAATTAAAACAAAACAACTATCCTCACGATTAATTTCACAGGAAGAGGAAAGCGACGAGATCGCTACGCAGGCCCTTATTAAATCAAATTACAACTCAATGGCCTTATCGCAATGTTTTACTTTGTTTTCGGCGCTCGATCTAAAATACCGCTCTTCAATTTATGGCTATGACGGCAGCTCATTATTATATTTGCGCACACATCCTTCATCCGACAAACGAAAAGCCAAAGCATTACAAATTACCAATAACAATGGAAAGAACTTTTTAATTGATTCGGTTTACTTTTTTAAACTCAAACAGCAGGCAATTGATGAAAGCATTAATCTCCTTTTTGAAAATCAGGATTTCGAAGAATGTTTGGAAATGGCCTTTGTTGAACATTTAAAAAAACCCAACGATCCTTTTTACTTGTTTTATTTAACCGAATGCCTTCGCCGCTCAATGGCCTATGAGAAGGATTATCATGCCTATGCTTTTATCACTAGCAATTATCAGTCGACTTTCAACAATAAACCGTACACCGAAGGTAAACATGTTGTAAAAACAAAAAATGAAGTTTCGCCTACTAAAAAAGGCAAGCATTACTTATTGTATAATTTGGTTGGTGCCATGTTACTAACCGACTCTAATGAATACCACAGTTTTACAGCAAAAGATCTGTTGAGTGAAGATACTCTGGATTTTTTTACCAATGGCGATGCATTAGCTTACTTTAAAGAAAAAAACAAACAACTGAATTTCACTATCAATAATCGTTTTTTGGGTGAAGCATGTTTAAATGCAAATGCCACAAGAGAACAACATTATTGCGAGCTGCCCGATCAAACAAGATCGTACCTCGAAAAACCAAAAAACAAAAAGTATCTATACATTTTGTATGATTTAGATCATTTGGTTACCGAAAAAAATGGTTTGTATAGCAACACCCAGTTTTCAATGATCTACGATACTTATAAAACAATTTATTCGAATGTAAAAAGTTACAACTCCGAAAAAGATATTTATACCGACAGTATCCTAAACTTTAGCGAGAGAAATCATTTGTATGATTATTTAAAACTCATTTATCCTTTGATCAAAAATCAGTCAATAAAAAAAGCTACCGGAAGAGATGTTTTTAAAGCTTTAGGCGGTGCAGATATTTCGCAAAAGTTTATTACCCGCGATACGGCAAGTTTTAAAAGCTCAATAATTGCGCCCGAATTAGTTGATATATTAAATCATCATGATCTGGATGGGATCATATTTTCAGCAGTTTCAATTGAAGAAAGCAGTTCCTCAAGCATGTATGGCGATGCGAATATGAAAACCTGGACCGTAAAGCATTTTTTAATGGATGCTAAAAGTGAAAAAGTTAAGTTTTACACGAGCGCTAATTGCATGTATGCAACAAACAGTATGGGTTTTGGCGGCACTAAGTTCGTAGACCTCCCAAAATGCTATTACGACACCTTACGCGACCTTTTAAGGCAATAAATAGCCATTTTACCAATCCTATAAGTAATTGCCCTTTTGTCCAATTAGCTTATTTTAAAATGAAAAAATTAGTAAATTGGCATTAAATTTGAAAAACGTTATTAAAATTTAAACTTATAACACCGATGAAAAAATTAGTATTAGCCGCAGCTCTTGCATTAGGATTCCTTCAGATCAATGCACAAGATAACTTTACAGTTAAAATGTCGTTTAAAATTGAAGGTTTACCTGAAGAGTATGCCGGCATGGCAGAGAATGATATTGTTACCTACATGAAGGGTGATAAGTCAAAAACAGAGGTAACCAGTATGATGATGAGTCAGATCATTGTGAATGATGGTGAAGTTTCAACTACGTTAATGGAACAAATGGGTAATAAAACCGGCTGGACCATGACCAAAGCAGAAATGGATGCTGAAGAAAAAGAAGCGAATGCTAAAAAAACAAAGCCAACCATTGAGTATACAACCGAGAAAAAAACCATTGCCGGTTACGAATGCACAAAGGCTATTGTTACCTCAGTTTCTGGTAAAGAGAAAAAAGAAATGAAGACCATTGTATGGTATACCGAAAAATTAAAACAACCTTCAACTGCAAAAAGTAAAGGTAAAAGAGGTGGTATGATGGGTGGTCCTGATTTAACTGAATTAAAAGGCTTCCCAATGCAAACTGAAATGACAACCAACAACCAGGGTATGGAAATGAAAATGATATCAACCGTTACAGAAGTTTCAACTGCTTCAATTGACGATGCAGTATTTAAAGTAAGTACTGATGGTTATAAAATGATGACATACAAGGAACTAAAAGAACAAATGAAAAAGGAATCAGCTGAATAATTGATTTTTTCATCACAATTTAAAAAGATCCCGCACCAAAATGCGGGATTTTTATTTTATACCTCTCCCTAAAACCCTTTAAATAAGGGAAAAGTGAAATTTTTTAAAATAAATTTGGAGACAAAGAAATTAATGCCTTAAATTTGTATCGAATTAAAACCCACCTATGTGTGTTTTAATTTATCAAGATGCGGCGAGAGAATAGGCTCTATAACCCGCAGGCAACCAACTAAAAGTTCCGACTCTGTAAGGTCGAAATTGGAAAACCGGTGCTAAATCCTACCTCTGATGAGAGTAAGAGGAAAGATAAATTAAAAAAAGAAAACATGAAGAACACACAGTTTCAAAACAAATTCAGATCAACAAATGAACCATCAGGTTCAAATCAGTCATTGTTATTAGCTCATAACGGCATGCGCATGTGTTGCTGCTGCTGTTGTATGTGCTAAGGTTTCTTTAAAACGTATTTGCAAAAGATATTGCCTGGCACATTAACAGATCGGGCAATGCAATTACTTATTAATCAAATTAATTTTAATGGTTCGGTTAAACGAACAAAAAAGGAAAACAATGAAAAACAATATTCAAACATCATCATACGAATTCAACTTATTGAATTCAACTCAATTTAAACAGGCGTTAAAATTTGAGGCCCACTATGCCAACACTGTAAAAGGCGGGCATTTACCTAACTACATCAACACAAAACAACGTGAACGAATTGTAAGTACGGTAAATATCCTAACATCTGAAGAAAACACAGCATTGATCTCTAATTTATTCATTGGTAAAAACTAAAAATTATGTCGGCATTACAAACATATTTACACCCATACCCATTTGCATTGGAAAATGGCGGGCAACTACCTAATATTGAGATAGCATATCACACCTACGGAAAGCTTAATGCACAAAAAAACAATGTGATCTGGGTGTGCCATGCTCTTACCGCTAACAGCGATGTGTTCGATTGGTGGCCGGGTTTATTTGGCGAGAACGATCTTTTCAACCCGAACGATTATTTCATCGTTTGTGCTAATAATTTAGGCTCATGCTATGGCACAACCGGTCCGTTAACCGTGAACAAATACAGCAAACAACCTTTGTTCAGTTTATTTCCTACAATAACCATCCGCGATATGGTTGGTGTTCATGATATTTTAAGAGAACATTTGGGTATTGATAAGATACACACTGTTATTGGCGGATCGCAAGGTGCTCAACAAGTGATCGAATGGAATATCAAAGAACCTGAGTTATTTGAAAACACCATTATTTTAGCAACCAATGCAAAGCACTCACCATGGGGTATTGCATTTAATGAAAGTCAGCGTTTAGCCATTAAAGCCGATCGTACTTATTACGGTAATACCGAAGATGGCGGACAAAAAGGTTTGGCAGCTGCAAGAAGCATTGCTTTGTTAAGTTATCGCAATTATCAAACCTATAACGAAACTCAAAAAGAAAAACATGACGAGAAGATAAACGACTTCAATTCATCGAGCTACCAACGTTATCAGGGCGAAAAATTAGTGAAACGTTTCAATGCCTATGCTTACGTAACGCTTGCAAACGCAATGGATTCACATAATGTAGGCAGAGGCAGAGTTTCCGTTGAAAAAGCACTGGAAAAGATCAAAGCCAGAACATTGGTTATAGGCATTACCAGTGATGTGCTTTTTCCGATTCATGAACAGGAGTTTCTGGCTAAACATATACCGGGAAGTACCTTTGAAGTAATAGATTCGTTTTACGGACACGATGGCTTTTTAATTGAAACAAAAAAAATAACAGAAGTGATCAGTAACTTCTATAAACAAAAAAATAAAAAATCAATAACTAAGAACTTTATTCAACTTCTGTAACATTTAAGCATATGGCAAAAAAATTAAACATCGGATTATTTGGCTTTGGCTGCGTTGGCCAGGGTTTATACCACGTATTAAAGAACAGTAAAGGTTTTAAGGCCGATATTGTAAAGATCGCGGTTAAGAACAAAACAAAACAACGTCCGTTAGATGCAAACATCTTCACATTTGACAAGCAGGAAATATTAGACAATCCGGAGATCAATGTGATCGTTGAATTGATAGACGATGCAGATGAAGCTTTTAAAATTGTGAGCTATGCTTTGAGTAAAGGTAAACATGTGGTTACGGCCAATAAAAAAATGGTAGCGCAACATTTAAAAGAGTTGTATGATCTGCAACATAAACACAATGTATCTTTACTATATGAAGCATCAAGTTGCGGAAGTATTCCGATCATCAGAACATTGGAAGAATATTTTGATAATGAGCAAATAGAAAAAGTGAGTGGTATATTTAATGGTACAACCAATTATATTCTTACAAAAACCATTAACGAAAAACTATCTTACGAAGAAGCGTTAAAGCAGGCACAGGAAAAAGGTTTTGCCGAAAGTGATCCTACAAATGATGTGGAAGGATTTGATGCGAAATTCAAAGCTATTATTATTGCATTGCATTCGTTTGGGGTGATCGCAAAACCTGAAGATGTGCTAAATATTGGCATCACAACTTTGAGTCCGCACGATATTAATTACGCTAGTGAAAAAAATTACAAGATCAAATTGGTACCAACCATTAAACGCATTGCCGCGAACGAGATCAGTATTTTTGTAATTCCAAAGTTTGTAACCAATGCCAATCATTTATTTAATGTAGATAATGAATTCAACGGTGTAATTGTAGATGGCGAATTTTCGGGCGAACAGTTCTTAAAAGGCAGAGGTGCCGGTGGACATCCAACCGGAGCTGCTGTTCTTTCTGATATTTCGGCATTGTCATATGATTATAAGTATGAATACAAAAAACAAAAACAAAATCCTGAATTAAAATTCAGTAATGATGCAATTGTAAAGATCTATTTAAGATATAACAAAGAAGAAGATCTTAAAAAATTCAAGTTTGAAACCATTCAGGAACAATACACAGGTGGCGAGTATCATTTTGTAATAGGCACCATTAATTTAAATGAGCTTATCAAAAACAAAAGCTACATTCTTCAAAACAAATTATTTGTTGGTGCCATAGGTGATGAAATAAGTTCAGCTAAAACAGAAAAAGCGATCGCAAAAAAAGAATTAGTTTTTAATTCATAAAAAAAGGCTCTCCGAATTGGAGAGCCTTTTAAGTTTTATTCTTTAATTAATTTATACGTGTTCATTTGTCGTTCATTCTCGCCTACCTTTAAAATATAAACACCGGCTTTTAAATTACTCAGATCCAATTCTTTTGTGTTTGATGAATAAGTATCTGCCATTTTGGTGCAATATACTAACTTACCTGTAACGTCATTTAACTGAATGATCAAGCCATTAGCAATATTCGTACTAACGTTTATATATAGCTTATCAGTGAACGGATTTGGATAGATCTTTAAACCATCTGCTAATGATTGGTCGGCAATACCACTTGCACTGCAAGTAATTACACTAATGCTAATAGTGTTACTTCCGGTACAACCAAATGAACCAGTGCCTACTGCCGTATAAGTTGTATTTACAGTTGGTGTAACCAATAAGGTATTGCTAGTAACATTACCCGGTTGCCATGTTAATGATGGAGCACCAGATGCAGTTAAAGTTGCTGCAGAACCCATACATACAGTTAATGTACTTGAATTAATTGTAATTGTTGGTTTTGGCACTACAATCGCAGTATATGTTTTTGTATTCACACACCCGAAAGTATTAGATCCTACTGCAGTATACGTTGTGTTAACCGTTGGTGAAATAGCCACTGTAAAACCATTAGAATTACCTGGTAACCATGTGTAAGAAATAGCACCACTTGCCGTTAACACAGCTGATGAACCTGAACACACAAATGAACTACTTGGTATGATGGTTATATTTGGTTTTGGATTCACTAAAATAGTTTGACTTGTAGAAGCGATCATGGTTCCGGAAGTTACTGTTAAGTTAACGCTATATGTTCCTGAATTTGGAAATGTAATTTGTGTAACCGAAGCGTTAGGAGAAGCAATTGAAACACTAATTGATGGGATGGCTGACCATGTATATCCGCTGGCAACAGTAGTACCTGTGTTTGCAGTAACCGTTGTTGAATTACCAGCACAAATTGAGGCCGGCAAGGTAAATGTTGGTGTTAATGTTACTGAAGAAGTAGAAGCAGAAGTAAGTGTTATATCATCAACTGCAAACGATGGGTCGGCACCTGTTGAACTGATATTTTGCCATCTGAAACCGATCTTTACGGTTGAATTATTGTTTGCACTTGCCGGTAACGCAACCGAATAGGTTGTCCATAATCCTTGGCCCGCACAAGTGTTTGTTGGAGTTTGAGCAGGTGTTCCTAATCCCGACCATGTTACACCATTATCTGCCGAGTACATCACCTGAGCAAAATCCTGGTTAATAATACCCCACATAATATAATTAAACCTAAGTGTAATTGTTGATTGACCAGCACAATTAATGGTTGGCGATTGGGCACGTTTATTTGTATTTGACAGGCCTGGTCCTGCTGCATACGCAGCACCTACATCACCACCTAAACTAAACGTAGTGGAAACATGCATTGTATTATTGATTAAAATTGGGGTGATCGAGCAGGAACTACCGCAATTCCCAGCTCCCATGCCAGCCTCTCGCGGACTAACAAACCATTCATTTGAAAAAAGATCATTTGTACCGGTTGTTGTAACAGTCCACGCACCGTTTGTTGATGTAAATGCAGCTGCTAATGTTGATCCGCATACAGGGTTCGAACCGAAGTTCTCGGTCCAAAAGGGAGATTGCGCATAGGCAAATGACCCAATAACTAATGCTGTAATTGAAAGTAAAAGTTTTTTCATGTTTATATGTTTAATGATTACACAATTTACAAAAAAAAGCCATTTATCCAAGAAAAATTTGTTCAATAAAATAAATACAGTACATTTGCTTCATGAATTTTCAATTACATCATCATTTGACACTCTTGAACGGTAAGTCGTAATGATCATGTATTAACCATACTGAAAGGCTTACCATAACGGTGAGCCTTTTTTATTTTAGTTAAATTGAATATGAAAAGAATAATAATAATAGGTGGTGGTTTTGCTGGGATTAAACTTGCAAAAACACTGAATTCAAAACAATTTGATATTTGGTTGTTTGATAAAAATAATTATCATCAATTTCAACCCTTATTTTATCAAGTTGCAACATGTGGTCTTGAGCCCTCATCTATTTCTTTTCCTTTAAGAAAACTGTTTCAAAATAAAATCAACTTTCACATTCGAAATGAAGAAGTAAAGGAAATAGTTCCTGAAACAAATTGCATTAAAACTTCCGATAATACATACAATTATGATTACCTTATTATTGCAACCGGATGTTCAACCAACTTTTTTGGTAACACAACCATTGAAAACAATGCCATTCCTATGAAATCGGTTGGAGAGGCGCTTTACCTGCGTAATTATATACTTACAAATTTCGAAAAAGCTCTTAATAGTTCAGACACTAATAAGCAATCTTTCTTAAATGTTGTGATTGTAGGGGGCGGACCAACAGGCGTAGAAGTTAGTGGGGCACTTGCCGAGATGCGCAAATATATCTTACCAAAAGATTATCCTGAGTTAGATTTTTCTAAAATGAATATTTATCTTGTAGAAGCATCTGACAGAACGCTGAGTTCAATGAGTTCCGAGTCTTCAAAAAAATCAAAGGAATATCTTGAAAAACTGGGAGTAAATGTTCTAGTTTCAACTCAGGTAACAAATTACGATGGCGAAAAAGTTGAATTCAGCAACGGTAACATGATCTTAAGCAAAACTTTAGTTTGGGCTGCCGGCATCAAAGGCAATAAAATAAATGGTTTGAAAAATGAAACGATTACTCGTGGCAACAGATTAAAAGTTGATCGCTACAATAAGGTAGAAAACTACACGAATATTTACGCTATTGGTGATATTGCATGTATGAACACGACATTATATCCAAATGGGCATCCACAAGTGGCAACAGTTGCAAATGAACAAGGCGTTCACCTTGGTAAGAATTTAAATAATCTAATTTCTGGTCAAAACATGGATGAATTTGAATACGGCAATAAAGGCTCTATGGCTACCGTAGGAAGACATTTGGCAGTGGTTGATCTGCCAAAGATAAGTTTTCAAGGCTTATTGGCTTGGCTCTTTTGGATGTTCTTACACCTTATGTTAATTCTTGGTGTAAAAAACAAATTCATTGTATTCACAAATTGGATGTGGAAGTATATCACATTCGATCAATCTTTACGATTAATAATTAAACCTTATAATAAAACAACTAAATGAAACTAAGAATAGCCATACAAAAATCAGGACGTTTAAGTGAAGATTCGCTTAAACTGCTTAAAGAATGCGGTATTGATATTAATACCGGCTTAAACAAATTAAAAACCGAAGCATACAATTTTCCGCTGGAGTTATTTTTTCTTCGCGATGATGATATCCCGCAATATATTGAAGATGGTGTTGCCGATATTGGAATTGTTGGCGAAAATGTATTGCTTGAAAAAAACAAAAAAGTAAAAACAGTTGAAAAATTGGGATTTGGAAAATGCAGATTGTCAATTGCAATTCCGAGAGACAAGTCATTCAAGTCTATTAAAGATCTAAATGGATCAAAGATAGCAACTTCTTATTCCAATATACTTGCAAAATACTTAAAGGAACAAAAAGTAAAAGCTGAAATACATGAGATCAGTGGTAGTGTGGAGATCGCACCTAGTATTGGTTTAGCTGATGCCATTTGTGACCTGGTAAGTTCAGGAAGTACTTTATTAAGTAACGGCTTAAAGGAAGTAGAAGTGATCCTAAGATCTGAAGCAGTGATGATTGCTACAAAAAATTTAAGTAAAGAAAAAACAGCTTTACTTGAAAAACTTTTGTTCAGAATTAAAGCCTTACGAAGTGCGAAGAAAAATAAATACATTTTATTGAATGCGCCGAACAAAAAACTAGATGCCATTTGTAAAATATTACCGGGTATGAAAAGTCCAACCATTTTACCTTTGGCCGAAAAAGGCTGGAGTTCGGTTCATTCTGTAGTAGAAGAAAATCAATTTTGGGAGATCATTGAAAAACTGAAAGCCAATGGCGCCCAAGGCATATTAGTTGTACCAATTGAAAAAATGATTTTGTAAAATGGAGATCATACAATATCCGGAAAAAAATATCTGGAATGACATATTAAAACGACCCGCTTTTAGTGTTAAAGAATTAGAGACTAATGTTTCTAATATACTTGAGGACGTGAAAGCAAATGGTGATGCGGCGATCAAAAAATACGCGCTTCAGTTTGATAAGGTTAGTTTAAACACTATCAGAGTTTCTGACGAAGAGATCGCGCAAGCTATTCGATCCGTTTCAAGTGAACTAAAAAACGCGATCGAAATGGCCAAGCAAAACATTGAAACATTTCACACTTCACAAAAAGAAGAGATCAAAACAATTGAAACACAAAAAGGTGTAAGTTGCTGGAGAAGATCGATAGGTATTGAAAAAGTTGGATTATATATTCCTGGCGGTTCTGCCCCGCTCTTTTCAACTGTATTGATGTTAGGTGTACCGGCAAAATTAGCAGGATGTAAAGAGATCATCTTATGCACACCTTCCGATCAAAACGGGAAAGTAAATCCTGCGATTTTATATGCAGCCAATTTAGTAGGTGTAACAAAGATCTTTAAGATCGGCGGCGTTCAAGCAATTGCTGCAATGGTCTTTGGTACAGAAACCATCCCTAAAGTATATAAGATCTTTGGTCCGGGTAACCAGTATGTAACCTGCGCTAAACAATTGATCAATAAAGAAGGCGTTGCCATTGATATGCCTGCGGGTCCTTCGGAAGTTGCTGTTATTGCCGATAAAAGTTGTATTCCGGCTTTTGTTGCAGCCGATCTGTTATCACAAGCAGAGCACGGTGCCGATAGTCAGGTTATTTTAGTGAGCAACGATCTATCCGTTATTGAAAATGTAAATAATGAGCTAGATAAACAACTCAAACAATTAAGCAGAAATATCATAGCTGAAAAAGCTTTAAAGAATAGTAAAGCCATTTTAGTAAAAACTTCGGAAGAAGGGATTGAATTATTAAATGAATATGCTCCTGAACATTTGATCATAGCCTGTGAAAATGAAGAGGTTCTTGCTGATAAAGTGATCAATGCCGGGTCGGTTTTTCTTGGTAATTATTCATGTGAAAGTGCCGGAGATTACGCTTCAGGAACTAACCATACTTTACCAACTAACGGATACGCTAAAGCATACAGCGGCGTATCATTAGATAGTTTTGTAAAAAAAGTAACCTTTCAGAAATTAACGAAAGAAGGCATTCAAACCATTGGCAGAACCATTGAATTAATGGCAGAAGCAGAAGGATTGGACGCACACAAAAATGCAGTTAGTATCAGATTAAAATAAAAGAATAAATAAATCAACAGGTTCATCGCCCTTCGACTCCGCTCAGGATGAGGATCCTAATCGGTAAAATAAAAAAAGAAAAAATAGAAATGGAATTCAATTTAGATAATATCACGCGTAATAATATTAAAACGCTAAAAGCATACTCCTCTGCGCGCAGCGAGTTTAAAGGCAAAGAAGGCGTGTTTTTAGACGCTAATGAAAATGCGTTTGGCTCACCACTTGATGTCAATTATAACCGATACCCTGATCCATTGCAATTAGAGCTAAAGGATAAACTTAGTAAAATAAAAGGCTTACCCATTCAAAATATTTTTTTGGGAAATGGTAGTGATGAAGCCATTGATCTTTTATTCAGAGCATTTTGTGAACCGGGAAAAGACAATATTATAATTTGTCCGCCAACCTATGGCATGTATGAAGTATCTGCCAATATAAATGATGTAGCCTTAAAAAAAGTTCCGCTAACAGCTGAAACATTTCAATTAGATACTGAAAATATTTTCAAGGCAATTGAACCCAAAACAAAACTCATTTTCATTTGCTGCCCTAACAATCCCACAGGTAATGGGGTTAAATGGAATGATATAAAAATAATCATTGAAAATTTTTCGGGGATCGTAGTGATCGATGAAGCTTACATCAATTTTGCAAAATACCGCAGTTTGATACCCGAACTTTTGAATTATCCTAACCTTGTGATCTTGCAAACACTTTCAAAAGCATGGGGCTTGGCAGGTTTAAGAATTGGAATGGCCTTTGCATCAGAACCGATCATTGACCTTTTCAATAAGATCAAACCACCTTATAACATTAACAGTGTATCACAAAAACTGGCGCTGGATGCTTTGAATAATATTGAAAAAGTAAACAATTGGATCAAAGAAACAGTTAATCAAAGAGATAAACTCATGGATGATCTTTCTAAACTATCATATATCAAAAAAGTTTATCCAAGTGATGCCAATTTCTTTCTAATTAAAGTAGAAGAACCATTATCGCTATATAATTATTTAATAAAACGAAAGATCATTGTGCGCGACAGAAGTAAAGTGGAATTATGTGAAGGTTGCTTAAGAATAACAGTTGGTACCATTGAGGAAAATAAATTAGTGTTGGATGCATTAAAAGATTATGTACTCTGAAAAAATATTAACACAAATGAAATAGACATATGAAAAAAGTATTATTTATTGATCGCGATGGAACACTTATTTGGGAACCACCAAACACCTATCAAATTGATAGTTTTGATGTGCTTAAATTTATTTCGGGTGCAATTACATATATGAGTAAGATCGCAAAGGAACTGGATTTTGAATTAGTAATGGTTACAAACCAGGATGGATTAGGAACAGATTCATTTCCTGAAAATACCTTTTGGCCGGTACAAAATTTCATTATTGAAACATTGGAAAACGAAGGGGTCAAGTTTTCTGAAGTATGTATTGATAAAAGTTTTGAGTTTGAAAAAAAACCAACACGCAAGCCAAATACCGGTATGTTGAAAAAGTATTTATCGGGAGATTATGATCTTGCAAACTCTTATGTGATCGGCGACAGATTAACGGATGTAAAACTTGCCGCAAACCTGGGCTCAAAGGCTATTTTTCTAAAGAATAATGATGATCCTAAAGCCATGGAATCATCCATCGATCTGGTAACAGATAGTTGGGAAAAAATATACGAGCATTTAAAACTACCTGCACGTAAAACAACGCATGTTCGCAAGACGAATGAAACAGATATTAATATCAGTTTGAATTTGGATGGAACCGGAAAAGCAACTATTTCTACAGGTTTGAATTTCTTTGACCACATGCTTGATCAAATTGCACGCCATGGGCAAATTGACCTAACCATAAAAGCCAGTGGCGATTTGCACATTGATGAACACCACACCATTGAAGATACCGGGATTGCCCTTGGAGAAGCATTTACTAAAGCCATTGGTAATAAAAAAGGAATAGAGCGATATGGTTTTTGTTTACCAATGGATGATTGCTTGGCACAAGTAGCCATTGATTTTGGAGGCAGACCATGGATCGAATGGAAGGCAGACTTTAAGCGTGAAAAAGTTGGTGATATGCCAACTGAAATGTTCTTTCACTTTTTTAAATCATTTAGTGATGCGTCCAAATGTAATTTGAACATAAAAGCTGAAGGCGACAACGAACACCACAAGATCGAGTCAATATTTAAAGCTTTTGCCAAAGCAGTGAAATTTGCGTTGAAAAGAGATATAAATAATAATGAGTTACCTAGTACTAAAGGATTATTATGAAGGTTGCAGTCATAAAATACAACGCAGGAAACATAACCTCGGTTGAATTTGCCTTTAAACGTATTGGTATAGATGTTTTGGTAACTGATGATAAGGATGAAATTTCTTCTGCAGATAAGGTGATATTCCCCGGTGTTGGTGAAGCCTCTTCGGCAATGACCTATTTGAGAGATAAAAAACTGGATCAATTGATAAAAGAATTAAAACAACCTGTTCTTGGTATATGTTTGGGCATGCAACTAATGTGTGAGCACTCTGAGGAAGGTAAAACAGATTGTTTAGGAATATTTTCTCAAGCTGTGAAAAAATTTACATCAGATGAATTCAAAATTCCTCAAATTGGATGGAATACCATTTACAACCTAAGTTCACCTTTGTTTAAAAACATAAAAGAGAACAGTTATATGTATTTTGTTCACGGTTACTATGCTGAACTTGGACCAAACACGATCAGTAAAACAAATTATATCATTGAATATAGTTCTGCTTTAAAAAAAAATAATTTCTATGGTGCTCAATTTCATCCTGAAAAATCAGGTGATATAGGTGAACAGATCTTAAAGAATTTTATTGAACTTTAATGAAAACAAAATTTGATATTATACCCGCAATTGATCTGATAGATGGGAAATGTGTAAGACTGTCACAAGGTGATTACGCAAAAAAGACCATCTATAATGAAAATCCTTTGGAAGTAGCCAAGCAATTCGAAGATATTGGCATAACCCGATTACATTTAGTAGATCTTGACGGAGCAAAAAAAGGAGAAGTGGTTAATTTAAAAGTATTGGAATCCATTGCTTCAAAAACAAAAATGACAATTGATTTCGGAGGTGGTATTAAAACCAATGCTTCCATTGAATCCATTTTTAACTCAGGTGCAGCAATGGCAACTATTGGCAGCATAGCCGTTAAACAACCGGAACTGTTTCATTCATGGATCGGTAAATATGGCGCTGAACGTATATTTCTTGGAGCGGATGTTAAGGATGAAAAGATCACCATTTCAGGTTGGTTGGAAAACACGAATGTGAGCGTGTATAATTTTCTGAAAACAAATATCGCTCATGGTTTAACGAAGGCCTTTTGTACCGATGTAAGTAAAGATGGTATGTTAGAAGGTCCTTCGATCGATCTGTATAAAAAGATCATTTCTGAATTCCCTGAATTATATTTTGTTGCCAGTGGCGGAGTTTCAAATATGAAGGATGTGTTTGAACTTAAAAATATAAATTGCAATGGTGTAATTATCGGAAAAGCAATTTACGAGAACAGGATCACAATTGATGAATTACGAAATTGGAACTACGAATGACGAACAAGGAATAACAATAATTAATTAAAGATAAATGTCGACTAACTTAAAAGATAGAACAAAAATTTTTGCGCTTACTGTTCTAAAATATTTGGAAAAACTTCCATATAAAAATCCTTATATAGCTATAAGTAATCAACTAACAAGATGTTCCACTTCTTTAGGCGCTAATTACAGATCAGCCTCAAGGGCCAAATCATCAGCAGATTTTATTAATAAATTAAAAATTGTAGAAGAAGAATGTGACGAAACAATGTATTTTATAGAATTGCTAATTGAATTAAATCCGAAAGATAAAACAGAATTATTGAAAATTCATACTGAAGCTAATGAACTTCTTTCAATTGTAGTTGCATCAATAAAAACAGCAAGGAAAAATAATTTAAATAAAAACTAAAACATTCGTAATTCTAAAATCGTAATTCGTAATTCCTATGCTAACTAAAAGAATAATTCCTTGTTTGGATATTAAGGACGGGCGCACAGTAAAGGGTGTGAACTTTGAGAACATTCGCGATGCGGGAGATCCCGTTGAATTAGCAATTAGATATTGTAAAGAAGGTGCTGATGAATTGGTGTTTTTAGATATAACAGCAACAAACGATAAACGGAAAACTCTATCTGATCTTGTTAAGCGCATCGCGTCTAATATTAATATTCCTTTCACGGTAGGTGGTGGCATCAGCAGCGTTGAAGATGTTCGTATTCTTTTGAATTCCGGTGCAGATAAAGTATCTGTGAACACATCTGCTTTTAAGCGCCCTGAATTAATTAAAGAATTAGCCGATCAATTTGGTTCGCAATGCGTAGTTTTAGCGATCGATACCAAAAACGAAAATGGTGATTGGTTTGTGTATTTAAATGGTGGGAAAGTTAAAACGGAAAAGAAAGCGCTTGATTGGGCCAAAGAAGGCGTTCAATTAGGTGCAGGCGAAATTCTTTTAACTTCCATGAATAATGATGGTACAAAAAATGGTTTTGCCAATGATATTACCAAATTGATCTCGGAAAATGTAAATGTACCAGTTATAGCAAGCGGAGGCGCCGGAACCATGAATCACTTTATAGATACGTTTAATATTGGTAAAGCGGATGCCGCATTAGCTGCAAGTGTATTTCATTACAGCGAAATAAACATAATGGATCTTAAACACGAATTAAAAAATAATAAAATAGAAGTAAGAATTTAATAATTTGATTATGAAACTCGATTTTACAAAATACGCCGACTGCCTTGTACCGGCAATCATTCAAGATGCTAAAACCAATAAAGTTTTAATGCTTGGCTTTATGAATGAAGAAGCTTTAAATAAAACCATAGAATTGAACAAAGTAACTTTTTTCAGCAGAAGTAAAAACCGTTTATGGACCAAGGGCGAAGAAAGTGGTAACTTTTTAAATGTGGTTGATATTATAAAAGATTGCGATAAAGATACATTGTTGATCAAAGCAGAACCCGTTGGTCCGGTTTGCCACACCGGTGCAGATACATGCTTCGACGAAAAAAACAAACCATCAAGTTTTTTATTTGAATTGGAAAACATCATTGCTAACCGTTTAAAAAATCCACTAGAAGGGTCTTACACTAATAAACTCTTTAACCGTGGTTTAAATAAAATGGCTCAAAAAGTTGGAGAAGAAGCTGTGGAATTGGTTATTGAAGCTAAAGACAACAACGATGAATTGTTTATTAATGAAGCAGCCGACTTGATGTATCACTACATTTTATTATTGCAAGCGAAAGGCTTTAATTTAAATGATGTGGCCAAGGTTTTAAAATCAAGAGATAAGTCTTAATCTTTCCCTTTTAATAATTCCGGTCTGCGTTCCTGGGTTCGTTTCAAACTTTGTCCGTGTCGCCATTTTTCTACATTGGCTGTGTGTCCGCTTAATAAAATATCCGGCACAGCCCAGCCATTGAATTCCTTTGGGCGCGTATAAACCGGAGGTGCAACCAATCCATCCTGAAACGAATCGCTTAATGCAGATGTTTCATCATTCAAAACCCCTGGTAATAATCTGATCACACTATCACTTAAAACAGCAGCAGCCAGCTCTCCCCCACTCAATACATAATTTCCAATACTAATTTCACGCGTTATCAAATGCTCACGAACGCGCTCATCAACGCCTTTGTAATGTCCGCATAATATGATCAAATTTTGTTTTAAGGATAATTGATTCGAAATTTTCTGATCAAGCATTTCACCATCCGGACTCATATAGATCACTTCATCGTATTCGCATTTACTCTTCAGGTCATTGATACACGCTGCAATTGGCTCGATCATCATCACCATACCGGCACCTCCGCCAAAAGCATAATCATCTACACTTTTATGTTTATCGGTGGCATAATCGCGTAAATTGATCAGATTCACTTCAACCAATCCTTTATTAACCGCACGTTTTAATATCGAATGACTAAAAGCACTCGTCATTAATTCAGGAACAACACTAATGATATCAATTCTCATAATGTAAATTTACAAATTAACCATGATATACGCGGGATGCTACGATCTTCCCATTCTCAATCTCCAACACCTCTCCTACACTTAATGATTCTTCACCATCCACAAACCGGGTATACTCCATAAAAACCTGTTCATCATCTGCTGTAAGTTTTACCACTTCATACTTTAAACTCGGTAAGCGCTTAAAAGCATCTGCCCACCAGGCGCGCAATAATTCTTTACCCATAATTAAACCGCGTGTTTCGGGTTGGCGTAATTTTAATTTCGGACTATAATGTTGCGCATCATTATCGTATAAACTCAATAGCTTTTCCAGATCATGCTCATTAAAGGCTTCAAACCACTTAACAGCTATTTTTTTATTTTCTTCTGCTTTCATTTAAATAATTATTACTTTAGAAATATGAATAAACTATTTATCACTTTTTCATCGCTTTTGTTACTTGCTTGTCAAAATTCCAAAACAGAAGTTGATCTGATCATTCATCATGCGAAGATCTACACTGTTGATTCACTATTCTCCGTTCACGAAGCAATGGCTGTCAAAGATGGTAAAATTATTGAAATTGGAAGTAATGATTTAATAACTGAACATTATCATTCTAAACAATCACTTGATATTAAAGGCAAAACGGTGTTTCCGGGTTTTATAGATGCACATTGTCATTTTTACGGTTATGGTAAGGGTTTAACACAAGTAGATCTTGTTGGTACCAATTCATTTATTGAAGTAGTTCAAAAAACAAAAACATTTTACGATCAAAATTTTAAACCAAACGATCTGAAGAATTCAAAAACAGATAGTCTAAATAAACAAATGTGGCTCATTGGCAGAGGCTGGGATCAAAACGATTGGGACACTAAAGAATTTCCTACAAAAGATAAGCTCGATAGTTTATTCCCTAACATACCAGTGTTGCTGAAGCGGGTTGATGGTCATGCTGCCCTTGTAAATCAAATGGTGCTGAATTTGGCTAAGTTGAATACAAGTTCAAAAATTAAAGGCGGCGATCTGATCACAAAAAACGGAAAACTTACAGGTGTATTAATTGATAATGCAGTTGACTCGGTTGAAAAATTAATTCCGCAAGAAAATACCGAATTCATTAAAAAAGCACTATTAAAAGCTCAAAATAATTGTTTGGCCATGGGACTAACAACCATTGATGATGCCGGTTTAGATAAAAAAGTAATTGATATGATAGATCAATTGCAAAAAACTGATGATCTAAAAATTAGAGTTTATGCCA
The DNA here is from genome assembly GCA_046345155.1 of Sphingobacteriaceae bacterium. Taxonomy (GTDB): domain Bacteria; phylum Bacteroidota; class Bacteroidia; order B-17B0; family Aurantibacillaceae; genus Aurantibacillus. Next base: position 76,683 of record JBKDKI010000105.1, read on the forward strand.
TGCTTACTCCGAATAAGGAAAATTTAGATCACTATTTAGCAAAAGGAATTTACAAAACTGCTAAATTAAATGTTCGCTCATTTAAATTTTACGGAGATGGTGCGCTGGGCTCACGAGGTGCTTGCTTGTGTAAAGAATACGCCGACAGAGCCGGTTGGAAAGGTTTTTTATTAAGCGATATCAACTATTTTGAAACACAGGCCAAACTGATGGCAGAAAAAGGATTTCAAATGAATACGCATTGTATTGGAGATTCGGCAGCAAAAGTTATTCTCTCTATTTATAAAAAATATTGTAAAGATGATAAGGATATGCGTTGGCGAATTGAACACGCCCAAGTAATTCGTGAAGATAATTTCATTTATTTTTCTAAGAATATTCTTCCTTCGGTACAACCAACGCATGCAACAAGTGATATGTATTGGGCAGCTGATCGTTTAGGGAAAGATCGTGTAAAAAACGCATATGCCTATAAAACACTTCTTAAATATTCAACTGTCATTCCACTTGGGACCGACTTTCCGGTTGAGGACATTAGTCCGTTTAAAACATTTTACGCCGCAGTTGCCAGAAAAGATTCAAAAGGTTTTCCGTCAAAAGGCTATCAAATGGAAAATGCATTAACACGTGAAGAAACACTAAAAGGCATGACCATTTGGGCTGCTTATTCAAACTTTGAAGAAAATGAAAAAGGAAGTTTGGAAAAAGGAAAGATTGCCGATTTTATTATTTTGACCAGAGACCTGATGAATTGTAAGGAAACAGAAATATTAAATACTAAAGTATTACAAACCTTTATTAACGGGCAAATAGTTTATAATATTGACAAATGAAAAACAAACTATTTAACAGATCGAAATGAAACTCTTTTATGATTAATACGTATTATTAACTTACACAAAAGTCTATTAACAAATTGACAAAAGCAAATCTCAACTAAAAACATTGTAATTTAAATAGCTGTTAAATGAAAATAAAATGCACAATAATTGATGATGATCAAATGATGCGCAACTATTTAAAGGAAATGATCAATAAAAATCCTGAATTGGAACTAATAGAAGAGTTTAGCAACCCATTGCTAGCCTTAAACTACCTTAAAAACAATAAGCCCAATCTTATTTTCTTAGATATTGAAATGCCAGAAATGACTGGCTTGGAATTTTTGGAAACATTCGTTGGACAACTACCAAATATTATTATTACAACATCTCATGAAAAAATGGCAGTAAAAGCTTTTCAATATGATGTTTCTGGTTTTCTTGTAAAACCATATACGGTTACTGATTTTCATAAGGCAATTAATAAATTGATTAGGCAAAATGAAAATAAATCTGAGATCCAATTTTCAAATGATATTTTTTTTATTAAAAAGGGCAGTACCATCATTAAAATAACTTCAGATAACATTTTGCTTATTGAGTGTATTGGAGATTATGTGACAATTTTTACTGAAAAGGAAAAGTTCATTGTGCATTCAACCATGAAAGCTATTGAAGGCAAACTTAATACTAACAAATTTTTGCGAGTTCACCGTTCATATATTATTCGATTTGATATAATTGAAGAAATAGAGGATGACTCAATATCCTTTGGTAGCAAAATAATTCCAATTGGTAAAACTTACCGACAAGATGTTTTTGCAAAATTAAATATGCTTTAAGGACTACTTTCCATTTAACCCACTCATACAGGTAATTAAATTAATTTACCGATTGTTTTAACCACCTACCATCCAACTAAACAATTATTAGAATGTAGTGGCATTGTAAAAATGCACTTTCACTGCAATTATTAGCCTAAGGTTAATTTATTTCCTGGTCCATTAAACATCAATTCTGTTCCAAACTCCTACAAAATCGCTCCCTTTATCGAAATTACTGAAATGTACCATTCTGCGTGCGTTTAACTAATAAAAAGATGGCAAATAATACACATAACTATTCAATTGAAAATGGACATATAGGAATTGAGACCAACAGAAAGCACAATAGCAAAGAAGAAAAAGAAAGAATTATGATGATAAAATTAAAGGTAGCCTATATACTTGGTAAAATATGCAAAATAAAAAGTACCGTATATTATATAGAATCAATGAAGCTCAAAAAAATAAACACAATTATTTACTGGATATACAAGAATAAGATATTAATTAATCAAGGGAAATTTATTTCAATAAATCAATTAAAAGACATAAAAATTTAAATTATGAAAAAGGCAAATAACACCCAACTTATATCATTTAAAGCTGCAAATGACGATGAAAAACAATATGAAAAAAACTTTCAATCGTTATTACTAAAAATAAATGTGGCATTAAATGTTAATCAATTCGAAAATTTAAAATGTAAGCTAATTTATAAAGACGGAAATGAAACTAAATTCATTTACAATGAAATAAAACGGTTCGAAAACAACATGATCTTTCTTAATAACAAAGAAACCATTCAATTAAGTAATCTTATAGATATTAAGTTTTAGAATAAAATTAACTCTTATAACTCAAACAATTCAATTTTCACTTAAAGTATAAACAAATAAAAACTAAAATTATGGAAACAATTCAACTAAACAAAAAGCCTTCTTCTAAATTTAGAATGCTTTTAACGCTTTTGATCCTTTTAATTTCAACTGTTATACTGTCTTTCTTTATTTATAACAGTTATCAGGTATCTTCTGGAACTACATTCATAAATGAAAACACTATTATCATTATCTTAATATGTGTGATAGTGGTTTTTCCATTACTACTATTTATGCTTCCAAGTTCTCCTTCTAACTCAATTAAAAAAGCTTCATTTACTCAAAAAAGAGAACTATTAAGAAAAAGAAAAACAGGTTACTTACCTCTCAATCGCAATAAACAGGGCAAAATTTACTAATGCAAATTTCTTTTAATCAACACAAAACTCAATATCATGAAATACAACATTTTTAAACTAATTATTCTACTTTGCCTAATTTCTGCTATTTCCATTAGTCAAAATGTTGGAATAAGTACTAGCACAATTACCCCTGATGCTAGTGCCATGCTTGATATCACATCTTCTAACAAAGGTTTATTGATACCCCGTGTATCACTTATTTCCAATTCTGATATATCAACTATTCCTAATCCTGCTAACAGTTTATTGGTTTACAATACGAATTCAACCATGTCTGGAGGAACTGGAGAAGGTTATTATTACAATTCAGGAACTTCTAGTTCAGCAAACTGGGTCAAATTTCAACAAATTAATACGGGTCCGTATTTTTCTACAGGCACACAGTATTATGGTACAGCAGGTTCTAATAACTGGACAGTGCCTTCTGGCATTACACAAATTAGAGTTTGGTTAGTTGGAGGTGGCGGTGGTAATGCTAATACAACAAGTTCTAACGGCGGGGCTGGAGGTATTGTTAATGGAATATTAGATGTAACACCAGGAGAAGTTTTAAATATTGTAGTTGGTGCAGGTGGAATTGCCGGAGCTAATTTAACAACCGGATTAGGTAGTGGAGGTGGTGGTTCTTATATATTAAGATGTTCGACATTATTATGCGGTGCTGGTGGAGGTGGTGGAGCTGCTGGAAGTGCCTATGCGACCAATATAGGTGCTACGGCTTATTTTGCATCTGGATACGGTGGAGGATCTTCGTTTGGCACAACCGTGGCATCACTTGCCGGGGGAAATTCATCTGCAAGTACAACAAATGGTTCCGGTCAAGGTGGAAGCAATTGCATCAGTTATTTGAGAGTTGGAGAATCAATTAAAGGAGTAGGATTAAATAATACACCAACGAGTGGTAAAACTTTTGGAACGGCCTTCAATGGTGGTTCTGCTGCTTCTATGTTCACCGGATTATACAATAGTGCTACAAATCCTAATCCAGGTGCAGGTGCATCCGCAACAGCTGCTCAAAATGGAAGGCCAGGTGCTGTTTTTATAATGTATTAAAATTAAGGCTATGCGTTCATACAAAACAACACTGATCGTATCACTTTCCTTTTTTATTCATTTAATAAAATGTCAAGGTCTTTTAAATAACGGCGCACAATTAAATTTTAGTGGCGCGGTGGCTTTAAATATTTTCGGGAATAATATTGGCTCGTATACCAGTCAAAACAATGGCATAATAAATCCAAGTGCATCTGGTCAAATTAATTTACAAGGCAATTGGATCAACAATTCATCGAACACGGGTTTTTCATCCGACAATGGCACTGTTAATTTAACCGGAGCCAATCAAATAATTGGTGGAACTAATTCAACTGCTTTTTACAATCTAATAATATCTGGATCTGGCATTAAAACGCAAAATGTTAATACTAGTGTTGGAGGAAATACGACTTCAAATGGGATTTTAAACCTGAATAATTTAACATATCAATTAAATGGTTTTACATTAACAATTTCAAATTCAAATCCATCGGCAATAATATACACAACCGGAAATATTGAAAGTGAAACTAATTCTTCAATAAATACGAGTGTATTGAGAAGGCATTTATCTTCTACACCCAATACATACAATTATCCATTTGGTGTTGGAGGTGTTCAAATTCCATTAACATTAAATAAAATTTCAAACGGAACAAATATAGTTGATGTTTCAACGCGCTCCACTTTGGCATCCGACAACCTACCTTGGGCTGGGAATAGCAACGTATCAGGAGTTTCATTTTTTTATTGTCCAAACAATGCATTAATAGGAAATCCATGTGCATCAAATTCAGTGATCGATAGATGGTGGGACATAACACCAAACTCTCCGCTTACAGCAGATGTTACGTTTAGTTACAGAGGGATTGAGAATACATTAACCCCACCTTATAATAGCGGCATAATTGGCGCGCAATGGTGGGATGGTTCAGCATGGAATCAGAATAATTCAATTACAGGAAGTGCCATAGCAACAACATTAGGTATTGGAAGTGTTACTGCACTAAATTTAAGTCAATTTTGTCCATTCATCCTTTCATCTGTTTCTGTTCCTCTTCCAATTGAATCAATTGATTTTACCTCTATCTGCAAACAAAATGATGTTGTGTTAAATTGGAAAACCGAAAATGAAACAAACACCAAACTATTTATTATTGAAAAAAGCACGAATGCTGTTAATTACTCTGAAATTGGTCAGGTAAATTCTTCAGAAACTAATAATGGAAAAAGACACTATACATTCATTGATAAATTTGCTAATACCAATTCTTTAAACTATTACCGGTTAAAAGAGTTGGATATTTACGGTTCAGTAAAAAAACATAATGCTATTTCTAATCATGCATGTATACCAGATCAAACAATTATTTCAGTAATTAATACTGCTGATGGAAAGGTATTCATTAGCTTTAACGCCCGTGTTTCTGATACATACTCCATAAAACTTTATGACATGATGCATAAATGTGTATTAATTGAAACTAAAGAAGTGCAAAAAGGATTTCAGGAATTTGAATTAAACACCTATTCGCTACCCACTTCTGTTTATCAACTTTCTATAGTTGGACAAACAACTGAAAAACATCAAAAGGTGAAATTGAATTAAAATTCAAATTAACCATTTGGTAACATTGTCTTAAAACACATGTGATCTGAACCTGATAAATTTGTATCAGTGAAAAGACTACTTTATATATTTGCAATTTTAACTTTAAGTTTCAATTCTTTTTCTTTAGACGACAAAAATTCGGTTAAAGAAAACAGCAGAACTGTTCTGATCAAAGTGTCTGACAGCAACGGAGAAGAGATCCCCGGAGCAAAAGTTACCATTGCAGAAAGCGGTAAAGAATTTATAGCTGATTTTAACGGAAACATTCAAATTCAATTAAAACCGAACGAATCATTCACACTTAAGATCCAATCGATAGGTTACTCTGAAAAAACAATTCAATCAAACGAACTGAACACTTTTCAGGAACTAACTTTAAGCTCGCTTTAACAAGCCTTCCACCCCCTTCAAAAGCATCTATCAGTAAAGGATTCGGACCTTTTTCAGATCAACAAAGTAAAGTTTAGGTTAATTTTTTGTTTCCTTAACATTACCTATGTTTTAATTCAATATTTTTGTATTAAGAAATTGTTCCGATTGTTTTACCCTTAAAAACAAAGCTCATGAAAAACTTGATCATCATTTGTTTCTTTTTCTTAATGACTGCAGCAACTGCGCAAACATTGAACGAAAAAGGTTTATATATTGATAGTGAAGGAAATTTATTCTCCGGAAAAATAACTGCATTAAATAACGGTGTTAGATCTGAAATGGAAGTAAAAGATGGTGTGTTGAATGGGACAGCTAATTATTTCTATGCCAGTGGAAAAATAATGGAAGCAGGAATGATTGTTCAAGGATCAAAAGATGGTCAGTGGACCCGTTACAACGAAACCGGTTTAACCTCAGCAATTGGCTTTTATAGTTTAGGTAAAAAAACCGGAACCTGGCTTGTTTTTGATGAAACCGGTAAAAAACGTATGGAAATGAACTATAGTAATGGTGAAAAAGCAGGTACCTGGACAAGCTGGGATGAGAATGGAACCGTTGCCAGCACTAAGAACTACGGGGGAGCTAACTAAAAATTCAAATATTTCAATGAAAAACCGCCCAAAAAAGGCGGTTTTTTTTATATTTGATACATGAAAAAGTTAATTAGCCTGGTATTATTAATGTTGTTTTTTGTGACAATGAAGTCACAGGATCTCAATATTATCGGCAAATGGAAGGTGAATTGCACCTTACAAAAGAATGAAAACGGCTCTTTACACGTTTGCGACCTTTGTCCAAGTGCCATGTTAAATAACAATACCGCAATTATTGAAGAGTTTGAAATCGAATTTACCGCTACCGCTATCAAATGGCAAAATGAGGAGGTTTCAATAGAAATACCGTATGAAATTGATAAAGCCATCAATAAACTAAAGTTCAAATATGCACAAAAGGAATATGCTTTTAAGGCCATGATCGTATCTGATCCGTTTGTTCAAATTTTGGTTGCAGAAACCGGCGAAGTGCTTTATCTAAAAAAATTACTTTAAACGTTTCTTATGAAAAACGCATCTTCCAAATTTCTTTGCACTTTATTTTTACTATTATCCATCAACCTATTTTCTCAAAGCGAATTATTGGGTAAATGGAAAGTTAACTGTGCCATGGAGCAAACCGATGATGCCAGTGTTAAATCGTGTGGCATTTGTCCGGTTAAAACACTCGAAAATTCGGCACTCATTCAGGAGTTTGAAATGGAAATAGGTTCAAAAGAGATCAAGATCAAAACAGAGAATGAAGGAAGCGAAGTGCGATATAAATTTAATCGCAACACCTCAAGCATCGAATTCACGTATAAAAAAACAGATTATAAATTCAAGATCTTAATTCAAACCGATCCAACAATTAGTATCTGGAAAGACTCCGATGGAGCAATTGTGATCCTTAAAAAATTACCTTAAAGTTTTTCGATCTTTTCGGCCATATCATACAGCTTTCCTTCTTCAAAATAATTTGCCATTAATTGAATGCCCATTGGCAAACCATTACTATGAATACCACAAGGAACTGAAATAGCAGGTACACCGGCAATTGGCGCTTGTACCGTAAAAATATCCTCCAAATACATTTTTATCGGATCTGCACTATTCTTCCCAAATTCAAAAGCGGTACCAGGCGTAGTAGGTGTAATAATAAAATCGTAATTATTTAAAATCTCAAAAGTTTTTTGTTGGATCAAGCGGCGTACTTTTTGTCCTTTTGCATAATACGCATCATAATAACCTGCGCTCAACACAAAGGTACCTAACATGATACGGCGTTTTACTTCTTTACCAAAACCTTCGCTGCGCGATTTTTTATACGTACTCTCCAGGTCAGTTGCATTCTTGCTTCTATAACCATAATGTATACCGTCAAAGCGAGATAAGTTTGATGATGCCTCAGCAGTAGTTAACACATAATATACCGGAACCAAATAATCCAAATAAGGAAAACTTACTTCTTCTACTTTATGTCCTGCAGCCTTCAATTGTTCTATTTTTTTTAATACACTGGCTTTCACCTCCGGATCAATACCTTCCGCTTCCACACACTCTTTTACATAAGCTAACTTATATGTTTTATTTGCACCTAATGCTTCACTATAACGTTCAACCGGTTTTTGTGATGCGGTGCTGTCGTATGAATCATTTCCGGCAATTACTTCCATTACGAGTGCATTATCTGCAACAGTATGCGTTACCGGACCAATTTGATCAAATGAAGATGCATAAGCGATCAATCCCCAGCGAGATACTCGTCCGTATGTTGGTTTAATACCAACTGTTCCTGTGAATGATGCAGGTTGACGAATTGAGCCACCTGTATCTGAACCTAATGCAATGTGGCAAAAACGTGCTGCAACTGCTGCTGCTGATCCGCCTGAAGATCCGCCGGGTACTGTTTTTTCATTCAATGGATTCAAAACTCGCCCGTAAGCAGAATTTTCATTACTGCTTCCCATCGCAAATTCATCATTATTACATCTGCCAATAATAATGGCATCTTCAGCTAATAATTTTTCTACAACAGTTGATGAATATAATGATTCAAAACCTTCTAATATTTTTGATGAAGCCGATACTTTGTGACCTTTGTAACAGATATTATCCTTTAAACCAACAATTACACCGGCTAATTTTCCGGCTTTATTTTGCTTGATCTTTTCATCAACCAACTTTGCTTGTTGCAATGCAGTTTCTTTAAAAACCTCTAAAAAAACATTTAAATTTTTGCGTGCGTCAATGGCTTGTAAACTCTCATTTACCAATGCTTCGCAATTTGTTACACCTGCTTTCAGATCGGCTTGAAGTTGCTTTATATTTTTGAATGGATACACCTTATACTTGATTATATGAAACAATAAAAGCGTTACTCTGTTGGGAATAACGCTTGAATATTAAAATAGCAACATTACTTCTTTTCTACTTCAGTGCTGCTGCTTTCGCCTTTGCTTGCGTCTTTAAATTCTTTTACACCACGTCCTAAACCTTTCATTAGCTCAGGTATTTTTTTACCACCGAACATTAATAAAATAATTACCAGAATGATAATGATCTCTGGTGCACCTAGTCCACCTAAAATTCCTAAAATAAATGCAGGTATCATGTTTGTTTAATTTTGATGGGTAAAGGTAACAATTTTCTTGTTAAAACCGTCATTTTCTTCGTACTTTGTTGCAAATAAGCATATATGAAGCGCATTTTAGCGGTTTTGGCAGGTTGTGTGGTAGGAATTCTTTTCATTTTCATGGGAGAAGCTTTAAGTCATGCGCTTTATCCTCCTCCGGCAAATTTAGATCCAAATGACCTCGATCAATTGAAGAATATATTAGAACAGGCTCCAATTGCTGCTTTAGCAATTGTTTTATTAAGTGCTTTTATTGGCTCATTGGTTGGCGGAATAATTTCGACTACTATCTACAAAAAAGATGCAAAGGCAGCCATTATTGTTGGTGCGGTTTTTACTGTGCTTGGTGGTATTAATTTACTGGCTATACCCCACCCTGTTTGGTATACCATTTGTGGATTGCTTGTGTATTTAGCAGGTTCCTATTCCGGATTTTTAATCTATTCAAAATTTAAAAAAGATGCTTAAAAAAGTTGAACACATTGGTATTGCGGTAAAAGACCTTAAAAACGCGAACACGCTTTTTTCAAAATTATTTGGTAAAGATCATTACAAAGTTGAAGCGGTAGAAAGTGAAGGAGTAAGTACGTCGTTTTTTATGTTGGGAGAAACTAAAATTGAATTGTTAGAAGCCACTAATGAGAACAGTGCCATTGCCAAATTCATAGAGAAAAAAGGAGAAGGTATACACCACATAGCTTACGAGGTAGATAATATTCACGAAGAGATGGAACGCTTGAAAAAAGAGGGATTTGAGCTGATACACCAACAACCGAAAGAAGGTGCTGATAATAAATTGATATGCTTTTTACATCCAAAAAGCACCAACGGTGTTTTAGTTGAATTGTGTCAGGAAAGAAAATAAATTCTTTTCTTAAGCCACGAATTACACTAATTTACACTAAACAAGCACTAACTATAATTGATCTAAGAAAAGGTTAACAATCCTACTCTTTTCTATCGAAACCAATTTTTAAAATTTGGAATTTTTACACAAGTTTTATTGGTGAAAATTAGTGTCCGCCTAGGCGGATTAGTGGCTAAATCACAGCTACTTCAAACGGAACAAAATATACTTGATATCCTCTCCCCTGCTGTGAAATAAATTTTCGTAATACGTTTTTATATTGATCAGCTCTTTGCGGTCTTCAGGGCAATTCTTATACAGATCATTCGTATGCCAGATCAATTCATGTTTATTTTCAGCGATCACCTCTAATGTATATTCATATAAACTGGTACTATCGGTTTTTAAATGAACGATACCATTTGGTTTAATGATCTTTTTGTATCTGTCTAAAAATCGTTGATTGGTTAAACGCTTTCGTGCACGCGTACTTTGAGGTTGAGGATCCGGGAAGGTTATCCATATCTCATCTACCTCACCTGTATCAAAACACTGTTCAATAAAATCAATTCGTGTACGTAGGAATGCAATATTGTTCAGCTTATGCTCTAATGCAAATTTCGCACCAGTCCAAATTCGGTTTCCTTTTACGTCAACACCTATAAAATTCTTATCCCTATTTGCTTCGCCTAATCCCACGGTATATTCTCCCTTGCCGCATCCTAACTCCAATACAAGCGGGTTGTTGTTCTTAAAAAAACTTTCACGCCACTTACCTTTCATTTCAAAACCATTTGGGATTTCTTCAAAAGCAAAAGAAAAACAATTCTCAAATCGTTCAAAGTCTGCAAATTTTTCAAGTTTCCCTGGCATTTTCTTTAAGGTTTTTTAATGGAAAGCAAATATACATCATTCAACTAAATTGTTATCTTTAGAGTCTAAATTAATAAGGTTTTATATGAACTCGTTTAACAGAACCAAAATTGTTGCTACCATGGGTCCGGCTACCGAAGATATTGCGGTATTGGAGGACATGATGAATAATGGATTAGATATTTGCAGGATCAACTTTTCACATGGCGATTATGAAGTAGTTAAAAAAACTGTTTCAAACATTCGCGAATTAAATAAAAAATTAAACCGTCACGTTGGTATTTTGGGCGACCTACAAGGTCCTAAATTACGCATAGGCGTTATCAGAGATAAATCAGTTAATCTGGAGAATGGAAAAGAGATCGTGATCACCACGCATGAATGTGAAGGTGATGCCGACCGTATCTATATCACTTATCCAAACTTTCCGCAGGATGTAAAGAATGGCGAATTAGTTTTGATCGATGATGGAAAAATTCACTTGAAAGTAAATGATACCAATGGTAAAGATGAAGTGCGTTGTACCATTATTAGCGGTGGACCATTATCATCAAAGAAAGGTGTTAACTTACCAAACACAAAGATCTCGTTACCATGTTTAACTGTTAAAGATATTCGTGATCTGGAGTTTGCGTTGGAACATGATTTTGACTGGATAGCCTTATCATTTGTGAGAAGTGTAACCGATGTAGTGGAATTAAAAGATATCATCAAAAACAAAGGAAAGCGTGCTAAAGTAATTGCTAAAATTGAAAAACCGGAAGCTATTCGTGAAATTGATAACATTATTGATGTAACGGATGGTATCATGGTTGCGCGTGGTGATTTAGGTGTTGAGCTTCCAATGGAGCAAGTGCCTTTATTACAAAAAATGATCGTTGAGAAATGTGTGGCCTATTCAAAACCTGTTATTATTGCTACGCAAATGATGGAGAGTATGATCACCAGTTTTACACCAACGCGTGCAGAGGTTAATGACGTTGCCAATGCAGTGATGGATGGTGCAGATGCAGTTATGTTAAGTGCAGAAACATCAGTTGGAAAATATCCGGTGAAGGTAATTGAGATCATGCGCAGGATTATTAAGCAGGTTGAACAATTGGATTCGATCTATTACCGCGAGCATGCACCTCAATTAAAAACCATTACATATATTACAGATAGTATTTGTTTCAACGCCTGTACACTTTGTCACCAGGCCGATGCAAAAGCTATTATCAGTATGACCAATAGTGGTTATACCGCGTTCAAATTATCGAGTCACCGACCAAAAGCACACATCTTTATCTTTACAGACAATTTACATTTACTTACAACCTTAAGTTTAGTGTGGGGTGTTCGCGGATACTATTACAATAAATATGAAAGTACCGATGAGACCATTAACGATCTTAAGGATTTCATAAAGAACCAAGGTTTTGTTAAGGTAGATGATCTGGTAGTAAATATTGCCAGCATGCCAATGAAAGAACGTGGTCGTACCAACATGATGAAACTTAGCTACATTCAATAATGTGGTTAAAAGCGCCTAATATTACTTGTAAACACGGTTTTTCAACGCGCTTTGGCGGCATAAGTTCAGGCGCATTTGAAAGTTTGAATTTAGGCGGTTCAGATGATCTTCAGGAAAATATTCAAACCAACAGACAAATTGCGTTGGCTAAATTACAATTGAGCAATAATGATCTATGTAATTTAAAGCAGGTACATGGTACTGATGTTTTGATTGCTAAAAAAGGTCAGCAACAAGGTGATGCATTAGTAAGCAACCAAAAAGATCTGGTATTAGCTGTAAGCATTGCTGATTGTTATCCTGTTCTATTTCACGATCCGGTAAATAAGGTGATCGGAGCTGCCCACGCCGGTTGGCGCGGTACAGTTGGTCGTATTGCCGTTAACACCATTAACGAAATGCTAAAGCTTGGCGCTCAAAAACAACACATTCAGGTAGCTATTGGTCAGGGTATCAGTAAAGATAAATTTGAAGTTGGTTACGAAGTGGTTGAACAATTTGCCAATAATGGATTTCCGCAACATTTATTAGAAAACAATCACATCGATCTGGCAGCATGCAATGAGTTTGTATTGAATGAGATTGGAATATCTTCCGAGCAAATTTGGCAAATGCATCGCTGCACTTTTGAGAATGATTTTTTTAGCTATAGAAGAGACAAAGGAAATACCGGCCGCATGTGGGGAATTATTTCCCTTTAAATTATTTATTCTTCAGGGCCTTTTCAGTTTTAAAGATCGCTATGATCAACACAGGAACAATAGCTAACACATTTAAAACGGTTGCAACCTCCTTCCATTGGGGCATTATAAAGTAGATGATCAGGTAACTGAATAATTGCCAACCGATCAAGATCAAACTTCCTTTTAATAAATAATTAGCTGAAACTTTTTGTGCCAGATCCCATGAGCTTTGATCTTTCATAGAGGATAGTGTGCGGTAACCATAAAGCCCGTTGATCTTTTTGGGTGGAAATTTTACGAATAAAAAAGCTGTTACAAATAACAGTAAACCACTTAAATGATTAATGAATATAAATTCGGTATGACCCATATCAATAAAAAAGCCTTAGTAAAATTACTAAGGCTTTTATTAAAATTGAAATAATTATTATTTCTTAGCTGCCGGAGCTGCTGCTTTAGCAGGAGCTGCTGCTGTAGCGCCAGCTGCAGGAGTTTCTTCAGCAACTACGTTACGTGTTGTTTGAACGCTCACTACTGAGATGTTCTTTGGATGCAAGATAGCGATACCATCTAAATTGATATCACCTACAGAGATTGATTTACCAATTCCTAAAGTTTCGATGTTTAATTCGATACGCTCAGGTAATTTGTTGATCAAACCTCTTACTTTTAACTTACGTAATTTAACTGCTAATTTTCCACCGGCTTTAACACCTTCAGATTGACCAACAGTTTTAACAGGTAAATGCACAGTTACTGGCTTACCATCTATTATTTGTAAGAAATCAGCGTGGATCAATTTATCAGTGATCTTATGGTATTGCGATTCTTGCAATACAGTTTTGTAAGATTTACCACCTACTTCGATCTCAACGATGCTAGTTTCAGGAGTGTAAATAATGTGCTTAAATGCACGCTCATCTGCCGAAAAGTGAATTTGCTCACCTGCACCATAAATTACACATGGAACCTGACCCTTTGCTCTAAGAGCATTAGCATCTGCTTTCCCTACGTTCGCTCTTGGCGAACCGCTCAACGATACTGTTTTCATTTTGTTTTGTTTTTTAGTTTGAATTAATCGCTATGCCCGTTTCATAGTTTTTAATTCGGTTATTTTATTTACGGGTTAAACTATAAAGTTTGTACTAATTGATTCGTAATTATGTACGCTATTGATCACCTTGGCAAACAATGGCGCAATACTTACAACTTTTATCTTACTGCTTTCTTGTTTCAAAGGAATTGTATCTGTTACGATCAATTCTGCCAATTTTGAATTCTCAATATTCTCATAAGCTTTTCCTGAAAGCACTGGATGGGTACACACAGCTCTCACGCTTAAAGCACCTCTTTCCATCATCATATCGGCTGCTTTACACAAAGTTCCGCCGGTATCTACCAAGTCATCCACCAATACAATATTTCTTCCTTCGATCTCACCAATTGCTGTCATATTTTCAACTACATTGGCTTTTGCACGTTGTTTGTAGCAAATCACAAGATCAGCATTCAAATGTTTTGCATAGGCATTTGCACGCTTACTACCACCCATATCAGGCGCTGCAATACACAAATTACTTAAGTTCAACGATTGAATATAGGGCATGAAAATAGTTGAAGCATACAAATGATCAACCGGTACGTTAAAGAAACCTTGTATTTGATCTGCATGAAGATCCATGGTCATAACACGCGTAGCACCGGCAACAGCCAGCATATCGGCAACTAATTTAGCGCCAATGGCAACACGGGGTTGATCTTTACGATCTTGTCGTGCATAACCAAAATATGGAATAACAGGAATGATATGACGGGCACTGGCACGCTTAGCGGCATCAATTAACAGAAGTAATTCCATTAAATTATCTGCAGGTGGCATGGTGCTTTGAATAATGAATACGCTTTGGCCACGGATACTTTCCTCATAAGAGGCCTGTAATTCGCCGTCACTAAAGCGATAGTGCGCCACTTTGCCCAAATCTTGCCCATATGCTTTTGCGATCTTTTCTGCAACAGCACTGGAAGCGATTCCCGAGAATAATCTTACTTGTGATTCCATTTCTTAAAAAGGAGTGCAAATATACCAATTTTAACGGTTTTGGCAAGTTTTTTTGGCAAATTGTAAAAGTTAAATTAGCTTTGTACCCCGATTAAAATGCCCAGGTGGCGGAATTGGTAGACGCGCTGGTCTCAAACACCAGTGGATTCACCTCCATATCGGTTCGACCCCGATCCTGGGTACTAAAACAGAGCGAGATTGAAAGCGAAAGCGAACATTCGACCTCTGTTTTTTTTATTCTCATTTTCACCCTGTTTCATTAGCAGAATGTTTAATATTAAAAATGTAACAAATATACAAGATCTCATTTCCGCGCCTTTTCGTGGTGATGTTAATGCGATCTGCTGGAAACGTGAACTTTATGGTGATTTTTCAGAAATTGCCGGTAAAATTGAATTAAAACAAAACATAACAACAATTGATCTGGACGAACTATTTGAACTTGATTTGAGTGAAAATGGACAACTCGCGCGCGAAACCATTGTAAATGACTTAAAAGTATTGAAAGAGCATGGTGCATCACCGGTGCTTAATTTGATCAAATACTATGAGCGAGACGATGCCAACCCGTTTTTCCCCACCGATGTTTATTCATTTCATGTTGATCGTTCTCCTGTTCCAACCGATACATTTTTATGTACATATTTTGGTGAATCGAGTGAATTATTACCAAACTCACAAGTCATACAAAAAATAAGTGTTCCCGAAATACGTAATGAACTCAGAAAAATATTTAATGGCAATGATGAAGAGTTTGAATCATTTTTAAACGAACATTTTTTTGACCTGCATTATTTACCTAAACCAACGGCTGTTCCTATCAGTTTAGGAATTGGAAATATATGGAAGTTGGCGGTTGATCATCCCAATAGCAAAGTTCTTCCTTGTGTTCACCGTGCACCAAAAGAGAAAATTGGTGAAAAAAGATTATTGCTGATCTGTTAAATTTAACAATATGGATCAGCGTTATTAGCGTCCAATCCGCAAATAAAATACTGGTTCTTTATAAAGAATAAAAAATATTTACTCGTTTAAAACAACAATAAATAATTTGAAGTTGAAGAAGATCAGAGATCAACTTTCCTTATTCAGAAATTTAGCAATTAATTGTCCCTTACTGTTGATGTGAAGTTTACGATATATCCTGCTAATGTGCGTACGAACGGTGTCCAATGATACATGGTGCTTTTCTGCGATCATCTTATAACTTAATCCGTCAAGTATCCCTTGAACAATTTCTAATTCACGCGGACTCAGATCTTCTTCGAACTTTTTAGTTGGATTGAAAAAATTGATCACATGGCGAGCAATACTTGGAGACATTGGTGAACCGCCTTGATGCAATGTTATGATTGCCTCTTTTACTTTTTCCATGCTTTGCCCTTTTTCTATATATCCCAAAGCACCGGCGCAAATGGCGGCAAAAACGCTATCACTGTCTTGCAAAACACTGTTCATTAAAATACGTGATTGAGGGATCTTTTTCTTATAAACTGCAATGGCTTCGATGCCAGACATGCCGTTTAAATTAATATCCTGCAAAACAACATGCGGACAATAACCTTCCTCAACAGGAACTAAAAACTTTTCTACGCTTTCAAACGTTTGTACCTCACTAAATGTTGGATCAGCAGCCAAATAATCTCTCAATAATTGAGAGAATTCAACATCATCTTCTACTATAGCAAGTTTAATCACGTTTTTAAAATTACATATTTAATCCCTTCTAACTATCACATTTTTATGTGAATTTAAAGGCCTCATACTTTTATAATCACTGTTAAGCTAACACCATCGTTCTTATCAATTAAAAACTGTCCTCCTATTCGCTCTATTCGCATTTTCATATTACGCAAACCTTGGCCTGAGAACTCGTTTTTTATTTGAAATGAACCTGTATTATGAATCACAATTGAAAGTTGGTCTTTATTTATTTCAGCAGAAACCAACACACGTTCATTCGGAGCATGTTTTACAATATTACTGATGGCTTCTTTAAATACGGTGATGATCACTTGCCGTGTTTCCTGTGGTAACTTCACTTCTTTAAGCACATTTAAATGCAACTCGTACACATTACTATCTTCAAGCATGGTTTGAGCATATTCACTCATTCTTACTACAAGGCTTTCAGGATCATCATTTCTCGGGTCCAAATTCCACATGATATCGCGCATACTATGAAGCGCAACTCTACTATTATCTGCAATTTTAGTTAACGAATTATCTTCGTGCTTTAATTTCATCTGGGCAACTTCTGCTTGCGTTGCTGTTTTATTTAATAAGCCACCAACCTGATCATGAAGATCTGTTGCGATCTTTAAGCGCATATCAGCCATTTGATTCAAGGCCTTTACTTTAATGCGATATACAACAAAAAATATTGACCCCGTTAATATAATTATCAGTAAAACAAATGAAACTATGAAACCTGTTTTTAAATAAAAGATCTGTTCCACATTAATTGGCAAACTGATCATTTCTTTTGCCAGATCTCCTCTTTCATTAAACGCCCTGATCTGTAGATTATACATGCCGGGTTCTAATGAATTAAAAATTAAAGAGGTGTTTTGTCCCAAATTGATCCAGGCCGAATCATTCCCCATTAATCTGAACTCATACCTATTCTTATCAGAAAAATTCATTAATGAAAAGGTGATCTTAAAATATCTTGAATTGTACGGCAAATTGATCGTTTTGATCTCGCTAAGATTAGCTAAATAAAGTGAATCTGGTTTTAATTTACCTGCCATACTCAAAGAAGTAACAATAAACCTCTCATAATTTAAATTTGATTCAAGTAATGATGGTATAATTCGCGTAACCCCTTTCATACCGCCAAAATAAAGGTCGCCATTAGATGCCTTTAAAAAAGAGTTGGTATTGAATTCGTTATTCGCTATGCCATCTTCCTCATAATAATTTGTTACACGTTGTGAGGCAGGATCAATTAGATTCAATCCATGATTCGTGGCAACCCATATCCTTCCGTCGTTTGATTGAAGCGAATAATAAACAGAATTATCACTTAATCCATTTTCTACATTATACCATTTTTTTCGCTCATCTTTCCTTGTAAAATAGCACAAACCACCTTTATCTGTGCTAATCCACAGATCTCCGCTTTTATCAGCCATTACATTAAGTGCATTTAATACCAGTTCCTTGTTATATGGATCATCTAGTTTTATTTTAAATTTAACATGCAAACGACGATCGGTGATGTAAATTATTCCTTTGGAAATAATTAATACTTCTGATTTATTTAAGATAAGAATTTGATTTATACCCCTGCTTTTATCTTTGAACCAAGGGAATTGCCAATCTGGCTTATCACAAAAGGTTGCATGATGAGTATAAAGATTATAGGTGCCAAGTAAGCCATATTCGCCAAAAAATAAATTTGAATCAATTCGGTTAATTGCAACAATTAGTCCTGATTTCAGAAAATCATTATCTTGAATTCCTTTGTAATATTTTATTCCAGTTAATTTATTTGTCTTTAAATCAAATAAATTAACACCAGAACCTTCGCCGGTTATCCATAAACTATCACCTGAAACAAGTAAGCAATAAGGGATCAATGCCTTTGCTTGATTTTTTTGCAAAAGGAGTTCACTTTTATTTGTTGTGGGATTGTATTTTGCCAAATAATTATACCCTCCGCAAACGATAGTTGAATCAGAAACTGATACTATTCCGCGTGAACTTAGTTCTTCGGGTTGATAACCTTCAAGCGATCGAAAAATTCTACTGAATGTATAATTTGGTTTATTTAATTTGATAAGACCCCTTGATGTACCAAGCCAAATACGCTTTTCATCAACCAAAATTGATGTAATATTTTTATGTTTATTTAATTTATTTATATCCAATTCATAAATAAGTTCAAAGCTTAGGTCGTGCCTTAATTTATAAAGTTGTGTTTTATTTAAAACAAACCACATACATCCTTCATTATCATAAAACAATCCTGTAATTAAGTTCGCCTGATGAAACATTTTATCGACCGTGTCATTACCAACACGAAGGTGAACTCCGTTAAAATCAAATAAATAACTGGTGTCTCTGATACAAATATTTCCTATAAAAGACCTATTTCCATAACTAATTGGTGTAGTTTCTTTAGATAATAAATCAAATCCACAAATAATACTATTAGAAGTTCCAAAATAAACCTTTTTATTAGAGCAACTTAATTGAGTTAAAAACGGTGGATTGTTATATTTTACTTTTAAATACAAGGGTATAGGAACCGACACATCAAATTTTTTGATCTTAAGATCATTATTAAGTGTACACAAAAAACCTTCTTGATTGGTAAACCAAACATTTCCTAAATCATCATTACAAGGGAAAGTAAATTCGTTATTTTGATTTGGGGAATTAACTGAATCAAACCTAACCAAGATGTTTTTAAACGTATAAGGATCAAAAACATTAATACCATACTTTGTTGTGGCAATTATTTTTTTCAAATTCTTATTATACAAAATGCCATTTAAGTCATCATACTTCAGCTGGCCAATGTTTGATTTAGAATTGAATTTAATTAGCAAGGCTCCATCATATACAAACAAACCTGTTTTGGATGCAAGCCACAGCTTACCTTCTTCATCTTTTGCAATCCCTAAAATTTGAATATTATTTAATTCGTTTAAATTGCTAACCTGGCTATTAACGATGTTTATTAAGAAAAGAAAAAAAAGTACAATTTGAGATCTCATAAAGATGCCTAATTTAAGAATTAATATTTTCAATAAAAAAGCCCCTCCTTTTAAAGGAAGGGCCTTTAGCCTAGGGAATAAAATTATTAATCTTTAATTAACCTATAAGATTTAACCTGGCCTTGTGATGTACATTTAACAATATACAATCCTTTACTATGTTCACCTAAGTTAAGTTTATAGTCTCCTGAAACAATTTCAGTTTTCAAAATAGAATTACCTAAAACATCAAACACTTCGATTGATACTTGCGAAGTAGCCTTGATATTGAATACTCCATTTGATGGATTCGGATAGATTTCAAGTGCTACCACATTTGCATTATTTGTAATACCAGTACAAGCGCTAACGCTTTGAGTAACAGTTGCAACATTTGAACAACCATTAGCACTTGTGCCAGTAACCGTATAAGTTGTTGTTACAGTTGGGCTGATTGCAATAACTGCTGTTGTAGCTGTTGTATTCCATACGTATGTATTTCCACCGCTCGCAGTTAAAGTAGCCGATTGACCCACACATAAAACATTGGTTTCGCTGGTAATAGCTGTAACTGTTGGGTTTGGATTAACCGTAACATTAATTGCTGCCGAGGTTGAGCAAGTTGAAACAGAATTTGTCCCAACATACGAATATGTTGTACTTGCTGTTGGAGTGAAAGGAGCATTATTTGTTATTGAAGGGGTCCAGGTATATGAAGTAGTATTAGTGCTTCCTAAACTTACTGTTCCACCAGGACAAATTGCTAAAGCTGAATTTGTATAACCCGGAGCAGCCAATGCGGTAGTAAATCCTGCTGCAACAGCACCCGGAGCAACCCAGTTTGAATTATTACTTCCTGCTGATAATGCAAAATTAGTAAGTGTTCCATTTGTAGCGCTTGATGTTGCATCGTTTGCAATGGTTACCGTTGAGTTATTAGCAAAAGCTGAACCTTGGTTAAAGTGATAATTAACTAATAGGTTTGTTGCATTTGTTGGGATCTCACAATTTTTAAATGTATTGATCTCACATTGTGTGCGTGCAATATCCCAAACACGAACTTCATCTACACGACCTTTAAATTCTTCGCCACCAAATCCACTTTTTCCGATCCATAAATTTATGTTACAATTAATGTCAAGAACATAAGTATTAGGTACTGCAGTTGTTCCTGATAAAACACCATTGATATATACTTTGATCACATTATCATCAAACACTCCGGCCACATGTTGCCAAGTGTTCAATTGAATTGAATTTACAGGAGTGGTAACTGCGTAAGTTCCAAAACCAATAAAAAATGAAACTTGATTGTTAGTGGTTTGTTGTATATTAAATTGTGTATTAGATGAATGGTTACCAATAACAGATTTACCAGCAGTGTTTTGAGTTGGGTAGATCCAAGCCTCTACTGTCATTTTATCTTTTCCTTTCAATGCGTTGGTAACTGCCATTCCGCAATCAACAAAATCATTCACACCATCTAACGAAAGTGCTTCACCCGGACAGTTATTTGTTGTTACACTTGCTACTGCTGTGTTTGTACAACTATTTGCTGCTGTTGCTGTAACAGTATAAACCGTGCTTGCTGTTGCTGTAAACGCTACTGCATTTGTAACACCGCCTGACCATGTGTAGGTACTTGCACCAGAAGCTGTTAAACTGATCGTATTGTTCAAACATGTTGAAAGAGATGAATTTGCTGTAACAGTTAATGAAGGAGGTGCTAAAGCTGTTGTAAATCCTGAAGCAACTCCACCCGGAGCAACCCAATTTGAATTATTACTTCCAAGAGTTAAAGCAAAATTAGTTAAAGTTCCATTAGTTGCGTTAGAAGTTGCATCGTTTGCAATAGTTACAGTTGAATTGTTAGCAAATGCTGTACCTTGATTTAAATGATAATTAACTAATAAGTTTGCTGCATTTGCAGGGATCTCACAATTTCTAAATGTATTGATCTCACATTGTGTACGAGCTGAACTCCAAACACGAACTTCATCTAAATAACCCCTAAACTCTTCACCACCAAATCCACTTTTTCCAATCATTAAAGGTGTATTTCCATTAACATCAAGTACATAAGTATTAGGTACGGCTGTTGATCCCAACAAAACACCATTTATATAAATTCTTATCACATTATCATCAAACACCCCGGCCACATGTTGCCATGTATTCAATTGAATTGAATTTACAGGAGTGGTAACAGCATAAGTTCCAAAACCAATAAAAAATGTAACTTGATTGTTAGTGGTTTGCTGAATATTAAACTGAGTGTTTGAACCGTGATTACCAATAACAGATTTACCTGCAGTATTTTGGGTTGGATAGATCCAAGCTTCTACTGTCATTTTATCTAGTCCCTTTAAAACATTGGTTACTGCCATTCCGCAATCAACAAAATCATTAACACCATCAAAAGAAAGTGCTGCACCAGGACAGTTATTTGCCGTAATACTTGCTACAGCAGGTACCGCTGTACAACCATTAGCTGCCGTTGCATTTACTGTATAAGAAGTTGTTGCAGAAGCTGTAAAGGCCACTGCATTGGTAACACCACCTGACCAAGAATAAGTGCTTGCGCCGGATGCGGTTAACATTACAGTATTATTTAAACAGGTTGAGATATTTGCACTTGGGCTAATTGCCAAGGTTGGTTGTGCTAAAGCTGTTGTAAAACCAGAAACAACTCCACCCGGCGTAACCCAGTTTCCAGTAGCACCTGTTAATGCAAAATTACTTAACGTTCCATTGAAAGCATTTGAAGTTGCATCATTCAAAGATGTTACAGTTGAATTGTTAGCAGCAGCAATACCTTGGTTAAAATGATAATTGGCAACTAAATTAGACGCATTAGTTGGGATCTCACAATTCATGAATGTGTTGATCTCACATCTCGATCTGTTTGTTTTCCAAATGCGCAATTCATCAATATCACCGGAAAAAGATTCAGGTGAACCAGCGCCATTTGTTCCGACAACGATAGAGTTAGATGTGGTTGCAAAAGTATAATTTGAGGTAGCATTTACACTTGAAGAAAATACACCATTGATGTATACAGATATTACTGTACCGTCAAATACTCCGGCAACATGTTGCCAAGTATTAATGGTAGCAGTTCCGGCCGCTGTTACTAAGCCATTATATACCGAAGTACCGTTCCCTACAAAAAATGCAAAGGTGTTGTTATCTCTTCTCAATAAGAATTGCAAAGCATTGTTTGGGTTTGCATAGTTTCCAACAATTACACCTAAACCAGTTAAAGTAGTTGGGCGTACCCATGCCTCCACCGTGATCTTTGTTCCCCCTACCAAAGAATTTGTGCTTATTGCTTGGGGTAAAGCAACTTTATCTGCAGGTCCAGTTGCATCAAAATTTAGTGCAGCCCCAGCCTGCGCTTTTGTGGTATTTAAACCTGCCGCTAATAGCGTGGCCCCAAAAGCAAGGGCGATTTTTTTTGTAAATTGTCTCATAGGTTAATATTTGATGTAAAGGTTGTCTTTCTTTAAAACCTTAACAAATAGATGTTGTCACATCTTTGTGTGAATTTAAATGTTCAATCACAAAGAAAAATCTAACAGTTTAGTAATTAATAAATTAGACTTTCTATTCGTTAATAGTGACGCATCTCATTTCAAATAAACAAAAAGGTTACTAGATTTAATTATGAAAGAATTTAAAACCCTTAAAACGTTAGTTGCATTTTTCACCATTTGTTTAATACTAAACAATGGTTCATTTGCTCAATCGCCTTATCCAAAAGTTAAATGGTTTTACAACACCAATGATTTTTCTGCAGGCCAATCTGCCGCTAAAGATTTTGATGGTGATGGTAAATATGAAGTTACATTTGGTTGTTACCGTAACGATAGTAGTATTTATGCATTAAATGCGGAAAATGGCAGTTTACTCTGGAAATATAATGCAAGCGCCACCGGAAGTCATGGTTGCAACGATGTGGCTACCTTAATTTATGACGTTGACAATAACGGAACTCAGGAAGTGATCGTGCCAAGTTCATGTAATCCTAAAACATTTTGCTTTAATGGAAATAATGGTTCATTAAAATGGGTATGCAATACCAAAGGAAGTGATTCACCACCTACCATTGCCGACGTGGATAATGACGGTAAACCTGAAATACTGCACGGAGAATTTGGTGGCTGGGTGATATGCATTAATGCAGAAGACGGAACAGTTGCTTGGGAAATTAAAGTGGATGGGAACTCATGGGTGCAAACTGCGCCAACCATTGTAGACTTGGATAATAACGGTATTCTTGATTTTGTAGTAGCTACATGGAACTTCAATTATAAGGATAGTATTTTTGCTTACCGAGGCGATAACCAAACCAGAATGTGGGCCTACCCTATTCACGACCATATTTACCATGGTACCGCAGTTTCTGATCTTGATCTTGACGGTAAGCCCGAACTAGTAGTAGGTTCATATAACGATACACTTTATTGCCTCAACGGTGAAAATGGCACAACCAAATGGAAATATGCCGGAAGCGGTTATATTGGAGGGCCCGCATCATTAGGCGACATTGATAATGATGGAAGTTGCGATGTTGTTTTTGTTTCAGGTACTCAAGTATATGCTTTAAATAATAACGGTGTTTTAAAATGGAATTATACTATTCCGAATTTCGGCCAGGCATTTAGAGGGGTAGCCTTGGCAGATATTACCAACGACGCTTATTTGGATGTGATCTTTGGCTCAAGCAAAGGTGTTTTATATGCACTTAACGGAAATAATGGAAGTCAGATCTGGAACATTGATCTTGCAACACATTATGGAAATTCGCAATATGCATTGGATCACGCCCCACTTGTTGCCGATTTTGACAATGACGATACTTTGGATGTTTTTATTGTAGGCGGATATGGTGTTTACCCTCCTAGTCCCGCAAATTTTGGTAGAGCCTATATGATCAAGGCAGGTAAAGGAACTGGACCAAACTGGTTGATGTTTCAACGCGATGTTCACAGACAATCATCCTTATGTGCAGCGGTTACAACGGAGTTAAATGAAGAGAAAAACAATGTTTCCATTATTGCATTTCCAAACCCTGCAGCTGATCAAATTCAAATCAAATTGGATAGATCATTTAGAACGGATAGCGAATTATCCATTTATAGTTTAACTGGTCAACTTATTCATTCACAAAAAACGCATAACGAAGAGCTGATCAAACTTCAATTGAAAAATTGGTCAGACGGGATCTACTTCTATCGCATCCAAAATAATAACGGCGAATTGATACAGGGTAAATTTGTTATAGAGAAAAAATAAAAGAATTAAAGTTTATTCTTTTCTATTCTTAACCGTATGAATTTCATCACCTCCAAAATGAGTAAAAGCACAAAGGCTGCAATTACAGAGGTGATCAAATGCTCATAACCCGGGAATTTAAAACCGAACATGTTTTGCAAGACCGGTATATTTAAAACCAATCCTAACAAAACTGTAACAATAAGCAACAGGATAAAAAGTGATCTGGGTGCCTGCAGTATAACCTGAAAAACATTTTGTGTTTTAGAAAGATCCGATAAGATCAAGAATATATTTCCGATGATCAATGAAGTAAATGCTATTGTACGAACTTCAAATTCATTGTGACCTTCATTTACCGAAAGAAAATAAACAACAAGAACTGTTGCAAGCAATAATAAGCCTTGTAACACACTCATCAACATTTTTCGCGAACCAAAGAACAATTCATTAACTGCGCGAGGCTTTCTTGTCATAATACCTTTCTCTTCCTTAACCGATTCAAACACAATAGAACAAACCGGATCAATGATCAACTCTAAGAACACTACATGCAGCGGTAATAAAAATAAAGGTAATTCGGAAAAGATCGCAGGCATTAATGCCAAACCAATTATTGGAATATGAATGGCAATAATAAACGACATGGCTTTCTGCAAATTGTCAAAAATTCGTCTACCCGATCGAATAGCCGATACAATGGATGCGAAATTATCATCCAACAAAACCAAAGACGAAGCTTCGCGTGCTACGTCAGTTCCTTTTTTACCCATTGCAATTCCAATATCGGCAGCCTTTAATGCCGGCGCATCATTAACACCATCACCGGTCATTGCCACTACTTCATTGTTATCTTTTAACGCTTTTACAATTCTGAGTTTCTGTTCAGGTTGCACGCGCGCAAATACAGAGGTGTGTTTGATCTTTTGTTTCAACTCCTCATCGCTCATGGCACGTAATTCATCACCGGTAATGATCAAGTCTTGATGATCTAATCCAATTTGATCGCTGATAGATTTTGCCGTTGTTGGAAAATCGCCGGTGATCATAATTACCCTTACACCCGCTTGTAAACATTCTTTTACTGCATTCGGAACTTCAGGTCTTATTGGATCTTCAAAAGCCATCAAACCTAAAAATTCAAAATCAAAATCAGATTGATTAACAGGTAATAAATTTGAGTTTGTTTCTGCTTTAGCGATTGCAATTACTCGGTAGCCTTTATGCGCAAATTCATTCAACTTAATTTCCATTAACTTTTTTCTATCCGATGTTAATTTACATAAGCTGAACATCACTTCTGGCGCTCCTTTGCAAGCCGCAATAATTTTTCCTGTAGTACCATTTTCAAACACGCGGGTCATTGCCATCAGATCTTTACTCAAAGGATACTCTTTTAGAAGTTTCAAATTTGAATGATCAAAACTCCAATTTGCTTTTGAAACATTTACTATAGCACTTTCCATTGGATCCACAATTTGATTGGAGCATCCTAAATGCGCATTTAAAACAACGGGTTCAATATTATTTTTATTCAGTTGAAACTCACTTTTTTTGTAGGTTTCTGTGCCATTAAAAATGTAAACAACTTCCATTTTATTTTGTGTGATAGTTCCTGTCTTATCACTACACAATACTGTTGCAGAACCCAATGTTTCAATTGCAGTAGGATTGCGTGTTAGCGTATTTACTTTAGACAAGCGCCAGGCACCTAAGGCTAAAAAAACAGTAAGTACCACCGGAAACTCTTCGGGCAAAATTGCCATTGAAACTGAAATGCCATTTAAAAGTGATTGCAAAAAATTTCCGCGAGTAAAATAAAAAAGTAAAACAACACCAACACTTATGATCACGCCAATTATGAATAAACGCTTGATCAATAATTTCATTTCCTTCTGTAAACGGGTTTGATCTTTTTCTATTTTTTCTAAAGTAGAACCAATTTTACCAAACTCGGTTTTTTGTCCGGTGCTACTAACTTTAAATGCGCCGCTACCGCTAATTACCAAGGTTCCGCTATAAACTTTATTTTCTTTGGTGTTTGAAATGGCATGTTTTAATACGGGTAACGATTCACCGGTTAACAACGATTCATCAACATACAAATGTGTGGCATCAAGCAACTCGCCATCAGCAGGAATGCGATCTCCTTCACGGAGTATCACGATATCATCACATACCACTTCCCTACCCGGTATTCGGATTTGTATACCATCACGTAAAACTAAAGCTCGAGGAGATGCCAACCGCTTTAAAGCATCTAAGGCTTTTTCGGTTTTGTTGCTTTGGTAAAAAGTAATAAAAATAATGATCAAAAAGGTGCTTGCCAAGGTAATGCCCTCTTTATAGTCGCCAAGCATGGCATAAAGCAATCCACTCCCGATAAGCAACACAAACATGGGTTCCTTAATAACATCCAACGCTACTTTGAGCACACTCCGCGATTTTCCGGCGTTCAACTCATTATAACCGTCTTTTTCTAGGCGAGCTTTAGCTTCTGTGGAAGTTAGACCATTCATGGCATTAAATTACAAATTCAATATAATTTTAAACTGACAATTTTCATGTATTAATAACAAAGAATATTGCAGGTTTAATTGAGTTCATCACCTATTTTAGCTATTTTTGTGTAGAGTGGTGTTAACAAACAACATATCGCAGCTTGTTCCTAATTTACCCTTCTTGTTTTATTACCACGGTAATTATTCAGAGGGGCCAACAAGTTTTATTACACAGATATTAGAGAATAATATTATAAAGTCGAACAACGCCAGCCAATTACGTAAGTTCTTATTCATTCTGGTAGAGGCAGTGCAAAATGTGGAAAAATATGGCACTTCAACCGACAGGTCAAAAGATATATCCTTGGTATGGAGTGATGGTCATTTTTATTACATTCTTACTCAAAATCTTGTAAGTAAATCTGCTGAAAAAGTTTTAAAAGAACGATTTGAATCATTATTGAATAAAACCATTGAAGAATTAAACAACAATTATCTTCAGCAACTTGAATCAGGAGAGCGAACCGAAAAAGGCGCAGGATTAGGGCTTATTGAGATCGTTAGAAAAACCAATAGCCGCGTTCAATATCAATTCATTGACAACAACAGCGAATCCTCTATTTATAAATTATGCCTGGCATTGCCGGTTGATAGAAAATCAGATAATTCGGAAATTGATCTAAGATCGGTACAAAAATTCGGAGATGAACTTCAAGATCATTTTCAAAAGAACAAGAGTACACTTTTTTATAGCGGCGATTTTTCGAATGTGTTTTTAAAAACACAACTACAGATGCTTTCAATCATGAAAGGGCAAGCTAAAAACCTGGATAAAAAAACGCATCACGTTTTAATAGAACTGATACAAAATATTAACCGACACGGATACAGAACAAACGATAAGATCAATGCGAAATTATTGATCGAATGGTTACAAGACGGGATAGCGATTACAACCATAAATGATATAGATGTATTCAATGTTGAACTTCTGAAAGACAAAGTTGGCAAACTTCAAAATGCTTCTAAAGACGAACTGCAAAAAATGAGCCAGGAACAACTTGCCGACATGAGCGAGAACAACGGATTAGGCCTTTTAGATATAGCAAACCTGATATTTCCTGAACGCATCCAATACAACGTGAAGCACTTAACTGATTCAGTTTATGAATTAACTTTAAGAATTTATATAAAATATGAATGATCTAAAAATACGAATAGAAGAAACTGAAGATACCCCCTTAGTGGAAGCAAATTGCGGAAGCGAAAATCACATAAGTATCAAAGGTGTATCTATGCCTGAAAATACTTTAGAGTTTTACGAGCCCTTAAGAGAACAAATAATTCAGAAAATAAACTTTGAACTTCCTACAATATTAACGGTGGAATTAAGCTATATGAATTCCATGTCCAACAAACAGATCATAAAATTAATTGATCTATTCAAACAAAAATGCCGCAACCTTAAAGTAATTTGGCGTTATGAAAGAACAGATGACCTAATGAAAATAAAAGGTGAAGAAATAATGATGGTATTAAAAGATGTAGATCTGAAACTAGATGAAATTAATTAAGTAATTTCTAACTGATCTTTATTCCTGTTACCAACACATCATCAGTTTGTGACAGTTCACCTTTCCATTGAACATGAGCTTTTTCCAATGTTCCCGTAGCTAAATTAATATCCTTTTCACTTATTGTTTTTAAAAGCTCAGCCATAGCAGACAGGTTATACTTTTTTGATTTACCATCTGCAAACCAAACTGATCGGCAAAACCATCGCTTGATAAATAAAAACAATCGCCTTTATTTAATTTAAAAGTTTGATCCTCCGGCTGTAAATTAGCAGAACCTGAAACTGTATACTTTGGCTTTATGCAGTTGATCCCAGTATTTTGATATAAAAATAAATTGATTCCGTTTGATGAAAAAACCAGCTCGTTGCTTTGCTTATTAAAACAAACTAATCCTAATTCAACACCATATTCAACCGAGTTCTGATCTTTGAACGCGCTTATGACTTTACTTTCAAGTAATTTAATGATCGCAGATGGAGTTGTAACATTTTCCTTTTCTACTGCTTCATTTAAAAAACGTTGTCCCAGCACTGATAATAAAGCTCCAGGAACACCGTGCCCAGTGCAATCAGAAACTGCAATATAATAATAACCATCTTTTTCATGACACCAGAAAAAATCACCTGATAAAAAAATCTTTGGGTTTATTAAAAATAAACGATTGAGCGAAAAGTTTCTTCAGTTCCTGCGTACTCGAAAGTAAATTAGATTGTATCACTGACGCATACTTGATACTGCTTAATAAACGCTGGTTAATCTTTGTTATCTCATTATTCTTAAAGGTTAACACCTTGTTGAATTTTTTCTTTTGCTGTAAGGTATAAAATATCAATCCTACACTTGCTAACAAAAAAACAGAGAATAAAACCATAAATAAAATGATCCTATTTGCCCTATCAATACTTTCTTGTTGCGCTATGATCAACTCCTCCTTTAACAACAACTTACTTTCGGCTTCATTTATTTGTTTTCTCAGAAACTCCACATCCTCGCCGGCAGCAGCCATTCTATCCAATTCTTGCTTTAGTTCATTTAATTCGCTTTTTAATCCGGTTACATTGTGCTCATCTAAATGACTGAATTTTTCTGATAAACTTAAGATCTTCTCTGAATATATACTCTTCACTGGCTCAGCTGCTGAAGGAGCAACTTCGGTTTTACCAGGCTCTGTCCTTTCGTTTGATGCTGATACTGACACTTTCTTTTCAATAACCTTGGGAACAGCTGCAACAGGTAACGGCGCTATTTTATTACTATTATTAAATTCAACACACTTCTCTATTAATATTTTATTTGACTGCATTACATCCGGATTCTCTTTTTTTGCATTTTCATTAAACACAAACTTCAATTTTCCGGCATCATCGAAAATAATGGTCCCTAATTCATTTTGTGAATCATCGTTCTTCTTTAAAATAAAACTCAATGCACTTAAAATGCCTTTGCCTGTTTTATTGGCATCGCTCCATTTGATGCTTACCTTCGAAAACCCATTCTTATTTAGCACAACTTCTCCACTTGGAGCATATGGGATTGAAATAGAATAAAAACCACTGTTGTCCGTTTTTGCATTATAATCCTTACCATCTATCTTAAAACTTAGCTGTACACCCTCTAGCGGGCCCTCAAATCCCAGATTTTTACTTGCCTTACGCAACAATAAAACCCTTTCACTGTTAAAGCCATAAACTTGCCCACTTACACTTGTGTTTTGAGCAACGCAAACATTTATAACTAAAACAAAGGTTAAAATAAGTATGGCTAATGTCCGTTTCACAGATATCCGTTTTTTGGTCTTGTTGGACAAATATAACGAAAGCAATAGAGGATTTAAAACAAAACTTGCCTTCAATCATTAATTCATACCCGCCTTGTATAACGCTAATTAACTTAGTTAACCTAAGTACTTACCCTATTAAAAACACTATTTTAAGATAAATGAGTAATTTTATGTAACATTTGTAACCGTTAAAATGACCCACTTCACACGAACTTTGTGCCGATAAATTAAAAAACTAATTAAATAAATTATGGAAATTTTCGGTTACATATCTTCAATCATTATTGGCATTTCACTCGGATTAATTGGAGGTGGTGGTTCTATATTAACGGTTCCTATGCTGGTATATTTACTTGGCGTTGAACCCATGATGGCTACAGCTTACTCACTTTTTATTGTTGGTACCAGCAGTTTAATTGGTGCCTTCCCAAAATACAAACAAGGCTTAATTAACATTAAAACAGCCATTGTATTTGGTATACCATCTATTATTGCCGTTTTTGCAACACGTAAATTCATTGTTCCTGCAATTCCGCAAGATGTGTTTCATTTGGGCGATTTTGTAGTAACAAAGTCTATTTTAATGATGATCTTATTTGCTGTTTTAATGGTTGCGGCTTCTGTTTCAATGATCAGAGAAAAGAAGAAAAATGGCAACATTGAAGAAGCCGGTGAACAAAAATTTAATTACCCAATGATCATCATTGAAGGAAGTGTTGTTGGTGTTTTAACAGGTTTAGTTGGCGCCGGTGGCGGCTTTTTGATCATTCCTGCATTGGTAATGTTAAGCAAATTACCTATGAAAATGGCAGTAGGCACATCTTTATTGATCATAGCGGCCAAATCATTAATTGGTTTTCTTGGCGATCTGTCATCAAATGCTTCAAACATGAACTGGACCTTACTGGCCATTGTTACCTCACTTGCAGTTGCAGGCATTTTTGTTGGCAATGCGCTTTCTAAAAAAATTGATGGCAATAAATTAAAGAAAGGTTTTGGCTGGTTTGTATTGGTAATGGGTGTGTATATTATAATTAACGAATTATTCTTAAAATCGGGCGGTGGACACTAATGTAACAATTGATACTTTCAATTTTTTAAAGTAAATTGGTGTAACTACTGTTACAAACAAAACAAAAATTCAAACTTAACTTTGTACCATAAATTAAAAAACTAAAAAATTAAATAATTAACTAACTAAAATTAAAAAAATGAAGATCGAACAAATTTATACCGGATGTTTAGCTCAAGGAGCATATTACATCACATCAAATGGTGAAGCTGCAATAATTGATCCATTACGTGAAGTACAACCATACATTGATCGTGCTGCAAAAGATAACGTAAAAATTAAATACGTATTCGAAACACACTTCCATGCTGATTTCGTTTCAGGTCATGTTGATCTAAGCAAAAAAACTGATGCGCCAATTGTATACGGACCAAATGCAAACCCAGAGTTTAAAGCCATTATTGCAAAAGATGGCGAAGAGTTTAAATTGGGAGATATAACCATTAAAGTGTTACATACACCTGGTCATACAATGGAAAGTACGTGCTTTTTACTAAGAGATGAGAATGGAAAAGATCACGCCTTATTCAGTGGTGATACCTTGTTCTTAGGAGATGTTGGTCGTCCGGACCTAGCTCAAAAAGCAGCTTCTATGACTCAAGATCAATTGGCTGGTTTATTGTATGAATCATTGAACAGCAAAATAATGCCGTTGGCAGATGATGTGATCGTTTATCCTGCTCATGGCGCCGGAAGTGCTTGTGGTAAGAACATGATGAAAGAAACTGTTGATACTTTAGGTAATCAAAAGAAAATGAATTACGCCTTGAACCAACCAAGTAAAGAAGCGTTTATTGCTGCAGTTACTGATGGTTTAACTCCTCCTCCGGGTTATTTTGGAATGAATGTTGCGATGAATAAAAAAGGCTACGAAAGCTTTGAAACAGTTTTAAATAATGGCATGAGAGCTTTATCAGTTAATGAGTTTGAAGCTGCTGCTGAAACTACAGAAGCATTGATGTTAGACACACGACCTGCTGCTGAGTTTTGTAAAGGTTTTGTACCCCGTTCAATAAACATTGGAATTAACGGAGATTTTGCTCCATGGGTTGGTGCTTTAATTAAGGATGTGAAACAACCAATTTTATTGATCACTGAATTAGGTAAAGAAGAAGAAACAGTTACACGTTTAAGCAGAGTTGGTTTTGATAATGTACTTGGTCATTTAAAAGGTAGTTACGATGCTTGGAAACAGGTAGGAAAAGAAACCGACACAGTTAACAGAATTACTGCTGCTGAATTTGCAAAAGAAGTGGATGTGAAAAATGATACTGTTGTGGATGTGCGTCGTGAAAGCGAATACCGCGCAGAGCATGTTGAAGAATCTTACAACAAACCGTTGGATCAGATCAACAGTTGGTTTGCAGAAATGAATGATGAAAAACCATTTTACTTACATTGCGCCGGAGGTTACAGAAGTATGATCGCAGCTAGTATCTTAAAATCAAGAGGCGTTCACAACTTCAAAGAAATTGAAGGTGGCTTTAAAGCAATTGCTGAATCAGGTGTTGCTAAAACAGACTTTGTTTGTCAAAGTAAATTACAAAAATAAGAACATGTTTAAAAATAAAATAGTTCAGTTAATGGTAATGATCGCTTCCATGATCGGCATCAGCAGCTGCAACTCACAAACAACTACAAAAACAGATAACTCTGTTCAAACAACTAAAAAAAATACAATTATGAATACAACTAAAGAAATAATAGTAGACGTAAGAAGTCCCGAAGAGTGGGAATTTGATGGTCATGCCGATTGTTCAGTAAATTATCCATTGGATGAGATACAAGAAAAAGTTGAAGAATTAAAAAAGTACGAGCACATTGTTTTGGTTTGCCGTAGTGGTAACCGTGCAGGTGTTGCAAAGCGTATTTTAGAAGGTGCCGGTATTAAGAATGTTGAAAATCTTGGACCGTGGCAAAATGTTGCTTGCGCTAATTAATTAGTTAACCCCTTATAAATTAAAGATCCCGAACACAAATTGTTCGGGATTTTTTTATGCAACTATTGTTACCGTTTTTAGGGTTTATGAACAGTAACTTTATAAAAATTTGCGTTATGAAAACAATTTATTCAATTATCCTTAGCATTCTTTTTGCTGGCAGCTTAAACGCGCAACAAATTCCATTCAATTATCAAATAAAATTAAAAACAGTTCAAATAACCAACTTGTCAGGCTTGCACTCCTTTGCATTTGCGCAGTCCGGTGGAAAATGGTTAGTTATTGGAGGAAGATTGGATGGTTTACATGCGCGTCAACCATTCAGTGCGTTTCCAGCAGCAAGCAGCAATACATCGGTATTTGTTATAAATGTGAATACAAATCAATATTGGACTTCATCAGTTAATGGCCTGCCAACTGGTTTAAAAGAGCAGTTACAATCAACCAATATGAATTTTTATCAAGACAAGGATTCTTTATTCATCATAGGTGGTTACGGCTATAGTGCAAGCGCCTTGGATCATATCACATACCCCTATCTTACTTCCGTAAATGTTTCCGGTTTAATAAATGCTGTAATAGCTAATACATCAATTAACGGTTTCTTCAAACAAATAACTGATCAAAATTTTGCAGTTAACGGAGGGCAACTTGGTAAAATAGGCAATGAATTTTACTTAGTTGGTGGGCATCGCTTCGATGGACGTTATAACCCAATGGGAAATCCAACCTACACTCAAACTTATGTTAGTGGTATTAAAAAGTTCAAGATCAATAATTCAGGCACAAGTTTAAGTTATTCAAACTATACAGTTATAACCGATCAGGTGCATTTACATAGAAGAGACTATAATTTAGTTCCTCAAGTATTTTCGAATGGCGAGCAAGGCTATACAATTTCCTCAGGCGTGTTTCAAATTGGTGTTGATCTGCCATTTCTATACCCGGTTGATGTAAAAGCTAGTGGATACTTTCCAATCACAAGTTTCAATCAATACCTAAGTAATTACCATTCTGCAAAAGTTGCATTATACGACAGTGTAAGCAATACGATGCACTCGATATTTTTTGGCGGCATGAGCCAATATAAATACATAAACAATGTGCTAACAGCCGACAACTCTGTTCCATTCGTGAAAACCATTAGCAGAGTATCGCGAGATGCCTCCAATAATTTGCAAGAAAATGTATTTCCGAATGAAATGCCAGCACTAATAGGTGCAAGTGCTGAATTTATTCCAAATCATACTGTTTCTCACTATAGTAATGAGGTGATAAAATTATCTCAAATTACAAGTGATTCAGTGCTAGTAGGTCATATTTATGGTGGAATACATACAACAGATGCAAGCGCGTTCACAAACAACAATATTGCTGCCACGAACGCTCATTCAACAATTTATGAAGTTTGGCTTGTAAAAAACAGCGGCGGTTCTGCTTCGCTTAAACCAATAAATGGAAATAACCCTTTAAAAATTACAATGTTTCCGAATCCTACTAAAAACACTTTTAAATTCGAATTTGATCTTCCAGAAAATGGCGACCTTGATATATTCATTACAAATATTGAAGGTAAAATAATTTGGGATAAAACGTTTGATGGTTTGCAAAAAGGAAAAACTCAACTCGATCTAAGTAACAGAATAAATTTAGCTAATGGAACTTACTTCTTTAACCTTATATTTAATGGCAAATACAATGCAATTGAAAAAGTTGTAGTTGCAAACTAATTTACCTGGATTAAATAAATGAGTAAGATCGAAAACAACATCAATAAAGACCTTATACTAAGAGAAAGATTAGCTATACAAAGAACTATTATGGCTAATCAAACAACACTCTTGTCGTTCACACGAACATCACTATATTTTTTAGTTGCAGGATTAAGCATTGAAAGTCTGTTAAAACTTGAAAATAGTCTGTTATTTCAGATTACTTTTTATTTGGCGTCATTATCAACTATTGTGATTGGGGTAATTAATTATATTAAACAAAGAAATCAGATAAAAGCTTCTGAAGTTCATATTGGTGATTATAAAAGCAATTATTTAAAACAATAAAATGGATATAAATTTTTGGAATAAACGATATAAAGAAGCTGAATTCGCATACGGAACAGAACCTAATGACTTTTTAAATCAAAATGCTCTGGTTTTAAAACCAAATTCAAAAACACTTTGCTTAGCGGAAGGTGAAGGAAGAAATGCCGTTTTTCTTGCGTCACAAGGGCATGATGTAACCGCAATTGACTACTCTGAAGAAGGAATTAAAAAATTACAACAATTAGCTTCAAAAGATAAATTAATTATTGAAACACGTTGTATTGATCTAAGTAACTATACGATCGAAGAAAACAAGTGGGATACGATCATTTGCATATTTGGGCATTTTCCTGAATCAATCAGAAGATCAGTATTTACTCAATTATATAAAGGATTGAAAAATGGTGGT
The DNA here is from genome assembly GCA_046345155.1 of Sphingobacteriaceae bacterium. Classification (GTDB taxonomy): domain Bacteria; phylum Bacteroidota; class Bacteroidia; order B-17B0; family Aurantibacillaceae; genus Aurantibacillus. The sequence continues at coordinate 113,094 of JBKDKI010000105.1, forward strand.
GTTTTGCTAATGGAAGCCTATCATAAAGATCAACTGAATTACAAAACAGGCGGTCCCCAAGCTTTAGAATTACTTTACTCAATTGAAGACCTTTCAATCGACTTAAATGAATTTAAAAACATTACTTTTAGTAAGGTCATACGAGAAATAAAAGAAGGAAAATATCATCATGGCGAATCTGCAGTTATTCAAGTTAAAGCAATCAAATGATCATTTAAATTTCAATAAATATTGAAACTGCAAGGTCGTTGTATCAATAACTGTATTTTCAAACCCGGCCTTTGCTAACTCGGTTATTATTTGTTCATGCGCTAATTTCATTTCGTCTGGTGGTCCATGTTCAAAATCACCCTTTTTAAAATCTACTACTACCAATGCACCATTAGGTTTTAAACTCGTTTTTAACTTTGAAAAATAATCAACTCTGTTTTCAATGTGATGATACACATCTACCATAAACACAACATCAGCTTCATTTTCTGTTACCGGCGGTTTATCTATCTCCGCCTTTCGTGAAAACATATTTGTCTTTTTTTCTTTAGAAATACGCTCGTTCAAATATTTAATAAATCGCGCATCTACATCAGCCGCAATGATTTTAGCACTTGGTTCATTTATTTTAAACTCAAAATATCCCGTTCCTGCGCCAATATCTACAATTGTTTTATTTTTAAGATCTCCTAAAAATTCAATTACTTTTTCCGGCTTTTGCCACTCATCTCTTTCCGACGATTCAAAACGTTTAACCAATTCATCAAAGGGAGTTTTGTTCATGTGATGGTTTGCGTGGCCCCGTCCTCTATGATGATCATGTTCATTGCCTTTTGTTGAACACGAATTGGTTATTACAAGAATACCAATAGCTAAAATCGGAATATTTAATTTCATGCTGTAAAGTTAGGGTTTTTTGAACTTAAGACCATAACCTATGATTTTGTAACAATTGTTACCTTTCTTTTATTCACCCTGTTTTTTAAGCACAAAACTGACATTTCTCATACTTTTTTAACTCTTTCCATCCGAACTTTGTTCCATAAATTATCTCTTATGTCAAGTATCATTTTCGCTGTTGTTTTAGTTCACTTATTGGTGGGTTTTGGATATATGATCTATAAGCTATCTCCCAATAAAAACAAACACTCAAAAGAATAACACAAATTAAAACTCATTCATATGAAAAAATCGTGCTCAGGCAGATGCCCATGAAATAAATTCCTATTACAAGTAAATAAATAATTAATTAAAAAACATTTCACATGAAAATAGAACAAATTTATACCGGATGCTTAGCAGAAGCAGCATATTATATTGAAAGTAACGGCGAAGCCGCAATTATTGATCCATTGCGCGAAGTGGAACCTTACATTAAAAAAGCTAAAGAAAATAATGCGAAAATAAAATACGTTTTTGAAACGCATTTTCATGCCGATTTCGTAAGCGGCCATGTGGATCTTGCAAAGAAAACAGATGCGGTAATTGTATACGGACCAACCAGCATGGAAACAGGTTTTAAATCATTAATTGGACATGATGGTGAAGAATTTAAACTTGGCAATGTAACTATTACACTCATTCATACACCCGGCCACACTATGGAAAGTTCATGCTTTTTATTAAAAGATGAGAACGGTAAAGAAGTTGCGATCTTTACGGGTGATACCTTATTTATTGGTGATGTTGGCCGTCCTGACCTGGCGCAACATGTTATCTCTGATATGACGGAAGATAAATTAGCCGGTCATTTGTTTGATTCGTTGCGTAACAAGATCATGCCATTAAATGATAGTTTGATCGTTTATCCCGGACACGGCGCAGGAAGTGCGTGCGGAAAGAACATGAGTAAGGAAACGTTTGATACCCTTGGTCATCAAAAAGAAGTGAACTATGCCTTAAATCCTTCGCTTACAAAAGATGAATTCAAAAAACAATTACTAAATGGTTTAATGCCTCCTCCGGGATACTTCCCGCAAAACGTGTTAATGAACATTAAAGGATACGATAGTTTTGATAATGTTCTTAAAAAAGGTACACGCGCTTTGAATCCTGTAGAATTTGAAGTTGCAGCTAATGAAACAAACGCCTTGATCATTGACACACGACACGCAGATGCATTTCATTTGGAATTCATTCCTAATTCAGTGAACATTGGTATTGATGGAAGTTTTGCAACATGGGTAGGAACATTAGTACCTGATGTGAAGCATCCGATATTACTTGTTATTGAAGAAGGTCGCGAAGAAGAAGTGATCACCCGTTTATCACGCGTAGGATATGATAATCCGCTAGGTTACTTAAAAGGTGGTTTAAAAGCATGGAAAGAAGCTGGTAAAGACACAGATTTTATTTGGGAAGTTACTGCTGAAGTGTTTGGGAATTTGAACAAAGCAAATCCATTGAACATCCTTGATGTGCGCAAAGCAAGTGAATTTAATAGCGAACATATTGTTGGCGCAATTAATGCTCCATTAGATTACATTAATGATAGTATGGCATCAATTGATAAAGATAAAACCTATTATGTACATTGTGCAGGCGGTTATCGCTCAATGACGTTTATTTCCATTTTACAGGCACGCGGCTATCGTCACTTAATTAATGTTGCAGGTGGTTTTAATGCCATAAAACCAACAAATGCCTTTAAACTTACTGAGTTTGTGTGTCCAACTACGATGCTCTGATCCAATAATTCTCAATCACAAAGCGGCTTTTGGGCCGCTTTTTTTGTTTTGTAACTTTTGTAACCAAAATTTTAACAATTCCTGACCTAACTTTGTGTAAATTCAAAGTAATATGTTAACACTACTCAAAAAAATATTAGGTCTCGAAACAGTAGACCTATCGGAATTAATAAAAAACGGCGCAGTAATTGTTGACGTTAGAAGCAAAGGTGAATTTTCATCAGGGCACGTTAAGGGTTCAATAAACATTCCATTGGAACAAATAGCATCTAATGCCGATAAATTAAAAAAACATTCGCACGTGATCGTATGTTGCCGCAGTGGAAATAGAAGCGGAATGGCAAAACGCACATTGCAATCAAAAGGATTAAACAATGTTACCAACGGTGGTAGCTGGCAAAACGTAAATCAATACCTATAAGATAAATTATGGAAAAACTAAAAGTATTAATACCAACCGATTTCTCTGTTCAAGCAGAGTATGCTTACCTTATGGTTAAAAAACTGGAAGAAAAAATTCCGGTTGAAACACACTTTTTACATGTATTAGGTGTACCTGATACTGTTACAATGGACAAGAATGGGAAAATTGAAACGTGCGGCGATATTAGTGTAGCACATGTTGTTTCACAAAAGGAAATTGCTGAAAGAAAATTGGCAAACTTAAAAACTATTTACGGCGAATCAGTTCATACACATTTTGCATTAGGTAAGGTCACCGAAAAGATCGTGTCTTATGCAGAAGAAAATAAATTTGACCTGATCGTAATGGGTACAAAAGGTGCTTGGGGATTAAAGGAAAAATTCTCGGGGTCTGAAACACAAATGATCGCCCGTCAGTCTAAAACACCACTATTATCTTTAATGTGCGACCGTTCTGATTTGGTAATTGAGAACATTTTATTGGTTCATGATTTTTCAGTTCCAAAATATGAAAATCTTGCATTGCTTCATAAACTTATTTTGGCATTCAACACCAAAACACATTTACTTCAAATTACAACAACTCAATCAGAGCCTGAAAAACAAGCATTGCTTCAATTGATGGATAAATTTGCTTCTCTCAATTCTATCACCAATTTCCAAAAACATTTGATAAATGATAAGGATGTTGAGAACGGCGTTGTACATTTTAATGAAATGCAAGAAATGGATATTGTTTGTATTGGAACGCATGGTAAGGGCGGTCTTTTCCATACCAGCGCTACCGAAAAATTGATCAATCATTTATTTAAACCAATTATTTCATATCACTTAAATAACTAAACTATGTTAGAATTTATTAGTCAACCCTGGACTTGGTGGGTATCGGGTGTGCTTATTGCCGCCACTATGTTCTTACTTTTATTCTTTGGTCAATCATTTGGATTTTCCTCTAACCTCCGTACAATTTGTTCGGCAGCAGGTGGCGGTAAATTTGTAAAGTTCTTTGACTTTAACTGGAAAACTCAAATTTGGAATTTGGTATTCTTAGTTGGCGCCATACTCGGTGGATTTATCGCGCACACATTTTTATCTGATGGCCAACCGGTAAATATTTCAGAAAGCACAATTACCGACTTAGCCAAACTTGGTATCTCTGCACCAACATCTGTTCAACCCGAAGAATTATTTAGCTGGGATGCAGCTTTATCTCTAAAAGGATTTTTAATTCTTGCTCTTGGTGGATTAATGGTTGGCTTTGGTTCCCGTTACGCAGGAGGCTGTACTTCAGGTCATGCTATCAGCGGTCTTTCCGATCTTCAACTTCCTTCATTAATTGCTGTAATAGGCTTTTTTGTTGGTGGATTAATTATGACGTTTGTTTTACTTCCTTTAATATTTTAAAAAAATGAAATTTATAAAATTTTTAATACTAGGTACTCTGTTTGGTGTTGTAATGGCTAAATCAGAAGCGTTCTCTTGGTTTCGAATTCAAGAAATGTTTCGCTTCCAGGCATTTCACATGTATGGCATCATTGGTACTGCAGTTATATTAGGCGCAATAGGTGTAGCACTTATTAAAAAATTCAATCTACGTGATTTCAAAGGCAACCCAATTGTATTCTACCCAAAAGAAAAATCGTTCATGCGTTATTTCATTGGTGGATCAATTTTTGGTTTAGGCTGGGCATTAAGTGGCGCATGCCCCGGACCAATGGTTGTTAATATAGGGTATGGATATTTAACCATGGGTATCGTGTTCTTATTTGCAATTATTGGCACATACTTATATGGTATTGTAAAAGATAAATTGCCGCATTAAACCATTTAATCTATTTGATATGGAAAACAATCATCACAACGATATAGGTCCACAAAATCCACTGGCACCAATTGTAATAAAGCTCAGCAACATTATTGTGGTAATGATCGTGTTCATTATTGGATTATTAATATTACTTGCTATTTACTGGCCAAAATCAAAACCTGAAAAAATAGTTGAAACACCCGTGCCCGATGAAAATGGTTTGTTTACCGAAGAAGCCCGTGCTGCTGCAAAAACTGTTGCCGATAATTCTATTTACTGGCATGCTCCTTCCGAATCGTCATTAGAAGCTGATCCAAAAAAAGATGAGATACTTTATGGTAAAGATCTGATCGCGCATACTGCTGAATACTTCGGACCTAAAGGAAAAGTTTTTAATGCTGCTACAAACGGAATGAATTGTCAGAATTGTCATTTAGAAGCCGGAACAAAAGTTTTTGGAAATAATTATAGCGCTGTTGCTTCTACCTACCCTAAATACCGTGCACGTTCGGGTGCAATTGAAAACATCTATAAACGTGTGAATGATTGCTTTGAAAGAAGTTTGAACGGCAATGCCTTGGATACAAACTCAAAGGAAATGCAGGCAATTGTTTCTTATATCAACTGGTTAGGAAAAGATGTAGAAAAAGGAAAAAAACCGGAAGGCTCAGGCTTTAAAGATATGGCATTTTTAGACAGAGCTGCTGATCCTGAAAAAGGCAAAACAGTTTACGTTGATAAATGTCAAAGTTGCCATCAGGCAAATGGTTTAGGTTTAATGAATGGCGATAAAACAGCTTATACTTATCCTCCACTGTGGGGACCAAACAGCTATAATGATGGTGCAGGTTTATACCGATTATCAAATTTTGCAAAATATGTAAAATACAATATGCCTTTGGGAGCTTCACATAATTCAACTCAATTATCTGATGAAGAAGCCTGGGATATTGCAGCATTTGTAAATTCTCAACCACGTCCTAAAAAAGATATTTCAAAAGATTGGCCAAAAATTGAAGAAAAACCGTTTGATCATCCATTTGGTCCGTTTGCAGATGGCTTTGATGAAAAGCAACATAAATTTGGTCCGTTTAAACCGATCAAGAAAAAAATTGACGAACTAAAAAAGAATAAAAAAACCAACGCATAATAAAGCATCACATGAAAGCTATCATAAAACATATTACACTTACATTAATTTTGATCTTATCCATTACTAATTTAAATGCTCAAAGTAAAAAAGGGAAAGTTTCAAAACCCGAACACCGCATTATCTTTCAATTAACAAGTAGCGATACAACTTCACACAAACAACTCATGAAACAATGCAACAATATTTTAAGTGTTTCACCTACTACACAAATTGAAGTTGTTTGTCATGGTGCCGGCTTAGATATGTTGGTTGCCGGTAAAACAATAGTTGAAGATAAGATCAATGCATTAACAGAAAAAGGCGTTGTATTTAACGCTTGTGAATTTTCAATTAAGGAAAGAAAAGTTGATCGTGCAACGATAATAGCTAAATCGGGTTTTGTGCCTGCCGGAATTATTGAGATCGTAAGTAAACAAGAGCAAGGTTGGAGTTATATTAAAGCAGGGAATTAAAAAACTAAAAGTTTACAAAATGAAAAAGTTGAGTTTAGGAATTTTATTCCTGTTAAATTCTATTACCTATTCGCAGGAACATCACGATGTGGATGTACACCATCTTTCAATGAAACCGAAAGATTCGGTATGCTTGAAGGATTGCTTTTTAAAAGCGCATTGGGAAGCTCACACACGTACATTCTTAATGAACACAATTAATGAAGGTGCTTTAAAAGATGATTACGCTTTAGCTTCAGGTGCAGGTATTGGTGTGCTAACACAACCCGTTTATGGCTTTCAGGCTGGTATAAGTGGTTTTTTTATTTATAATTTATGGTCGTCAGATATTTCAAAACCCGACTCACTCACTAATTCTGCTAATCGTTATGAACTCGGACTTTTTGATGTAGAAAATCCCGGAAATAAAAACGACTTGGATCGGTTAGAGGAATTATATTTAAAATACAATTTATCTAAAAGCGCTATTACTGTTGGGAAGATCAACATTAACACGCCATTCATCAATCCCCAAGATGGAAGAATGCGACCTACCATTGCAGAAGGGGTTTGGTTGAATATCAATGAATCAAAAAAAATAGGCGTGAATGGTGGTTGGATATGGGAAGTTTCGCCGCGTTCAACGGTTCATTGGTTCACATTGGCCAATTCAATGGGCATAAATCCTTCAGGTGTAAATACAGATGGAAGCAAATCGGAATACCATGATAATATATTAAGTTCAGGTATGGCCATTGCGAATATTTACTATAGACCCACAGATAATTTAAAGATCAATTTATGGAACGGTTTACTCGATAATGTGATGAATACCGCCATGATAGAGATCAATACAAATCAAAATTTAAATGAAAACGCTAAATTATATCAAGGACTTATCTATTTACATCAAAACTCCATAAATCATGGTGGAAATATCGATCAACATAAAACATACTTTAATGAAGGTGCTCAATCAAATGTAATAAGCGCTCAAGTTGGATTAAAGAACAAAAAGCACAACACCTCTTTCAATTACACACACATTACAGGAGACGGTCGTTACTTAATGCCGCGTGAATGGGGTAAAGAGCCATTTTATACATTTTTACCTCGTGAAAGAAACGAAGGCTTAGGAAATGTACATGCCATGGTTGCTAAAACATCATTAAGTTTTTTTGATAATAAATTTAAAACAGGAATTGGATATGGTTACTATATTTTACCGGATGTAAAAAACTATCGCTTAAATAAATACGGTATGCCTTCCTATCAGCAGTTGAATTTAGACGCATCGTATAATTTTTCAAACTTCTTAAAGGGTCTCGAACTTAAAATTCTAGTTGTTGGCAAAATGCAGGAAGGCAACGACTACAATAATTTAAAATATATTTATAATAAAGTAAATTTGGTTAACTTCAACTTTATACTCGACTTTAAAATTTAAACACCTAGCAACAATAGATCATGAAAAAAAATAAAGAAACTATTTCCGACAACAGACGCGATTTTATAAAAAAATCAGCCTTGGCAGGATTAGCCACTGTATTAGCACCGGTATCAACTATTGTTGCAGGTAATAATTATGAAATTGATGCGGATGCAGATGATGTTAACAAAACTAACAAAGACAAGAACGGTAAATCAACTGTTACCATGTTGATCACAACAGATATACATGCACAGTTATTTACACACGACGAGTTTTTTTGGGAGAACAACCAAGCGGTTTATAAAAAGCGCGGCGGAATGGCTGTATTAAAAACAATGATCGATTCATATCGTAAAAAAAATCCAAATACCATTGTTTATGATGGTGGCGATTATTTTCACGGGCATGCTGTTGCATCATTAACCGAAGGCGAAGCACTTATTCCAATATTCAATAAATTAGGTTACGACCTCATGTTACCTGGTAACTGGGAAGTTGTATATAAGAAAAAGAAAATGTTGTTTGATATGGGACATGCAAACGCAGCAAAAATATGCGCTAACATGTGGCACAAAACTAACGATGAAAATAATGGAGAATTAGTTTATCAACCTTATTGGATCAAATATATTGCAGGTGTAAAAATTGGCATCATTGGCTATACCGATCATTTAATTCCAAAACGTCAATCGCCTGCTTATAGTGAAGGATTAAAGTTTGATCATGCAGAAAAAAATGTGGCAAAATATGTGAAATTATTACGTGAAGTTGAAGGTTGCGCTGTGGTTTTAATTGCAACGCACATGGGTTTAGCACAACAAGTTGGTTTGGCAAATAATCCTGCCTGCGAAGGTGTAGATATGATCTTAGGTGCGGATACACATGAACGTGTTAGAGTTCCAATTCAAGGAAAATACACAAAGGTTGTGGAGTGTGGCGCATTTGGTTCGTTCTTAGGGAAACTAGATTTGGTTATTGAAAACGGAAAATTAGTTTCAACCGATTACCAATTACTGGACGTTGATCCTGCAAAATATCCTGCTGATAAAGAAATGCAAATACTGGTTGATAAAGCATACGAACCGTTCAAAAAAGAAATGCAAACAGTAATTGGTACCAGTAAAACACCTTTGGTACGCTACTTTGTAATGGAAACACCAATGGACAACTTAATTACCGATGCCATCAAATGGAAATTCAAACCGGATATTGCATTGTCTAACGGTTTCCGATTTTGTCAACCTTTAGCTGTTGATCCCAAAACCGGTGTTGCATCGATCACAAAAGAATTTTTATGGAACATGCTTCCGGTTAACAGTGAGGCTAAAACAGGTGTTGTAACCGGTCAACAACTTATGGAATGGCTTGAAAAGGAATTACAAAATGCATTTGCCAAAGATCCCTCAAAACGCTTTGGTGGCTGGTTTGTAAGATTCAATGGTATGGAAGTTAATTTTACTATTGGAAATGAATTTGGCAAACGTGTTAATTGGGTAAAAGTTGCCGGTCAGCCACTCGATCTTGCAAAAGAATACAGTATTGTAGCCTGTGAACGTGAAGGCGATCCGGATGATACATTATGCCGTATTGAGCATGTAAAAAATCCGAAAAAATCGCCTTATCTATTACATGATGTGATCATCGAATATTTAAAGGAACACTCACCGGTAGCTCCAAAAATAGAAGGAAGAGCTACTGCAACTGACGAACCACAAACATTGTTAACTCAGCTAAAAGGCACAACATACGAGTTCAGATAGGTTTTGCTTTCCCTGTAAAAAGTTTTATCTTTAAGCAAAACAAGCCCTATGATGGATATTAAAGAAAAGCTTAAACTTTTTTTGGAACTAAAATTAATTGATGAGATCGTTAAAGAAGGTAAGATCATGTCTTTTAAAGAAGGTGATGTGATCATTGATTACAATAAACAGATCAAATTCATGCCTCTGATATTAAGTGGCACCATTCGTGTGATGCGCAAAGATGAAGAGGACCGTGAGATATTACTGTATTATTTAAGTTCTAATGAAAGCTGTGCCATGGCATACACCTGTTGCATGGAAGCACGCAAAAGTGAAATTAAAGCAATTGCAGAAGATAATATTGAACTGATCGCAATCCCTCATGAAAAACTGGATGAATGGCTTGTGAAATATCCAAGCTGGAAAAGCTACATCTTTAATAGTTTCACACAACGATTCAATGAATTACTCAAATCAATTGAGAGTATTGCCTTTCATAAATTAGATGAGCGATTGATCAAATACTTAAAGAACAAAGCAAAGGTTACCGGAAAATCATCCATTCTTTTATCTCACAATCAAATTGCCGAAGAAATGGGCACGAGTCGTGTTGTAATTTCTCGTTTACTTAAACAATTAGAGAATGATAAGAAATTGATCCTATACCGAAACGAAATAAAATTACTCAGCAGCTTCGATCAAAAATAATCAAACACATTAAACAAAATACAAATGAAAAAACTTCTACTAGTAGCATCTGTTTTTCTGTTGAGCACAATTCAGGCTCAAAACATTAAAAAAGAAAAGATCAAAAAACACATCAGCTACTTAGCTTCTGATAAATTAAAAGGCAGAGGAACGTCATCACCGGAAGAAGTATTAGCAGCTGAATATATTGCCAAACAATTTAAATCAATTGGATTAAGCAATTTCAACGGTTCCTATCTTAAATCATTTAAATACAAACACAACCCTAACTCTAAACATTCGCACGATACCTCAACAACAGGCATCGAAGAAAAAACAGCAAATAACGTTGTTGGTTATTTAGATAATAAGTCGCCTTATACTATTGTTGTTGGTGCACATTACGATCATTTAGGTTTGGGACACGATAGAAATAGTCTTGACGCCAATCCAACCGGAAAAATTCACAACGGCGCCGATGATAATGCCAGCGGAACAGCCGGAGTAATTGAATTAGCTAACTACTTTGCAAAGAATAAAAGAACAGAACCTTTCAACTTTTTATTTATTTGCTTTAGTGGTGAAGAGCTAGGATTATTAGGAAGTAAAAAATATGTTGAAAATCCGGATGTTGACCTGAAGTCTATCAATTACATGGTTAACATGGATATGATCGGTCGACTAAATGATTCTACAAAAAAATTAATGGTATACGGTGTTGGTACGGCACCAAATTGGGTACCATTGTTTGATTCCATTAAAAGTAACTTAAAGATCATTAAAGATAGCGCCGGTGTTGGACCAAGCGATCAAACATCATTTTACTTAAAGGAAATTCCGGTTCTTCATTTCTTTAGCGGACAACATAGCGATTATCACAAACCAAGTGATGACGAAGAAAAGATCAATTATAACGGGGAAGTTGAGATCTTGGAATACGTGATCACAACAATTGAAAAAACATACAACTACCCGAAATTATCTTATTTAAAAACAAGAAATCCCGATACCGGAAAATCACAATACAAGATCACCATGGGCGTTATGCCTGATTATACCTATGAAGGCGAAGGAATGCGACTGGATGGCGTAAGTGATGGTAAACCCGCGTCTAAGGCAGGTTTAAAAGGTGGCGATGTGATCATTAAATTAGGAGATCATTCCATTAAAAAAGTACAAGATTACATGAAGGCATTAGGCAATTTCAAAAAAGGAGATACAGTAAATGTGGAGTTGATACGTGATGGAAAGAATTTAGTTTTACCGGTTACGTTTTAATGAAACAATTTAAAGAACACATCCTACAAAAATGCAAAGAGCTTGTTGACGAAAAACTCAACAAGCTTTTTTATGCGTTGGATGAATTGAATGAATCGGCTGAAGCTGAATCAAAAAGTACTGCCGGCGATAAGCATGAAACCGGAAGAGCCATGATCCAATTAGAACAGGAAAAAATTGGTAAACAAATTCAGGAATGGGAAATCCAAAAGCAAATCCTTGAAAAAATAGATCTGTGTAAAGATTCAAATCGTATTGCGCTTGGCACCTTAATTGAGACCGATAAAGGATTATTCTTTCTTGCAGTGAATTTAGGAAGGATAAAGATCAAAGAGCAAGAAGTAATGGTCATTTCAACACAATCACCATTGGGAAAATTAATGATGAGCCATCAATTGAATGAGGCGTTGAATTATCTGAATACAAGTTATTGCATCAAAGATTTTTATTAAAAAATAAGAAACAAAAAAAAGGCGATCTAAATGATCGCCCTTTTTACTTTACGAAGTATTACTTAATTACTGCTTTGAAACTTTTATCACTTTGGTTGCATTGTTACTTTCAACCTTTACATGATAAATACCGTTTGCAAACTGATCTAATGACACATTAATTTGATCGTCTT
>JBKDKI010000106.1:0-5301 GCA_046345155.1 Sphingobacteriaceae bacterium
GATTTAGGCTGAAATGAGGTAGGATCCTCTTTGAATATTGCTTAGAGTATTTGTTTAAAATAGCCACAGCGTAATCCGGAAGTTTAACCCGTGTATATGTTTGTGTTTTTTTTGAACGCACTTTAAGGTATGTTCGATCCCCAACTCTTTCAAGATTCCCTTTTCTTAAAAGCATTAGATCCGAAAATCGTAAAGCTACGGTGCAACCAAAAATAAAAAGATCTTTAGTTTTCCTTAAAGCATCAGAAAGCAAATGATCACACCTTTCATTATGAATTAAAACATTTAATCTTTCAGGGGTTAATGCTAAAATTTCTACTTCTTCAGATGGAGCGTAAAATTTGGCGTGAAACGAACCAATGTTTAACCCTTTCTCACTATTTAAGTATGAAAAAAAGCATCTCAGCAACTTAATGGTTCTACCTACGTGGTTGTCATAATTATTTCTGTCTTGATATAAAAAATCAGTGAACTTTAAATAAAAATACTTCCAGTATTTTTGTTCTCTTTCAATTACAGATTTCCTTGCATTTCTCAACAGACAAGCACGCAATAAAAAATTTTCTTTATTGCAAAACTTCATTAAATTAATATGCAGATTTTCATAGTTTTCAATGCTGCTTGGTCGTAGGCGTTTTCCGTTTTTTTGAAGATGTTTCCCTCTTTTCATCTCACTTTGATACATATGTAGCAAAGGCAATAGTTTTACTTCTGTTTTAAGTTTTGGCATAATAAACAAGTTTGATTCTTAAAAAGGTCGTATTTTCAATCATGTTGGAAAAATGCCTAAAACATTTTGATTTATTTTTGGGTTCTATAAACCCTAATATTGGCTAAAACCATTGCACCCGCTCGTGCGGATTTGTAATCTGTGTATATATTAGATTGCTGTACAGATCACTTCAATTTCTTGCGTTTACTTTATGTCTGCAAACTCTGGAGGAATTATTATGCCCGGCCCTGCAAATGGAGGAATACTCAAATATATGGCCCTGCAAAGACAATAATTTTTAAACAAAAACCGCAGTAAATCTTTGAAATATCAAAGAAGCACTTGAGAAAAGCCTTTTTTGTCGGTGTTTATACACTTTTTCTTAATTGATTAACTAAAAACTATAATATAGCAGGTAAGGTACCTACTGGCTAGATTTAAATAATCCCTACCTTTAGGAAAAGCAACTGTTCTTTTTCTGAAAATTTATTATCTTTAATTTATGCTTCGGAGAAAATATTTACTATGTAGTTTTATTTTAGTTTTCTTTTTGAGTTTTTCTCAAAAAAAAACAACATCATTTGGAACAGAGAAGAATAAAGATGGTATCTCTTTTATTGAAAATAAGGGCCAGGTATGTGATCAGAATTATAATTCCAATCCAAATGTGTTATTCAGCGGATCTGATGGCAAATTGGTTTTTCATATTAAGAACAATGGAATTTCTTACCAGTTAAATAAAACCGAGAAGTTGGAAAATAATTTTGTTGCAAAAGATAGTATCGCTTTGTTTCAAAAAACAAAACAACATATTTACCGTGTTGATGTAAATTGGTTAAATTCAAACACCACATTTAAATTAATAACTGAGGGACAACAATCAGGCTACTCAAATTATTATTTTCCCTGGTGTGGTGTAAACGGCGCTATTGATGTAAAAAGTTATGAGGGTATTATTCTAAAAGATATTTATGCGGGTATTAATTTGCACTATTATCATACTAATGGTAATTTAAAATACGATTATATCGTAGCACCTGGTGCCAATTATAAATTCATAAAGTTGGAAATAAAAGGAGCAGAGATAATACAAAAACAAGATGGTGGTTTGATATTAATTACGCCTTTAGGTAAAATAGAGGAAGGCGCGCCTGTTGTTTATCAGAACGGAAAAAAGCTAAAAGCAAAATGGATCGTTCAAAATAACATCCTAAGTTTTGAAGTGAAAAATTACGATCCTCAGCATGAACTTATCATTGATCCTCTCACTCGCTTTTGGGGTACGTTTTACGGTGATATTGATTATGAGATTGGGAATTCAGTAAGTAGCGATCCATCTGCAAATGTATATATGACAGGGAGTACACTTAATTCATCAGGAATAACGATGGCAACAGTGGGTAGCCACCAAGCTATAATTGGGGGGCAGTATGATGCTTACCTTGTAAAGTTTGATCCTCAAGGAAGCAGGCTATGGGCTACTTATTATGGTGGCATAGGTGATGAAGCTGGCTATAGCTGTCCTACTTTTTCAAATAATGTTGTTTACCTAGCCGGAGTATCTAACTCAACGGCTGGAATTTCAACTATAGCCTGCTACCAACCATTATGTGCAGGTGCAAGAGATGCCATGCTTGTAAAATTCAATGCATCAGGTATTAGGCAATGGGCAACTTATTTTGGAGGGCCTTCAGGTGATATGGTTAGATGTGCTTGTGTTGATGGAGCAGGAAATATATTTATGGGAGGCGAAACTTTTTCTACAGCAGGTATTTCTTCTTCTGGTTGCCATCAACCAACTTTTGGATGGGGTTTTACTGATGCCTGTTTTGTTAAATTTGATCAGAATGGAAATAAATTATGGAGTACTTATTATGGCGGCTCTGGTGATGATGTGTGCTATTCCTGTGATGTAGATCAAACCGGAAACGTATATTTTGCAGGTAAAACTTCGAGTTCAACATCATCGGTGATATGCACAGCTGGTGGTCATCAAGTTGTGTATAACGGGAGTACTGATGCCTTTCTTGTTAAATTTAATTCAAATGGCGTGCGGCAATGGGGCACTTATTATGGTGGTACAGGATCTGATGCAAGTGCCGCATGCAAAGTTGATGCCTCAAAAAATGTATACCTATCCGGCTCTACCAATAGTGGTTTACCTTTAAATTGCATAGCAACACCAGGAAGTTACCAGCCAAACTATGTGTTTAATAATGATGGGTTTTTGGCTAAGTTTGACTCTACCGGTCTAAGAAAATGGGCTACCTACTATGGCGATGTTAGTGGAGATGATCCTACTTGTATAGATATTGATGCATCAAAAAATATTCTTTTAGTTGGTAATGTTACAAGTGGCGCAACTACCCTTTCAACTCCCGGGAGTTATCAGCCCAACTACGGTGGCGGTTTCGCTGATGGTTTTATGGCGTTATTTGATTCAGTTGGAACACGCCTGTGGGGATCTTATTATGGAGACAATTCTAATCAAAACATATTTAGTTGTGATATTTCGAATTTTGGAGATATTTATATTGCCGGATTTACAGCTACTTCAACTGTGAACAACGTTTTAGCAAGCTCTAATGCTCATCAACCAACCCATGGTGGTTCCTGGGACGCCTTTTTAGCAAGGTTCAGAGATTGTCCTATTATAGGATTAAATGCAAATTCAAATTCTCCAATTTGTAGTTTTAGTAATTTAAATCTTAATAGCAATGTTACCACAACACTTCCTATAACGTATAATTGGGAAGGGCCAAATTCCTTCACATCTACAGCACAAAATCCAAATATATTTACCGCACAAACTGCTAATTCCGGTATTTATACAATAACATGTAATTACAATGGTTGTAAAGAAATTGTAACAATTAACGCCATAGTTAATCCACTTCCAAATTTAAATCCCGTATCAAGTTCATTTGTGATGTGTATTGGTTCAAGCGCCACACTTTCCGCTTCAGGTGCCGCTAGTTATAGCTGGAACGCCATAGCAGGAAGTTCGTCTATAGTTGTATCTCCAACAGCTACTTCGAATTACACGGTAACCGGTATCACTTCAAACTCTTGTATTAATTCGGCCATTATAACGCAGTCTGTTGTTTCTTGTACTTCTTTAAACGAATTTGATTTAAGCACTAACTATATACTATTTCCGAATCCATGCAATGATAAGTTGTGGATACAATTAGATAGCAAAACAACTATAACAATAAGTGATCTTTTAGGTAGAAAAATGTATATGATGGAATTATACAAAGGAATGAATGAAATTAATGTGTCCGAATTTCCAAAAGGATTATATTTAGTAGGAATTTTGAACCATAGTGAGCAGGTAATTTATAAGATCATAAAAGAGTAATGCAAAAATTTATATTTTTATTTATTTTCTTTTTCGCAAGTGTATTCATTTGCTTTTCTCAAGCTGCATCAACATTTGCCGGTTCCGGAGCAATCGGTTCAAACGATGCTGCTGCGCAATTTGCTTCATTCCACTATCCAAGTGGTAATTGTGTAGATGCTAGTGGAAATGTTTATGTTGCCGATCAATACAACAACAAAATAAGAAAAATTTCTCCAGCGGGCGTTGTAACAACTTTGGCTGGCTCAGGAATAGCTGGTGCTGCAGATGGTGTTGGAAATTCGGCTACTTTTAATTGGCCATATGCTATTTGCATTGATCTTTCTGGGAATCTTTTTGTTTGTGATAGGGGTAATAGCAAGATAAGGAAAGTTAACCCTAGTGGAGTTGTTACAACAATTGCCGGTTCTGGCTCACCCGGATCTGCTGATGGTGTTGGCTCTGCCGCAAGTTTTGCTAATCCCTCTGGAATATGCATCAACTCTGTTGGCGATTTGTTTATTGCCGATTTCTCAAATCATAAAATTAGAAAAGTAACACAATCAGGTGTGGTAACGTCATTTGCTGGTTCAGGCGCGCCTGGAGCAACAGACGCTGTAAGCCTTACAGCAACGTTTAACGGACCTACAGGCATCTGTGTTGACCCTTCCGATAATTTTTATGTTACCGAACATTTCAATAACAAAGTAAGAAAAGTAACTTCAACCGCGGTTGTTACAACTTTTGCAGGTTCGGGTTCGGCTGGTGCAACAGATGGAGTTGGCATAACAGCCAGCTTTAATGGAATAACCGGAATTTGTATCGACAATTCCTTAGATCTTTATTTAACCGAGCAATACAATCAGAAAATTAGAAGAATACAAACGGCATCTACTTTAGTAAGTACTTTTGCGGGTTCGGGATTAACAGGTGCAGTTGACGCCTTAAATTTAAATGCCAGTTTCTCTACTCCTAACGGAATTAGTACTGATAATCTAGGCAACTTGTTTGTTTGCGACTTATATAATCAAAAAATAAGAAGAATTGGAAGCTGCTCGGCGCCGTGGGCACCTTTAGATATTACCGGAAGTCCACAAGTGTGTGCAGGGAGTTCTACCACGCTTAGCGCTACTTGTACAGGAACAACGTCATGGTTCAATGTATCAACAGGAGGAAGCGCCATTGCAACAGGTACCAACTTTATAACAAGCAATACACTTACAGCAGGAATCTATACGTTTTATGC
>JBKDKI010000107.1:0-10941 GCA_046345155.1 Sphingobacteriaceae bacterium
CTCCTTTGCGTTTAACAGTAACAGCAGCAGCACCCACACATTTTTAATTGATAATATTAGTATGTGCCCAATAAATGCGGTACAGCCTATTACAAGTTATAGTGCCGATATATTAATGCATACCGATTATTATGCGTTTGGACAGCAACAACCCGGAAGAACCTGGCAAGGTACTGCTGAAGGTTACCGCTACTCACACAACTCCCACGAAAAAGAAGATGCATTATTTAAGGGAGCTCAAAGCGCAGAGTATTGGATGTATGATAGTAGGATTGGAAGGAGATGGGAGAGGGACCCTATTGTGAAAACATGGGAGAGTCCTTATGCAGTATTTGGAAATAACCCAATTTTACTAAATGATTTAAAAGGATTAACTGCGACAAAAGGTGAATCCAGCGAAAGTGGAAAAGCCACTATTGTGAATGCTAAAACTAATACGGAACCTAAAACTACTGATTTACCAGAAGTAGTAGTTAAACCAAAAACTTTTTGGCAAAAAGTTGGTGAATGGGTAAAAGGAGTTGGAAACAATATTGGAGATTTTTTTAAGAAAGTAGGGCAAAGTATGGGCAAGGGATTTACTGATCTCAAGAACCGGCTTAGTAGAAAAGATAAAGAGAATTATTCAGAGGCGGAGACAAGCACACATTCGCCTGATGAACATACTGCTGACCAACAGGAAGGAGATGGCAGGTTAAACCCTAGTGAACAGCCAGAGAAAAATTATCATGACCCGACTGCACCAAAAGAAAATGAAAAAGTTGCACCATATGACCCACAAACTCGAGATAATGATGGATGGACAATTGTTCCTGACGAATCTGGTCATCACAATAAGAAAACAGATGATGGAACTACCATATTTTACAGGGATGCTAAAAGTGGTGATACGGTTGAAATAAATCAATACCTGCGTCATAACACGAATAAAAATTCACAGGAATGGAAAGATGCAGTACGAGAATATTCAAAGGTATCTAAAGGAAACTCTACAAGTAAGCCTGTGATTATTAAAATTAAAATTGATAGGAATCAACGGTGATGAATTCTAGAATAAGTATTATTAGTTTATTTTTTATCATTTGCATTGGTTGCGGAGATAAAAGAATTGAGAGAAAGTTTTTCGATAGTGGAAAGTTAAAAGAAGAGTATTCAATAGATGATAAAGGTGAAAGAGATGGTAGTTATGTGTCTTACTTTTCGAACGGAGACACAAGTATGATTTCTAGTTATTTGCATGGATCTAAAAATGGACTTTTAAAGGAGTATTATCCAGGTAATAAACTTAAGGCTATAATGTTTTTCGAGGACAATCTTAAACAAGGCGGTCTATATGTTTATGATTCGTTGAACGGAAGTCTTATTAGGAAAGGGAAGTTTCTAAATGATAAGTATTTTGGGCTTTTCAGAAAATATAAGAATGGGACACTAACAGATTTGCTTCAAATGTATAATGATTCTTTAATTTGGAGCGTATCTGGATCAGCAAAAAATGGCGATGAGTTTAAGAGTGTGAAAAATTACATAGATATAGATTATCCTGATACGGTGAAAGAGAACGCGGAATTTATCGCTAAGATCCAATTGAAAAACTGTACTTTTGAAAGCATAGTATTTTATGAAGGAGATGTGCTAAAGACGGAAAATACTTTTATACTAAGGGATACAATAAATACATACAAATCTATCAATGACAGTTTAGTTGTTTACAAAAGGATTAATGCAAAAAAGGGGATTAATATCTTTAAGGGAATTTTATATGCTAAGGAACAGTTTAAGGATACCGTTTTAAATTATCCTTACTTTATCATCGAGCAGTTTTTTGTAAAATAAAAGGGAATATATCCTTGGGTTCTAAAACAGAAGGACAAGACGAATTTGCCTTGCACCCACCAAACTAAAATTATATTAAATCGCTAGAATACAAAAACACAAACATATTCGAAAGTTTGTAAGGCAGTTGCCTAATCCCGCCGAAGACTTAGTGACCTAGGCGTAAGTAAAAATTCCTTATCTTTAGTCAAGATAAATAATTTTGCAGCTACGCCAAGGCATACTAAAAAAAGAAGCCTTTCCCCTTGTAAAAGGCATCAAGTTTAAAAATCCGCCACCGGCAGGGCATTACAGCTTTACATATACACCAAGTTTTGCCGGCCCTACATGGACAACCTCCTTTGCGTTTAACAGCAATAGCAGCAGCACCCACACATTTTTAATTGATAATATTAGTATGTGCCCAATAAATGCGGTGCAACCAATTACAAGTTATAGTGCTGATATATTAATGCATACCGATTATTATGCGTTTGGGCAACAACAACCCGGAAGAACTTGGCAAGGTACTGCTGAAGGTTACCGCTACTCGCACAACTCGCATGAAAAAGAAGATGCTTTGTTTAAAGGAGCGCAGAGTGCTGAGTATTGGATGTATGATTCGCGTATAGGAAGGAGATGGGAAATGGATCCATTGGCTTATGAATGGCAATCGCCTTATGCAGCGTTTAATAACTCACCACTGTATTTTGCAGACCCGTTAGGTTTAAAAGGTGATGATAAAAATAAAGCAGGAGATACACGTACTAATAAAGATGGAACTGTTGATACGCATAATGGAACGGATTTTCAAAAAACTCCGGTAGGTCAAGCCCAAAGTCCAGATCACGCCCTTGATTTAAATGAAGTAGAAGTATACGCTAACCATACTGCTGCGCAAGAACAGCCACCAGCGGCTTCAACCGCTAATGGTCCTGCAAGTGGCCAACCGCAAATTAAGTCACCAAATAAAGACAAAGAGGCTCCCCCAGGAAATTACTATACAGGTTGGTGGGAAGTTAATTTTAATCCCAACCTGCGCGCAGCTAGTAATTTTAATACTCAGAATATTTCTATGCCAAGGTATTTAGGAGAGCCTACGCCACAACAATATATGCAACAAGCTCAAAATTTGGCGTATTCAGGAGGTTTATCTGTCACGTATGCAGGTTGTGGTGTTAACACTCAGGGTGAATTTAGTATTGGGGGCAAAAATCCTAACGTAGCTGTAAATGGTTCAGACGGCAGCTTTAAAGGTTTTGGGGCAGGTGGTATCATGCTATACGATAACGGTTTTTCCGCAGGTATAGTAAGTGCCTCACGTGATAAATCTGGTTATACTCCTGGGCCATACATCGTACACGATCAAACTGGTAAAGTAACTGGTACAGTTCAAGCCAACTTCGTGATTAACAACGTGGCGGCAAGTGTTGTTTGTGGCGGTTATAAAAGTTCCGTAACCGCGGTTCGCAGTTTTACTTCTACTGACGGTAGTGTTAAAACGCAAACTATTGGAACAACAATAAACAAAGGTGTTACGATTGGAGTAAATTCTGGTGCGTTCGGAGCAAGCATGGATATTAATCTTAAATAATTAAATCAAAATCAGTGAAGTTTCATCTTTTATATAATTGTCTTGGATTCATTTTACTCTTTACAAGTTGTGTTCAACAAACAGAGAAACAAAAATTGAACGATAATAGCAGCAAAGAAGATAGTCTTAAAGTTTTTTTCTTCAACCTTCAAAAAAATCAATTAGATAGTTTAAGTCAGGAAATATCCGACGAGATCATGACCACTCGAGGTCTTGATGTGAAAAAACTTTTTATGAACATTTCTGATAAAGATTCCCTAGGTTACGAGTACTATGCCAACTTTGCTTACTTACAAGCGTTAAAGTATAAGCGCTATTCCGAAGCTTTAAAATATTTGGATTTAGGAGCTTATAAAGCCACCGACAAAAGCAGGTACTATTTTGACAAAGCGTGTATGTGGGCATACATTCAACCTTTAAAACAAAGGGATACTGTTTACAAATATCTGAAGTTAGCTATTAATAATGATTCATTAAATGCCTTCTATTATTCTGCAAGGTCTCAATTTAGAGATGAGGATGGGTTAGTTAATTTAGCGATGTTAGACATTAACACAGCTATTAAATTGGATTCTGAAGATACAAGTTATATTAATTGTCGCGGGACATACAAAATTGAGTTACAGGACTGGAGCGGAGCCCTTAAAGACCTTGAAAATGTAGGATTAAGAAATATTAATAATGCTTATGTATACATGTATAGGGCGATGGCTTACAATAAATTCCACAAACATAAGGAAGCATTGGAAGAATCGAACAAATGTTTAGGTTTAGACTCAACTATCGCCATTGCGTATTTAATTCGTGGTAATGCCAAATTTCAGCTTGGTAATAAAGATGAAGGAATTGTAGATATTACTAAAGCAGCGAAATTAGGGGATGAGAAAGCCCAACAAGTGCTAAACGAATATCAACAAAGCAAGAGTAAGAAATACAGTAAATAAAGAAGTGATTTACGTTAGTGGAGGTTGTTAGTCATTTCCGGTACTGGCTTCTAAATTCATGGTCAAGCAGTGCCCGCAAGAATTTGCAATCATTACTGTTCGAAACAACCCGCTCGCGCGGATCTGAAATCCGTGCAAGGATAAACTAACCTGGATCTAATAAGAAAGTCTCCAGATTGGATTCCTGCAAAAGCAAATGGAAAGAATGTTGCAACATATTACAACTTACCAATCTTGTTTAATCAGGAGTAGAAACTTTCGTTTCCTAGCCTGAGATATCCAATATTATTAAGTTTCGCAGTACCTAATTCTAAAATAAGGAAATAAAACTGCTAACTCAGTATCTCCTATTGCGAATTCCATTCATATCATCGCTCAGTTTTTTCATTGTTTTCTTCTTCCTGCATGTAAGTTGAAAATTCAGATCCTCTGGTTTTACTTTTTTAAAGTTCAGGTTTTGAGTTTGAGTAACAAACGCAAGTTTATCCCCATTATAACTTTCGGTTTCAATTATAAAACCCTCCAGTTCAACAAAAGCATTCCAATACTCAGCGTTTTCGGGAAACAAAACTGCTAATAATTTATAAATAGGCTCAGCCTTTATTTCAGAAGTATACCAACCATAATATTCATTCTCGCGCTTTTCTCCATTTAACTTAAGAGTGGTGTATTTAATAATTACTCTGTTGCAGTTATATTTAAAAATCATCTTTGTTTCAGAAGTTTTCTCCATCGAAACATCACCATATACAGCTTTTCCAGGAAGGTCTTTATTGTAGTCATTGTGATATTCTTCAATAGTACCTTGCCCGCAATAATCTTTACCGGTATAATTGCTTTCCAATTTCACTGAATCCTTGTCAATAATGTACGTTTGCTCATAACCCAGAGCATCAGTGGTGTATCTTAATTTGCCATCCTGGTAAAACACGGTTGTTTTAGCATGACTTCCGGGCATTAATTTAAACATACCTTTAGGCTGAGCTTGCTGCACATAACTGATGCTGGTTTGGCCTAAAGCAAATAGGGATACCAAATGGCAGGTGATATAGAAGAGATTTTTCATTGGGTTATAGTTAAAATAGAATATAAACTTCAAATTTATGAAAAATAGCCAAAATTAAACAGCTATAGAGCTTTAAACTTCACAAGCTAAGTTTACTAAAGCAGGTTCAGGGTGTGATAAGCAAATGCGAAACCTCTTAATTAAACTCTACTATAGTATCAACTCAATACCTACAAAGGAAATTTAAAATAAATTACCGGACCTATTTTATCATCCTTAATTGCGCCTTGTTTTATTTCTTCAGCTGTAGCTAATCTATAATTAATAAAATAGCCTTTCACAAATTTCTTTGGATCTCGTACATTTAAATCAATATAATTTCCATTACTTCCAACGATGGTATCGCTGTAATTATCCTTATAAAAATCATGCTCGATAACATCACTTGAACAATAATAGGCAGCTAAAAAAGGATTCCGGAAATTTGAAAAAAGAGTTATCCTGTATAATTCGGATTCTATTTTTTTTATTCTAAAAAATGAACTTGCATTGTAGTTGATTTTACCATTGGAAAACGAAATAATTTGATTCACTGTTGTCTGCCCATTCATGTTTAGGTACTCTCTATATTGTTTAATAGAAGAACTTAGTGTATCGAAAACAAAGTAATCACCATTTAAGGTATCATTACTCATATAACCCAACAACGAAATTTTTCCTTTCCTGGAATATCTAGCGGTGTAACCATTAAGATAATTTTTTTTATAAAATCTAGCTTCAATCAAAAATCCTGCTGTATCAATAAGATATTCTAAACCCTCCTTAGGATTCTCAGAATTAAAGTTGTTCAAAATAACAGTACCATCTTCTTTATGAACACTAACGTTTTTAAAGAAGGGGTACATTTTTAAATATCTATCTTCTTTTGCACATCCACAAAAGAGAACAATACTCCATATTGGAATAAAATATTTCATAAGCTTACCTTATTTAATTCAGTTTTCTGCCGCTTTGCTGGGCCTATGGTAATAATTCCACCAAAGTTTGCACACATAAAGTAAATATAAGAAATTCAAACGATCTGTAAATCAGCCGTAAGTAAGATGGAAATTAAGCATGCACGGATTGCAAATTCGCGCGAGCGGAAATGCTTTATTCAAAAATAAGGAATTTTTGTAAGCCAAGCTTCCTTTTCTATTCTGGCACCGAATTCATGTTTACATCAACAATATTGAAAAAGAAAGTAGTATCTATAAAAGACATTTCTGAATTCTGATCCTTGAGTATCAAAGTTACATCCTCAAACTTCAGTCTTCCTACCTCTCCATAAGTAGCACACATAATCACGGTGTCGTTATCAATCATTAAACGGCTATTACAATCAACAAGAGAGCTATCCAACAAATTAAAAACTCTTGAATCTTTATATCCACACCCGTAATATGCTCTAACAAATTTGTATTTACTTGGGGGGCAAATCAGAAAACAAGTAAGACTATCCTTGTAGTTTTTCTCTCTCACTATAATTTCAATGTCTCTATTTCCACTTTTCATTAATTCAACTTGGTCTTTTTGCCTAGCACAAGAAATAACCAAAATAATTGCTAGAATATTGATAAACTTAAAAACTAGACTTTTCATAATTTATTTTCTTAATTTATTTTTCCTTACTTGTTCTGTAGGAGTATATCCCAGATAATTAATAGAGTCTCCTTTTGAATTTAGAAAAATTTGCCGCCAATGCCAAACAGTTGGAGATGTCCAAACCTTTCTCCATGCCGTATCTACAATTACTTTATCGTTTGGAACAGCGATCCTTGGCTTATTTTCCTTCAAATGCTGCCTCCACATTTCTCGCCCTTTAGCTTTTGTGTCAACGGTTGTATTAACACCGTTTGCTAAATTATAAATGTACTCACCTATTGCTTGAAGATCCTCTCCTTCGTCTGTCAAGTGTCTTCCTTTAGGGCTTCCTTTTAAACCAGCCCAAATAGCACCAGAATTAATGTTAACTTTATCTTCCTGATCTACATAAACTGAAGTAAACCCAATGTTTTTTGAACCACCGCCACCCCATTGATGGGTACCTCCAAATTTGGTTTCTGTTGGTTTGCCAACAAAACGTTGATCCCAACTACTCCAATCAGTACTATGTTCAGTAAAATTATCAAGCCTTACTAAAAAGTCATGGAAGGACCCTTCGAGAGATTTGCCGTGACCATCTGTATCTTTTTTTGCCCGAGGTTGCTTTACAGCGGTAGCATCTGCAGATGTATTAGCTCCATCTTTTGAATCTTTGCCTCCGCCTACTTTATGAAACTTACCATCGTTTCCTCGTTTGAAATGTCCCTTTTCATTATGTACCTCATTTTTTACCTTATTACTTTTTTTATCATCTCCACCAGGCTTTAATCCTTCTGGGTCATCATAGAAAATCGGGCTATTGGCAAAACAAGCATACGGACTCATTGTTTCATCCATGATTGGATCCATCTCCCACCTTCTTCCAATTCTACTATCATACATCCAATACTCCGCACTTTGTGCTCCTTTAAACAATGCATCTTCTTTTTCGTGTGAGTTGTGCGAGTAGCGGTAACCTTCAGCAGTACCTTGCCAGGTCCTTCCGGGTTGTTGCTGCCCAAAGGCATAATAATCGGTATGCATTAATATATCAGCGCTATAACTTGTAATTGGTTGTACCGCATTTATTGGGCACATACTTATATTATCAATTAAAAATGTGTGGGTGCTGCTGCTATTGCTGTTAAACGCAAAGGAGGTTGTCCATGTTGGGCCCGCAAAACTTGGTGTATATGTAAAGCTGTAATGCCCTGCCGGTGGCGGATTTTTTATTTTAGTGCCTTTCCCAAGGGGGAATGATGTTTTTTTTGATATGCTATTACGAGTTTGCAGAACGGATTTCTTTACTCAAATATAAGTATTGTTTTGAGGAAATAGATAGTTAGTGTTTAATCTATTCATAATAACCTTCTAACAAGCGTTGATATTGCCAGAACTATTAATAAATTTGTAATGTGGAATTAATTGGTAAAAAAGACGGTGCTTCCTTTATATTCTATAAAGACGGAGTGGCTATTTATAAAGCACAGTTAATGAGTGCTTTTTGGGGACAAAGAATTTCTATCTTTGATCTTACCTCCTCTGCTGAAGTTGTCTCAATAACAAAGAAATTAAGGCTTATTTTTAACGGCTCAACTTTAATTAATTTTCTTGAACGGGCTAACAATGACAATTTAGAAATTCAATTTCACTTCAGTCATACGTTTGAATTCAAATACAAAAATAGTATTTATAAATTTATAAATCACAAAGGCAACGTTAGTAGCATTTTTGAGAACAATTTTCAAATTGGAATGTATCAAAAAAAACACATTGTTTTTTTTGATTCTAATGGTTTAACAATAAAAATAAATTCTAATGCAGATATTTTACTAATCCTGTCGGTATTATGCGTCACGGACCTAGAATTTATGAGTGAAGAAAGCGCCATAAGCATAGATACAGGGCAAACATTTCCGTCCAAGCTAGAGTATAATAATAGATGGAAGCCGACCTAACATATACGTGAAAGTTTATACCTTTTTGCCTGGAGTTATAGAATACACAATCTTGTCGTATAAACCATCGTACTTTAAAAACTCATTGTCGAATTTATTTGAAGCGCTACAGGTAAGAACATAGATTACATTACCAATCTTATAAAATGCAGTACTAAACCCAATCGATGTTTCTTTTACCTTTATTAAATACTTAATCTGTAAGACATTGTTTCCGCTCAGTTCAAATTCATCTTTGGATACAATTGTAAGCTGATTAACCTGATTTCCTATTAAATCAATGGCTGTTTTACAATAGTCAGAAATATTTAAATCTGACTCTTCAGAGGTTATGCTTAGTGAAGGATTATAGTAAGCAGAATCGCCATTTAATTTCTTTTTGCATACGCAAAGAACATTAGTTGTTGGGTTCAATTTAGTTATCCATAGCTTCGGTAACCTAATAGAAAAATCATTAAAATATAACGTATCAAAAGCAAAGTCATCTTTATCAAGATGAAATAAGAAAGTATCGTTCTTATAGTAAGACATATCAGATATGATTGTTCCTTTATACTTTTTTATAACGCCGTCCTTTTTGCCATTGCTAATTGTGCCTTCTTCTGTAATAGAATTACTTTGATCCATTAATTTATAGTACCCATTCTTTACGCCATTAATTATTTGATATACCTCTTTACCTCCATGATTGTTTTTTACAATCAAAATCGTGTCACGTTCCACGATACTATAGTAGAAGTCCGAGGCATTATCTACTACTAAACTTTCATTACTGCAATTATATAATAAAATTGCACTTAAAATGAGTATGTATTTCATATATGTTCCGCTCATTAATAATCAAACCCAATCTTTATATTAATATCCATTCCTAAAATTAATGCCGCACCAACACCAAGATCAAGTCCACGGAACTCTTTGTTATTCGTGTTTGACACTTTCACTTTGGTTGGTTTCTTGATATAACCCAAATTTTTTGCAGCATCCGCAACAGTTTTCAGTTCAACGTCAGCAGAGCTTTTCTTCTTAATTAGAGGAACAATAGGGGTCAAATAGCCATCGGTTTTTTGTGTCCCTTGAATATAGCTAAAACCGTCAAGACTAAATTGATTTTTTACAGCGCCTTCTAATATTGGATAACCAGCAACTGCAAGGCCCAGTTTCGCATCCTGAGAAACGTTGGAATTTCCATTTTTTCCAATATAAGATCCACTAGGTGTCGTTGACCACGACCCTCCGTTATTCTTGATGGTTTTGAGATTTCCTTCAACAAGATCAACTTTAGCCAAATTCAAATCAGCTTCAAGTTTAACAACTCCACCAGTGTAAACATTTACTTTTCCTTGCACTCCTATTGATATTTTAAGACCAGCTTCGACGTGGAAATCTCCTTTCATAACCGCTTGATCAATTGTTTTACCGTCTTGAGGATTAGTGGTTTTTTCACTAGTTACTGTGCTGCCTGCTGATGTGCCAGCTGCAGGCATTGCAGGTGCTTCATTGCTTTCAGCATTCTTTTTCTCCTGGGGTTTATGGTAGGTACGCTTTCCATCAAGCCCTATGGTTGAAGCGCCTTTGCCCTTTTCCTTTGGTGTATACATTGGCTTAGGCTTATCATCTCCACCCGGTTTTAAGCCTAGTGGATCAGAAAAAACTATCGGGTTATTTGCAAAAGCTGCGTAAGGACTCAAAGCCTCATCTACAATTGGATCAGTATCCCATCTCCTTCCTATACGAGCATCATACATCCAATACTCTGCACTCTGCGCTCCTTTAAACAAAGCATCTTCTTTTTCATGCGAGTTGTGCGAGTAGCGGTAACCTTCAGCAGTACCTTGCCAGGTTCTTCCGGGTTGTTGCTGCCCAAACGCATAATAATCGGTATGCATTAATATATCGGCACTATAACTTGTAATAGGCTGTACCGCATTTATTGGGCACATACTAATATTATCAATTAAAAATGTGTGGGTGCTGCTGCTGTTACTGTTAAACGCAAAGGAG
>JBKDKI010000108.1:0-2980 GCA_046345155.1 Sphingobacteriaceae bacterium
GTAACTAGGGTCGTTACCTGGTGAAGGCCAGTTAACTTGATACTTAATAGCATTTAAGTTACTACCTGCAATGTTAACGCTGTTTGTAGTTAACAATGGATCGAAAGTTGAATTTAAACTAGCACAAGGTCCGCAAGTTGATGAAGTAAACTCTTCGATCAAAGCATTGATGGTTACCGATTGAGAAGCAACATAAACGTACTGAACTGCAGTGTCGTTAGTTAAGTTAACTTCAGCGCTTCCGTTAATATTACTAACCCAAACTTTTACTTTGTTTGTTCCTAAAGCAAGGTTTGCAGGAGTAGTGAACGAGAAGTTAGTTGTACCAAAATATGGAACAGATGGAGAGAAGTTAATTGTTTGAGTAACAGGAGTACCATTATTTACATTGTAATTTAAAACAGCTGTTGTAGCAGTACCGTAACCTAATTGCTTAAAGGTTCCGTTAATGGTTTGGTTACCAGCACCAACCATATAACGTGTTAAGCCATTAACTGAAAGAACGCTACCATCATGTTGATTTGTAGGAACAGTTACAGCAAAGTTATCGTAAGCAGTTTGCCAACGGTTATTACCTACATCACGAATAGCAATGTAAACGTTTTGTCCGGCATAAGCACCCAAACTAACGCCACGTGGTGTCCAAACATTTGGATCGTAGATCTCACCATTGATGGTAAACAATGCAGGGTTAGCTAAAAAATTAGCGGCTGTTGTACCGGTAGTAGAGATACGAACTTCATAAAATCCTGTAGCAGTTGGATCAAATGAAGTTGCTTCCCAATTAAATACAGAGTTTGCAGGAACTAAAAATTGAGGAGAGATAACCCAATCGTTAGATGTACCAGCAGGGGTATAACGAGAGGTTGTAATTAATGCGTTACCATACATAGCGGGTAAAGAAAATGCTGTTGTTACGTTACGGGTAACACCTGCGTTTGTTCCAAAGCTGTATGAAGCAATGGTAGTTGCCGTTGTTAATCCATCTGCGTTGTTTTGCATCCAGCCTGCAGGTAATCCCGGAGGTGTAGCAGAACTGAAATTCTGTGACCAGGTTTGAGCTGACGCCATACCTCCAGCCAAGATTGCAATTGCTAGTAGTTGTTTTTTCATTTTATTTTATTTTTTGGTTGTTTATTTTGTTAGGGTAAGTTTTTTCGTTGGTAATTTATAGCCATCAACAGTAAGTTGAGTAAAATAAATACCTGATTCAAGAGAGCTAACATCTTCTTGTACAGAATTCAAACCTTTTGATAATCCGATTTCTTTTGTTAATACTAATGCACCAACTGCATTGTAAATTTTCAATGATGCATTTTGTGCATCCTTAGTTAAATTTAAATTTAAGTTAACCAAGTTGTTTGCAGGGTTAGGATAAAGATTACTAAATGAACGTACAATGCTGATCTCATGAATGCCGGTAGGTGCATTATAGCTAAATGAGATTGTAAGCATATCTGTTGGATTATTTAGATCAGAAATTTCGTAACTGATATTAGATGGACCAATAACACTTGCTTCTAAAAGATCAGCAATAAAATCGATACTTTCGCCTGCTGTTAAAGAAAGGGTGGCAGACATAGTAGTTGGTGGGTAACAAACTGTACCTGTGCAAAAATTGGCTTCCGCTTTGTCACTCGCATTAACCGTATTAATTACATTATCATATTTCTGAATAAAAAAGCCTTTAGTGCTGGAAGCAACGTTTTTAAGTTTAAAATTTGTTGCTTTAGTTGAAAAGGCAGTTGTTGTTTCATTAAACACTTGATTATTTGTCACAACCGTTGTATTGGTGCTTATATGCTTAAGTTCAATAACAGTTTGAGAGAAATAAAAAGTAAATGGGTTTAGTAGTAAAAATAAGGCGTAAAATTTCTTCATAGTAAAATGATTAGTGAATAGTAAATATATAAAAAATTGATCTAAATATCAACTACTAAGCTTGAAATACGACAATGCTATGATCTAAAAACAAAAAACCCCGCAATTTGCGGGGTTTTTTTAAAAACTAAACGTTTAGAAAAATTACTTTGTGATGATCAACTTTTCAGTTGATATTCCTTCACTTGTTTTTACCACTACATTGTATGCACCAGTTGCAAACTCAGAAGTGTTGATCTTAATTTCGTTAGTACCAGCAAATACTTCGTCAGCTTTGTTAGTATAAACTAATTTTCCTGTTACATCAAAAATATTGATCTCAACAGTTGAACGATCGTTTAATTTGATACCAACTACTGCGTAATCTTTAGCTGGGTTAGGATAAATTCCAATAGAGCTCTCTTTAGCAAATTCAACAACACCTACAGTAGAAATTGAACTTGTGAATGCAGAACCTGATTGTAAAATTTGATCAGTTACATCATCCTGGATCCAAACAATGTACTCATAAGTAAATGTACCAATGTTAGTCCAGAAATTGTTACTGCCTTGTGCTGGAGTACCTGCAGCAACACTTCCATAAGTGATAGTTTGGTTAAATGAAACCGGGATTGGTGTACCATCAGTTGTAGTTACTGGTGTACCAGCAGCAGGGAACATTTTACGCATAGCGTGTTTGTAATCTTTTTGGCTAGTAGAAGCTCCAGGGTAGTTGTAAAACGACTGAACTAAAGCTTGGTGCACTCTGATAGGAGAAGCAGTAGAAATAGTTAAGTAAGGAGTGATAGTAGCGTTAGCTGTTACTGCACCTGCATTAAATGTAATGGTTGGAGTAATAGTAGCGTAAGCAGGCATTGTTTTTGCAATGTTGATGTTTGTTTGGTTACCAGAACCAGGTGTACCATTAAATAATACAGTAGGAGCAGCATTGATTCCGTAATATGTTACACGAGTTGCTACATCAGGGTTGTAACTAGGGTCGTTACCTGGTGAAGGCCAGTTAACTTGATACTTAATAGCATTTAAGTTACTACCTGCAATGTTAACGCTGTTTGTAGTTAACAATGGATCGAAAGTTGAATTTAAACTAGCACAAGGT
>JBKDKI010000109.1:0-19246 GCA_046345155.1 Sphingobacteriaceae bacterium
TGCTCATCTTTTTGAAACATTGAACGAAGCAAGAGATATTACAGATGAATTTGTTTACGATTATAATTATCACAGACCCCATGATAGTTTAGGAGGATTATCACCGGTAATGTTCAAACAAAAAAATCAAATTTTACAGGATCCTCCTCCGGAGGAGGCTCCTGTAATGCTTAATCTTAGCGCTAATAAATTAAATAAAAAGTCTACTTTTGTATAGTCCAATTAAGGGAGGGTTACAATCCTCTGCTTTGTATTTATTATTCACAAAACGAAGGCTAATATTATAAATTGATTTAGCGTACTTATTATAGAGTTCTTTAAATACGAGATTATCATTTGCTTTGCATCGATTAATCATTAATTGCTTATCATTTTTTATTGTTGCATTTATTTCAATTACTAATTGCTCTTTATTATAAGAACGAAATTTATTAAAAGTTGCATCCGATATATAAAATTATATCCCCCCATTTATAAGATATCCTTTAATTTAAAATAGGGGGCATTGCCTATAACTTACTAAGGTTATCAATAATGGCTTGTTGTAAACCTGCTTAAATCGAATAGCCCTAAAATTTAAAATACGTAATTATCACAGGGTAAACTACATCTTTTAACTACATTTAGATAATATCTTACTACTTAATTTTAATTTAACTTAATCTAAGTAAATTTTATAAAATACTTCCATTATAATATCGCATACGCCTACCTTAACCACCTATATTATTTCAGAATTTGGTTTATTTAGACTAAAAGTGTTCTATTGAAATATTTATATGATTAATTTGTACTTCATCACTTTTAGTTTGCACCTTTTTGCTTTTGCATAACCTTACTAAAGTGATTCGCTGAATAATGATATGTTTATGTCAAACCCTTGTTTAAGGACAACTTTTTCTTTGATATTCAAAACCAGCATAACTATAAATTACTTCAATACTATCGATATTTAGAGTAATTGAATAAAACCATAATTGTTTATTTTTAGTTTAAGGATATAAATACTTACAATCGGTATGTTTTCTATATTAAAGTCTTGAGATACATAATTACTAAAAGTGTATATATTTTAAGAACTAGAAACAAATCAGAAACACAGAAGAGTAAGATGTATTTATAATCTCTCTTAAAAACTGGAGTTTAAAGGTTATTGTTACCTAATGGAACTTGCGCTTTAGAATTTCTTATAAATAGAATATACTGATAGTAATCCGCGGTAAATTCATTATCCTTTAACGAAGTTCCAAATGAGAATTTATCTATTTTATAAAACGGACTATCTTTCACAGTTATGTCATACATTGAGATGGTATTTCGCTGCGAAACTTTACGTAATAACTTAATGTCAAATCCAGCGCCGGTCCAAAATGAATTAAGAATTCTAGTTTCAGTATATAAGGTTTTATTTAATTTAGAATAAGATTTAAATAAACGCACTATCTTGGGTAAATCTTTTATAACATTGGTTTTAGCCAATGCTTTTCCTCTATATTCAAAATCAACTACTGATAATATTCTCATTCCTAATTCTGATTGTTTAATTCTTGCTGCAAACCACTTTACACTATCAGCTTCTTTTTGATATGTATGTCCATATCCCCATATTCCAAAGAATTTTTCATTTTTAAGATTATAACGCTTTATCAATTTTTCGAAGTTCCAAAATATGCGTTCATCCCTTGTATTATCCCAGTTTTTTGCAATCCTACATTCTTTAAGATAAACCATATTTAAACAAATATGATTAAAATCAAAATATTGTTCACGCAATAAAGATTCATAGTGAACCTGATCTGCTTCAATAAATTTTTTGCAGGCATAATATAAACTATCTTCACATTTAGATCTACCAATTTGATCAATAACTTGATCACTATTACTAGAATTTGCTATTTCATTTAATGCCATTAAAACTTGTTTCGTGTCTTTCCAAACATGTTCTATATCAACAGCTAATATTCTTATTTTATCTTCTTCTTTATATAATTTATTAAGTTCATAAATCGCTTTATAGTTATTAAACGCCTCTTTGGTCCAACCATATGTTCCTTTTAAACTATTTAGAGCATTTATTAAAATACTTTCATCACCTGTTTTTAAATATTCATTTAATTTTAAACCCATTGAATAAGGCGCCTCATCTAAGTATTATTTAAAATTTGCTTTTTCTTTAACATATTTCATATAGTGAATAGCAAACTTTCTTACTTCTGAAAAACCATGTGTTTCCCCTACAAAAAAGACATCACTATTCTGTATGTTTTTGTTCATAAAATTAAAATCGGAAGTATCATATTTGATTCTATGCTTATTTTCTAATAAATACTTTTTAATTTTATAACTATTTAGCTGATTTTTTGGATTTTTTTGTGAAAAGCATAAAATCGGCAAAGATATTATTAATTTTATTACAATTATTTTTTTCATTTTAAAATTATTATTATCTGGTTTAAATTATATTTATTTATTGGTTAATATGGAACTATTTTGAATTAATTTGACCTAGTTCTTTTGAAACG
Source organism: Sphingobacteriaceae bacterium (assembly GCA_046345155.1). GTDB lineage: Bacteria > Bacteroidota > Bacteroidia > B-17B0 > Aurantibacillaceae > Aurantibacillus. The sequence goes on from JBKDKI010000109.1 coordinate 2,523, forward strand.
AATAGAATTTTAACCCTTCAGGTATCGCCAGAATTGTAAACATAAGTTGTGAACGAGCTAAGGTAATTACCATCAACAAACTCGTCAACGCAACATAAAATTATTTTGGCACATACTGAAGTTTATGAATTAAATTAATTATTTCAGAATCGCTATTACTTTTTGTTTTAATGTCAGGTATTGTCTTTGTTTCCTCATTTGCACTTCCGTCATTATTAAGTCCCATTTCAGCTGTAAATCTAATTACTAAGCCACTGTTGGGTAGTGTGTATATTCCTGGATCAGTGCCTATACCATCTCCAGCTGTTGTTTCGCCAACTATTTTTGCAAATTGTGTTTGTTTGCAGAAAACCGCAAAAGCTTCAGCAGAGGAGAAAACTTTATTGTCCACTAATAGGTAAATTTCACCTTTGTAGCTTATGGTGTTTTGGGAGGGATGCAATGTGTCAATAGTTGTATTAAAAAGAATATTTGAATTAATAAGTTCAGGAGGTAAATTAGGGAGCTCAGGTTTGTTTTTAGTACTGTTTAAAAAGTAGTCGGGTTTGAACTTACGCATGTAATTTGTGTTTTTAAATGCCAATGTAGTTTTATAAACTAAATAATTTGATATAAAAAATGGAACTATATTTTTGTACCAGTAAAGAGAATTACCACCTCCATTACCACGAATATCAATTATGACTTTTTTGTATGAGGAAGCATGGGTGATAAAGAGCTTTAATGAGTCAACATCCGCTTCAATAAATTCATCACCAAATGAATGTATTTTCAAAAGCGCAATAGATTTATCTTTCAAAAATGAAATTTCGATGTTCCGGTTTTTATTTTCTTCATTTTTTTTGATCAGCACCTTGTTTTTTTCATCAGTACCAATTAAAATTCTCCATTTTTTGTTCTTTTTATCCGCATTGTTTTTTTTCATTTCATTTATATAGGGTCGGTAATATTCACCGTATTTCTCAAACAGACTTAAATATGAGTCATACCCATTATTGAATGATAAGTCTGTGTGACCATTGTTTAAGTCATTTAAAATATTATTAAGTTCATGGTAAAATTCGGCATCATTTCTAGTTTTTTTAATCCGGTCTTTATAGGATTCATAATTTGCTAACCAGTTAATTTTGTTTACTCTTTTATTTACATCGAAGTACATATAGTTTTCTTTTAAGGTTACATAAAGTGAATCAAAGTCAGCTATTTTTTTCTGCATACTTAATTCTTTGTTTTTTCCACATGATGTAATTGCAAAAAAAACACAAAACAAATAGTTAATTGATTTTGAATGTTTTAATTTATTTTTTAATGTACAGATCAATTCCATATTTTGATTAATAGTTCTTTCTAATTTTAATTGGATTTTTTTACTTCCATTGATAATTTTTGCTTTCATATCTTTTTTAGTACAAAGTTGAATTAAGTAATATTTTGTATGAAATATTTTATACGAATTACATAAAAATAATAGCATTTAGTTTTCGCTTAATATCATTCAATAAGTTACATAGATACCTCTAAAAATGAATTTTGTACTAAAAAACAGGTTGTTGGTAAATTAAAAGCTTGCTAATTTCTGAAAAATTTTATCTTTGGATTTATGTACAAATATCTACAAAATAAGAGTAATAAAATTTTGGTAAACCTTGCTGTTTGGTTCTTGTTTGCTATTTTACTTTATCTAATGATTACTTTCGATGATGAAGATTTAAATTTTGTTTTAAAATTTAAATTAGTCATTTCTTTACAATTATTATTTGTTATACCCATTTATGTAAACAACTTATAAATTTTACCGTTTTTAATAAATCGTAAATTAAGTTTGTTTTTTTTGTTTGCACTACTTAATATCATGTTGTTCGGATATATCAATTCCTATTTATCAGAATTAATAAAAATGGATATAATAAATAGTAATTTACAATCTGCATCATATGTTTTTTTTGCCGTTCTAATTGCATCGGGACTTAGGTTAGGTGAATTAACAATTAAACATTACCAAAGTAGCAAAACTTCTGAGTTAGATTTGCTTAAATCACAATTAAACCCTCACTTTTTATTTAATACATTAAATAACATGTATGGTTTGGCCGTAATGAAATCGGACAAATTGCCCGGATTAATGTTAAGACTATCGGAACTGCTTAGATATAGTATTTACGAATGTAATGAAGTCTACGTGCCAATCAAAAAAGAAATTGATTTTATTAGTAACTATTTGGAACTTGAGCGCTTAAGAATTGATGATTTAGGGTTGGAGTTTAGCATAATTGGCAATATTAGTAACCAAAAAATAATGTCTTTAATTTTAATTACATTTATAGAAAACATTTTTAAGCATTATGGAAGAACTTCAAGCGGCATAGCTATTATAAAAGTAAAAATTCAAGTTAAAGAAAATGAGCTACTATTATTCACCGAAAATTTAAAAAAAGTGACAAAAAGTGATAATATAGGTGGACTAGGAATTAAAAATACATTATTGCGATTAGATTATAATTATCCCAAACAATACAGTTTAAATATCACTAACCATGATGAATGGTTTAAACTTACTTTTAAAATGCCCTTAAAATGATTAATGCAGTTATTATAGACGATGAACCTATTGCCAGGCATATTATTAGGACTTATGCTGAAAGGATTCCATTTATTAAGATTGTAAAAGAATTTAATGACCCAATTCCTGCCCTTGAATACATAAATAAAAGTACTCTTGATTTGATAATTGTAGATATTAACATGCCTTCGTTAAGTGGACTTGATATGTTACATTTAATTGATCAGCGGCCTTATGTAATCATTGCCTCAGCGCATAAAGAACATGCAATTAGAGGATTTGAACTAGCTGTTTGTGATTATTTATTAAAACCATTTTCTTTTGAGCGCTTCCTAATGAGTATTTCTCGGGTCAATAATTTATTGAATTCTAGACCTTATAAAGTAAGCGAAGAGGTAAAATTACCCGTCAATAATAAGGAGAGTTTTATTTTTCTTAAGTCGGGTAAAAATTTATTTAAAGTTGATGTTATTGATATTTTATTCGTGCAAGCTTATGGTAATTATTTAAATTTTTATACAATATCTGATAAGATTATGGTATTACAATCGCTTACAAGCCTAGAAAAGGAGCTTAACTATGATTATTTTATAAGAATACACAAATCAACCATTATAAATAAAAATCATATTTCAAAAATTTCAGGAAATGAAATTTTTATCAATGGACACAAAATACAAATTGGAAGAAACTATAAAAAATATGTTGATGATTTAATTAAAAAAAGATTGTAATAACAATTTGAAGATTTTCCTCTTAATAATATTATTTATAGAATAAAATTAATGTTTTAAAAAACTTAAATTATTTCTAAAAGTTTCTCCAATAGGAATTGTTTTGCCTTCAATAGTAATCTCATTGTTATCCGCGGATTCAATTTTGTCAATAGCCACAATATAAGATTTATGTACTCTTACGAATTTACTTGGCGACAACTCATTAATTACATCATTCATTGAAGAGTGAATCATTAAATTTTTAGCACCGGTAAAAACCTGGATATAATTACCCATGCTTTTTATAAAGTGAATTTCGGATTCTTTTACTATATGTATTTTGCGGTCTGCCTTAAAATAATGTTTTTTGTCGTCTTCATGCTTTGTGTTTTGGTTAACCTGCTCTAGTGAACGTGTCGCTTTAAAAACTGCCTTTAAAAAACGGTCATATAAAATAGGTTTAAGTAAAAAGTCAACAATGTTATGTTCATATCCATCAACTGCATATTCTGAATAGGCAGTTGTAAAAATCACCTTGGTTTGTAGGTTGGGCATTGCCTTCAGCAAACCCAAACCCGAGAGTTTTGGCATGTTGATGTCGATAAACGCAATATCAACAGGTGTTGCTGCCAAAAGGGTCATTGCTTCAAAGGCATTGTTACATGTTTTAATTAACTCTAAAAAATTAGTTTTGCGTATGAAGTTTTCCATCACCGACTGCGCAAGAGGCTCGTCTTCAACAATAATGCAGGTAAATGTTTTCATATCTGTTATACTAATATGTCTAAAAGCACTTTGTATTTATTTCCTTTAGTATCTATTTTTAAAAAATGCTTTCCAGGGTAAATTAAGTCCAGTCGTTTTTTCACATTTCTTAAACCTATACCGGTTGATTTTTCGTGTTCAATGTCATCATGAGAACCGGTGTTGTTTTCGCAGCTGAATTTAATTCTATCTTCTGTATAAATCAAATAACATTTTATATCAATCTTATCATCCTGGCTTCTGGCACCATGTTTGAAAGCATTTTCTATGAAATAGATTAATACCATAGGTAGTATTGTAATCTCATCGGATTTGCCTTCATAGTGGAATTTTATAGTGGACGTGTCTTTATGCCGTAGTTTTTGTATATCAATATAGCTTTCAATAAATTCGATCTCTTTTTTTAAGGGCACAAAATCTATATTTTGACTAAACAGAACATACCTAAGGATATCCGATAGTTTGGTGATGTAATAAGGCGTTTCGTCTGATTTTTTAATTGCTAAGGCGTATAAACTATTTAACGTGTTGAATAAAAAATGAGGGTTTATGCTTGTTTTTAATAATTGTAATTCTGCTTCAAATTTTTCCTTGGCTAATACTTCAGTTTTATTCTTATAAACAATTGTATCTTTCATGAAAAACAAGGAGGAGCAGCATAAAATATTAACAGTACCTTGTATCATCGCTCCAAAATCATCGATTTCTTCAGCCTCACCCAAAAAAGCATCATAAAAAAACCCCGATAGAACATAAAATAGCCAGCCCAACACAAGTAAACTAGGAATATAAAAAAGAACAATTAATTTTTTTTTAAAAAAAACAGGAACAATAACTTTGTTGTTAAAATGAACAATAAAACACATGATAAGGGTAATACCAATACCCAACACGGTGCTATGGAGCACATCAAGTTCTGAACTAAATACATAAGATAAGGATATCATTGTAGTGCCAAAAAAAAGGATTACTCCCCAAATAAGCAGATCGAATTTGTTAAATTTAAAATAATCATGAATTAAATTTTTAAGTTTTTGTTTAATTGTATTTTTCATTTTGCTGTTGCGTTAAATTAATTAATATTATAAGTTTATTAATAACATTGCTATAATAATTTATACCCGGTGGGTTTAATTATAAGTTCTTATTTCATTGCTATTTACCTTATTAATTCATATAACATTCTAACTTGTTATTAATCAATTATTTTTTTTATCAATTAGTCTGACTAATTCATCAATTGAATTGGCAACCTTTAACTGATTATATGGCACTATAATTTCAGGTATTACACCATGATCATCAAACTTTCCGGACGGCCTGTAGGCTCTTGAGGTTGAAATACTCATGCGGAAATTGGAGTGAGGTAAAGTAACGGAACCTGTAATACCCCCATGTGGATTCGCAAGGCCACCTGTTTCTTCGCCCACTAAAACGGCCCTGTTGTAGTCTTGTAAAATAGCAGCAAACATACCCGACATGCTGTAAGATCTCCTATTGGTAAGTAAGAAAACCTTGCCTGAGTAAAAATACTTTTTTGAGTAATGCAGCTTAGGTTTAGTGTATATTTCGTAAACGGATGCTTTTGTTTCGGGGTCTTTTAATTTTACTATTTTCTTAATGCGGGTATTCTTTGTCATGATTAAGGCAGCCAGCTTTATTGCCGGCTTTTTGGGCAATAGTTTTACAAACCACCTTATCCACTTCGGAAAATTTTGATAAAACTCATCACTCATTTTAAGTTGTGCTTTTGATACCAGCACCCATGGCGTTTTTAATATGTAGTGATTTATTTCTTCAGTAATATTATGTTCGCCACCTCCATTATTTCTCACATCAATAAACAAAGTATCAATTTCTTTTTCTTTTATGCTTTTAAAAATTTTAGCAATAGTGTCTTTGTATCCGTTATAAATTGAAAAATCTTTTAATGACAATAGACCTACAGTTCGATTATTTTGCGTGGTTAGTTTTATATGATGCTCTCTCTCTTTTTGAGAGGTATATAAATTATAGTATTTCACCATTTCGTTCCATTGACTTTCATTAAGGCCATTAAGGCATGCATATTGTTTTGTTTTAACAAAACTGTTCTTTACTTTTATGACAAGGCTTACAGAGTCACAATGACCAAATAAAAAATAGTGCATTCTGCTAAAATATGTATTCACCTGGTTAATTCTATAATTTTCTAATTCTCCAAAGGTAAGTTCGTGCATTAAAGTAAGTATGTGCTCCAACTTACGTCCATTAATTTCAATAAGTTCTGCAGAATCAAGCTCTGCATCATTTGTCCAGTTCCCTTCCACTGTTGCTTGCTTATTTTCATTGACAGACACAAAAAAGGGAAAGGTTTTTCCACCTTCTTTAAAATAGCGTCCTGTTTCTTTGTCATTGTAATAAAGCTTAGTGTGTCCATCATGAAGTAAAGAAATAATTCCGGCAAGTTTCACGTACCATTGCTCTAAAGTCATTGGCTTTAAATTACTTTTTAATTGATTTATTTTTTCTTTAAATAATTCCCCCGAGATGTAATGAAAGGGCTCAGGATGTATGGTAATTAATTTATTTTGAATCAATGCTAATTCCTCCTCCATTGACTGAACATCTATTATATGAGGTTGAAAGGTTTGGCTTGTAGTTGCCTTTGATGTAGTGTTGGTGGCAATATTCTGAGCTGTTACATTATTATTAATCAAAATTAAAATTGATTCTAATAATAGGATAAACTTGCTTGCTTTTATCTTTTTCATGTTTTCTTTTGTTAAGTAATTATAATTGATATAATTTAAGATTATTCTTTAATCAATAAAAATCTCTTAATGGATTTCCTAAAAATGAGAGACAAACATTTGAATTGAAGTACTCATGTTTTCTTAACTTCAAACATATTTAGTTTGTAGATCATATTTTTTTATTTTCATTCGCTGCGGCAAAGGGATAACCATGTTATCTAAATTTGTGTTTAAGTCAATCTATATTTATTGTCTATTAAGTGTTTCTTAAGTATTTCTTTGGGTACCTCGCAATTGTGCTGATTGCAGCATTGCTATTTTAAATTAAAAATAAAATCCACAATATCTTTCTTTGACATATCTGTTAATTTATTTTGTTCAATATATACATCAGGTAAAACGGGATTAGTATTATTCATATCGCCATTTGCACGGATAAATAAAGCCGATGGTATCCAACAAACTATGCCGGAGTTTGGTAACCTCACGGGTACAATTTCTCCTAAATCATTAACAACCTCTCCCCCGGTTTCTCCAACTATTATAGCTAAATCATTATCTTCAATGGCATTAGCTGTTAGGCTGGCACTACTAAACGTACCGTTGTCAATAATCAGATATACCTGACTATTGTATTTTAGTGAATTGTAGCCGGGTTCATGCAGCCCGCCAATATACTTAATTGTGCTATCCAAAGGCGCTTTAAAAGCGGTTTTAAATGGTTCAAAAAACTGAAGTAGTGGCCTTAAAAAGAAAGGAAGTTGTTTTAAGAAGTTCTTTTTATATGCTTTAGAAATTTTCCAATGTTTAGCTCCGGCCATTTTGTAAGGCTTGTAAGCAAAATAGTCAATAAGCATTTCTCCCGACCTACTATCACCGCCTCCGTTGCCTCGCATATCAATTATTAACTTTGAAGTATAGTTTTCTTTTATGTGTGAAAATACTTTTTTTAGAAAGTTTTGATAATCTATATCTGGATGAAAACTCATTGATTTAAATTGAATATAAGCAACACTATCATTAAAACGGGTATAGGTAATATAGTCACCATAGTATTCTATGTTTTCGTTTGCTTTTATGCCTTTATAATTATTAATTACTTTACCATCATTTTCTTGTTTTATTTTCTTTTTTTCAATTTTATAATATCCTTTTAATACAACTGAATGAAAATAACCTATCTTGTCTTTATATACAACTCTGAAAGGACTTATTACATCATTCATCCACAAAAAATAAAAATAATCTTCTTGTGCACAAATGTACTTCCACTTTTTTAGTCCACCGGTATATTTAGTAAACTGAAAAAAAAGTGAATCGGCATTTAATCCGTTAATACTCATCAATTTATTTCCATTTAAAATTGATTTTTCGTCAAGAAGATTAGACGCAATATATACCTCATTATTTATTAATTTGATAACTAAGGGAAAGTGACCTGACTTTACCATATCAATTTTAAATCTTGTAGGACTTGCTGTAGTCATGTGAGGTATGTTATAAGCACCTATTAATTCATTAAAGCGTTTGTAAAACTCTAAACCAGTTAGTTCATTCTCATTTTTAATTTTATCAGACAAACTATCTGTTATTTTTTTATTGGTAAACATATAAGGATAAGGATTTATCTCTATATAAATCTTTCGAAAAAAATCAATATCTTCAATTATTTTTGAATTAGTCATGACCTTTGTAGTTAATCTTGATTTTGGATTTCTGATAATATGACACCCAGAACAACCCTGTAATAGTATACTAACTAAAAATAATAAATTAACAAAATGCCTTGTGTTTATGTATAAGGTTGAATTGGAGGCATGATTTTTCATAAAATAATTTGTCAAGTAGTTTTTATCTGTTTTTTATGAACTCTTATAAAAATTAATTTAACTGAGTAGCTCTTGTTTTACAAAATTTACACATAGTCATATAAAGCAGCAATAGTTTATGTAAACTTAACATGCAATCAATTCATACTTAGATATAACATTAATTTTAAGGGTAAAGCTAATTTTATTAACTAATCTTATCTATTTAATTTGAGTAAGCAAAAAGTTTATCTTTTCTCGTTTATTAGAAAAATACATATTGTCTAAATCAATTTTAATATGTGGAATAACCGGTGAAATCTGGTCTTTATTTCCGTTGCATCCAATAAATAAAGCGGTAGGCATTGAACAAACAATCCCTGAATTAGGTAACCTGATCCAAACCATTTCAGCTAAATCATTGGTGTTCTCTCCTGTATTGTTTCCAAGCACAATGGCTAAGTTATTAAATCTTACCTTATCAGCTAAACCCATAGCCGCACTAAAAGTGTGTCCGCCAGTAATTAAGTATGTTTTACCCATATATCTATTTTCGTTAATTCCCGGATAAATGGTATCATTAGTGGATGAATCCGAATACTTCATAAAGGTATTGTTGGTACTTTTAAGATAATCTTCAATCGGCAAAAAGAATTTAAATACCACCCAGCGTGCATACCATGGAATCATGTTACGATAACTATCTTTAGCTTCCTGACTAACCCACCATTGTTTTGAGGTATGGTCAACCATTTTTTTATCATTAAAATACTTTATCATGATATTACCATAGCGATCACTGCCACCAGAGTTTTCACTTATATCTATGAATAGTAATTTGCTGTTTTTCATTTTTATTTGTTGAAATAACTTATCTAATTCTTCCTTGAATTTTTCTGCGGTAACTACAGGCGCCATACTCTTGAAGTTAATGTAGGAAACCGAATCGTTTATTTGTTCATAAGCTATCATCTCAGAAATACCGGTGGATTCTGCCGTAGTGTTTATAGTTGAACCATTGCAACCTTCATCAATGATGGTCTTCGTTTCTTTTTTGCTATTGACTATTTGTAATGCGAAGGGTGAATGAATTCCCTCTAGCCATAATAGTTTTGTAAATTTAGCTTCTATACAACTATTCTTCCAGGCAGTTAAACCCGCATAGTAGGTTCTAAATTTAGTAATCAGATCTTGTGAGCTTATTCCGTTTATCGACACTATTTGATCGCCTTTTTCAATTTCCTTGTTTTTTTCGCAAGTTGATAAAGAAACTATTTCAGGAATATTGTTTTTCAGCATTATTTTATGGGAGAATAATTTTCCTTTGTTTTCTTTGTATGCATCATAAGTATCCTCCGGAAACTCAGCTTCAAAGTGCGGCACATTGTACAATGATGTTAACAAACGTATCTTTTTATAAAACTCAATAGGCGGCAAAGAGTTTATTTTTTTTATGACCTTTACCGTACTGTCTATTTCTTGTTTATTACAAAATAAGTAGGGGTAAGGGTTTATTTTTTCATTCATTGAAACCAAGTAATCAAGGTCTTCTGCTATTTGGGCGGCATTCAAATTATGCTCAGGAAGGTGTGTGCTGATTTTATACATTACCTTTTTTCTCAATGTACATCCTTCATAGCCGATTATTGTTATGATTATAACAATGGCAGAAATAATTTTATACTTTTTGTTTGTCATATATTATAATGTTTATTATGATACGAACTAAGAATTAATATTTTATAAATAAAATCATTTAAAAAAAGTGTCTTTTGTGTTTACACTTAAGTTGTATATCACTATATTTACTTTGTTTCATTTTAATTATTTCTTAATGGTGTGCAAGCACGAGATTTATTTACGAGTATTACATACTGAAAGTATTTGTTATTTCTACTACTTGTATTTTTGTTCCCAACCAAATCTATTTCTTTGGGAACGCTGTCCACACTTAAAGGGTATTTAAAGCCTCGGTTTTTTCTTTTTTTCAAGAAATATAAACCTGATACTTTTGCCCATATTTTATCATTGTTAAAAGCTTTTGTTCTGATGTATTTCTTATCTCCATAGATCCATCTTACAAAATTAGGAATGAAAAAGGTTGGTAAATTAAATGATGATTTCGTATACAACATCCTATAACCTGTTTGCTTTATTTCAGGTTGTTGCTTTGCAATATGCCCTGCAATAAAAGTAGTTCCCTCTTTTATTGGCGCCTGGTAAATGTGGTCTGTACCCCAAAGACCGAACGCAACTTTTTGAGCGAAGCGTAAACGTTGGTCATGCCATTTGAAATTTTCGTAAATCAAACTATCACGGGTTTTGTTCCATAAATTAGCTGATAATGATTGGCAGTAGGTGATGTTACAGATGTTTTTACTTAAATATTTTACGAGTTCAAATTGATTTCTTAAGATCGATTTATACTTCTCTTCATTATGTATGATGTCATCGTACAATTTTGTATAGTAATTAAGAAAATCTTTGCTGTATCTCAAAGGCTGACGGATTTGGCTAATTATTCGTTTACTGTCAGGGATTGTTGAAGGTATTAGTGAATCAATTAAAAATTTATGTGTATGCCAATATCCATGTTCAATGTCTATGCCCACAAACTGAATGCGATTTTCCTTTGCTTTCTTTAGTTCGTGGGCATAAATTCTTTCATAGTATGATTTGTGTTCTTTTGTCCACCCGAAAGTGCCTACTGAAGAACTAAATGCAAGATCTAACATGTTGCTATCACCTGATTTCATGTAGTTATTTAAATAGTGTGTCTGCAAATAATTAGACTCCATAAGGATATAATCCACTCCTACAGCGGAATCTATCTTACAGAATAAATCGAATGCAATTGTGTAGTTTAAAGCAGTACCATGGCTTTCTCCTACCCAATATATATTAGATGGATTAATCGTATGCTTTTTAAAATCAATTGATTCATTTGGTACTTTTGATTGCATGCGTTTTTCCATCATTCTACTCCCACAGCCTTGTATAATAATAATGAGAGCAAAAAGCGAAAGGATGTCTCGAAAGAGTATTAAATTTATTATTTGGTAAAATTCAAAAATATTCTTGGTATTATTCTTAGTAATATTCATAATTATAATTCAACAATTAAACGCTTTACTCTTTAAAATAAGGTTCTACTTATTTACAAATGAAGTGAATTTTATGAAAATAACTTTTTGTTTTACACGAAAAGGCTTTATTATTATTTAAATCATTATTAAACTTACATATTTCCTCTTAGGGTAGTTATCATAATGAAAATAACAAATAATTATTGCTTACTTTTATAGATAATTAATAATTTATCCCAAGATTTAAAAGAAACTATGGAAGCTTTAAGAAATTATTTCGAGAGATTTATCAAATTAAGTGATGATGAATGGCAGGATTTCCAAATCTGTTTAACAAAAGAAGTCGTTCATAAAAAAGACTTGATTCTTAAAGAAAATGAACAGTGTGATTTTCTTGCTTTTGTACAAGAAGGTATATTTAGGTTTTATTCATTTAACGATGGAGTAGAGCGAATAACAGCTTTTTTCTTTTCAGGTGATTTTGTAACCAATTACCGAAGTTTTTTAACCGGCAAACCATCAGAACATAACATAGAGGCGTTAACCGATGGAGTTATTTACAGAATCAAATTAGCGCAGCTCCAAAAATTATACGATAAACACCAAACCCTTGAAAGGCTTGGAAGGCTTGTAGCAGAAAACCTTTATTTAATTGTGGCTAACAGACTAGATTCTTTTATGTTTCAAAGTCCCGCAGAAAGATATAATGAACTTGTAAAAAGAAATTCCAAACTATTAACTGAAATACCGCAATATATGATAGCAGCCTATTTAGGGATTTCTCCCGAAACACTAAGTCGTATTAGAGCTAGAAAATAAATTTTACACACAAAGATCATTTATTGACTTTGGTCAACGAAAAATAAGTTGTTTAGTATCCATCTTTGTGTCGGTATTAATTAAATTACTGACACTATGAAAAAATCACTTCTAATTTTAGGAATCGTTGGCCTAATTTCATCTTCCACTTTCGCTCAAACTGAACAGAAAGAAAGCAAACTCGCCATTGAAACCGATATTCTCTGGCCTTTTTTTCCTGGTGCTACAAGAACTCATTTTACGGTTAAACTTTGGCAAAAAGGACACTTTAGAGGTGATATTTACGGAGGAATAAGTATCGATTTTCCCCGTGATCGCGCCACAGAAGGTCGCTTTGCTGATTATAGCATCGCCAGTGGATACCGACAATATTTTTGGAAAGGTCTTCATCTTGAATATTGTCAAACCACCGGCATGGGCGTATTGCAAAATCACGTAACTACCGGCAAAACGTATAACAGTTTCGATTGGTTAGTTACAGGATATATTGGATACAAATTTGAGTTCGCTAAAAAGAAATTGTATATCCTGCCTCAATTTGGCGTTGCCAATGTTTTTTACAAATCCAATCCATGGCCTATTTACGAGGACGAAACCTTAACCAAAGAAGTAGGTGAATCGCCTTTTATGTTAGGTTCATTGAGGTTTGGGTATAATTTTTAAACTTAAAACAAATGAAATATTTAGTTACATTTTTTGCAACCTTAATTTTGCTTACTTCTGGTATTAAACTCATTGCACAATCGCTTCCTAACAAAACGCTTTATGCTCATGCATCCGCTGGGCTTGCTAGGTCTGAGGATGGGTTAAAGTTTATGGTAAAAGAGTCTGCATCTCAATGGACACCTAAACTCAATTTGGCTATTGGATATCGATTTAACAAGTACTTGGGAATCGAAACACATGCAGCAACCATGCTCACTTCATTGAAGGCAAAGGGCACCTTGGTTCTAAACAATGAAAAAGCCGAGGTTACGGCCAGGCATTCCAATGTGATGATCAGCCCTAAATTTTATCTACCCCTTGGTGATAAATCTGAACTATTTCTTCGCACAGGCCTTGGTTTTTTAATCTCTCAAAGCGAGATCAATAGCCCTTCAAATCCCGACTTTAAAAAATCAACTTCCAACATAGGATATATGGTAACGCTCGGTTACGCTTACAGATTAAGTGAAAAAATAGTTTTTACCCTTCAATTCGATTTTAGTGATCCTTATGGTAGCAAAGATGTTTGGGAAGGAGATCTTGGCCTCCTTAATGCCGGAATTAAATATAAAATTAACAAAGTAAAATAAAAAATATAAATAGATGAAAAAAATGAAATTTGCATTCATGCTAGCAACAATATTAGCCTTTTCAATCAGTAGTTATGGGCAAAGCACAGAATCTAATAGAAAAAAATGGGGGGCTGAAATTAACTTACTATGGCCGATTTATCCGGGTAATATCTACAAAGGACAAGCTACATACGAATTCTGGAGAAAAAATGATTTAGCTGGCGATGTTTATGTTGGTTTTCATATTCGACCTTCAGAGTTCAGGGAAGAAGAAGGAGATTTTGCCAACTACGCGTTAACTTTTGGATACAGACAATTTATCTGGAAAGGCCTTCACTTGGAACTTTATAATGCTTTTGGACCAGGTTTTAATCGAAACAATGCTGTTGATGGGAAAGATTATACCAGTTGGGATTATGAAGTTGGATTGTTAGCCGGATATCGTTGGGAGTTTTTGAAGAAAGAAAAGAGAGAAAGTTTGAAGTTTAGCCCATACTTTAGCACGCAACATGGATTTTATTACCTTGCGGCACAAAGTAATCCACATCCAATTATAGGTTCAACTGGTGAAAGACCTATTTATGTTGGAACTTTGAACTTTGGAATTAAATTTTAAACTCTAATCTGGCCAAATCATAAATGTCAGTGCCTAAAACACAACCTGCCAGTAATGCAGACGCAGACCATTGGTATCGCTCGGTTACGCTTACAGATTAAGTGAAAAAATAGTTTTTACCCTTCAATTCGATTTTAGTGATCCTTATGGTAGCAAAGATGTTTGGGAGGGAGATCTTGGCCTCCTTAATGCCGGAATTAAATACAAAATTAACAAAGTAAAATAAAAAATATAAAAAGATGAAAAAAATGAAATTTGCATTCATGCTAGCAACAATATTAGCCTTTTCAATCAGTAGTTATGGGCAAACCACAGAACCTAATGAAAAAAAATGGGGCGCAGAATTCAATATACTTTGGCCAATATTCCCTGGGAATTTAATAAGAACTCAATTTACTCGTACTATTTGGCAAAATGAAAAAATGAAAGGAGATGTAATACTTGGTATCAATATTAATTTCCCACAAGATCGAGATACAGAAGGTCGTTTCTCTGACTATAGTGTTGTAACAGGATACAGACAGTATTTATTTAAAGGATTGCATGTTGAATTCAATCAACAAATGGGTTATGGCAATTTAAAAAACCACGTTACTACTAAAAAAGAATATAAAAGTTTTGACTGGGGAGTTCAATTGCTCGCAGGGTATAAATATGATATTCCAAAAACAAGAATTTATACCGCAGTTCAATTAGGTGCTGGTAGTACAGTTTATCAAAGTAATCCTTGGCCTATCTATACTGATAATACATTATCAAAAGAAATTGGTAATGAAATAATATTTGTTGGTGGTATTCAACTAGGCGTTAAATTTTAATTGAATTTAAAGAGTCTTACGTAAATAAAAATGAAAAAAATAAAAATGATTAAAAAACTACTTTCAATCAAATCAATGTTAATCATTGTAATTAGTTCGATTACCCTTCAATCAAATGCCCAAGACTGGAAAAGCGAAAAAAAAGTGAACGTGGTTTTTGGATTAACACAACCGATTTTTGCAAAAGGATTTAATATCGAAGGAAACTTCATTTACAAACGATTGATTTTTGATTACTCGCACGGTGCCTCGTTGGATTTAGCCGGAACGACAGTAACTCCAGATTTGAGAGAGCAAGGTCTTGCAGTTCACATGCCTTATACAACCGGTTTTGGAATTGGCTATCGTTTGAAAGAATGGGTTAATGTGAGAATTGAGCCCAAATGGCATCGCTTCGAATTTTATTACGATGATGAAACACAAAATAGTTCAAACCAAATTACCGCATACAATACCATTAGCATTGGGATTGGAGTTTACGGCCATTATCAACCCTTCAAAAATAAAACGTCCTTCTTAAAAGGAATCATGATTTCTCCGAGTATCCGTTTTTGGCCCACGATTTCTTCAACCTTGGAAGGTAATAGTTACAACTATCTGAATAAAAATACCGGTAAGTCTGAAGAGATAAAAACCTTGGATGCTGGCCCTGGATTCAAACCATTTATTTACAATGTCAGTATTGGGTATTCTTTTGGTTTGAAAAAGAAATAGTGTTTCAAAGTCTGAAGCGTTCAACATTTCTTAACAATTGTTCAGTAGATTCTATTTGCAAAGCTTGAATTTTGTTTCATCACTTAAATTAATAAACGCAATGAAGAAAAAAATCATCCTAAAAACTTGTGGGGCTATTCTTTCCACACTATTTATTCAAAATACATCTGCACAATCCATAGTGGATGTTGGTGTTGGCGCATCTAATATGGACCGATATAGCACGAACTTGGCTTATCGCCACCAAATCAACGATAATTTTCGGGTTGGTTTCGAAATTCAATATGGTTCGCCCAAATACCGTTTCGTTGAAGCAAAACCTTTTGAAAAAGGATATGCTTGGAGTTTGAGTTTACCTTTTAGTTTCAAGATTACTGAACAAGATCGAATTAGATTAGATGGCTTTTTTAGACCAGGATTCAGATTCCAGGGGATAATTGACCCGGACAATAATGGAAAGGAAGATAGTCTTCTAAATGGCAGAGCTGTTCTTTTTGAAGCGGGTTTACTTGTCAATGTGAAGTTGACAGAAAAGTTGAACTTAAGCAGTGGCGTATTATTACCCACAGCCTTTGAAATTGTACCTACTTCACTTTTCGAATACATGGGTACGCCAAACTTTACCGGTGGGTTAAGTTATCTGGCATCTCCTAAAACAATTGTATTCATTAAAGGCATTACTGGTCCTGCATTTGGCGCGAGTGGCGATACTTACAAATACATTTGGTCAGCTCAAGCCGGAGTACGTTTTGCATTGGGGAAAAATCCAACTACTAAATCATTATTGCTCGAACCTTCATTCTAATTTAT
>JBKDKI010000110.1:0-8505 GCA_046345155.1 Sphingobacteriaceae bacterium
TAAGCTCACTAGTATCATTTTGCAAGTAGGTGGAATATTACTTATTTATAAAACGCAACAAGTTTGTGCAGCAAGAAATGCTTCAAGGGTTTAATTTAGTGGAGACTACACCCGCGTTTTTCAGAACTCTTTAGTGAAAGATCTTAATGTCTTATGCAAATTATAGATGTTTCTTACTGAGTATTAAAACTTTCATATTGTGTTGTTTTCTCATGTATAGTTTTTATACATGAGGATTTGTCAGGTATGAAGTTTAGGCAAAAATGAACACTATATCTCTATATGTCTGGATATTCCGCACAAACAGACCCCATTCGATCGCTGCAAACTGACCCCTCATTTTGAACTGCTATTTTTGAGTTGATCAACATCTAATTTAACATCGTTAGGCTAAGTTAGTTTTTTAAATTATCTAAATCAATTTGTTCTTCGTTTTTTGGCTGTCTTTTTTTCCTTAAAGACTCACCTTTCATTTCAATTCGATGCGCATCGTGAACAATACTGTCTAAGATAGCATCTGCAATCGTCTGTTCTCCGATAATTTCATGCCACTTACTCACAGGTATCTGTGAAGTAATTATGGTAGAGGACTTTCCATGCCTGTCTTCTATGATCTCCATGAGGGTTGAGCGGCTTTGTGCGTCCAGCGGCTGTAGTCCAAAGTCATCGATTAACAACAAGTGCTGTCTCTCGATCTTACCAAGTTCCTTTAAGTAAGAACCATCGGCCTTTGCAATCTTTAATCGTGCAAAAAGTTTTGTACTGTGTTGGTAAAGAACACGGTTGCCAAGCGCACAAGCTTGATGACCAAGTGCGGAGGCAATGAAGCTTTTTCCGATACCGGTGCTACCAGTGATGATAATATTTTCATGACGTTTAATGAACTCACAGTCAGCTAATCTGAGCACTTGATTCTTGTCGACACGGTTGTCATCAAAAGCAATTTGTTCCGGGCTTGCTTTGTAGCGGAAGCGCGCAGCGTGGACTGTGCGGTCGAGCTTACGATTGTAACGTTCATCCCATTCTGATTCTATCAGGTGGGATATCATTTCATCAGGCGTAAACTTTTCGTTTTTGCCTGATTCTAAGGTTAGATTGAAGGCTCTGACCATTCCGGTAAGCCTCATCTGTTTCATTTTGTTTAGGATCTCATTCATGTTTTTGTTTTTTTGTTGTTAATTGTTTGATTATTGGTAATAGCCTCCTCCTCGGATATTGTCATGGGAAGGCATGAGTACTGGTTCTGGGTCGTCTTCGTACTTATCAAGATTGTTCTTTAAGATGTCGTCAATGATCTTGTAGTTGTAGTAACCAATCTCATGGGCGCGCTTACAGGCTTTGATTAGTCTTGCGGTACCAACTCGTTTAGCAAAGGATAAAATGCCCATGCAAGCTTTATAAGCTTGCTCAGGATGTTGCTTCTTTGCAAGCACTTGCATGATGTAATGTTCAACAACAACATCAATAGCTTTGCCTTGCTCAATAAAAAAGGTTGGACTCCATTCTGTTACATAGCGATGTTGCGGAGGCATGTGCGAAGGCTCTGTGCTGTAATTACCTGGACTACGAACTCTTTTATGTGTTGCAACAAGTTGGTATTGCAAAAACAATTGCACTTCTGAACGAGAGTATTGCATCGTTAATTTCTTGCTAATCAATTCATAAGGCACACTGTAATAATGATGGTCTTCGTGAAGAAGAACATGGCAATTCTTCATCACGGTTACCTGTTTTATCTTACGCATTTCATAACGCTTCTCGGGTAGTGGTTGTAGTGAAGGTTGTTCGATGATCAGTTGATCTGTCCGAGAGTATTCCCTACCAGTAAGTGTTGTGTCATTAAGATCAGTGAGATGCTTCATAATGGCTTCGTTTAATTCGTTTAAAGGCATGATCTCTCTTTCTGGGATATTGGTATATATCCGCTGGTAAGATAGTTTTACCATGCCCTCTACAAGCGCTTTGTCTTTTGGTTTGCGTGAACGTGTTGGTAGAATTGCAACACAATAGTGATCAGCAAAAGCATTAAAGTTTTCATTTACAGAGGCTTCATATTTACTTGCTTTGTTTACAGCAGATTTTAAATTATCAGGTACAATGGCCAGCGGTACGCCCTTAAAATAGTGCAAGGCATTTTCGCAAGCTTCAATAAACTCTTCTAAAGTTTGGTTCCGCATGGCTTCAACATATGCATACTGGCTCCAACCGAGGATAGCAACAAAAACCTGAGCTTGTTTGATTTCACCTGTGTCAGTGTCTACATAGGGCAGCGTGCCACCCGCATAATCAACGTACATCTTATCGCCAGCCTTATGCTCGATATGCATACTCGGATTAACCTTTTTCTTCCATTTACGATAATAACCATAGAAGGATGTTTCTGCATAAGCCTCCGGATGATTAGCCTTAAACTCCCTGAACTGTATAGCTATCGTCATTCCACGCCTTCTTAAGTTCCTTTCCATGATTGGAAAAAAGTCGTGCAATTGTTGTAATCTGGCGTTCTCTAGTGTTTCCTCGGGCGGATGAAAGAGTTTATTCAACTCAAAGTCAGTTAGCTTGGCCAGTTCATCCCAAGGTATTTTTAACTTAATAAATGTAATTATGTACTGTTTAACAGTATTCTTTGATACAGCCAGTCTGTTACCGATTTTCTTTTTTCCTATTCCCTGGGAATAAAGTTTAATGATCTGTCTTACCTTGCTCATACTAATTGTTTTATTCGCCATGATTTTAATATTTACTGTAGTGTAAAAATCACCAAAACAGTAAAAAAATCATTGTGTTAAAACAGCATGATCAAGTCAAAAATAGAGGGGTCAGTTTCAAGCGATCTTGGGGGGTCAGTTTGGTCCGATCGAGTGGGGTCAATTTCAAGCGGTCAAGTGGGGTCTATTTGGACGGAATTTCCAGCTTTCAGGGGTTTTTAGTTCAGTGACTCCACCGACCTATTTTCGAACTCTTTTTTGAAGAATCTAGAAAATTTAAAACAAATTAATACATTTTTTATCAATACTATACCATTAGCCTAACGCATTATGGTTATGTTAACCACTATCTTCAGTTTAGAAAACAGCCTGTTTATGGATAATAAAATCTTTGTTTTATGGACATATTATTCAACTCCTGTTAATATTTTTAAGTGAGAATTATCACAATTATGAAAAGATATACCTTTTGGATTTTATCAACTGAAGTTTTGCAATTTCTTTAGGAATTCTGATTTTATACGAAAGGAAACCATTGCTTGTAAATCATTCGCTAAAATTAATAAGTTATCATCTTTAATAAATTTTTTTATGTGCATTAAATTAACAAGCCAAGATTTATGACATCTGAAAAAAACGCCCTCCCCAAGCATTTTTTCATATTCACCTAAATTTTCTGAAGAAATTATTCTTTCACCATTCAATAAATAAAATTCAGTGTACTTTCCATCAGCTTTTAGAGCTATTATTTCAATCAAGTCAATAAATCTGAATTCGTTTTGATGAGAAATAATTATTTTTTTAATTTCTTTTTTTTCATTGAGATTTTCAATTAAGCTCGGTATAGCTTTACTACGGTTACCATACCTTTTAAACTTATCAATTGCCTCAATTAGATCCAAAGGATCGATTGGTTTTAAGATATAGTCTAAACAGGATATTTTTATTGCCCTGAGTGAATATTCTTGATGTGAAGTCGTAAATATAACTTGAAATTCTGGGTTTTTGTATGTTTTAAAAAGATCAAATCCAAATTCCCCATTCAGCTCAATATCAAGAAATATTAAGTCAGGTTTAAATTTTTCAATAGAATTGATTGTTTCATTAATGCTAGAACATTCCGCCATAATAAGAATGTCCTTACAGAATTTATTGAGAAGTATCCTCAATAATTTTAGACTTTCCAGATCATCATCAACAAGAATACATTTTATTTTATCCATATTAATATTTGTAAACCTTTGGTATGTTAAATTTGTTTATGTACCCATTAGGTAATTGAGTTTCGGATACAAACACATAATCGTCTAACAACTCGTATTTCTTCATAAATAGTCGAATCCTATCGGAACTGATATTAATACCTTTTGAAATATGACCACTTTTATTTTCTTCTTTTAATGTAATTCCATTATCTATAATAGATATCTCTATTATGTTTCTATTAACCTCCGAAATTTTAATTTTGATTTGTGGATCAAGTAATTTATGAAAACCGCCATGCTTCAAAGAGTTTTCTACGAATGGCTGAAGTAATAATGGAAATATAAGTATTTCATCAGGATCGATACTTTGGCTAATATCAACAGTAAAATTTATTTTGCTCTTGAATCTTCTTTGTTCAAAATAAATATAATTAGCCAAAAAATCAATTTCATCTGTTAAACTTATGAATTCTTGGCCCGTATTAATCAAGGAAGTTCTTAATAGTTTTGTAAAAGACAATAAATGATTTGATGCCTGGTTGTAATCCCCTGAATAGATAAGTGATTGTATATTACTTAATGCATTAAAGGTGAAATGTGGATTAATTTGATTTTGAAGCCTATTTATCTTTAACTCCTGTTTAAAAATCAGTTCATTGGATCTGTGAATTTTCTCTTTATTTTTCAGATAAATATAAAGATAAATTAAAGCTAGTAGCAACGCTATAAAGAATCCTGAAATAACCATATAACTATTGTTCTTGGTAATAGTTTGATATTTTATCTCTAAATCTTTTATTTTATTTTGTTGGGTAAGCAGTTTAATTTTATCATCCATGCTTTTAATTTTGATAGAATCAATTATTTCCTGTATTTGATCCTTCATATTTATATTATACTTTATGTTTTTTAAAGAAAGGTATTCGTTTATAAATTCACTGTTTGAAAACACTATATTTTGCCCGGGAAAGTTGTTCCTTATTTCTTCTAATATTTTAAGCCTTAATTCTACATCCTTTTTTTGCCTACATAGTTCCAAGGCCTTTATAAATTTTATATTTGATTCCTTTATTTTCCCTAATTTATACAGGCATTTCGCATTCAAATAAGAAATCATTGCCGAATCAGATCTGTCGAGTTTACCATAATAACTTAATGAATCAATTAATCTTAAGCTTTCCTTGTAATTTTGTTTACCGATCCAATAGAAGCATTTAGCAATAACATATACACCATTGTTTTCCGAGTCGAAATTTTTAATCAAGATGTTGCTAACATTATCTAAATATTTTTTTGCAGAATCAATTTGATTGTTGTTGCTAAAGCCTATAGAAATAATTGATTGGATGCCTATTTTTGCACTAGGTTCAATAGTTTCAAAATATTTTTGATTAACCGATATTTTACCATAAACAAGTGCCTTTTCAAAATTACCAAAGCTATAGTATGCAGCGCTTAAATACAAATTAATTAAACCTTTGTATTTACTAATATTATATTTTTCAATGATCATTTTGCTTTTTAATAAAGAGCTTATACCATCATAATCTATATTATTAGAACTATTAATTACGAAATTTCCATAGTTTGCAAATAATAAGCTAAATTGGAGGGCAATTTTTTCATTGTATATAATTGAATCATTGTAAAGATTGCATCCTTTTTTGTAATAATATTGAGCGAGTTGGTCACTCTTAGCGTAGAAATAATTACCTGCAGTCAAATAAGCAGAAGCTATTAAAAAAAGGTCCTTATAATTTAAACTTTCTTTGATTACGGCCTTAACTTCCTTTGTTAGACTTGTGTCATTTTGATGGAGTCTGATAAAATTTAATTTTTGCATGATGGACGCACTATCAGATGTATTTATGCCAATAATAAAAAAAGGCATAAAAAAAAAGAATGTTGCAATTTTAAAATAAAGTGACCTCATTTAACAATAGTACAAATAATTATCGTTTTGTCAAATTAATCTATTCTATCACGAAAGAAAATAACGTTTGTTCCTTAAAAATCTACGTTGGTTAATTCATTTATTTTTTACTGAACTATGATTATACTTTTACTAATAAGTAAATACATGAAATTAATCAATTATAAACTAAAACGTTATTCGTGCCCACATTGCACTTTTAAAAAATAGTTGCAATTTATTAACGATAACTATTAAGTATTTAATTATGAAGACAAAAGTTTTATTACAAAAAATTATATTTCGGGTTGGATTATTGTTTTGCATATGTTTTACTTTTTTTTCATATGGAAAAAATGATTCCTTAAGAAATGCTAATTGGAGCAATAAGGAATTGTTTGAGCCAAGATTATTCATAGAGAATAAAGGACAGTTTGTTTCAAATACTAGAGAGATATTTTTTCAGACTTCCTTAAATGGAATTAAAATTAATTTTTATAAAGATGGTTTAGAATATGTTTTTGAGAAACTAGATAAAAAATATTTCGAAAATGAATTAGAAGCGGAAGAAAGAGAGAGAAATGATTATTCCAAAGGGATTAAATCACAAGATATCGATATTAAAAAGTATACCAAAATAGAGAAAGTCAAGATAAAATTTATGGGTATTGACACCTCAAAGATCCAAATAATTGCATTCGATAAATCTATTCAATACTTTACCTATGGTCCTGATAATTCTATGGCAAGCAATTATAAAGCGTTTGGTTACAAAACTATTATGTATAAAAATATCTATGAAGGAATTGATCTGGTTTTTGATTTTCACCCGATTCGTGGTTTAAAATATTATTTTAAGGTAATGCCTAATTATAATCCAGGTAAAATCAAAATCAAGTGGGAATCTCCTAAAGATATTCAGCTCCTTAATAATTGTTTATTTGCTAAAACCAGTTACGGAAATATTTGTGATTCATTACCCGTTAGTTTTTATGAAGATCAGCCAGATAATAAACTGCAAACCAGATTTGTTTTAATAAAGAAAAACACCATCTCGTTTATGTTAGATGATTATGATCAAAACAAAACATTGATTATCGACCCATGGTTAATTAATCCGTCATTCAGTAATCCAAACAAAGCTTTTGATGTTTCGCGAGATGCTGCGGGAAATATATATGCCTATGGATCAGAAAATCCTTTCAAAGTAATAAAAATCAGTCCTACAGGCTCCCCTTTGTGGACATATAATTCACCATTTTTCTTTACTAAATGGATTGGTGATATTGCCACAGATTTTGCTGGGTTTTCATATATTTCAACTGGTGATGCATCTGGACAAATTGTGAAAATAAGCCCAGGTGGCACTTTAATCTTTAACAATGGTTCAACAGCATCTACCTTGGTTCCAAGTATATTTGAATGCTTTAGACTTGTATTTAATAATTCGCAATCACAATTTGTAACCGCTTCAGGTGCCGGTTTACCAAGAATAGCTAATGTAAATTCTGGATCGGGGCTATTATCTGGTTTGAGTGCAAATCTTGCGGCAAATACCTCCGAGGTGAGGGGGTTAACCTTTGATTCACAGGGAAATATTTTTGCATTAACTTTTAAGGATGCAAACTTTCAAACTAGTAATGTAATAAAATTAAACCAGTCATTTGGAGTTCTTTGGAATGTTGTAAATACGCATCCTGCGGCGAATGTGAATTATTATTCTCCTGCCTATACTGGATTTACAACAACAACTTTTGTTAATCCAAATTGGGTTACTATTAATGTTCCTGCAGGACAAAATTGTATAGCTGCTTCTAACTGTTATGTATATTCATATGACGGACAGGTTTTGCAAAAGCGTTTATCTTCAAATGGATCGCTTATTTCAAGCATTAATGTTGCCGGAGGTGTTACTGGTCAAAATTCAGGAATTATTATTGATAATTGTGAGAATATTTATGTAGGCACTTCAACTGGTGTTGCGAAGTACAATTATCTACTGAATTTAATCAGTAATGTAAATTTAAATGGTGCAGTTTATGATCTCGTTATAACTAATAATGAAATTGTGGCGTCAGGAAATGGTTTTGTTACGTCTATCACAAATCTTTTATCTATTAATTGTCCTATTCCATCTGGTATAACATCATTCACAAATACAACAAATTGCGGACCATGCAATGGATTAGCTTCATTTTCTGTTAATAATTTAATTCCTCCATTAAATTACTTTTGGAGTAACGGCAATCAAACACTAAATACAACATCTACTGTTAATACAATTACTGGTTTATGCCCGGGTGTTTATCAGGTAACTGTAACAAGTTGCAATAATTACACATATACAACATCCTATACCCTAACAGGTTCAGCATCTAATTTAACGGTTAATGCCACTGTACAAAACGCTAATTGCACTTCGCCAACGGGCAGTGTTATAATTAATAGTGTAACCAATGGTGTACCAAATTACACTTTAGTTCAAGGTACCAACACACTGGCAGCGGGCTTTAATACACCTTATACATTAACTAATGTAAGCGTAGGCACACATACCTATGTACTCACAAGCGCCAATGGTTGCAGCACAACTTTTACTGTCACCGTTTTGGGTGCTGCAAATAGTTTAACACTTAGCCCAACGGTAACCCATGCCATTTGCGGGACAGGAACTGTTAGC
>JBKDKI010000111.1:0-17506 GCA_046345155.1 Sphingobacteriaceae bacterium
TTGAAAAATATTTTATTGAGACAAATGAATTTTGTCTAGGAAATTCGACAGACAACAATTATGATTTGAAAATTATTCAAATTTCAGACTTACATCTTCAATCATTTAATAGTCAATTGAAAAAATTAGCTAAAAATATTAATGAACAAAAACCTGATTTAATATTTATAACTGGTGATTCATTAGATAACAAAAAAAATGTTTTTATTCTAAATCAATTTTTGGGTGCGATCGACAAATCAATAAAAAAATTTGCGATCCTTGGGAATTGGGAATATTGGGGCAATGTTGACCTTGAAGAATTGCGTTTAACATATTCAGAAAACAATTGCGAACTTCTGATTAACAATTCACGACAACTAACTTTTAAAAACAAGACAATTTCTATTACAGGTGTTGACGACTATGTTGGTGGCAATGCCGACATTGATTTAGCTTTAAAAGAATTTAAACAAAGTGATTATCATATTATTTTAAATCATTGTCCTGAATATGGCGACGAAATCGCTCAAAAATTAAAAGGAAAAATATCTTATGACTTTATGTTATCAGGTCATACTCATGGAGGACAGGTAAATCTTTTCGGTTTTGTTCCATTTACTCCTCAAGGAAGTGGTGATTATCTAAAAGGTTGGTATAAGGACAAAAATATTTATGTTTCAAAAGGTATTGGGACAAGTATATTTCCTGTTCGATTTATGGCAAAAGCTGAAATTGCAATTTTTAAACTATTAACATAATAAACTGGTGGTAACACAGGCTTGCAGAACAGCGGGCGGAAAGTATGTCATCGCTCGCGCTTTTTTTCAATGGCCATCAATTTATTTTTGCGCTCGCTAATTCCGTTTTGTATCTTTAAAAAAACATTTGTAGGTTAAAGACCGGGGAGTTTCAAAAATGCCCGCCGTTCTGCAAAAGCCTCAAAACGTTATGCGTAAAACTAAAAAGACATGAAAAAAGAATTTATTGGTTATTATAATCCTTCAGACAAAGAAATAAGCGATGCCTGGAATAAGGGTACATTTGCTTTTGACGCGAATACTTTATTAAATCTTTATCGTTATTCCGAAAATACTCGCAAAGACTTCTTATCAGCTCTTAAAGCCATTAAGCAAAAACTTTTTCTTCCTCATCAGGCAGCGCTGGAATTTCACTCAAATAGAATTGGTGTGATTGAAGGTATTGGACATTCTTACGACAATCTTTACAAAATATTCGAAAATAATTTTGAAAAAAATCTTGAACCTCAAATTAATCAATTTAAAAAACACCCTGTAATTTCAATTGACCAAATTAACAAACTCCATTCTGAATTTCTTAAAAAAATATCTTCAGAACTTGAGAAGCAAAGAAAAAATCATCCCGACTTTAAAACTAAAGATGAAGTGCTTGATCAACTAACTGAATTGTTCGAGTCGGCAACAGGTAAAGAGTTTACGAAAGAAGAATTAATTAAAATATACACTGAAGGAAAAGAAAGATATGCTGAAGGTATTCCACCAGGGTACAAAGATCTTGAAAATAAAAAGAAAAAAGGCGATAGACACGTATATGGTGACCTTATTATTTGGAAAGAACTCATAGCATATGCTAAAAAAGAAAAAAAATCTTTACTCTTAATTACGGACGACAGAAAAGAAGACTGGTGGAACATAGAAAATGGAAAAACGATTAGGCCGAGAGAAGAATTAATAAAAGAATTCTTTGATTTAACCGGAATACGAATATTAATTTATAATGCAGATAATTTCCTATATTATGCAAAGGAAAAGAAGCTTGTTCCAAAACTCAAAGATGAAACAATAAAAGAAGTAAAGGAAATTAGACTATCTGACGAAAATTTAAATAAATTTATAACATCAAATATAGGTAGAACAACAGGTCTAACAGTTCAAGATTATATTAATTCTGGCGGAATAGTTTCACCCATTTACCAGACTGGTGCAGGAATAGCTTCTAAATTATATAAAGATTACGGAGTTAGTACATTTTACATTCATGATCCTAATAAAATTGGTATTTACAATCCAGACACATATGGGTTTGTCGATAATAAAAGTGTGACCTTTCACACTGGTGCTGTCCCCTACACTGGGTCATTTCTAAATACAGAGCCTATTACAAAAAAAGAGGTAGAAGATAAAAAAAACAAGGATGACAATGACTTGGGAAAAGATTAAGTTCTACGCATAACACAGGTCATAAGCCAGCGGGCGGACGTCGGTCATCGTTCGGGCAATTCAAGGTGCGCAGACGCGCATTTTAATTTTCATTTGCCCTCACTAAAAAACATTTGTATCTTCATATAACCGTTTTAGGGTATAGACGCAGGAGGCTCTGAAAGCCCGCCGGCGTATGGCCTGGGAACGTTACCTGTAATTGTATGGACAAGAGACTTCTCTTTTTAATAATACTAATTTGGACCTTGAATTTACGAGGCCAATCGAATTCTGGTAATACCGTAAGAATAATCCTTTCTGTTTTTTTTGATCAACTAAATTCGGACAACGATTCTTTAAAGCCTTTAAAATTTCATAATGGATATTTAATTTCAACTAATAATGACACAATTCGAGGACAAATTAAAATGACAAGTTTAAAAGGTTCTAATTCTATTACATTAAAAATTAATTCAAAAGACTCAATTATTAAATTAAAATATTTAAACAAAATAAGACTTTTTAGCGCAGACACTATTTACAATTTCAGTGGTTTTACAGACTATATTAAAATTGGTAGCAATCAAAACACTCTTTACAGAAATATATATTCAGGTTCTTTTAAAATTTATGACGAAGTATCTTTTTCGAATGAAAATTTAGGTTTAATTGGTAACAAGTTAGTGGTTATTGACAACAATGATGTTAGAGAAATTTCGAACATATGGACTAATAACCCGAAAAAAAACATGATTGACTACATTAATTTAAGATTTCATAAAAAACTTTACTAAAAAAGACTTTAAAAGAAAATATGAATTAATAAACTGGTTGTATCTAAATGACAAATAACAACTACAGGTAACAGCAAATTCGCCCAATGCGGGCAGACTCGGTCATCGCTCGCGCTTTTTTTCAATGGCTCCGCCGCGGCGGATAATTTATTTTTGCGCTCGCTAATTCAGTTTTGTATCTTTAAACAAACGTTTGTATGTAAAGACGCTTGATGCTTCGTTATCCGCATTAGGCAAATTCGCCAAACGTTATAGCCAAGTGGTTGACGAGTAACTAGACAAACGCTGCAAATATTTATGATTTGAAATACATTATCGTTTTTACAATTATATTGAAAAATTGGTTTAATACTAACCATTATGAAATAAACAATGTCGATAGGGTTTTTCAAAACTACTATAAAATTTAAAGTTTAATGTTTAGTTTTATAAAATAAAAAACTATCGAAATATCATTATGATAAATAAAATAATACTTAACAAATTAATATCAAATAACTCTAAAAAAGTAAGTTTGATAATTGGTATTATCATATTTTTATTTCAAACCTATTGGTTTTTTAATGAGTATAATGCAAAGAAATTTCAAATTCTTACTGAAGTAGAAACGGCCTTTAATGCTTCCATAATGTCGGCAAATATGAAGATACTCAGTTCGCAACTAGGTGATTTTTTGTTAATCAATAATTATTCTTTAAAACTACCTGAAAAAGAACTAAATGCAAAATCAAAAAAAATTGAAATCCGTATTGAATTTGACACAACTCAAGGTAATTCGTCTTTTAATAACAAATCCTTTCAAAAAATGAATGTATCTGACACTACTTTTTATAATGGTTTGGAAATGGAATTAAAAAGTAATTTAAAAAAAATCGACATTGATTTAAAATTTAAAACTTTTACTGAATCTCAAAAAAATAACCTTGATAAAACAATTTATCCAGATACCATTTCCCCAAAATATTCCTGGTTTAAAACGAACAAGAAAATTGGCCTTTTACTTAGTGGCGTTAAATGGCAAACGCTATTAAAAATGAAATATTCTATTATACTAATGATTATCTTTTTGCTACTAGTTTTAACAACAATTGCGTTTCTGAGTGCGGCAATTAAGAAAAACATAGCCATTCTTGAACTTAAAAAGAATTTCACGAATAGCATGACTCATGAACTAAAAACACCACTATCAACTATTGCAGTAGCAATTGAGTCACTTGAAAAATATAATGGAATGGATGATAAAGAATTAACTAAGGAATACTTGGGAATAATGAAATTAGAAACAAACCGTTTAATTGAAATGGTAAATTCTATACTGGTGCATTCAAAGTTAAATGAAAGTGAAATTGTATTAAAAATTGAAACTATTAAGGCCAATCAATTGTTTTTAAATTGCATTGATTTAATGAAGCCTAAGTTAGACAATTCAAAAGGAGTAATTAAAATAAATTCCAATGAAATTGAATTTGAAGGTGATACGTATCATTTAAGTAATGTTATTATGAATTTAATTGATAATGCTTTGAAATATTCAAACAAGCAACCCATTATTAATATAAATTGTGATATTATACAAAACATGCTGCACATAAATTTTTCAGATAATGGAATTGGCGTTTCACCAAAATACAAAGATAGAATTTTTGACGCCTATTTCAGAATTCACGAAGATGATTTGTATATACAAAAAGGTTTTGGTTTAGGACTTAGCTATGTAAAAGAAATTATTACACTCCATAAAGGTAGTATTGAACTTATGGAAGATTTAAATCAAGGAACATGTTTCTTAATAAAATTACCGCTGCAATGGAAAGTATAACAATTTTATATGTTGAAGATGAAATTTCTTTAGGGAAAATTACAAGTGATACACTTAAAAAAAATGGTTTTAATGTAATTTGGGCAAAGGATGGTAGTGAGGCTCTCGAAATAATTTTAAGTAGTAAAATTGATATTGGTGTTATTGACGTGATGATGCCAAAACTCAACGGTTTTAATTTAGTAATCGAAATAAGAAAGAAAAATAATCTTTTACCAATATTATTTTTAACTGCTCGTGTATTAACAGAAGATGTAATAAAAGGATTTGAAATTGGTGGAAATGATTACTTAAAAAAGCCATTTAGTATTGAAGAATTAATAATTAGGATTAAAGAACTTGTTAAAAGAAATAAAATTTCAAACCCTTTAAATACTTACCAAATTGGCAAGTATATTTTTAATTATACAAAAATGGAAATTACTCTCAATGATCAAAAAATAAGCTTAACTCACCGTGAAAATGAAATAATTAAATGCCTTTACCTCAAAGCGAATGAAATTGTAAACCGTAAGGAAATTCTAATTGATTTATGGGGAGATGATAGCTATTATAACGGTAGAAGTCTAGATGTTTTCATAACAAAAATTCGAAAATATTTTGGTGAAGATCCCTCAATTACCATAAAGAACATTAGAGGCTTAGGCTATAAATTAATTGTTTCATAGAAACAAAAGTAATTAAACCGTTAACATTCGATAACATTAACTAGCTTTCGATAACCTTTCGGAGCATAGTTATGTCCTAAATTTGCATTGTGATTAAATAACTGCATTCATTTAATTGTTTCTTCACAAAACAAAAAAATATATTTACCAAAACAGATTACAAAAAATCGATTAACGAGTTCGGCGATTTTTATTCAAATCTATAAAAAAATTTAATTTTTAGAACTCACCTTAAAATTTTTATTTATGAAAAAAATGTTTTTATCCTTTGCTTGTTTATCTGCCCTGCTTTTTGCAAATAAGTTAAACGCACAATTATTTAGCCCCGCAACACAATACGGAGCGGATGCGCAACCTGGTGTAGCTACTTCTTCCGATTTTAACGGGGATGGTTTTAAAGATTTAGCAGTGGCTAATTTTGGCGCAGACAATGTTTCTGTATTATTGGGCTCTAGCACCGGTACCTTTGCGACCGCTGTTAATTATACTGTTGGTACACAGCCTTGGGGAATAACTTCTGCCGATTTTAACGGAGATGGTAAAACTGATTTAGCGGTGACTAATAGTGGCTCAAACGATGTTTCTGTGTTATTGGGCTCTGGCACGGGTACCTTTGCCGCCGCTGTTAATTATGCTGTTGGTACACAGCCTTGGGGATTAACTTATGCCGATTTTAACGGAGATGGTAAAGCTGATTTAGTAACTGCTAATTTCGGCTCAGGCAATGTTTCTGTATTATTGGGTTCTGGCACAGGTACCTTTGCGACCGCTGTTAATTATGCTGTTGGTTCACAGCCTTGGGGAATAACTTCTGCCGATTTTAACGGAGATGGTAAAGCTGATTTAGCGGTTGCTAATGGCGGCTCAAACAATGTTTCAGTATTATTGGGCTCTGGCACTGGTACCTTTGCAGTCGCTGTTAATTATGCGGCAGGGTCAGGTCCTTGGGAAGTAATTTCTGCCGATTTTAATGGAGATGGTAAAGCTGATTTAGCAGTGACAAATGGCACCTCTGGCAATGTTTCAGTATTATTGGGCTCTGGCACAGGTACCTTTGGCGCCGCTGTTAATTATGCGTTGGGTTCGACTCCTACTGGAGTAACTTCTGCCGATTTTAACGGAGATGGCAAAGCCGATTTAGCGTTGACTAATGCCGGCTCAAACAATGTTTCTTTATTATTGGGCTCTGGCACAGGTACCTTTGCCGCCGCTGTTAATTATGCGGTAGGGTCAGAACCTTACGAACTTACTTCTGCCGACTTTAATGGAGATGGTAAAGCTGATTTAGCAGTGGCTAATAACACTTCAAACAATGTTTCAGTATTGCTAAATATCAATATTTCTACTGGTTTAACAATGTTGACTTCAACATCAGCTAATATTTTTATATATCCTAATCCAAGTAATGGTTCATTTAAGATTGAATTGGGCATGGATGCCAAAGTAAGCATTAGCAACGCCATAGGTCAAGTTGTATTGAATTCTTCTATGGCTGCTGGCACTCATTCGATTGAATTAAACGATGTTAATGATGGAATTTATATTGTTAAAGTAATTTCGGGTAATACACAAACTATAAAGCGTTTGGTGGTTAGTAAATAATAACGCAACTTTTAGCGGTAGAAGTCTAAATGTTTTCATAACAAAAATTCGAAAATATTTTAGTGAAGATCCCTCAATTACCTTAAAGAACATTAGAGGCATGGGTTATAAATTAATTATTTAATAGAAGCATTCTAAATTAATCCGTTAACATTCGATAACATAAACTAGCTTTCGATAACCTTTTGGAGCATAGTTATGTGCTAAATTTGCACAATGAAGACTTAACCAGCGGAGTGTAAGTTTCATATTAATCAAATAACAAATTAAACTTAAAAAAAGAACACATGAAAAAATTAATTTACTTATTACTGGCCATTTCTACACTACAATCATTCGGACAATCATCAGTTATTGACTTTGGTAATTCGGCCGGTAAAAATCAAGAGTGGGTATTACTTTCGGATAATATCATGGGCGGTGTTACAAAATCTAAAATTGAATACACTAATAATTCAGTTAAATTGTCTGGAAATATCTCTTTGGATAATTTTGGTGGATTTTCATCTATAAAAACCAAGTACAAGAGTTTTGACTTATCTAAATACAAGGGCATTAAAATTAAGTTTAAATCAAGCTATCAAACGTTTGTTTTTACATTGGAAGACGACAATAACTGGACTCAACCTAATTATATAAATGAATTTTCTTCTAAGAAAGAAGACACTTGGGAAGAGACAACTATTTATTTTAATGATTTTAAAGAAATTGTTATTGGTCAGCCAACAGGAAATATGATGAAATCGAAAAGTTTAAAAAATATTGTTAGATTGGGGATAATGACCCATGAAAAAAAGGAAGGCTCATTTTCTCTTGAAGTAGATTATATAGAGTTTATTAAATAATAATTATTTACAACTGTTTTATAAAACATAAAAATGCTTCAAAAAAATATGACAGTTATTATTTCAATTAATTACAATATACATTTAAAACGAAAAAACAGATGAAATATTCTATTTCTATAAGTCTGCTATTTTTAATTTTTACTGTCAATGGCAGCACTTTCAGTCCATTCAAAAAAAGCAAGGTTGTTCCTTTTGAACTACAAGGTAATTATATCATCCTAAAGGCAATTGTAAATAATATTAAAACAGACACGGTTCGATTCTTATTTGATTCAGGAGCTACTGGTGGAGTTATAGATTCTGAGTTTGTTAGTAGAAATAATATCAAATTAATTAATGTTACCACAATTGATATTGGTGCAACAGGAAAACCAATTAAAATAAATTGCATAAAAAATAAATAGCATTCGTCTTGAAGGGAACAATTACCTGAATGAATCTGGCGAATTTAGTGTTGAAAATTTTAGTAAATACAAAAAACTTAAGATTCAAGGAATTATTGGGCACGATTTACTTAAAAAATACTGTATGAGTATAAATTACGACACTAAAACTATTGAATTTATGCCGTTAGGTTCAATTACTAAAAATGAGACAAACTATAACAAAATTAATT
Organism: Sphingobacteriaceae bacterium; assembly: GCA_046345155.1. Lineage (GTDB taxonomy): Bacteria > Bacteroidota > Bacteroidia > B-17B0 > Aurantibacillaceae > Aurantibacillus. Next base: position 8,507 of record JBKDKI010000111.1, read on the forward strand.
TTGAACTATTAAGTTACATTCCAATTTCAAAAGTACCAATTACCATCAAAACATTTTCCAACGAGGAATTTAAAGGGGATGTGCTTTTTGATACAGGAGCAGATTTGAATTTATTATTTAATAAATCATTTTTACAAGAAAGTAATTTAAAGGAAAAACTAAGTCCTTCGTCAAAAATTGATACAGGTAGGGCTATCAATAATCAAATAATGAGGTTGGGACAAGGTAAATTAAAACTTTTAAGTTTGGGCAACTTTCAATTAAATGATATAGACGTTAGTGTACCTGATAAAAACACAAATGTATTGTCACCCAATCAAACAATTGGTATAATGGGGGTTAAAGTAATTACCCAATTTAATTTCATATTAGATTACTCGACTAAAACGCTGTATTTAAAATCTCGAATCTTGGCAAATAACATGCAATTAAATTAACAATTTTGTATATTTTTTGTGTTTATTATACTGACTTATGATGCCCTTTAGACTTCTTAAAACCACCTAGGCTATAACAGCACCTTTGCGTCAGCGGGCGGAAGTATAAGTTTTTTGCTTGTAATTTTGCCTGCTTCGCAGAAAGTTGTATTTTCATACAAGCAAAAAAAGAGGCAGTATTTCGGCTACTAATTTAGTTTTGTGGGTTTAGACAGTTGAGTGTTCCAAAGCCCGCCAAACGCAAAGCTGCAAAACTTTAGGCCGCATAATTTAGACAATAAATGAAGAAATTATACTTTCACATTAATGGCTCTAGTAGTCCGTTTTGGCTAGAAGAAAAGAAAAACAATTTTGGAAATTTCTACTTTGACGATTTATTTTGGCCAAAAAATGCCTCTTCAGAACTCAAAAATTCTTGGCAAAAAATCTCAATATTATTTCAGACATTTTCTAACCCTATAGACAATCGCTTTCCAAGCTTTTGGACTCAAAGCATGTGTGATCTTTTCAATCAACTTGTCTCAGACTTCTTAAACTTCTCCCAATCTGAATTGAATGAATTTTTAATAATTGATAAGTACATTAAAATTAATCAGGACGAAAGACTTCTTACATACCGACAAAACATAATTAAAAGCCATTTAGAATTTAATAAAATAATAAAAAGTGAAAAGGAATTAGAAGATTATTTTAAGTTTAAAAATGAAATTAAAAGCGTACTAACTTCTGATTTACCTTTTGAGGAATATTTAAAAATTGAGCAATCTGAATATGACACATTGAATGTTTTAACACTATGTTATGGAATTTATAATAAATTTCAAATTTCAGTTTGCCCTTATTCTTTCAAGACATACTTAGCTAACATTAATCTCGGTGGACATGGACCATTATATCAACTTATTCGTATTAACCGACAAGACATTTTTACAAACCCAGAGAAATTAATTAGCCTTTCAAAAAATACTTTTGTATAATTACGACAGCCTAACAGCAAATTCGCCCAATGCGGGGAGAATCGGTCATCGCTCGCGCTTTTTTCAGCGGCCATTAATTTATTTTTGCGCTCGCTAATTCCGTTTTGTATCTTTAAACAAACGTTTGTATGTAAAGACGCTTGATGCTTCGTAAGCCGCACTGGGCAAAATTTGCAAAACGTTAGTACCAATTGCCGCAGCGACATTTTCAATGACAATTTTACGGTCGACAAAAGAGCTTTCGTTTCAAAATATTTCAAGACAACATTCTGCATAAAGACAATTTTTTGAAACAATACTAAATTTACAAACTTATTTTTTGCCCCGTGACGCGGGGCTTTTTGCTAACGCTAATCAAGCACATTTGCACCGTAAACGGATGCAAAAAAGCTTTATTCCCACCGCACAACAATTAAGTGTGCTACGCACTAGTTTGCGCATCTCGCTCCACTCAGTCAAAGGCGCAAGCCACAGGCGTATGGTTTCTTAATTTACTTTTATTTCAACTTCAACAGGGATTTCAATTTCATTTTCTATCCTTATCATTTCATAAATATTAATATTTTCATTCAATGCCTCAAAACTTACGGCAATTGAAAAAGGAACTTTATCACTTAAGTCAGTTTCCCAACCTTTATGCCCTACAACAGCTAGACAAAGAAACTCAGGTAATTGATATGCTTTCATTACACACCATGATTTTTGAATTGAACTATCTTGTCTTTTTAAATCTTTAATTTTACTCCAATCCTTTCTTTCACGTATAACCCATTTAATGGAATCTTGATCTTCAACATCTTCAATTGGGTCGTCCATATTTTGTAAAACTCGATTCAAAAATTGATCGTATTTCTCATTAAGTTTTGAAGATTCCCAATCTAACCAAGTTGAAAGGTAAGACTGGGATTTTCTCCTTGTCCTTCTTGGTTTTGCCATAAATGATAATGAAACTTCAATCAACACATCATAATCCTGTCCAGCACTTCTCATTTGTTCAGGCACTTTCACTTGATAAACAATTGCTTGCTTGGCAGATAAATTCCCTGAAGAAATCAAAGTAATACGTTTTTCAGAATTTCTCGTAGCACGTTCCATATTAGGTATGCCATATCCGTAATGTCGAATATGATCTATTGTAGGATTTACAAATGCCCTGTCTGGTAATCTTGCAGATTGAACTATTAAAGCTCTATATAGATTAATTGATTGTTTTGGATATAATCGCTCTAAATGCGCAGCAATATTTGCGACTTTTGGAGCAGCATATGATGTACCAACCGAATCGTTACCCACTCCCGATCCACCTCCTAGAGTAGATTTAACCAATTCAGGTGAAGTTGTTGTTTCATATGAAATATTTGGGTTTTCATTCTTCTCAATTGTAAAATCTCCACCATATTCAACAACATCAGGTTTAACACATCCCCATAATCCCAATCCAGTTCTAGAAAAAGGAGAAGGGCTATCTTTTTCTCCAAATGATTCCTTATCAGGTGAATCAAATTTCTCAATACAAACCGAACCAACTGTTAGCGCAAAACTACTTTGTGACGGATTTGCTATTCTACTTGATTTTTCTTCAAGCAAATAATTAGGATAAACTTTTCCGGAATTTAAATGGTCTTTTATTCCAGGTTTTATATGACTACCAGTTTCTCGATGTAAATTCCCAGCTGATAAAATAAATAATATATCTTTCTCAAACATCAACTTGTCAATTGAAGAAGCCCACTGAGACATATGAATAAGTTTACATGGGCTATAAGAATTAATAGACATATTAAATAATCTTGTTCCTTCAAAATATTGAACGACTTCTTCCATTAGTTTTGGAGGATATATATTCTCTGAGAGTGTTGCATCCGAAGACAAGACACGTGCATTTTGAATAAAGCAAGGTAATTGATAGCTGTTTTCCTTTGGTATAAAAGACGGATATAAAACCGCTCCTGCTACTCTTGTGCCGTGACCACCATTTGCAACTAAATCGGCAACATTATTATCACCAGGAATAAAAGACTTGGATTTTTCCTTATCAATCGCAGGTTCTAAAAGTCGATGACCTTCTTGTATTCCACTATCAATTACACAAACACTGGGATAACTATCATCAGGAGCTATTAATTCTGCTTCAAAATCACCAATGTCAGCCGAACCATGTTCAACACCAAATAAAGCATCGCTTTCAATAACTTCAAAAAGATATTGATAATTTAACACAATATCTTTAAGCCCTTCTCCTGAAATTCTTATTCTACAAGAAAAACTATCTTCAAAATCAACATAACCACTTATCAACTCTCCCTTATGGGCTAGAACTAATTTTTCGAACTCTGTTTGTCTTATTTGCGCAATTTCATCTCTTTCTATTTCTGTTTCCAGTTTTCTTTGATTCCATCTGGCAAGAGCAGCTTGATACTTTTCTTCAGTATCATCTTTCCCTTTTGTTGGCTGTTCAGATATTCTTAAATAACAAGCTATTCCAATATCTATTATCAGAATTTCATCGTTTTGAATTTGATTCCATTTTGCTTTTAACTCATCAGATAATAATTCTTGTACTTTCCATTGCGTGCCATCATTTATACTCCAAAGTTGAGATGCCTTGTTTTGAAATTTCTTACCATCTTCATTCTTTAAAAATATCTCTATTTTTTCTCGCAATGACTTGAAGTTATCTTTAGATGCTCCAATTATAAAACCATTTTCTTCTTCAGCAATAATTTCAATACCGAAACTACTTTGTAGTGACTCCACATTGAATTCGCCTGTGTCAATTTGAAGAAATACTGGTATCACATCTGGATTAGGTAATTCAGGAAGGTTAAGCGCTTTACGTTTTTCAATATTATCTGCCCAATAAGCAGAAAGATGTTCTACATTTGAAAGTAAGCCTTTGCCGTGTGTTTCTCTTTTCTTAAGATTATCCGATGTTACCTCGTTGACGTTTTTATCAACTTTAATTTTTTTCGGTTTATGAACTCCATTAATTACTTCTGGAAATGGTAAATGCGGAAACTCAGCCATTATTATTTATTGTAATTAATGTTTTCGGTTAAGGCATTCATTAAATGTTCACGTTCTATGACTTTACTATTTTGAATAACAGCAGCTTTAGCGGAGTCATTTGCAACCTTAACTACTAATGCGGCAGAAAACCCATTCATTTTTTTTGTTATATCATCCCAATTAATATCCTTAGCAACATTGATAGAAGACAAACTATTTTTTAAAAGTCTCAAAATTTCATCCTTTCCTGGTTTAGGAATTTCAATTATATCATCAAACCTTCTAAATAAAGCTTTGTCCAAAGTTCCTTCTAAATTTGTAGTTGCAATTAATAAACCTGGTGCTTCATAATCTTCTAATAAATTTAATAGAACATTTACTACTCTGTACATTTCTCCGACATCATGTCCACTAGAACGAGTTTTTGCGATAAAATCAAACTCGTCAAGTAATAACACACATGGCGTTTTCTTAACTGCCTCAAATAAATTTTTTAAGTTAGATGCGGACTCTCCCAAATAAGATGAAATAATTGCTTCAAAACGAACCTTTAAAAAAGGAAGCCCAATGTTCCACGCTATTCGCTCAGCACTCATACTTTTACCGCATCCTGGAGAACCATAGAACAATATTTTCTGTCTAGGTTTCAAGCCATAGTTTAATAATCGTTGACGAGCAACATATTCCTTTTCAATTCGATGTATCTTATATTCTGTCTCCGATGACAGAATCATATCATGTCTTAAATTATCTCTTTCAACTATAGATGCTAATGGAACATTATTTCTCTTATCAGTTGGTATAGATGTTCCTGCTGGTAAAATTGATTTTAATTCATTTTTAAAATGAATATTGGAAACGACATTTTTTTCTAATATATTTTTTAATTTATCAGCTAATCTATTATGACCCTTAATTTTTTCATCTTCTATTATTTTACTAGCAACCTTGACAATATCATCATTGATATCTCCGTCAATAGCTCTAAAAAGTCTTATCATTAAATCCTGATTCATGTTTTCCGAATTGCCTGTAATTTTAATCTATAAGTTCAAAAATAAGCAAAAAATGTGACAAAATATTAGTAAAAAAAGTTAATAAAATTACGATGTAAAAATAAGGTTTAAATGACGGAAGTGTTATTCAACGCGCATTTTGCAAGCACATTTGGCGATTTTTTCAAAGGTATAGTTTTTTGTTGCGCCAAATAAGCATACAAAATTTCCTTCCCACCTGTGTATGCAGACATGTAAGCAGAACTTAAACTGTGTGGCGGCAACTGGATACTAACACACGCTTTATTCAATTTGGGCGGAAGTATAAGGCATTTGCAAAAGTTGTCCCTTCGGGAAAGACAGTTATTTATGCTTTGCAAATGGCTAAAAAACATTTAGCTTTGTTAGTAACATTTCGGTAGACAGTGTTTCAAAACCCAAACTGAAATAAAGCGCGAAAACGTTAGTGGTTATAAGAACGACGTGACAGCTGCTAACAAAGTTCTTAACAAATGTTGGCACGATTTATGTAAAAACTTTTTAAAAATAAAATGAGATTTTTAAAAAAAATAATCGTCGCTATTCTATTGATATTAAATATTAATTCATTCGCCCAAAATTTAGTCCCAAATGGCGATTTCGAAACTTATTCATCTTGTCCTCTTGGTTGGGGTTTTATGAATTATGCCACAGGATGGGTTCAACCTACAATGGGTACTTGTGATTTTTTAGATACTTGCGCCACAACATCAAATATTGACGTTCCAATTAACTATTTTGGAATTCAAACGCCCTATAATGGAGGTGGTTATGCTGGACTTTATGCATATTACAGTTGGCCGACGACTTACAGAGAATACATTCAAATTAAATTGACTTCTCAACTCATTGTAAATAAAAAATACTACGTTTCCTTTCGGGTTTCTTTAGCTGACAGCTCAAGATATGCAACTGACGATCTTGGTGCTTATATTTCACAATATTCAATTACGTCGACGTACGATACTGCATTTAGTAATTATATTCCCCAGATATCAAATCCACAAAATCAGTTTCTGACTAATAAAACGACTTGGAAAAGAATATTTGGTTCTTACAAAGCTCTAGGAGGCGAAGAATATATAACTATTGGAAATTTTAAGGATGACAATAACACAGATACGGTATCTGTTTTATTTCCTGCTCCACGCCTGACAGACACAACAAGTTACTATTATATTGACAGAGTTTGTATTTCATTAGACTCGGCTTTTTGTTTCGGCCCGAATGACGAAGTAGGAATTACTGAATTAACACAATGGAAAAGCTCTATATACTATGCAAATGAAAAAATTATAATAAACTTGGAAGGTGATTATACAATTGAAATCTTTGATATGTATGGAATAAAAAGAAAAGAAGAAGTTCTCGAAGGAAAACAATTACTTGACGTTTCTACAATAGAAAAAGGATGTTATATTGTTATTCTTCACCAAAACGGTAGTGTCTTGAGAAAGAAACTCTATATTTCAAACTAAATCATAATTTTGGGACGCTTACAACCACTAACACAGGTCATAAGCCAGCGGGCGGACGCGGGTGATCGTTCGGGCAATCCAAAGTGCGCAGACGCGCATTTTAATTTTCATTTGCCCTCACTAAAAAACATTTGTATCTTCATATAACCGTTTTAGGGTATAGACGCAGGAAGCTTTGAAAGCCCGCCGGCGTATGGCCTGGGAACGTTAGTGGCAAGGCTATGACAACGACAAACACAATGAAAAACATATTGACAATATTAATCGGACTTTTTTCTGTTTTGACCACATTTGGACAAGACAAAAAATGTTGCGACACATATGTTTACGAAGGCTATATTTTGACTGACCAAAATAAGAAACTCGAAATAAACCTCAATTTTTTGGTTCTCCTTGACTCTACAATGGTCGGTTCGTATTATTACGACCCAAATTGGGGTTCATTGAAATTGGTTGGAAAACTAAATCCTGACTTTACTTTCTATTTGGTAGAGCGTGACAAAACAGACAGTATTACTGGCTTTTTTGAAGGAAAGTTAAATACAGACTACAAATTAGCATCAGGAAAATGGACAGACGGAAAAAAACAAAAAGTTTTCGATTTTGAAATTAAACAAGTAATTGGGAAATCTTATTGGGACTACATAAAGAAAAATCGAGATTTATATGAATACAAAAACATTAAGCAAGCAATTCGACAAAAACATAAAGTTTTGAGTATTGATGTAGCAAGCCAAGGACTAAGCAAGTTGCCTAATAAACTATCTCGACTTGACAAAATCGTTTCAATAAATCTATTAGGAAATCAATTTGAAACTTTCCCGACAGTTTTAAGCAAACTAACAACTCTTGACGAAATATCATTAAGTTCAAATGAATTGACAAGTGTTGGTGCTGAAATCGGACAACTGAAAAACTTGCGAATACTAATAATGAACAACAATCAACTAATAGAACTTCCTAAAGAAATCGGAGAATTGACAAACCTCTTGTATTTAGAGATTGGGAATAATAAATTGACGAGTTTACCCGAAGAAATTAAGTATTTAACAAGTCTGCAAGAACTTCACATAGAACGAAATAATTTGAGCGAAACGGAAAAACAGAGAATTAAAAAACTATTGCCGAAATGTATAATTCACTTTTGACAGAAAGAAGCCCAGCCACTAACACAACCTAAATCCCATTTGGGCATTCGGCTTCGGCTTTTGCAAAAGCGGTAGACAATTAATTAATTTTCGCTTTGCAAAAGTCCATTAAACATTTATCTTTAAACTAACATTTCGGTAGACAAAGTTTCAAATTCCAAACGGGAATTTAGCTTGAAACCGTTAGCGGTAATTTGACAAACAGACATGGGAGTAACAATTCATTTTGAAGGGCAACTAAAATCGGACAACGACTTCGACACTGTAATGACAAAGGCAAAAAAATTTGCGCAGACAAATGACATGCCATTCGAATCTTTTTCAGAACCGTCTAAGAAACTTGGTCGTGTAAAAGATGAGCAAGATTGGGATTATGAAGGTCCGACAAAAGGCATTAAAATACAACCTGACCCAAATGCTGATCCTTTATGGCTAGAGTTTGACAAAGACAATTACATTCAAGAATATTGCAAAACACAATTCGCGGGAATTGAAACACACTTACAAATAATTTCCCTGCTAAAAAAAATACAACAACATTTCATCAACTTGCAAGTGGTTGACGAAGGCGAGTACTGGGACACTCAGGACAAATCCTTACTACAAAAATCTTTTGACGACTTTATTGACGCAGTTGAAAAAGCCAAAGCAGAAAATCCAAAGTTAAACGGGCCATATAGACTTCAAGACGGTCGACTTATCGACCTAATGGAAGACGATTAAAACTACCGCTAACAGCAAGCCATGGCGCAATGCGGGCGGACCGGCGCATCGCAAAGCCAATTTATTGTCCGGTCGACACCGGAACTTTTTTTTCATTTGGCTTTGCTAATAAACATTAGTACATTTAATAAACGTTTCGGCGGGCAGACAGAGGGAGTTTCATAAACCGCACTGCGCAAGCTTGCCAAACGTTA
>JBKDKI010000112.1:0-1091 GCA_046345155.1 Sphingobacteriaceae bacterium
GAAACTTACACCATAAGTGGAGGAGGTTTGGTTGCCCAAGCCAATGTATTACCCGGTAATACAATATGCGCGGGCCAAAGCTTAACCTTAAGCACCATTGCAGCAAACACTTATACTTGGGCAGGGCCAAATAACTTTACGGCAAATACTCAAAATGCAGTCATAAATAATGCGCAAGTTGCAAGCAGTGGTGTTTATACTATCTCTGTTGAGTCTGGTCCCGGCTGCGAAGCAACAGCAACAGTAGCTATAAATGTGCAGGCAATAGAGCAGCCTAATGTTACTTTTAGTTACCCAACGCAGTATTGCACAGGCAATGGTAATGCCCAAGCAAGCTTATCAAACGGCTTTAGCACAGGAGGCATATTTTCAAGCGATGCAGGCTTAATAATAGATGCTAATACAGGAGATATTGATCTATCAGCAAGCGCCGCAGGAACATACATTGTAACCTATAATAGTGCAGCAGTATTATGCAAAGCAGCAGGTAGTAATACCGCACAGGTAATACTAAACAATAGCCCGGTATTAGAACTAAACCCAAGCAACATTAAATTAAGCTGTGGAGCCAGTGCCACAATAACAGTAACCGGAGCAGATGAGTATAGTTGGTCAAATAGTGCCTTACTCGATTGTGCAACATGTTCTGTAGTAGTAATAAGCCCTGATAAAACAACTGATTTTTGTGTAACAGGCACTAGAAATAATTGCACGAGCAAAACATGTGTAAATGTAACCACCGAACAAACTTTAGACGTGCCAAATGCTTTTACACCAAATGGTGATAATAATAACGATGAGTTTTGCTTACAAGGCTGGGCAGGTTGTGTTCAAAGCTTTGCCATAAGTGTGTTTGATAGATGGGGCCAAGAAGTATTTAAATCAAACAAAGCAAACTTCTGTTGGGATGGCACTTACCAAGGCAAAGCATTAAACACAGCAGTATTTGTATACAGTATAAAAGCAACTATAGACGGCAAACAAATAAGCAAAAAAGGAAACATTACGCTTTTAAAGTAAAATGATCTATAATTTAAAAACGAAATGATATGAAAACACTCTTCAAGCATAGCTACAAAACCTTCATCACT
>JBKDKI010000113.1:0-2340 GCA_046345155.1 Sphingobacteriaceae bacterium
GCAAATATGTTTTACCAAAGAGGGTGTTTACACGGCCAATATTATTATCAGCACACCATTGGGCTGTTCAACAACTATCACGTATACCAATTTGGTTACGGTGTATGCCAAACCAACAGCCGATTTTGATTATGATCCAAAAAATCCGGATGTGCTGGAGCATCCTGAAGTGAATTTTACTAACCTCTCACAAGGAGCAAGCACTTACCAGTGGTATTACGTTAATAGTTTATTCTCTTCGGAACAAAACCCGAATTACATTTTTCAGGATCCGGGCAAGTTCTTGGTAACGCTTATTGCATCTAACCCAAGATGTTCCGATACAATATCGAAAGTAATAACGGTAGAGGATGACATTTTCATTTATATACCTAACACGTTTACGCCTAATGATGATCTAATCAACGATGAGTTCTTCCCTGTACTTACGGGTAACTTCTCGGCAAAGAATTACAGCTTTGAGATATTTGACCGTTGGGGAGAATTGTTGTACCGTTCTAACAACCCTTATGAAACCAAATGGAACGGTTACTACAAGGGAGAGATCTGCAAAGATGATGTATATGTGTGGAAACTGAACATACAAAATGCAAAAGAAAAAATGCTCGAAAAAACAGGTCATGTGAATTTGATGAAGTAGAATGGTTTATATAAAAATTAAAATTTAAAACAAAAACGATGAAAACAATTAAAAAAATGAAAACAGCATTATTATCAGTTTTATTCTTTTGCAATTATGTATTGCTAAGTCAAACCTTTACACAAAAAGCAAATTTACCTAATGGCGTACGAGATGGAGGGGTTGCTTTTACCATTGGTTCAAAGGTTTATTTTGCAGCGGGTGTTGGAAAGAAAGACTTGTGGGAATACGACTCAGGCTTAAACACTTGGGTACAAAAGGCTAATGTTCCTGGAGTTAATAACGAGAGAGCTTTCGGTGTAGGTTTAACTTTAGGAACAAAAGCATATGTTGGGTTGGGATATGATGGATTTACCAATCTGAAGAAAGATTGGTGGGAATATGACCCTAATACGAATACGTGGACCCAAAAGGCAAATTTTCCTGGAATTGCTCGTGATGCATGCGCATACTTCGAAGCTAATGGCAAGATATATGTGGGCGGAGGAACTGATAATAATATTGTTTATTCTGATTTTTATGAATATGATCCCGGAACTAACATTTGGACCGCTAAAGGAAATTTACCCGGCGGACCTCGTACCTTTCCAGCGTGCTTTACAATTAACAATAAAGGGTATATGGCATGTGGGGCTACAACCTCAGAAACAACTCATCTTTATGAATATAATCCTTTAAATAATACCTGGGCGAACAAGGCCTCCTTTCCGGGTGTTGCCAGGCAGGCGGCAATTGGATTTGTTTTGAATAATGAAGGATATGTTGGTTTTGGTATGAGTGGTTATTCAATTAATTATAATAACATGTTTAAATACAATCCATCAAACAACACTTGGTCAAGTGTTACAACAAATAACACGCCATCTGCTCGCTGTTGGTTGGCTGCAGCCACCTTAAACAATAAGGCATATTTAGGAACAGGTTTAATTAATTTCAATCCATTTACTTTTACGAATGATTTTTATGAGTTTTCAATTCCGGTTGGAACAAACGCAGTTTCAAATTTCAACACACCTTCAAATACTTGTATTAACTCAGTAATTACCATGACCAATAATTCTACAGGGTTGCCTGCACCAACTTATACATGGAGTACAATCCCTGTAGCCCTAATTTCAAATACCTCTGCAACCAATCCAAATATTTCTTTCTCATCAGGTGGTATTTATACTATATCATTAGTAGCTTCTAATTCTAGTTTAACAAGTGTTAGCTCAACAACAATAAATGTAATGCCTTCACCTACAGTTAATATAACTTTATCATCATCAACTTTATGTCCCGGCCAAACTGCCACAGCAGTTGCAAGTGGGGCATCATCTTATACCTGGATGCCCGGAAATTTGAACGGAAGCAGTCAAGTGTTAAGTCCGGCTTCAACAATAATATATACCATAACTGGTAGTAATGGCAGTTGTACTTCAAGTGTTATTAATACTTTATCTGTTGTTGTTTGTACTGGTATAGAAGAAGGTATAAAGAACGATTTATTTGTGAATGCATTCCCAAATCCATTCACTGATGAATTAACCATAGAAGTAAATGAGCCTTCCCAAATTACAATAACCAATGCTTTGGGCCAGGTTGTAAAAACTTTGAATGTAAATGGCAAAACAACGCTTGATACATATGATCTGCCAAAAGCTTTATATGTTTTAACTATAAAAACACAAAGTGGTTTACGTAACATTAAACTGATA
>JBKDKI010000114.1:0-10089 GCA_046345155.1 Sphingobacteriaceae bacterium
TAACGTATTCGGGGCTTGCGTAGTTGGGCTTTCGAAGCATCAACAGTCTTTACCGAAAATGTTTATTTGAAGATACTAATGTTTTTTAGCAAAGACAAATTAAAATTATTTTCTGCGAAGCAGGCAATAAATTGGCTTTGCGATGACCGAGTCGGCCCAATTACGCCATGGCCCCGTGTTATAGGTAGTTGATTCATTTAAAATTCTTATCAAAGAATCAACGGTGTTGGTGGTAGTACGTTTCTGCTACGTCTCGTCAAGGACGCTTGGAGTTTTAAACTAAAATATTGCGCTAATCTTTCTGATTGGCGAAGTCTTTTAGTTGGAAGAAAAGCCTGCGCCTTTTTATGGTATGATCATGCTACATATTATAGCAAAATTTGACTTTGTAAATTTTTATTGGGAACTTTGTCAAGTTGTTTTAACGACGCCAGTCGTTTGAAAGCGAGCTTTCACGATGTCGATCGAAACAACTTGCCACCTAAAAATACAAATGTCGATTTTACTTTTGTCTGCTTGACTTACCTGAAAATTATCGCAGCGAATTCTTCAAAACTACACGTCAAGAACGGGTACTGCCATCAATTACCTATAACTAGTGTATACCCGCCAAAAAGTTGCGCCTATCTTGCATACGTTAGAGAGATTGGCGCCATTAGGTGGCGTGTTACTAGTGTTAAATTAATAAATTAATTTTAATGTAAAAACATCTGTTGATGCGTTTTCTTACCAAACAAACTCTAACACCTGTTTCAGATCAGGATGCAAACTTTTTGCAACAGGACAGGTGTGGGCGGTGTGCTCGTATATCTTCTTTTCTTTATCCGAAAAATTGTTTTTAGGAAAAGTTAACTTTATGTGTATCTCACCAACACGGCGTGGTTCGGCGTACATTATTTTTGTTACTTCCGCAGTGGTGCCGTCTATGCTCGTCATACCTTCGCCCTGCGCTTTTATTCCCATCACGGTTAACATGCAATTGGCCAGTGAGGTTGCCATCAGGTCGGTTGGCGAAAATGCCTGTCCTTTACCGTGGTTGTCTACCGGCGCATCGGTTATTATCTGTTGTTTGCTCGCTAAGTGTTCGCTTTCGGTTCTTAGATCGCCTATATATTTAACAAAACTTGTTGCCATAATGGTTGTTTACTTACAAAAATAGGTTTTTTAGTGAGAATTATTTAATTTTGTTAGAATGTTACGACTCAGTATAGTTGCTTTTTTAGTATTTATTTTTGCCGATCTCTCAGCGCAAATTGTGCCTGATTATGAGAAAGACGGGAGTGATCTGAATGTGCTATACCGTAACGAGCAAACCTTTGAAATTTATGCGCACACACGTGGCTATGGCGCGCTTTATCGCCGAGCCAAGCATATTACAGGTAAAACCAAATCGTTCTTAGAGGTCGATCTTTCTACCCTAAAACATCCCAAAGAAATTAAATTAACCGGATCAGATGTTGAGCGCAAGCGTTATGTATACGGCAAACTAAACAATGTAATGCTTTTAAAAGCATCGGTTGGTAAACAACATGTTATTGCCGGCAAGGCCGATAAAAAGGCTGTGGAGGTGCGTTATTCCTATAGTTTAGGGCCCGGTATCGCGTTTGCAAAACCTTATTATTATTCAACCGTAACTAACGATGCCACTAACCTTAATCGTTACCGTCGTTTTAACGCATCTACTTTTACGCAAGATAGCATCATGGGCCGTGCGCCTTTCTCAAACGGACTGGGAGAGCTTTACGTATATCCATTTGTTACCGGAAAATTTAATATGAGTTTTGAATATTCGCCTTACGGTAATTTAGTCAAAGCAATTGAAACAGGTGTTTCAGTAAATTATTTTCCTATCGGATTGCCAATAATGGCGCGTAATCCAAGCGAAAATATAGTGGTAACCATTCACATTGGTTTTGTGTTTGGAAAAAGATGGTATTAGCAATGAGTACTTCAGAAATTATAACAGAAACTTCTTCAGAATCAAATACGCCTAAGGTTAAAAAACCCGATTGGTTGCGCGTTAAGCTACCAACTGGTGAAGAATACCTGAAGGTTAGAAATATTGTAAGCAAGCATAAATTACACACCATTTGCGAAAGCGGTAATTGCCCAAACATGGGCGAATGCTGGGGTGCAGGCACTGCAACCTTTATGATCCTTGGAAACATTTGTACCCGTAGTTGTGGTTTTTGTGCTGTAGCAACCGGTAAACCAAAGCCGGCAGATTGGGATGAACCCATGCGTGTAGCCAATTCAGTAAAATTAATGGGCGTAAAACATTGTGTAATCACAAGTGTGGATAGAGATGATCTGAAAGACGGCGGTAGCATCATTTGGGCAGAGACCATCAAAGCCATTCGTTCTGTTAGTCCCGAAACCAAATTTGAATGTTTGATACCTGATTTTGCAGGTAAATGGGAAAACTTACAACGCATCATTGATGTAAAGCCAGATATTGTATCTCATAACATTGAAACCGTGCGCCGATTGACCGCTCAGGTGCGCATACAGGCAAAATACGATCGCAGTATGGAAGTACTAAAGCGTTTGCATGATGCCGGCGTTAAAACCAAATGCGGCTTAATGGTTGGCTTAGGCGAAACAGAGGAGGAGATCATTGAGACCATTAACGATCTGGCAGCCGTAAATTGCGATGTATTAACCATAGGCCAGTATTTACAGCCTACAACCAAGCATTTACCGGTGGCGCGTTTTGTTCACCCCGATGAATTTAAACGTCATAAGGAGTATGCCTTGAGCAAAGGATTCAAATATGTGGAAAGCGGACCATTGGTAAGATCATCTTACCACGCCGAAAAACATGTTTTTTAATTTTCTGCCCCTCGAATTGTTAAAACTACCTTTATCGTTTTAGATTTTTAAAATCTGACCATCAAAATTCAATTCGGATTTAAAATTTTTTAGGTCCAATTCGTCATTCGTTTTTCCCTTTTGGGGATGTATTTTTCGAAAAAGCAACAAATTCGTAAAATATTGCTAAAAAAAAACTTGTCTTTTGAAATTAATTTATTATCTTTGCCGTCCCTATTTTAGAAAAAGTTCTGGAATAGCAGTAAAATCAAGTAATACAAAGGATTAAGATGCCTACAATATCACAATTAGTAAGAAAAGGCCGTATCAAAGCGGTTAACAAGAGCAAGTCTGCTGCGTTAGACTCATGTCCGCAGCGTCGTGGAGTATGTACAAAAGTGTACACAACTACTCCAAAGAAACCAAACTCTGCAATGCGCAAAGTTGCTAAGGTTCGTTTAACTAATAAGCAAGAGGTAATTGCTTATATCCCGGGTGAGGGTCATAACTTGCAAGAGCACAGTATCGTATTGGTACGTGGTGGTCGTGTTAAGGATTTACCAGGTGTACGTTACCATATTGTACGTGGAAGCCTAGATACTGCAGGTGTTGAAGGTCGTAAACAACAACGTTCTAAATACGGAGCGAAGCGTCCTAAGGCGGGTGCTGCAGCGGCTCCAGCAAAGAAAAAATAATAATATAGAGATTATATACAATGAGAAAAGCTAAAGCGAAGAAGCGTGTTTTGTTACCTGATCCAATTTATAATGATGTACAGGTAACTCGTTTTTTGAACAATTTAATGTACGATGGTAAGAAGAATACCGCGTCTAACATTTTTCATGAGGCAATTGCAGTAGTTGCAAAGCGTACAAATGAAGATGGTTTAGAAGTTTGGAAAAAAGCCTTATCAAACGTAACGCCTCAGGTTGAAGTACGTTCACGTCGTGTGGGTGGTGCTACTTTCCAAATTCCTTCTGAGATCCGTCCTGATAGAAAAATATCAATGGCTATGAAGTGGTTAATTTCTTATTCACGTAAACGTAATGAGAAATCAATGGCTCAAAAATTAGCTGGTGAGATCATCGCTGCTTCAAAAGAAGAAGGAGCTGCTTTCAAAAAGAAAGAAGATGTTCACAAAATGGCAGAAGCAAACAAAGCATTTTCACACTTTAGATTCTAATTAATAAAATGAGCGACTTAAGATATACAAGAAATATTGGGATTGCTGCCCATATCGACGCTGGTAAAACAACAACTACCGAGCGTATTTTATATTATACCGGTGTAAATCACAAAATTGGTGAGGTACACGATGGTGCAGCAACAATGGACTGGATGGCGCAAGAGCAGGAGCGTGGTATTACCATTACTTCGGCTGCTACAACTTGTTTCTGGAACTACCGCGATAACAAATATAAGATCAATATCATTGATACACCGGGCCACGTTGACTTTACAGTTGAGGTAAACCGTTCATTACGTGTATTAGATGGTTTAGTGTTCTTATTTTCGGCAGTTGACGGTGTTGAGCCGCAATCTGAAACAAACTGGCGTTTAGCTGACGGTTACAATGTAACCCGTTTAGGTTTCGTTAATAAAATGGACCGTCAGGGTGCTGATTTCTTGAATGTAGTTAAGCAAACTCGTGAAATTTTAGGTGGTAATGCAGTTCCTTTGCAGTTACCAATTGGTGCTGAAGATAATTTCAAAGGTGTAGTTGATTTGATCAACAACCGTGGAATGGTTTGGAATGAGGCAGATAAAGGTATGACCTATGAGGTTGTTCCAATTCCTGATGATATGAAGGATGATGTGGCTCATTGGAGAGAGAAAATGTTGGAAGCCGTTTCTGAATTTGATGATAAGATCATGGAGAAATTCTTTGATGCTCCTGAAACTATCACTGAAAGAGAAGTATTAGACGCTTTGCGTAAAGCTTGCGTTGCAAATAAAATTGTTCCTATGGTTTGTGGTTCATCTTTCAAAAATAAAGGTGTACAAACTATGTTAGATCTTGTGATGGAGTTAATGCCTTCACCACTTGATAAAGATAATATCAAAGGTACTAACCCTGACACCGGAGAAGAGATCTCTCGTAAGCCGGATGTAAAGGAGCCTTTCACTGCACTTGCATTTAAGATCGCAACTGATCCATTCGTTGGTCGTTTGTGTTTCTTCCGCGCTTATTCAGGCCGTTTAGATGCAGGTTCTTACGTATTAAATACACGTTCTGGTAATAAAGAGCGTATCTCTCGTATCTTCCAAATGCACGCAAACAAACAAAACCCTATCGAGTTCATCGAGGCAGGTGATATTGGTGCTGCAGTAGGTTTCAAAGATATCCGTACCGGTGATACCTTATGTGATGAGAAAAATCCAATGGTATTAGAGGCAATGAATTTCCCTGAGCCTGTGATCGCGATCGCTATTGAGCCTAAAACTCAAGGTGACTTAGATCGTTTAGGTGTAGGATTAAACAAATTAGCTGAAGAGGATCCAACTTTCCGTGTTAAAACCGACGAAGATTCTGGTCAAACCATTATCTCCGGAATGGGTGAGTTACACTTAGAGATCATTGTTGATCGTTTAAAGCGTGAATTTAAAGTAGAAGTTAACCAGGGTTCTCCTCAGGTTGCTTACAAAGAGGCTATCAGTGGTTCAGTTGATCACCGTGAGGTTTACAAGAAGCAGTCTGGTGGTCGTGGTAAATTTGCTGATATCAAGTTTACTGTTGGTCCGGTTGATGCTGATTGGGATTTTGCTAAGAATGGCGATCTTCAATTCGTTAACGAGATCACCGGTGGTAACATTCCTCGTGAATTTATCCCTGCTGTTGAAAAAGGATTTAAGTCTTCGTTAGCAAATGGTGTATTAGCGGGTTACCCGTTAGTAGGATTAAAAGTTGTATTGAAAGACGGTTCATACCACGCGGTTGACTCGGATTCATTATCATTTGAGATCTGTGCACGTTCAGCTTACCGCGAGGCATTACCAAAATGTAAGCCGGTATTGTTAGAGCCTATCATGAAAGTTGAGGTTTTAACTCCTGAGCAAAACATGGGTGATGTAGTAGGTGACTTAAACCGTCGTCGTGGTCAAATTGAAGGTATGGATAGTAAAGGTAACTCACAAGTTATCAAAGCAAAAGTTCCATTATCTGAAATGTTTGGTTACGTAACTCAATTACGTACGTTAACTTCTGGTCGTGCAACTTCAACAATGGAGTTTAGCCACTACAACGAAGCTCCTGCGAACATTGCAGCAGACGTTATTGCAAAATCAAAAGGTACAAAAGAAAAAGTTTAATAATAACAAATATATCGTTCTTTAACATGAGCCAAAGGATTAGAATCAAATTAAAATCATACGATTTCAACTTAGTTGACAAATCGGCTGAAAAAATCGTGAAAACTGTAAAAGCTACAGGTGCAGTAGTAAATGGTCCAATTCCATTGCCTACTAACAAAAGAATCTTTACAGTGTTAAAATCACCACACGTAAACAAAAAAGCGCGTGATCAGTTCCAATTATGCTCTTACAAGCGTTTATTAGACATTTACAGTTCATCTTCAAAAACTGTTGATGCTTTAATGAAGTTAGAATTGCCTAGCGGTGTTGAGGTAGAGATCAAAGTTTAACAGCGGTAGGTCTGGTTCTCATTAAAAAAAGTAATTAAATAAAATAAATAAATAACAAACAAAAAACATGTCAGGAATAATTGGTAAAAAAATAGGAATGACGAGCTTCTTCGATGCCAATGGTAAGTATGTACCATGCACAGTTATTGAAGCGGGTCCTTGTGTTGTTACACAAGTAAAAACCAATGAAAAGGACGGTTATGCAGCTTTACAGTTGTCATTTGATGAAAAGAAAGAAAAGAATACATCAGGTGCAATGAAAGGACATTTTGCTAACGCAAAAACTACTCCAAAGCGTAAAGTTGTTGAGTTCCGTCATTTTACAGAAGAAAAGAATTTAGGTGATACAATTACAGTTGAATTGTTTGCCGAAGGTGATTTTGTTGATGTAATTGGTACATCAAAAGGTAAAGGTTTTCAAGGTGTTGTAAAACGTCACAATTTTAGTGGTGTTGGTCACGCTAATAAGTCACACGGTCAGCACGATCGTGAAAGAGCTCCGGGTTCATTAGGTGCATCGTCAGATCCATCTCGTGTAATGCCAGGTATGCGTATGGCTGGTAGAATGGGTGGAAACCGTAAAAAGGTTCAAAACCTTGAAGTAGTAAAAGTAATGGCCGAAAAGAATGTGATCCTTATCAGAGGTTCAGTTCCGGGTGCTAAAGGGTCTTACGTTTTAATTGAGAAGTAATCATGCAAGTAGAAGTATTAAACATAAGTGGTAAAAAAACAGCAAAGAAAGTTGATCTTGTAGATTCAATTTTTGCAGCTGAACCAAATGATCATTGTATCTATCTTGATGTTAAGCAGTTTTTAGCTAACCAACGTCAGGGTACTCATAAATCAAAGGAACGTGCAGAGATTGCACGTACCACAAAAAAGCTTAAGCGTCAAAAAGGTACAGGTGGTGCACGTGCCGGTTCAATGAAATCTCCGGTTTTCGTTGGTGGTGGTCGCGCATTTGGTCCTAAACCACGTGATTATTCATTCAAATTGAATAAAAAAGTAAAGAACTTAGCTCGTATCTCAGCTTTAACTTATAAAGCAAAAGATAACGCTATCACAGTATTGGAAGACTTCAATTTTGAAGCTCCTAAAACAAAGAATTTTGTTGACTTGATCAAGAATTTGAATTTAGACAACAAAAAAACATTATTGGTTTTAGGTTCAAACAATGCAAACGTTTACTTATCGTCAAGAAATTTAGAGAAGTCAAAAGTTATCAATGCTTCTGACATCAACACTTACGATATCCTAAACGCTGACAATGTGATCTTAGCAGAAAGTTCAGTAAAAGTAATCGAAACAATTTTAAATAAGTAAGATGGAAATTTTAATTAAGCCTATCATCACTGAAAAAATGACCACTCAAGGCGAGAAGTTAAATCGCTATGGTTTTGTGGTAGATAAAAAGGCTAATAAGGTACAGATAAAAGCGGCAGTTGAGCAAATGTACGGTGTTAAAGTTGATACTGTAAATACTCAGCAATACGTAGGTAAAGTAAAAACACGTAATACAACTCGTGGTTTGGCTATCGGTCGTGTTAACCGTTTAAAGAAAGCTATTGTTAGCTTAAAAAATGGCGAAACAATTGATTTTTACGCAAGTATTTAATTTTTTAAAAAGAATTTAAAATGGGATTAAAAAAATATAAGCCATTAACACCGAGTTTACGCTACAAAATTTCAGCTGATTTTGCTGAGATCACAGCGGATAAGCCAGAGAAGAGCTTAGTTGTTTCAACTAAGAATTCAGGTGGTAGAAATAATACCGGTAAAATGACCATCCGTTACATTGGCGGTGGACATAAAAAAGCATTACGTTTGATCGATTTCAAAAGAGATAAAGACGGAATTGAAGGAACTGTAAAAACGATCGAGTACGATCCAAATCGTTCAGCTCGTATCGCTTTAGTATATTACAAAGATGGTGAGAAGCGTTACATTATCGCTCCACAAGGTTTAAAGGTTGATCAAAAGATCGTATCTGGTAAAGATGCTGCTCCTGAGATCGGAAATACTTTATTCCTTTCTGATATTCCTTTGGGAACTATCATTCATAACATCGAGTTACGTCCTGGTCAGGGTGCTGCTTTAGCACGTTCTGCAGGTACTTACGCTCAGTTAACTGCTCGTGAAGGTAAATACGCAGTATTACGTATGCCTTCAGGTGAGGTTCGTATGATCTTAATTACTTGTAAAGCTACAGTTGGTGCGGTTTCAAACCCTGATCACAACTTAGAGGTACACGGTAAAGCTGGTCGTCGTCGTTGGTTAGGTCGTCGTCCGCGTAACAGGCCAGTGGCTATGAACCCAGTTGATCATCCAATGGGTGGTGGTGAAGGTAGAGCATCAGGTGGTCACCCTCGTTCACGCAAGGGCTTACCGGCTAAAGGCTTCAAAACTCGCTACAAAGCTAAAGCGTCTAACAAGCACATTATCGAAAGAAGAAAAAAATAATTAATTAACGTTTAATGGTCCCGACCTTAACCGTCGGGATTTCAAAACAAAAAACAAAACAATATGGCAAGATCATTAAAAAAAGGCCCTTTTATCGACCACAACCTAGCAGGTAAAGTGGATAAAATGAACGCTAGCGGCAAAAAGTCTGCAATTAAGACTTGGGCTCGTCGTTCTACTATCCCACCAGATTTTGTAGGTCACACATTTGCAGTGCACAATGGTGCAAAATTTATTCCGGTTTACGTAACTGAGAATATGGTTGGACACAAATTAGGAGAATTTGCGCCAACTCGCGTATTTAAAGGTCACGCTGGTCATAATAAGAAATAATTTAAAGGCTAGAAATCATGGGTAAAAGAAAAAGGTTAGTTGCCGAGAAAAGAAAAGAAGCAAATAAAACAACATATTTTGCAAAACTAAATAATTGTCCTACATCACCTCGTAAAATGAATCAGGTAGCTGATCTAGTAAGAGGGTTAGATGTATATCAAGCTTTGAACGTTTTAAAATTCAACACGCGTGAGGCTTCATCTCGTTTAGAGAAGTTATTGAAGTCGGCCATTGCAAACTACGAAGCAAAGTCAAACGAAAGAGTAGAAGAGAATACTTTATTCGTAAAGAAAGTTGTTGTTGACAGCGCTTTAATGGCAAAACGTTTACGTACTGCACCTCAGGGTCGCGGATACCGTATCAGAAAACGTTCAAATCATGTTACATTAGTATTAGATAAAAAATAATAAGAAATTAAAATGGGACAAAAAGTAAATCCAATAGGTTTTAGATTAGGTATCATCAAAGGTTGGGATTCTAACTGGTTTGGTGGTAACGATTACTCTGAGAAGTTAGTTGAAGACGAGAAGATCAGAGGTTATTTAAAAGCACGTTTACCAAAAGGTAGCATCTCTAAAATTGTGATAGAGAGAACGTTAAAGTTAATTACTGTAACAATCAATACAGCTCGTCCGGGTATCATTATCGGTAAGGGTGGTAAAGAGGTTGATAAGTTGAAAGAAGAGTTAAAGAAATTAACTAAGAAAGAAATTCAGATCAACATTTTTGAAATTAAACGTCCTGAGTTGGATGCGCGTCTAGTTGCAGACAGTATTGCGCGTCAGATCGAGGGTCGTATATCATTCCGTCGTGCGGCTAAAATGGCAATGTCTAGTACAATGCC